>NZ_OLMF01000001.1 GCF_900290195.1 Anaerococcus marasmi | reverse complement strand
TCTTTCTTTTCCTCCTGTTACTTAGATGTTTCAGTTCACAGGGTCTTGCTTTACTAAGCTATGTATTCACTTAGTAATGACTGTGTCTTCCACAGCCGGGTTTCCCCATTCGGAGACCTAGGGGTCAATGCTTTTTGTGAGCTTGCCCTAGTTTTCGTTCACTTACGTCCTTCTTCGCCTTCATGTGCCAAGGCATCCACCTTGCGCCCTTGCTTTCTTGACTGGAAATATTTTTTGCTATTTAGTTTTATGCCTAAGCTGACTTAGACTGGTTCATCTAATAGTGCATTTTTAAGTCTACACTTTTCAACTATAAATAGTAATAGTAAGTAGCTTACCAGAATAACCCAGTAGCTACTATTAACTTTACTTTTACTCGTCGGCAACTTGGCAAATCATAGATTTGAAACGTTGCGACGTCTGACCTTCCATCGATTTCGCTTTGCGAAATCGGGATAGGTCATGATGGTGGACCTGAGTAGACTCGAACTACCGACCTCACGCTTATCAGGCGTGCGCTCTAACCACCTGAGCTACAGGTCCAAACAATAACTAACCTTAATATTTTTCTAAGGGGAATAACGTATCATTCCCCAAGCCTTTACTGATTAAGAATCTCTTCGTTTATGATTAATTTTAACCATACTTTGCTAGAGACGTCCTATCCGTCGTTTTGCTACGCAAAACTTCGTCTAGGATGAAAAGCACTTCGTACTTTCCACCCTACCAGGTCGGGCTTCCTTAGAAAGGAGGTGATCCAGCCGCACCTTCCGATACGGCTACCTTGTTACGACTTCACCCCAGTTACTGACCCTACCTTCGACTGCTGCTTCCAAAGGTTAGCTCACAGGCTTCGGGTATTGCCAACTTCCATGGTGTGACGGGCGGTGTGTACAAGACCCGGGAACGCATTCACCGCAGCATTCTGATCTGCGATTACTAGCAACTCCAACTTCATG
>NZ_OLMF01000003.1 GCF_900290195.1 Anaerococcus marasmi | reverse complement strand
CTTAATCGGGAAGACAAGCTTCAAGGAGGATCGCTACGACCTCTATCTATACAATTATTATCCCACAAGAAAGTGGGATTGAGAATAAAATGTAGTATTTATTACTACAACTATAATATACGAGGAGGATAGATGTATTTATACGAATTTATAGTATCTTCCATAGCAGCGATAGGATTTGCCTTGATATTTCAAGTTCCCAAAAAACCACTACTAATATCTGCCGTAAATGCAGGATTTGGATGGGTAATATATAAAATGACAATAGCCTACACAGGAAGCGTCTATATAGGAACTTTTCTTTCGGCATTCGTCATATCATTCATATCAGAATTCTGTGCGAGATATTTCAAATTTCCAGCTTTGGTCTTTATAGTTCCTGGTGTAATAAATCTTTGCCCAGGAGAAGCTATATTTAATACAATGAAATACTTTATCAATAACGAAAGTGCCTTAGTTCTACTAACCTTGTCCAAGGCCCTTGCAATAGCAGGAGCGATATCATTTGGTATACTTTTATCGTCATCATTTTCTAGGAATATGAAAAACTTTAGAAGAAGAAAAGTAAAAAGGACGAACTACTTAAACTACTTTAGGAGGAAAAAATGAAACAAACTATATACCTAGCAGGCGGATGCTTCTGGGGAGTAGATGCCTACTTTAAACAAATAGAAGGAGTCGAAAAAACACAAGCAGGATATGCTAATGGCCTAACAGAGGATACCTTCTACGAAAATCTCAAAAACTCAGATCATGCCGAGACAGTCAAAGTGACCTATGACGATAAGAAGATTAGTCTAGAAAGATTACTAGAATATTTCTATTATATAATAGATCCATTTTCTGTAAACAAACAAGGTGGGGATATGGGTAGACAATATAGGACTGGAATCTATTCGGAAGATAGAAAGATACTAGAGGAAGTAAGAAAATTCTTAGAAGAAAAACAAAAAAATGAAGAAGAAAAAATTCAAGTAGAAGTAGAAAAACTAAAAAATTATATAAAAGCAGAAGAATATCACCAAGACTATCTAAAGAAAAATCCAAATGGCTACTGCCATGTCAATCTATTAGATAGGCCTGATTTCAACTAAAATGCTAGAGAAAACATAGATGTCCAAGAATAAAAACAGGGCATCTTATTTTTTTTGAAAAATAATTTGACATAGGTAAAAATCCATGGTATTATATAAAAGTCGGCGAGAGCTGATGGAACCAATTAAATTAAATAAACAATAACATAACCTAAAATTCTTTTGAAATAAAGGATAACAAAATTAAATCACGCATTTGATTAAAGTCAGATGTAAATGAAAGAGTCAGAATTAGCCTGTCCGGCTCCTAGAGGACCCTCCACGGAGTGGCCGAGGACGAAGGACGAGGAAAGATTCTCATACAAATTATTTATGAGAGTTTGATCCTGGCTCAGGATAAACGCTGGCGGCGTGCATAACACATGCAAGTCGAACGATGAAACTTAACTGATTTCTTCGGAATGAATTTAAGTGGATTAGTGGCGGACGGGTGAGTAACGCGTGAGTAACCTGCCTTGCACAAGGGGATAGCCGTTGGAAACGACGAATAATACCCTATGATATAAACTCTTCGC
>NZ_OLMF01000002.1 GCF_900290195.1 Anaerococcus marasmi | reverse complement strand
TTTCTGAGTCTTTTTCTTTTTCTAATTCTATTAGGGGGTTAGAGAAGTTTCAGAAATTTATTTCCTCTTTTTCGATTGATTCTAACAATTGTATTATTGGTATGGAAGCTACAGGTCATTATTGGCTGTCTCTTTATTCTTTCCTTATTGATTTAGGTTTTTCTTGTATTGTTATTAACCCTATTCAATCTGATGCTTTTAGAAAGATGTATATTAGACAGACTAAGAATGATTCTGTGGATTCTTTTGTTATTGCTCAAATTCTTAGGTTTGGTGAGTTTTCTGTTTCTCATTTTTCTGATGAGGATACTTTTGCTTTAAGAAATCTTTCTAGGTTCAGGTTTGCTCTTGTTGATGAAGCTTCTGATTGGAAAAGAAAGCTTGTTGCTATTTTAGATCAGGTTTTCCCTGAGTATTCTTCGCTTTTTTCTAATATTTATGGTGTTACTTCTAAAGAGCTTTTGAGTAAGTATCCTTTGCCTGAGGATATGATTTCTATTCCTGCTGATGAGCTTGCTAAGCTTTTGTCTAAGTGTAGTAAGGGTCGCTTTGGTATTGATAAGGCTAAAGAAATTCAAGAGAAGGCTTCTAATTCTTTTGGTGTTAAGTTTGCTTTGAAGTCTTTTTCTTTTCAAATCAAACAGATTATTGCTCAAATTTCTTTTCTTGAAGATCAGATAGCTGATATTGAAGATGAAATTTCTTCTATGATTAATTCTTTATGCCCTGTTATTACTTCTATCACCGGTATTGGTGATGTCTTAGGTGCTGCTATTTTCTCAGAAATTGGTGATATTTCACGATTTGAGAGAG
>NZ_OLMF01000004.1:237500-1952113 GCF_900290195.1 Anaerococcus marasmi | reverse complement strand
TCTTTCTTAGGTTGTTTACCATTTTCCTTAGGAGAAATAGTATTTCCTTTTTCATCGACGTATTCTGTTACTACTTCTGGAGTAGGTGTAGTAGTTTTCTTCTTGTAAATATGTTTTGTATTACCTTTTTCATCAGTTTCGGTTCTTACAAATTCATATCCTTTAATATCTTTCTTAGGTTGTTTACCATCTTCCTTAGGAGAAATAGTATTTCCTTTTTCATCGACGTATTCTGTTACTACATCTTTAGTAGGTGTAGTAGTTTTCTTCTTGTAGATGTGTTTTGTATTACCTTTTTCATCAGTTTCGGTTCTTACAAATTCATATCCTTTAATATCTTTCTTAGGTTGTTTACCATCTTCCTTAGGAGAAATAGTATTTCCTTCTTCATCGACAAATTCTGTTACTACTTCTGGAGTAGGGGTAGTTTTCTTCTTGTAAATATGTTTTGTATTACCTTTTTCATCTTTTTCAGTTTTTACAAATTCATATCCTTCGATGTCTTTGTTAGGTTTTGTACCATTTTCCTTAGGAGCAATAGTCTTACCATTTTCATCGACAAATTCTGTTACTACTTCTGGAGTAGGAGTTGATTTCTTTCTGTAGACATAAACTACGTGAAGGTCTCCCTCAACTACATTACCATTAGCATCAGCAGAGCCATCAGCCATTTTTACAAATTCATAGTCTTCGAAATCTTTTTGTGTTGTATTGTAAATTTCGCCAACTTTAGCATCTGTCTTAACTGCTGTTTCTTCTTCGATAACATTTCCATCTTCGTCCACATATTTTACATAGACATTGCCAGTCTTTTCTTGAGGAATTTCTATTGGCTTATAAACATAAGTTACGTATTGATCGCCTTCTTGAACATTGCCATTAGCGTCAGCAGATCCATCGCCCATTCTTACAAATTCGTATCCGTCAAATGTTTTTTGTTCTGTTGTATAAGCTTCTCCAATCGGAGCATTTTCTTTAACTACATCATTTCCTAAAGTTTCTCCATCAACTGTTACGTATTTAACGTATACATTACCTTTCTCACCTTCTGGGTCAACTTCAGGAGTCTTAACTGGTTTGTATACATAGGTTACATACAAGTCACCATTAACTACATTACCATTAGCATTTGCAGAATCATCTGCTATTTTCGCAAATATATATCCTTCAAATGTTTTTTGTTCTGTTGTGTAGTTCTCTCCTACAGGAGCATCTTCCTTTACAGCAGTGTAATCTTCAAGAACAGTTCCATCTTCAGTTATATATCTTACATAGACATTTCCCTTTTCCTCTACAGGATTATCTATCTTCTTGTATACGTATGTTACGTGTTGGTCGCCTTTTTGAACTTCTCCATTTGCTGGCGCAGAACCATCTGCCATTCTTGCAAATTCATATCCATCAAATGTTTTTTGTTCTGTTGTATAATGGTCTCCTACTGGAGCATTTTCTTTAACTACTGATTGTTTATCTAAAACAGTTCCGTCTTCTGCTACATACTCAACATAAACATTACCTTTATCAGTTTCTGGGTCTGGAGTTTTATTTTCTTCAAATACCCATGTTCCTACGAAGTTTTCATCTGCTTTATCTATTGTTTTATCTGTTTTATCGTAGTTTTTGAATACCCATTTTCCACCTTCTACAGGTACTTCTGTTTTTTCTGGTTGAGTTGGAGTTACTTTTTCTCCGTCTTTTTTACCTTCTTGGTCAGCTGGTCTTAGTTTGTTAACTTCTTCTGGTAATTCTTTTCCAGTTGTTCCTGATTTGAATTCGTGGGTTACTTTGTATTCTTTTGGTTGTGGTTCTTCATCTTTTGTGAATACCCATGTTCCTATTACGTGTTCATCTGCTCCATCGATTTTTGCAGTTTCTTTATCCCACGCTTCAAATGTCCATGTTCCTTTGTTCACTTCGTCTTTTACTGATGTGAATTCTTTTGGTGATGGAACTTCTGTACCATCTGCTAGTTTTTCTTTTGCAGTTGGAAGTTGATCTAATACTCCTTTTGGAAGTGTTTCTGGTGTTCCTTCTGCGTCTGATGGTTTGAATTCGTAGTCTACTTTGTATTCTTTTGCTTTTGGAGTAAATTCCCATGTTCCTACGAAGTTTTCGTCTTTTCCTGATATTACGGCTTGTTCTCTATTATAGCCTTTAAATTCCCATGTACCATCACTTACTGCTACTGTTGTTTCTTTTGGTTGGGTTGGGCCTACTGTGCTTCCGTCTTTATTACCGCCTTTGTCAGCTGGTGTTAGTTTTTTAACTTCTTCTGGTAACTCTTTGTCTGGTGTACCTGATTTGAATTCGTGAGTTACTTTGTATTCTTTTTGTTTTACTGGTTTGTATACGTAGATTACGTGTTGGTCGTCTTTTTTAACTTCTCCATTTGCTGGGTCTGAATTTTCATCCATTCTTACGAATTCGTAGCCTTCAAATGTTTTTTGTTCTGTTGTATATTTTGTTCCAACTTCTGCGTTTACTAGTACTCCACTTTCAGGTTCTAGTTCTTTTCCGTCTTCTGTTACGTATTTTACGTATACACTTCCTGTTTCTGGTTTAGGTTCATCTTTTGGTGTGAATTCCCATGTTCCTACAAAGTGTTCGTCTTTACCATCGATTGTTGCATTTGATCTGTCGTAGCCTTTGAATGTCCATGTTCCTTCTGATGTTGTTACTTCTTTTTGTTCTGGTTCTGTTGGTACGACTGTGTTGCCATCTATTTTTCCTGTTTGGTTTTCTGGCAATAGTGCTTTTACTTCGTCTGGTAATTCTTTTCCAGCTGTTCCTGATTTGAATTCGTGAGTTACTTTGTATTCTTTTGCTGGATCTGGAGTTTTGTCTTCTTCAAATACCCATGTTCCTACGAAGTGTTCATCTGCTTTATCTATTGTTGCATCTGTTTTATCGTAGTTTTGGAATACCCATTTTCCACCTTCTACAGCTACTTCTGTTTTTGCTGGTTGAGTTGGGGTTACTTTTTCTCCATCTTTTTTACCTTCTTGATCAGTTGGTAATAGAATTTTGACTTCGTTTGGTAATTCTTCGCCTGGTGTACCTGATTTGAATTCGTGAGTTACTTTGTATTCTGTTGGTTGTGGTTCTTCATCTTTTGTGAATACCCATGTTCCTGTTACGTGTTCGTCTGCTCCTTTGATTGTTGCAGTTTCTTTATCCCACGCTTCAAATGTCCATGTTCCTTTGTTTATTTCGTCTTTTACTGATGTAAACTCTTTTGGTGATGGAATTTCTGTACCATCTGCTAATTTTTCTTTAGCTTCTGGAAGTTGATCTGTTACTCCTTTTGGTAGTATTTTTGGTGTTCCTTCTGCGTCTGATGGTTTGAATTCGTAGTCTACTTTGTATTCTGTTGGTTTTGGTTCTTCATCTTTTGTGAATTTCCATGTTCCTGTTACGTGTTCGTCTGCTCCTTTGATTGTTGCAGTTTCTTTATCCCACGCTTCAAATGTCCATGTTCCTTTGTTCACTTCGTCTTTTACTGGAGTGAATTCTTTTGGTGATGGAACTGATTTACCATCTTCTAGATTTTCTACTTTTTCTGGTAGTTGATCTAATACTCCTTGTGGTAATTCACTTGGTGTTCCTTTTTCTTTTGATGGTTGGAATTCGTAGTCTACTTTGTATTCTGTTGGTTTTGGTTCTTCATCTTTTGTGAATTTCCATGTTCCTGTTACGTGTTCGTCTGCTCCTTTGATTGTTGCAGTTTCTTTATCCCACGCTTCAAATGTCCATGTTCCTTTGTTCACTTCGTCTTTTACTGGAGTGAATTCTTTTGGTGATGGAACTGATTTACCATCTTCTAGATTTTCTACTTTTTCTGGTAGTTGATCTAATACTCCTTGTGGTAATTCACTTGGTGTTCCTTTTTCTTTTGATGGTTGGAATTCGTAGTCTACTTTGTATTCTGTTGGTTTTGGTTCTTCATCTTTTGTGAATTTCCATGTTCCTGTTACGTGTTCGTCTGCTCCTTTGATTGTTGCAGTTTCTTTATCCCACGCTTCAAATGTCCATGTTCCTTTGTTCACTTCGTCTTTTACTGGAGTGAATTCTGTTGGTGATGGAACTGATTTACCATCTTCTAGATTTTCTACTTTTTCTGGTAGTTGATCTAATACTCCTTGTGGTAATTCACTTGGTGTTCCTTTTTCTTTTGATGGTTGGAATTCGTAGTCTACTTTGTATTCTGTTGGTTTTGGTTCTTCATCTTTTGTGAATTTCCATGTTCCTGTTACGTGTTCGTCTGCTCCATTGATTTTTGCAGTTTCTTTATCCCACGCTTCAAATGTCCATGTTCCTTTGTTCACTTCGTCTTTTACTGGAGTGAATTCTTTTGGTGATGGAACTGATTTACCATCTTCTAGATTTTCTACTTTTTCTGGTAGTTGATCTAATACTCCTTGTGGTAATTCACTTGGTGTTCCTTTTTCTTTTGATGGTTGGAATTCGTAGTCTACTTTGTATTCTGTTGGTTTTGGTTCTTCATCTTTTGTGAATTTCCATGTTCCTGTTACGTGTTCGTCTGCTCCATTGATTTTTGCAGTTTCTTTATCCCACGCTTCAAATGTCCATGTTCCTTTGTTCACTTCGTCTTTTACTGGAGTGAATTCTTTTGGTGATGGAACTGATTTACCATCTTCTAGATTTTCTACTTTTTCTGGTAGTTGATCTAATACTCCTTGTGGTAATTCACTTGGTGTTCCTTTTTCTTTTGATGGTTGGAATTCGTAGTCTACTTTGTATTCTGTTGGTTTTGGTTCTTCATCTTTTGTGAATTTCCATGTTCCTGTTACGTATTCGTCTGCTCCATTGATTTTTGCAGTTTCTTTATCCCACGCTTCAAATGTCCATGTTCCTTTGTTTACTTCATCTTTTACTTCTGTGAAGTTTGTTGGTGATGGAACTGATTTACCATCTTCTAGATTTTCTACTTTTTCTGGTAGTTGATCTAATACTCCTTGTGGTAATTCACTTGGTGTTCCTTTTTCTTTTGATGGTTGGAATTCGTAGTCTACTTTGTATTCTGTTGGTTTTGGTTCTTCATCTTTTGTGAATTTCCATGTTCCTGTTACATGTTCGTCTGCTTTATCTATTGTTGCAGTTTCTTTATCCCACGCTTCAAATGTCCATGTTCCTTTGTTCACTTCGTCTTTTACTGGAGTGAATTCTTTTGGTGATGGAACTTCTGTACCATCTTTTAGCTTTCCTTTTTCTTCTGGAACTTGTTTTAATACTCCTTCTGGAAGTTTGTCTGGGGTTCCTGCTGCGTCTGATGGTTTGAATTCGTAGTCTACTTTGTATTCTTTTGGAGTAAATTCCCATGTACCTACGAAGTTTTCGTCTTTTCCTGTTATTGTGGCTTGATTTTTATCGTAGCCCTTAAATTCCCATGTACCGTCACTTACTTCTACTGTTGTTTGTTCTGGCTGGGTTGGTCCTACTGTGCTTCCGTCTTCATTACCGCCTTTGTCAGCTGGTGTTAGTTTTTTAACTTCTTCTGGTAACTCTTTGTCTGGTGTACCTGATTTGAATTCGTGGGTTACTTTGTATTCTTTTGCTTTTGGTGTAAATTTCCAATAGCCTGTTACTTCTTCTGTGCGGTCTTCACCTATTGTGTCCTTATCAATTGTTACTGAATCATTATCCCATTTTTCAAAAGACCAAGTTCCTTCATCAGTTTCGACATCTTTGAAAGTATCAGCTTTTGGTGAGTCAACCGTCTCGCCGTCTGCTTTTTCTTCTACTGGCTTAGGTAGTTGTTTTTTAACTTCTTCTGGGAGTTCTTTTGGAGTTACTCCGTCATCAGAAGGTTCGAATTTATAAACTACCTTGTAGGTGTCTTCTACCAAACCTGCATCGATGTCAGTTAAATGTTTATTTGGTTCAAGGGTTATTGGTGCTGTTTTATTTGTCTTGCTATCAAAGTCTGAGTCAACTTCAACATTTGTTCCATCACCTTTAATGGTTAATTTTTGTCCATCTTTTGGTACTATTTCTACTATATAGTCTCCAGCTGCCAAGTTTTCAAATTTATAATTACCCTCAGGGTCTGTAACTTGGTCTTCTACAGGATTTCCATTAAAGTCTTTTACTGGATTTCCATCTTTATCAAGAAGTCTTACAGTTACACCTGCTGCTGGTTTCTCTGTAGGATCTTGGATACCATCTTTGTTCCCATCTAACCAAACTTTATCTCCAATTGATGATGGTTTTTGTAGTCTTAATGAAGCTCTAAATAAATCCCAGTTTTGATCTCCTTTAAACCATTGTCCACCAATATGAACACTTTCAGTGTTTATTACGTTCATACCATTGATTCCATCTCCGTTAGCTGGATCTCCTCCGATCTGATTTGCAAAATATGCATCATGCGTATTATATTGTGCTTTTGGAAACTTTGAATATGGTGTTGCTTGATGGTATAACTTGAAAGTAACTTCATCAAATGTTCCCTTTAATTTAACACTGCCTGTTCCTGCTGGTACTAGTGAAGGACTGTTTACATTGTACTGTCTTCCATACCCATCTTGGAATCGAATCCAGTTGTATCCATCATTATCTACTACTGCTCTTGTGTAAGTATTTCTGTCTTTTACTTGAATAATGTTATTATCCACAGTTAGATTTGAGTTTGATGCTACATTTTCTAAAGTAATTCCTTCAGTTGCAAGATGTAAATTTGTGCTGTTAAATGAACCCAAGCCTACAAGAATCATTCGTCCATTGGAAAGGTATGAACCAACTCTACTTACATAGCCACCTAACCCTGATAAGTCTAATATTGGGTCTGTAACTTTTCTATCAAATTTAAAAGTTACACTACCTACTTCATATTCTCCATCAGAGTTATATTTTTGCCATGATCCTAAAGGACCACCAACGCCATTACTTGGTTGGGTATTCATCCCCAAAGCTGGAATTGATCCTGGATCTGGATTTCCATAAAACATACCAGCTGTTGCTCCATAAGCTGCTTGGTTATTTCCGTTAGCAGATAAGTAGGATGCTCCATCATTCCTATCAGCCTGTTTAACAAATGTTGCTGTTACGCCTATATCATCTATTGAAGCTTTCCCTGTAGAAAAAGCTCTATTAGCATTTTTGACTGTAAACTCAGTTGTTATATCATCTGACATAGTCCAGCCAGTATTAACATCAAAATCGTTACCAGATACTGCATAAGATGTATCTGATCCTGGTAGCATTAGCGCCATTGATAGGGCACTTGCTGATAATAATAGCGTAAATTTCTTTTTACAATTCATATTCCCTCCTTTAATTGTTATTTTAAAACACTTTATTTCCTATAGTCAGTCCCCTAGTTCTGACAATTTATTCCAATTACAATATACCACAAAACTAAATTTTTAGTAGAACATATTATATATATCTTATGTTAAAAAAATAGCAGACATCTTGCCTGCTATTTTTAAATATTGCTAAATTGTTTCTGGCTCTTCATAGTCTACGCCAAAAGTTTCTACAGTTACTGTCTTCATCACTTGGTCTTCTTTTGGTTTGTCTTGGAAGTCAGTTTTTGTTTCCGCTATCTTATCAACAACATCCATTCCTTCGATTACCCTGCCGAAGGCTGCGTATTGGCCATCTAGGTGAGGGCTGTCTTTGTGCATTACGAAAAATTGGCTGCCTGCACTATCTGGCATCATAGATCTTGCCATGGAGAGAACTCCTCTGTCGTGTTTTAGGTTATTTTCAAAGCCATTTGCAGCAAATTCTCCCTTGATAGCATAGCCAGGGCCACCGATTCCTACTCCTTCTGGGTCTCCTCCTTGGATCATAAAGCCTTTGATTACCCTATGAAAGATTACTCCGTCATAGAAATTGTGACCTATAAGTGAGATAAAGTTTCTTACTGTGTTTGGAGCAACTTCTGGGTAGAGTTCTGCCTTGAAAGTATCTCCATTTTCCATTTCAAATGTTACTATTGGGTTCTTGTTTTCCATATTTCCTCCTTAGTTTTTGAATGAGTGAACAGGGGCTGGTATATGACCGCCTCTTTTAATCATTTTATCTGAATTGGAATTACCTATGTCTATAATTGGTGCATAGCCTAAAAGCCCACCAAACTCTGCATAATCTCCTACTTCCTTTCCTGGAACAGGGATTATCCTTACTGCAGTAGTTTTGGCATTTATCATTCCTATTGCCGCCTCATCTGCAATCATAGCAGAAATTGTAGCTGAGCTTGTAGATCCTGGAATTGCAATCATATCAAGACCAACAGAGCAAACAGAAGTCATAGCTTCTAGCTTATCAAAGGTCAAATGTCCTCCATCTACTGCCTTAATCATCGCTTCGTCTTCGCTCACTGGTATAAAGGCTCCAGAAAGTCCTCCGACAGAAGCACTTGCCATAAGGCCACCCTTTTTTACAGCGTCATTTAGAAGGGCTAGGGCTGCTACTGTTCCGTGTCCTCCTACATTATCTATTCCAATCTCTTCTAAGATTCTTCCTACAGAATCTCCTATGGCAGGAGTTGGGGCTAGGGATAAGTCTAGTATTCCGAAGTTTTTGCCAAGCCTATCGCAGACATCTCTTGCTACAAGCTCGCCCATCCTGGTAATTTTGAAGGCTGTCTTTTTGATAATTTCGCAGATTTCATTAATAGGAAGCTCATCCTTGCCTGAGATTGCTGCTTTTACTACACCAGGACCTGAAACTCCGACATTAATTACTGTATCGGCCTCACTTACTCCATGGAAGGCTCCTGCCATGAAGGGATTATCCTCTACTGCATTTGAAAATATTACAAGCTTGGCACATCCTAGGGCATCTGTATCCTTAGTTCTTTCTGCCAAATCTTTTACGACTTCCCCGCACATGGCTACAGCATCCATGTTGATTCCTGCCTTGGTTGAGCCGACATTTATACTGGAACATACTAGGTCAGTTGTAGATAGGGCTTTTGGGATAGATTTAATCAAGATCTCATCAGCCTTGGTCATGCCCTTTTGAACTAGGGCAGAAAATCCCCCTATAAAGTCAACTCCAACATCCTTAGCCGCCCTGTCGAGGCATTCGGCAAAGGGAGTGTAATCGTCAAGGTCTGTTGCTGCCGCAATAAGAGAAATTGGTGTAACAGATATCCTATTATTAATGATTGGCACACCATAGATTGCAGAGACTTCCTTGGAAGTCTTGATAAAGTCCTTGCTTTCTCTTAGGATTTTATCATAAATTTTATCACATGCTTTTTTATAATCTTTGTCTATACAATCAAAAAGAGAAATCCCCATGGTGAGGGTCCTGATGTCGAGATTTTCCTCATCTAGCATTTTGATTGTTTCAATAATATTATTCTTATCCATATTAAATCCTGTGCATAGCGTCAAAGAGCTTTTCGTTTTGGATTCTTATTTCGAGATTGTTCGCATCGGCCAATTCATCAAAGGCTTTCTTAATTTCAGCAAAGTCTACCTTTGACTTTGTAAAGTCGATATTAAACATTCCTACAAATTGGTCTTCCATTATAGTTTGGCTTAGATCAAGGATATTGATGTTGTATTCATATAAAACTTTAGAAATTTTATAGATAATTCCTTCTTGATCATTTCCTATGACTGTTAGTATAGCTTTCATTTCTTCCTCCTAATGAGCCTTTTCCTACTTATGATTTTACCCTTTTATTAATTAGTGCAAAGAAAAATAGCCACTAAAGACTTTAGTGCAAGAAAAAAGACTAAAACCATCAAGGTCTTAGTCTAAGTTTTTGATTCTGATTAGTTTTTGTTTTTAAAGTAAGCACTCCGTGGAGCCGCTACCAGGGCGCGGATAATTTCTTCTATTGGCCAGACGGGCCTATCTTCTGCTTCGCAGAACCACTCCGTGGTGGGCACTCAATTAGCCAGTTAAACGACCCTTGATTTGGGCGCTCTAAGCCGCTTGGGAATTCTCGGGCTTCGCCCTGCGACCACTCCGCGGAGGGTCTTCTATTGGCCAGACGGGCATTCTGCTGCGCAGAACCATTTCATGGAGACTCCTCCACGAGCCGGAGGGGCTCACTTAATACCAACCATTATTAGCCCAAAATGCTTGAGCGTTTTCCCATGAACCGTATCTTCCGTATACGTATGAGTCTGCTGCTGCTTCTTGTTCTTCTGGGCTTGCTCCGTAGCCTACTAGGGATGGGTTTAGTTGGTATCTTCCGTAGTAGCCACCAGCTGGGTTATATGCTGTGTATGATCCACCTGATTCTCTTTGAGCTATCCATTCTTTTGCCCAGTTTGAATCTCCTTGGTATGAAGAGTAGTCTTCTTCGTAGTAGTCACTAGCTGGCTCTTCATAGTAGTAGTCTTCTGCTGGTTCTTCGTAGTAATATTCTTCTGTGTATGTGTATGTTGGTTCTTCATACGTTTGGTATGAAGCTTCGTTATTATTACTTACTGGTGCTTTAGCTTTATTTTGAGCTTTTTCGTTTCTTTCTTTGAATGATTTTAGAAGGTTGTTGTATACGTATCCTTCTTTACCATCGAATTTTACTTTAACATATCCATTATCTGCTTCTTCGATAACTTCAACTACATCGCCTTCTTGTAGAACGCTTATTACATTTGATGAAAGTTGAGCTTCATCTCTGAAGTTTGCTGGAGCAATAACTTCTGTTTCAGCTGTTACGTTGAACCATGGTGTTCCTACGAATGCTTCTTTTCCTTCGAAGTCAATTCTGTACCAGCCATTAGCTTTTCCAAGAATTTCGTAAGATTTGTTTTCGTCATTGATTGTTCCAATAACATTGTTTACTTCTTTAGCACTGCTTCTTACGTTTACTGCTTTTGCCTTTTCTGTGTTAAGTTCGATTCTGTCAGCCTTTGCTTCCTTTGATCCGAAAGTAAATACTGATGGTAGTACTAGCGCTGCTGCTAGTGCGTATTTTGTGAATTTGTTCATATATATCCTCTTTCTAATTTTCAAATTTAATTTTACTTGTAATAATAGTTACAAAATATTAACAACTGTTTTTCACAAGACCTATTGTACCTTTAAATTGTGTGAAAATTATGTAGATTATGATTTTTTTTGATATTTTCTTAGAAATATTGATATATATGGTTTTCCCTGGACTTTTTTAGATGATTTTATCAAATATTTTATTAAATTCATAGATTTTTTTCATTATTTTTCTATATTTCTTACATAACAGCTATATTTTTTTCTTCCTTTTAGCGAATTAAATTGTAACAAATGTAATCTCTTGTGATTTTTTCTTTAAGCTTAGCCCCAATTTCCTAATTATTAGCCCAAAATTTCCTAAAGTAGTATAATCCTCATAGAATTTATATGAAAGTGAGCAAAGAATGATTAATGTCTATATTTTATGTGGTGGACCTTCAAGCGAGCATGATATCTCTTTAAGAAGTGCCCTTAACATAAGCAAGAATTTAAATGAAGAAAAATATAAGATAAAGTTGGTATATATTAATAAGAAAGGAGCTTACTCAGAAAGTTTCGATAAGATCGATACTGATAATGAGTTTGACCTAGTTAGGGAAGTTAAGGAAAATAGGACAAAGTCTATTGCAAGTTTCCTCGACTGCCTATCTAAGGAGGATTATTCAAAGACTATTGTAATTCCTGCAGTCCACGGAACTTATGGAGAAGATGGAACCATCCAAGCCCTCCTAGATGTTATAGGAATTGCCTACATAGGAAATGGCCTTCTATCTTCAGCAATCTGCATGGACAAGGTTACAAGTAATGATATCTTTGAGAAGAATAAATTAAGCCAGGCCAAGTATCTCTATACTAATAAGGATGGCTTTGATAGTGACTTCGCTGATAGATGTATCGGAGAGATTGGTCTTCCTCTTATAGTAAAGCCTTCTGCTAATGGGTCTTCTGTCGGGGTAAGCAAGGTTACAAGTAAGAAGGAACTTCTAGCTGCTGGAGAAGAATCCTTAAAGTATGACAAAAAGGTCCTTGTAGAAGAGCTAATCGAAGGCCAGGAAATCGAGTTTGCTCTTGTAGGCTACATGAATCCAGATGTCTCTGAGCCTGCAGCCTATATCTCAGACCACACCTTCCTCGACTACGATGCCAAGTATTTTTCTAAGTCTACCAAGGAGACTCTTCCTTATATACTAGAAAAAGAAAAGCTTGAAGAGGCTCAAGAATTTGCAAGAAGAGCTTACGAGGCTTGCGGCTGTGAAGGCTTTGCCAGGGTTGATATCTTCCTAGGCAAAGATAATAATTTCTATGTCAATGAGATCAACACCTTCCCTGGATTTACCCCTTCATCATTTTTCGCAAGACTTTGCGAGCTTATGTATGATGAAAGCTTTTCGGAAGTTTTGGATAGATTAATAGAAGATGGATTTGAAAGGTGGCAGAAATGATAGAAAGAAATCTAGGCGAAATCGCCAAAATGATCGGCGGAGAAATCTCAGATGAAAAATACGCTAGTCTTAAAATCAAGGGAGTATCTTCTGATTCAAGGACAATCCAAGAAGGAAACCTCTACATTCCCCTAATCGGAGAAGTCTTTGACGGAAGACTTTTCATCAAGGAATGTGAAGATAAGGGTGCCTCTGCCTTTCTAGCAGATCGTGATTGTAAGATAAAAGGAAATATATCCATTCCTTATATAAGAGTCGAAGATACATTAAAGTCTCTCCAAGATTTGGCAAGATCCTACAGGAGCGAGCTAAAAGATATTAAAGTAATAGGCATCACAGGATCAAACGGAAAGACAACTACCAAGGACCTTCTCTACGAAGTCCTTAAGGAAAAGTACAAGGTTCAAAAGACTATAGGAAACTTAAACAACGAAATAGGAGTTCCTAAAACTATCCTATCCCTTGATGAAGATACAAATATCGCTATAGTAGAGATGGGAACAGATAGCTTTGGAGATATATCTCTTACTACAAATATATCAAAACCTGATATTGCAATCATTACGAATATTGGAGATAGTCACCTAGAAAATCTCAAGACCAAAGAGGGAATCTTAAAGGCTAAGATGGAAATCGTAGAAGGCCTAAGCCCAGACGGATATTTCATATATAACGGTGATGATCCTACAATGAAAAAGGAAATCTCCTCCTATGAAGTAAAACAAAAGATGATATCTTTCGGAGAATGTGATGATAATGACTTCGTAGTAAAAGCCTCTGGTGATAATAGAGGAAATGTAAAATTCTCCCATGATGGAGAAACTTACACCATTCCCCTACTTGGTAGCCACAATATCTACAACGGAGGAGTGACAGTTCTAGTCTCTAGCCTTCTTGGCCTAAGCAATGATCAGATCAAAAAGGGACTTTCTGAAGTAACTCCTGCCAATAATAGGTCTAGTATAATAGAACTTGAAGGTTTCGATGTCTTGGATGACTGTTATAAGTCAAACCCTCAATCTCTAAGAAGTGGCCTTGAGACGACTAAGCTTCTAGGTGGCTATGATACCAAAATCCTAGTGCTCGGTGATATGCTGGAGCTTGGAGAGAGCGAAAACGACCTCCATTATGAAGTAGGAAGCGAGATTGACCCAAAAGATATTGACTATTGTCTCTTCTTTGGTAGCCTTTCTAAACATATGTATGAGGGAGCCTCAGAGAACTTCTCCAAGGATAGGATCTTCCACTTCACCAGCAAAAATGATCTCATAGACAAGCTAAAGTCTCTGATAACAAAATCTAGCCTGGTCTTTGTCAAAGGCAGCCATGGCATGCACATGGAAGAAATTATAGAAAGTATAAGCAAGTTAAAATTATAGGAAAAATTAGAAAAGAATTAGAAAAGAAAAGAAAGGAAAGGAAGAATAATGATTTATACCGTAACCTTAAATCCATCAATTGATTTATTTGTAGAACTTAAAAATCTCAATCTCGGTGGACAAAATAACATCGTCCAAGAAAGATCCATACCAGGAGGAAAGGCCCTAAACGTATCAAGGATCCTCTCCTCCCTTAGAATTCCAACCATAGCTACAGGATTTACCGGAGGCTTTCAGGGAGAATTTATCAAAGATTGGCTAAACAATGAAAACATTAGTACCAATTTCGTCAAGATGGAAAACCACAACAGAACAAATATCAAACTTTTCGAAAACAAACAAGAAACCATGATCAACTTCCCAGGACCAACCATCAAAAGCGAGGAAGTAGACGAATTAGTTTATTATCTATCAAGAGTAAGAGAAGGAGACACCATAATCTTTGGTGGATCTGTTCCTCCAATGGAAGATGGACTCGATAATGATATCTACACAAGGCTCGTATCAGTAGCTACAGCAAACGGAGCAGAATTCGTAGCAGACGTACCTGCTAGATACCTCCTCGATATGGTCAAAGAAAAACCAATCCTAGTTAAACCAAACAGTGAAGATATCGAAGAAATATTCAATGTTAGAATAGAAGATAAAAAAGACTTCATCCCTTACGGCAAAAAGCTCGTAAATATGGGGGCAAAATATGTAATAATCTCCTACGGTGCGAGTGGATCAATGTTCTTTGTCGGAGATGATGTCTACGAATCAACTCCACTAAAAGATGATAATGAAATAATAAATACTGTTGCCTGCAGAGATGCTATGATTGGTGGTTTCGTAGGAACCATGGTTCGTGATGGCGACCCAGTAGAATCATACAAGGTCTCAGTTGCAAGTGCCTCTGCCACAGCAAGAGTCCTAGACCTCCCATCAAGAGAAGAGATCATGAATATGCTTCCTCTTGTCAATATCGAAAAAATTGGATAAAAATATAGTCCTGGAACTTAGATAAACTAAGCCAGGACTTTTTCTATCAAAAATCTCTTCTTTTATAGAATTTTATAGATAATATTATCGATAGGAGAATTACAATTATTACTACTATAATAGAGATCCCTAAGAATAATTCTATATGCGAATCTATGAAATTAAAAACACTATCCAAGTCTTCTATTAAAAATCCTCCAAGTATTCCCAATATTCCTATAATGAACATAGGCAAAAACGCAAAAGTTTTAGCTTTGGTATAACCATATTTAAAAAATATCGGATACTGAATAGAGGTAATTAATCCATAAACCAAGAAGTTTGTTAGAATAAATAGAAATATTTCTTTAGTAAAGACCAAATCGCTAACAAGTGTTAGTAGTATATAATAAATAATCCCGATTATGCTTGTAGCTATATATATAAGTCCAGCAAGCGTGAATCTACCTATTACTACATCTTTCGGATTAATTCCAAAAATCCTATAAAGCCCATCTATGCCAGAATTTTCCCCTATCAAAAATGGATATGATGAGAAAAGCATAGCGAAGATCATAGTTATAGATATTATCATGGAAGGGCTATTCATAAGTTTAGTATAAACAAAGGCCAAAATCGTCATTATGAGTAAGTTCTTTAGGGTAAAATACGGTTTGATTGATATATAATCAAGTTTAATTAATTTCCTAATATCCATTACTTCCTCCCATATAAAATCATTATTTGTTCAATCTTTGCTCTTTCTGCTAGTAAGTCAGGATTTTCTATGTAGCCTTCCTTTAACACCAAGGCCTCAAAGTTTACATTAGTCTTCTTTACTCCCAAAATATTACAAGGAGATAATTTCTCATAATCATCTACTCCGCCCTTAACTATAAGGAATTTGTCATAAAAATCATCCTTACTGCCCTCATAGACAATATTTCCTTCATCTATAAAGATAAGAAAATCAGCAATCCTATCTAAGTCTTGGGTGATATGGGTCGAAAATAAAACCGTATGGTCCTCGTCCTCCTCCATAAAATCAAGGATCAAATCGACTAATTCATCCCTCATAGAAGGATCAAGTCCACTGGTAGGTTCATCTAGAATGAGGATTTTCGCCTTATGAGATAGGGCGATTGATAGCATTAGTTTTATCTTCATTCCTCTTGAAAGCTCGCTTACTTTTTTCTCTTTTGCTATATCGAACCTATCCAAATACTTATAAAAAGTTGAAGAATCCCAATTTTTGTATCCAAGGTCCATCGCCTTATCTACAAGATTCATATTCCAATCTTTGGCAAGGAAGGACTCATCCATTACAAAACCAATGTCCTGAAGATAATTCAAATCAGTTAACCTTTCTCCATCAAGCAGAATCTCTCCATCGTAATTAATTAGAGATAAAAGTGCCTTGATTGTAGTTGTCTTACCCATTCCATTTTTGCCAATAAATCCAGTTACAAAACCTTTCTTTATAGAAAAATCATTAGGTCCTAGACTGAACTTATCGTAATTTTTCTCTAAAGCCTTTGCCAATATCTTATCAGTCATTGAAATCTCCTTCATACAAATATTCCAATATTTCGATCAAATCTTTCTTCTCCATTTCTAGATCCTTAGAAATCTTAATCGCATCCAGTAGAGCTTCTTCGAGATTTTTCTGTTTTTCCTCTATCCTTAGTTTGGGATCGTCTTCTCCTACAAAAGTCCCAAGCCCTTGTTTCGAAACAATAAATCCTTCCTTTTCTAGTTCATCATAGGCTTTTTTCACAGTAAGAATAGATATGGAAAGCTCTCTTGCAAGAGACCTTACAGAAGGAAGCTTTTCTCCTGCTTTTAGCTTTTCTTTTAGGATCTCTTCTCTAATCGCATCCCTAATCTGTTCATAAATGGGCACTGGTGATCCATTTTTTATAATAATTTTCAAATTCTTCCCCTCTTCTCTATAACAGTATATAACAGTTTATAACACTTGTCAATGTAAATAAAAAATTCCCCCACCCATAAAGATGAGAGAATGTTCATTCATAAAAATATTAAAAAATGTGATTTTAAAATCTTTAAATTACCTGATCCAAGCTGATGTCGCTAACCGCATCAAGAGTATAAGAACAAACGCTTACTATTTCTTCCCAGTCTGTTTCATTCCGTGGAAAGTCTTTTATTCCTACCACTTCAATACCTACTTTTTTTGCCATTTCGATAGCATATAGAGCGTCATCATATAAGATAATTTGTTCAGGATCTCTTTGTAGTTTTTTAGCAAGCGTTATCCAAAACTCTCTTTGTGATTTTTTTAGTCCAGTATTATCAGCAGTTGCTATTAAGCTAAAGTAATCATAAATACCAAGCCTTTTAAAAGCTTTGACTATGCAGTATGAACTAGACGATGATGCTACTGATAGTTGAACTCCCTTACCATAAAGATTTTTTATTGTCTCTATCACGCCTTCTTTGGCTTCCACTTCATTAGAGTATTTATACTCTATCGAACTTTGAAAATAATAATAGACTTCTTCGAATGTCATATCTTTGGCAATTGTATCTGCTATATACTTGCTCATTCCCTCAATACTAAGAGATTCTATTGTGTCTTTTATATCCTTGTCTAGACTATCCATAGTATAACCATATTTTTCCAATAAATTATTCTCAAGCTCTAACCACATCGGCATAGAATCTAAGATTGTCCCGTCAACATCAAATATCAAACTTTTCATAAAACCTCTTCCATAACTCCCTTCTCAATTATCAATTTAATCTATACAAAGTGCACTAAATTCATAAAATATTTCAACGTCATTTTAGATTTCAAAGATTTTCTAGTCGTTTTGTTTCTATAGCTAGTTACAGAAACATTATTCTCTTCACTACTAAGTCTAAAATCAGTTTGATTTGGTAGCTAATCTTTTTTATTGATTCACTTGAATTTTCATTTAAGTAAATTTAACTTGGACAACCGAGATCTCAAAGGAATATCGGTAAATTATGCTTATTAAAGATAATTTTACAATTTGAAAATCCTTTTCTACAACCGGATATTATTAATTTTACAAATTTATAGGTATTTGAATCAACTATTTTTCTGAAGTTTACTCGATACTTTCCTCAAAATTTACAGCATTACTCTATCTTAATTGCACTATTGTGGTCAAAAAAATGTACACTATTTTGATACTCCTCAATCCTTCCATACAATGTAAGTGTATCATTAATTTCTTTATATTTCATTTGAATATATTTTATTAATTTTACCATCAAATTCTAAATAAAAAGTGATATGCTAAGCACATCACTTTTTATTCTTATTACACTGCTAATATACCTGTATAAGCTCCTATTAATCCAATAGCTAACATTATTAGCATTATTATTAATGGATTCACTTTTTTCTTTAGTAGAACCCACGATAACCAGAATATTAATAAGGTAGGAATTCCTGGTATAATACCATCTAATATTTCTTGGATTGTTGTGGCTGCTTCTCCTGATCCTAAACTAAAACCTATATTCACATTTACCATTTCAGCTGTCATGGATCCTGCCACTGCAAGACCTACTATTGAAGCTGCCTTGGTTAATTTTTCCATTATCCCATGTTCATTTGCCTGGGTTATAACTTCCGTACCAAGGTTAAAACCAACAAATGATAAGATATACCTACAAAGTAAACTCGGTACATTCCATGTTAGTAAAAATAATATTGGTCCGAGGACATTTCCTTGTAGGGCTAGAGATGTACCAATTCCTGTAGCAATAATCCTTAGCGTACCCCAAAATATTGAATCTCCTATTCCTGCAAGAGGTCCCATCAGAGCTGTTTTAACTTCAGATATGGATTTGGTATCAAATGTATCAATATTATTAGCTCTTTCTTCTTCCATAGCGGCAGAAATACCAAGAGGAAAACTAATAATAAAAGGGGTTGTATTATAAAATTCAAGGTGTCTTGTTAGAGCTTCTTTGAAATTTTCATCTTCAGGATATAGCTTCTTTAAAATAGGCATCAAAGCCCAAGCATATCCCATGTGCATCATTCTCTCATAGTTCCAAGCGTGTTCCATTGGAAGTGTTCTGAAACCTAATTTTCTTAAATCTTTTTTTGTTATTATACTATCTGGATTTTTTATCTTATTAAAATTCATCTAACACATACCCTTCCTGTTCACTACTAGTATAGGCTACGCTTTGAACCTCATCTTGTTTGAAAAAGCCTATAGCTGCAATAATTATTGAGAATATAGCTATCCCTGTGGTTGTTAATCCTGAATTTGAGAAATAAGCAAGGAGGAAGTAACCCATAAAGAAGAAAGGTGCTACCTTTTTGTTCATTATCATTTGTGCTAACATCGCAAAACCAAGAGCTGGTAACATTCCTGTAGCTATTTCTATCCCTGTTGTAACGAATTCAGGTATGCCTCCTAAAGCATTTGTTACGGCATCACTACCAAAATAGTAAGCAATAGGTACAACGCTTGATGTAATCATTTCAATGAAAAATGGAATTACTAAAACATCAAAGCTAAACATCTTGTATTTTCCATCTGCAACGTGTTTATCAGCCAAGTGACCTAGAGCAACTAATAACGGTGATCCTATTATTGTCCTAAGAGCTAACATCAAACTAGCTATTGGCATACCAAGGGTTAATGCAGCTTCAGGACCACTTCCGGCCTTTATAGCAAAGGCAACACCCAATACTGTTCCTGACAACATATCTGGTGGTATATAAGAACCTATACTAACTGCACCAATAAAGGCAAGTTCAAGAGTTGCTCCCATTATTAAACCTGCTTGAAAGTCTCCAAGCACAAGTCCAACTAGTGGCCCAATAACAATAGGTCTTTGAATTAAAGCTGTTCCTAGAAAGAACTCCGCCCTACCTAGTAGCATTATAAGTGCTAAAAGCATTGTTTCTCGTAACATATAATCTCCTTTAAATTACATCTTCTACATCAACCCTATTACTAGATGGTACGCCTTGAATATATACATCCACGCCTTTTGAGATCATGTTTCTTAGTATATCTTTATCTTCTTCATTTGCATAAACAGCAACTGCAAGCTTATCATAGCCTTCGTGAGGATAAGTACCTCCTAGATTTACCTCTTTAATATCTAGTGCATTTACTATTTTTTCACAATCAGCAATACTTTCAACTATAATAAATAAATTGTATTTATCCGTTACCCCAGACTTTATAGCCTTGATAGAATCTTCTATAGTTTTAGCTATTACCTTAACTCCAGCAGGTTTTGAAAATTTGATTACATTTTGTCTTAGCCTATCATGGACTAGCTCATCATTCGCTAACAAAATTGCATTTGCATCTAAGCTCTGTGACCATGAGAAGGCTACTTGTCCATGTAAGAGCCTATGGTCAATTCTTAATAATTTTATCATGGTATCTCCTTAAAAGTCGTCCAATTCTACATCAGCTTCTATATCTGATACAAGACATTTTAGGATTCCTTTTTTTGAATTTTCAATTATTTCATCAATTTCATCATCTATAGTGTCTTCACTTGCCAAAAGTACACTCATTACAAGGATGAGGTTCATCCCTGTAATAAGTATTACATTTTCCTTATCAGCGACAAGTTTCATAAGCTCATTATTTACACTGCCACCAAAAAGATCAGATATTATTACTAATTTGTCATTTTTATTTTCCTCAAGAAATTTCTTTATATCCTTTTCAAAAGGAGCTTCCTGGTCGACATAAGCTGCCATCGCAAACAAATTTTCTTGAGGGCCTAATATTAATTCTACACTTGATTTCACACCCTTTGCCATATAGGCGTGACTTACTAACAAAACTTTCATAACTTAGCCTTTTAATAGTCAAATTGTCTATAATATCTTCTGTATTCTAAGTTGTGGTTTGTGTATTTAGCGTAATTTCTTCCCATCCTTTCTGTTAGGAGAGCAGTTGCGATCCAAGGTGTTAGGTATTTTCTAAACTTGTTATCAATACCATTAAGTGCAAATTCTTGAGTATCAAATACATAGTGCTCTGCGTTTATTTTTTTACAGAAATTTTCTACCCTATTATCTTGCTCTCTAAATTCGTCCTCACCTTTTATAATAAATACTGGTACGTTTTCCTCTACTAATTCTAAGGTGCCATGGAAGAATAAAGAGCTTGTTACTGGCCTTGTTCTAATCCATTGCATCTCTTCTAAGATACACATTGAATATAGTAAACATTCACCCCAAAGGGCACCAGATGCTGTAAATATAGTATGCTCAGCGTCATAGATTTTGCTTGCTATATGGTCAGCTCTTTTGTCGAATTTTTCTCTAATACCTACTAAGCTATTGAAGATTCCCTTTAATTGATCAGCAAATTCTTCATAGTCATCAAATTGACCCATCTCATTTAATATTTTGTATAGGAAGATAGTTTGAAGTAGGTAGGAAAATTCTACCTTGCCCGTTACAGCAGCTTCTTCAATTACATGTGTAGAGTATTTCGCAAGTTCAGAATCTAATTTGGTGAACGATACAACTCTAACTTCTCTTTCTTGGAATTCTTTGACAGCCTTGATTAATTCAACAGTATTACCACTTGAACTTGCTGTAACTACTAAAGATTTTTTACTTAATTTTTTATCTTTTTTTAGGAAATAGTCAGCCGCACTTATTAGATGAACATCTATGTCAAAATACTTATCTAGCATATAATATAAGTGGTAAAATTCAAATTCCGTACCACCAATACCCATTAAGTAAAGGTTATCAAATCCTTCTTTAGCTATTTGAACTGCTAGCTTTTCTACATCTTCTCTCTTTTGGTAAGTTGCAACTCCATCTTCTAAATATTTTTCTGTGTCAAAATTGTATATTTTTCCCATTTCAAACTCCTATTATTTATTACTTCGCTTTTGAAACTATTGAATCATCAAATTTTTCCATCAAAGGATGAGTTTTCCAAGTACCCATTATCTCTGTTACATAGTATGAAAATAATTGGAAAGGTACTATAGAATAAATCAACCTTGTTAATTTGCTTTCATAGCTGATAACTATAACGTTTTCATCAGTTATTTGCCTATCTGTTATAAAATAACATTTATCAGTCACTTGTTTTAAGGCTTTAAACAGTTCATATTCCCTAGCACTTGTGTCATCTAGGTTGTCAATTATGGCAATCGTATAATCTGGTGTTAATTGTAGGTTTGGCCCATGGAGGAATTCTTCAACTTCGAAATACATAGCTGGTATTTTTGTTGTCTCGCTTATTTTTAAGGCGGCTTCCCTAGCAAGACCCAGGCAATCACCCGAACTTACTATATGGACAATCTTAGTTGATAACATATTCTTCTTATCTCTTTGGTATAAGTCTGTTGACCTATTTACAATGTTTTCAAAGATATCGTGTGCACTTTCCATATCTTTTTTCAAACTTGTAATAAATTCTTCAGACAGGGATTTATTCCCATAATTTATAGCAAAATTCAATAAAAATACTATTAGGCCAACATAGCCTCTTGTAACATACCCGACTGTTTCAATGCCTATACCATAGTCAAAAACTTCATCCAAATGCTTTCCTATTTCACTTTCAACATCTGAAGTAAGGACTGCTCCCTTTATGCCATTGGCCTTTAGATTGTCAACTAGATCAATGCAATTGGTTGACTTTCCTCCCTGGCTTACTACCAAAATAAATTTATCCTTATATTTATTCATTTCGTAGTATTTAAAGGTGTGAGCAGTAAATACCTCGACATTCTTATCAAGTAAGTCTCTTAAGGCATATTTAACTGACATACAAGCATTGAAAGATGAACCAGATGCCACTAAAATCAAATCCCCATCGGATTTTTTGTAAAAGTTTATAAACTCTTTAGTCAAAGACTCATCCAGAAGATTATCGGTGACTAATTCTGGAATACTGTTTATATAATCCAACATTGTTTTCTTCATAATCACCTCCATTAGATTGTTAAACTATATAGTTTCTATCATTATGATATAACAATCTAAAACTTTATGCAATCGTTTTTATAAAAAAGTAAGATTTTTTAAACCAGCTTATAAACCACTCGAATTTTCATAAGTATTTTTTATTATAGCTTGTAATTAATTTTAAATTCCACCCTATCCATTTTCATATAGGAAATGGTGTATTCTACCAAGTCCCTCTTTTTATTAAAGCCAAAAAACCTCACTTTATATATGTAATTATTAAGATCTATATTTAGGATATTGCTAATTTCAGGATTTTTCACAATTTCTATTTTTGTAATAAAATTAATAGGTAGGTTCTTTTTATAGGCCATATAATCATAGATAGATATCTTGGAAAAATCATACCTTATAGCATCTTTAAAAATATCAAAGGGAAAATAGCAATATTCAACTCCATAGGTGCTATCATCAGCAAACCTTATTCTATTTAATTCATAAAAATCATAATATTTTTTGAATATTTTATTCAAATTATTCTGATTATATAAAAGTTTAAATTTTTGAACATAGTCAGACGAAGATTTTCCTAGAACTATATTCTCATGCTTAATTGAAATTGGATTGTCATCTGAAAGGATAATTCTTCCGTTGTAATTTAAATTATTTGATACATAAGTGCCCTTTCCTTGGACCTTAATTAAAATCTTACTATCTACAAGTTTATCGATAGCATACTTGACTGTCATCCTGCTTACATTAAACTTGTCCGCAAGCTCTCTTTCTGAGGAGATTTTCATTCCTGGTTTTAAATTTCTATTTTTTATTTCTGACAAAAGATATTCTTCTACTTTATGATGTAAGAAATTCTTCAAGTTTTCCTCCTTCAAAAAATTCAAATGTATCAACCCTAGTTATTTCTTGCAGGTTTCCAAATATATTTTCCTTATCATAAAACTTCGAATTAAGCATGACCATAGTAGTAGCCGGTTTTAAATCAAAATATTTTACCTCTGTGTCATCTAAATATACCATAGACAAAATAACATCGGCTCTCTCAGTTTTAGAAATCACAGAGTCAAAAATTTTTTTCATGTCTTGATTCTCAGATAAAAGGTTTCCAAATATTTTATAATGAAAGACCCCTTTAAAATAAGATATAATTTCGTCTGTTTTCTTAATTTCAAATTCTATGCAAACTAAATCTGCATTCCTATCAGCATCAACTAAGTTTGACAAGAAAATGTTCCCCTTGACAACATCAACTTTCAACAAATTGATAGAAAAATGCCTATCCTCTTCAATTTTTTCTTTCCAGTAGTTTATATTTTGTAAGTCTCTTACTATTTTTTCCACAACTAACCTCTCTATTAATCCGTATTAATCAAGTTTTAATCTCCCTTATCCTTATCCTAATCGCCTGATGTGTGTAGTTTACTATTAGATTAGCAAGGCCTTTTCTTCTATTTCTAGGTAGGTTTCTACAAATAAGCATGAACCTACCATTAGTCTTAGATAACCACCTATTGTAATAACGCTGCAGATTCCCTTTAACTTACAAGAGTTCTTAGATTTCTTTAATCTTCCAACTTATAATATAATTCACAAGTGATTAGCATAATGTTTAGTCATGTTTTCCATAGAAGAATCATTGCATTAAGCTACACAAACACATTTTTTGTGCCTATAGTTTCTCCTACTTTTTCTAAGATATATTCACTTAAAAGTCTTCAGCAACTGCATATAATTCCTGTATTCCGCACTAGTACCCTATGACATAATTGCATCCGATAATCCTCATATGCCTGTACATGGGACTTAAGCATTTCTTCTCCAAAATAGAAAATATATATAGGCACAAACTCACCTATGTTTCTAACTTTTATGATTTTAAAAAGGCAGTCATTTTATCAAATCTTTAAGTATTATCTAGCAAAATTATATATCAGCAAATTCTAACCTAAATTGAATCTTATAGAGTTTTATAGATGACTCACATAATCTACATTAGATTTGATATAAGCTCTGCCACAGATCTTACACTGAAATTACATACCTTCCTCACCTCTTTATTAGTAACATAATCAAGGCTGTAGGAAAGAGATGTATTGCTTAAAAACTCAATGTCATTGAAGTCATCTCCTATTGCTATTATTTCCTTATCAAATCCATAGAAGTCCTTGATAAATTCTATGCCTGTTTGTTTGCTTACAGCAGAGTTAATTACGTCAATTACCCCTATTGATTTGTGAAATGAGAAGTCTTCCTGGAAGGGATTTTCTAGGATGTGGTCTGAGTATACTGCAAGGGATAGGATTTCTTCACCCTCTCTTAAGTCGTCTAACCTATCTACCGCCCTATCCTTGTCTGTAAAAAGCCTTATTGGGTAAGTCCTTCCATAGTAGTCTATTACATGCCTAAGCTTATCCTTATCTAGTGAATATTTTAGGATTTCTGTCATCTTTTTGCCGTCTTTTACCAAAATATGTGAGCCGTTATTGGCTATGACAAAGTCTGGGGCAAGCTTTCCTTCTATTAAGACTAAGAGAGAATGGTAGCTCCTACCTGTTACAAGGCCAAAGAGATTTCCCTTATCTTGGAAATCTCTTATGGCCTTTATATCTTCTATTTTTATTTTACCATCTATGAAAATTGTCCCGTCAAAGTCAGATGCTATTAACTTCATTTGTCTTCACTTATTTCTATCTTCTCAAAGCTAATATTATTTCTCTCAAGAAGCTCTACCGCATATTCGTCCATCCTATAAGCTGTTTCGTAATAAATCTTTTTGATTCCAGCTTGGATAAGGGACTTGGTACAATTAAGACAAGGGAAATGGGTCACATAACAAATGGTGTTTTTGGTAGCTATGCCCTCCTTGGCACAATAAAGTATAGCATTCATCTCTGCATGGATTGTGGCTATACAATGCCCTTCTCTCATGGTGTGGCCCACCTCATCGCAGTGAGGATTTCCCTTAATCGATCCGTTGTAGCCAGTAGATACTATCCTGTTTTCTTCATTTACCAAAACGCAACCCACATAAGCCCTATCGCAAGTTCCACGTCTTGCGACAGTCTTTGCAAGTTTCATAAAATATTCTTCCCAACTAAGTCTATCTTTTGCCATATTCTCTCCTTAAAATTTAAGTCTTATCTTAAATAGCATATCAAAGAATTTGTAACTTAGCAACAAGGCAAGGACAAATATGATCATCACAAGGAAAGTAGTCTCTACAAATACACTATAAATAAGTGAAGTCATGAGATTGGCTAAGGTAAGGGTCGCAAGAAGCTTACAAAATACGCTTACTTTTTTGTTTACTATCATATAGCCGCTTCTTTCACTAGTTTGATTTTTGCTTAGATATAAGGCTAGGAAAAATATGATAGCTGCTACTAGGATAAAGGCTAGGATGGTCCTTATATCATCTACATCAATATAGACAATAGACATTAGAGTTTTTGTAAAAGGATTTAGCTTTTCTTCAAAGCTTGCCATAGCACTATAAAACTTATCTGCCATATTTGTAGAAAATACTTGCAAGGTCATATTAATATTTTCCCTATAAAGTTCAAAGCCTGCAAGGGTCATTATGAAAAGACCCATATGACCTAGGAAATTACCTGCTATAAAACCTAAGGAAGTAGAAATTATACTTGTTCCAAGGAAAATCAAGACATTTCTAAAAATCTGCCCTCCCATAAGAAGAAAACTTAGGATTTGCCCAAAGGCTGAAGCCTTCAAGATAAAGGCAAGAACGATGGCATTTATAGCGAAAATTACCATACCAAAGAGAAATACTATCCCTATTTTCATAAGTAATTCATCTTTCTTCTTCCAAGGCATAAGTCTTGTAAAATCATAAATCGCAGAAGACTGCTCAAGACTTGTAAGACTCAATCCAAAAAGCCCCATAAAGATAACTATAGGAAAGATCAAGTCCTGGAAGTATCTAGATCCATCAAATTTCCCCTCATCAAAATTTTGAAAATAGGTCTTAATGCTATTGTAAATATAGTGGGCATCATATCCCCCATTTTTACTTAGCCTTTCAAAGTAATCATCCTGAGCTTTTCCAGAAACATCTAGGCTGTATACATCATCAAAGTCTAATAGCTTATACTTTTCCTTATACTTTAAAAGTTCAATTTCAATCTGGTCTAAACTTTCTCCGTTAATCTTTAATTCTTCATTATCATTTTTGCCGTATAAATCTTCTCTCATACTTAAAACATTATTAGAAAAGTTATCGTAGTCGTTTCTAATAGAATTTTGACTGGAAATGCCTACAACCATAGTACAAAAAACCGTCACCAAGATAATCCATATAGAAAATCTCTTCCAGGTAAATTTAATTAAATTCTTAAAATTACGCATCTTCTCGGCCCCTTTCTAGGTAGAAATAATCTTCAATCTTAGGAGTTAGGATATCGTATTGGACGATGTCCTTTCTATTTAAGATCTCTTCTACTTCTTTTTCGCTTTGATTTACAAGAATTGTCGCAACTCTTCCGATTTTATTTACGAGAATCATCCCCCTATCCAGATTATCAGGAACTTGGTCTTTAAATACTAGTTGGATTTTCCTTAATTGGTTGATTTTTTCATCAGAGGTGTCTATAAGCTTGCCGTCTTTTGTTAGATAAAAGATATAATCTGATATTCCAGAAAGCTGGTCGAGCTCGTGACTTGAGGCGAAGACTGCCTTGCCAGAATCCTTGGCATCTATCAGATATGATAGGATTTCCTTTTTGTTTAGGACATCCATCCCATCTAGGATCTCATCGATAAGAAGAATTCTCGCGCGACTTGCAAGAATTGTAATAAGACCTAGGATATTCTTCTGTCCCTTGGAGAAATTCCTTACGTTTTTGTCTGGATCTATCTTTTGTCTTTTGATTTCCTCAAGGAAGAAAGTCTCGTCGAAGTCTTCATAAATAACTTTGAAAAAGCCCGGAATATTCTTTACCTTATAGTAGTTAAAATAGTCAAAACTATCTGGCAAAAAGGCAATATTTTTGATAAGACTTGGATTTTCCCTAATATCTTTATCGTCCAGGCTAAAGCTTCCTTCATCCATATCATAAATCCCACACAAGCACTTAAGAAGAGTGGTCTTACCTGAACCATTACGGCCGACAAGTCCTGTAATCATTCCTTCCTCTAAGTCAAAGGAAATATTATCTAGGACTCTTTTCTCATCAAAGGCCTTAGTAATTTTATCTGCCCTTATCCTCATACAAACTCCTTTCTGTCTTATCGAAAATCTCAAGTATTTCTTTCTTATCAAAGCCTAAAAATATAGCCTTGGTGAAATCTTCCCTGAGATTTTCCGTAAATTCATCTTTACTCTTACCAATCTTACTCTGATCGATTCGGATAAAAGTCCCTATGCCAGGCTTAGTCTCTATTAGGCCTAGTCTATCAAGTTCCTTAAAGGCCTTGGAGACAGTCGTCTGGTTGATGGACAAAGCTTTCGATAAGTCTCTTACAGATGGGAACTTATCCCCATCCTTAAGTAAGCCTTTCGCAAGATAGAGCTTGGTCTCATCTACGATTTGCATATACAAAGGGACTTCCGAATTAAAATTTAGATTAAACATAAAACCTCCCTTATGGTGTTATGCCATATACCATACACTATTAATAATATTATATCAGGGACTAAGACTTTTGCAAGAGAAAATAAAAATTTCCACAAAAAAACTTCCCGAAGGAAGTTCTAGGAAGCAAACAAAATCAACCTTATTTTGACTTTAATGGAGAAATCAATGAGATGTCTCGACTTCGCTCGACATAAGGGATTTATGAACCTTAGGTATAAATAATTATAAAGGAAAGTTTGCTTTCCACCCTCCCTTATTTCGACTAACACGGAGAAATCTATGCGTTTATTGTAAAGCTTAGTTAATTTTGAGATGTCTCGACTTCACTCGACGGTAGGTAAATCTAATAGATCTCTCGACAAGCTCGAGATGCCACCTTCGGTGTCAGTTTGCGGGCTCAGAAACAAGCCCGTCCGGCTCAGGGAGGACAAGCCCGTCCGGCTCATTGAGGACTTCACCTCGCAAAACCTCGATTAAGGTCTGCCATCAATTCTCTTAGTTCATTGTGGCCAGAACCATTAGACATAAGGGATTTGTTTTTCTAAAAATTATTATTTTATAAAGGATAGCTTGTTTTCTGACACTCCCTTATTTCGACTAAAATGGAGAAATCTCATCTCCCCCCCTTATTTCGACTGAACGAAGTGAGCGGAGAAATCTATTGAGATGTCTCGACTGCGCTCGACATAAGGGTAAGTGCTATGCAGTAATGAATTCATTATATCGTGAAATTTTTCCAGCTTAGTTTATATACACTAACAAGAATAAATCTAATGAAATCTCTCCATGCCCTCGTTCCACTAATACTTAAATCCCCTACATCAAAACAGCAAAAGGCTTGACTATTTTGGAGAAGATTTTAGAGCTTAGTTTGATGTTTTCAACATCTTCCATATTTACTTCTTGACCAATTTCAAAGAATATATCGAAGTCGTTTTTGATTTCTACCAAGCTATTTGACTTATACATATAAAGCCCGCACTCAAAGTTTTGAAAAAGAGCCCTGTAGTCTAGGTTGACTGTTCCTACAAAACCTACCTTTCCATCAGCAAGCCAGGTCTTGGAGTGGACAAAGCCTGGAGTATATTCGAAAATCCTCACACCTGCTTCTATAAATTCCTTGTAATGGTCCTTGGCAAGGGCGAAGGCTACTTTCTTGTCTGGTATGTGTGGCAGGCAGATTCTTACATCAAGGCCTGACTTCGAGGCAAGCTTGATTGAATTTCTAATCTCTTCATCTACTATTAGATAAGGACTCATGAGATAGACATACTTTTTGGCCTTGTTTATGGTATCGAGGAGGACGTTTTTGGATATGGTCTCATTATCTAGGGGATTGTCAGCAAAGGGAATATAGAAACCTGTAGCTTCTGTATCAGGATATTTCTTAAGATAAGGACTGTAGTCTTCTGGCTTATTGTCAAGAGAAAACCACATATTGAGAAACATTATGGTAAAGCTTTTGACAGCACTGCCCTTAATTCTTACACCACAATCCTTCCAATGACCAAACCTTTCATATACATTTATGTATTCGTCAGATAGGTTGATCCCTCCTGTGTAGGCGATTTTACCATCTACTACCATGACCTTCCTGTGATCTCTGTTGTTCTGATAGGTGGATACTATAGGATACATCTTAGAAAAGACCCTACATTCTATCCCCAAGCTTTCCATCTCCTTAGGAAAATCAGACCTTAATCTAGTTATGAGATTGGACCCATCAAACAGAAGTCTTACCTTAACGCCCTCCTTGGCCTTTTTGACAAGCTCTTCTAGGATTGTCCCCCACATATAACCATAGTCGATTATGAAAAACTCCATAAATATAAAGTCTTCCGCACTTTTCACATCGCTTAGCATGGCCTCGAACATATCGTCTCCTACCTTAAAGTAGGTAGAAGATGTGTCCTTGTAGGTTGGAAAGCCCCCCACATCGTCCAAGTATTTGGCTATTGGATAAAATCTCCTTTCCCTATCCTCGATTTTTTCGTAAAGATCCTTATCCTTTTGGATATATTTTCTAGAATCCTTATCAAGGCTTACAACCTTCCTCTGCTCTCTCTTATAACCAATCGAATAGTGACTTACAAGAAAGGCGATGATGCCAAAGGTCGGAACGATCGCAATTAACATAAACCAAGACAATTTGTTAGCGTTTGATACCTTTTTCATATTGAGGATTATAAGCATCATTATAAACTTAGATAGGGTATCTCCTCCCATTATGTAAGTAAAATCTATCTTAGAATTATAATAGAAATAAATCATCAAAATAAGCTGGAGGATTACCAAAAAGGCAAATAATCCCGCTCGTGAAAATATCAAACTGCCCAAGCCCTTCCTGGTTTTCTTAACGTATTTATTTTCGTTGATTTTCTTAATGATATTTTTATTAAATTTATTCATAGACTTATTATATCACTTTATCCCTCCAACTTACAATATCATAGCTTGACATAAGTCTTTAAATTCATAAGATATAAGGTGAGGTGAAATGAGATGAAAAATATATTAATAATAAATGATTTCGTTTCCCTAGGAAAAATTGCCGGCAAGATGATGGAAACTGTCCTCTCCTACAAGGGACACAACACTTTCTTCCTTCCAACCGCCCTTATAGCAAACAACTTCTCCTACGGGAAAAACGCCATATTAGATACAACAGAATACTTAAAAGATACCCTAAGAAACTGGGAGGAGATAGGATTTAAGTTTGACCTTATCTCTATTGGATATATACACAATACTGAGCAAAGAGATATAATCTATGATTATGTAAAAAACTTAGACTATAAGACTACTGTCCTCTTTGACCCAATCATGGGAGATGAGGGGGCTCTTTACCCAACTCTTGATGAGAAAATGCTCGATAACTACAAGTCCTTACTCGATATTTCAGATATCATAAGCCCAAATGCGACAGAGGCAAAGTTTCTTGATATAGACTACGAGGATTTTGTAAGTAAAGGAAAAAAATATCTTATAACTTCTGTAGAAGAAGACGGGAAATATTTCGTGAAAGGATATGATGAGGATGAATTTAAAGTTTCCTTCGACAAACTTCCCAAAAGACTTACAGGAACGGGAGACCTCTTCGACGGACTTTTCATAGCCTACTTCCTAGACGGATGTTCTATAGAAGAAGCTTGCCAGAAGACAGTCGATATTATATCCAAAATCTATAGAGATGTTATCGAATACTCTACTAATGAAAATATAAATATCGAAAGATATCTGGACCTCATAGACTAAGGGGGATTTGTGCAAAGAAAAGATTATTGGAAAAAATCACTATCAATTGCCTGGCCTGCCCTATTGGAATTCTTCTTTATATCCATAGCAGACATAATAGATACCTTCATGGTATCAGGTATGGGCCCAAGTGCTGTTGCAGCCATAGGCCTAACTACCCAGCCTAAATTTATAGCCCTTACCATATTCTTCTCCATAAATGCGGCCGTATCGGCCCTTGTTGCGAGAAGACAGGGTGAAGGAGACAGAAAAGAAGCTAACAAGACTCTTCTAACAGCTATTTATATAGTAATAGCTTTCGTAATCCTAGTAGACCTTGTGATGATGCCCTTCCTCTCCCCAATTCTTAAGTTTGCTGGGTCCAATCCTGAAACTCATGAGCTTTCTATAGCTTACTTTCAAATAATTATGGGAGGAATTATCTTTAATGCCCTAGCCATGGTCATCAATGCTGGCCACAGGGGGTGCGGCAATACACAAATTGCCTTCGTATCAAACCTAGTTAGCTCTGTCGTTAATATCACCTTTAACTACCTACTAATCTACGGAAACTTTGGCTTTCCTGCCCTAGGCATAAGGGGAGCTGCTATTGCGACAGTCCTAGGGACAGTCGTGGCGAGCATTATGTGTACCATTTCTCTAACGAGGAAATCTTCCTACCTGAACTTCAATCAGTTTGTAAAAGCGAAGTTTTCCTTTAGCAAAAAAATCGCCAAATCTATTGCAAGCCTCGGATCAAATATATTTGTAGAAAATGTCTCAGCAAGAATCGGCTTTCTGGTAACAGCTATCACCGCAGCAAGTCTTGGAACAGAAATATTTGCTGCCCACAATGTAGGAATGAACCTTCTATCTTTAACCTTCTCCTTGGGTAATGGTATGCAAGTAGCAGCCATAGCCCTTTCAGGTAACGCCCTAGGAGCAGAGGATAAAGAAGGAGCTAAGACTTACGGCAAGGTCTGCCAAGAAATCGGCTTTAGCCTATCAGTAATAGTTTCAATCATACTGATATTTTTCGGAAGAAATATCTTTGGCCTCTTCTTCAAAGACCCAGATATAATAGAATACGGTGTAATAATAACTAGATTTCTAACAGTAATAGTTCTCCTACAAATCTCCCAAACAATCTACGGAGGATGCCTCAGAGCGGCAGGAGATGTCAAATACACCCTCTTTGTAGCCCTATTATCTGTAACCTTCATCAGAAGTGCAGTCACCCTACTTGCAGTAAATGTCCTAAGCCTGGGCATAATTGGAATCTGGCTAGGAATCCTATCAGATCAGGCATCAAGATTTATTTGCCTAAGACGTAGATTCCATCAAGGAAACTGGGTCAACAAGAAAATTTAAAAAAAGGAGAGTCTCCGAAAGCTAGGGAGCTCTCCTATTTTCATCTCTCTTTTTAAACGAATAAAGAATCGAATCCGCTTGTCTTTTCTTATAAATTATGCTAGAATGGATACATCTTGGGGCATTAGCTCAGTTGGGAGAGCGCTTGACTGGCAGTCAAGAGGCCAAGGGTTCAATTCCCTTATGCTCCACCATAAGAATCAGGAGAAATCAAAAGGCTTCAAATCACTGTTTTGTAGAGGTTCAAAGCTCTCGATAAACGAGAAACATCAAATTAACTTAACAAGAACTAAATTAGTTATAATGAAAAATAAGAGGATTTGGGTCTTTTATTTATTTTCTTCTACATATTCAATTTTTTCCTTATCCATAACTGAATCTGGGATCATTTTGCTTGTTATATAAATTAGAAATGGAAGTTTATCTTTCTACTTTTGGAAAAGATATCCTGTCTTTAATTATGGGATAGGAAAAATGGAGATAAAAAATTGAAAAAAATAATTTTTTCCGGTATAAATATTATTGTAGATGGTTTGCAAATAATTACCCGAGGAGGTAAAATATGAAAATATTTGAATCAATAAAAAATAGATGGAAAAAATTCTTGAAAAATCTAGCAGAAGAAAATAAAAAATCTTTTGGAAATGAAAGATTAGATTGTTGTTCATTGAACAAAAAAGAATATAAATAAAGAAAAAATGATCGCGGCTGAGACTGTGTGAAATTTTGTGTATAGAAACCTCCTGATTAGGGAAAGTAAAAACTAATCAGGAGGAATTTTTATGCCAAGAAAAAGACCAGAGACAAAAAGGGGTCTATAATAAATCGTGTTGGTAGTAGTAAATGATACTTCTGTCATCACGATTTTTTTGTAAAAAAGAAGACATATCTAATCATTTACCCTATAATTAAATTAACTACAATCAAAAAAGACTTAAAACCAATACTATTTCATAAAAGCCACAGTCTTATAGTTGCTAACCTTTGTAAACCCGTTCTTCTCATAAAACCTTATAGATCTATCAGTGTCGTCTGTTAGTAAAATGATTTGTCGAATATCCTTATACTCATCAAGAATTATTTTTAATAACTGACTTCCAATTCCTTTTTTCTGGTATGAATTTAAAACTAAAATATCTTGAATATAAATAATAGTACAGCTATCACCAACAACTCTTGCTAATCCCACTAGCAAATCTTCCTCCCAAGCTGTCCAGATCTTCAATGAATTTTTCAAGCCATTTTCTAACTGTTTTGGGTCACTAGTATATGCACTCCGTAAAACATCATTATATAAATTTAGAATGCTATCTAAATTTGGTATTACATCTTCTTTGATTACAATGTTTTTCATTTTTATTCCTCTTATCTAATCCATACATCTGTTGGTAAGGCTTCTATATTATAATCTGGGAAGTGATTTTTTATATCGCCTACTACTTTTTCTAAAACTATAAGCCTATCATCTGCATCTAAGCTTATTGTAAGATCAAACCTTATTTCCTTATCAAGCTGATCTACATACAGGCCATGAACTCCGTCTATGTCTTGGTGGGATAAGATTATTTCTTTTATCTCCTCTTTGATTGTTTTAATGTGCTTGTTTTGAGCATTTATTGGATATACACCTACCGCAGTGAGTATTATTTGATGTTTGTAGTAAACTTCAAGTTGTATATCTCTGATTATCTCATCTAGCCTCTCAGCTGTAAAAGATTCTGGCATACCTATATCAATAGATCCATTCCAATCATTAGGCCCGTAATTGCTTAGGACCAGGGCACTTGCTTCTTCTACATCAGGGAAACTTTCTACTGTTTTTATCACTTCTTGTTCAAGTTCTGGATCAATCGTCTCTCCTAATATTTGTGATATGGTTTTGCTTAGCATATCTATTGCAGATTTTATAATGATTATTGATATGATTGCTCCAAGATATGCTTCTAGGGAAATATCAAACATTACATACAAGCCTGCAGATATTAGGATTGATAAGGATACGATTGAGTCAAGCCTAGAATCTTCACCTGCATTAATAAGAGAATCTGATTTCACCTCTCCGCCAACCTTTAAGAAGTAACGGGCTATAGCTAGTTTTACCAAGACAGATAGGCTAACTATTATAACACTTAGGAGGCTATAAGATGGCTCTACTGGATCAAATATTTTTTTGCCTGCCTCTACTAGGGATGTTATACCTACATATAAGATAATTACCGAAATAACCATAGCCGAAAGGTATTCTATCCTCCCATAGCCAAAGGGATGTTTGTCGTCAGCTTCTTTGCCGGCAAGTTTTGTTCCGACAATGGTTATAACAGAGCTTAGTGCATCTGATAAATTATTTACTGCATCGACCAATATAGCTATGGAGTTTGATTTCATTCCAATAAATACTTTCAATATTGCAAGTAGGGCATTTCCAACTATGCCAAACATGCTGGTCTTTACAATTTTATTTTCTCGATCCTTTTCTAATTCTTCTAGTTTCTTAAAATCTTTAAATCTCTTCAATTTATATTAATTCCTTTATTTCATGATTATAGTGACAAATGAACAAACAGCTTTCTTCTATCAATTATAACATTTTTACTCAAAGAAAAATAGGAAAAGGGCTAATCTACCTTTCTCCTATTTATTTCTCTAAGCTAAGCCAGATATCTTTTCGTAAGACTCATATAGTGCTTGTAAAGGCTGGTGAATTTGTTCCTGTGATTTTTCTTCCAAGGCTTATCCCTGCCGCAGAAGTGAAGAACTACGGTGTGATCCATTAGCCAAGCTAGGTCAGCTTGCTTTTTGCTGCGAAGGAGATAAGAAGAATAGTTTCTTGCGTCATAATTATAGATCAAATCATCTAAAGGATAAATCCTACCCCCGTACATGGCATTAAGGATGTCTTGGTCTGGGAGGAAAAGATTCATGTAATTATCCTCAACAAAGGAGAAAATCTCCTCTGGGTCAATCTCCTCTCTCGCCCTTTTAAGATTAATTAGAAGCAGACCCGAATTGTAATAGTCGGTGTCAGTTCCTAGGCGAATCCTATTGACATTGTTGGCCATATCGGTCTTCCCAGTATGGCTTGCCGCAGCAAAAATATAATCTGAGATATCAGTCCTAAGTAAATCGTCCAAGGGATTGATAACTAACATATCAGGGTCGAGATATAAAATATCTCCCAAATCTTCCGGCAAAAACTCCCCCGCAAGAAGCCTATAATACATCTCCTTTGGATAGCGGTCGGTAACTTTCGCAAAAGAGAATAGATCGTCCGTAGCCCTTATTGGATAAAGGGTGTAAGAGAATTTCTTTAAATCTTCCCCTAAGTCTTTAAGCTTATCCTCTGATATTCTAGAGTGGATAAGATAGACGTCAAAGATCCTTCCTGGATTATTTATGTAAATAGAAGTCATAAGAACTTTCATCTGCGGTATATAATTTTCATCTAATGTAAGCAATAAAGCATCAGCCATAATTTTCCTTTCTATTTATAAAATATTATATAAGTATAGTCAATTTATACCCAAAATCGACTTTTGAGCTTATGAAATATCTGAAGTACTATTATTTATTATCATCCAAGAGGTAAAATAAAGCAAGTCAAGAGATGTCTCGACTTCGCTCGACATAATGGGAAAGAAAACAAAGTTTTCTCTCATTTTCCCTTGTTTCGACCGAAGCGGAGAAACCTCCCTAGAAATGGTAAAAGTATAATTCTTTTAAGCCTAGAATTATAGCTATTCACATAATTACCGCCATCTCGAACGAATGTGAGAGATCTACAGGCTATTATGACACCTAGATTATGAAAATCAAGTTAGTTACGAAAATACATAAATAAGAAAACTTAATCCAAACACGTCCCAAGGTTCTGTAGACCTCTCGTCGCTTCCTCGTGGAAGCTCTGTCGAGGTGGCGAATTTGAGATGTCTCGACATAAGGGAGATAAGAAAACGAAGTTTTCTCTCTTCTTCCCTTACCTCGACCGAAGTGGAGAAACCTCACTCATTATATTTAAGAGGCAGATAATTATTTACTTTGAAAAAAATCTAAACAATCCTTACACCATCTCGAAGGAGCTACGACTGAGAGATCTACAGTCTGTGATGACATGTAGATCATTAAGATTAAATCATTTACGAAAATACATAAATAAGAAAAACTCAATCTAGAGGTGTCCCATAGTTCTGAAGACCTCTCGTCGCTTCCCCGTGGAATCTCTGTCGAGGTGGCGGGTAAGGAATTTACTCATTTAGTGTCAAATTAATAGCCTCAAGCTCTTAAGTAAATTAGAGTCTGAGGCTTTTTTAATTCAATATAATTTTTCTTATTAACTTAACCTATCCAAGCATTACATCAAGGACCATCATCACTACAAAGCCTGCTGCAAAGCCTATGGTTCCTATGTTGGTGTGGTCTTCTCCTTCTCCTGTGGCTTCTGGGATTAGCTCTTCTACTACTACGTAGAACATTGCTCCTGCTGCAAAGCTTAAGAGATATGGAAGGATTGGGACCATTATTCCTGATAGGAGGATGGTTAGTACTGCTGCCACTGGCTCTACTGCTCCTGAAAGTATGCCGTAGATGAAGGACTTGTGTTTGTTTACTCCAGCCGCTCTTAGGGGCATAGATATAATTGCTCCTTCTGGGAAGTTTTGGATGGCGATTCCTAAGGCTAGAACCATAGCCCCCGCCATAGTTACTGTGCCGTGGCCATATATTGCTCCAGCAAAGCTTACCCCAACTGCCATTCCTTCTGGTATGTTGTGGATTACTACCGCTAGAACCATCATGGTAGTTTTTCTTAGATTTTCGCTTTTGGGTCCTTCTGGTGTGTCTGAGTCTATGTGTTGGTGAGGAATAGCGGAATCTAGGAAAAGTAAGAATATTATTCCTACTATAAATCCTATAGCAGCTGGGACCCAGGCCATCCTTGCCATTTTATCCTCTACCATATCCATGGCAGGCATTAGTAGGGACCAGATACTTGCTGCAACCATTACTCCCGCCGCAAAACCGGATAGGCCCTTTTGTACTCTTATATTTAACTCGTCACGCATTATATAGACACAAGCTGCTCCCAAGCTTGTGCCTATAAATGGGATCATTAATCCTAATATTGCTTGTGCATCCATATTTCTACTCTTGATCTATTTTCCAAATATCAGCTGCGTAGTCTAGGATTGTTCTATCTGATGAGAAGAATCCTGCGTTTGCAATGTTAATCAAGCATTTTCTAGACCAATCTATCTTATCCTTGTAGGCCTCGTTTACTCTTTCGTGAGCCTTAGCGTAAGACTTGAAGTCTTTTAGGAGGAAGTAGCTATCTCCTCTTTGTCCATTTTGTGGTTTAATTAATTCATTGTAGATATCTAGGAACATGTAAGATCCCTCATCTTTGAATTCTCCACTTACTAGACTGTCGACTACATCCTTGATATCTGGGTCTTTGGAGTAGTATTCTACTGGATTGTAGCTATCCATTATTTCGTTTAGCTCTTCTACTGTAGCACCAAATCTGAAGTTGTTTTCTTCTCCAGCGTGGTCGAAGATTTCTATATTTGCTCCATCAAGTGTTCCTAGTGTTAGGGCGCCGTTTAGCATGAATTTCATGTTTCCTGTACCACTTGCTTCCTTACCTGCTGTTGAAATTTGCTCTGAAATATCTGCTGCTGGGAAGAGTTTTTCTGCGTAGCTTACCCTGTAGTTTTCTACAAATACTACCTTTATCTTGTCATTTACGTCAGGATCCGCGTTTACTACTCTTGCAACTTCATTAGCAAGTTTGATCATTCCCTTAGCTCTGAAGTATCCTGGGGCTGCCTTTCCTCCGAAGATAAAGGTTGTTGGAGTAAATTCCATGTCAGGATTTTTCTTAAGCTTGTGGTAGAGATAGATAATGTGAAGGACGTTAAGGTGTTGTCTCTTGTATTCGTGGATTCTCTTGATTTGGATATCGAAGATTGATTCTGGGTCAATTTTTACTCCCTCTGTGTCCAAAATATATTTGGCAAGTTGGTTTTTCTTTGTTTGTTTGATATCCCATAGCTCTTCTAAGACTTTTTCATCATCCTTGTATTTTTCTAGTCCCTTAAGTAGGTCTAGCTTGTACTTCCACTCGTCTGTGCCAAGCTTTTCTGTAATGAAGCTTGAAAGCTCTCTGTTAGCATATACTAGCCATCTTCTTGGAGTTATACCATTGGTCTTGTTGTTAAACATTTCAGGTCTTAACTTATACCAGTGCTTGAAGGTATCAGCCTTTAGGATTTCTGTATGAAGGGCTGCTACTCCATTTACGGAAAATCCTACATAGATTGCAAGATTTGCCATGTGGATTTGTCCGAATCTTTCAATCCTGTATGGGTCGATTTGCTCTTCTGAGTAGCCTTTAGCATTAAATTCTTCTACTAATTTCTCGTTGATTTTCTCGATTATTTCAAGACATCTTGGGCTTACTTCTAAAACTATGTCCTTATCCCATCTTTCTAGGGCTTCTTGGAGGACTGTGTGGTTGGTGAAGGCAAAGACCTTGCTACAAATCTCTAGGGCATCTTCAAAGAAGATTCCATTTTCATCTACCAAGACTCTGATTAGCTCAGGGATAGCCATGATTGGGTGGGTATCGTTTAATTGGATCACGTGATATTTGGCGAAGTTCTTAAACTGTAGGTCTTCTGGGAAGTCTCTCTTGTATTTTTCTATCATATCTTGGATAGAGGCTGAACAGAAGAAGTATTGTTGCTTAAGTCTTAGGACCTTGCCGGCTCTTTGCATATCATTTGGATATAGTACTCTTGTGATATCTTCAGCACGGTTTTTTTCTGCTACTGCATCGTCGTATTCGTAGTTGTTAAACTTGGCGAAGTCGAACTCCTCAAATGGTTCAGATTGCCATAGTCTTAAGGTATTAACCCTGCCGTTTTCGAAACCTACTACAGGCATGTCGAATGGAACAGCCTTTACTTGTTGGTCTCTAAATCTTACGATTTTGGCATCGGAGTCTACTCTGATTGACCAGCCATCTCCATCCTTGATCCAGCTGTCTCCGCTTTCTACTTGGAAGCCTTCTTCGATTTTTTGTTTGAAGATTCCTTCCCTATATCTTACACCGTAGCCTGCTAGATTAATCCCTTGGGTTGCGGCAGAGTCCATAAAACAGGCTGCAAGTCTTCCAAGACCTCCATTACCTAGGGCTGCGTCGTCCTCGTAGTTTTCTATAGCTTCAAAGTCGATTCCTATCTCATCTAGGAGCTCTTTGACCTCGTCATAGATACCTAAGTTAATGAGGTTATTTCCTAAAGATCTTCCTATTAGGAATTCTGCAGATAGGTAATAGGCCTTTCTCTCGTTTCTAGTATTTCTCTTACAGGCTCTCCACTCTTCGTTAATTAATTCCATGATTGAATCGCATAGAGCATTGTATCTGTCCTTATCGCTTGTCTCATCGAAGGATTTTAGGGTAATTCTTTGTAAGTTTTCTACGTAATTTTCAATAAATTTATTCTTTTTCAGTTTGTCCATAATCATATCTCCCATATACTTTTGACATTTCTTTTATTCTTTTCGCTAAATTTTCATCATAGTCGCTGTCTATACTTCTCCACTTCCAGTTGTTGCCAATGGTTGATGGAGAGTTGATCTTGCTTTCATTACCGAATCCAAAGAAGTCTTGGATCTCAAACATTGCTATATCAGAAACAGATGCCATAAGGGCTCTTATAATCTTTGCTAGCTTATCGTCATCCTCATCTAGGCCGAAATACTTATCGATTAGTCCTGTAAGTTCCTCATCTGCCTCATCCAAAAATCCCTTTAGGGTGTCGGAGTCGTGGGTTGAAGAATATACTACAGAATTTCTCTCGTAGTTGTGTGGTAGGTAATTGCTGTCAAACTTCTCACCAAAGGCGAATTGGATGACATTCATACCTGGGAAGTTGTAGTGGTTTTTAAGATCATCAACTTCCTTGGTAATGTAACCTAAATCTTCTGCTATGAAAAGAGCTTCTGGGTAGGTTTTTATAATCTTATCGAAAAGCTCGTAAGGTTTGCCCAATTCCCACTTGCCGTATCTGGCATTATCATCAGTAGCTGGTATTGCATAATAGGCCTCAAAGCCTCTGAAGTGGTCGAGTCTTAGGATATCGTAAAGTTTTAGATTTGCTCCAATTCTCTTAAGCCAGAAGTCATAATCTGTCTTCTTAAGTTTATCCCAATCATAGACAGGGTTTCCCCAAAGTTGTCCGTCCTCGGAGTAAGCATCTGGTGGTGCTCCTCCGACAATGATTGGCTCTTTAGTCTCTGGATCAAGCTTTAAGATATCAGAGTTGACCCAGGCATCGCATGAGTCGAGGGCTACATAGATTGGAAGGTCTCCTATAATTTGAATCTCCTTCCTGTTGGCATATTCCTTAAGCTTCTTCCATTGTTTGAAGAACTCATATTGGATAAAGACATAGAAATCCACAAGCTCTGAGTTTTTCTTCTTAAATTCCTTTAGGGCCTTCTTGTCCCTGTTTTTTAGTTCATCGTCCCACTCTAGCCAACTTACATCAAACTTTTCTCTCTTGATAGCCATAAAGAGGGCGTAGTCTTCTACCCAATCTTTTTCCTTAGTCCTAAATTCCTTAATCTCCTCAGCCGCAAGTTCTTTTGCCTTATCGAAGGCCTTTTCCAGGATTCTGTAGCGGAGATTGTATTGGATGCCGTAGTCGACATATCTTTCATTGTCTCCGAAATTTAGATTGTCAAGCTCTTCTCTTTCCAAAAGCCCATCTTCAATCAGCATATCCAAGTCGATAAAGTAGGGATTGCCGGCAAAGGATGAGAAGGATTGGTAGGGACTATCCCCATAAGAGGTCTGTCCTAGAGGTAGGATTTGCCAGTATTTGATGGCAGCATCTGATAGGAAATCGACCGCCTCGTAGGCCTTCTTGCCGAAAGTTCCTATTCCATAGTTTGATGGAATGGAGAAAATTGGAAGGATAACTCCATTTCCCCTTGCTAATCTTTCTTGTTTTTGCATTATCTCTCCTTAAAATAAATTAAACCAGTATAAGTTCTAAATTGTCTTTCAAAATCTTCTAGGATAAATCTGTAGACCCTTCCCCAGCTAGAAACAACTACTTCATGCTTATCAGCTACTCTGTTAAGCTCGGTGATGCATACTCCGTGATGTTTCATGACAGAAATATCATTAGATAGCCAGTTAATAATTATGGGTGGACTATCTTTCTCCAAGGCTTCTTCTATAAAGGCGATTTTCTTTGTTAGTGGTCTCTTGTTAACCATCGTCTCTGTAAGTGTCTTAGACTCTAGAGAAATACCAAAATCCTCCCTCACCCTATCAAGCCTTCTATCGAGACTCTTTACAGTAGGAACTCCATTGGCCCAGGGTCTTAGAATCCTAAAGAAATAATAGTGGTATTCGTTGTATAGGTCCATGGGAATCTCTCTTTTCCTATGAAATAGATAAAAATAAGCATTAGTCATAGCCGTTACAACACAGGACCTGTCTCTGTAGAACTTCGATACTTTCTTTCTCTCAAGCAAATTCTGGAAACCTCCGTAATAGGTCCTATCCCCGTCTATGACAGGAACAAATTCGCCTAAGGCTGATCTACTTAGCTTCATGGCTATCAATATCCTCCATGGTGTATTTCTCATTCTTCTTTTCTTCGATCATTTTATCTGTAACATTCTTATCCTTAAGCTTATTATCAATAAACTCGTGAAATAGTGTATATATAATAGATGCTACAGGAATACCGACAAGCATACCCCAAATACCGAAGAGTGATCCACCAATTGTAATTGCCGCAAGGACCCAAACCGCAGGAAGTCCGATCTTCTCGCCCGCTATGGCAGGGTAGATAATATTTTCCTGGATTTGTTGGACTATTACATCATAGATTAGGAAAATCAAAGCCTTGATTGGACTTTCCAAAAATATAATAACCGCAGATAGACCAGCTCCTACTATAGGACCAAAAATCGGAATCAAATCTGACACTCCCACAAAAAGCGATATAACTCCAGCGTTGGGGATGCCCATAATAAACATTCCTACAAAGGTTAAAGCAGAAAGGGTAACCACTGCTATAAGCCTTGAGAAAATATAATCCTTAAAGGTGTTATAAGATAGGGATAGGACCTTGTTTAGATAATCCGCTCTTTTTTCACTCATTAAAGCATATAAAATCCTAGTTCCATTTGTCTTAAGCATATCTTTATATATTAGGACAAAGATAGAAAAGACAATAATCGTAAAGATCGAAATCAAAGAAGAGCTTACTGAGTTAAGGACTCCTGTAGTTAGACTAAATAGGTCAGTCTTCTTATCTGTGATAAAATTCATAACAGCATTTCTCACCTCATACCAGCCGAAGGAGTTCACATACTCATAGAACTTATCAGCATAAGGCCTTGTGATAGAGTGACTATTTAAGGTCTCGTAAGTTTCTCTAACAAACTCAGGCCATCTATTGAAGAAGGATAAGATAACTGTAGCAATCCTTGGAATAAGGATATTTAAAAATAAAACCAAGAAACATATAATAAGTACCCATGATACAAATAAAGATAGGGCACTTATCCTTTTCCTATATTTCTTATCTGGGAAGTTCGCCACAAGTTTTCTTTCAAAATAATTCATAGGAATACTTACTAGATAAGCAATCATCCCTCCTATGATAAAGGGTTGTAAGACTCGCCCTACTTTATTGAATCCATCCTTGATAACTGGAAAATACCAGAAGGCAAAAAATAATATAATTCCATAACAAATAACCTTTAATAAATCTCTAGATTTTTTATCTAGCTTTTCCATATCTACCTCCATTACTACCTGATATGTATATTTTACCACAAATAAAAGGAATATGGCGATTAATAAAAAATTGCTCAATTGCACAATTTATAATAAACTAAGAGGAGAGGTGAAATATGAAAACTTGTTATATAATTGGAGGAGGAAGCTTCGACGGCTTCTTCGACGAAATAGGAAAAAATGACCTAGTCCTTGCAGCTGATAGGGGCTATACACTTGCTAAATCAGAAAATATCAATGTCGACTACATCATAGGAGACTTCGACTCATCCAAAAGACCAGACGATATCAACGTAATCGCCCTAAATCCAGTAAAGGACTTTACGGACACCGTTGCTGCGATAGAATTTGCCAAAGAAAAAGGCTTTAGGGAGATTATCATCTATGGAGGACTGGGAGGCAGAGAAAGCCACACCATATCAAACATCCGCACTATCTACCATTACCAAAAACAAGGAATCAATGTAAAACTAAAATCGAGATCTAAGGAAATATTTGTAGTAGATGATAACTTCTCCTATACTTACAAAAACCACGACTTCTACGTATCAATATTCTCCCTAAATGATAAGACCAGACTTACAATTAAGGGACTCTACTACGAACTAGAAGACTACAAAATGAAAATAGACGATGCCCTAGGAGTATCAAATGAAACAAAGAAAGAAGATTTTGAAATAGGGGTAAAAGACGGGGCTGTAGTTGTGGTATTTGAGGATAAGGATTGCTAGGAAAAAACTCCCTCCACTGCAATTGGTGTAAAGGAATAGGTAGGGTGTGTGAGCACCTCTCATCCCTTATCCCGACCCTACTCTCATCCCTTATCCCGACCCTAGTGGAGGGATCTCATGAGATAATTATCTGTATAATTAAGATAATTCCTAGCTTCGCCAGCTCGACAAAGCTTCCACGGGGAAGCGACGAGAGGTCTACAGAACTATGGGACATGTTTGAATTGAGTTTTTCTTATTTATATATTTTTGTAAATAACTTAATCTTTATAATCTACATGTCATCACAGACTGTATATCTCTCAGTCGTAGCTCCTTCGACGGTAGCTTGCGGGCTCAGGTCAAATACCTTCACCTCGCCAAGCCTCGATTAAGGAGTTTCATCAGTTCGTTAAACTCACTGTGACAACTCCATTAGAGATGGTGTAAGGATTGTTTACATTTTTTTCAAAGTAAATAATTATCTGCCTCTTAAATATAATGAGTGAGACCTCTCCACTTCGGTCGAGGTAAGGGAAGAAGAGAGAAAACTTTGTTTTCTTACCTCCCTTATGTCTAATGGTCCTGGCCACAATGAACTATTGTAAACACGATAGAAGCTTGGTATACATTACCCCTTATCTCGAGCGGAGCGAAGCGTAGTCGAGAGATCTCATGTAGTAATTTTTATTTTTAATTATGAGATATTCCTTACTCGCCACCTCGAAGGAGTGAGCGACTGAGAGGTCTACAGAACTTTGGGACATGCTTGGATTAAGTTTTCTTATTTATGTATTTTCGTATTTTCGTAAATAGCTTATCTTCATTATCTATATGTCATCATAGACTTAAGATCTCTCACATTCGTTCGAGATGGCGGAAACCTTGTTTTGATTTATTCTCAAAGTATAGGCAATTATTCTACGATACTGTTAATTTATGAGACCTCTCCACTTCGGTCGAGGTAAGGGAAAGAGAGAGAAAACTTCGTTTTCTTACCCCTTATGTCGAGCGTAGTCGAGACATCTCTCCCCCCCTCCACCTCGACAGAGCTTCCACGGGGAAGCGACGAGAGGTCTACAGAGCCTTGGAACGTGTTTGGCTTGAGTTTTTCTTATTTATGTATTTTCGTAAATAGCTTAAACTTAATAATCTACATGTCATCACAGACTGTAGATCTCTCAGTCGTAGCTCCTTCGAGATGGTGTAAGGATTGTTTAGATTTTTTCAAAGTAAATAATTATCTGCCTCTTAAATGTAATGAGTGAGACTTCTCCACAAGGTCGAAATAAGGGATATGTGGAAAAAAGATTTCTTCAGTTCTATTCATGACTTGAAGGCCCCTGCACACCCTTATATCGAGCGGAGCGAAGCGGAGTCGAGATATCTCATTGGATTTCATCGATTAACTCATCTTCTTACCAATCTTTTCCTTGTCCAAACTTTCTAGGTAATCTGTAAGTTTTGGGAGGATTTTCTCTATTGTTCCATCATCGATGGACTTTCTAGGCCTACTTCTCTTAGGGCTTCCTTGGAATTTATTTAATCATTATTATACTCTAATAAACTATAATTAAAATACAAAATATCCTATAAATATTAATATAATTGTATTTATTCCTTAAATTATTTATCATTCTAATATTAGCTAAAAATATCCAAGAGAAAACTCCAAGCTGGAGAACTTGGAGTTTTGGATTAATATATGGTAACAATCTGTCTATTTATTTTTATTCTTCGTCTTTGTTCTTCTTGCTGACAAAGAGTCCACTAGCAGCTGCGATTAGTCCTAGTGCTGCACCTGATATTGAACCTACACCTGTCTTAGGGTTACCTTTCTTTCTAGTAGGTGTTTCTTTTCTAACTTCCTTCTTAGCTTCAACTACTGGAACTTGAACCTTGTTATCCTTCTTATCTTCTGAAGTTTCTGATTTACCTGGTTTTTCAGGTTTTTTAGGTGTCTCAGGAGTTTCTGGTTTTTCAGGATTTTCAGGTTTGTCAGGTGTCTCAGGAGTTTCTGGTTTTTCAGGATTTTCAGGTTTTTCTGGAGTCTCAGGAGTTTCACCTGGTGTTTCTGGTTCAACTGGCTCAGAAGGTTCTAGTGGTGTCCATGGGATATCTGGGGTTTCACCTGGTGTTTCTGGCTCAACTGGCTCAGATGGTTCTAGTGGTGTCCATGGAATATCTGGAGTTTCACCTGGTGTTTCTGGTTCAACTGGTTCAGATGGTTCTAGTGGTGTCCATGGTGTTTCTGTTCTTTCGTAAACATAGGTGATTTCTTGTTTTACACCTGGTCTATACTTACCCTCTGTAGTTTTTCCTTCTTCATCAAATGTTGGATTTTCTACTGGGTTTTCTGTTCTTACAAATTTGAATCCGTCTTTTTCAGATTTTCCAGTTGTGTAAGTCATGTCTTTTGTTCCACCACTTACTTTTCCATCTACTACTTCACGTCCTATCTCTTTACCGTCTTTATCTTTTGTGATGTAGATGTGGTGTTCTTGGAACTTACCTGTTTCTTCGATTGGTGTCCATTCACTTTCTGTTTTTTCGTATACATAGGTGATTTCTTGAGTTACACCTGGTTTGAAGTTGCCTGTTGTTTCTTTTCCATCTTTATCATAGCTTGGGTTTTCTTTGGCATCTTCTGTTCTTACGAATTTGAATCCGTCTTTTTCAGATTTTCCAGTTGTGTAAGTCATGTCTTTTGTTCCACCACTTACTTTGCCGTCTACTACTTCACGCTTGATTTCTTTTCCGTCTTTATCTTTTGTGATGTAGATGTGGTGTTCTTGGAACTTACCTGTTTCTTCGATTGGTGTCCATTCACTTTCTGTTTTTTCGTATACATAGGTGATTTCTTGAGTTACACCTGGTTTGAAGTTGCCTGTTGTTTCTTTTCCATCTTTATCATAGCTTGGGTTTTCTTTGGCATCTTCTGTTCTTACAAACTTGAATCCGTCTTTTTCGTCTTTGCCTGTTGTGTAAGCCATGTCTTTTGTTCCACCACTTACTTTTCCATCTACTACTTCACGTCCTATCTCTTTACCGTCTTTATCTTTTGTGATGTAGATGTGGTGTTCTTGGAACTTACCTGTTTCTTCGATTGGTGTCCAAGGTTTTGCTTCTTCTTTTTGATAGATATATGTTACTTCTTGTTTGGTATCAGCAATGTATGCTGCTTCTTTTTCGCTTCCGTCTTCGTTAAATTGACCGCCGTTTGATGATTTTACTTCGATTAGTTTGTAACCTGCTCTATCTTCTTTTGATGTCTTGTAGTTTTCTTTTTCTGTTCCTTCTGTTACATCTTTATTTACTTCATCATCTTTTACGATTGTTCCATCTAGTTTCTTTGTTTGGTAAATGTGATGTTCTTGGAATGAACCTTTTTTTGCTACTTCTTCTTTTTGATAGATGTATGTTACTTCTTGTTTTGTATCTGCAATGTATGCTGCTTCTTTTTCGCTTCCGTCTTCGTTAAATTGACCGCCGTTTACTGATTTTACTTCGATTAGTTTGTAACCGTCTCTATCTTCTTTTGATGTTTTGTAGTTTTCTTTTTCTGTTCCTTCTGTTACATCTTTATTTACTTCATCATCTTTTACGATTGTTCCGTCTAGTTTCTTTGTCTGGTAAATGTGATGTTCCTGGAATGAACCTTTTTTCTCTACCGGTTTTTGTTTTTGATAAATATAAGTTACTTCTAACTTTTTGCCATTTACATAGTTTCCTGTTGTTTCTGCACCTTTTGAATCGAATTTTACTCCTAGTTTTGCAGACTCATCATTTGTTGCCTTTACTTCTGTAAGAGTGTAACCATCTCTATCAATCTTAGATGTTTTGTAAGAATCTTCATCAATACCTTTTGTTTCATCTTTATTAACAGTATCATCTGTAGTTAAAACATTTCCCTTTTCATCTACTGTTTGGTAAATATGGTGTTCTTGGAATTTTCCACTTGTTATATCTCTTTCATAGATATAAGTTACTTCTTTTGTTTTGCCAGGTTCGTAGTTACCACGAGCAATAGTACCATCTGTATTATATACTGGGTTTTCTACTAATTTATCTGTATCAACTTTTACAAATTTAAAGTCATCAATTACATTTTTGTTTGTAAAGTATTTGTTGTAATCGTAACCTTCCATTTTGTTTGAATGAAGAGTAAATGTCTTGTCTTCTTGAAGTACGCCATCTACTTTTGTTTTGTAAACATGGTGTTCGATGAAGTAACCAATTTTATCGCCTTGTGCTTCAGTATCTCCTTTAGTCGTTACAATACTATTGTCCATAATGTGGAACTTACTTCCATCACCATAAAAAGTTGCTCTTGAATATACATTGTTGCCTGTTTTGCTTGGAGCAGCTATTGATTTAACAGTAATGATATATGGACTGTCGATATTATTGCTACGAAGATTATCATCTGAATTATCTGCGAATACAATTTCAATACCGCCATCTCTGAAAGTGGTCTTAACCATTGTTGGTTCATCAGTTTCAACTGGGTTTTCTATAATAGCATCAGGTACTTTAGTGCCAGCAGGAAGTTTTTGTACTGTTACAGTTGTATCTTTATCTGTATAATTTACATCAGATTTACTTCCATCAGGTGTAATTCCATCTATAAATGCTGCAACTTTACCTGTGGCCCAATTTCTTGTAGATGTTGTAATAGTTTTTGAATCAGGGTTTATATAGAATACTTGAGTGTATTCACCGGTTTCAGGGTCAAATTCTGTAAATTGACTCACACCATTTAGCTTATCCCCAGTGTAATATGGGTCGCCATATTGGACATTAATATTATGTTCATCTACTGTATCTCCTAATGCAATAGAGATTTTTTCATCTGTTGTGTTATTAGGAACTTTTGTCTTATCAATATAAGCAAAACCCTTTACAGATACTACTACATTTCTTTGATCTTTGATGTTTTCGTTGAAAGTATATTTGATTGTACTTCTACCAGTTCTAATACCATCAGCAACAACTTTTCCATCGATTTCAATTGGATATTCTTTTTCGTGGTCAGGTTCGATTCCCTTTAAAGATAGGTTATCTGAAAGGTCAATTGTAAAGTAATCTCCTGCAATTGTTCCCTTTGGAGATGTGAAGAAAACTTCCCAACCTACTGCTTCACCATTATCTGGCTTTATAGTTCCTTTTGTTTCGTGTCCTTCTTCTGTTAAGGCAACATATTTGCTTTGAACATCGTTAGATATGTCTTTTGGTTCTCTATTTTCATCAGATGGAGCTGCAACAGCTTCTGGTTTAGCTTCCTCAGACATTCCAAGTGTATCTGTTTTTTCTGAAATCTTTTCATCAACTAATGTTTGTGCGTTAAGGCTAGAATCAGCTTCTAGTTTATTAGCTATTTCTTTTTCGATTTCTGCTATTTCACTATCAGTAAAGCCAGCTTCTTTTAGAGCTTGTCTTTGGTCTTTTGTTAGGCTGAAAGCTTCTTTGTCTTCTACAACAGCTTCTTCTGTTGTTTCCTTTTCTGTAGGAGCTCCAGTGTTTTCTGTTGTTTCTGCTGGTTTTTCTTCTTCAGCTGGTGCTGGAGTTTCTTCTTCAACACTTCCTTCAGCTGGTGTTTCTTCTTTATTTTCTTCTTCTAAATTTTCCCCACTTGTAGTCTCTGTTTCAGCAGATTCTTCAGCTACAGCTTTTTCGCTATCAAGTTCAGCTGCTTCTACTGAGGATGGAGATACTAAGAGTGCGTAACCTAGCATGCAAGATACTAATCCTATTGATAGTTTTCTTGTAGCGTATTTAGGTTTTCTTATTGAGCCTTTTTGTTTTTTGTACTCAATAATTCTATTAAATTTGTTGTCCATTTTTCCTCCATAAATAATCGACAGGCCCAAAACCCCATATATTAGAGTCTGTCCTAGTTACATTTATCATAGACTGCGTGTTCGCAAAATGTCTTATAATTATTCTATACCCGATTATTTTCATTTCAAGCTTAATCATTGAATTTTTAGTTATATTTATCAAAATCAAAGATTTTCCCAATATATATAAAACTTAGCTACATAAGCATATTTCAACAATTCACCTCTTGCATACACTAAATTGATAAAAGGAAAATGTTATATCTTTAACTTTTTTTATCAATCTTTTTCATTACTTCTGTTTTATTGCCGATATATTTCATAGTCTTTTTTGTATAATTATTGTATAATAAGCATAAAAATAGCGTTCTATTCACTAGAACGCTACTGTATTTATTTGATTTTAAACATCCATAAAGCCCTTTTTGTATCTCTTATAAGCTAGCCCATAGAAGATTGCTGTTAGGGCTATTACTATTAGGACAGGTACCCCTATTCCTATAAGGACCTTGCCATCACTTACATTCATCAAGACTACGGTAAGTATTACTAGGGCTATTATTACTACAAAGCTTATGATATAGTAGATTATAAATCTCGCTCCACCTTGCATTAGCTCCTTAGGATTTTGCCAAGTGGTATTTATTCCTATTGTTGAAAGTAGTAAGCCCACTATGTTTGCTGCTAGGGCTGCTAGGCTTAGGCCTAGGAAAATCATTAGGGAATTTACAAATCCTAATTTTAGAATCACTCCTATGATTAGGGTCATGATAAGATTGATTGGACAGGCTATAGCCATGGCTGATAAGAGCCTTGCCTTCATATGGCTTTTGGGATCAACCGGTAGGGTTTGGATTAGGAAAAATCCCTTTCCTTCTCTTGAGAGAGAATTGGAAGTCGGCGCCCCATTTATCCAAATCATAAGGCCTGCCGCAAAGGCTATTGCGAAGAAGTAAAACTTAGCCACTGGGCTAAAGATATTCTCATAGCCAATTTCTCCTACTATATCTCTTCCTTGGGTAAGAGGAAGGATAGTAAAGATCATAGCCATAAGGATTGGTGTGTAGAGAAACATTAGATTGCTTGTCATAATCCTTAGGTCTCTCTTGGCTATGGCCATGACCTGGCCTTTTTGTTCTAGACCTACTGGTTTTCTCTTCTTATCTTTCTTAATCTTTTGGCTAGTTTCTTCTGTTACAGTATTTTCAAAAACTGACTTGTAGTAGAATTTACTTGCTAATTTATAAGCAATAAATGTGATTAGGCCCGCTAGGGCTAAAAGCACTATGGTCGAAAGTATTCTCTGACCGACTCCTCCTGTTAGGGATAGACCAAATAGCTTGGCCTGGAAGAAGATATTGGACACAGCTTGGTTTTTATTAGCAGCATCTACCATTCCATTTGCAAACTTATCGAAACTATCTCCAGACTGTCCTGACTTAAAGGAAAAATAGTAGATTACTCCTATGATAGCAAACATCAAGACATAGCCCAAGTTTTTGAAAAGCTTCTTGTGCCTGTTGACGTTGGTAAACTTCTTGATGATTAATAATATTATAGCAAGAATACTATAAGGGATTAGAATCATTGGAAAGAAGTTGATTATTCCAAGAAGGAGGGCCCCTAGGTCAAATCCAACAGCAGAAAAGTAGAGGAAAAGCCCCATTAGGAAGAATAGGAAGTAGTCGAAAAATGATAAGACCCCTCCAAAAATCTTTCCTAGGAAAAGTTCACCCTCAGTTATTGGCATGGTTTGATAGTTTGCTATAGACTTTTCTGTAAAAAAGTCCGAGTAAATCTTAGCTCCGTGAAGGAGAAGGACTATTACAGTCATTAGCATGGCAAAGACCGTAAAGTACATAGTATCATTCCCACTTTCTACAAAGACCTTGACAGATGCTCCCATGACAAGGTAGAAGATAAAGCCAAAGAACAAATAGGACCAGATAAGACTAAGGAGCCTTCCCAGATAGTTTTTGGGCATGCCCGCTATTTTCTTTGATGGAAAATATGGGAAGAACTGTTCCTTGAAGGCGTATTTTGTAATAGTCTTTATATTATTCATCAGTAAGCTCCAAGAAAATTTCTTCAAGCGAGCCTTCTCTGTTGGCGGCGTGTTTTATCTCATCGAAGGTTCCGACTGTGATGATCTTGCCCTTGTTGATAATGGCAATCCTATCGCAAAGCTCTTGGGCAATTTCCATAACGTGGGTTGAGAAGAAGACAATTTTTCCTGCCGCAGCTCTTTCTCTTAAAATCTGTTTGAGATTGTAGGCGGACTTGGCATCAAGACCTACCATTGGCTCATCTAGGAAGATTACAGGAGGATCATTGATCAAAGCTCCGATTAGGGCAAGCCTTTGGGCCATACCGTGAGAATAACTTGAAATCTGATTGTCCATGGCATCCTTTAGGTCAAAATACTCTAGATAATAATCAAGCCTTTCCTTTCTGGTCTTACTATCTATGCCGTAGATATCTGAGACGAAGTTAATATATTCATTGCCTGAATAGTTCTCGAAAAGGTCCGGGTTATCAGGCACATAGGAAAACTCGCTCTTGTAAGCCTTGGCATCTTCTTCTAAAGTCTTGCCATTTATGCTAATCTTACCACTTGTTTTTGAATTGATTCCTACGATGCTTTTTATAGTAGTAGACTTACCTGCTCCATTTGGACCTAAGAATCCAAATATCTCTCCATCATTGACAGTAAAAGAAATATCATCAACGGCCTTTTTTCCGTTGGAATAAATCTTTGAAAAATTCGAAACTTCAATCATTATTACTCCTTTCTAATTTCCAACTTCTAACTTATTTAATAGTAACATATATATCGTAAGCTTGTAAAACATTGATTATTTATCTTAAATCTTATCTTCTAGATAAATATTAGCTCAAGCTACTTTTCTATAAATAGGCCATAATAGAAAAAGGGCGGCGAGATTTGAACCAAATCCTATCCCACCACCCTTATAATATATAAGTCCCTATCTTCTATAAATCCTTGTATTCCTTGATCTTTCTAATATCGTAGGCGATTTTTCTCTTCTCAGACAAAAGTCTCATTAGGACCTTTTGGACTGACCTAGCAGACTTACTTATATCTACTTCCTTTTTCCTAAGCTTGTATCTAAAGGCTATGTCGCTTACCTTACCGTTAATTCTCGAATACTCGCTAACCTTTGATGGAAGATAAAGCTTATTTGCTAACTTTTCATCAAATAGGAGAAGATTTGAGTGAAAATCAAGTAGTTCTTCTTGTATTCTTCCAATGGACTTGTTGGCATTATGATTCTTGTTTGCCCTTAGTAAGTCTCCCACGATATTTCCCCTAAGGAATTTCTTTCCTGTAAAATCTGAGCTTTTTCCCACTCTTCTTGAAGATATCAAGATATCATTATAAATTTTTCTCGCATCTTTTATATATTTATCAACTTCGACCTGTCTTTTATAAAGTTCATCTAATTTTTCTTCAATCATAATTTCCTCCGTATAGATTCTTAATTTATTTATACCCAAGTGAGGGAAAATATATAGTTTGTCAAAGGTCTTCATAGGATATTTTCAATTTTATCTTTGATTTTGTTCATCGTCACGATAAGATCTCTCCTTGGATTTCATAGATTATATTAGTTCTATTATCAACATGTCATCATAGACTGTAGATCTCTCGTCGCTTCGCTCTGTCGAGATGGTGAAATTACTATTTGAGTTTATTCTCATTATTCATACTGAATTGTTTGATCTAGATAATTGCATGAGGCTTCTCCACTGCGGTCGAAGCAAGGGAAGAAGAGAGAAAACTTTGTTTTCTTACCCCTTATGTCGAGCGTAGTCGAGACATCTTTTCCTCCCCTCCACCTCGACAGAGCTTCCACAGGGAAGCGACGAGAGGTCTACAGAACTTTGGGACATGTTTGATTTTAGATTTTGTTAGGTGTGTATTTTCGTAGATAACATAAACCTTTTTATCCACTTGTCATCATAGACTGTAGATCTCTCAGTCGTTCCTCCTTCGACGGTAGCTTGCGGGCTCAGGTCAAAGACCTTCACCTCGCCAAGCCTCGATTAAGGAGTTTCATCAGCTCGCTATACTCACTGTGACAACTCCATTAGAGATGGCGATAATTGTGTGAACAACTATAATTATAGGCTTAAAAAAATTATACTTTTACTATTTCTCGGGAGGCTTCTCCACGTTGGTCGAAGCAAGGTTGCCCGCCTGTTTGGCCACTGTTTGTCTGAAAGACAAATAGTGTAGTGACTTTTGTTTCTTAGAAACAAAGGTCAAAAGAACGACGAATGGCGTTCTAATACTTCCTAGAAAACTATGTTTTCTTTCACCTCCCTAGTGTCGAGCGTAGTCGAGACATCTTATTGGATTTCATAATAATATTAGCTCTATTATCCACATGTCATCATAGACTGTAGATCTCTCACATTCGTTCGACGGTAGCTTGCGGGCTCAGGTCAAAGACCTTCACCTCGCCAAGCCTCGATTAAGGAGTTTCATCAGTTCGCTATGCTCACTATGACAATTCCATTAGAGATGGCGTAAAGGTGTGAGTCGCAATAACTATGATCATTAAAAGAATTATACTTTTACTATTTCTAAGGAGGCTTCTCCACGTTGGTCGAAGCAAGGTTGCCCGCCTGTTGGGCCACTGTTTGTCTGAAAGACAAATAGTGTAGTGACTTTTGTTTCTTAGAAACAAAGGTCAAAAGAACGACGAATGGCGTTCTAATACTTCCTAGAAAACTTTGTTTTCTTTCTCCTACCTAGTGTCGAGCGTAGTCGAGACATCTCTTTCCCCACCCTCCACCTCGACAGAGCTTCCACAGGGAAGCGACGAGAGGTCTACAGAACTTTGGGACGTGTTTGATCTTTGATTTTGTTAGGTGTGTATTTTCGTAGATAACTTAAACTCTTTTATACAAATGTCATCATAGACTGTAGATCTCTCACATTCGTTCGAGATGGCGGTAATTGTGTGAATTGCTGCAATTCTAGGATTAGAAGAATTATAATTTTACTATTCCTCGAAAGGCTTCTCCACTCACTCCGTTCGGTCGAAGCAAGGGAAAGGGAATGTCGAGGTAAGGTTGCCCTCCTGTTGGGCCACTGTTTGTCTGAAAAACAAATAGTGCAGTGACTTTTTGTTTCTTAGAAAAAAAGGTCAAAAGAACGACGAATGGCGTGAGATTTCTCCAGTCCTCTATTAGCCGGACGGGCTTGTCCTCCACGAGCCGGACGGGCTTTTCTCGAGTAAGATCATAGATAGTTTACACTGTAACAAAATCCTATAATTTGTCTTATTCCTCCCATATTAGTATACTTATGATATATAATAAGAAGAGAGGTAAATATGGCAGAAATTTTATTTTACAATCCTATAGATATGGATAAATACGATAGATTTAAGAAAATCGCTGAGGAAAATGACATAGAGATAATCGAAGTGGGAAAAAATGATCTGGACTATACAATAGGTCACCTTCTAGGCATCGAGGGTTTTAGCGGAGATAAAAAGGAAGTTACTGATGACGATTACGATCTAGACTTTGACTTTACCTTATTTAATGGCTTCGAAAACGAAGAGCTTTTCGACCTTCTAGATACCCTAAGAGAAAATAATGCAAGTGTTCAACATAAGGCAGGTATTACAGAAAACAACGTAAAATGGACCCTAAGGGAACTTCTCAAGGAAAACGACAGAGAAGCCAAGACCATGGGACTAATCTATAAGATTAACCAACTTATAGAAAAATCAGAAACCCTCGCCGACAAATACGGAGAAGATGAAAAAATCACCAAACTAATAGGAGAAATTGGCGACTACTTCAACGACTCTTCAATCTTTGAAATAGAAACAGCCAAAAAATACTACCTAACCCTCCTAGACGAAACCCTAAGAGTAGAGAAGGAAAATGAATAATAGATAAATTAAAAGGTAATCTCAGGAATATTTCTGGATTACCTTTTTTGTGAACAATTTTATTTATAATTTCTTTCCTGACTTTTCTAGAAGCCTATCGAATTCTTCCTTGCTTAGGCCAAAGTCTCCTAGCTTGTGTTTTGCTGGGTCGTGAAAGTCAGATCCTCCTGAACCAATGAGATCATACTTTTCTGCCAGGTCTTTTGTTAGTTCAAAGTCTTCTTCTTTCATTAGTCTGTGGGATATTTCTATTCCCCTTAGGCCAAAAGAAACGTATTTTTCGACTTCTGGGTAGTTTTCGTACTGGCAGGGATGGGCAAGGATGGGAATTGCTCCATCGGCTAGGGCTGCTCTTATTCCATCTTCTACATCTATATAGCCCATTTCTAGGTTTTTCTTTTTATCTTTCATTGAACCGAAGACTTCCTTGAAGGTAAAGTCTTCTTCTGGATATCTTTCATTAAGAGCCTCAAGGATATTAGACTTAAAGACTATCGAATATGGTGAGAACTTCTTGCATGCCTTATAGTCTATGTCATAGCCTTTATCTTGTAAGTCTTTTATTAATTTCCTGTGATTGGCACCTCTTTTTTCTAGAAAAGCCTTGCAGACTTTGTCTATATGAGGGGTCTTATCAGGAAGGAAGAGGGCTACTATATGGACTTTTTTGTCTACTTCATAATCATAGCAGCTTATCTCGACTCCCTTGATTGTTTTTATGCCAATTTCTTTTGCCTTTTCTCTTATTTCTTCATACTGGTCTGTCGTATCGTGATCTGTTATGGCAAGGACTTCGATTTGAGTTTTCTTCGCAAGCTTTAGAAGCTCTTCTATTTCCAAGAGTCCATCAGAGTGGTTAGTATGGGAGTGTAGGTCTGCATATATTTCTTTCATTTTTTCTCCTTTATAAATCATAAAAATAAGACCCTGTGCAATCATGCAACAAGGTCTAATCTTTAATTAGCTACGAGTTTAACTGTTGATGTCAATATATCTGAATAAGTGTAGGACACTGTCCTTTCTACATCGAAATCATTGTTAACTCGAACTGTAAACACGCTTGGGAAGGCATTAACTATGACACCAGTCTTAGTTTTGATTCTTTTTCTTCCCATATCTGCTTTGAGAATAACTTCCTTACCCACATTACTTCTTACTTCATCTCTAATATCTTGAACTGATTTATGTGCCATTTAATCATCCTCTCATTCGTTATGAGTACTATTATACTATGAATCATAAGTAATGTCAAATTTATAATTATACGCTCTTTAGTGACCTTGTCAAATATTTTCGTAGAAAGATTTGTAGGCTCTGTAAGTCTCGTAAACATCGGCTTTGCTTACAAGCTCTAGTGGAGCGTGCATGGAGATTACTGGTGTTCCGCAGTCTACTACCTGCATGCCGTATTCTGCGAGGATGTAGGCTATGGTTCCGCCACCACCTTGATCGATTCTTCCTAGCTCTCCTGTTTGCCAAATAGCTTCTCCCTTATCGAAGGCAAGTCTTACTTCTTGGAGGAACTCTGCGTCGGCGTCGTTTGATCCACCCTTACCTCTTGCTCCTGTATATTTAGTTAGACAAACTCCGTGACCGAGTTTGGCAGTGTTATTTTCTTCTGTAGCTTCGAGGAAGTTTGGATCTTCTGCAAGCGTTACGTCTGCTGAGAGGACTTTTGAGTTTTTCATAGCTCTTTTAAAGCTTACAAGATCTACTCCCCCTCTTAGGTTCATAAGCTCAACTACAGTGTTTTCGAAAAATTGTGAGCTCATTCCTGTAGCTCCTACTGAACCTATCTCTTCCTTGTCGACAAATAGTCCCACTAGGGTCTTTTTAGGATTTTCACTTTCCAAAATAGCACGAAGGGAAGTGTAGGCACATACCTTATCGTCGTGACCGTAGGCCATAATCATTGATGAATCTAGACCAACTAGTCTTGCCTTATCTGCAGGAACTACTTCAAATTCTGCTGTGAGGAAGTCCTCTTCTTCTATATTGTATTTATCATTTAAGATTTGTAGGATGTTTTTCTTAACTGGATTATCCTTCTCATCTTCTAATGGGATTGATCCAACCATGATATTTAATTGTTCGCCTTCTATAACTTCAGCTGCCTTTTTTTGGTTTAGGTCTTTGGAAAGGTGAACTAGAAGCTCTGAGATGAAAAATACTGGCTCATCTGCTTCTTCTCCAATAGATACTTCGATTTTCTCGCCATCCTTATTGTATACTACACCATGGAGGGCTAGGGGAATATTGATCCAGTGGTATTTTTTGATTCCTCCATAATAGTGGGTCTTAAGGTAGGCTATGTTTTTTGATTCGTAAAGAGGAACAGGCTTTAGGTCAAGTCTTGGGCTATCCAGGTGGCTTCCTACAATATTCATTCCAGCCTCGAAGTCCTCGCTTCCGATTACGAAAAGGGCTACGGCCTTTTGCCTATTTATGGCATAGACCTTATCTCCTGCTTCAAGCCTTCCTTCTTCTATGACCTCGTCTATATTTCTAAAGCCAGCTTCTTCTGCCCTTTTTACGATTTCTTTTACTGCGAGCCTTTCTGTCTTGGACTTATTCATAAAGTCCATGTAGTCGGAAGAAAAGTTTTCTAGCTCGTCTTTTTTGGCTTGGTCAATGTTTAACCAAACATTTTTTCTTTTGTATTCCATTATTTCTCCTAAATTAATTTCCATATATTTTTAGTATAGGCTACTGGGTCATCTATTTCTAGGCCTTCCATTAGTCTTGCTTGATCTAATAAGAGATTTACAATCATCTTTGCCTTATCCTCATCCTTATCCATATTTTCTTTTAGGATATCAAAGGCTTTGGTCCCTTTGTTTATCTCAAGTACCTTGTCTGCCTTGATGCCCATGGCTTGTGGTTGGTCCTTCAAGGTCTTTTCCATCTCGATTGAGACTTCTCCCCTTTGCTTGATCATTGATGGTAGGTCAGCAAGTTTGTCAGTAAATCTTACATCTACTACATCTTCCGGGGTATTTTCTTTAACAAAGTCTACTAGTTTGGTAAGGGCTTCGTCCTTTTCTTCACTTTCTTTTTCTTCTTCTTGGTTGATTGATTTGAAAGGAAGGTCCTTGTAGTCTTTTAGCATCTTGATTAGGAATTCATCTAGCTTTTCATCTAGGAGAAGGACATCTTTATCTTGATCTACTAGAGCTAGGGCTGGGGAGTTCTTAATCTTTTCGAGATTATCTCCCACTGCGTAGAGGATTTCTTCATCAGTAGACTTCATATTTTCCTTATACTCAGCTAGACTTATTAGCTTATCTTCCTTTCTTGAATTAAAGAGCAAGAGATCTTCAAGATCAGCCTTATTTGCTCCATATGATTCATAGATTGCTACCTTTAGGCTATTGCCAAATTCCTTAAAGAAGGTCTCGTATTTTTCCCTGTCATTTTTCATCAAGTCTTCTAGGGCTTGTTTGATCTTCTTGTTGATTTGCTTAGCAATAAGTCTAACTTGGCGGTCTTGTTGGAGGGTCTCTCTTGAGATATTTAGGCTAATATCATCACTGTCTACCACACCCTTTACAAAAGAGAAGCTGTCATCTAGGAGGTCTTCTGACCTATCCATAATCTTGACCCCGTGGGAGTATAGCTCAAGCCCCTTCTTGTAATCTTTGGAGTAGAAGTCAAATGGAGCCTTCTTTGGTATATATAAGAGAGCCTTAAAGCTTACTAGACCTTCAACTGCGAAGTGTACCCAGGAAAGTGGCTCATCAAAACCATAGTGGCTTTCCCTGTAGAAGTTAATATAATCCTCATCCTTAAGGTCGGTCTTTTTCTTTTTCCAGATTGGCTCGTTGGAATTTAGGATATCATAGTCTTTGTAATCTTCATATTTAGGTTCATCTTCTGTAGAATCCTCGCTTTGCCTTGTCTTTGTTACAAGCATCTTTATAGGGTATCTGATGTAGTTAGAATATTTCTCTACAAGAGACTTAATCCTATATTGGTCGAGGAAGTCATCGTAGTTGTCATCTTCTGTATTTTCCTTAAAGAAAAGCTTGATATCAGTTCCGTGACCTTCCTTAGTCGCTTCCTTGATCTCGTAAGATTCTGCATTTACTGACTCCCACAAGTAAGCCTCATCCTCGCCGAACTTTTTAGTAAGAACTTCGATCTTATCTGCTACCATAAAGGCAGAGTAAAATCCTACACCGAATTGGCCTATGAGGTCCTTGATATCTGAATCCTCAACTGATTTTCTGAAGGCTTCTGTACCAGATTTGGCAATTGTTCCGAGATTTTCTGTAAGGTCGGTCTCATTCATACCAATTCCCGTATCCCTGATGGTTAGGCTTCTTTCATCCTTGTTTGGAATTAGTTCTATATAATAATCACTCTTGTCGGTAGAATTATCGCTTTTTAAATCCTTGTAATATAATTTATCTAGTGCGTCTGAAGCATTGGATATCAACTCTCTTAGGAAGATTTCCTTGTTTGTATAGATGGAGTTGATCATAAGATCCATTACTTTTTTGGCTTCAGCTTTAAATTCTTTTTTCATTTATCCTCCTTAGCACTCTTTGTATCTGACTGCTAATATTATACTAAGCTCTTGCGATTTTTCAATCCAAAAGCCTAGCCGATATCACTAATATAGCAAAATAGCCTTAGAGAAATTTCTTTAGCTTACTCTTACTCATCCTCTCTTAATCTCTTAGTCTTTTCAAAGATCTCATGTTGGATATTTTTTCTTTTCTCAATCAAGATTTCCTTCTCTTGGCTAATAATCTTTTTAGACCTTCTCGTAAGAAGAATCAAGGCTAGGGCAAAAGTTATAATAAAAATCCCGATCTTTTGTCCATCACTTAATCCCATTTGCCCTGCTAGTAAAAAGACTATAAGAGAAATCAGCAATGGGAAAAGGAAAATCTTCCAAAAGGAAACTTCCTTATTTAATCCTTCTATCTCTTCATTTATCCTAAAAAGCTTCTTCCTATCTTCGCTTATATCTTCTAATATTTTTTTCTTTTTGTCCATATTTCCTCCTATATTTATTATATAATAAATCAATCCCTAGTAAAACACTTTGAATCGTTTTGTTTTTGTAGTAAAATAATACTAGCAAGAAGGAGGTCTATATGGCTTTAGAAGAAAATAAAACAACTGATAAAACTAGTGAAAAGAAAATCACTCGTGATATGATTATAGGCGAGATAATTCAAATAAAACCTGAAGCTATCAATACACTTTTGATGGCAGGAATGGGTTGTATCGCATGTCCATCTTCCCTCTATGAAAGCCTCGAAGAAGCTTGCATGGTACACGGAATGGATTGCGACTACCTACTTGAAGAATTGAATAAATAAAAGTAAATCCACCCCTGAAGGTGGATTTATTTATTTGAAGGGGCTATTGCAGAATGAATAAATCGTACCATTATCGTTAGAAGAACCTCCACGGAAAGTCTCAATAAGCCGACAGGCTAACCGCCTCCATCAGCCGGCAGGCGCCAATAGGCCCACCGGCCAGCAGAGGTAAAATTCCCTAAGAGAACCTTCTAACGATGGTACGATGATTATTCATAGTTTTGCAACTGCCCCTTTTTTTATGCAATTTTCCCTTTTCTTCTAAGTCTTTCGGTATTTATTATAGCAGCAGTTGCATCTCCTGTGATATTTAGGGTAGTTCTTCCCATGTCAAATATCCTATCGATTCCTGCTACTAGGGCGATTCCTTCTACTGGAAGACCTACTGATTGAAGGACCATAGCAAGCATTATCATTCCGCTTCCTGGAACTCCTGCTGTTCCTATGGATGCGAGCGTTGCTGTAAGAACTATATTTATCATCTGGCCAAGTGTTAGGTCGATTCCATAACAAGAAGCGATAAATACTGCGCACACTCCCTGGTAGATTGCTGTTCCGTCCATATTTATAGTAGCTCCTAAGGGTAGGACGAAGCTTGTTACGTCATGATCTGCTCCAAGCTCTTCGCAGCATTTGATGTTGATTGGAATAGTTCCTACTGAAGATGCTGATGAGAAGGCAAACATTATAGCTGGTGCCATGCCCTTGAAAAACTCAATAGGGCTCATTTTAGCCAAGGTCTTTATGGTAAATGAGTAGACTACAAGTCCATGTAGGAGATAGGCAAGATAGGCTACAAGCAATACTGATGCGAGAGATCCTATAATCATTGCACCATTTTCTGCTATTACTGGAACGAGCAAGCAAAATACACCTATTGGCGATAGGCTTAGGATTAATTCCATTGCCTTCATAAATATTTCATTTAAGACATCAACTCCATCAATGGCCTTAGCTTGGCTTTCTTTTTTGATAAGTAGGATAGAAAAACCAACAATCATTGCCCCTACGATTATCTGGAGCATATTAGCTTCTACCATCGGGCTTAGGAAGTTTTTAGGAAAGATGTTTACTAGGGTATCCATAAAGGAAACTTGCTCTCCAACTTCATATTCCAAGTTGGTCGTAGCTATTACTGGAAATATTTTCTTAAATAAATTGGCAAAGCCAAGTCCTATCACTATGGCAAAGGATGTGGTTAGGAAATAATAAACTATGGTAAAAATTCCGACTTCTCCGACCTTTTTGATATCTCTCATGGAGACAATTCCTCCAATGATTGAGAAAAATACTATCGGAGTTACTATAAATTTGATTAGATTTAAAAATATATCACCGAAGGGTTTGATATACTGATTTAAAATCTCTGCCTTACTTTGCAGTAATAGACCTAGGATAACCGCCGAGACTAGGGCGATTAGGATGTTTCTTGTAAGATTCGATTTCTTTTTCACTTTCTTTTCTGACATATGTTCCTCCTTTTCTTCTTATAAATATATCATAAAATATATTTACTTTGCAATTTGTTAGCGAATTTTCTCTTAATTTTCCTAGATTTCTACTACTCTCATATCGGAATTTAAGTCAAAGAGAAGCTTGATAAAGTTTTTCTTGTATCTTACAAATCTCTCCCTTTCCATAAGATCCATTACTTCATCAAAGTTTGCCCACTTACAAGCAGCTACTTCTTCTTCCTGGAGACTTACTTCATCTAGATTTATATTTTTCCTTACTAGGTAGAAATCATCGAAGCCATATTTGAAGTTGGCTGTGATGATGGGTCTCGTATTTGTAAAATCTAAGTTAATACCTAGCTCTTCTCTAAGCTCTCTAGCTATAGCTTCCTTGCTGGTCTCTCCAGCGCTTGCTGCTCCTCCACAAGTGATGTCCCACAAGTTTGCCATAGACTTTGTCTTTTGTCTTTTCTGGATGAGAAGATTACCCCAATCATCATATATCAATAAATGAACTATGAGCCTAAAGGTATTTTCAGGCATCTTCTCCCCTCTTATGTAGGTCCCACCTGTCTTTATCCTGTTTTCATCATATAAGTCTAATATTTCCATTTTTCCTCGCAAAAAACCTAGGCCTATCCTCTAGTGAGAATCAGCCTAGGACATATCTATTTGTCAGCCATTACAGCTGCTGTTATTCTTGGTATTACTTGTTTCTTACGACTTAGGACACCTGGTGCGTTGATAGTGCCCTTGTCTGTGATTTCTCCAAATTCGTCTTTTATAGAATCGAAATGTTCTCCTACTACAAGAAGCTCACTTCTCTCGTTAAAGATATCTGTAAGGACTAGGACGAAGGTAGATTCGTTTTTGGATTTGATTTTCTTATCCATCAAGTCTTTTAGCTCATCCATAATTGGAAGGAGCTCTTCTGGATTCATTGTCATAACTTGACCAACTCTAAAGTCCTCTCCTGCTATATTGAAGGTCTTTACATCTCCTTCTACCAAATCGCTGGCGGATTTTCCCTTTAGGGAAGTTGCTGCTCTGAACATCTTATCGGCAAACTCCTCTGGATTAATGTCGGCAATCTTACTCATCCTATCTAGAATTCTCCTATCGGTATCTGTTGTTGTTGGAGACCTAAACAAAAGTGTGTCGGAAATCATAGCAGCACAAAGAATCCCTGCAATTTCCTTGCTTGGTCTGATTCCACTTTCTAGATACATCTCAGATATTATGGTTGCAGTTGACCCTACTGGCTCTGCCCTAAAGAATACTGGCCCTGTAGTTAAGATATTGGCTACCCTGTGGTGGTCGATTATCTCTTGGATTTCTGCTTCTTCTATATCCTCGATTGATTGGTTTCTCTCGTTGTGATCTACTAGGATCAATTTCTTCTTATCAGATGAGATAAGATGGTATCTTGATACAGATCCTACGACTCTTTTTGTTGAGTCCACTACTGGATATGACCTAAATCTTGACTTGGCCATGGCATCTCTTACTGTATCTAGATTATCATCCTCAGTAAAATAAATTAGATTATCTGTAGTCATAACGTGGCTAACTGGAATAGTCATTGGCAGAAGTCTAGCTGTCATAAAAGAATTGTATTCTGTAGATAGGACTGCGACTTCATTTTTCCTGGCAAGTTCAACCATTTCATCATTCATCTCTGCCCCATGGGTTAGGATTAGGAGGGCGATTTTCTTATTTAGAATATATTCATAATAATCTTCCCTGTTACCTGAGATAATAATATCTCCTTCGAGGAAAACTTCATCCAAAGTCTCTCCATCCTCATCATTCATGGCAAAGACTGTCATCTTTCCATCATAGGCCCTTGTATTTTCTGGTAGGTTGATGATTTTGGCGGCAAGTACGTCTATTATATTATCGATTGGAGTCTTGCTCCTTCCCAAAATCTTGTCATCCCAAACGTCCATATAGGCACGGGTGATGTTAGAAAGAGATGCGATTCCTGCAATTTTCCCATTAGCATCGACAACAGAAAGCGAGTTGGCATCTCCCTTTTGGAAGATTTCCCAAGCAGACCTTATAGCAATAGAAGGGTCTATGATATTACCCTTATCAATATCAAGGTCTTTGACTTGAAGCTTGATCGATTCCTTAAGCTTTGGTGGCTTAAGGCCAAAATAGTCTAGGACAAACTTACTTTCTGGGTTGAGCTTGCCTAATCTAATTGGAATTGCCTTGACTTCACCGAGTCTGTTCTTAAGGTCAGCATAGGCTAAGGCACTCATTATAGAATCTGTATCTGGATTCTTATGGCCTGTGATATAAACTACTTCTCTCATAATAACTCCTTTATATAAAATTTACTTTGAGCATCTCGATTTTATACCTGTCGACTTGAAGGACTGTGATAGTCATGTTGTTAATTTTGATAGAATCTCCCTTGTTAGGAATCCTAGAAAGATTATCAATCACAAAACCTCCAATAGAGTCGTTTTTGATCTCCTCTAGATCCGTATCAAAATAGTCGTTGAAATCATTTAAGTGGATTGAAGGATTGACCAAATATTCCTTGTCATTTATCTTATAAATAGTCTCGTAGGCAGAATCGTATTCGTCATCGATCTCTCCTACAAGCTCTTCTACTATATCTTCTATGGTTACAAGTCCGCTTGTTCCGCCGTATTCATCGATTACAATAGCAAGGGAAAGATTCTCCCCTCTCATGGTTGTAAATAAGTCGAAGATGTGCATATTGTCGTAGACATAATAGGCAGGTCTTATGCAATCTATAAGGCTTAGGTCATTTTCCTGAACCATATGACTTACCAGATCTTTCATATGAAGGATGCCTAGGATATTGTCTATGTTTTTGCCATAAACAGGAATTCTAGAATGGTTGGATTCTTTAAGGAAGGCCTTAAGCTCATCAATCGGAAGATCTACTGGTATAGCTTCCATATTGGTCCTTGCTGTCATGATATCTGAAACATCGGAGTTACCAAATTCGAAAACATTATTTATCATTTCGCTTTCTTCGTTATTGATTACTCCCTGCTCTTCAGACACATCGACTATAGTCTTAAGGTCTTCTTCTGTTACTCTGTCATTATCTCCACTATCGCTTATAAAAAGTTTTCCGATTGAATTTGTAATTAGACCAAGGATAAAGGATAAGGGAGTTAGGATTATATTAAAAAACCTAATAGGCTTAGCAACCTTTAGGGATAATCTTTCTGGGTTTGATGCAGCTATATTTTTGGGAGTTACTTCTCCAAAAATTAGAACAACTATTGTTAAAATTATAGGTGAAATCACAGCACCCTTAGGTCCAAAAACATCTGTAAAAAATATGGTCGCTATGGTGGTCGTTACAATATTTACTATATTATTTCCAATAAGGATAGTAGTAAGTACCTTGGTGATATTATCTACTAATTTTTTAAGGATATGGGAGTTTTTAATTCCATTTTTTTCCATTTGTCTGATTTTAAATGTATTAATACTTGTAAGAGCTGTTTCTGATGAGGAGAAAAATGCCGAAAACATCACTCCCAAAATTATAAGAATCAGCTGAATTATATTGATAGTAGTCAAAACGTCCTCCTTATTATATTATAAGATAGATTTTAATAAATTAAAAGGGGAAAATATGAATTTATGTAATTTAAGTATATAATAGATGTGTATCATAAATAAGGGAGGAAAAAATGGCAGAAAATTCATTTTTCGAAAAAGCTTTTAAACTAAAAAAGCATGGTACAGACACTAGAACAGAAATAATGGCAGGTATTACTACATTTATGACCATGTCATATATTCTAGCAGTAAATCCTCAGATTCTATCAGAATCCGGTATGGATTACGGAGCAGTTTTTACAGGCACTATCATCGCAAGCGTGATAGCAATGCTATTTATGGCTTTTTATGCCAATCTTCCATTTGGTCTATCAGCAGGTATGGGACTTAATGCTTTCTTTACCTACACAGTTGTTATGCAAATGGGAAAAACTTGGCAATTCGCACTCACAGCAGTATTTTTAGAAGGCCTTATATTCTTACTTTTATCTTTCGTAGGTGTCAGAGAAGCTATCTTTAATTCAATTCCTATTAACCTCAAAAAGGCAGTGTCAGTAGGTATCGGTTTATTTATCGCAGAAATCGGTCTACTAAATGCAGGAATCCTAAAGGTCGGCGATATCTCACTATCTCTTGGAGAGTTAACTAATGCAAATGGATTTATCTTTTTCTTTGCACTTATCATAATGGTAGTTCTTACAGCAAGAAAGGTTAAGGGAGCCTTGTTATGGGGAATCTTAGTATCTACAATTCTCTCACTAGTCCTCGGCGTAACCCACTTTCCTGACTCTCATATAGTAAGTCTACCACCATCAATTGCACCAGTATTTTTTAAGCTAGACTTTTCAAGTGTATTCTCACTTGAAATGTTCTCAGTACTCTTCTCCTTCCTCTTTGTCGATATTTTCGACACTCTAGGAACACTTACAGGAGTTGCTACTAAGGCAGATATGCTCGATGAGGATGGAAACTTACCAGAGATTAAAAAGGCACTTTTATCAGATGCTATAGGAACTACACTAGGATCTATGGTTGGAACAAGTACAGTAACAACTTTCGTTGAATCATCATCAGGAGTTGCAGAAGGTGGAAGAACTGGCCTTACAGCCCTTGCTACAGCAGTATGCTTTGTAATTGCAGCCTTCTTCTTTCCAGTATTTTCAATAATACCAGCTTCAGCTACAGCGGCAGCCTTAGTTACAGTAGGATTATTCATGATTACTACAGTTGTGGATATTGACTTCTCAGATATATCAGAAGCCTTCCCAGCCTTCATGACAATCCTAATGATGCCACTAACATATTCTATAGCAGAAGGTATATCATTTGGAATGATCTCTTATGCACTAATTAAGCTTCTAACAGGAAAGGGCAAGGAAGTTTCACCACTAGTTTATGTACTTTCACTAGTATTTATCCTAAGATATCTATTGCCACTTTTCTAGAATATTTGACAAAAGTTTAAAATAGCTTTATAATTATAACAATAATAATCGTAGATAGAAGTAGTAAGAAGATTAAAAGACCTACAGAAAGGAAATGGTTGATGAGAATTTCTGGATTTTAACTTGTGAATGGATCTATCAGATCAATGGTGAATCTAGTAGCCGGCGGGTCTTCCCACCTTACAGGGATAGGATATGTATGTATCTAAAGCGCCTTAGTAAGGCAAGAAGGATGGCACCGTGGGCCTATGCTCGCTCCTATATGGAGCGGGCTTTTTTTATTAGGAGGAAATTATGAAAACTAGAAACTTAACTATATCGGCAATATTTATGGCACTTGGACTTGTAATGCACTTTTTGGTCCCACCAATCTTTGGAGGAGTAAAACCTGACTTTCTCTTATCCATGATGTTTATATCCCTTATCATAGCAGGTGATATCAAGGAGGCTATCCTTATTGGAGTAGCGGGTGGGATAATGAGCGCTCTTACAACAAGCTTTCCTGGAGGACAAATACCAAATTTTATAGAAAAAATTATAGTAGCTGTAACAATATTTTTTCTTATCCAAAAATTTGGCAAAAGCTTAAACAAATACCAAACAGTCTTTATCTACGCCTTCGGCACCCTCCTAAGCGGAGTATTATTTTTGCTTCTAGCTTTAGGTATAACTAAACAAATGAATCTATTTGTCCCATCCCTTCCAGTAGTTCTCGTAGCTATGGTAGTTAATTCGATTTTTGGCTTGATGCTTATGAATGCTTACAAGAAAATAGAAAAAATGATTTGAAGAGAATAACGAGGTCCCAAGAAACAAATTTCTAAGACCTCGTTTTGTTTTGCTTATTTATCTCTAAAAAAGCTAGAATATTAAATTTATCTTTTCTTCATAGAATAGTCTATATTTTCTTAAATTCTAATAGCCTTAAAAAGCTCCTTGGTATAGTCTGCCCTTTCTTCTTTTCCTATATCTTCTGTCTTGAAGAGATCTACCAATTTCCCATTGTAGAGGACCCCTATCCTATCTGATAGATAGGCTATTACATTAAGGTCGTGGGATATGAAAAATGTAGTAAATTGGTGGATATCTTGAAGTTCTTTGATAAGATTTAGGATTTGGGCCTGGATACTTACATCAAGTGCGCTTACTCCCTCGTCTATTATAAGAAACTCAGGATCTATAAGAAGGGCTGCGGCTATAGCAATCCTCTGTTTCTGTCCTCCAGAAAGCTTACTAGGAAGATAGTCTAGGACGTCTACTTCCATCTCGATTTCTTCAAGTATTTCCCTTATCTTCTCCTCTCCTCCATCCTCATAGAGGTCGTGGATTTTAAGGATTTCCCTTAGGGAAAAGCCTATAGTCTTTTTGGGATTAAGAGCTTGGTAGGGATTTTGGAAGACCACTTGGACATTTTTCCTGTATTCCTTAAGCTCTTCCTTGGTGAATTTACTAATATCCTTATCCTTAAAGTAAATCGACCCACTAGTTTCTTTGACTAGCCTTAGGATAATATTTGACAGAGTAGTCTTACCAGATCCGCTTTCTCCTACAAGGCCAAAGATTTCGCCCTTTTTTACAGCAAAACTTACATCATCTAGGGCGACTTTATCTTTTTTCCTAAAAAGCAGGGAGGAATCCTTGAAGATTTTTGTAATATGATCAATTCTTAAAATCTCATCCATTGTTTCCTCCATAAAGATGACAGTTTACCTCGTGGTCCCCTTCTCTCGTTGTTTCTGGGAAGCTTTCCCTACAAATATCCATAACATGGTCACATCTGTCGGCGAAAGGACAGCCTGTGTTAGGCCTATTTTTAAGGTCTGGAACATGGCCTTTGATATTGTATAGCTTCTCTCCTCTTTTTCTAAAGTTTGGCACAGCCTTTAGGAGGGCCCTAGTATAAGGATGGAGGGGATTTGCTATTACATCGCTTGTCTTCCCTCTTTCGACAATCCTTCCCGCATACATTATCATTACAGTCTTTGAGATTCGCTCTATTAAGTTAAGGTCATGGCTAATAAAAACTATAGCTCCCTTGTAGATCATAGAGATTTCTTTGAAGAGATCTATAATCTGGGCTTGGACCTTGGCATCAAGGGCTGTAGTCGGCTCATCTGCTATAAGGACATTGGGATTTGCTATAAGGCTCATAGCTATGATTATCCTTTGTTGCATTCCTCCAGATAGCTCGTGGGGATACTTATTATAGAGGCTTTCTACATCTTTTAGCCCACATTTTTCCATAGTTTCTAGGACAAGTTTCTTTCTTTTTTCCTTATCAAAATCATAGTGGATCTTAAGGACTTCTTCGATTTGCTTACCGACCTTCATCAAGGGATTTAGGGCGGAGCCTGGCTCTTGAAAGACTGTTGCTATGTTACGTGACCTGTACTTCTTCCACTCCTTATCACTTAAGCCCAGAACTTCTATGTCCCTTAGCTTAACTGACCCTGACTTAACTAAGGCCGCTTGGGCCTGGATTCCTAGGATGGTTTGGGTAGCAACGGTCTTGCCACAGCCACTTTCTCCTACAAGACCCACGAAGTCATTTTCATGAAGATCAAAGGATAGGTGATTTACTGCGTTCTTATCCCCATTTTCTGTGGGAAAGGCTACCGTAAGGTCTTTTACTTCTAATAATTTCATCTTTCTGCCTTCTCCTTTAATCTTTCATTTCTAAACTTCTCTCCATAGAGGGTAAATCCTAAAACCAAGAGGCTTAGACAAATTCCTGTCGCTATAAAATAATAAGGGGCCTGGTTAAAGTAAATTTGGCTCTCCTTTAGCATCCTTCCCCAAGATGGATCTGGCGGCCTAACTCCAAGACCTAGGTAGGACAATCCACTTTCTGCAAGGATGGCTTGGGATATGGAAAGGACTATGGCAACCATGACTTGGTTTTTGATATTAGGCATGATGTGATTTATAGCTATATAGACAGGTCCTGCTCCCTTTACTACAGCTGATTTTACGAACTGGGCGTTTTTAACTTGGAGGAAGCCACTTCTTACAACTCTTGCAAAATAAGGAATAGACATGATTCCTATAGCAAAAATTGTATTAATTAAGCCTGAACCAAATACAGATACCAGCATCATGGCAAAAAGTATTCCAGGAAAGGCCATAAGGGAATCTATAAAACGCATGAGGATCTCGTCAACCCTTCCTCCAAAATAACCTGCACAAGCTCCTATAATAGAACCTAGGATTAGGGCAAGTCCTACCGTCCCAAAGGAAAGAACTATGGCGTACTTACTTCCTTCCATAAGTCTTGATAGGATGTCTCTACCCATATTATCAGTCCCAAAGGGATGGGCGAGGCTTGGAGATAAAAGTTTCTGGCTAGTCTCGATGGCATTTGGATCATAGGGAGTCCAAAATATGGATACGATAAAGACTAAAAAGTAGAAGCCTATGATAAATTTTCCTATATTAATTGTTATTTTGTTATTCTTTATCATTTTCCACCTCTTATTCTTGGGTCAATTAGGCCGTAGGCTATGTCTATGATGAAGTTTATAAAAATTACCAAGAAGGCCACAGCTATTACGACTGACTGGATCAAAGGAAAGTCTCTCGATGAGATAGATGCTACTATCAAAGAGCCAATCCCCGGTAGGGCGAAAACATTTTCTATGATTAAAGATCCTCCAACACTTGATGTAAGACTCATTCCTATTACTGTAATTACAGGAATTAGGGCGTTTTTTAGAACGTGTTTGTATAAGATTTCCTTAAGGGTCATCCCCTTCATCCTCGCTGTTCTTACATAGTCCTTGTTGATTTCATCTAAGATTGCCGCCTGCATATATCTAATTATGGTAGCAATATTAGGTATGGCTATGGCAAGGGAAGGAAGAAAGAAGCTCTTAAGTCTCTCAAAGAAGCCTCCCGCCATGGCATTGTAGGAGAGGGTATCAAATATATCAAGCTTTACTGCAAATACATAAATTAGCAAAAAGGCCAACCAAAATGAAGGTATGGAAATACCAAGTTGGGTTATAGCCGTAATGATTGATGAATACCACTTATCAGACTTCAAGGTGATTTGAATTGAAAGTGGGATTGCTATTATTATCGATAGGATTAGGGAGTAAAGAGTTAGGGTTAGGGTTACTGGAAGCTTTCTTAGAAAGAGTGTGCTTACAGGCATCCTGTACTTAAGGCTTTCTCCCATATCTAATCTCAAAAGCCCTCCTATCCAGGATATATATCTTTGAAACATTGACTTATCAAGCCCAAGCTCCCTTTCGAGAGCCTTTATCTGGGCTGGATCTGCCTCTGTTCCTAGTATTATTTCGGCAGGGTTACCTGGAATTATTTGAAATACTAGAAATATTAGGACAGATACAAAAAACAAAGTCAATATTATAGACAAGAGCTTTTTTACAATTGCTTTAGTCATTTTTCTTTTCTATATCCTCTAGATTTATCTTTTGTACTGGATAGGACTTAAGTCCTGTAAGGTCCTTGTTTAGAGCTTGGTTGTTGTCAGGGTCTGTTAAGAAGACTGATCCTGCATCTTCTGCCATAAATTCTTGGGCTTCTTTTACATTTTGGATTATATCTTCCTCAGTATCTGCACTTTGGGCTGCCTTTATAGCCTCGTCATAGGCTTCTGACTTGTAGTTAATGAAGTTTTTGTCATTAGTTGATACATATCTATCGATTACTCTGATTGGATCAACATAGCCTATAAAGCCTGAAACTGTAGCCTCATAGTCCTTATCCTTGTATACCTTGCTTAGCCAAGTAGAAAACTCGATTGGATCAAGTGTTACATCAATTCCTACCTTGCCTAGTTGGGCTTGGATTAATTCTGCTGTGTCCATATGATATTTGTAATCACTTGGCACAGTTAGTTTTACAGAAAATCCATCCTCAAGACCTGCTTCTTTTAGAAGTTCCTTGGCCTTTTCTGGATTGTATGGGTATTTTTCTTCCATATCATTGTAGTATTCTTTAAGGGCTGGGGAGAAGTTTGATACAAGCTTACTTGCCCTGCCACCTGCTGCTGTGTTTATGATCTCATCCTTATCGATTGCGTAGGCAATAGCTTGCCTTACCCTCATATCATCGAAAGGTTTAACATCGTTATTAAGACCTAGGACTTGAACTAAGTTTTGTGGGAAGGAATGGATATCACAAGTTTCTTCTATTTGGCTTAGCTCATCATTAGTAAGTCCTGTAGCAAGGTCTACGTCCTTGTTATTTAGGGCCATGATTAGGGTTTGTCTGTCGGCAATTCTTAAAATCTCTACGTCAGCAAACTTCGCAAGGTGGTCTTTTCTGTGATAGTCGTCAAATCTTTTTAGCTTCATTCCCTCACCTGGTGTGTAGGAAACAAACTCGAAGGGACCAGTTCCTATTGGCTTTGTCTGATTGTCCTCATAGTCTTTTTGAACTATTGGTTGGGTATTTAAGAAAATAAAGGAATTAGATTTTTCCTTTAGTTTGATTTTAATTTCTGTAGGAGATACTACTTCCATTGATTCTATTTGGGCAAACTTAGAAGACTTTGGCTCTCCGCTTGTTAGTCCTGCTAGGATATCATAAGTGTAGTAGACATCATCTGCAGTAAAGTCCTTATCATTGTGGAATTTGACCCCTTCTTTTAATTTGAAATCATAAGTAAGGCCATCTCCACTTATCTCGTAAGATTCACAAAGGTCAGGAACTAGATTTCCATCTTCATCCACATCGAAGAGTCCATCAAAGACTTGATCCATGATAGTCTTGGTATCTCCTGCAGTAGCATTGAAAGGATCGAGAGAATCGATTTCTGTATACATGGCTACTTTAAGTGGCTTATCGCTAGTTTCTGCATTTTCCTTCGTATCCTTATTACCGCAAGAAGTAAGCAAAAGACCTGCAAGGGCAAGGCTTACGAATATGTTTCTCTTTTTCATAATTCCTCCTAGAATTTTCTCTGTGTTGGCAAATCCCTATTCATAACCATATGAGCTAATCTAGGTAGAAATTTTATCTTAAGCTATAAACACCACCTAGATTTGACTATTTAATTACAAAAAATTTACCAGCATCTATCCAACATTATTTACTATTATTGTAACAAATAGTTAAATTTATAACAAGATTTTTTCAAAAAAAGAATGAACCACTAGAGGGTTCATTCCTGATTTATAGTTTATCTTCTACTGATTTGATTTTTTGTTCCATACTTGCGTTTTTATCTCTTCTATCGTCCATTTTGATTACAGAATACACCCTATCTGCCCCTTTATCAAAGACAGATTCTTGCATTTTTCTGATAACTTCAAGTGCCTTGTCGGCATCTGCTTCTATCACTGTTCCCATAGGGTTTAGTTTATATTTTACACCTTCTGCCATTAGGATTTTCTCTGCTTCTGCTACGTATTTGCTTACTGATGTTTCTTTTGTTCCTATTGGTATTAGGCATACTTCTACTACTGCCATCTAATCCTCCTCGTAAAATCTTTTATAAATCTTATAAGCGTCAAAGTGATCATAGGTTCCTCCAAGCTCTCTTATAGAATGCATGGCAAGGATAGGCTCGCCTACATCTATACTTCTTATACCCAAATTTGCTGAAGCTATTGGACCAATAGTTGAACCACCTTGTTTGTCGTTTCTATTATGGAAAGTTTGAAGCTTTAAGCCTAAGTCTCTTGCAATTTTAATAATTCTTGCCTTGCTTTCGATATTTGTACTATAGGCACCATTTGCTGCAATTTTTATCACAAGTCCCTCATTCATCCTAACTTCGTTAGTTGGGTCAGAGATTCCTTTGAAGTTTGGATGGATTGCGTGAGCTTGGTCAGCACTTATCAAAAATGAGTTTTCAATTGCTATTTGATAATCTTCCTCATTTCCTCCACTTAAAAGGGTAAATCTCTTTAGGCAATCTCCTAAAAATGGTGAGAAGGCCCCTGTTCTTGTCCTTGAACCAATCTCCTCGTTATCATTTAAAATTAAGGCATTTGTCTTTGTAGAATCAGCATTTACAAAGGCCATAAGAGAGGCGTGGACAGATCCTAGGTTGTCAATTCTACCTATCTGATACATGTCATTTATAATTGTTCCTTTTTGTCTATCGTATAAGGATAAATCATAATCTATTATGGATTTTGGGTCAATTCCTAGCTCTTCTCCTATAAGCTTTTGAATGTAGCCGTCCTTTTGGGCCCTATCTTTGATAGTAGTAATGATAGGATACAAATTGTCCTGTGGATTGTAAGAAAAGTCCTTGTTTACAGCCCTATTCATATGAATTGCAGCATTTGGTATTGTTAGAAGGTCCTTATCTATATTTATTAGACTAGATAATAGCTTGACTTCTTTTTCATAAACTACTTTTCCCGCAAGTGATAAAGTCCTATCAAGCCATGTCGAATAAATCATCCCTCCATATGCTTCAACATTTAGCTTGAGATATCCATTTTCTGCCATTTCAGGATTGGATTTTACTTTAAAAGTTGGACTTTCTGTGTGGGAACCAATTATATCAAAGCCATCTCTTAAATCTTTTCCGAGATTTATGGCAAAAAGAGCAGTCCCGTCACGAACTACAAAATATTTGCCCTTTTCCTTAATATCCCACTTTTCATTTTCAAAAAGTTCTGTGTAGCCCTTTTCCTTTAATATCTTACGAGCATTTTCTACTGCATAATAGGAAACTGGACTATCATCAATAAATTTTATTAAATCTTTACTAAATTCTAAACTATTCATACTTATATCATACCCAAAATTATCCTTCCTTCATTTTGAAATAAGATAAGCTTGGTGATTGTAATAATTTTAATATTTAGCTAGGAAAGTTCCTATAAGATCCTTAAAGCCTTCGGGATCAATCTTAGAAAACTCACAGTGGCCGAAGTCCTCTCCTGTATAGATTTCTTTCTTGCTTGAGTTTATAGACTCATATACTTCATATCCCATATGATAAGGGGTCATAGTATCTATCTTTGAATTTATTACAAGGACAGGGTTTGAGATATCTGCCTGTCTCGCCCACTCAGTAGAGTCAATATCTTCTAGGCCAAAGCCTAATTTCATCTTTAGGAAGATATTTCCCAAAAATTTCATGTAACTTTGAGGGATCTTCTCCTCTTCTTCTACTTTAGCTAAGACCTTATCTACCATTTCTCTACTATCTCCTAGAGGGCAGTCTAAGATCAGGTAGTCAATATTTGAACTATCCCTACTAGCAGCAATAAGACTAGTCGCTCCTCTATAGGATTCGCCATAAAGGATAATCTTCTCATCTGGATAATCCTCTTTTATATAAGAAATCGCATCCAGACAATCAAAGGATTCAAGAACCCCATAGGTATTGTAAGGTGCTAGATTATCCCCAGAATTTCTCTGATCATAGAATATAAGAGAATATCCTAAATCATAGAAAATCTGACCTTGAGGATAAAGAGAATACTTAGTCCCTCCCATCCCGTGAACCATGATGCAAATCCCCTTAGCTTGTGGATTTTTGATAAATACAGCAGGAATTTCATGTCCATCTTCGCTTGATTTTATCTTGATTTCTTTGCTATCTTTTCCTCGAGCAAAGTCATCGTAAACTTCTTTATAAGAAATAAGCTCCTTATTAGTCACATCCCTGCTTACATTTTCAGTCATCCCATCGAAGGTAGCCTTGCCGATAAAGATAGAAAAAGCAATAAAAAGAATTATGATTATAGCTACAATCACACCAAGCCCAATCTTAAGTTTTCTCTTCATAAAAGCCTCCCAAATAGTTCTTATATATATTATAAGATATTTTGACCTAGATTAGAATATATAGGAAAACATTTTACATAATCTTTACAATATTTTTTATTAGCTAATTAAATTTATATAAGAAAATTTAGGGTAAGAAAATATTAAACGATATTTTGAGATTTAAGGAGGGCTTAATAGATAAAAAGTGTTAAAAGCAGCCTTGTGGCAATCTGTTGAAAAACCTGAGAAAACCGGCGATTACATAGCCACAGTTATAGCTTGGATTGTCGTAATAGTTGTAGTTTCCGCAGTCAATGTATTTTTAAGAACTACTAGTTTAAATAAGTATTTAGTCCTATTTCTACGAATACTTTTTATTGTAACAATCCCTTATATATTTCCAGCCCTCCATATTTCTACAGATAAAGGTAAGGCGGAAAGTTGGATATTATTTAGATTTCACAGTGTAATAGGCGCTTTGATTGCTCCTATATATGTTTACAAATATCTTTCCAGTATAAATTAGAAACTTGATCTATAGAGAAGATTTGATGATTTTCATTTCTTCTCTATTTTTTTTACTTATCTCTCAAATAACGTTAAATACTGCAAATAGAAAAAGAAGCTTTCCTAAATAGAAAACTTCTTTTTCTTTAATTATTATGCTTAGTCTTTCTTTTTGATAAATCCGTAGATTAGACCACCAACAATTGCACCTACTAATACAGCTCCTACAAAGATTAGGGCTTGGCTTAGGCTTGACATAGCTGGCAATACGAAGATTCCTCCGTGTGGGGCTGGGGCTGATATGTTAAAGCCTCCAACTATTGCTCCTGCTATGACAGATCCTATAACACTTGCTGGGATTACCTTAGTTGGTTCCGCAGCTGCGAAAGGAATTGCTCCTTCTGTGATAAAGCTTAGTCCTAGGATGTAGTTTGTAATTGTAGTCTTCTTTTGATCTTCTGTAAATTTACCTTTGAAAAATGTTGTTGCTATTGCTATTGCAATTGGTGGAACCATTCCTCCAACCATTACAGCTGCCATAAAGGTTCCTATTCCTGTATCTGTGAAGGCTCCGATTGCAAAGGCGTAAGCAGCCTTATTGATAGGACCACCCATGTCTATTGCCATCATGCCTGCAAGGATTGCTCCTAGAAGAAGCATATTAGCCCCTGATAGGCTCATTAACCAGTTGTTAATGAAGGTATTAATTCCAGTAAATATTGGGTCTATGATAAAGAACATCAAGGCTCCAACAATTAGAAGACCAAATACTGGATAGATTAGCATTGGCTTTAGGCCTTCGACTGATTTTGGAAGATTTCTGAAGGCTTTCTTTAGTAAATTAACTACGTAACCAGCAAGGAAACCTCCGATTAGTCCACCGATAAAGCCTGCTCCACGGCTTGCCATAAGTCCTGCAACCATACCTGGCATTAGGGCTGGTCTATCTCCAATAGACATGGCAATAAAGCCTGCAAGGATTGGTATTAGGAAGCTAAAGGCATCTCCACCAAGACCATTTAGGAAGGTGAAGGCAAGGGAGCTATCTCCTGCGAATCTTTCTACTAGGAAGGAGATTGCCATAAGGATTCCACCACCGATTACAAATGGTAACATGTGGCTTATTCCATTCATTAGGTCTCCGTAAATCTTTTGCCAGAAGCTTTGACCTTCACCATCGTCAGAGCTTTCCTTACTTGCTCCTTCTTCTGCAGTAAAGATTCTTCCTTCACCCTTGATGGCCTTTTCGATTAGTTCATCACTTTTTCTGATTCCGTCAGATACTGGTCTTTGGATAAGTCTTTTGCCATCGAACCTATTTGTTTCGACTTTCTTATCAGCTGTAATGATTATAGCGTCAGCTTCTTCGATTTCCTTGGCAGTTAGTCTATTTTTTATTCCATCAGACCCATTTGTCTCGACCTTGATTGAAACTCCTGCTTTTTTGGCTGCTTTTTCTAGAGCTTCTTGGGCCATATAAGTGTGGGCTATACCGTTTGGACAAGCTGTTACTGCTAGCAATTTGATATCGCTGTTTGTTGCTTCTTCTACTACTGGGGCCTTCTTTTTCTCTGAGTATTTGTCGATTATAGCGTAAACTTCTTCTGGGTTTGAGCATTTTTTAAGGTCATCTATGAAGCCTTCTTTCATAATCATTTTTGAAAGCTCGGCTAGGGTTTCTACGTGGAGGTTGTTTTCTCCAGCAGGTGCACCTATGGAGAAGAATATTTCTGTAGGCTCGCCATCTAGGGCTTCGTAGTCAAGTCCTCCCATTTTTCTTGCAAACAAAACTGCAGGTTCTTTGACAGTTTCGTTTTTGGTGTGAGGGATAGCTACTGACTCACCTAGGGCAGTTGATCCTTCTTCTTCTCTTGCTATAAGTCCATTTTTGAAGTCTTCTTTGTCTTTTACATAGCCTTTTTCGAAAAACTTTGAGGCTATTTCATCGATTGCACTTTTCTTATCATTTGCCTGAAGGTCAAATATCATCAGTTCAGGCTTGAGTAAGTCTCTAATTTCCACTTTCCTTTACCTCCACTTTTTCTAAAATCTCATCAATTTTTTCCTTACTTCCTATATCAGGGCTAAAGGCTGTCGCTGTTCCACAAGCTACCGCTAGCTTATAGGCGTCTTTCTTAGATAAGCCATGGCTTAGGCCGTAGACAAATCCTGCCACCATGGAATCTCCCGCTCCAACGGAGTTTACAAGCTTTCCTGTAATTGGGCTCGCCTTAAGGACCCTATCCTTATCTACAAAGATAGATCCCTCTCCTCCTAGAGATACGATTACATTTTCTGCCCCAAGTTCATTAAGCTTTCTTGCGTAAGAGATTATGTCCTCATCTGTTTCTATCTCAGTTTCAAATATCCTTCCCAGCTCTTCTTTGTTTGGTTTCACAAGAACTGGCTTATATTTTAGATAATCTAGGACTTCCTTGTTTGCTATATCTATTGTAAACTTACAAGAAATCCTTCTTATTACTTCCTTATAGAAGTCTTTATCTAGACTTTTTGGTAAAGATCCTGAGATTACTAGAAGGTCATCTTCTTTAACCTCCGTGAGACTAGCAAAAAACTTCTCTACTTCCGTCTCTTCTATATGAGGTCCTTCTGCATTGATCTCTGTCTCATCTTGGTATTTTAATTTGACATTGATCCTAGAATCTTCCTTAATTTCTGTAAAGTTTTCCTTAATGCCTAGCTTTTCTAGCTCATTTTTTATAAAATCTCCAGTAAAGCCACCAAGAAAGCCAATATTTACCGGATCATCTCCCAAGTTCTTAAGTAGCTTTGAGACCATGATTCCCTTACCGCCTGGATACATTTCGCTTGCCTTGCTGCGAAGGGTAGCTCCGTGGGCAAAGTCCTCTATCCTCATTATATAATCTATTGATGGATTCGTTGTTAATGTATAAATCATCTGTCCTCCTCAATCAGTTCTACTTCACTTCTTTTTATAATCTTCGCATGATATAACTCTTGGTCCTTAGAAGAATCTGCTAGGATATAGGCCTTGTTGGAAAGCTCAATCGCCTTTCTCTTTATAAGAGCCTCGTTTATATCAGCGGTATAGAAATACTCATCATCAAAGCCATTTGCACCAATAAAAGCTAGGTCGAAATTAAAATCGCAAAGCTCATTCATAGCAATTACCCCAGTAGTGACCCTGGTTTTTGCCTTAAGCCTTCCTCCGATAATTATCGTATCGAACCCTTTCTCAATTAGTTTACTGGTATGCATTAGACCATTTGTCACAATCCTTATATCCTTGGCTTCTAGAAAGTCGATCATCATATTTGTTGTAGATCCAGCATCTAAGAAAACCAAGCTCTTGTCAGTGACTAACTTTGCGGCCTTTCTTCCTATAGATTTCTTCTCTTCTAACATGCTTTGCTCATTATCAGTGAAACTTCTCTCATCTGTCTTTATATTTAATACAGCTCCCCCGTGGACCCTCCTTATCTTTCCAGCTTCCTCCAAGATGTCGAGGTCGCGTCTTAGGGTTGACTCACTGACATGTAGCTTCTTAGTTAAATATCTGTTGGATATCTTCTTTTCCTTAAAAAGCACATCCAATATCATATCGAGTCTTTCTTCTACTATCATGCTGATATTATATCATCATTTTCATTCAAAATCAATCATATTCCTTCAAAACCCTTCTAACTTATCTGAATTTGACTAATTTCTTAAAAACACTATAATTATTAAAAGCGTATAAATTCTACATAAGGAGTGAACATGAAAGAACTTGAAGAAAAAATATTAGAAGAAGGAATCGTTATTGGACCTAATATCCTAAAGGTAGACTCCTTCCTCAACCAACAAATAGACTGTAAGCTTATCCAACAAATGGGCAAGGAATTTGCTGAGCATTTCAAAGATCAAAAGATAGATAAGGTTCTAACAGTAGAATCATCAGGTATAGCCCCAGCCCTTGCTACAGCCCTAGAGCTTGGAGTAAAGTGTGTATTCGCAAGAAAACAACAATCCCTTACAACCGGAGATGATGTTTATCATTCAAGCGTATACTCCTTCACCAAACAAGTTACAAATGAGCTTATAGTTTCCAAAAACTTCATCAAAGAAGACGAAAACGTCCTCATGATAGACGACTTCTTGGCAAATGGTCAAGCAGCCAAGGGAATGGTTGCTCTAGTAAGACAAGCAGGCGCCAACCCAGTAGGCTTTGGTATAGTAATAGAAAAGTCCTTCTCTGAAGGTCGTAGCGTAATCGAGAACGAAATGGGACTAGAAGTATACTCCCTAGCAAGAATTGCAAAATTAGAAGACGGCAAGATTACTTTTGTTGAAGAATAAAATAAGCTAAAAAAGGAGCCAGAAAGCTCCTTTTTAGTTTATTTTTTTTATCTTTAGGCCACTTTTTTAAGCTGATTTTAAGATAATTTCTCTATTGTCTCTTTGGCTTTTCTTATAAGCGATCTATCACTAAAGCCTATATCTTGATATAGTTTCGATTCTTTAAGATAGACCATCTCTGTTTTTCTTTTGTTTTTAGCCGACATATGGAAGTTTTCAATTCCACTTTTCCTATAGATTTCGTAGATATTTGAATAGTTTATTCCAGATCCTGCCATAATTTCGATCCTGTCCTTGTATTTGTGATTAATCCTTGATAAAAGCTCAATTCCTTCTATAGCTGTGGGGCTTTTCCCTGAAGTAAGGATTCTCTTGATCCCAATTTCTATCAAATCATCTATCACTTCCTCCCCATCCTTGGAGTAATCAAAGGCCCTGTGGAATATAGCTTCCTTTGGCCTAGAAAGCTCAACCAATTCTTTTGTCCTAGCTAGATCAATCCTCCCATCCTTTTTGAGAAGTCCAAAGACAAAGCCATCTATATCGAAGTCCTTGTAGATCCTTATCTCTTCTTTCATCATCTCAAATTCCTCATCATTATAGGAAAAATCGTAGGGCCTTGGTCTAATCATGACAACTTTTTCTATATTTTTATCTCCTGCAATTTTACTAACAAGTCCCACAGAGGGACTTATACCATCAAGATCTAGGGCGGAGCATATTTCTACTCTATTAGCACCAGCTTCTTTCGCATTTATAAAAGATTCATAGGAATCTATACATATTTCAAGCTTCACATTTTATCCTTTCTTTATCTTAACTTTAGAAAAGTCTATCACGTTTTTCATCTTAATCTATACCCAAAGAAAGCAAAAAAAGAAGCCAGATTTCTCTGACTCCTTAATTCTTATCTTATTTTCCAGCGTGTTTTGCTGCATTTTCTCCTGCTATTCTTCCGTAAACTGTGATGTCAGCCATAGCTACAGAACCAAGCCTGTTTTTGCCGTGGATTCCACCTGTTACTTCTCCTGCTGCGTAAAGTCCTTCGATAGACTTGCCATCTTCTGTTTGAACTTCTGCGTCAGTGTTTATTACTAGACCACCCATTGTGTGGTGAACTGCTGGAGCTGCCTTTAGCATGTAGTAAGGACCTTCATCGATTGTCCAACCTAGCATTCTTAGATTAAATTCTGGGTCTTCTCCATTTTTAGAGTTTTCGTTGAAAGTATTTACTGTTTCTACTAAAGCTTCTTTGTCGATACCAAAGTGGTCTGCAAGCTCTTCTATTGTGTCAGCCTTGTATAGAAGGCCTCTATCAAATAGGCTCTTAGCTTCTTCTGGGTTAGATTTCATTGTACCAGTTTTTTCGTTTGATTTTTCATCCCAAATTAGGTATCCTACATAGTCTGTTTGATCTTTGATAGCCATTGAGATAGCACGTCTTGTATCAAGCTCTTCTACGAATCTCTTACCTTCTTTGTTTACTAGAAGTGCTCCACCTACTAGTCTTGTATCTCCAACATATAGAAGCTTACCTGTTTCAACGTCACATATTGGGTAAAGTTGGATCTTGTCCATATCTACAGTATCTGCACCAAGAGCTTGTGCCATTACGATACCATCTCCTGTTGCTCCTGGAGAGTTAGTTGATAGGACATGTTCGTCGATTTCATGGTCGTTCTCATAAGTCATCTCATCATTTGCACCAAATCCACCTGTAGCAAGAACTACTGATTTAGCGTTGATTTCGTAGTTTTTATCGCTTCCTTCTGCCCTAACTCCGCACACTACTCCGTCTTTTGTAAGAATTTCCTTAACGTCTGTGTTTGTCATTAGGTCGATTCCTAGCTCTTCTGCTTTTGTCTTGTATTTTGAAATTAATTCGTTTCCTGTGTGGTTTTTAGGAATGTAAGATCTCTTAACTGAGTGTCCACCGAAGAACATCAAACTATCTAGCCATTCTACTCCGATGTCATCTCTTAGCCAGTGGGCACCATCTGTTGCCTTATCAGCTAATACTTCGATTAACTCCTTATTTCCGCCTGCTTCTTCAACGTCTTTGGCGAATAGTTCTTTGCTATCTTCGATTCCTTCTTTTTCTTGAAGTTCGTTAACTGGAGCTGCGTATTCTCCACCAGAAATTAGGGTATTACCACCAACTTGGCCAAGTTTTTCAAGAAGTAGGACATTAGCACCTGCTTCTTTGGCAGTTACTGCAGCAGCAAATCCTGCTCCACCACCACCTACAACTACTACATCATAATCCTTAGTTTCTGTTTCCTTGTTAGCTTCGTCACTTTCCTTTTCATAAAGCTTAAGATCACGACCACTTTCTTCAATGGCAGCCTTTACTGCTTCGATTAGGGCAGTTGAAGTAACTGTAGCTCCTGAAACAGTATCTACATTTATAGATTGTTTATCTACAATTTCTTTTACGATTTTATCAGCTGCTTCATCTCCTAAGCCTTCTGTTTCCTTATGTACTAGATCAATTGAAGCTATCTTATCTCCATCGAAATTAACTGTAGCTTCTATGTCTCCGTTGTGTCCTGCTTTTGTAGTCTTAACGCTTTCTACTTTAGCATTTTCTTCCTTAGCTCCATCCTTATTATCAGCTGTATTATTGCCACATGCAGTAAAAAGCATAGCTGCTGATAAAAGAATTGGCAAAATTTTATTCTTCTTCATATATCCTCCCTTTTTAATACTGCTTATAAATGATAACAAATTATGATAATGTTTGCAAGTCCTTAAAATAGCGGGTTAAAGTATTTTCTATAAATACTTATGCTTTATATCAAATATTCAGTAAAAAGTAGATTTTAATAGAATTTGGTGAATAATTATTATTAGAAAAATAATATAATTTTTGATAGAAAACAAGATCTTGTTACGAATATATAGGTGAAGGAGGATAAGATGCGTGAAGAAAAAATAATAAAGGGCATGAAAAAAAGAAATGAAAAAGCCTTAACGATTTTTATCGACACCTATGGCCCAGTTATGAAAGCATCTATTTATAAGGTATTAACCTTTAACGAAAATATAAGGATGGAAGTCCTAAATGACAGCATCCTTGCAGTTTGGGATAATATAGATTCCTTTGACCCTAAAAGATCAAGCTTTAAAAACTGGTGCGCAGGTGTTGCAAGATATAAGGCAATCGACGCCCTAAGAAAAGAAATCAGACACAAAAGTGTGGATTTTGATGAAGTAGAAAACTATTTAGAAGATGAAAGTGGGATTAACTTAGACGAAACAGATGAAATTCTAAAGATCCTAGACGAAAAAGACCGAGAAATTTTTAGTAAATTATTTATAGAAGGCTACTCCTATGATGACCTTGCCAAAATCTACGACATATCAAAGGCTGGGCTTTATAACAGAGTATCCCGAGGCAAGAAAAAAATTAGAAAGGATATAGAAAATGAAAAATGTTTATGATAAGATAAATGACCTAGACTTTGAAACTAGCGAATTTAAGCTCGATGATATAGAAAGAGAGAAATTATATATGACAGCAAAATCCTACAAGAAAAATTCTAAGAAAAAATATATAGCAGTAGCAGCCGCTCTCCTCCTTGCAGCAGGACTAACAATGCCTCCTGTAAGGGCAGGTGTTTCTAAGACTTTCACAGACCTTAAAGTATCTATGATGGAAACAATCGGAGCAAGCCCAGAATCCTATAAGTATGTAACAGAACTTCATAAGCCAATAGAAATAGGTGATGAATCTATTATTCTCGAAAATCTTGTAATCGAAGATGACAAGATCTATTCAACAATACTCAGAGATCCAAAAGGAAGAAGCCTTGAGGAAGACGTTTCTAATACCACAAATATCTATAAAGTAGTAATAAACGGTGAGACCTACAAGGCATGGGGGCAAAGCGGATCAACAGGCATGTCAGATGACGGCAAGGCCTTTGTTTCTGAATACATGACAACATTCGAAAAGACTTTCCCAGAACTAGAAGATGCAAATATTGACCTTTATATTGGAAGTGGCACTTCAAATGAAATTGTATCAATCAAAGCAAGCTCAAATATAGTAAACAAAGACAATAAAATACTTGCAGAAAACTATAAACTAGAAAATGGTGCAAACATTAGAATGATGAAGGTAAATCCAATAGCTATGACCGCTGTAATTGAAGGATTAGATTCAAACTATGATTATCAAATCAAAGGTGTTGACCAAGAAGGCAAAGAAGTCTCCTTAGACCTAAGAACAGTCTCTGATGGAGTGGCAACCTTCATCTACAATTCAACATTCTCAGACCTAAGTCTAGATGAAATAAAAGATGGTAGAGAAATAGAATTTACCCTATTAGGAGCAAAATTAAATGAATCCTCCGGCAAACTAACAAATGGTAACTATGAAAAAATCGAAGAATTTACCTTGTCTTCAAAATAAGAAATTAAAAATCGGCCAGTTAAGGTCGGTTTTAATGACAAAATATAGTACAGAATTTAGATAGAGTCCGTATAATTGTGTAAAAAGAAAAGGTCATTTGGAACCTAAACTAGTACAATGTTTTCAACGACAAAAACCAACTAGGAGAAACAAATGACCCAATTACACTTTACAATTAATCAAGAAGAAATACAAAATTTAATTAATAAATCTGTAGACAATGAAATTGCTAGATCTATCTTAACAAAAGTTTTTAATGAGCTAATGGAAAAAGAAAGAGATGAATACTTAGAAAATAAAGCCTATCAAAGGGATCCTAATAGGAGCACTTACCGCAACGGATACTACGAACGTGACTACACAACAAAGATAGGGACTTTAACTCTAAGAGTTCCTAGAACAAGAGACGGTAAATTCTCGACAGAAGTTTTTGAAAGCTACCAAAGAAATGAAAAAGCTCTACTTACAACAATGCTAGAAATGTATGTTCAAGGAGTATCAACAAGAAAAGTATCCAAGGTAATAGAAAATATGTGCGGAAAAACATATTCTAAATCCTTTGTATCATCCCTAACTAAAGAACTTGACGAAGAAGTAAAACTACGGAGAAATAGCGACCTAAGTACGATAAAATATCCTTATCTAATTGTGGATGTTGTATATATAAAAGTAAGGGAAAACAATCGTGTAGTATCAAAGGCTTGTCATATTGCAATAGGAATAAATGAAAAAGGAAATAGAGAAATCATAGGCTTAGACCTAAGCTCTAGCGAGAGTGAATACTCCTGGTCAAACTTCTTTGAATATTTAAAATCTAGAGGACTATCTGGACTCAAAATGGTAATATCAGATGCTCACAAAGGACTAGTAAAAGCAATAAAAGAAACATTCGTAAATGTAATATGGCAAAGATGTCAGGTACACTTTCTAAGAAACATCCTATCAAAGGCACCAAAGAAAAACACTGAAGAATTTAGAACTGATATCAAAACACTGTTTAAAATCCAAGATATAAACTTGGCAAGAAAAATGAAAGATGAAATATTCTTAAAATATGAAACCGAAAAGAAATTTCAAAACTCCTTAAACACCTTAGATGAAGGATTTGAAGATGCTTTTGCATATCTAGCTAATGATGTAATTCATAGCAGACTTAGGTCAACAAATTGCTTAGAAAGATTAAATCAAGAAGTTAGAAGGCGAGAAAAAGTCGTTAGAATATTTCCTAATGAAGATTCAGCCATGCGTCTAATAGGCGCAATCCTCATTGATATCAATGAGGATTGGATAACATCTTCTAAAATATATATTAGAATGAAATAGTAAATATTGTGCTAGTTTAATTTACACAATATTATGGACTTGACTAGAATTTAAATATAAATTAGTAAAAGAATATCTTGAAAGTAAGATAAGCTACAATGAATTAGCTAAAAAATATAGTATCCGAGATAAGAAAACTATTAGAGTGTGGGTTAATGCTTACGAATCTCAAGGTTATGATGAACTAAAAGTATCAAGAAGGAATAATAGTTACTCTTTAGAGTTTAAATTAAAAGTAGTAAAATTGTACTTAACTGGAGAAATATCCTATCAAAGCATCGCTAATGAAATGAAAATCAATAACCCAAGCATAATAGTTAGATGGGTAAAAGAATTTAGAGAAGAAGGAATTGAAGGACTAAAACCTAAAAAGAGAGGGAGGCCTTCAAAAATGGAAAGAGATGGTAAGAAGAAACCTATTAAAAAAACTGAAATTAAAGAAGATATAAGTGAAATAGAAAAACTAAGAGAAGAAAATTACCACCTTCAAATGGAAGTAGAAATTCTAAAAAAAAAGATTCAATTCTCTCAAATGACAGAATCAGAAATAGACGAATATCTAAGATCATTAAATCACTAAGAGATAAATTTAAACTAAAAGACTTGTTAGAATATTTCAAAATGCCAAAATCAACCTACATGTATTGGCAAAAACGCTTAGACAGACCAAATAAGGATGAGCATCTAGAGAGGAAAATAATAGAAATTAGAAAAAACAATCCAAACTATGGATATAGAAGAATCACAGGTATATTGAGAAGACAATGGCTACTAATAAACAAGAAGAAAGTACAAAAACTAATACAAAAATTAAAACTTCAAGTAACAAACTTCTCAAGGAAAACAAGAAAATATTCCTCATACAAAGGAACAATAGGTAAAATTGCCGATAATGAAATAAATAGAAAATTCAAATGAGAAATACCATATACACAAATAACAACAGACACAACAGAATTTAAATACTTAGAAAAAGACAAAAAAGGAAATTACCAAGTAAAAAAACTTTACCTAAACCCATATCTAGATATGTACAATAGTGAAATCATAAGCTATGAAATATCAAAAAAACCGACACTAGAACCAATACTAAAAGCTTTAGATGAAGCAATAGAAATAACAAGTGTGAACAAGAGTAATAGAATATTTCATTCAGACCAAGGATGGGCCTATCAAGTAAAACAATACACATCAAGACTAGACGATGAAGGAATAATCCAGTCAATGTCAAGAAAAGGAAACTGTCTAGATAACTCACCAATGGAAAACTTCTTTGGGATATTAAAACAAGAAATATACTATGGAAATAAATTCTATTCATATGAAGACTTAAAAGAAAAATTAGAAGAATATATCGAATATTACAATAAATACAGAATAAAAGAAAAGTTAGGATATTTAAGTCCGGTGGAATATAGAGAAAAGAATGCGGCTTAAAAAATCCACCCCTAGGGGTGGAAAGTAATAAACTAATACCAGAACTAGTAAACTACCAGTCCTGGTATTAGGTCCAACTTTTTGGGGTCACCTTATGTCTAGACTTTGGGGTTAGACTTTAATAATTAATTATCACATCGACTTGTTCTTCTAGGACATCCTTGTTGTGTTTAGTCTCTGAAGAGTAGGCAAATATTAGGCCTTCGTCGTCGATCTCTAGTTTTTTCATGATTTGATTGATATGTTTTTGGGTCTGGCTTTTCTTAATCTTGTCAAACTTGGTTGCTATTACAAAGCCTGTAAAGCCAGTTTCTCTTATCCAATCATACATCTGCTTGTCTAGGCTAGTTGGCTCGTGTCTGATATCAACTAGGAGGAAGACTTCTCTTAGGGCTTCTCTTTGGTGGAGGTATTCATTAATTAGCTTATCCCACTTGGCCTTCTCCTTCTTGCTGACCTTGGCATAGCCGTAGCCAGGTAAGTCTACTAGCCTAAACTTATCATTTATCCTATAGAAGTTGATCGTCCTAGTCTTGCCTGGAACAGAGGAAGTCTTGGCAAGCTTTTTTCTGCCTAGTAAGGAATTGATAAAGGAGCTCTTACCTACGTTACTTCTACCTACAAAGGCAAGCTCTGGAAGGTCTTCCCTTGGCCATTGTTCTCTAAAGCCTGCAACTTGTTCTAGTTCAATATTTTTTATCTTCATACTAGGGCCTTTTCTATGACTTCAGATACCTTGGAGACGGTGATGAAGTTAATCTTATCTCTAATCTCCTTTGGAATATCTTCTGTATCTCTTTCATTTTCTTTTGGAATTATGACGTTTTTGATTCCGTAAGAATAGGCTGCTAGAGCCTTTTCCTTAAGGCCTCCTATTGGGAGGACATTACCACGGATTGTAACTTCTCCAGTCATAGCTATATCGCTTCTTACTTTCTTGCCAGTAAGGGCTGATACCATTGCAGTGGTCATAGTAATTCCTGCAGAAGGACCGTCTTTTGGTGTTGCTCCTTCTGGAAAGTGGACGTGGATGTCCTTATTTTCGTAGAACTTCCCACGGATTCCAAGTTCACTTTGCTTTGATCTAATATAGGCCATGGCTACTTGGCCGGATTCTTTCATTACATCTCCTAAGGATCCTGTCATTTCTACATTGCCCTTACCTTCCATGACATTTGCCTCAACAGATAGCATAGTGCCTCCAACAGAGGTCCAAGCGAGTCCATTTACAAGGCCTACTTGGTCTTCTTTTTCTATAGCATCGTCGAGGAATCTCTCCCTGCCTAGGTATTTCGTGTAGTTTTGCATCGTAACACGAACCTTATCTTTGCCTGCAAGGATTTCTTTGACTGCTCTTCTACAAATCTTGGCAATAAGTCTTTCAAGTTCTCTGACCCCTGCTTCTCTAGTGTAGTTTTTGATGATTTTTTCAATTACTGAATCTGATATAGTAATTTCATCTTCCTTAAGTCCATTGTTTTCCATTTCTTTCGCTACTAAATATTTCTTAGCTATAGATTCCTTCTCGCTTATTGTATAGCCTGATAGCTCTATTACTTCTAGTCTGTCGTAGAGGGCATCAGGAATTTCATTCATGTCGTTTGCCGTTGTGATGAAGAAGACATCTGATAGGTCGAAAGGTATATCTAGGTATCTATCGATAAACTTATCGTTTTGTTCTGGGTCTAGGACTTCCAGGAGGGCACTTGATGGGTCTCCCCTAAAATCTGATCCTAATTTGTCGATCTCATCTAGGAGAAAGACTGGGTTTTTGACATTGATCCTGTCGATATTTGCAAGAACCCTTCCTGCCATAGCTCCTACATAAGTTCTCCTATGACCTCTGATTTCTGATTCATCGGTTACTCCACCAAGCCTCATAGAGACAAACTTCCTATCAAGGGCTCGGGCTATGGATTTAGCTATAGAAGTCTTTCCCACACCAGGAGGTCCTACTAGGCAAATAACAGATCCCTTTGAGTTCTTATTTTTTTGTCGAACTGCGATAGATTCTAGGATTCTTTCCTTTACATCTCTTAGGCCGTAGTGGTCTTCGTCTAGGATTTTCTCTGCCCTATTGATGTCTATTACATCCTTGCTTAGCTTATTCCAAGGAAGGGATACCACAAAGTCAAGATAGGCAGACAAAACTCCATAGTCAGGGCTCATCTCTGGTAGGGAGTCGATTCTTTCGATATCCTTTTCTAGTGACTTCTTGCTTTCCTTATCAAGCTTAATAGCCTTTATTTTTTTCCTATAATAGTCAGCCTCAGACTTGGCCTCTCCGTTATTTTCGTTGATTTCTTTCTTTAGGACTTCCATCTTCTCTCTTAGATAATAGTCCTTTTGGCTCTTGTTGATATTATCTTGAACCTGTTTTTCTATCTCCTTGGATAGCTTCTTAAGGCTAATTTCCTTACTTAGTATCTCGTGGAGAGCAAGCATCCTCTTTTCTGTGTCGATAGTCTCGAGTATTTGGTAATACTCTTTTGGAGCAAGCTCTAGGTGGAAGGTTATCACATCAACTAACCTGTGGAAGTTGTCAATCTCTATCAAACTATAGGCTATTTCATCAAGAGCATTGTTATCAAGGCTGATATATTCCTTGAAGTCATCTATCAAGATCTTCTTTAGTGATAGGAGATTTTCCTTATCTTTTTCCTCTTCTTCCTTGTAGTGGTATTCGCATACATTAGCTTTTAGAAAGCCTTCAGATACCTCTAGATCATCAAGTCTTGCCACTCCTATTGGATCTACAAAGACTCTTGTCACACCATTTGGAAGCTCGAAGGTATCTTTTATGCTTGCAACTATACCAAATTCGTAGAGGCCTTCCTTTTTGGGATTGTCATCGAAGACATCCTTTTGGTTTACCAAAAATAGATTGGTATTTCTAAGCCTTGCATCTTCAACTGCATTTACCGAAATACTTCTTTTGGCATCGAAACTTAGGAAGGTGGTTGGCATTGGCCAGTAGCCCCTTAGGGCTATAAGAGGATATTTATTATTAACTTTTTCATAAACATCTGTCATCTTTTACCTCGCTATAAAATGGGGCTGTTGCAAATTTATGAATACTATCGTCATTCATTAAACATAATCTTAAATTAATAGAGATTCGTTAATGATATCTGGACGATTGTTCATTCGGCAACAACCCCATCTTTCTATCTTTTCTTATAAACTAATTTTTCCTTATCATCTATAGACTCTTTTGTGACAATCACTTCTTCTAGATTATCTATTGAAGGAATTTCAAACATGAGATCTAGGAGGAGATTTTCCATTATGGTCCTTAGTCCTCTGGCACCAGTTTTTTGATTGTAGGCCTTTTCGGCAATCTTTTCCAATGCCTCATCCTCAAATGTAAGCTTAACACCATCTAGCTCGAAGAGCTTTTGGTATTGTCTTACGAAGGAGTTTTTTGGCTCCTTTAGGATTTTGACTAAAGAGTCAACTTCAAGAGCATCAAGGCTTACAACTATAGGCACCCTTCCTATAAATTCTGGAATGAGCCCGTACTTAAGGAGGTCTTCTGTATTAACTTCCTTAAGGCTAGCACTAGCATTTTTCGTAACACTTGCCCCAAAGCCTATGGTCTTTTCAGATAGTCTCCTATTTATAATATCTTCAATTCCATCGAAGGCTCCTCCTAGGATAAAGAGGATATTTGTCGTATCAACCTGGATATACTCTTGGCTAGGATGCTTCCTTCCTCCTTGAGGAGGGACATTCGCTTCTGTTCCCTCGATTAGCTTAAGAAGGGCTTGTTGGACTCCTTCACCTGATACATCTCGGGTTATAGATGGATTTTCACTTTTTCTTGTGATCTTATCTATCTCATCTACATAGATAATTCCACGTTCTGCTATGTCTATATCGTAATCTGCGGCTTGGACGAGTTTTAGGATAATATTTTCCACATCCTCACCTACATAACCTGCCTCTGTAAGGCTTGTCGCATCTGCTATAGCAAAAGGTACATTTAGCTTGCGAGCAAGGGTTTGGGCAAGGAGGGTCTTTCCTGAACCAGTTGGTCCTAGCATTAATATATTTGATTTTTGTAGCTCTATGTCGCTATCTTCTTCATTGCTATTAATTCTTTTGTAGTGGTTATATACTGCAACGGAAAGGGTCTTTTTGGCATCATCTTGACCTATAACATAAGAGTCAAGGAAGTCCTTGATCTCTTTTGGTGTCGATAGGTCGATATCAGCCGAAAACTCAGAGGCCGAATTAGTCTCTTGGGCTATAATCTCGTGACATAAGTCGACACATTCGTTACAAATATAAGCATTAGGACCAGCTATAATTCTTTTAACTTGTGAGCTATCCTTGCCACAAAAAGAACATCTTATTTCTTTTTGTTCGTAATCAGACATTTATTCCTACTTACTTTCAATTACTTTATCGATAAGACCGTACTCTTTCGCTTCAGCTGCTGTCATAGCAAAGTCCCTATCGGTATCTTTTTCTATCTTCTTTAGACTTTGTCCTGTATTATCAGAAAGGATTTTGTTTAGTCTTTCTTTTATCTTAATTATTTGCTCAGCTTGTATCACAATATCGCTAGCTTGACCTTGGGCCCCACCAGAAGGTTGATGAATCATGATATTTGAGCTAGGAAGGGAGTATCTCTTTCCCTTAGCTCCTGATGATAAAAGGACTGCCGCCATTGACGCAGCTTGTCCTATACAAATTGTGGATACATCTGGTTTGATGTAGTTCATTGTATCGTATATGGCAAGTCCACTTGTTACAACTCCACCAGGAGAGTTGATGTAAAATTGGATGTCCTTGTCAGGGTCTTCGCTTTCTAAGAAGAGCAATTGGGCTATGATTATATCTGAAATTTCATCACGAACTTCACCTGATAGGAAGATTATCCTATCTTTTAGAAGTCTTGAATATATATCATAGGCTCTCTCGCCTCTATTTGTTTGTTCTACAACTGTTGGTACTAAATAATTTTTAGAAATCATTTTATCTCCTTATCTAAATGGAGCTTATTTATCTTCGCCTTCCTCGTGGTCGTGGTTTGCTTCACCAACTGCCTTGTGGTATTCTTCGTGAGGAAGAGCTTTAGCATTTTCTGTAAGAAGTTCAACTGCTTTTCTTCTCATGATATTTTCTTCTAGAGTCTTATCAGAGATGTTTTTAGCGAAAAGCTCTTTGAATTTCTCAAGATCATCTACTCCATAATTTTCTGCTGCTTCTTTGATTTCGTTTTCTTTTTCTTCTTCTGTAATTTCAATGCCTTCTTTAAGAGCAACTTCATCTATAACGAGATTTGCCTTAACTCTAGCTTCTGCTTGAGCTCTGTATTGGTCGCGGATTTCGTTGATATCCATCTTTGTCATCTCGATATATTGAGCTAGGGTCATACCCATTTGTTGAAGTCTTTGGTCTAGGTTTTGTAGTTCGTAGTCGATTTCAGCATCAACCATTGGTCTTGGTGCGCTTACTTCAGACTTGTTTACTAGAGCTTCGATAGCTTGGTTTTGGATTAGGTTTTTAGCGTAATCTTTCTTATCTTCAGCAAGTTTTTCTCTTAGGCTGTTTTTTAATTCATCAAGCGTATCAAATTCTGAGATGTCTTTTGCGAACTCATCGTCTAGTTCTGGAAGTTCTTTTCTGGTAATTGAGTTGATTTCAACTTCGAACTTTGCATCTTTTCCTTGGAATTCTTTAGCTTGGTAATCTTCTGGGAAGGTTACATTAACATCGAACTTATCTCCAACTTTGTGGCCTGCTACTTGTCCTTCAAAACCTTCGATAAAGGTATTTGATCCAAGAACTAGGTCGTAATTTTCTGCCTTACCGCCTTCGAATCTTTCTCCATCAAGGAAACCATCAAAGTCGATATTTACTGTATCGCCTTCTTTTGCTTCATCGTCTTCAACTGGAACAAGTCTTGCATTTTCATCTTGTTGTTTTTTAAGTTCTGCTTCAACATCTTCATCTGTTACTTCACTAGATACCTCTTCAACGATTAATTCTGAATAGTCTCCTAGTTCTGGGTGTGGTTTTGTTTCAACTTCAACCTTGAATGTGATATCTTTTCCTTTTTCGATATCATCAAGGTCTACAGATGGTTGGTCGATTACTTCAAGATCAAGTTCTTCTACAGCTTCTTCATATGGTTTAGGGAAAACTATTTGGATTGCTTCATCGTAGAAGATTTCTGGTCCGTACATTTTTTCAAGTACTTTTCTAGAAACGTGACCAGGTCTGAAGCCATCTACCCTATATCTAGATTTGTTTCTTTTATATACAGTGTCAGTTGCCTTTTTGAACTCATCATAAGGCACGTTGAATTCGAATTTTGCTATGTTATTTTCGTGTGATTTTAATTCTGTCATTTTTTCCTCCTGGTGTTCTTACTCATTGAAATAATATACTACTTCTTTGTCAAGCTATCAAGGTTTTCACCCATTCTAGTCAAAAAGTCTTCGATTGCTTTTTTATTATTTTTTAAATTTTCTTCTAGTATTTCTTCTTCTATTATTCTTAGAAGATCTCCTATAATCTTTCCTTGAGGATAGCCCATCCTTATTAGATCATTGCCATCAATGGCAAGATCTGATCTTTTCTTCGGTATATCATCTGCCAAGACCTCAGCAAGGAGCTTTTCTCCAAGGTCTATATTACTGGGATCAGGATGCTTGGTTGAAAGGATATCCGCCCTTTGTAGGTCGAATAAGCGTCTAAGATTTTCTTCACCTATTCTTCTTAGAAGCTTTCTGATGGACTTTTTCGTGTAAGTATTTGAACAGTCCATATGTCTTTTGACAAGGCTTGTCGCATCACTTATGAATTTATTGGAAAACTTTAGCTCCTTAAGCCTTTTCCTTAACATCTCCTCAGAAAGATTTTGATGGCCGAAGAATCTCCCCTCTCCTCTTTCATCTAAGAAAAATGTATCGACCTTGCCTACATCATGATAGAGGGCTGCAAACCTTATTGTAAGATCTGGATAGCTTCTATCAAGAACCTTAAGGCTATGATCGTAGACATCATCTGCGTGATAACTTGAATGTTGGTCAAAGCCTATTGTTCTTTTTACTTCAGGGAAAATTTCAGCTAAGAGACCTACTTCATCCATAAGCCTTATACCCCTGGAAGGAGTAGCTGAAGTAAGGATTTCACTTAATTCACTGGCTATCCTCTCCTTTGATAGTAAATTGATTTTTCCTGCATTTTCTCTAATAGCTTCCTTCAAGGATTCTTCTATAGTAAAGCCCAAGCGATTGGCAAAGCGTACCGCCCTAAGGCATCTTAAGAGATCTTCATCAATTCTTTCTCTAGGATTTCCTACAGCCCTTATGACCTTTCTTGAAAGGTCCTCACGACCCCCAAAGGGATCTATAATCTCTCCCTTATCAAAGGCTATAGCATTTATTGTAAAGTCTCTTCTTTCTAAATCATCTATCAAATTATCAGAAAAGCTAACTTCTGTAGGGTGTCTCCCGTCCCTGTAGGCACTTTCCTTCCTAAAAGTCGTAATCTCAAATGCTTCACCTTTTACTATGACCTTGATAGTTCCAAATCTCTTTCCTATATCGATTAGCTTAAAGTCCCTAAAGACTTCCTCGATCTCTCCTGGCCTTGCATCAGTTGTGATATCTATGTCAGAAACTTCCCTAGAAAGAAGGCTGTCTCTAACAGCTCCTCCCACAGGAAAAGATTTAAAGCCAGCCTCATTCAATCTATCTATTATATTTTCGTAATTTATCTTTGTATTAAGTCTCATCACTTCTCTTTTTTATCTACTTCTATCTTGTAGGATACAGGATCCTTCCCATCATAGAGACTTACCCCATCTGGAATATTAAGCTTAATTTCACCGTCTTTCTCAGATTTAATCTCAGTTACATTTACTGGATAAGTTTCGATTTGATCGACTGACTTAAGAGACTCGCTATCTCCCTTTATGACACATTCCTTCTGAGATAGACTTATATTTTTAATCTCGAAGCCAGAAGCTGGCTCACCATAATAACTCATTTTTATGGGAACTCTTTTAGTCTCCTCTGCCCTAAAGGAAATATTTATATCATCGTTAGACTTCTCGATGCCAGTGACTTCCTTACCATCCTTATCCAAAATATGAATATCGAGATTGTGGATTTTGCCATCTAGATAGCTTTCTTCGTCGATATTTACCTCAACCCTATCGATTTGATTGATAGCAGATACAGGTCCCTTTACTGTAACTTCCTTAATTGATTGTTCGTTAATTTCCACAGATCTTCCGTCCTTGAGGCTATCCTTTATCACAATATTGATAGGTAGGGCCTTTTCCACCTTTTTTTGAACATTGATATTTATTGAAGGAGGATCTACCATGGAAATCCCAACCCCGCTTGGTGTATCTACCTTGACCCCAACGGATTGGATACCTTCCTTCACATCTTTGACATCAATACTTGCTTGGATGTCGTTTTGCTTAGTTCCAACAATCCTATCCCTAGTGCCTTCAACTCTGATATTGACATTACTTGTCTCATCGAGGCCAATAATCGTATAGCCTCTAGCTTCTAGGGCGTCCTTGTTTTGGACGAGGATAGGTACATTTCTAAAAGTTCTATTCACAGAAGGGTTGGTCGAAGTAACTACAAAGGCCCACATGACAATAGCAAGGATAACAGATAGGACTATCAATTGCACATCATTTTTCTTTTTCATTTCCCTCTCCCTTCTTCTCTTTCTTCAATACCTCGCTTGCACTATCAGTATTTACAAGCTCATTTTTTAGCCTTATCCTTAGACTTTCTTCATCAAAATACCTATTGATCTTGCCATTTTCTGCCACAGAAATACTTCCCGTCTCTTCTGATACAATTACCACAAGACAATCGCTCTTTTCAGAAATTCCAATAGCAGCCCTATGCCTTGTACCAAGCTCCTTGGCTATAGTATTTGAAGAAGACAAAGGCAAATAACATGCTGCAGCAGCAATGGTGTTTTTCCTAATAATCACAGCTCCATCGTGAAGAGGAGTGTTGGGAATAAAGATATTGATAAGAAGCTCTGAAGAGATATCACTATCAAGCTTGGTCCCACTTTCTATAATATCAGACAGACCAACCTCCCTTTCCAAAACCACGAGGGCTCCGATCTTTTGTCTAGAAAGAGAGCTCATAGCAGAAACTAGCTCATCTATACTTCTCTCATCCCTCTGGATCTTCTCACTAGAAAACAAACTCCTACCTCTACCGAGCCTTTCAAGAGCACTCCTAAGCTCTGGCTGAAAGACAACTATGATAAAGACTAAAGCAACTGTCAAGAATTGATTCATCACCCAAGAGACTGTATTAAGATTTAACATATCCGCAATAGATGCGAAAAACAAAACAAAAATTAGCCCCTTAAGCACCTGTTCGGCCCTGGTGTTTCTTAGAAGTGAGAAAAGTTTATAAATAACAAAGGCAACAATTGCAATATCAATAATATCCGTCACCCTAATCAACATCAAAGACGTAATAATATTTTCCAAAAAATTCATACTTCCTCCTTCTATTAATGTACTATTTAACAGGCTTATTGGTAGGAGGAAGATAAATTATTTTCCCCCTTTGCTATTAGATAAGCCCAACAAAATTCCAAAAACAGACCCCAGGCAAATTCCTAGAGCAAGTTTATCAAAAAGTCCTCCAAAAATCATCCCAAACAAGGCTCCTAAAGAAAGCCAGTAAGAAAGTTTCTTAGTATTATTTTCCACGTCTACCTCCTTCGCATTTAACTTTATTTTACATCAATGATTTACTTAGTAAGTACATTTAAATATTTGTTCCATAAAAGCTCAAAAGCCTCACTAGGTACTAGTTAGTGAGGCTTAAATGTTTAATATATTTATTTGTTTATATCAATTGAAAATTTATAATATTTGTTTAAGTCATTTAATTTATTTTGTTCTATCAGCTTATCATTTTTTAACCTACCAATTAAAATACTTGGCATTATTGACTTTCTTTTCGCAAATTCGACTAAAGATCCATAGGAGTAATCTCCCGCAATTTTAAACTCCTCATACTCGCTTTCACTTAAGAAGAATTCTTCAGAAAACTTATCTGCTATTTTTTCTTTTTTCTTATAGGTTTCTATATCATAAAGATCTGTATAAAAGTCTTTATTAATTATATGACCTAACTCATGCATTAATGAGAACCAAAATATATCGGCCCTCTTATTTTTATCAGTCATTAAAAGCAACACGGAACCATTTTTAAATATCTTGCATGCTCCATTAAGTCCTGATCCTGATAAGTGCGGCAAAGTAACAAGCACAATTCCACATTCCATGAGTAATTGTTTAAGTCTTGGCATAAAGTCTTCATAGTTTTCTAAATTCATAGCCTTTATTTCAGTCAAGTAATCATTTAACTTACTTATATCAAGCTTTTTTTGCGACATATTTCTAGCAATGTTTTCAGCAAGACAAAGCATTATGTTAGAGTTTACAACCGACTTCAAATTATCAATATCGTTATTTCTATAGCTTACTAATGGATTGAAAGCTGATAGATAAGTCAAACTACTAATGTATAAGGTAGAGTATAAGCTGTCTTTTTTCTCAGATCTTTTATACTTCCTATCTTCTACTAATCCATTTTTCTTAAAATATTTAAAATCAATCTTATCAAGAACTATATCTTCATCTTTTATTTTTTCGTTTTCAATTTCTAACTTTTTTTTGTCGTAGTTGTTTTGAAGATTTATCCAAGTTTGATAATCTATTCCTGTTAGCTTCTCCAATTTCAAGGCTAAATCAGTAGATAAATTAGATTCAGCATTTATCAAAGTACTAATAGTTTTTGCAGAGACACCAAGACGACTAGCGAATTCTTTTTGACTTATATTCAAATCAGCAACTATATCTTCTACATAAGATCCCGGATGAAAAGCTATTAAATTTTTATATTCTGTAAAGTTACTCATAATGATTCCCCATTTCTTTAATTGTAAGTTCGTCAATCTCAACAGCTTTTACAAATACATCATCTTGATCAAACTCAAGTATTAGTCGGTAGCCATCTCTCCTACTACCTATATCTATAGCATACTGATTTTTTCTATCACCTGAGAGTTTATGAAAATTATAAATTCTGTTGTTAATCAACGCTTTCAAATTAGATGAAGATTCTATAAAATTTATTGCCTTAAGAAGTCTTAAAGCTATTTTCTCACCATAATGCTTTCTCGCTATCTTAATATTAGTGCATTCTTTCATCAGTTTTCTATTAGAATAATTTATTATCAAATCTTAAACTCCGAAACCAAATTACCTTTAAGGTAATATCATTATATTATCTTTAAGGTAATAGTCAATCAAAAAATATCCCCTAAAGCATCTCAATAAAGGCGGCCATTCTTGTGTTTAGTTGGCCTATGTCTGCTTGGCCGAAGTCGGTTTCTACGTAGGTGTATGGGATTTTTTTCTCTTCTTGGACGAATCTTTTGATTTTTTCTCTTTCTACATTGTAGGTATGGCAGGCTACAAGATCCATTTCTACTACTCCGTCTGCCTGGTATTCGTCGATTAGTCTTCCTAGAAGCTCAAATCTATTGGTATCTGGGCTCATTACAGAGCAACCTATGTCTATATATCTATCTGCTAGGGCCTTTACTATGTCCTCTTGGTCGAGATCTACATTTCTATCGAAGTTTTTCTCACCGGAGCAGTTTTCAAAACTTACTATAACGCCGCCGTTATCTTCTATAGCCTTAATTACCTTTTCTGTAGCTCCTCCCATAGGGCAGCCTGTTACTACTATCCTTGGCTTTTTCTCTCTCTCATCTGGATCGTATTCGTCGATTATTCTTTTGGCAAGGGCGTTGATCTCTCCTGGAATCTTCTCCTTGTCCATATTAAATTGGCTACCATAAGTTACATGAAAGAGGTCAAGGCCTGACATTGGTGTTGGGTCAAGTTTCATAGTTTGGGCTATGTTTTTTTGGGCATCTCTTATGTCATTTCCAAGCTTTACTGCTTTTCTTAACTTTTCTTCTGTAATTTCTGTTTCAAATTTTTCTTCCATATATTCTTTGAATTCTTCTACTTCTCCCGCCCAGTATCTTTTGGCCTTTTCGTCTTGCCTATTTGGTAGGTTCATCATGTAGACAGGCTTTATTTCATCCATCAATTCGTACATTTTCTTCTTCCCATCGCAGGTTGTCTCTCCTACTATGACATCTGAGAAATAGAAAAATGGGCATTTGTCGGTTTTGGCAAAGCCGTAGGATGATTTGATAAGGGGACAGAGATTGGCTGGGAGGTCCTTTTCTGCTTCCGCCATGGTTTCATCGCTTGTTGAGCATAGGCCAACCGTGCTTGCTCCCGCAGCCCAGGCTACTTCTTCAGGAAAATATGTACAATAGGCTCCTACTAGGGGAATGTTTTTATCCTTTAGGTCCTTTACACTTAGGAAGGCATTTTTCCTTGCATCGGCGAACTCTTCAAATATTTCTGGTAAGTCTTTAATTAGATCTGTCATCTTTTTTTCTTCTCCTTCGATAGATAGGCTCCTCCGATTGAGCCTGCAAATTGTCCGTTCTTTAGATTTATAACTTGGCATCCGATTGTTTTGGATAAGATTTCGGCAAAGTAAGATACATTGCTTAAGCCGCCTGTAAGGATTACTTTGTCACTATCTCCAATCTTGTTATACATCTGGCTTACTTTCTGAGCGACTGAGTTTACGATTCCTGCCGCTATGTCCTCTTTCTTTCTTCCTTCTCCCACATAGGAGGTGATTTCTGTTTCTGCAAAGACCGTACACATTGACGATATGGAGATGGCCTCTCCTTTCTGGGCTAGGTCAAAGAGTTCATTAATTGTTAGGCCGAGCTTATTGGCCATGACTTCGATAAATTTGCCCGTACCCGCTGAGCACTTATCATTCATTTGAAATTCAGATACTAGTTTATCTTCTATGAGGATAGCCTTGGTATCCTGGCCTCCTACATCTATGACTGAAAGATCATCAAGGCCAGATAGGGCCCTCGCTCCTCTTGCGTGGCAGGTGATTTCTGTTATTACAAAGTCAGCGAAATCGACGCTTATCCTACCATATCCTGTCGCTGTCACCCTGGTCTTATCGCTATCTACGTCGACTCCTTTTTCGAGAAGCCTGTTTTTGATATCATTTGCGACTTCTTTAGATGACCAGCCAGTAGGGGTTACGAAGTTCATCTTCCTATCTCCTATTACAGATACCTTGCTCGCAGTTGATCCTATATCGATTCCTACATAGTTCATTTGTCTACTCCAAGCTTATGGATTTTCTCATAGGAGATTGAATTTTCCTCTAGTGTCTTTGTAATTTTTTCTAAATCTTTCTCCTCTAGCTTAAAGGCAAGGCCACAGCCTGCGGATATTTCATTTGGTAGGGGGATAATCTTTCCAGCAAGTTTATTTTCCTTAGCGAATGCCTCCATCATCATGGCATCTGTAGTCGTATCAAATGTTATTACTATCATAATCATCTCCTAGTATTTCCTTGAGGGCACGAATTGTCTTATCGATCTCTTCCTTTTTTGTGAAGTAGGAAAGGGAGAAGCGTACGAGTCCATCTTCTTCTGTCCTTAAAGCCTTGTGGCACAGAGGGGCGCAATGGGCTCCAGCCCTAGTGGCTATGTCGTATTTTTCGGCAAGGATTTGGGCTAGGTCCTTAGAGGGGATTTTGGTGGAATTAATCGCAAGTATTCCAACTCTCTCATCCAAATCCTTGGCTCCATAAATTGTAAGAGTCGGTATTTGCTTTATCCTATCCTCAAAATATATAAGTAGGTCTTTTTCCTTTTTTCTAATATTGGCTAGGCCAATTTGATTTATAAAATCAAGGCTTGCATTTAAGGAAAGAATGCCGTAGGCATTGATAGTACCTGCCTCTAGGACTTCTGGCATGGTAAGAGGATGGTCTTTGTCAAATGAATTGATCCCACTTCCTCCGACCTTTAGGGCATGCGGATTTAGTCCATCTCTTATGTAAATTCCACCAGTACCCGTTAAGCCATATAGGCCCTTGTGGCCTGTAAAGCAAAGGACGTCTATCCCGTATTTTTCAACATCTATATCGATAAGTCCAGCACTTTGAGCAGCATCTACTATAAGTAAGAGTTCATGCTTTTTGCAAAAGTCAGAAACTTTCGAAAGATCGGTAATATTTCCAGTAACATTTGAAGCATGGCTTATAACTAAAGCCTTAGTGTTTTCTCTTACAAGCCCTTCCATCATTTCATAATTGAGTACCCCTTCCTTCTCATCCTTAAGCCCTACAAAGGAAAGCTCAGCTCCTTCCTTTTCCTTAAGATAGAGAGGACGGAGGACGGAATTGTGCTCTATAAGAGACGTTATTACATGATCATCTCTTCCTATAAATGAAGAAATAGCGATGTTTAAAGCCTCCGTGGCATTTGAGCAAAAGGCAAGTCTTCTTGGATCTTTGATATTAAAAAGCCTGGCAAGCTTAATTCTAGTAGCAAGGACCATCCTTCCTGTATCTAGGGAGATTTCATTGGAGCCTCTCGAAGGATTTCCTATCTTATCAAATTTTTCTATCAGTCTTTCCTTGACCAGGTCAGGCTTGACCAAAGTCGTTGCGGCATTGTCTAAGTAAATCATAGCGAACCTCTTTTAAAAATATATCGACCTCGCCCCTATTATCTAATATATTACTTTCCTTGTCAAAACTTTTTCATACTTCTAAGCTTCTTAATGATTTGAGAGAAGGTATAGGACTAAATAACTTCTTTAACAATAATACTAGCTTCCAAAATCAACCTGTAAAGGCATATTAAAATTCGCGAAAACCTTTCTTGATGTATTTTTGAAAAATATTCGGTAGAATATTAGAAGGAGGTCCTATGAAGAACTTAGAAGTATGCGGCGGTTGCAATGCCAAGATTGCCGCAGGTAATTTGGATAAATTATTAAAGGATATTACCCCCTACAAGAGGCACGATGTCCTAGTAGGATTTGACAAGAAGGACGATGCTGCAATTATAGACGTCGATGGCGAAACTTGCGTGATCCAGACCCTGGATTTCTTCCCTACTATGGTCGAAGATCCCTATCTTTTTGGTCAAATCGCTGCCGCCAACGCCCTAAGCGATGTCTACGCTATGGGAGGAGAGGTCATCTCTGCCCTTAATATCGTGACATTTCCCCTAGAAGAGGACTTCGCTATCCTCAAAGAAATCCTCCGTGGAGGTAATGATAAGGTCAGTGAGGCCAAGGCAAGCCTAACCGGTGGCCATTCGATTCATGATAAGACCATCAAGTACGGCCTTTCTGTCACAGGCAAGGTCAAAAAAAAGGAAATTTGGGAAAATAATACGCCAAAAGATGGGGACGTGATCCTTCTTACGAAAAAAATCGGCACAGGGCTCGTTACTGCAAACTTTGCACAGGGGCTCGTAAATGAAGAGGACTTTGAAGCTTGCACAAGGCAGATGGCAACTCTTAACAAATACGCCAGAGATATCTTCGTCAAATATCAAATCCACGCAGCGACCGATATCACAGGATTCGGTCTTTTGGGTCATCTTTCAGAAATGGCAGGAGATGACTTTACTATCATCCTTGAAAGCGACAAGGTCCCAGTCCTATCCCCTGCTAAAAAGCTTGCCGCTGAGTTTCTCTATACTTCTGGTGGACAAAATAACAGAAACTACCTCGAAGGCGATGTAGAATTTATGATAGATGATTTTGCCATGGAGGAAGTCCTCTTTGACCCACAGACATCAGGTGGCTTGTGCATTTCGGTAAGTCCAGAAGAAGCTGATAAGATAATCACAGACTTTAGGGAAAATAATTTGGAAATCTATCAAATAGGTCAGGTTAAAAGGAAAAGATCTTACAAGATAATCGTAAAATAAAGGAGCTATTATGAAAAAAATTGATTGTTTAGGCAAAGTTTGCCCAATACCAGTAATTGAAACAAAGAAGTTAATCAAGGAAAATCCAGAAGAAGTAGAATTCGAAATCCTAGTAGATAACGAAGTAGCAACCCAAAATCTAGCCAAGATGGCCAAGGAACTTAAAATAGACTCATCTTCTGAGAAAATCGAAGACGGAATCTACAGGGTAAGTCTTAAGAAAAACGCCCAAAGCAAAGAAGAAGTATCAGAAGAAGGAAATAAAATTGATACATCTTCCTATGTTGTAGCAATCTCTGATGATAGAATGGGTAAGGGCGATGAGGACTTCTCAAAGAGCCTACTTGAAGGTTTCATCTATGCCCTTACAGAACAAGATAAGCTTCCAGAAAAGGTAATTTTCTACAACAGAGGAGTTTTTCTTACAGCAGCAAATGAAAAGACAATAGAAGACCTCAAGAGCCTCGAAGAAAAAGGCGTAGAAATCTTATCTTGTGGCCTTTGTCTGGGAAATTACAAGCTAAAAGAGAAACTTGCTGTAGGAGAGATTACAAATATGTATAAGATTGTCGAAATCCTAAGAAGCTACCACACAGTTAGTCCATGCTAGGAGAAGATTTCGTACTTTTCTCCTTCGAGAAGTTCGAAGATCCTGCAGCCGCCCTCGATAAAATAAAAGATTTCGATAAGGCAAGGCTAATCCCCTTGCCTCCAGAAATCGATGCTGGCTGTGGCTATGCTTTAAGAATAAGAGAAAAAGATTTAACTAAGGCCTTAGCCATCCTAGAGGAAAGTGATTATGATGGGATTTTTCTTATGGAGCGAGATAAAAATGGGAGGAGGGTAATATCCAGATATGTATTTTGATAATGCTGCTACGACTATCCACAAGCCCAAGGCTGTGACAGATAAGCTAGTTGAAGTGATTTCGTCTGGAAATTACGGCAATCCATCAAGGTCCGGCCACATGCTATCTCAAAACTCCATGATGGCAATCTTTGATACGAAAAAGTCCTTGGCAAGTCTTTGCCATATTGAAAATCCCTCAGATATCCTCCTTACAGAAAATGCCACCTTCGCCCTAAACTTTGCCATCAAGTCCTTGGTAAACAAGGATGATCACATCATCACCTCGACTACAGAACACAACTCTATCCTCCGCCCCCTCTATCAAACAGGCGCTGATATTTCCTTCGTGGATTTTGATGAGAATTTCAATCTTAAATACCAAGATCTTCCCAAGCTTTTAAGGAAAAATACCAAATATCTAATAATAAATTCCGCATCAAATCTTTTAGGAGATGTCAAGGACCTGGATAGGGTCTATGACTTTGCCAGAGAAAACGAGCTAATAATGATAGTAGACTCTTCCCAAAGCCTGGGCCTTATCGATATCGATATGGGAAAATATGAAAACTCCCTCTTCGCCTTTACAGGGCACAAGTCACTTTACGGGCCTAGCGGGACGGGTGGACTTATCAAAAATGGAAACTTTCCCTTTGATCAAGTATTTGCCGGAGGTAGCGGGATAGATTCTTTCAGGGAGACCATGCCCCCTTCCTTTCCCCAAATATTTGAAGCAGGAACGGCCAACTTCCTAGGTCAAATAGCCCTAAGGGCAGGAGTCGACTACATCCTAAATGAGGGCATTGATAAGATAAATAAAAAAGTAAGAGAGCTTGCGAAAAGATTCTACCTAGGGATCGAAGAAATCCCTGACCTTAAGTTCTACTCCAAGGGCCCAGCCTGTCTTAAAACAAGCCTGGTTTCCTTTAATATTGGAAATATTCCCTCAGATGAAATCTCCCTCATCCTCGATGAGGACTACAATATCCAAACAAGACCCGGCTCCCATTGCGCTCCCCTAATCCATAGGCATTTTGCTACAGAAAGACAGGGCATAGTGAGATTTTCCTTCTCATACTTTAACACGAATGAGGAAGTCGATAGGGCAATCCTTGCCCTAAGAGAGATATCCCAAATATATAAATAGGGCCAGCAGATTTAATCCGCCAGCCCTTTTAATTTTTTTATTATTTTTTCTCAATAATTTCAATCTTGTATCCATCTGGATCTGTTACGAAAAAGTACTTATCTGAATTGTCGCTTAGGCCTCTAAGTTCTGTAACCTCATAGCCCTTATCGCTTAACTCTTTTCTAAAAGACTTGATATCAGGGTTAGAGATTGCAATGTGGCCGTAGCCATTTCCTAAATCGTAGGCTTCTTCTTGGTCGTAATTGTAAGTTAGTTCCAATTCATAATCAGGTGAAGCAGGTAGCTTTAGGTAAACAAGGTCGAATTTCTTGTCTGGAAATTCCTTTCTCCTACTTTCAACAAAACCCAACTCTTCTGTATAAAACTTATAGGACTTATCAAGGTCCTTAACTCTAATCATTGTGTGTAAAAATTTCATATATCCTCCTAGTCTATTTATAACCAAAAGCGAAATTATTATTCACTTAGCTTTTTAGCCTTACTTTTTCTGTAAGCCCGCAATAAATTCTTCTAGCTTTTTCATGTCTTTCCTCTTAAAATATTCTACAAAATAGCTGCCCCTTGCTTGATAGTAAGCTTAATTCCTGCCTTATTTTCAACTAAGCTTATATCCTTGATATCGCTTAGCTTTAAGAGGATAAGAAGGGGACTGGCTCCACTCATTACGACAAAGCCATCTTTTCTTACTCCTCGACTTAGGATGATACTTACGAGAAGCATGATTGTCGATAGGGCTAGGATGAATCCAAATAAACTTCCATCCTTTTTTCCAGCCATTATAAGGATCAAAATAGAATAGGCTCCTATAATTATTAGAAAAGTCGCCTTTATTTAATTCTAATTTCATTTGAATAGCCCATCCTAAAATTATAAAAACTTCCTATAAGGAAGGCTATTAGCATTATTATCTTTAGCGTTTTAATGGAGTTTCTGGATTTCACCAGTCTTTTTATTTTTAACCATCAAAATCTCTGCCATAATTGAAATTGCAATCTCCTCTACAGAACCATTGTCTAGGTCAAGTCCTATAGGAGTGTAGATTTTATCCAAGTCTTCTCTCTTAAAGCCCTCTTCTTCAAGTTCATTGAATACTCTTATAACCTTGGCCTTTGAGGCAATCATACCCAGGTAGTGGAAGTCTTTATCTATTATTTTCCTAAGGGTCTTAGAATCGTAGGCGTGACCTCTGTTACATAGGACTATATAGGTCTTATCCTTATCAAAGCCGATTTTTTCTACTGCATCTTCTATTGGATCATCGATATAGTCTTTGATTTCACTAAAGTCAGGATTTTGCCTAAATTCACTTCTATCATCTATTACTGTAACTTCAAAGTTAGTCTTTGTAGCAACCCTCGCTAGCTTCTGGGAAATGTGGCCTGCGCCAAAAATCATAAGGCGATTAGCTGCCTTGAAGTATTTTACAAATCCTCTCGAATTTCCCCCGCAGCTCATCTTAAGCTCTCCATTTTTGGATAGGTTGTAGTCAAACTCGAAGGATTCTCCCTTAGCAAAGCCTTCCATACACCTTCTTATGACATCAGCCTCAATTTTGCCTCCGCCAATTGTACCGAAGGACTTTCCATCTGATGTGACAGCCATTAGGGAGTTATCTTCTCCTGGAGTAGAGCCCTTGTTTTCTATCAAAAATACCAGGGCTGCATCCTTCCCCTTTCTGTTTTCTTCATAAATTTTCTCTAAAATATCTGCCTTCATAGACCCTTCCTTCTTTTCATTATGAGAAGTCCCTCAAGACTCCCTCCGCCGATTAGCCTAGCCTTATCAGAAATAGTAGCCACATTACGAGGAATCACTCTAGGGTCGACATCTCCGACCTTCATCCCCTTAGTCACTTCAATCCCTTCATTGATCATACCACGAACCATTCCGTCAAGGCCCGCGTAGATTTCCTTACCGGAGACTATCGCAACCGCTTCTCCCTTCTTTACAACTGAGCCTAAATCTTTTAGGATATGAAGCCTACCATCTCCTGTAGATCTTAGGATTCTTTCTGTCGTAAATCCGTTGATATTGCCAGGATTACCGGTGTTTAGGGCGGCAGGTCCTTCAAATATTAGTCTGCCCAAATCGTGGCCCCTATTGGTTTCTATGACCAAGTCCACGTCTTCACCAGCGGAAAAACCAGGTCCAAGTCCTATGGTTATAGGAGCCATGTCCTTGTTAGTCCCGAGGTTTTTCTTAGCTAAGATCCCATCTATCACACAGATAGGCTCCATCTCTTCTATGAATCTTCCCTTAGGGTCAATTGTTACAGCAATCTTATCTTCTGCAAAGGCTTTTTCCATTTGAGACCTATCTTTAGAGTAAACTGCCCTTATATCTTCGATCTTTATTTCTCCCTCAAAGATCGCCTGAGCTACTGCGACATTTCTTCTGATACAGGTTGGTCTTTCGATTTCTAGGACCAAGACGTCAAAGCCAACTCTCTTAAGCTTCTGGATAGTCCCTGTTGCGACATCTCCTCCGCCCCTTACTATTACGAGATTCTTATTCATGGTCACGCCTTAAATTCTCGTAGGCTTCTATGGTATCAATATCCAATAGCTCGTCTTCGTTTTCTATTGGGACCTTGTTAGTCTTGCCGTCTTTGGCAAAGATCATTCCTCCTTGATCATCTTCAAGGCTTAAAAGCTTATCCCTGTAGCTAGCAGGAAAAATCACCGGCGCTCCCCTTCTCATCCCTACTACAGGATAGGTCATAAGATTCTTTTTCTTAAAGGATTCGATTAGTTTCTCGCAAGTTTCTTTCCTAAGAAGGGGCTGGTCTGCAACAAAAAACATCATGTTGGCGTCTTCATCGGTCTCCCTTACACCAAGCTTGATTGATGAAGATTTGCCGATCTCATTATCAGTATTACAAATAGCCACAAAGTCCCTAGACCTTGCATCTTCTAGGATTTCTTCGTAGGAAGTGGCGACTATAACCTCATCAAATCCTACTTCCTCCAAGAGATCTAGAGTATGCTCGTAGATTTTCTTTCCCTTAAATTTTAACATCAGTTTGTTCTCTCCCATCCTTTTAGATAGGCCTGAGGCCATTAATATGGCATTAATTTTCATAAAACTTTTCCTCCTTAATCGATCCATAGGATAATTTAATATCAGGAAAATCAAAATCCTCCCTGATCTTACGGACATTTGCAAAGTCTCTCTCGCTTTCTACCTGGTTTAGGAAAAGATATTTCCCTCCATCAAATCCCTTATAGAAACCCTTATCATAAGCGATTAATCTTCTTATCATCTTAGAATCTATGATACCAGTCCCTATATTTTTTGAAAAGCCCTTATAATTATAAGTAAAATCTTCCTTAAGCTCACGTCCTATAATTTTAATAGGCAAAACCCCTATAGCTTTTGTCGTAAAATCATAAATTACAGGCTCGTAATCATACCAAAACTTAAGGGGAAGATTCCTACAACCATCTGCTTCTATCAAGACATAATCAAAATCATCAAGAACTTCCTTAAGATTATCATATCCCACACTCTTTAGCTTCCCCTTGCCAGAAACTTCCTCTCCCAAAGATACTATCCTCTCTGACCTATCATTTACATAAGAATCAAAAGAAGTATAGGTCGTGTAGTTTGGATCTTTAGGCAGGGCGATTTTGGTAGAAGTCGTCATAAGGACCCTGCCCTTTCTTGACAAGCTAAGGGCAAGATAAGTCATAAGACTCGTCTTGCCCCCAGATCCTGTTATTGAAATTATATCATTTTTTTGAATATCAAATATTTCTTCTATTTTAGTCATCAAATTTCTTCCTTGGTTTGCTATAAGCCGTATCAGCCATTGGAAAATCACGTCTTAGGATTCCGTCAAGCTTGTAGTAGGCTCCTTGGGCTGCTGGAGCAATCGGAATTGTCGCAATCTCTCCTACTCCCTTGGCACCAAAGGCCCTATCTAGCAAGCGATCGTCTGGCTTACTTACAAAGACAGTCTCTATTTCTGGAATCATTGGCGCTCTCCAAAGGCCAAGTGTTCCATATTTGGCCTTGACCTTGGATTTATCTAGCTTGAAGTTTTCTGTAAGGGCGTAGCCTAGACCCATTACTATTCCTCCCTCAAGCTGACCTTCGATAGCCTTAGGATTTATGACCTTGCCGGCATCGGTTGCAGCAAAGACTTTTCTAACAGTCCCGTCATCATTTAATATTACCACATTCGTAGAAAAACCGTAAGCGACGTGGCTTACTGGATTTTCCTTTTCAGATCCCAGTGGATCTGTAGGATCGAAATATTCGTGGAAATATTCCTTGCCATTAAGGTCACTTATATCAGAGGCCTCATCTAAGTCCTTCTTAAGCTTTTCAGAAACTTTCTTTATGGCTTCACCAGAGATCAATGTCTGACGAGATCCTGATGATGTACCGGAATCTGGTGAGTTGGCTGAGTTTGGATGGATTATCCTAACTTGATCTGGACGAAGTTCTAATATATCTAGGACCATTTGCTTAAAGACAGTTTGCGCTCCTTGGCCCAAATCACTTGCCGCACAATATACTCTCGCCAATCCATCTTCAACGACAATCTTTGCCCTACCCTTATCAGGAAGGCCTACACCGACTCCGGCGTTTTTCATAGCGCAGGCAATCCCTGCCCTGTCTTCGTTTTCTTCAAAGATTTCCTTAGCCGCCTCTAGAGTTTCGACAAGGGCAGTAGAGGAGTCTGCGATCTGCCCATTAGGAAGGACCTCGCCAGGTCTAATGGCATTTTTGTATCTTATTTCCCAAGGAGAAATGCCCACCTTTTCTGCCAAGAGATTGATATTGCTCTCGAAGGCAAAGTTCGATTGGCAAACTCCAAAGCCTCTGAAGGCTCCTGCTGGAGGATTGTTCGTATAATATCCATAGCCGTCGATTTCGGTATTCTCGTAATGGTAAGGTCCTACAGAGTGGGTACAAGCTCGCTCTAAAACTGGTCCACAGAGAGAAGCGTAGGCTCCTGTGTCCATCTTGATCGTAGCCTTCATAGCTAGGAAATTGCCCTCTTCGTCACAGCCTAGCTTGAAAGTCCCAACCATTGGGTGTCTTTTCGGATGGAACTTCAAGGATTCGTCACGGCTAAACTTAATCTTGACCCTTTCTTGGAACTTGTAAGCTGCAAGAGCTGCAATGTGCTGGCAAGATACATCTTCCTTGCCCCCAAAAGCTCCTCCAATTAGCTTATTTTCTACCACAACTCTTTCTGGCTGATCTTCCCAGCCAAACATAATAAGGGTCTCTTTTCTAGTATCATAGACAGATTGGTCTGTGGTATAAATCTTTACCCCATCACCCATTGGCTCCGCGATAGCACATTCTGGCTCAAGAAAAGCATGCTCGGTAAAAGGAGTCGTGTAAGTTTCTTCTACTATATATTTACATTTCTTGAAAGCTTCTTCCGCATTGCCACGGCTCACGTGTCTTTCTTGGCAGAGATTGCCAGTTGGGTGGATGAAAGGAGCTTCTGGATCTTCCGCTTCTTCGATTGAAGAAATTGGCTCTAGCTCTTCGTATTCGATTTCAACTAATTTTTTAGCCTCAGCAAGGACCTTATCATTTTCTGCAACCACAAGACAAAGTGCATCTCCTTCATATCTTGTGATATCCCCCTCTTCAATAAAGACATCCCAATCTTGGAAGATATGGCCTACCTTGTTGTTTGGCACATCTTTGGCAGTTAGGACTCCTATTACTCCAGGAAGGGCCTCCGCCTTAGTCGTATCGATCTTTAAGACCTTGGCTCTTGGGAACTTGCTTCTAATAGCAGATCCTACCTTCATATCATCAAAGATCATATCATCGACATATTCGCCTATACCTAGGACCTTATCGTGGGCATCGATTCTTATAAATTCATCTCCAACCTTGACCCTGTCCTTTTCGTCACTAGTAATTTCAATATTTCCATTTATGATTTCAGAAGCAAACTTGATTCCTTCGATGATTTTGACATAACCTGTACATCTACAGATATTTTGCTTGATGCCTGCCTTAATCTCATCCTCGCTAGGATTTGGATTCTTTCTAATGATAGCAGCCCCGCTCATCACCATTCCTGGTGTACAAAAACCACATTGGACCGCTCCAGCCTTAGAGAAAGCATGGACAAAGGCCTTCTTCTCAAGTTCTGTGAGACCCTCTATGGTAAGGATTTCCTCATCCTTAAGCTTAGAAAGCTTCTGGGTACAAGAAGGTTTCTTGCTATCTCCAACAAGGACAGTACAAGTTCCGCAAGCACCTTGGGAACAACCGTCCTTCACTGATGTAATATGTAAGTCATCACGCAAGAACCTAAGAAGAGTCTTATCCTCATAGGTCTCGTATCTTTTGCCATTTATCTTAACAATTATAGGATCAGTATCCTTAATCCTATCTCCTACCAATATATTTGTCATAATTCACCTAAATAAACTTTCTATCTATAAATTTCCCTCGGCCCTTCTCGCCGTAGTTCTTATCATCTTCCAAAATCACTTGACCCCTTGCTATAACAAGCTTTACCTTATAGTCAGACTCAAAGCCCTCATAGGTCGTATAATCGCAAGCAGAATGCCTATTTTCCTGGCTAATCGTGTAAGTCTTCTCATCAAATACAACAAGATCTGCATCCTTACCTACTTCGATACTTCCTTTCTTATAAGAAAGACCGAAAATCTTGCTAGGATTTGTACAAAGTAAGTCGACTAGCCTTCCAGGACTAATTCCCCTACGGATTCCCTCTGTAAGTACAACTTCCATCCTCTCCTCGATTCCTGGAATCCCTCCTGGAGCATTTAGAAAATCATCCTTGTAAGGAAGCTTCTCGCTTTCGTAATAGAAAGGGCAGTGATCAGTTGCTATAACATCAACAGTCCCATCAGCTACTCCCTCCCACAAGGCTTCTACATCCGTATCTTTCCTAAGAGGAGGAGCACAAATGTACTTGACTCCTTCGCTTGGGCCGCCTTCCTCATACTTCTTGTCCGTATAGGTCAAATACTGGGTACAAGTCTCACAGTAGAGGTTCTTCACTCCACGTTTTCTCGCATTTCTAATCTCTTCAAGACCTAACTTTGAAGAAGTGTGGACTATATAAAGCTTAGGGAAACCTGCAAGCTCGCTCAAATAAATAAGCCTATTAATAGCTTCTGCTTCTGCTTCGCTAGGTCTAGTCTTGGCGTGAAAAATCGGAGCGAAATTCTTAGCCTCTTCCGCCTCTTTCCTAAGCTCAGCTATCATGCCATCGTTTTCACAATGAACACAAACTACCGTTCCAGTCTCCTTAGCCTTTCTAAGAACCTTAAGCATCTTTCCATCATCGAGCTTGCCTCCATAAGTCGTATAGATCTTAGTAGAAACAATCCCTTGACCAAAAAGCTCTTCCATCTCATCAAGAATGGCATCACTTGCCTTCTGTATAGCCCCATGGAAAGAATAATCAATCACAGCAGCTCCATCAGCCATCTTGTGATACTTCTTAATCATCTCTCCCACGAGAGAATCTCTCGGACCAAAGGCTATATGATCTACAATAGAAGTAGTCCCGCCAAAGCTTGCCGCCCTAGTTCCCGTATAGAAATCATCAATCGAAATAAACTTGCCCAAATCCAGGGACAAATGCGTATGGACATCCACCCCACCTGGCAAAGTAAGAAGCTTCTTACAATCAATCACCCTATCGGCACTTCGATTAATCTCATCACTAATCTCACTTATCTTCTCATCATCTATATAAATATCACGAAGGATAAAGTTTCCTTCTTCTATAATATTTGCATTTTTAAGTAAAATACTCATCCTAACTCCTAAAGTTATAACATGTAACATATCACATTTATAGCCAACCCATCATAAGTTAACGTTTACACTTACATATATTCTAACATAAAATTAAGAGAAATATAAGAGGAGATAGGAAAAATTTTGATTATTCTAGAATAATTTAGAAAATGTCCTTGTTTATTCTGCTCAAAATCAAAACAAAGAAAACTAAAATATTAGCTAATACTTCCTTGGAAAATAAAGGAAAATAAAAACAAATCACAAATTAAAAAAGGCTTTTTACGCTGTAGACCTCTCACTTAGTCCTCTCAAAGCCGGACGGGCTTTTTTCGAGTTGGCGGAATGAGGAATTTTTAATAAAAACATAGTATGTGAGAAGAGATGTCTCGACTACGCTCGACATAAGGGGTAAGAAAACGAAGTTTTCTCTCTCCTTCCCTTGTTTCGACCGAAGTGGAGAAACCTCACGCCTTATAGTAAAAGTGTAAGAAATTAAAAACTTCGAATTATAGTAATTCACATAATTACCGCCATCTCTAATGGAATTGTCACAGTGAGCATAGCGAACTAATGAAATTCCTTAATCGAGGCTTTGCGAGGCGAAGTCCTCCTAGAGCCGGACGGGCTTACCTCTGAGCCCGCAAACTACCGTCGACAGAGCGAAGCGACGAGAGATCTACAGTATTTGATGACATGTGTATATAAAAGTCCAAGTTATCTACCTAAATAACTAAATAACGAAATCTCAAATCATACACGCCCCAAAGTTCTGTAGACCTCTCACGTAGTCCTCTCAGAGCCGGACGGGCTTTCTTCGAGGTGGCGAGATGATGTGATTTTTAATAAAATTAAAGTATATGATAAGAGATGTCTCGACTACGCTCGACATAAGGGGTAAGAAAACAAAGTTTTCTCTCCCTCTCCCTTGCTTCGACCGCAGTGGAGAAGCCTCTCGCATTGCTATATCTACGTAAATAAGTAAATAATAGCCAATTATAAAAATCAGCCCTAGTACAACTAAGACTGATTCTTATAAAAAACTTAAAAAACATTTATATACTTATCTGTGAAACTTATCTTCCATTGAGTTTGCTATTCTTACTAAGAGCAGCATTACCGGTACTTCTACCAAAACTCCTACTACTGTTGCAAGGGTTGCACCAGATGATAGGCCAAATAGCGAGATAGCAACAGCTACAGCTAGTTCGAAGAAGTTAGATGCTCCTATCATTCCGCATGGAGCAGCTATAGAATATGGCAATTTTGCAAGGTATGCCATTCCAAAGGTTATAGCAAATATAAAGAAGGTTTGAAGTATAAGTGGTAGAGCTATAAGAGCAATATTTAGAGGTTGGTCGATAATTTTCATTCCTTGGAATGAGAATATAATTATCAAAGTTAGCAATAACCCAACCGTAGTGTATTTATCAAATGATGGGATAAATTCATTATTTAAGTAATCTTCACCCTTATTTTTTATCACACGCCTTCTTGTTAAGATACTAAATATAAGAGGAACTACTATAAATAGTATGATTGATAAAAGTAGGGTCCCCCAAGGTATATTGATATTGCCCCTCTTTAGTAAAAAGCTTACTATTGGTATATAGGCAATTAGTATAATAAGGTCATTGCTCGCCACTTGAACTAGGGTATAGGCACTATCCCCTCTTGTTAGCTTACTCCATACAAAAACCATGGCTGTACATGGAGCTGCCCCTAACAAAACTGCTCCTGCTAGGTACTCTGATGCTAGATCTCCACTAATGATATTTTTGTAAATCCCAAAGAAAAATAATCTAGCTATTAGGTACATAGTAAAGGGTTTGATAACCCAGTTGGCAATCCATGTTATAAATAAACCCTTAGGATTGTTTCTGATATTTTTTATACTATTAAAATCAATCTTTAGCATCATTGGATATATCATGATCCATAAAAGTATGGTTGTTGGAATAGATACATTATAAAACTCAAACTCTCCCAGAGTCTCTGGAATAGCAGGTATAAAGCGTCCAATTAAAACACCTATAGCCATGCATATTAAAACCCAAAGTGTAAGATTTTTTTCAAAAAAGCTTATATCTTCTTGTTTTTTCATCTATCTAGCTCCTCATCTATCTCTCGGATTAAGTCCTTTAACTTCCCTTCGATTTCTTCTATTACCTTGACAAACTCTTCATCAGACTTGCCAGTAGGATCTCCTATCCCCCAGTCATACTTTTTGTGCTTGAAAGGAAGGAATGGGCATACTACATTGCAACCCATAGAGATTACATAATCGACCACTGGTAGGTCATCTATAAGCTTGGAATAGTGGCTTTCTTCCATATCTATCCCATGTATTTCTTTAATAAGTCTTACTGCATCTTGGTTTATCTGAGGTACTAGCTCAGTTCCTGCAGAGTAAAAATCTATCTTATCTCCAGCAAATTTCTTGCCAAGGGCCTCAGCTATCTGAGACCTGCAAGAATTGTGAACGCATATAAAGGCAACTTTTGTTTTTTCTGTCATATCTACCTACTTAATTAATTTATCTAGCTTAGATCCCTTGATCTCATCACTTGACCATGGGATTATTATGAACTTTCCATCTGTACGATCATCAACCTTATTTATCCATTCTATCTCACTATTAGCTTTAGCTTGTAGGGTCTTGTTAGTTGAGCCAGTCTTAGCTATAGATGAATTTATAATCCACCACTTACTATAAATCCCCGCTCTTTTTAGGTCTTCTTCAAGTCTTACAGACTCATAGAAGGGAGTAGGCTCAGCAAGGGTTACAATTAGGACTTCTGTTTCATCACTATTTTTTAGTCTAGGGAGAAGTTTCTTTGCTGATTCTGGAACATTACCTTGGTTTTTTTCTATCTCTGTATTATAGGATTCTGTAGAATCTAGGAGCAGAAGTGTATGGCCTGTTGGAGCTGTATCAATTACAACAATCTCATCATCCGCCCTATCAACCACATCCGCAAAGGCTCTAAATACAGCAATCTCTTGGGTACATGGTGATCTTAAGTCTTCTTTTATATACTCTAAGTCTTCATCAGACATGGTTTTTCTAGCATTTTCTAGAACTTCTTCTTGGTATTTTCTAAGCTCCTCTTCTTCATCTATATGGCTTATAGTTAACAAGTCATCTTCGCGAATCATACCAGTCAAATGGTTGGCTGGGTCTGTTGTAGTTAGATGGACCTTCTCTCCCTTAGCTGTAAGTCCCTTGGCTATAGCAGATGCCATTGTAGTCTTTCCTACACCACCCTTTCCCATGGTAAAGATAACTTTTTTCTCATTCTTGTATAAGTCATCTATAATATCTTTTAGACTTGTGCTTTCATTTATATCAAGATCTACATCACTAGTGTTTTCCTTATCCTCAATTAGAAGAGACCTTAAATTTTCTATACTATTTAAGTTGTATCCCCTAAGTGGGATAAAGTACCTTTCAAGATCCTTGATAGCTTCTGGCATCTTATCTAGAGCTTCTTTTTGCTTTTTATAAAAAGCTTCTGACACTTCATCATCGTAGGAACCTAATAGGCCATTTATAATAAGGATTTGATTGTTAATATCTAATTCTGCTAGTTCAGCTGAGGCCCTATTTGCTTCAAGAAGAGGAGTCTCCTCAGCTCTTGTAACTAATACTAGGCTTGTTAGACTCCCATCAGCTAGGGTATCCACAGCGAGTTTGTAAGTTTCTTTCTCATCTTCTAGACCTGATAATTGACCTAGACATGAAGCTCCGTGGGTGGATTCGCTGATAAAGCTCGTCCAAGCAGAAGGTAGTTGGAGCATCCTTAGGGTATGTCCTGTTGGTGCAGTATCAAATATTATATAATCATATTTGTCCTTTAGGTCAGCATCAGTTATAAACTTAGAAAATTCATTAAAGGCAGCTATCTCAACAGTACAAGATCCAGATAATTGCTCTTCCATATTTTCTATTACACTCTTAGGTAACTTCCCTCTATAAGGGCCTACTACGCTTTCCTTATATTCATTAGCAGCTTCTATAGGATCTAGGTTTATAACGGTAAGACCTGGCACTCCTTCTATCCTCACACCCTTATTATCAAGCTCAGTTTCAAAGACATCTTGAAGGTTTGAGGCAGGGTCGGTACTAATTAATAGGACTTCATTACCCTCATCAGCTAGGCTTATTGCGCTAGCACAGGCAGTAGAAGTCTTACCGACTCCTCCCTTTCCTGTGAAAAATAAGTATTTAGTTAAGTCAATTTCCTTGATATCAAATTGTTTCATTTAGACTCACTTTCTTTTTCTTCTTATTATTAGCAGCAGCATCCTCCGCCTGAACAGCAAGATCCACTATCATTACTTGTCTCTTCTTTGGCATCATCAGATAAAAATAACATTTCATAGAACTCTTCGTTGCTAGGGTATTTACCTGTCATAACAACTTCATCATCCACTATTACAAGAGGTAGGACATCTTCACCCTTTTCTTCTAGGAGACTATTAACAGTTTTGTTTTCCACAAACTCCTTAGTATTGTTAGTTAAGTTATATCTTTCAATGCTAGCCCCACTTTTATTAAGCTTATCAACTAGGCTAGACACTCTCATAAGTTCCTCATCTGGACTTGGTCCACATACACCTGTTGAACAACACATAGCGCCTTCATATATATACATCTTCTTCATAAAATCCTCCTTAATTTAAAATCGTCCTGTATGTGAAAATACATATAGATATATTTAAATACTTCTATATATTTGAGTAAAAAATATTTGCTTTGGATTTACTCCTTGCAAATACAATCATCTTGGATATGAAATATAGAATTTAAGCTATCTTCAATCTCATCCAAACTATCCTTATCTAAAGAGTAGAAAGTATTCTTCCCCTCTCTTCTGCTAGATATAAGACCCGCTTCTTCAAGCTTTCTCATATCATAAGATAAGGTAGGCTGAGTAATATCAAATTTCTCAAGTATCTCACAAGCACAAAGCTCATCACAAGATAACATATCAATAATCTTAAGCCTCTTAGGATCAGAAATCACCCTTAGCTTTTTAGATAAATTTTCATAATCAACACTCATAATCCACCTCATATAGAAATCTTTCTATATGTTATTTTACTGGTGGATTTGGGGGTGTCAAGGTTTTTTTTAATGTTAATGAAGATTTTATTTATATGATCAAATAAAATTACTAACCTTAAAAATATTTCCTAATAGAAAAACCAGCTACCTTCTTTGTATTATATTTTTAAAATCTTAAAAATGTTTTGTTATGATAAATTTTTTAAAGAGAATTTACTAAGCCTTGCCTTTTTAAAGATTACTCTTATCACTTTTAGTTTTACTTAAAGTCATTATTGTATTTCGAATCTGCTTAAGATTTAATATTTATAGATTACCACCTATATTAGGTATCAAATTATAAAACTATATTTAAATTTACCAATCATCTTCTATGGATTGAAGAATGATAGGTACTGACTCTATATCATTATTGTTTTTCTCATTAATATATATGGATTGAACTAACATGATTATTGCTTCTCTAACGGTTTTTAAAAGAACAATTGATAATTCTTCAAATTCAATTCTAGAAACTATCATAGATGATATCTCATTTTCAGGATTATAAATAGGTTCAAATTCCCCGTCTAAGATTTTTAAGTACTGGTGCTCCATATTATTCCTAATATTATAAGCTGTATTTAATTTTGTATTAACCAATCCTCTATATCCATGAGTATCATCATTATATAAATCCTTTTTTATCCAATATAACCCTCTTAAAATATAATTTGAACTCATATATTTTCTTATAGGATTGTCAATCTTTTTCTTATTTTTAGTTACCTGCTCTCTCCATATATTGTTAAAGTTAACGATTTTTCTTGGTATCCCCAATTCATAATATTCATTTATAAAATACGCTATCTTATCAAAAATGGAATATACAGATTTATATGCACTTTTAACTTTCTCTATATTAATATTATTTATTGAGTAATCAAATGTATTTGCGATATACACATCTTTATCTGAAAAATGTGGTTTTTTATTATATATCCCATCAAATATATTGTATCTGGCTGAACAATATTCCTGTTTTATAAGATTAAATAATCCATGAAATCTAGGAGTTACAAATCTTAGTGGTTCTTTCATATTCGGTAAGTGAAGTATATCATTGGATACTTCCAAGCTTTTATTATAGTCATTTAAAGTATTTAATACCAGTGAATTTTTCACTTTCCAATCTATGTATCTATCTTCTTCAGGTATACTATGATCGTTCCAGTCCAGTGATTTCTGCTCTATAAATGATTCTATAGTGTCCGGATACTCACTTGAAACGGACTCCAATATACTTTTTACGCTATCCATTCTTGATTCATAATGTTTTCTCGCATCCTCATATATAGAATTATCTTTACTATTTAGCGCACTTCTATAAAGATTAAAAGATTCCAAATATAGCATTAATTTATGTCCATAATCATAATCCAACTCAGCATAATGAACTAAATAGTCTCCCAAATTTGCTATACCCATGCCAAACCCATCGTTAACTGTTTTAAAAATTGATTCTATTGCAGACGGGATTCTACCCAGACCAGATAATATATTTGAGTAATTCACTATACTCTGATTTAATAGCATTTTATTATAACTTCTCTCTTCGTCACTTATTATTTTATGATTTAATAAATACTTATTTTGAATATTAATTGATTCGGTATGAAAATATAAGCTTTTTGAAATACTCCCTTCCATGTTCTCTGCCCCACCCTCTAGATAAACTAAACTAGAGTATGAGGTACCAATCATATAAAAATATTTTGCTCTTAATAAGGGATGTAACTCTTCATTTTCTGATAGTCTAATGCTTTCATCTATCGCTGAGTATATACCCTGAACATCTTCATTATCCATAGCCTCATCATGATTAATACTCTGCTTTATCATTTTCTCATCTTCATACCACTTCACTTAAATATTCTCCTACATTTACATAACTATACCATCAAAGTACTCTGCCTGTTCTACTATTAGATCTATTATCTTATTTCTACTATCTTTTGAATACTCATATCTAGCTAATAGTCTTTTTACTGCCCTTCTCATGCTGGCTCTGCCGGATTTTCTCATCATCCGGTCTGGTGTCATTTCTTTTGCTATAGCTTCTGTCAGTTCTTGGGTAAAGGATATAAGCTCTTGGTCAGTGTAAAAATTATTGATATTTTCTGGTTTTGATATGGCATGGTAGAATGCAAGCTCTTCTTTGCTTAAACCTAGGGATTGGTTTTCTTCTTCTAGTCTTATAATCTCTTTAGCTAGGTCGATTAGGGCCTCTCTAACCATGCCTAAATTGTAATCGTTCTTGTCTTCTTTTACTAAACCTGCAAATTTATCTAGGCTTTCGGCATTATCAAGCAAACTTTCCCTATAGTTTTTCATAATACGTATTAGCCTTTGGGAAAACTCATCTCCCTTTACTATATCAGACCTAGATAGCAGCCTTATCTCATCTCCTATAAGCTTATTTAAAAGCTCTATACTTAGATTTTTTTGCTCCATCTCTGTTACTTTTTCTAAAAACAATGGATCAAATAGGCTAAAGCCTTTGTCAAAATCCTGGAAAAGATTTATAACACCCTCGCTGTGGATGGATTGTTCTAAAAGTCGGCTAATTTGTTGGTTTATCTCTTCCTTATTAAATTTTCCCTTAGATGTAATCCTATTTAGACTAGTACGAATAGCCTCAAAGTAAGATGCCTCTCTTTGCTCCTTTTCACTAGTTATAGATGAGCATAGGCTATGGGCTTGTTTTAGGGCATAGGATTCTTTTTTAAAGTTATTTTGCTTTTGCTCTGAAAATGTTAGAATATGGTTTAGCCCCTCTCTTATAAGGTCAGCTAACTGGGCACTTGTCACATTTTCTGAAAATATCCTAGCATAGTTAAAGCTATAGAAAAACACATCTCTACAAACTTCAAGCTTCTCTTTAAACATAGGATAGGCTGAGTCCCTAATATCAGCATTTGCTAATTGCTTCTTATCATTTTGGGTATAGTTACTCATAGCTTCTTTTAAGGCAGATGCTATACCAATATAGTCTACAACTAGGCCACCCTCCTTGTCCTTAAAGACCCTGTTGACCCTTGCAATGGCCTGCATAAGATTGTGCCCTTTCATAGGCTTATATACATAGAGGGTAGATAAGGAAGGCACGTCAAAACCTGTTAGCCACATATCTACAACTATTGCTATTTTGAAAGGATCATTGTCATCCTTAAATCTTTTGGCAAGTTCCTCCTTATCTGATTTGTTGCCTATGATTTCTTTCCACTCTATAGGGTCATTGTTGCTAGCTGTTACAACAACATTTACTTTCTTATCCCAGCTAGGTCTTTTTGCTAAGATTTTCTTATAGATCTTTACTGCAATTTCCCTATTATAGGCAACCAGCATAGCCTTGCCGGTCAATAAATTTTCTCTACTTTCTTCATAATGGCTAATAACATCATTTACTAATGTATCTATAGCCTCATCAGATCCTATTATTTGTTCAAGGCGGGATAGGTCTTTTTTGCTAGCCTCTATATCCATCTCATTGGCCTTGGCACTAAGCTCTTCGTACTTACTATCAATCTGTTTTAAGATATCTTCTCTTAAACCCAGATTTATAACCCTATTTTCATAATAAACAGGCTTAGTTGCACCATCTTCTACTGCTTGAGCCATATCGTAGACATCTATATATTGGCCAAATATTTCTTGGGTATCCTTGTCACTTTGGCTAAGAGGTGTCCCTGTAAATCCAATATAGGCAGCTTTTGGCAAGGACTTTCTAACTAACCTAGCCATGCCTGAAACAATCTTTCCATCCTTGGTCATCTTTTCTCGTAGACCATACTGAGACCTGTGGGCCTCATCTGCTATGACTATTACATCATTGCGGTCTGTTAATGGCTCCTCAGATTCCGCAAACTTTTGCATAGTTGAGAAAAATATGCCATTGCTCTTCCTATTATCTAACAAGTCATGGAGGTGGTTACGGGACTTTGCTTGGATTGGATTCTGTCTTAAAAATTGGCTAGCCCTTGCAAACTGACCATAAAGCTGGTCATCTAGGTCATTTCTGTCTGTTAAGACAACAAAGCTTGCCTTCTCTAAGATACGAATCATATAAGCTGTATAAAAAACCATGGACAAGGACTTACCAGAACCCTGGGTATGCCAAAAGACCCCAGCCCTACCATGACCTAAGCTTATGGCATCTTTTGTAGAGGCCACTGCTTTGTGGACTGCAAAGTATTGGTGGTATTGGGATAGGATTTTGTTTGTCCCATCATCCTTATGTTCAAAAAATATGAAGTTTTTTATAATATCCAAAAATCTATCCTTGCTAAGCACACCAGAAAGCAAAGTTTTGTAATCAGCATACTGGGTTGACTCATAGGAGCCATCAATAGATTTCCACTCCTTATACCAGGCCATGCCAGCAGTGATAGTCCCAAGTTTGGTAGTAGTAAAGTCAGATATGATATTAAAGGCATTGTAGACAAATAGGTTTTCTATGTCATACTGGTAGTTTTTAATTTGCCTATAGGCACTATCCACATCTGAAACGATAGAAGTCATAGACTTTAGCTCTATGACCACTAAAGGCAGGCCGTTGATATATAGGATAATATCTGGTCTTTTAGTATCCTTACCTATTATAGTTAGTTGGTTGGTGACTACAAAGGAGTTATTGTCTATATTCTTATAGTCTACTAAGTATAACCTAGTAGTCTTTTGTTCTCCATCTTCATAGTGGGATATCTCTATACCATTTTGAAGGTAGTCAAAAAATACCTCGTTACGGTTGACCAAAAATCCTGCATCTATATTTTTTATCTGATGGATGGCCTGGTCTATAATCTCCATATCTATGCCTGGGTTAATAGTAGCTAGGGAATCTACTAGGATTTCACTAGCTATAACTGCCTTCATGCTATCCCTTACAAGCTCTTGGTGGGGAATATATGTGTAGCCTAAGTCCTCGATATATTCTATAAATAAATTTTCAAATCCATCTTCTAGGTATATCTCACTCATAATCTGTATCCTCATCATCAATTTTTATATTAGAAACATCAATCTCCCCACTCATTAGTTTTGGGAGGAGGGTGTCTCTGGTTTGGGCTAAGGTTTGGTTTTCTAGTTTTAAAGTTATTACTTTTGTTCTAATAACTTTGAAATAATTTAATATGTTAAGCTTTGAAATATTTTTTGGTAAAGCAAATCTTATATTATTTATAAAATCCTTATTAGCATGGGGTATCGCAGATCCTGTATTTTGATTTCTAATATAGTTTTCATTACTTTTTAAAAACCAATAGATAAATTCTCGATATTCTAAATCTTCGATATTAAGAAAACTAAACGTTGAACCAAGGGCACCATTATATCCATAATATATATTCCCTGCATTTGCTCCATCCATTAACATAAAGATATCCATATTTTCAATTTTAATTATTTTTTCGTCTAGAGTATATGAGGGACTTTCAGAACCATCAATTACTCCTTTTACTATATAGGGAACACTTCCCTCTTTCCCATAATCTAGCAAACTTTTAGGTTTTTTACCTTTTTGAAACTTAAATAAATCCCCAAATTTTACTACTTCCCAACCTTCAGGAATTAATCCTAGTTCACTTTCTACAAAATTTCTATCTTTAAATGGTTCAAAGTCTACAAACCATGATTTGTAAACAGCTTGGGCTTGGATTTCTAGGTTTCTTATGATTTTATTATTTATGCTTATTTTATAATCTAATGATTTTAAAATTTTGACTATTTTACATCTAACATTATCCACAGGCCACTTTATTTTTATTTCCATAATATTTCTACTATTCAATTTTGGCTGAGCTGATCCTGTTATATACGCACTTACATCTATAAAATTAAGATAATAATATATATAGTATAAATCTTCTAAATTATCGAATCCTAATATGTGGGCATGATTATTAACCCAGAATTTTCCTTTTGCTATATTAGCTATATTTTCTTTTCTATCAATTAAATTTGCTCCATCTTCAGCTACCAGCAAATATATCCCATCAAATATATAATCATCTATATGGTCTATAATCCCTTGTGCACCATAATAAGGATAAATCTTATTTAACTTTTGTCTTTCTATTTTAGAGACCGGTATCCTTTTTTTATTATGAGATGTACATAAATTCCCTAATTTAACAACCTCAAATTCCATAACCAAGCTCCCCAAGCTGTGTTCTTACCTCTTCTTCTAGCCTGCTTGATTCTTCAAAGAGTAGTCCCAGTTCGTTTGTGAGTCTTTCCATTTTTTCTTCAAAAGGCTCACCATCATCCTCTACTTCCTCTAGACCTACATAGCGGCCCGGAGTTAGTACAAAGCTATTTTCTTCAATTTCTCCTATATCAGCTACATGGGCGAAGCCTGCCTCTTCTATATCTTTTCCTTCTACAAAGTCCTTGTAAGTATCAGATATCTTTGCTATATCTTCTACTGATAGGTCTCTGTGAGCCCTGTCTACCATGTGGCCCATATTTCTGCAATCTAAAAACAGGGTCTTATCTTTTTGTTTTTTATCCTTATTGATAATCCATAATGTTACTGATATACCTGTAGAATAGAATAGCTTATCTGGCATAGCTATTATGGCTTCTACCAAGTCATCTTTTATAATATTTGCTCGGATTTCTCCTTCTTTACCAGATGTTGATAAGGCACCATTTGCAAGGACTAGGCCCATTTTGCCCTTTGGTGATAGGTGGTAGATCATATGTTGCATCCAGGCAAAGTTGGCATTTCCTGCTGGAGGGAGTCCATATTTCCATCTCACATCATCTACTAGCTTGTCCCCTCCCCAGTCTTTATCATTAAATGGAGGGTTAGCTAATATATAGTCTGCACGCATACTTTGGTGTTGGTCTTCAAAAAATGTATCTGCAGCCCCTTGTCCTAGGTCTCCTTCTAATCCATGGATAGCAAGGTTCATTTGAGCCAGCTTCCAAGTATTGGCGTTGGATTCTTGGCCATAGATAGAAAGCTGATTGACCCTACCTTGGTGGCGTTTGACAAAGCCTGCTGATTGGACAAACATACCTCCAGCCCCACAACACGGGTCATAGACCCTGCCTTGGTAGGGTTCTAGGACTTCTACCAGGGTCCTTACTATGGATGATGGAGTATAGAATTCCCCAGCATTTTTTCCCTCTAAAGAAGCAAATTGAGCTAGGGCGTATTCGTAGGTACGGCCTAGGATGTCTTTTGACCCTCCATGCTCTTTTAGCTTTAGATTATTAAATAAGTCTACTACTTCTCCCAAACGTCTTTTGTCCAGTTCTGGTCTGGCATAGTTTTTTGGTAGGATACCTTTTAGCCTGTCGTTTTCTTCTTCTATGGCTACCATGGCCTTGTCTATGACTTGGCCAATTTCTGGGGTCATAGCCTGACTTGCCACATAGTCCCAGCGAGCTTCTTTGGGTACAAAGAATATATTTTCTGCCATATACTCATCACGGTCTTCCTCAAAGCCGTCTCCTTCTTCTATCAAAGCTTTGTATTTTTGCTCAAAAGAATCTGATATATATTTTAAAAAGATGAGACCTAGTACAACGTTTTTGTACTCAGCCGCATCTATATTGCCACGTAGCTTATCAGCTGCTGCAAATATTTCCTTTTCAAAGCCAAGATTGGCCCCACTTATATTTTCTGCCATTCACTACTCCTTTATATATTTACATATTAAATCTTTATACTATAGATATATTCTTAGTTACTATTATAACAAAAATATGCATTTTTTAACAAAAACTCTCCTTACTTATCACATTTATATTTATCTTGAAGAAATTTAAAAATAACAATATTGATACATAATTTTTATACATAGATAGTTCGATTTCAACTATTAATTTATTAGCTGATTCTACTAAAGCTAATTATAAGTATGTTTTATTTACCGTCATTATTTTCTACCTCTATATTTCTTAATATTCTCCCAATTGTATTTATTCAAACAAAGTTTTTATAGATTATTTATTTAAATTAATCTCATATATTTGATTATCAAATAGAGCATTTAATACAAATATTTTATCAAAATTTATTCCATAAATTTCTCTTATTCTTTTTTCAAATTCTAAAGACTCATCTAATCCTGCTGTATAATTTATTATAAGTAATGAATTTTCATCAAATTCTCTATAAATCTTTAATTTTTGATTTTTATCTTTTACAGCTTCAATATACTTATCTACTATTGTCCCTATCCAAAAAGCAGATGGTAAAAATCCAATAATTCTCTGACCATCAATAATCATTTTATTTGGAAATGATGATTTTGGATATAGGTTTGTGTTTGGATCTAGCTTCTTATATTGATTAATAGATTGTAGTTCTAGTATTTCATTCCCTTTTTTATAATAGTAACTATCAATAAACTTATTTAAATCATCCTCGACATCAGATGTATAATTACCATTTATTACTTTGTTAATAGCCTCAAAATCTTTCTTTTGTGCCGGCTTAACACCTTTCATCTTTATATACTCATTTAAAGTTTTATCTTTATATATAAAGCTTTTAATAAAATCATCAAATTCTACAACTGTAACCTCAACACCTATACTGTCTTTATAAGATATAAAATCAGGACTTTCTAACTTTATTAAATTTTTATATCTTGAATCGTATTCTTTTAAATAATCTATTGCTATCTGTTCATTCACTTCTTTATTAAATAAGTTAACCATGATATCCTCTTAAATATTTAATATATACCATATGCGTATATCCCAATTAAAAGATCAATCTATTTATCTTTTAACAAATATCCTGATTGTGTTTCTTCATCTAAAACTTTTTTCAAAGATTCATTGCATATTTTTAATTCATCTCCTGACATTAATCTTTTAACTTTTGTTATATTTGGGTTGTTTTCGAGACTAGTGATAACGCTTGATTCATCACCCATACCTTTGGCACTATGTGGTACTGGTCCAACTAATATGAGCCTATATACGTCGCTATACTCTAGCCTACTTATATCATAATTTTTTACTTCTTCAAAAGATATGTGCACTACTCTTTTTTTATCTATTCCATAAGATTTAAAGCACCCATATAATTTATCAATCTTCATTGATAGATCACCCATTACTAGTACCTTTCCATAAGGAAGGGTATCTAACCAGTAGTCACTTTCTACCAGTAAGTATTCATACCCTACCCTATGAATGATGGCATTAAATTCACTAAGGCTTTCTGCTTGTGTAAGCTCCTCTAAGAATCTTGTATGAGCGTCAATTATCAATCGATCTATATATTTCAATTAAATCACCCCGTCAAATATTACGTTCTTATCTTCTTCAAGCTTTTTAATCTGTTCTTTGACTATTCTCATCCTTCTTAATATAGCCTTATAGTTATTTGCTATGTTTTCTTCTGCATCTTTATCTAGCTTAGGAATCTTAAGTTCTCCTAAGGTAGTAATAGGGATTATCAGGGTGCTTGTTCCACTTACTAATCTTGATATCTGCTCTTTTGCATGATCTGTTGCAAGATATGCTTGAACATAATAAGGATTAACATCACTATCAGCTTTTATCTCTATTTTATATAGGTTTCCGCTTATAATTATCTTATAATCTTTAGTATCTTCAAAAATCATTGATTTAAAGTTTTGAACCTTGGATATAACTATGTCTCTATCTTTAGCCAGATACCTAGTCTCATTTTCCTTGATTTCATCTAAGGTTTTTAAATCTGTGTAATCTATGGTATCAGAAAAGTCAGTTGCCTGCATATATTTTATTTTTGTCTTTTTAGAAGTCATTCTTTTTTCAAGATCGCTCTTCTTGATAGAACCTATGCCTCTTTGCATATTAGAAATATCCTTTAAAAGGTAATATTCACTTAATTTTTGATCCGCAGGAACAATCAATCTGGATGGTAGTAATACATAATCATTTGTAATTATATCTTTTAAAGATATTTGTTTTGCTATTTGATTAGGATTTTTATATTCCTCAAGTATTTTTGTTACATTTATATCAGTTAAAGTTTTCTTAAATCGTTCTTTCTTATACTCATTTCTAGCATCTACAAAACTAATATATTCATTATCTTGGGATATAATAAGAATTGAAAAACTAATGCCTGTTCCTTCTATTATTCCTTCTGGTAGTTGGACTATTCCTTCTATAAGACCATTATTTACTAGGAATTGCAGAATATCTTTTTCGATGTGATTAAAAAGTCTGCCTGTGGGATAAATATAAATGGCTCTTTCTAATTTTTCTAACTCCTGTAAATTTTTTATAATATAAACCAAGTCCCCAAATCTATTAATAGAATTTTCTTCTAAATAAGTTTTTACATCTTTAGATTTATCAACAATATTTTTATGCATCCATCTATTACCAGCTGGAGGAAAAGCTATTAACTTATTTGTATTTTTATTAACGATGTTAGAATTTTCAGGATTAAATGGCATTAATTGAAATTTATCTGATAATATAGAATTTTTGATTATAGCTATATTACGCTTATATGAATCTATTTCCATTCCTTCTATAATCACATCTTTATCCTGTTTTAAAATAGAGCTTATTATTTCTCCATCAGAAGAGAAAGGATTTAATATAATATCATTATCTTTAACATCTAGTAAGGAAATAAGTATATTTAATATGTTTTCACCTATGGATAAGTTGTACCTAGGATCCAAGTAATGATTTAACTTATTATTAGTTAATAGGATCTCCAGTTCTTCTTTAGAAAACTCTGACCTCAGCTCATCTATGAAACTACTATGGTCTTCTCTTATTTTAGAAAATATAAGATTTATAGATTCATTTTCTCTAACTTTCTCATATTTTTTAATAATATCATCATCAAAGTAGGAACAGGCAATTACAAAGTATAGGTTTTCCCTTATATATCTGTCTAAATAAGATCTATTACTTTCAATAAATTTCCAAAACTTTTCATTTATTTTTTTATTAAATTCTGACAAAATACGCTCCTTAATTTCCAGTTTCTCAAAACCACTTTTCTATATTATAGTTCGTTAGCTTATATTTGTCAAATGGTTTTGTAAAACCGGATTTGACGGTGTTTTTATATATACCTAAATTTACATAGAAAAAGACCCCTAAAGCTTTTGCCTTAGAAGTCTTATTTATATGATGGTTAACTTAATTATTTAAGTGTTGCATACATGATTGCTTTGATTGTATGCATTCTGTTTTCTGCTTCATCAAATACTTTTGATTGGTGAGATAGGAATACTTCTTCAGAAACTTCTTGACCATTTAGTTCGTATTTGTCACTAAATTTGTCATTGGTTTCTTCACCAATTGTCGTGTTTAAGTCGTGGAATGATGGTAGGAAGTGCATGAAGATTGCATCTTCTCTAAGTGTTCATTATATTATGAATCATTCAAAATATTAAATTATATTTTTCTAACATCACTAAATCCACCTAATTATAGAACATTATAAAATTTTCTTCTATCTCAGTCCCAGTTCTACAAATTACTTTATATATCCTTCCAAACCTCTTGACTTTATTAGTTCAATCGCCTCTCTATCCTCTTCTGTAAGTTCTGTTTTATTAGTATTATTTATGTCAGCAGTCCACAAATCAAATATTTCTAAAATTCTATCAGAAACCCTGATATCTCTTTCCCTTATTTGTTCTAGTTTCCAGTCTTTTGAATGAAATTGTGAAAATTCTTTAACCATAGCTATTTTTGATTTTTTATACAGAGCTTTTTTCTTTTCAAAATATCCATTACTAGCCACTATATTTAGCCTTTTTTCAAAAGGTATTTTATTTCCAAGATGTTCAATAATCTCATTTACCTCTTCTTCTGATGAATTTGGGAAATAAGAGTCCTGCCATTTTCTAGGCAGAATGTGTTCGATTTCCCATTTTTCCGGTAATAGTTCATCTTGTAAAACTTCGTCATAAGCTAGTAACTTTAGTAACATCCTAATCACATTTCTATGAGGATTTTTTAATTCAACTTTTATAATATTTGGATCAACAGCCTTAAATTCAAATTTAGGTTCGTCGCTATTAATAATCTCCGAATTTAAGTTTAGAATATTCTGCTTAACTGCGTTAATTGTTGGAGTCACAATATATCTACTACATAGATTAACAAATAATTTTCTTAAAAAGAAAAGAAATTTATCCTCAAAGTTATCTGAATCTTTATAGCATAAGTAATAAGTAATTACAGGATATTTCCAAAATTCATTTGGATAAGAAGTCAGAATATCTAATACTTTTAAAATTTCAAAGTTGCTTGACCAAGTTTCACCATCTATTTCTTCTTTATTATTAACTACTGACCAAAAATTTAATATTGCGCTCAAATCATCCATTAAATCTGGATCATATAGCCTAATAAAATTATTATTTGAATAATATTTTCTTAGACCCGGGGTTGTTGTCTTTCTATCGTTAGCTTTTGCGCGAAGATAAAACATGTAATAATAAAATAATCTTTGAATACTTTCTTCAGCATATTCTGCACCTGAACTAACTTCTTGCCACTTTTGTATAAAAATATTTCTAGCTTTAGTATCTTTAATGTTGTTATAGATTTTTGCCTTAAAAATATCTGCATCAGATAAAGGCAAGCCTCTATCATTAAGTGTTGAAAAAATCGTAAGTGCAGTATCCTGGCTATCTGCCTTGATAGGAAGAACAATTGCTTTATTCAAAACATTATTTATCATATGATAGAAAGTTAAAGGCTCATCTTTAGCATAATCATCTATGAGGTTTTGTAATAATAAATAATTCCTAGTGTAATTATCCTTAGCACCTTCATCTGCAATACCAGTACTTAGTATGTGATTTAATATATTGTTATACTCTGATTCAAAGACTCTAGACTCTAATAAAGTCTTACTTTTATCTGCTTCACCACTTAATTCATCCGTTTCCCATAAAGCCGGTTCAATCTGGCTAATGAAATTACTTCTCTCTTTGGTATGATCCATTTTTTCAATTTTTGTATATAAAGCTCTTAACAACAAGCATAAAGTTGTAATTCTTTGTTGACCGTCAATTATTTCTTGTTCTTTGTCCCCATTGGTATAAGATACAATTGTCCCAAGAAAATACGGAGAATCAATTCTTTCTTGAGTATATTCAACTAAATCATCAAATAAAGTTTGAACCTCTTCTTCTCTCCATGCATAAGGTCTCTGATATTCAGGAATTACAAATTTTTGTTTTTTACCAGCATCTAAAAATTCTTTTACACTTTTCTTATTTATTTCTATTGTTGTTGACATATAACCTCCAGAAACTCTATTTTTTAATAAAGCCTACACAAAATAATTCTGAATCTCTTTATATTGTATCATTAAATCTTATTCTAGGTCTAAGAATTCTTTAACATAACAGATTAGGATATAATGTATTATTCAGACGATAATAATCTTTACTCATATAATTTAAAGATTTCTGTAAAAAATATGAATTTCGAAATATATTCATGTTGGATATAGTAAAGACCGCAGCTTTACACTTCGGTCTAATTTTTGTCCAACTGTAAAGCACTTGGAACTATTATTTAGTTTATTATCTTACAAATGTCCCAATTTTAAGCCAGGTTCAATTTTTGAAGATTAATAGATGTTAACTTTGAAAGACTTTAAAATTTGAAAATATAATTTGTTGGAAAATTTTATGATATATACGAAGTACAAGAATTTCTAAAATTAGAGAATTGCGAAATTAGAATATTTCGCAATCATTACATGAAATTTAAGTTTTCAGATTAGAGTAATTTATAATATATATCAATTAGTATATTGAGTTTAAGCTGACTCTAAATAATCAAAATTCACTCAATTATTTCATATTAACAACTTGTAATAAATAATGGAGTAAACACTTACCCACTAAAAGAGGCTATATGTTCACTCCAATATCTTTTTGTTCTTATTTAATTTTTATTAATGAACTAGTTTAAATTAAATCGAGTTTACACACAATTTAATTCTTATATCTTAATTCCCCATTAACATAAGTAGATATTACATCATAGCAACTATCCATTACCACCAAGTCAGCATCCTTATTTACTTCAATGGATCCTTTCCTATCAAAGACATTTATATATTTTGCTGTATTTTCACTAGCAATTTTTGTTATATTCCTCAAAGATAGATTATTGTTTTTTATAAGATTTTTAACTGAAGTTAGGTATCCTATCTCAATATCATCCATATCGTCCATTGTAAATCTATTTATTCTTTTTACAGAACCATCATCATGCTTTAATATAATATAGTCTCCATCAGGAATAAATTCAGTTTGTCTTATATAGTGATAGAATGGTTTTTTTACATGTGCCAATCCAACAGAATCACTACATAGCGTGATCTTATCTAAACCCTTAAGTCTAATTGCTAAATCTAATGCTTCTGGTAAAACTGTAAGGCCTGTTTGCTTGGCAAACTCACAATACAGGTCATCGAAGTATAAGGCTGCGCCTGCTACACCTAGTTCTCTATGATGAAATCCCTTCATACCTGAAAAAGTGTGAGTTACTCCATTAAGTCCATATTGTTTCATTTCCCTAATTGTCTCAAAATCAGCATCAGAATGTCCAATAGACAATTGAATATTGTTTTTCATAGCATATTGACAGAAAGTTTTTGCACCATCTAATTCTGGAGCAATTGTAATCAACTTTACTTTGTCTATGCTCAAATCACCCATCATCTTTTCAAAAAATTCAATAGAAGGATTGATACAATACTCTTCTTTTTGCATACCCTTTCTAGACTTATTTATAAAAGGACCTTCATAATGAATACCTAAAACATTAGCCCCATTTTTATAATCTTTATCTAGAAACTCATTAACAACATTTGATGAGCTAATAATTGAATCAAGAGATTCAGTCCCTGTGGTTGGTAGAAAACTTGTAACCCCCTGAGTTAATAGGGATTGTGACATCCTATCTAAAGAATCTAAAGTACCTTCATGGGTGAATGATCCCATTCCATAGCCATGAGCGTGTAGGTCTATAAAACCTGGAATTAGATAACTATCCCCATAGTCTGTATAATCATCTCCATCGTAACTAGTGAAAATACTCGCTATTTTCCCCTCACTAACTTCAATGTATCCATCAATTGTTCTATTGGGTAAATAAATGTTATTTGATTTTATTATCATTATTATCTCCTATCATCATTTCATCTAATCTTGAAATTATATATGAGCAAACAATGTTCATACCAATTCTCGAATGGATATCTCTATAGCTTGTATCCATAGTATTGGAATAAAAATTTAGTGAATTGTCACTTACATTTTGTATCGGATTAGAATGAAATGCAGTTATGGTTAAAAGTTTAGAACCATTAATCTTAGTTATTTTGGAAAGCTCATTTAATATCTTGGTCTTGCCTGATAAGCTAATTACAATTACAGTATCCTTATGGTTTAAGTGATTTTTCATGACATTTATCAAATTAAAGTTGTCTATGAATATAGCAGGTATTCCAAGCATATTTAAATTGTTGCAAAATGATATTGCTATTTGCTTTGATGCTCCCCTGCTTGCAATGTAAAGGTTTTGAGATGCAATTATATTTTCACAAAATTCCAAAACTTTTTCATCATCTAATATTTCAAGTGTTTTTTTAACTTCATTTAAAATCTCATCCTTAGTTGAGTTATCCCTATTATGCTTTTCAATTTTATCTTCTTGATTAGATTTCAAGTAATATTTCATTTCAGTAAAACCTTCAAAGCCTATTTTTTTACAAAAGTTAATCAAAGTAGTTTTTGAAATATATAGTTTTTCAGCCAATTCAGAGGAAGTTGTATTTATAACATCTTCTTGGTTTATAGATATATAGTGTGCTATCTCTTTCTCACTTTTAGTTAAATTGCTGTAATTTTTGATTAAAATATCTAAACTCATATACATCCTTTAAAAATTAAAAGTTTAGGATGCTAGCTCGTCTTCCACTGCATATCTAACAAATTCTACACTTGGACCAAATACTATGTGTATATGGTTTTTAGCTGGGAAGAATACTCCTGATGTCCCAGATGTCATTAGTAGATCTTTGTTAACTTCTTTCATATCCTTTAAGTCTACCCTTAATCTAGTAACACAGTTTTCAACAGATAAAATATTGTCTTTTCCACCTAAACTTTCTACAACTATCTTAGCGATAACATCATACTGTTTATTGGCTAAAAGTTCATTGTGCGCTACACTATCATCTTCCCTACCTGGTGTTTGAACATCCCATTTTACAATCAAGTATTTAAAAATAAAGTATGTGGCTATGGCTAGTGGGATTCCGACTATGAAAAGGTTATACCATCTAGTATCTTCATATAATAAGCCAAAAATTATAAAGTCAAAAATTGTACCCCTTATATATCCAACTGAAGTACCAAGCAAAGCTAGGAAAGTAGCCCCTATTGCAACTAATATTATATAGACTCCATATAACTTAGGAGCTATAAATAAAAATGAAAATTCAATTGGTTCAGTAATATTGCCCAAAAATGGTGTTAGGACCAATGTCCAGATAATACCCTTTACAAACTTCTTATTATCTTGTTTAGAAGTATGGTACATCGCAAGACCGACTGCAGGAATCATAAATAATGTAAGAAGCATTTGATTTTGAGCCATAAATTTAGTTAAATCAGGCATCAAAGACCACGCTTCAGTTCCTGGCCCTTGGTTAAATAAAACTTCATTTAAGGCATTTAATACACCCACATACTCCTTGCCATCAATAGTATAAGTTCCCCCTGCAGGTGTAAATCTAATAAATGATGTCCAAACGTGGTGTAAACCAAATGGTATTAATAGTCTATTAATAGCAATCGATATAGCAGGGCCTAATACGCTTGATAGAATAACTCCAGATATAGCAACTAGGATTACGGTTAAAAAATGCCATATTACTGGTACTATAAATCCGGCAACTATACTAAATAAAATACTTACAATAGGTACAAATTTCACCCCTGAGAAAAATGCAAATGCCAAAGGTAATTCAGTCCTGGAAAACCTATCAGTACAAAACGATGCTATTAAACCTGATATAATACCTCCAAGTGCATCAATTTTTAAAGATTGAATGCCTAGGACCATCCCCTGACCAACTAGATTCATCTCCTCTGGATCAGCTAACTTACCCGTAATAGTTAAATACACATTAATAGTAACATGAAGTATCAAATACGATATTACTGATGAAAAAACAGCAATTCCTTTCTCTTTTTTGCTCATTCCATAGGCTACACCCATAGCAAATAGAAGAGGAATATTAGAAAAAATTATGTTGGAAATCGATTTTAAACTATTTAGAATAGTTTGTACTACTTCATTTCCCAAAAAAGGTAACTTTTCTATCATATAAGACTGAACAAATGCATTTGAAATTCCTAGAATCATTCCCATAGGCGCCATTACAGCTATAGGGAGCAATAAGGATCTTCCAAATCTTTGAACTTGTGCGCTTATATTATTCTTTTTGCTCATAGTATCCTCCTTGACTAAATTAATTATAATTATATTTGTATAGTATCATACTAATTTACTATAATCAATATAAGTAGATATTTATGATAGAAGTACGAATAGCTTTAATTGGTCACCAAATAAGACCAAAGTCTTTTCAAATTTGATATACAATAATAATATAAATTTCACACAGAAAATATGTATTAGGAGGTAGTAATGTCCGGTCTAACAGATTCTAAATCTTTAACCTTAAGAGACAATGAATTTTTAAATCTTTTAGAAGATGAGGTTAAATTTAAATGGTGGATAAAATTAGAAAAAGTTTTAGCAGAGGAAGAAGCCAAACTAGGAATTATTCCAAAGGCAAATTCTGATGCTATCCAAAAAGAAGTAAGTTTTGATAATTTCAGCATGGAAAAATACGAAGACCATTTAAGAGAAATAGGTCACGGATTCTATTCATTTGTAGAAACAGTTCTTGAAGGGACCTCTGATGAAGCAAAAAAATATTTCCATTACGGAATAACAACCCAAAATATCCAACAATCTTCACAAATTTTAATAATAAGAGATATAAATCAAGTATTTGAAGCTAGGTTAGATAAGATTGTATTAAACTTAGCGGACCTAGCAGAAAAACATGAAAACGATATTATTCCAGCAAGAACTCACTCAAAACACGCCATGCCAACAACTTTTGGTTATATAGTGGCAAGCTGGATAGAAGAATTGCTATCTGCAAGAAAAATGTTTAAGCAAGGTTCAGAATTGTTTGAAGAAATAATGTTTGGTGGTGCTATTGGAGCATTTAATTCTCTCGGAGAAAAAGGATACATGCTCCAAGAAAATATAGGAAAAAGATTAGATATCAGGCCTATGCCTATACCAAGTAGGAATATCCAGTCACCTAGAATATCCTATCTAATGGGTATGATAACAGTAACTAATGTTCTCCATAAGATCGCCGAATCAGTATATAATAACTCTACTGAAGAACTATCAGAATTTAAAGAATACTCTGACCCATCGCAGGTCGGATCATCAACAATGCCTCATAAGATCAATCCTAAATTATCAAAAGGAATTATAGGCAATTCAGCTAAATTATATGATTTAATATATAGCTCACTATTTGCTAACACAAAACCATATGAATCAAATTCATCTTCATATATGATTTTAGATGCAAACGTTAATGATGCAATCTTATATTTCTACGAAGTAATGATAAGGTCAGTTTCTCTATCAGAAAATATAATATTCGATAAAGGCAAAGCCATGAAAGATATTTTAAATAATGGAGGCCTTGATAACTCTGAATTTGTAATGATGAAACTAAGCGAATCCATTGGAAAATACAATGCCCACTCAATAATACACGACCTTGCTATAAAATATCAAAATAGTAAAAACTTCAACTACCTTGATCTGTTAATGGAAAATGAGCTAATAGCTAAAACCCATGCACGCGAAGAAGTTGAAAATTGGCTGAAACCAGAAAACTATATTGGTCTATCCAAAGAACTAACAGAAATTACTGTAAAAAAAGTTAGAACTGAAATTAAATAAGTTTATCAAAAAATAGATTCAACAAGCAATATAGGAAAATCATGTTTACATTTGAATTCCATTTTGTTCTTGTATCTTGTTTAATATAATTTCAATTGTCAAATTAACCTAGACAGAATACACTAAATTCATAAATTCTTCTAACGGTGTTTTGTAGTTCAAGGACTTTCTTGGGATATTGTTTCTGTAACTAGCTACAGAAACAATATCCACCTCACTTTTTAGCCTAAAGTCAGTTTGTTTTGGTAATCCATCTTTTCTTAATAACCCATTCGAATTTTCATTTAACCCCCTTTGACTTGGGCAGCCTGGATCTGCGAAGAATATTGATATATCATGCTTATTGCATACACTTTTCCAGTTTGAAAATTCTTTTCCGCAGTCAAATGTTATTGATTTTACAAGGTGTTTAGGAATTTGATCTAACCAACTATTTAGCCTATTTTCTATTGCTTTCGCTGTTCTGTTTTCTGGTTTTAGAGTTATTATTGCTTTGGATACTCTTTCTACTAAAGTTATTACACAACTTTTATGATCCTTGCCTACTATGGTATCCCCTTCAAAATGCCCAAATTCATTTTTGAAATTAGGATATGATTTATTCCTACTATGAATACTTCTCTTAAATGCTTGTTTTCCTCTTTTTTCAACACTACCATTCTTTTTTTTTACCCTTCATTGGTAGAAGTTTTGCTTCCAAAGTTCCATCTTTTAACCTTCTGTAGAGTGTTCTTGAACTCATTGATAGTTTCATTTCACCTCTGCCTACTATTACATCAGGAGTCCATCCTTTACTTACTTTATCAAGAACATAATCATATTCTTTACCACTTAATTGTTTAGTTTTGGCTCCACATTTAGACTTATTTTTCTTGTAGTTTTCATGGTAGTCTTGTATAGTTAAACCTTTTTTTAGCCAATTTACGACATTATATATGGTTTGTCTTGCTCTTGATAAGTATTTTGCTATATTTGTAACTTTTTCTCAAAATTTTAGTATTGCTCTATCCAAATTAACTCTTTTATGGTAAGATGATTGTAAGCCATTTTGATACTCCTTAATGTTTTTTGTGTAATTTAAATGTATCATAAATGGCTTTTTATTTCATTTAAAAGTGTCTAGCTTAATTTTACTATCCAATTCTTTAATAATAACAGAAAACATGTATAAGAGTGTGATAGTTGAAAAAATACCAGGAGAAATATTTATATCAGATTTTAGTAGAGAAATTTATGAGAAAGAAATAGATAGAAAATTGAGAGGAAGTTTAGATAGTAAAGAAAACTATTTAAAAAGCTATACAATGTAAAAAGTCTATCGGGATTTAGTAAAAAAGTATAAAGGTAAAAAATAATTTTAATAGAAGAGATATTTAAAGAATTAATCAACAAAACATTTTGAAAACCATAACCAATTAGGAGAAGAATTCACTAAAATAAATGTGATTTTTAATTGAATTGATATTATGTTCCTCTCAAATTGTGAGTTTCATCAGCTAAATAGTATAATCCTATTGAGGTGTAATTATGAAATTATATATGGAGAATATAGGTAAGCTTGCTAATACTAATATCGATATTGACGGTATTACAGTTATAGCTGGAAAAAATGGTACTGGTAAGTCTACTATTGGAAAAGCTTTGTATAGTGTTTTTTCTAGTTTTTACGCTTATAAAGATAATATTAATCAATTAAGAAATTATTTATTATTAAAAGAGCTTAGCAAACAATCAAGTGTTTATTTTCTTAGAAGTATTAATGAAGAAAAATTAGAGATATTTCTTATGAATTTATATAAAAATAGAGATATTTATAAATATGATAAGGATAAATTGAAAATAGATATTTTTAATTTTATGAATCAAATGAATTTAGAATTGGAAAAACTTGGTTTTAGTTATAGTTCGGTGCCTAATAATGATATAAACACAGATATAATCGAAAATATAATGGATACTTTGTTTACTGATGATGAAACTATGCTTAATTATATTGTAAGTCAAACTTTTAATAATGAGTTCAACAATCAAGTGAAAAATTTATCCAATTTTGATAATGTTGGTAAGGTTAATCTTAAAATTAAAGATGATTATTTAAATATTACATTTTTTCAATTGTCAAATTAACCTAGACAGAATACACTAAATTCATAAATTCTTCTAACGGTGTTTTGTAGTTCAAAGACTTTCTTGGGATATTGTTTCTGTAGCTAGCTACAGAAACAATATCCGTCTCACTTTTTAGCCTAAAGTCAGTTTGTTTTGGTAATCCATCTTTTCTTAATAAACCATTCGAATTTTCATTTAACCCCCTTTGACTTGGGCAGCCTGGATCTGCGAAGAATATTGATATATCATGCTTATTGCATACACTTTTCCAGTTTGAAAATTCTTTTCCGCAGTCAAATGTTATTGATTTTACAAGGTGTTTAGGAATTTGATCTAACCAACTATTTAGCCTATTTTCTATTGCTTTTGCTGTCCTATTTTCTGGTTTTAAAGTTATTATTGCTTTTGATACTCGTTCTACTAAAGTTATTACACAACTTTTATGATTCTTTCCTACTATGGTGTCCCCTTCAAAATGCCCAAATTCATTTTTGAAATTAGGATATGATTTATTCCTACTATGAATACTTCTTTTAAAGGGTCTATAATAAATCGTGTTGGTAGAAGTAAATGATACTTCTGTCAGCACGATTTTTTCGTAAAAAAGAAGACATATTTAATCATTTACCCTATAATTAAATTAACCACAACTTAAAAGGAGATTAAATATGTCTAACAATTATTTTATTACAAATTTACTGAATATCAAAGATAAAAACCTAAATTTTTCAGATGGAATACACCACAAAGTCATTAAAGGTGTAACATATACAATTCTAACAGCTGAATTAGAATATTCTGACCAAGTTTGCCCTCATTGTGGTTCTAACCATAACCTAATTAAATACGGCTTTAAATCATCTACTGTAAGATGTTCCAGATCAGGTGATCATCCTGTTTTAATTGACTTAAAGAAGCAGAAGATGTTCTGTAAATCTTGTAATAAGTATTTCTTACTTGAATCTAAAATAGTTGATAAATACTGTAATATTTCTAATCAGGTTAAAAGACATGTTCTTTCTAGTTTAACAAAAAAGCTATCTATGAAAGATATATCTGCTGATAATTACATATCTACCACTACAGTTTCTAGATTTATGGCTAAGTATGATAATGAATTCAATGTGGACTTTACTTATTTGCCTGAACATTTATCATTCGATGAATTTAAATCAACTAAAGATGCCAAAGGAGCTATGAGCTTCATATATCTAAATTCAGATAATCACAAGGTAATTGATATTGTAGAGAATAGACAGCTATATTCCCTAAAGAAATATTTCTTATGCTTTCCTAGGTATGTTAGAGATAAGGTTAAGACCGTATGCATTGATATGTACAGTCCATATATATCACTAATTAAAGAACTGTTTGTTAATGCAGAAATTATTATTGATAGGTTTCATATCGTAAAACTATTTACTAACTCTTTTAACCATACTAGAATTGACACGATGAAGGAGTATTCTACAAGCAATATTAAATACAAAAGACTTAAGAAATATTGGAAACATTTTTTAAAACCATACAAACTCCTTGATCCTATTCATTTTTTTAAGCGTGTTCATTTTCCTGGTAGGTATGTTTCTGATGAAGATATTGTCGATATCAGTCTTGAAGTTGATAAGACTTTAAAGAATACTTATGACTGTTATCAATGCTTAAGAGAGGATATTGAGAAGAAAGATTTTGAATTGTTTACATTTCATTTGAGTTATTTTAAAGATAAAGTTAGCGATAGAATGAAAACATCAATAGATACTTGTTTTTATTATCTAGAATATATTAAGAACTCATTTACCTATGATTATTCTAATGGACCAATTGAAGGCATTAACAATTTTATTAAGGTATTAAAAAGGATAGCTTTTGGATACAGAAATTTTGCTAATTTTAGAACAAGAATATTTATCACAAGGAATTTATTAGCTAGTTAAAAATTCAGGGATAGAAAATCTATCCCTGATTAAGAATTTGGTTGATTATTATTTACCAACACGATTTGACAAAGAGCCCTTTTAAAGGCTTGCTTTCCTCTTTTTTCAACACTTCCATTCTTTTTTCGTTTACCTTTCATTGGTAATAGTTTTTTATCTAAACTACCGTCTTTAAAACGCCTGTATAGTGTTCTAGAGCTCATTGAAAGCTTAATTTCTCCTCTTCCAATTATGACATCTGGGGTCCATCCTTTATTTACTTTATCAAGAACATAGTCATATTCTTCATCACTTAATTGTTTAATCTTTGCTCCACATTTTGATTTATTTTTCTTGTAGCTGTCGTAGTATTCTTGTATGGTTGAGCCTTTTTTTAGCCAATTTATTACATTGTATATGGTTTGTCTTGCTCTTGACAAATATTTTGCTATATTTGCAACTTTTTCTCCAGATTTATAATATTGCTCTATCCAAATTAACTCTTTTATGGTAAGATGATTGTAAGCCATTTTGATACTCCTTAATGTTTTTTGTGTAATTTAAGTGTATCATAAATGGCTTTTTATTTCATTTAAAAGTGTCTAGCTTAATTTTACTATCCAAGTTTGATAAAAATGGTAAATTAAAGATAGAGAACCCAATTTTAATTTCTAAAAAAGTTGTTTATATAGATGATCCTTATATAATTGATAAAATAGATAATTATAGATTTAATGATATTAGAACAATAGAGTTTCTTGACCATAGAGAAGATTTGTTTGACTTGATAAAAGAAGAAAAAAGCCCAGAAAGTATATTAATTGATGAAAGTTTATCCAAAATTAGTAAACATATATCAAAGGCTAGTAATATAGATGTTTATAATAGCAATGGTAGATACTATTATATATCTTCTAATAAAGATGAAAAAATTGATATTAAAAATGCGTCTACAGGTCTTAAAACTTTCATTATTATAAAGATGCTATTAGAAAATGGGTCATTACAAAAAAATGGAACAATAGTTTTAGATGAGCCAGAAACACATTTGCACCCTGATTGGCAAATAATATTTGCTGAGTTAATTGTTTTATTAAATAAATATTTGGGTATGCACATTCTTATCAATAGCCACAGTCCTTATTTTGTTAGGGCTATTGAGGTTTATTCTTCAAAACATGAGGTAGCCAATAAGTGTAAATATTATTTAGCTTATGATAATAAGAATTCAGGATTAGCAGAAGTTAAAGATGTAAGTGATTCAGTTAGTGAAATTTATTCTACCTTATCATCCGCTTTTGATATTTTAGAACAAGAGAGTCTATTATGAGAAAATATTTAAAAGATCTTTTGTATGATTTTTTTGAGGATGAATTTTGTCAAGATATGGATATTTCTAATCTATTTAGTGATTTTTCTAAAACATCCTACGATGATAATAATAAAGAAATTTTTATAGATTCTAATGATAGGTGTATAGACTTTGATAAAGTAAAGGAATATTATTTCAAAAAACATAATACTAAACATCAGATAATCCATGAAAGAAAAAATCATGGTAGTAAATATATTTACATGAGAGAGTATTCTTCTAATGATGCAGTCAAAGTTTTTAATGGCATGGATTATTTTATAGAGTTTAAAAATCAAGATAAACCTAAAATGAGTAAAATATATGGAAAGATTAAAGATTCCTTGTTGATCTATATGGATATATTTGATGAAAATTTATCTTATGCTAGAGAAAATTTAGGTTATATTTTAGTCTATAATTCCAATAAGGATACAAATGATAAAAGTGGTCTTGGGCAATATAAGGAATATGATAAAATTCAAAGTAAAATAAAATCTTTGGCTAAAGAAAGGGTTGATAAATTTGGGCTGAAATCCAATTTAGAAGAGTTTTATTTTAAAGATGTAATAGTTTTATCTAAGGATGATTTTGAAAAGAAATTAAGTAACACATACAATATTCCCTAAATCAAAAGTTATGATTTAGGGGATATTTTTTATTAAAATAATGAAATTAATCTTAAATGTAATACAAGAATTATATTCCAAAGAGAAACTTAAAAATTGATAGAGTCCGTATAATTGTGTAAAAAGAAAAGGTCATTTGAAACCTAAACTAGTACAATGTTTTTAACCAACAAAAACCAACTAAGAGGAATCAAATGACGCAATTACACTTTACAATTAATCAAGAAGAAATACAAAATTTAATTAATGAATCTGTAGATAATAAAATTGCCAAGTCAATCTTAACAAAAGTTTTTAATGAACTTATGGAAAAATAGAGAGATGAATATTTAAATAACAAAGCCTATCAAAGGGATCCTAACAGAAATTCTTATCGTAATGGATACTACGAACGTGACTACACAACAAAGATAGGAACCTTAACCTTAAGAGTCCCTAGAACAAGAGATAGGAAATTCTCACAGAAGTAGCAGATTTAGATTAACTAATTGCATAGAAAGACCAAATGAAGAAGTTAGAAGACGAGAAAAAGTAATCAGAATATTTCCTAATGAAGATTCAGCTATAAGATTAATATCTAGCCCGCAGACTTTTGGAGACCAATCCTCATTTATATCAATGAGGACCTCCTAACATCTTCTAAATTGTATATTAGAATGAAATAGTAAATATTGTACTGGTTTAATTTACACAATATTAAGGACTTGACTGCTTTGATTGGAATATGTATTTATTATCATATCTAGTGATTTTTTTATATGAATTGGTAAAATGAAAAAGAAGAAGTATATAGGAGGAATTATGGATGTACTTATAGTTGTTGATTTACAGAATGATTTTGTAGATGGAGCTTTGGGGAACGATTGTAATTATGAAATAGTTGAGCCTATTGATAGATTGGTGGAAGACTTTGATGGTGAGGTTATTTTTACAAGGGATACCCATGACGAAGATTACCTAGAAAGTCTCGAGGGGAAGCACTTGCAGGTTGAGCATTGTATTAAGGGAAGTTTTGGTTGGGAGATTAGGATAGATACTAGAGGGTATAAGGTCATCGACAAGCCATCTTTTGGTTCTTATGATTTGGTTGATTATCTTTGCGATTTAGATAAAAAGGAAGGAATCGAGAATATTTATATGGTTGGGATTTGCACAGATATTTGCGTAATTTCTAATGCTATAATGATAAAAAACGCCCTTCTCGAAACAGAAATTACAGTAATAGAAGATTTATGCAAGGCAACTAGTGATAAGGCTCAAGCTAGTAGTATGGATGTACTTAGGAGTGTTCAGGTCAATATTATAAGCTATAAGGACTTGGTATTTGGTAAATAAGTTTTAATGAGGATTGATAGAGACGGTATAATTTCGCGGAAGAAAAGTCCATTTGAAAGTCAATCTAGGACTAGTGTAAATGTCAACCGAAAAATGGTCCACAGTTATTATCGAAAAGTGGTCCACATATAGTAAAAAATTAACCACTTATGCCTTTCCCCTAGGGGAAAGGGAATTTATATATATTTCATATATTCTTTGCCCACTCTATTGTATCTTCCATCCTATAACTTTTCTCCCTAGACATATCCATAATATGAGCCCTATGAGCTAGTCTATCTACTATGGCTCCAGTAAGCATAGGATCTTTAAAAACTTCCTCCCATCTTTCAAAGTTTAAGTTAGTTGTCAAAATTATTGAACCCTTATCATTTCTAGATGATAAGAGGTTAAAAAGAATCTCACATCCTATCTTATCAAATGAAACATAACCTAACTCATCTAATATTACTAAATCATATTTTTCAAATTTCTTCTTGTAGTTAGTAATTTGATTTTTACTCATAGCCTCCTGTAGTTCAATTACTAAATTAGGAACTGAGGTAAATAGTACATTCTTTCCCACAATACATGCCTTAATAACTAGGGCAGTTGCATAATGAGTCTTACCACAGCCAGGTGTTCCTATTAAGATAATATTTTCTTTGTTATCTACAAATTTTAAAGTTTCTAAGTATTCAAACTTCTTGTTTAATTCAGGGCTATATTTACTCTTATCAAAGTCCTCTAAAAACTTTTTATTGATAAATTTAGCATTCCTAATCTTTCTTGATATTTCATTGTTCTTTCTAACATAGACTGCAATGGAAGAGTAAGAAATGTCAAAGCCTCTATCTTTAACCATCTTATGAATTTGTACTACACTTAATTGTTGCTTATGGTTTTTTAAAACTTCATCCTTTTTTTCTATAGCTAAGATTTCATCAAGATAGTCATCTACTTCTTTTGTATACTTATTTTTTTCTGTTAGATGAATCATAGGAAGTATCCTTTGCTATTTTTTCTTGAATTAAGGACCTATCTAAGTCAGGATTATCTAAATTCTTAACATTGTCCTTGTATTCATTCCAATATTTAGCTATTGTTTTTCTATTAATCTTAAGAATCTTCGCAGCCTCTCTATTTGAATATCCTTGTTTTTTAAGTCTTATTATTGCATGCTTATCCATTAAATTAATTACCTCACATACCTCCGTACCTATATTTTACATACGGAGGATAAACTAAAACAAGTGGACCATTTTTCGACTAGAATCAATCGATTATTGGACCACTTTTAGTTTATCATTCACAATAGCTAAATCCAAATCTTTTTTTGCAACCAAATCATTATATTCATTTTCGTTGAAGCTCTTTTCGACTTCTTCATCAGTCAAATCTCTTATACCTCTATCATAATTATTGCATAATAAATCGGATAACCATCTGCATACTATTATTTGACTGCATCTTTTTTCGCTTTCATCTTTTATATTTTCTATAAATTCAAAACGTTTATATGCTTCTTCCAAACTCAAATTAATATTTTCAATAATGTGGTATATTTTATAGGCTTTTTGATAATCCTGACTCTCTCTTCCAAATAAATCTTCTCTATCAATTTTAGAAAGAGCGATGCTTGAATTAGATATAATATTTAAATTCTTTCTGACTGTTTCACTAACTAAACGAGAATATGGAACTATTATTTTATCTATCTTCAACGCATTATTTTTATATAAAGCCTCATAAGCAGTCCAATTTCCCTCTTCTTTAGAAATTCCTTCAAACATAAAATCAATATAATATAAGTCTCTTGCATATAAAAATAATTCACCTAATGATTCTCTGTACGGGTTTACAACATTCCAAAAATATTCGTCCATAGCTCTTCTTTTTTCACTGCTATAATTTGAATATTCAACAAAAAGTGAAATAGCAATTGATATTAAAGAACCAAACAAAGCACCCAAAACTAGCTCCTCAATATTTGCAAGCTCTAATAAAAATATTAAAATAATAGAAAAAATACTTAAGACAACAAAAAGTATCACCATCCCTCTGATTTTCTTCATTAAAATTCCTCCTAGTTTTCCAGGTTACTTTGATAAAGTAAATAAGTACAAAGAAAAGGGCCGAGGCCCTTTTGCTTTGTGGGTTTATCTTATTTGAATTAATAAGCTATTATCTTAATTCTTAAGCTCTAGCTTGGCTCTTTCTGTATGCTGCGTATGCGCCTGCCATTGATCATTTAGCCCACCGGCTTATGGAGGTCCCGTCGGCTTTGGGAGACCAAGACCTGCTACTACGAAGATTACTTAGTGCCAAACCTGATTTTATTTGCTTATTGTCTTAAGCTAATAAGTTTTTGATCTAATTAAGCTCTAGCTTGGTTCTTTCTGTATGCTACGTATGCGCCTGCCATAATTGCAAGACCTGCTACTACAAAGATTAGTGATCCGATACCACCTGTTTGTGGGATTGATACGTTTTTGTTCTTGATTTGTAGTCCGTATCCGTTATCAGCGTTATCTTTGTTGTATTGAAGTTCATCAGCTGTACTTGCGTAAGAACCATCTTTTACTTCGAATTTAGGGCTAGATTGAAGTTTAGCATATCCTTTTGGAGCTGTTTTTTCTTCTAATGTATATCCCTCTTTGTATTCAAGTCCTTTGATTTCAAATCTACCTTCAGCATCAGATGTTAATACAACAACGTTAGGGTCAGTTTTTTCGCCCCATGTATATTCTGTTGCGTTTGCTACGAATGCATCATTGTAAGCTTTTTGTTTTTCGTTGATTGTATTCTTAGCAGCTGTTCCTTTTTCGCCTTTTTGTTCTTCAGCTGAAAGGTTATTGTAAGCTTCTACTGCTGCATCAAGAGCTTCTTTAGCTGCAGTTACTGCTGCTGCATCTTTTTTAGCTGCTACTAGATATTTTCCATCTGCGTTTTTAACGTAGAATTCTGCTCCTGCAAGTCTTTCTAGTTTAGCACTTCCTTTATCTTCGTTATTTGTTTTAACGAATTTTCTTCCGCCTAGTTGAACTTTTGGTTCTGTTGGGTTAAGTTTTTCTGGGTTATCTGTGTCTTTGTGGTCTACGATTTCAATTTCGCCTGTTGCTGGGTTGTATGTTTTGTATTCAGCTTCATATCCTTTTACAGACTCAACGATTCTGTATGTTCCATCTGGATCAAGGTTATCAAAAGTTACTGTAAATTGTTCTTTTGATGTTTTTTCAACAGTTTTTACATCTTCCCATTTACCTTCAGCGTTTTTCTTTTGAAGTGTAAAGTATGCAACTACATTTTTGTCTGCTTCTGTTATAGTTTGGTCACCTGTTTTATCCCAAGATTTTTTCATTGTGATTTCTGTTTTACCAGGTGTGAATTCTTCTGGTTCGTTATCTTTACCAGGTTTGTTTGAATAGTCTAGTGCGATGTCGTTTAGTTCTGGTTTATCAACTACTGCTTCACCGTTGATTTTTGCAGAGTATGTTAATTTGATTTCAACATCGCCTGCTTTAGCTGCGTTTTCTACTTTTGTAAGTCCAGATTCTTTTAATACTAATGTAAATCCTCTGTCTGTTTCTGTTACAAAGTAATCATCTGCTGTTAGAGCATTTCCACCTGTTAGTTGGTCAGAAGTTATTTTAAGGTCTTTTTGGTATGTTAGACCCTTTGTCATGTTATCGTTCCATACTAATTTTTTGTAGTGAGAATCTTTTTTGATTTTTGTTTTTACTTCGTATGGTACTGATTTACCAAGATCAGCTGTTACTGTAGCTTTTTCTTTTTGGTAGTTTTCGTAAGCTGCACCAGATTTTTGGTTGTTGTTTTTATCTTCAACTTTTGTTAAATCATTGTCAGCAGCAAAGTTCTTGTCGATTTCTGGTTTTTCTTGAGTGTTCTTTGGATAAACGTGAGCATTTTCTACAATTCCTTCATTGTTTGTGATTGGAAGTGTAAGAAGTGTTGGAACTGCTTTAGATGCAGCTAGAAGTTCTCCGTCATCACCTTTGTAAGATGATTTTGTTAAATCTTCAACTATTCTGTAAGTTCCTTTTCCTAGTCCAGTTGTATCAAGTGTAAGACCAGCTCCACCTGCTGTTTTACCGTCTTTTCCTGCTACATCTGTCCATTGAGTATCATCTGTTACATCGATGTCTGCGTCAGCTACACCATCATTTAATTTTTGAAGTTTGAAATAAACTCCATCAATTTCTTTTGCATTTGTATCGCCAAAGAAATCTTGGATGTTTCCAATTGCATTACCATCATATTTCTTGTCTTTGTCGTGAGCATCTAATGCTTCTTTTGTTAACAAGATTTTGTGGATGGTTACAGATTTGGTTTCTGTAGCTTCAGCCGCATGAGCACTTGTGAATGGTGATACTAGAATTCCTAGGACCATTGCTAGTGCTGTGAAAATTGAAAATAATTTCTTTTTCATATTCTTCTCCTTTTCTTATTTTTCAATTTTGTTGATATAGCCTACGTAATAGGCTCCCCCTTTTGCCTGACTATCAACCAATCAGGCAATGGGCTTGCATGTGTCCTCTTTGGAGTTTGCCTTCCTGTATATGACAGGGGCTTCTTCCGCTGATTTCACTAACTTACCCAGTTGTGTTTATATAATCTCCACCTGGTGGAGTTTACATACATGGTTGTTTGACTTTTACATGATTTTCCCTTTTTGTTTGAGATGTCTCCACTTCGCTTCGCTCCGGTCGACATAAGGGTTTGCAAGTTCCTCTATTTACATTTTGTATAAGGAGCTATTTTGCTTAGTGCTATATGAAGCTTAAGCTTTCCCTTACTTCGACCTTGTGGAGAAGTCTCTTTGGTTTTGTTTTTCATGTAATTGTCTTTTCTTTTATCTTGCTTTGTGGGCAAGGCAAAGATTAGATATCTCGATTTTTATCGAGTGGCAGGTCTTCTGCCATAGACCATCAATAGCCTACTATCTGTTACTACTATTATAACAGATTTGTAGAAATTTTGTTAGTCTTTTTTACTTTATTTTTTAGTAAAATTGGTTCTTTTTAGTTTTATTAAAGGTTTTTTACTTTTTTTTGTTTTCTTTTTGAAATTTTTGGTTTTTCTTTGTTTGAGATGTCTCGACTTCAATCTACATAAGGGTGGCAGTGAAGAGATGTCTCCACTCCGCTTCGCTTCGGTCGACATAAGGGGTACTGGGTCGTTTATATTTTGTGGCCAGTACCATTATACATAAGGGAAGCTGATTTGAGATATCTCGACTTCGCTTAGCTCCGCTCGATATAAGGGATATGTTTTACTTACTGGTTTGTAAAGCTACAACTTTCCCTTACTTCGACCTTGTGGAGAAGTCTCATGAGATTGATGTATTTTCTTAGATCGGTTTTATCTTTTTATTTACATGTCATCTTAGACTGTAGACCTCTCGTCGCTTCCCTGTGGAAGCTCTGTCGACGGTAGTTTGCGGATTCGACTTCGTCTCATGCTCGCAAAGCCTCGATTAAGGAATTTCATCAGTTCGCTACGCTCACTGTGACAATTCCATTAGAGGTGGAGATTTTTTTATGAGATGTCTTCGCTCCGCTCGAGATAAGGGAAAAGTTTAATCGACATAAGAGGGGCAGGGGCTTCGCTTTTTTTAAGCGAAGCTTTTATCTATTTAGTCTGGTATTTTTTCTTTTGGGCTAGATAGATTCCTGCGGCGGTCATGGTTAGGACTCCTAGAATTGTAAATCCTATCCAGACTCCTGGCCCTCCTGTGTATGGGTATTGGGCTTTTTTGTTGGTGATTTCTATTCTGTTTGTTTCAGAATTTTTATCAGTTCCAACTATAAGTTCATTTCTCTCAGCCACGCCAGTTTCTTTATCAACTTTGTAGATTTTACCCTTGTTTACCTTGAATTTGTAGACTGTCTTATCGCTAAGGACGTAGCCTGTTGGGGCTTTGGTTTCAAATATCCTGTATTCGCCATCTGGGATGGATTTGAATTCGAAGTTACCTTGTCCATCTGAGGTAGCTGTCCATTTAGGAGTATTATCTGTTGGACTTGCAATAACATTTCCTTTTTTGTCTATTGATTTATAAACATCTCCAACTTTCTTTTGAAGCTCAAATTCAGCTCCAGCAAGTGCTGTTTTATCATCAGCATCCACCTTCTTTAGGTAAATATCAGGTTGTTTGATATTTGCTATGTCGGTTGTTAGTAGGTTGATGTCACGTGGTAGATATTGGGCTCTGTAGTTAAGTGGACTACTATCATTAAGAGAAACAGAGTAATTACCCTTTTCAGCGTATTTATCGACTTCTTTAACTTCGTCATTTTCTGTAAATTCAACTTTACCAGTTGTTTCGCTTATTTTTCCAATATCATAGCTTATTTTTGCACCCGCTATTTCATCCTCACCATAAGGCATGTCAACAATGACTTTGTAAGTCCTTACGATGTCTCCATCATTTTCTTTTGGACTTGTGCTTTCATCTGATCCCACTGATTTATTTTCTTCCTTATTTCTATAAGGAGGGTTAATTCTGATGGTCAAGTTTGGATTAGCTCCATTATTGATATCTACAGTGTAAGTTGAATCATCCTTATCTTTTATTTCATTACCTTCATATTGAACTACTCTAACTTCAGTATTTGCTTGGGATAGTTTTATTCCTTTAGCTTTTGATTCAAGTATTAATCTTGCTTTTTCAAGCTCACTAGATTTGGCTGTAATAGTTACTATTTGCCTAAACCTTTTGTTTGCTCTATCTATTCCAACAATTTCTGACCTTAGATTTTCTTGATCTTGTCCAGTGTAAGTTTTTACTTTTACTGTTTTCATATTGTTGTATGAATCGTAGAAAGAATTTGTCCATAGGACCTTACCGTCTTTGGTTACTTCTAGGTAATATTCCCTATCCGTTTTCTTGTAGCCTTCTGGGGCTTTTTCTTCTGTTAAGGTGTATTTACCTGCAACAAGTTTAGTAAATGTTGCTAGACCGTCAGTTCCTGTTGTTTCTGTTTTGGCAGGGATATTTTCACCTGTAGATGGGTCTTTTAGTCCATCTTTTGGTGTTAATGTGAAGTCTGCACCAGCTAGGTTATTTCCTTCATAGTCAGTTTTTCTTATTTTTATCTCTGCTTTTCTGTAGTTTTCAAGGATTAGGTCATCAGGTACTACATCTACTATGTTACCGTGCTCATCTACTGTGAATGTTGCAACTGGTTCAGTTGGTAGGTCGTATTTGCTATTATCTGGTGTTTCAGTTTCTATAACTTGATACTTACCAGGGGCTAAAGCCTCCCAAGAGAAGAATCCTTTGTCGTCAGATGTTTTTTCTCCGTAGTTTGTTTCAGTCCATTTTCCGTTTTTATCTTTTTTGAATTGGAGCTTGAACTTAGCACCTGCTAGGGCACTACCTGGAGTAGTATCTTTTAGGCTAGTTCCATCTGTTTGGGCTGTGTCTACTACATTTGCCTTGACACCACCGTCTACTTTCATAAATTCTATCTTATTTTTGAAGTTTACAAGGTTTAAGGAAAGTTCTTTAAGGTCTCCCTCACTTGTTCCTTCTGGTTGGTAGAATTGTGACCAGGTGTGGAAGTAACCGTAATTCTCGTTCTCCCAATAGTTATAGTTCCAATAAGGGAAATTGTAGTAGGCAGTTGTTTCTAGAGATTTAGTTGTACTTATATCTCTTAACTTACCTTGGATTACCATTACATAGGTTGAGTTTTTAGTTCCTCCATTTGGATCTATATACATGTAGTAATTTTGTTTTGAGTCATTTATAGAACTAAATCTTCCAGATTTTGCTGTCAATCCTTGAGCCCTATAAGAGTTAGGATCTTCAAAGTCTATACCGTAGGAGTCTGGTAGGTCTCCATTAACTGGACCGTTAGCATGACTTCCGTATCCTGTCTTTTCAAATAGTTTTACACTATTGATATCTACAGGTTCGCTTGTACTAAACTCAAAGTATCTACTGTTAGAAGTTGTATCGTTCCATGGGTTGTAATATACAACTGTTGTAAACTCTCCAGTATCTGGATTTAGTCTTAGCATGTAGGAAGATACGTCTACTCTAGGGTCTTGGTATCCTCTATGGTTTTGACCTGGAGTATATCCTCTGTAGTCTACATAAATGCCATCTGTATAGGTATTTCCAACTTTTGCTGTTACATTTATATTTTGTGAGAAAGGAACCTTGTATCTATCAGCGTATAGCTGCAAGCTTAGTCTCATGTTACTTACATTGTAGTTGTCTAGGTATTCAGTGAAGGTGTAGGTTATTGATCTCTTGTCATCATTTACCTTAGCCTTTGCTACTAGACCTGCCTCTGAGTAGATATTAAAGTTGGCATCGTCAGTATTACCCTTGCCCTTATTATCTACAAAAATACCGTAGAGGTCGACATTGTCTGAGAAGGTCAAGGTGAAGGTATCACCTGCTTTTACATCAGCACCTTCGTCTATCTTGAACTTGAAGTAAGCAAGTATTGCCTCTTGTTGGTTAGGATATACTACATCAAAGCTTGATGTTTGACTACCTATTGATTTAAGTTGTCGTTGACTTCCATCAAACTTGATACTATTTGTAACGTCTTTAGGTTTGCTTGGTTTTGATGGTACGTTCCAATCTTTACCTAATCTAACTTGTCTAATTCTTCTATCTACAATATAGCCGTCTTTGGTTTTTGTCTCTCTTAGCCAGTAGGTTCCGTAAGGGAGACCTTCGAAAGTGATTTTACCATTAGCATCTGTAGTATAGTCTTTAATCTTTGTACCCTCAGAGTTATATAGCTCAAATTTTACTTCGTCTAGGGCATCGCCTTTTTCATTAGTTTTATTTAGTTCGAACTTACCCTTGCCTGGTTTTTCGTTGATGATTTTTCCTAGGCTTTCGATGTTTTTATCGGTTAATTCTTTGGCTACTTCTTGACCAGTTGCATTGTCTTGTTCGAAGACATATACCCTACCTTGGTCAACTTTGAATTTCTTGACTGCACCTATGACTTGCATGTAGTCTTTTGGTGCTTGAGGTTCTTTGATTCTGTAGTAACCATCAGTTAGGTCGGTTATTTTGAATTTACCTTGGTCGTTAGAAGTGTAAGTTCCTCTAGAATTTTCTGGGGTTACGGCTTGGAGTAAGTTTACTTTTGTTACTTTTTCTCCTGTATCCCTATCTATATAGTAGTAGGTTGTATTTCCTTTATCGTCTGTCTCAGGTTTGATCATTTCCATGTTTTTGGTTAATGGATAGTAACCTTGGTTATCCTTGTGGATATCGTCTGGATCTTGTTTTTCTAGGTAGAATTCTACACCTTTTAGAGGTGGATATTTGTATTCTAATTTACCGTCAGTACCTTTTACCTCGTCTTTACCTACTTTAGTGAATTCAACTTCGGTTTTGTTGTTGACGATTCTGAATGGGAATCCAGAGTTGATGGATTGACCGCCAGCTAGTAATTGACCAGAGTCTGTGATGTTTTGACCACTAGAATTTTTAAGTGGAGTCCAAGTCTTAGTACCATCTTTATTTTCGACTTCCTTTAGAACTGCAACTAGGGTTGCTACAAATGGTGTGTCCCAAGAAGTGTTATAAGCAAATCTTAGTCTGTACCTGTAGTTTGTCTTAGCATATCCATCTGGGGATTCTACTTCTTCTAGGATGTAGTCTTTGCCAAGCTTGATATCGCTATTTAAGTTTATCTTGTAAGATTTGGCATCTGATAGGTCTATGGTTTGTTCGTAGACATTTGTATCAGTGTTTGTCTTATCATCTGGGTCAGCGTAGATTTTAACTTTTAGCTTGCCCTTGGTGATATCTGTAAACTTGCCATTTTCCATATATCCTTTGGATAGGTCGAAGTGGTATGGTTTGGACTCGTTATTAAAGTAGAAAACTTTATTTCCTTCCTCATCAGTATCAGTATCTACTTCTGGATTTTGTGGATTTCTATTTAACAAGGTGTTAAAGTCTTTTGCCTCTTTTATCAACTTACCATTCTCTACTTCGTAGAATTGTTTTTGGATAGCGCCATTTTCATCTTCATAGACCTTGATGGCTATCTTTCTAGTTGCCTCCTTATATCCTTCTGGAGCATCAGTTTCTATTAGGTTGTAGATACCCTTGGATAGGTCTTTGATTTCAAATATACCTTCCGTACTTTCTACCAAGTATGGTGGGTAGCTTGATTGACCAGATATGACATTCTTAACTGTTTCTTCATCAGTAGAGTCAATATCATCTGGGTTGTCTGATGTTTTTAGGAGGACGAACTTGGTGTATTTCTTGATTACATTATCCTTATTCCTTGAGCCAATCTTCTTCCATTTGAGGTTGGTTGTGGCTTTGGTGTTGGTAATGTTATATCCGTTCTTCTCATCACCTTCGATATTTGGTTTTCCTTCAGGATTTGCTGAGTAGACTTTGTTGTAGTAGTCATTGTAGAAGTCATTGTAGTAGGCTTTGTCATAGTTTTCGAAGTAGGTCTTTTCTGTAGCTACATTATGTTCTACCTTTAGACCATTGTCAGTCTTTTTGACTTCAAATATCCATTTTGTTTGATCCTTGCCAGATTGGTAACCATCTGGGATTCCTACTTCTTCTAGTTGGTAGATTCCTTCGCCCAAGTCTTGGAAGTCTACGCTACCATCTGATTGGGAACGACGTAAGGAGCTGTACTTACCTGTGGCGTTTGTGATGAAGTCTGGTTTGTAGTTATCCGTATCATCCTTACTTATTACATCTCCATTATAGGTGTAGTTTGTTACATTTCCATCTTCGTCGTATTCTGTAACCTTCTTACCATTGGTGTATTTTTTAAGAACTGCGTCTTTGTCTTCTCCGTAGTATTCATAGGTTTTAGAACCTTCATCCATTGAATATCTTACTCTTTTGAGTCTAAAGTAGGCATCCTTTAGTGGAAGTTTGTTGCCTTCTTCATCAGTCTCATTTTTGTATTTCATAAAGGAGAAGCTTGTCTTAGAGTAGTTTCTGATTTTGATGTCTTGGAGATTGCCATCGGCATCATAATCTGGACTACCATCTGCCTTTGTTTTAAATCCAATTGATTCGTCTAGCTTACCGTCTGGGTCATTTTCAAAGACAATCTTAAGCTTGTGAGTTTCAGGGTCTTGGACTACATTGAAGAACCATGGGTCTGGTTTTTCAAATTTTGTAATAGCTCTGGTTTCTTGAAGTTTGTATCTACCTACTGGTATGTTTGTAAACTCAAATACTGAGTTACCACCGTAGGAGTATATATTCTTCTCGTAGCCACCTGGAATCTTGTTGCCATCTTTGTCAACTTGGGTTAGTCTAAAGTCGGCAGATTCTACTGGTACTTCATTACCTTCGCTATCCTTGTTTCCTTCGATCTTTTGGAATTTGAGCTTGGTGTAGGCCTTGTCGTTTTTAACACTTACGAACTCACCATCGTCATTTCTTCCTACAAAATCGTTAGGTTCTGGCATTTCTTTGTATACGCCATCTTTATCTTTTGCGTAGGCTTTTACTTCTTGTTTCCAAGCACCGTCATCTCCTTCTGTGAATTTAATAGCTAGGAAGGAGTCTGTTGGTCTGTAGCCATCTGCTGGTTTTATTTCTTCTAGGATATAGGTTCCTTCATCTATGTTGGTGAACTCTACCCCTAGTTTTTCATTTGAAACAGCCTTAGCGAATTTCTTGTCCTTATCGTAAGGTTGAACTCTTTGTAGGTTAAGCTCAGCCTCTGTTAGTGGCTTGCCGTCTTCGCCGGTTGTTTTTTCCGGTGCATAGGCAGGTTTATTATTTTCAAATACTAGGTTGCCATCTGTATCAAGCTTAGCCTTTCTTAGGGAGAAGACTGCACCTGAGATGTTTCTGTGAGTCTCGCTGTCCTTCTTCATGAAGCCTAGGCTTGTCTTGTTCTTGTAGTTGGTTACTCTAGCATCGTGGATCCACTTGTATGGGGCGTCTGGCCTTGCTGGGTCGGAACGACCATCATCTCTTACTTCCTCGATGTATCTAGCAAAGTCTGGGTCTCCTCTTGTGAAACCTTTGATAGTTTTACCTATGAGATCTTTCTTTTCTTCTTCACTTATGGCGCTGTTAAAGTCGTCAGTTTCTTTGAAGGTGTGTTCGAAATCAAACTTGATGTCCATGTAGTTGGCATCTGATGGTACTTTATCTTTGTTTATTACAACCTTGAAGTACCATTTCATATCCTTGCCATCTTTATCTTTTGGCAATCTGTATGAGTCGTTTGGTGTTTTGATTTCTGTTAGCTCGTAGATACCTGGGGTCAATTCTCTGAAGTAGTTGTCTCCTGGTTTACCAGTAGCCTCTGATACTCCGTCGAATTTCTCGTTGTAGTATTTTGGATAACCATCTTTTCCAGTATCTGTATAAGAACCGTCGTCATTTTTCTCATAAAGTCTAACTTTCTCACCATTTATAAGCTTACGAGCCTTAAATTGTGAACCTGTTAGGGCTGCTTTGTTTTCGTTTACCTTAGAGATTCTTAGTGGAATCCTAAATCCTGACTCATCCTTGTTGAAGATTTCTATTAGGTTACCGTTAGAGATATCTACTGTAACGATATTATCTTTATCAGCCTTGGTTGAGTCGATTGGGATAATAGTTTCGTAGTCAGTTCCCCATCCATTTGCTATCTCGTCTTTTCTTTCATAGACAAGTCTGTAGTCCATATCTGGATCAAGGTTAGTAAAGTCGATAGTTCCTTTGTATGGAGCATTTTCACTTCTTACTACTACCCAGTTGTCTACTAGACCTTGTTTTTGGTTTACTTCAAGTCTAATAGTACCAGGAGAACCTTGTGGAGGGGTTTTACTATCATCTATACCATTTGTTTGGTTGGTATAGGTGAAGTTTGCCCTAACTGTCATATCTCCTGTTGGTTGTGGTGTAACAGTTCCTTCGTCTGTAAATGTAGCACTTACATCAATGTCCTTGGCTGGCATTTTGAAAGTATAAGTATTACCTGTTACAGATAATTCGTTTCCATCAACTGATAACTTATCAAGTTTCTTGCCAGAATCTGGAGTGATAGTAACTGTTACATTATCCCCAGCCTTGTATGGGCCTTGTGGACTAATAGTTAGTCTACCACCAGCGTTTTGGATTAGGTTTATGTTGTAAGTTTCTGGTGTTGGTTGCTTATCTTCTTCAAAGACTGCACTTACTGTTACATCTGATGCTGGCATTGTAATTTGGTAATTGCCATTATTAACATCAGCTGTCTTGTCATCACCGTTTACTAGCAGGGTCTTTAGTTTGTATCCCGTAGCTGGTGTAACTGTTAGATTGACTGTGTCACCTTCTTTTAGGTTTTCAGTCTTGTCAGCAGTTACGCTACCATTTACCATGTTAGGATCTATACTTACCTTGTAGGTTTGAGACTCTTTGTTGATTGAGTCTTCGTTATCGTAACCTTTTTCGTAAGGACTAGGTCTCTTTCCTACTCCTATACCATCTAGGAAGTACTCAACTCTTAGACCAATTCTTTCACCTGTACTATAAGGTACCTCTACTTCTATTAAGATAGGTTTATCTGTAGCAACTGTTGTTATTCTAGGCTTATATATATTGGAGCTTCCCTCTTGAATTCTACCCCTTGTGTATTTTATATCTGTAGGAGTGCCCACTATTTTATCTAGTGTTGAGCCTTGTCCCACTTCTTTGACACTTAAAATTGTTACATCATCTGTATTTGTGCCATTGACTCTTGCGAGGTCGATAAATTGTTTTATTTTCTTGTTTGGTGTGACAAGAATTTGTTGTTTATATGCCTTGCTACCATCATCTTTATTTATAGCTAGTATCCTAGATTCCACTCTGCCATTAGTTTCGTTTTTATATACTTTTTCAGTATCTGACCTAGCAGGATCTACATCTTGCCAGCCACTAGCTCCAACACTTTGTGGTGTGTTTTCATCAGATATTTCTAGGCCGCTTACTGCTTCCATTAGTGTGCCTAGGCCTATTGGTTCGATTTTATCTAGGCCGAAGGTTTGGTATCTGACGCTTTGGGTTGAGTAGCCAGCTGTTCTTGGGTTTGTTGTGTTTTCTGGGTTGTCTCTGTATTTATGAACTGTTCCGTCTTTTTCTACTAGGATGTACCAGTAGTTTGGATCTCTTTCGTAACCTGCTGGACCTCTGTATTCTTCTAGGACGTATTTGCCTGGTTTTAGGTTATCGAAGGTTACTATACCTTGGTTAGGAGCTTCTTGTTCTATCTCCTCTGGTGTTTTACCAGTTTGACCACCATTGCCATCTGGTTTGGTGATTGGTACACCAGGTGTTACCTTTTGGATATATTCCTTTGGATATTTCTTTTCTGGGTCTTTGTATTCTATTTCGTACTTATCATTTGCTGTATAGAGCCTAAAGTAAGCACGTCTTAGACCTACTTTGATTGGGTTGCCATTTTCATCTTTTGCACCTATTGCATTACCGACTTTTTTGATTGAGAATTTACCTAGTTTTTCTCCTTCTTCAAAGTCGATTACCCCTTGGAATACTGAGTGGAGGTCTGTTTTGGCGTTGGTGTTAGGGTCTCTTACGATTACCTTCATCTTGCCTTCGTCAGCTATAGCCTCTGCTTCTACCTTTAGGGTGATGTCGGCAGCCTTGTCGTAGCCTGCTGGTGGGTTTGTTTCTCTTAGGATGTAGTAGCCACCAAATTCTAGGCCTTCTAGGTTAAAGTTACCATTTGCATCTTGGGTGATGTTCTTTTTGTATGGAATGATGTTTCCACTTTCGTCCTTTTCACCAATGATTGCACCGTAGAAATCTGACTTGTAGAGGTCAAAACTTACTGGTTTGCCGTTTTTACCTTTTAATTGGGTTGTGTCTTCAGTTGCTTCAATATCTGTTGTGCCGTCTTCTTTTTCTACGATTTTACCCTTGTATTTTTTGAAAGGTACGCTTATTTTTCTTGCATCGTTTCCTATTTGGAAGGCTTTAATTTTATCCTTATCATTTATTACTTCGTCTAATTTTACTTCTTTTAGGTCTGTTCTATTTAGGTCCTTACCTTTTGGAACTTCGTAAAGTTTGTAGGATAAATCGCCCTTTTTCTTGCCTGTAGCCTCGTCATCTGCTTTTAGTTCGCTTACTACAAGTTTCCAACCGTAGATGGTTGTTTTGTTGTAGCCTTTTGGAGCTTGGAGCTCTTCTAGCAAGTATTCTCCTGCCTTTAGACCGTCAAAGGTGATGTATCCACCGCCTCTAGCTTGTTGGCCGTCTACTCTAGTTTCTCCTTCTTCGGTTGGTTTAGAGTGATCGGTAAAGCCTTCTTTGAGGTAGAAGTCGCCATCTACTAGGCCTAGAGACATTAGTCTAAATTTGGCATCGCCTAGACCTAGGTGTTCTTTATCTGTTCCTAAGTTTTCGGTTCTTACTTTTCTAAATTTGATTTCTGTCTCTTTGGTTTTGTTCCTAATTATAGGAAGGTCGATTTCTTTGCCATCTCTTCTGGCTTTTTCTGTTTCAAGGTTAGTGTCTACAAAGCTTACTTCTACCTTCTTCTTGTTATTAGCATCAGTTGTCTCTTTTGCTTCTAATAGGTAGAGTGGGGCTTTTTCGTAGCCTTCTGGTACTTTTGTTTCTTCTAATACATAGAAACCAGCTGGGATTTGTTCAAATTTGAACTCACCATATGAACCTTTAGATGTCTTGTCGTATTTTGCGTCATAAGTTAGGCTTTCTGGAGTTTGGAATTTAGTTTTGGCATCATTTAGGTCTGTTGCGTTTATTTTTCTAAGTCTAAATTCTGCTCCATTTAGTTTGATAAACTTATTTCTCTTGACAAATTCAAGCTTACCGAGGTTATCTTCGATATTTGCTACATTGACTTTGATTTTGTTTTTATCGTCAATTTTTACCAAAGCTTTGCCATCTGGTGTTTGTGGTAGGTTATTAGCTAGAACTACTTCTGTCTTAAATCCATCATTAACGTGGATTTTAGGTAGTTTCTTAGCATTGTATGGACCATCATCTGGATTTATTTCAGTGCTTTTGACTGTAATTTCAAAGTCTTTGATTTTCTCGTATCCTTGTGGAGTATTTATCTCTTGGACTTTGTAGGTACCAGGTCTTAGGTAAAGTTTGTTTACTTTATTATTATCTTCTGGTGATTTCCAAGTTTTACTCTCACCTGTAGCGACGTTTGTAAATTTAAACTCAGCACCTGGAAGTTTCTCAGCAAAAATATTATCGCCAGATCTCTTATATTTATCAATCTCGATTGGAGCCATAACACGACCTGCGATTAGCTCTTGGTATTTACCTTCATCGGTGTGAGAGTAGAACACAAGCTTAACTGAATCAGCCTTGTCATCGTTCCAGTCATTGCCGTTTTTATAAGAGTCTATGACTTTTTGATAAAGTCTTCTTGCCATCTCATATTGGGTTTTTTGAACTGGTGGGTAGTTTCTAATCCTAGTTTCGTTGTCTTTTAATTTTCTTAGGCCTTGACTTGTTTTTCTATCTTCATCTGATCCTTCAAAGGAATCATCCCAGCCTGTTTGAGGATATGGCTGTCTGTTACCTTGGAGGGTGTGGTCTACCTTCCATTCATCTACGTTGTAGTCTGATGGAGCATCGAAATAGTCTTGTGATAAAGCCTTACCATCTGTGAAGTGGTGGATTACTCTTTGGTACATGGATGCTTCTATCATCCTGTGCATCTCTTCATTGTTTCTTTCTTTAGAGTATTCTTTCTTCACTTCTTCACCATAGAAGTAGATTTTCTTCATTAGCTCTTCCATGGCTTGACCTTGGGTCTTGTTACCGTTATTTAGGTAAACTCCATCTTCGTATTGAACGTTTGGTTGTAGAAGATTTTTTAAGCTATAAGTACCAGATTGGTTACCTATAGACTCATTTAGTCTATTTAGGAGGTAGTCACCTGATACGTCTTCGTGGATATCTAGGAATACTCCTTTGGATCCGTCATATACTGGAGCGTTGATACGGTCGTTAAAACATGATACCATATCGAAGTTTTTGTTAATACGCATTACTGGATATGGACTTTCAATGTAGGCTAGGTAGCCGTTTAGCAAGGCTTGGTCTGATACTTTTTCTGTGAATAGATTTACTCTACCACCTTCTGTATCATAGGACTCGTCTATGTTATATTTTTTCTTCTCTTTTAGGCTTGCCCTAAAGTTATATGTGTCGTTTCTTACACCCTTTTCATTTAGATATTCGTAGGAAATTAGAGTGCCTGGGTAGTACTGACCGTTAGGTAGTATAGCATCTTGGGCTTGGGTAGTTCTCCTATAGCCACCATCTTTTAGTGGTATGAAGTAAACTTTGGTTGGTTTGATAGTTTGATCTTTTTGACCATTGTTTATATCAAATGTAGGATTGTCCAAGGCTGGGTCTTGGCCTTCGCCACGTCTTAGGAGATCTAGGGCGTACCAGTCAGCTCTTGAGTCAGATTTTCTATCTGCTACTATAGTTCTGGTGTTGTCATAGTAGAATCTTTCATTTGTAAATTTGTCATTTAGACCTAAGAAGGTTGCAGGGATATTTGTTTCCACAAGGTTAAATGGAACTTTTGCAAATCTTTCTGCATCCTCAACTCCCTTTAGCCATTTGATAGGAGTAGGAAGTCTGTCAAATTTGTCTTTGTACTCTGTTAAGAGATTGTCTATATAGTTTTTGTCAGGGTTGATTCTGAAACCAATATTGTAAGTTTCGTGAACTTGGTTAGGGTCTATTAGGGCCTTAACCTTGATATATAATTTATCTCCAAGTTGAGACTTAGCTATTTGTGTGCTTTGGCTTAGAAGTTCGCCCATATTATCTGAAACAGTATAGCCAGTAGTTTCATTTAAGTCATCTTTATTCTTTGATGCTCTAAATCTAAAGTCTTGTAGGCCTTGTTTGGCTGATCCAAATACTGTTAGGTTTAAATTCTCAAAAGTAAGTGGGTTTTCTGGGTCAATTAACTTATCTGTATCTACCTCTATGTCCCATTCAACATAAGCACCTTGAAGCTTATCCTTGTCTAAATAGAGATTCTTGTCTATTACATTCCCCTTATTATCCTTAAGCTTTTGGGAGGTTGTTCTCCAGTTTAGTTGGTAAGGATAGGTACCTGATTTGATTTCACCTTGGTCTATTATTGTATAGCTTGAATCAACTGGTGAAGGATCTTCTCTTCTTACAGTTATCCTTGGCATAGATTGGACAGGGTTACCTTTTGGTGCAACCTTGATATCTATGTCAACATAGCTAACATAGCCTATATTAGGTGTATAGAAGGCAAGGATTTGATCTATGTTTAGATCCATGTCTTCTGTAACTTTGTCTACATAGGTATATCTAATGTAGTGGTTGTCGCCATCTGCTATATACTCACCTGTAGCTACTGTCTTGCCATTGTAAGTAAGGTCCTTGATAGGTTCATTAGCATCTTTTGTTAGATATGGACCAACCTTAACATCAACGTAGTGACCTTGTGGTATAGGTTGGGTGTTACTTGCCTTAACACTAATCTTTGCTTTCAAGTTGAACTTTTTATCAGCAAAGGATTTAGATTCTACCGTCGCAAGGACATTAGGTCTAAAGTTTTCTTTCCTATCTTTTTCTACAAGAGCCTTGATGGCAGGATCGTTAGCTGTCATTAGCTTTGCTTGGTCTTCTCTTGTGAGTTTGTATTTTTCTCCTAGGCTTGTTAGAAGATTTTGGATATCTTCTATTCCCTTAGTTTTATCAGCAAGGGCAGCCTTTAGTTCGGCGTCTGCCTTGGATAGGTTGGAGTCTTCTTTGACCTCTGTTTTGGCTTTGTTTTCTTCTTCTTTAGTAGGAGCTTCTTCTTTTAAGCTATTTAGAAGATCATCTTTCTTATTAGCTTCTTTCTTATCAGCTTCCTTTTCTGCCTTAAGCTTATCGTTAGTTTCTTTTTTAGATTCCTTGGCTTCCTTTTCACTTTGAGACTTTTCTTCGTCTTCTTTTTTCTCATCAGCAGATTTTGCTTCTTCTTCCTTTTTGGCTTCTTCGGCTTGTTTTTCTGCTTCTGCCTTCTTAGCTTCCTCGGCTTCTCTTTTCTCTTCTGCTTTGGCCTTTTCCTCAGCTGCTTTCTTTTCTTCTGCTTTCTTCGCAGCTTCTTCGTCATCGTCTGAGGATTTTTCTTCTTCCTTTACAAAGCGTGGACTTTTAACTTCTCTACCATTTATCTTGTGGCTTTCGATTTTGGTGTTTTTCTTATCAGTCTTGCTTGTAACGGTAAGTTTTAGGATATATGAAGCAGGGATATCAAGGTCAAGTTTTTCTTGGTAAGGAACTTTTGTGGAGAATTCTTTCTTCATATTAAAGCCCTTATCATCTGCCTTGTAGTAGTCAAGAGAGATCTCTGTGTCTTCTTTTTTGAGATTTTCTAGATTGATTGCATAGTTGATTTTATTTTTCTCATTTGCTCTGGACTCTTCATCGCCCTTGTCCTTGGAGATGATGTAATCAGTATAGATTACCTTATCCACGTCGCCATCGTCCTTCTTGTAGGAGATAGATCTTATGGCATCTTCTGCTTCCTTGATGTGGGTAAGCTTTAGCTCTTTGCTCTTATCTTCTTTTTCATATTCTACAAATTTGCAGGAAATTCTTTGAAGAACTAGGTTAAATTGTCCTATGTCTAGTGATAAATCCATTGAGTAGAGCTTGTTTGTATCGATTGCTTTCTTGTCGATTGAAGCTTCTACAGTGTAGGTAATCTCCTTTTCAAAGGTTGGAGTTGAAAGATTGAGTGTTTGAAGATCGTCAACCTTATTTGACTTATCTTCTCTTTTCTCTTCCTTACCATCGATTGCTACTTTAGTAAGCTTGATGTCTTTTAGAGCTTGGTTTGGGTTTAGCATTAGGCTTAGGCTTAGCTTGTTATTAGGATCATGGTAAGATTTTTCCTTCTTTTTTAACTTGATATCATAGATTATTCCGTCATGATTATCATTAAGCCTTGCCTTTTGGCTAAGTACATAGTTACTAGCATCTTCCTCAGCTATGGTAGAAGCTTCTTCTTGCGGAGCTTCTTCTATGACTTCTGTAGTCTCAGCTGGCTGGGTTTGTTCTATATCTTCGCTGTAGGCTTCTCCTTCATCTTCTATGTAGGTGTCTTCGGTCGAATCTTCTACATATGTATCTTCCCCTTCTCCGCTATCGGCAAGTCTAATCATAGTAGGCATTTCTTTTGGCCTTTTCGTGCCGGATGAGGCGAATACATTGGTAGGTATCGACATGGTTATAGCTATTATTAATGAAAATAGCTTTACGATAAATTCTCTGGCTCTCTTGTTCATGATATCTCCTTTTTGCAATAATTTGATAAAGTGATGAGCTTCACCTTTCTTTCAAAGTATACATAAAATAAATAAATTCTCGTTCGGATACATTAATTGCATTTAAAATCTTAGTATCCTTCTTATCTATATTCTAACTTAAAAACAAAATAAAAACAAGAGTTTTTGAAGAATTTTATATATATTTTTTAAAAACCCAATATAACTAAAAAATGTTTCGTTATGTTTGTGTTTTTGTGATAAAGGTATGGGGTTATTGGTGAGTTTTCTGTTAAGAGTTGGAGATTGGTAGTGTGGGAGGGTAGACTGGTGAGATTTGAGATGTATCCACTTCGGTCGGGATAAGGGGAATTATGATCTAAGTGAGATATCTCGACTTCGCTTCGCTCCGCTCGACGGTAGATAAAATTAATAGATCTCTCGACAAGCTCGAGATGCCACCTTCGGTGTCAGTTTGCGGATTCATATACTAGCCCGTCCGGCTTTGATAGGACAAGCCAATCCGGCTCATGGAGGATAACGTAGCTTGACCTTTATTATTATGAACGATAGTCATCGTTCTTTTATCCTTTGTTATTTCTTAACAAAGGATACTGCACTATTTTGCTTTGCAAAATAGTGGCCCATGACGAGGGCTTCCTCGATTAAGGATTTCCATCAGTTCTCTATGCTCACTGTGACAATTCCATTAGAGGTGGAAGGATCTAATATTAGTAATTTATGACTAATTAAATCAATTTATTCCATAGAGCTATAAGTTTGAGAATAGATAAAGGTCTTATAGTTGAGTTATTTTAATAGTTGAGTTATATAGATATATTTTTAGAATATTGAAATTCTTATAGTTTGAAGTACTATAATAATAACCATGAAGTTAATCAATATGCATGGAGTTACCAAAAAAGACGAGCGTGGGGCTCGTCTTTTTTTTGTGCTAGTTATCATCTTTTTTCTTGCTGAATAGCCACTTGCACAATAAGTTACCAGCTATTTGTGCTGAAACAGCAACAATGAAGTTAATCAAATCTCGCATGAACTCACCTCCTTCCATGCTAATGGAAGTGATGATAACATATATATTATACTTCATTTTATATAGTTTTTACTTTTCTACAGGATTATTGGATTATTCTCTTAATATTATTATATTAAGTAATCCTCATTCTTTTATTCCGGATGCTTGTAGTTATAGAAGCGTGATTTTTAACTGTGAGATGTCTCGACTACGCTCGACATAAGGGTTCTGGTAGATTTGTTCATTGTGGTCAGGACCATTAGATACAAGGGTAATACCATAGATTGTTTTTATGTGAATACCACAATTCCTTTACTTCGACCTTGTGGAGAAGTCTCGGATTTAGGATATTTGTTTAGATAAGTTGTTTTTTGTTATTTACATGTCGTCGTAGACTGGAGACCTTTCGTCGCTACGCTTTGTTGAAGTAAAAGGATCTAATATGAGTACTTTACGACTAATTATATCAATTTATTCCATAGAGCTATAAGTTTTGACAATAGATAAAGTTTTGAATAGTTGAGTTATGTAGATATATTTTTAGAATATTGAAATTCTTATAGTTTGAAGTACTATAACAGTAACCATGAATTCTAGAAAAACTGCATGGTCTTAACCAAAAAAGACGAGCCTGCCTGCTCGTCTTTTTACGTGCTAGTTATCATCTTTGTTTATACTACTGTCTAGCCACTTGCAAATAAAGTAACCAACAATACTTGCTGCGACAGCTAATATGAATTCTAGAATTTCTCGCACAATCTCACCTCCTTCCATGCTAATGGAAGTGATGATAACGTATATACTATACTTCATTTTATATAGTTTTTACTTTTCTACAGGATTATTGGATTATTCTCTTAATATTATTATATTAAGTAATTCTCATTCTTTTCTTCTGGATACTTGTAGTTATAGAAGTGTGATTTTTAGCTGAGAGAAGTCTCGGTTATTTGGAGATTTGCTTAGATAAGTTATTCTATGATATTTACATGTCGTCGTAGACTGTAGACCTCTCACATGCGTTCGAGGTGGAGATTTTTTACGAAATGTCTCCACTTCGGTTCGCTTCTTTTTATATAATAGAAACAGCATCAAGGTGTCTCGACAAGCTCGAAATAAGGGTAATGATAGGTTTGTTCTTTGTGGCCAGGACCATTAGACATAAGGGGACTATTTCCCTTGCTGTCATTTGAAGCACTAGCTTTCCCTTACTTCGACCTTGCGGAGAAGTCTCGAGTACTTGCAATAGATAAAGGTTTTTATAGTGGAGTTATATAGATATATTTTTAGAATATTGAATTTCTTATGGTTTGAAGTATTATAGTAGTAACCATGAAGCTGAACACTAGCATGGAATCAAAAAAGACGAGCCTGCATGCTCGTCTTTTTGTATGCTAGTTATCATCTTTGCTATTTAACTTGTTGTCTAGCAATTTGTACAAGTAGTTACCAAGTACTTGTACTATGACATCAAGTATGAAACTGAACACTTCTCGCATAGAATCACCTCCTTCCATGCTAATGGAAGTGATGATAACATATATATTATACTTCATTTTATATAGTTTTTACTTTTCTACAGAATTATTGGATTATTTTCTTAATATTATTGTCTTAAGTAATTCTCATTCTTTTATTTAAGATGCTTGAAGTTATAGAAGCGTGATTTTTAACTTTGAGATGTCTCGACTACGCTTCGCTCCGCTCGACATAAGGGGAATGGTAGGGTTGTTCATTGTGGCCAGCACCATTAGGGATAAGGGCTTGTTTATCTACTGTTTTGTAAAGATTAAAATCTCCCTTACTTCGACCTTGTGGAGAAGTCTCGTGCTGTATGGTGGCTGTTTAGGATATCTATACTTTAATTCCTAGAATTTTTTAATTTTAGATAAAGGAAAACTGCCCTAGGAGTTGGGCAGTCTGTTATTCTAATATTATAGTATGTTTGTGTTTTTCTTATCCAACTAGTTCATGAATGTTACCTCCGTTTTTTATTATCATTGAGCATCTCTCTTTGCTTTCTTTGTAGGACTTGAATATTTGTCTTTTGCTTTCATCGTCATAGTAGACTTTCCATGTTCCATTTAGGACGAAGTTTTTGCCCTTGTTCTTGATAAAGGCCTTCACATCGTCTAGGGGGTAGCCTAGAAAAAGACCTATCTCGTGAGGGAAGTCGTCGACTTTTAGTCTAATTGCTAGCCTATTTAGGCATTTGGCTAGGTTTTCGGTATCATATCCAAAATTTCTTATAAAAACTTCTGTTTCTTCATCTTCTAGGATGGTCTCAAGTTTCATATTTCTGTATGCTAGTACAAGGAAGCCTTTTTCCTTCTTGGCTATAAGCTTAAACTTAAGATCGCAAGATTTGCAAGTCTTGATGGCCTCTTCCCAGGATTTGATTACGCTTCTTACGTAACTTAGGTCAGTTGATCTTATCTGGAAGAGGTTCGCTGCCTTTATCCCGCACAGAACTGGAGATGCATGGAAAACAAGGAATTCTTCCTGCATCAGATTTTCTCTAGAAGAGTTTTGGCGAGATTCCTAACTGATTCGAGTGCCTCCTCGTCTGGGTCATCGTAGGCGATTAAGCCGTCTGCTGCTAGGTTGATTCCGTCATCCTTTGCTCTTTCTTGCCAGTCATACATCCATTGGCCGTCGTTCCATTCGTATGATCCGAAGAAAACTGTTGGCTTGTTGTCAAGCTTGCCTTCAACTTCTTCAAACATTGGCTCAAACTCTCCGTCTTCTAGTTGTTCATTTCCCATTGCAGGACATCCAAAAGCGAAGGCATCGAAGTCAGAAATATTATCTGAACTAAACTCTCCTGCGAAGAATAGTTCTGCCTCGCCGCCGTTTGCCTTTACAGCTTCTACGAATTCTTCTGCCATTTTTTCTGTATTACCTGTTCCTGACCAATATACTACTGCTACTTTTGCCATAATTTTCTCCTTTTTAAATTTTGTTAACGTTTTATATTTGTGTGATAATTTTCTAGCTATTACCTATCTCCTATTCAGAGAAATAAGGGAAGTGTTTTGTTTTCTCTTATATAAAGGATATCCCTTATTTCGTCCTTATGGAGAGGTCTTGTTTTCTTGTGAAAATCTATTAGATTTTTCCTTCTTGTAAATCACATATAATCATTAATTATGCTTTCTCATAAATTCATTTGTCTTTGATATCGATAATTTTTATCATTAATTTTGTAAAAAAATATCCCTCCTTCCTAACACCCGCATCCACATGATGGGGTGTTTTTGTGATTGTTATTTCCTTGGCCTGTTGGACAGTCTGCACAGCCTGCCTTGGCGTTTGATTTTATATATCTTTTGTATACTACAAAGCTTGCTATCGCGAGGATTGCTACTAGCAATATTATTGATTGGGTATTCATAATTTCTCCTTTCATTTGTGTTTGGGTTTTGAGTGAGATGTCTCCACTGCGGTAGGCATAGGGGGGCTTTTTCTTTCCTTTATTGTAAGGACAAGTTTTTCCATTACTTCGACCTTGCGGAGAAGTCTCGGGTATTGGGGTAATTTGCCTAGATAATTTTTTCTTTATTATATATATGCCGTATTAGGCTGTAGATTTCTCATGAGATGTCTCGACTACGCTCGACATAAGGGGTAATGGTATTGCTTATTATTATATTATGCTAAATATTTCTCTTTCTTCGACTTTGTGGAGAAGTCTCCATTATTAGCTATGTTGCTTAGATTAGTTTTTTCTTTTTTATCTACGTGTCGTCTTAGACTGGAGACCTCTCACGTTCGTTCGAGGTGGTGAATTTTTTACTAGATGTCTCCACTTCGGTCGACATAAGGGGAATGGTAGGTTTATTCTTTATGGCCAGTACCATTAGACATAAGGGGCTTTGCTCCAGTTGACATAAGGGGGGGCATTTGCTTCTTATTATATAAGGGAAGCTTTGGATTTCTCTTTTGTTTTTTACAAAAGGGCGGTTTTATCTGGCTACGGATTTTTCGTAGTTTATGTTTTTCTTTTCTGCGTAAGGCTTTCTTACTACTAGGTAGATTAGGAAGATTAGTCCTACAAAGCCTATTATTGTTCCTATGTTAAATATTCCATAAACTATTAGGTTTGCAATGTTATAGAATATTAGGCTCACTAGGTAGGCAAAGCCCATTTGGTAGGCTATGGTTAGGGCTGTCCATTTGTTATCTGCCATTTCTGTCTTGATAGCTCCTACTGCAGCAAAGCATGGCATACAGAGCATGTTAAAGAGTAAGAAGGAGTATCCTGCGACAGGGCTTGCTAGAGCTTGGTTAAAGGCTGTTAGAAGAGCTGTTGATTCTTCTGTTACTTCTGAACCGAGTCCTAGGACAACTCCCATTGTTGCTACTATGTTTTCTTTGGCCACAAAGCCTGTGATTGTAGCAACTGTTGCTTGCCATGTACCGAAACCTATTGGTTTAAATATTACCGCAATTAGTGAGCCAATTCTTGCAAGGATTGATGCTGATGTATCTTCTCCTACTAGGTTTAGGCTGAAGTCGAAGTTTGACAAGAGCCATATTACTATTGTAGATAGGAAGATGATTGTTCCTGCCTTTTTGGCGTAGGATTTGGATTTGTTGAAGACATCTGTCGCAACTGATTTGATCCTTGGGGCATGATATGGAGGTAGTTCCATGATAAATGGTGAAGGATCGTCTTGTAATTCCTTAAACTTCTTTAGGATAATTCCAGAAACTATGATGCTTAGTATTCCTATCATGTAGAAGGAGAAGGATACTAGGGCTTGGTGTTCTGGGAAAAATGCTCCAACTATTAGGGCGATTACCGGAAGTTTAGCCGAACAAGGCATAAAGGATACGGTCATTATTGTAATTTTCCTATCCCTATCTGACTCGATCGTCCTGGATGCTTGGATGCCTGGTACGGCACATCCTGTAGCAACCATGGCTGGGATAAAGGACTTGCCTGATAGGCCGAATCTTCTAAAGATCCTATCCATGATAAAGGCAACTCTTGCCATATATCCGATGTCTTCTAGGATGCTCAAGAGAGCAAATAGTACCATCATTTGTGGCAAGAATCCAAGAACTGCTCCCACTCCAGAGAGTATTCCGTCTGTTACTAGAGATACTAGGGCTGGGTGAATTTCGATCCTTGTGAGGAAGTCTCCTACAAATGGTATTAGGCTATCTTCAAAGAAGCCATTTACTGCATCTGTACCTAGCGTTCCTGGAGATTTCTCATATACAGACAAGAAAAATACCATAAACATTGCTAGGGCAAAGATTGGAAGGCCCCAAACCCTGCTAGTTACAATCCTATCGATCTTATCCGTTGCAGATAGTTTAGGCTTGGACTTTTCTAGGATTTCATAGCTTTTCTCTTCCAGGCTATCGTATCTTGCGCTTGTGATGATGCCTTCTGCATTGTCATCTCTTTTCTCTTCAAAATCTTTTCTAATATTAGAAATCTCATCAAGTTCAGCTTCTGATAGAGAAATATGTTTTAGACTTTCCTTATCGTTTTCGAAAAGCTTAATTGCATAATATCTTCTAAGATCGGGGTCAAGGTCTCCTGTATAAGTGCTTTCGATTTTGTCTAAAACATCTTCTAGGTCTTGATCATAGACCAAGGTCTTTGGCTTTATATTTTCCTTGCTTGCTCTTTTGACCTCGCTTATAAGCTCATCAACTCCGATATTCTTTGAGGCTGTGGTCTCTACTATAGGACAATTAATCATCTTAGAAAGCTTGTCTATATCTATCCTATCTCCCTTACTTTCGACTATGTCCATCATATTTAGGGCGATTACCACAGGGATATTTAGCTCTAAAAGCTGGCTAGTAAGGTAGAGATTTCTCACTAGATTTGAAGCATCTACTAAGTTGATAATAAGATCTGGTCTATCATTTACCAAATACTTCCTACTTACCACTTCCTCCATGGTATAGGGAGAAAGGGAATATATACCAGGGAGATCTTCGATTATGATATCGTCATCTCCCTTTAGATTTCCTTGTTTCTTGTCAACTGTAACTCCTGGCCAGTTGCCGACTCTTTGCTTGGAACCTGTTAGGGCATTGAAGAGAGTGGTCTTACCTGAGTTGGGGTTTCCTGCTAGGGCAACTCTTAAAGTCATATCTCCTCCACTCTAATGTTTCTCGCATCTTCTTTTCTAATGGTTAGCTCGTAACCTCTAAGGGAAATCTGTATCGGATCTCCCAGAGGTGCGACCTTTCTTACGAAAACTTCGGTGTTTTTCGTAATTCCCATATCCATAATTCTCCTCTTGGTTGGAGAGTCACCTATAATTTTGTCTACTCTTGCAGTAGATCCTATTTTTATTTTATCTAAAGTATTCATACTAAATCTCCTCGCACAGATTTATAATCAAGTCAATTTTAGTTATATTATAATATATCTAAAAAAGTCTGTGCTTCTTTCTAGATATAATATATCACAAAGTGAATTAATAATCAATATCAAAAGAAAATAATTTTTATTTTCAAAATCTTAGTCTTTACATTATATGGTTTGAGGGGGTATTTTGCTATGATTTTGGGAGAAATTTTCTTAGAGATTGGATGGGTTGAGAGATGTCTCCGCTGAGGTAGACATAAGGGGTGCGTTTTGCTTAATGTTACATATAGATTAAATAGATCCCTTGCTTCGACCGCAGTGGAGAAGCCTCTTAGGAGGGATTTACTTAGATGGATTTTTCTTTTTATTTATATGTCGGCTTAGAATAGAGAACTTTCGTGAGATGTCTCCACTGCGGTCGACATAAGGGGGATTGAAGGTTTTATGAGATATCTCGACTTCGGTCCACTTCTCTTTATATCATAGAAACAGCATTGAGATGTCTCGACTTCGCTTGACATAAGGGAACTATTTCTCTTGCTGTTATTTGAAGCACAAGTTTTCCCTTACTTCGACCTTGTGGAGAAGTCTCCTTTATTGGGATGTTTGCTTAGATAAGTTGTTCTGTGATATTTATATGTCGTCTTAGACTGGAGACCTCTCACATGCGTTCGAGGTGGATTGTAGGTTTAGGGAAAGCCCATCTGTCCGGTATATTTCATCAGTTCACTGTGACAATTCCATTAGAGGTGGTGATGTGTTCAGCTACGATTCATTAGGTCTAGAATTGTTGGTGAGATGTCTCCACTTCGGTCGACATAAGGGAAGTGAGTAGATTGCTGATATGTAAAACAAGGGATTACCACCTTGCTTCGACCTTGTGGAGAAGTCTCGGTTATTTGGAGATTTGCTTAGATAAGTTATTCTATGATATTTACATGTCGTCTTAGACTGTAGACCTCTCGTCGCTTCCCCGTGGAAGCTCTGTCGAGGTGGATTGCGGGCTCAGCTTCGCTTCACCTTTTTTGATAGAACGATATTCATCGTTCTTTCATCCTTTGTTAATATTAACAAAGGATACTTCACTATTTTGCTTTGCAAAATAGTGGCCCATGACGAGGGCTCCCTCGATTTTGAACTCTTCGAGTTCTTGGAACTTATTTTTCAAATAAGTCCCACTTATTCGATTTTTTACAAAAATCGAAGCCCGACAGTCCGGCACATTTTATCAGTTCGCTACGCTCACTGTGACAATTCCATTAGAGGTGGCGATGTGTTCAGATAAGATTCATTAGGTCTAGAATTATTGGTGAGATGTCTCCACTTCGGTCGACATAAGGGAACTATTCTCTTACTATTATTTGAAGCACTAATGTTCCCTTACTTCGACCTTGTGGAGAAGTCTCCTTGATTGGGATGTTTGCTTAGATAAGTTGTTCTGTGATATTTACATGTCATCTTAGACTGTAGACCTCTCACATGCGTTCGAGGTGGCGATGTAGAAATATGGTTGGAAATGATGATGAGATGTCTCCACTTCGGTCGACATAAGGGAAATTGAAGATCCAGTTTCCCCTTACTTCGACCTTGTGGAGAAGTCTCTTTTAATTTTTTTATTTAAAAAGGAGAAGTTTTTGCTTCTCCTTTTCTGTCTTTATTTGTCCTTATTTGTTTACTCTCACGTAACCCATTGGGTTGTATAGGGCCCAGGATGTGGTTCTTAGTAGGTCTGCTCCGAAGATTATTTGGATGTCTTCGTTGTTTAGGGCTGGGTCTATTTTTGTTGATGGGACTGTGATTTCATTATCGTCTATCTTGAATGAGAATTTGCTTTCGTAGTTTATTTCTTTTTCGTCAATTTCTAGCATTTGGATGGTTTGTTTTATGTCTTCGTTTTCGATTTTGGTACCCTTCGCTATATTTTCTGAGATTCTTGTAAATGGAAGGGATGTATCTAGGCCTGCCTTGTAGGTTCTTTTGTTAAAGATTAGCTTAAATACTAGGAAGTTTTCCCTAGTTTTTGAGCTTTTCTTTTTAAGCTCTGAGCTTTGGACTTCCATTCTGCCCTTTCTTAAGTCACCCCTAAAGACAAGTTGGCTTATGATATTCCAACCTAGGATCATATCTGCTGGGAATTTGTTTCCTGAAGGATCTTTTCCTAGATCTGCTATCTCGTCTTTGCATACTACAACTGGCACATCTATAAGTTTAAGTCCTCCGATAGTCATTGAAGAAAGTTTTGCTCTTCTAAAGCCTGTCCTTGTGTCAATTGGATCTTTGTCTATATAGTCAAGGTCGATTTCTTGTGCTAGGCTCTCTGGAATTAGGGTGTTGCCTTTAGTGGCAAACATAGCTGTTACTGGCTTTTTGCCAGCTAGGATTCCTATAAATATAAAGTTTAAGAATTTCTGGTCTGATATTGGTATTGGTGAAAATTCCATGCTGTCTCCTTTTATTTTTCTATTTAATATTATATCATAAAAAAAGATTCTCCTACTAATTGGTGAATTTAAAAGGGGCTGTTGCAGAATGAATAAATCGTACCAATATCATTAGAAGAACCTCCACGGAAATTTTGCCTCCATCAGCCGGCAGGCACCACTGAAAATTTCCTAAGAGAACCTTCTAATGATGGTACGATGATTATTCATAGTTTTGCAACAGACCCTTTCTCTTATATTTCTCTTTCAAGTCTTTGGATAAGAGATTGTACCATATCTCTAAATTCTATTAGTTCATTAATTTTTCCTTTGATTTCTGACCTTACCCTTAGGTCGGTGAAGATATTGTCAAAGAATATGTCGAACATATTATCAGAAAGGCTGTCGGAGATTTCTCCTGGTAGGTCGATATTAATATCACCTAACTCCTTCCTTAATCTTTCTATGTCATATTTTAGCTCATTAATCGCCCTGTTGGCAGATCTTATATGATTTCTCTTCATAAAGCTTGATAGGCCTTCTCCGCCAAGGATATCGAGAAAAGACCATTTGTTTGCCTTATTAAGGATATTAATTGCATAATCTGTTGCTTTCAGGACTTGTCGGGCTGCTTCAATAGCTTCTCTTAGTTCTTTTTTCCTGTTCATATCTTCCTCCTAGAATTTAAAGTCCATCTTTTCTTCTCGCATGCTCTCATAGGACTTTTCATTTAAACTTTTTACATCTTCTTCTGTAATCTCCTTTGTCTTGAGCTTTCTTTTGGTAGAATCTTCAACTAGGGTGTAGATTACTGTAGCTATTGGCATGGAAACAATCATACCAAATATGCCAAATAAGCCTCCTCCAAGAAATACTGAAAGAAAGATCCAAATCGCTGGTAGTCCCTGGTGTTTGCCTATAACTAGGGGATATAGGATGGATTCTTGGACTTGTTGGATGGCAAGGACAAAGATTAAAAATACTAGGGACTGGGCTGGTGATTGGATGAAGATTAAAATCATTCCAATTCCTGTTGCGATTATTGGCCCAAAGTATGGAATTATGTCAAAGGCTCCGACAAGTATAGATATCATAGCTGGCATTGGTAGCCTTAAGATAAGCATCCCTATAGAGCAAATTAATCCGAGGCTTAAGCAAGAAAGTAGCTTTGTTTCTAGGAATCTTGCAAAGGAATTGTAGGAAAGTTTGGCTATATAGTTGATTTGTTTTACCTTTTCTTCCTCAAAGTTTGCAAGAAGAATCTTATTTGTATTAGTTTGGAGGGTTTTCTTGTTAAGTGATACATAAAATGAAAAAATAAAACCCATAACTATTGTTATTATGGTTTGGGAAACTGAGTTTAGGATTGATGAGGTCTTCGTTACAAAGCCCCAATTCTTCCCATCTAAGAACCTTCTCAATTCGCTAGTGAAGTTTTCTACATTTAGGCTGTTAATCTTTGCACTAATCTCTGCACTTACTTCCTTAAAGAGCCTTTGATCATTGAGATATTCGATTAGCCTATCGAAAAATACAGGGATATTGTCTATAAGTGAAGTTATAGCATTAGCAAGTTCTGGGATCAAAACTGTAAGAATCAAAGTAACTATAGCAAAAAATATTATCCAAGCCAGTACCAGAGAAAGGACTGATCCAAGCTTCTTGTGCTTATCCTTGTCTATAAATCTATGAAATAGCTTCTCTTGGAAGAAGTTCATGGGTAAGTTTATGATAAAGGCTATGACCAAGCCATAGATTATAGGTCTAAACACAGAATATGTAGATTGTAATACTCCCTGTACCCTATCTATATACCAAAAGCCGAAAAATATTAATATTAGCAAAAATCCCAACTTAAAAATCGGTCTAGTTTTTTCATCTAAAAATTTCTTTTCTTTCATATATGCTCCTAAAGCAAAAAGGACTTATGCAAAGCATAAAGCCCTTACTAATTCTTTCGCCTTAAAATCTAGGCCTTTAATTTTTAATCAAGCTTTTAAAGCGAAGTTAGCAAGGTTATTTGCATAAGTCCAGAAGAGACTATCGATTAGTATCTATTTTGTTCTTCTCTTTCTTTGTTGCTTTCTTTATTTTTCTTTTCGTATTCTTGTCTTGTCATAACATCTACAACGTCAACATTGATAGTTACTACATCAAGTCCTGTCATTTCTTTGATGTTGTTGGTTACGGCTCTTTTGATATCTTGGAAGATTCTTGTAGCGTTTTTACCATATTCAATGATTACATCAAGGTCGATTTTAGCTTCTTTTTCGCCAACTTCAACGCTTACGCCTGCTGTTGATTGTTCTTCACGTCCTGAGAAGAAAGATCCAATAGAATCTGCAATGTTTCCTTTCATTTCAAGGATACCATCAACACCATTGATAGCAATTCTTGCAATCTTGGCAACTACCTTATCTTCAATGATAAGTTTGCTTTCTTCATATTCTAGTTCTCTACCGTCGTTAATTTCTTCAATTCTGTCTTTTTTTTCTGTCATAATTTCCTCCTATTATTATCTAAAAAATCTTTTCAAAAAACTAATATACCTTACGTCCCTATCAAAGTAGGCACCTATAGTATAAGCTATAAACATTACAATGTAAATTCCTAAAGTTCTAAAAAACCCGAAGTTAAATAGACAAAAGATGGTAAGGATGCCCAAGATACAAGCTATTATCTTCGCCTTGTTTCTCCTATAAAAAGCCTGTCTTTTGGCCTTTTCTTCATCTTCCCTATCCATTCTCCTCATTTCCAGGTCATAGACAGTGAATCCTTTTTGATTTTCATTTCTTAAATTGTCCATCTACTACCTCTTATTTCCTTCCAAACTAGGTTCCCTCTTGTCAAAGAGTACGTCTACATTGACGTCAGAAATTCCTGTAAGATCTGTTAAAGATTTTCTTATTTCAGATTTTAGCTCTTCTGATAAGAGACTTAAGTCCCTACTCGCGTCAACTTGAACCTTAGTTTTTGCATTGATTTTCTCATCCTTCGCTAATATCTCTACTCCCGTCTGCAAAGCCTCTAAGCCTTTTGATTCTACGGCTGTCTTTACAGTATGCTCGAGGGAGTTTCTCTTGATTAGGACAGAGCCTTTCTCGTCTTCTTTGAGATATTCGTAGTCGCTGTTAGAAGATATGATTAGGTCAACTATAACTATTATTGCAAATAACAAAAGTAGTCCGCCCACAACCATAACTCCAATTCTTACGTTAGGATTTTGTAAATAGTAGAGGATGTCAAATAGCATATCAAGCTTCATGAGTCCTACAGATAGAAAAATAGCACCCAAGAGGATCAATACTACAGTCATTACGGAAAATATTACTCTTTTAAATGTTCCCATAAGCCCTCCTTAGTATATACATACCCCCTAAAAGGTGCTTTAATCTTTTTTATTCTATTTTTAAGCTTAATTCTAACCAAGTGTGGTCGAGATTTTCTTTTTCCTCTTCAAGTTCTTTGATCTTGGCAAAAGTTTCTCCTACCTTTTCATTATCGTCATAGAAGCCTTCCGACATGGTTAACTCCGTCAAGGACTTGATCTCATCGTCTATTTCTCCTAAGCGATTTTCGATATCTCTTATATCGTTTTTAATCTTTCTAAGCTCGCTTTTTTTGATGTTTTCTTTTTGCCTTTGTTTTTTGATTTCAGTCTTAGTTAGAGTTTCCTTCTTTTCATCTTCTAGGCTCATCTCGCGAAGTTTTTTCTCATAATAAGAGTAGTTTCCGAGATATTCAACCATACCGTCGCTTTTCATATCGAGAATCTTCACGGCTATTTTGTTTAGGAAGTATCTGTCGTGGCTTATGATTAGGACTGTTCCCTCATAGTCCAGGATGGCATCTTCAAGGATTTCCTTTGAATCAATGTCAAGGTGGTTGGTTGGCTCATCCATTAAGATAAAGTTGGTATCTGATATCATAAGCTTAAGGAGGGAAATCCTCGCCCTCTCCCCACCGGAAAGCTCTCCTATAGTTCTATCTATGTCATCTTCATAGAACATAAACTTGGCAAGGTAAGATCTTATCTCGTAGTTGGTAAGCATAGGATAGGTCTTAGATATTTCTTCAAAAATGGTATTATCAAGGTCAAGAGACTTTTGTTCTTGGTCGAAGTAGCCTATGTTTACAGATTGACCAATCCTTAAATCTCCCCCATTTTTATTCTCTTCTCCCATGATAATCCTAAAAAGCGTGGTCTTTCCTACACCATTTTCCCCAATAATGGCGCATCTTTCCTTCCTATAGAGGTCGAAAGTGATATTTGAGAAAATCTCATCCGCTCCGTAGGATTTTTCGAGGTCCTTTACCCTTAGGACATCCACTCCTGATTGGATACGTGGGGTAAACTTTAGATGCATGGTATCTCTTAGCTCTACCGGCTTTTCGATTCTCTCCATCTTATCTAAGAGTTTTTGTCTAGAACGAGATTGGGAGATTCCCCTCTTTCTCTTGGATCCTCCCAAGTTTTTTAATCTATCTATAATTTCTTCTTGTCTTTCGATTTCTTTTTGTTGGGACTTGTATTGGTGAATTCTTACCTCAAGATCCTTTTTCCTCTTGGCCATAAAGGTCGTATAGTTTCCATCATAAGATTCTAGGCGACCATTTTCCATCATAAATATCTTGTTTACCGTATTATCAAGGAAATACCTATCGTGGCTTATAACTATGACAGATCCCTTGTAGTTTTTGACGAAGTTTTCTAGAAAACGGATAGCTCCAATGTCTAAGTGGTTGGTCGGCTCATCAAGTAGGATAAGATCTGGCTTTTCCAAGATCAAATGAGAAAGCTCGACTCTTGCCTTTTGTCCACCTGAAAGCTCAGAGATATTTTTATCAAATTCATCCCTAGCAAAGCCCATGGCAGTAAGGGTGCCTTCGATTTCACTTTTGATGGCGTAGCCATTGTTATCGGCAAACTTCTCGCTTTTTTCCGTGTAGGCTTTCATAATAGTATCAAGCCTATCTGGATTTTCTTCTACTGCCATTTGTCTTTCAAGCTCTCTCATCTCTCTTTCAATAGCAAGGAGATTCTTGAAGGCTCCCAGGACAAATTCGTAGATGGTCATATCTGTATCGAGACTTAAGATTTGTTTTAAGTAACCCACCTTTGTGTCACCCGCTATATAGATCTCTCCAGAATCCGGGCTTATCTCTCCAGTTAGGATATTAAATAGGGTAGTTTTTCCTGCTCCATTCGCCCCAATAAGACCTGCCTTATCGCCCTTTTCAATCCTAAAGCTAACAGATGAGAAGATATCCTTTAAGGGATAGGATTTGGCTAGGTTAGATGCTGTTAGGACATTCATCTAAAATATAAAGTCCTCTGGAGAGTTCATAAAGTAGGTTAGAGTAAAGAGGGACTCGTCTAGATGAACTGATTCAATCACGACGTTGTTTGTAACCTTAAGATCTACTGGAGAGAAGTTCCAAATACCCTTGACTCCACCCTCACAAAGTATGTCTGTTATATCCTGGGCAGCTTCTTTTGGTGTTGCGATAATTCCTATGTCTACTTGATTATCCTTTAGGTAATCTTCTAGTTTGTCTACATTATAAAACTCTACTTCATCACTTGTAGTATCTTCTACAATCTCAGGGTTTTTATCAAACACAGCCTTAAATTCATAGCCTAGGTCTCTAAATGATCTATACTTATAAAGAGCATGGCCTATATTACCAAAACCTATTAGGACCATGGAATATTTCTTGTCAACTCCAATGATCTTGGATAGTTCATCGATTAGCTCACTTACATTGTAACCATAGCCTTGTTGGCCGAAACAACCGAAATGGTTTAGGTCTTGTCTGATTTGGCTGGCTGTAAGACCAGTGATCTCTGATAGTTCCTTAGATGAAACTCTAATTATTCCTTTTTCATTGATGCTTTCAAGGTATCTGTAGTACTTTGGCAGCCTCTTGATTACTGATAATGAAATATTTTGCTTAGCCATTTATTCCTCCATTCCTTCATTATTTGTGCTTTCATTCTTATCTTCTTCATCTTCTAGAAAATCTAGGGGATCTTTGTGGGAGTTTAGAATCTTTAAGTCTTCTTCACTTAGGTCTCTGTCCCTATTATCTGGAATTTTTCCTTCAGTATTTCTTGAATCTTCGAGCTCTTTTATTTCTTCTATCTTATCTTCTTCTATAGATTCGTCTTTAACATCAAGGCCAGTTTCAAAATTTCTTTGGGGATTAAGCCTTATGTAATTTATAATATGAATAAAATAAACAAGTATCAAAGACGTATAGAAAATCATCTGACTGTGCTTTAGTAAAGCTATATTAGGCAAGATTATATTTTCTGAAAGCTGTGGGATGAATCTTGCTAGAATTACAAGGGCATGGGCGCTTAGGGCAAAAAAGGCAAGGCCTGTAACTATTCCAGTAAGTATGGAAAAGCCCATGGCTTTCTTATCGAATAGGACGATAAGACCGAAAGCTAGCATCATTAGCCAGCTTAGTAGAAATAGCCCATTCCACAGAAGCCCTACTAGGGCATTGTTTACAAAAACTCCGGCAAGAGTTAGGGCAAATACCAAAATTGTTGCCAGAGCGATTAGCAAACTTAGATTCCTCTCGGTCGTTTTTAGCATAAGAACCTCTAATTATTCTTCTTTGATTTGTACCTTAGGTTTGAATCTAGAATTCTTTTTCTAATTCTTAGGTGGTTTGGTGTGATTTCAATTAGCTCGTCTTTTTCTACAAATTCCATCATCTCTTCTACCGACATTTTTTTGGCAGGTGTTAGCATTATAGCATCATCGCTTCCGCTAGCACGAGTGTTGGTGAGCTTTTTCTTCTTGCAGACATTTACGTCTATGTCGAGTCCCTTGGCGTTCATTCCGACTACGAGTCCTTCGTAGACCTCATCGCTTGGTTCTACGAAAAGTTGGCCCCTAGTTTGGGCAGAGTTTAGTCCGTAGGCTGTAGCAATTCCTGTCTCACTTGCTATTAGACTGCCTACGCTTCTTGTCTCCATATCGCCCTTGTAACGGTCATATCCTTCGAATTCGGAGTTAAGGATACCTGTACCCTTTGTATCTGTCATAAACTCTGTCCTGTAGCCTATAAGGCCTCTGGCAGGGATCCTGAAGACTAGTCTGTTGTAGCCTGAGCTTGATGGTTTCATATCGATCATCTCGCCCTTTCTACGGCCGAGTTTTTCTATAATGGAGCCAGAATATTCTTGGTCTACGTCAATTGTCGCAATCTCGATTGGCTCGGTTCTCTTTCCGTTTTCGTCTTCCTTAAACATAACTTCTGGCTTTGAAACTTGGAATTCATAACCTTCACGTCTTAGGTTTTCGATAAGAACTGAAAGGTGGAGCTCGCCACGACCTGATACCTTGAAAGCCTCTGTAGTATCTGTCGCTTCTACTCTTAGGGAAACATCTGTTTCTCTTTCCTTAAGGAGTCTGTCTCTAAGGTGTCTACTTGTTACATATTTTCCGTCACGACCTGCAAATGGCGAGTCGTTTACAGAAAAAGTCATAGATAGGGTTGGCTCAGAAATCTTGGTAAACTCTATTGGTTCAAAATCTTCTTCAGTTGCTACAGTATCTCCGATGTTGATATCTTCCATACCAGAAAGGGCAACGATTGAACCAAACTTAGACTCTTCAACTTCCTTTCTCTCTAAACCATCAAATTCGTAGATTGTAACGATCTTTGACTTAAGATGTCTATCTTTGTCGTTGTAGTTAGTGATTACTGCGTTGTCATTTTTCCTAATCACACCACTTTCTACTTTTCCAATTGCAATTCTTCCAAGATAATCGTTGTAATCTGTTGTAGAAACAAGGACCTTGAAAGGAGCATCTTCTTCTGCCTCAAAGGCTGGGGTGTAGTCTATGATGGTATCTAGAAGGTCTGTCATATCTTCCTTGACAGTTCCTTTCTCATTTGATGCCCAACCGTTTTTGGCTGATGCGTAGACAAAAGGACTTTCTAAGTAAGACTCATCTGCATCAAGACTTATGAAAAGATCTAGGATTTCATCTTCTACCTCGTCGATTCTTTGATCTGGCCTATCTACCTTGTTGATACAGATAATTGCAGGAAGACCTAGCTCAATTGCCTTCTTTAGGACGAACTTTGTTTGTGGCATAGGGCCTTCGTGGCTGTCGACTACAAGGACAACAGACTCTGCCATATTTAAAACTCTCTCTACCTCTCCACCAAAGTCGGCGTGGCCTGGAGTGTCTATGATATTAATCTTCTTATCTTTATAAAAAACTGCAGTATTTTTAGAAAGAATAGTGATTCCACGTTCTTTTTCGATGGTGTTTGAATCCATTACTCTCTCATTTACTTCTTGGTTATCTCTAAATAAACCACTAGTCCTCAAAAGACCATCTACGAGGGTTGTCTTACCATGGTCAACGTGGGCTATAATGGCTACATTTCTAATATCTTCTCTTTTCATAAAACCTTCTTTCCTTCTAACAAATTCTATCAATATATTATATCCCATGTTAATATCTTATCAATATTAAACGACAAAAAAACATCCTTTTTCGGATGTTAAATACATATATTTGCAAATTTTTTGTTAATTTATATCTTTTTATTAAGAATTAGTGCAGCTATTACGTTTTCTTTTATGACTAGGCTATCAGAGATTGCCCTAACTAACATAAGTCCCCTGCCATGATCTGAGAAAAAATCCGTTTCGTTTTCCAGAGGTATGCCGCAACCCTCATCCCTTACCTTGACTAGGCAATACTTTTCATCTACTAGGACTAGGCAGTTAATCTTTCTGTCATAGACCTTTTTGTTTCCATGTTTATAGGAATTTATGATAAGTTCATCTAGGATAAGTCTAATATTGAAGATAAGATCCTTATCATCGAAAGTTTTTCTAGCAAGATTCATTGCATCTTTGTTAAATTGTTTTATAGAATCGATGTCTGTATTCATCTGTCGTCGTATGATATCCATTTTGCTCTCCCTATATTTTTAATACCCAAAAATATCAAAAGTATTCTTCTAGTAAAAGGATTAAGAAACAATGTTTAAAATTTCCAATTAGTGGTATAATATAAACATAAAACGAATGAAAGGAGACATTCTAATATGAAATACGTATGTACAGCATGTGGATACATTTATGATCCAGCTGAAGGAGATGTAGACAACGGTATCGAAGCAGGTACAGAATTTGATCAACTACCAGAAGATTGGGTTTGCCCAGTTTGTGGTGTTGGCAAAGACATGTTCGAAGCTCAAGAATAAAAATATTAATTAAGGGAAGCCTAGTGTTTCCCTTTTCTTATTTCCATTTTTAAGTAAGTTTATTAATAAACATATAACTTAAAGTTTAGGAAAATCTTTGTTAAGAAAACGATGTTATTTTCCTTAAAATATGGTATAATAAAAATGTAATATGAATGAAAGGAGACATTCTAATATGAAATATGTTTGTACAGCATGTGGATATATCTATGATCCAGCTGAAGGAGATGTAGACAACGGAGTTGAAGCAGGAACAGAATTCGACCAACTTCCAGAAGATTGGGTTTGCCCAGTTTGTGGCGCTACAAAAGATATGTTCGAAGCTCAAGAATAAGATTATTTAAGGAGGGCCTAGCCCTCTTTTTTGTAAAAATTTAATTATAGGCATAAAATAACTCCAAGTCTTTTTATCTTGGAGTTATTCTATGCTTCTTTCATTTTGGTTTTTATAACTTTTATCAAAATCACAGCCATAAAGCTTAAGGCAAAGACACCTACAAGATGGATATAAATCCTATCTGCACCTGCTTCCTCCTCCTTTAGTTCGGCCCTAGTCTTAAGATTCATCTCTTTATTCTTGTTCTTATTATCATTTGAACCGACTTCGAGAACTAGAGTTTCATTTTTTTGATTTTCTAGATAGGTATTAGTCTCTGTTCCTTGGTTTGAATTTTCTATGTAAGACTCGTCTTGATCTGTTTTAGTCCTTGGCTTATCATCTGTTTTTGTATCAGAATCTTTACCTTCAGATTTTGTGTTTTGGGCTTTGTCTGTCCTTACTTCTACCTTTGATTTTTCGCTTGTCTCTGGCTTTGTCTCAAGTTTTTTTGTATCTTTTTTCTCAGGCTTTTCTTTATCATTAGCCTTGTCGGCACTTTCCTTTGAAGGAGGGCTCACTTCCTTAGCAGGAGTAAGATTTTTTGCTTTTTCCTCTTTGTTTTCTTCTTTATTATTTACCTGTGCTTTATTTTCTTCTGGACTTTTTTCTTTTTCCTGGCCTCTATCATTAGATGCCTCATTTGTTTCGGCCTGAGATTCTTCTTCTGATTTTTCAGGAGCTACAGCCCTTTGCGCCGGTTCTTCTGTAATTATTAATTTATCTTTTTCTTCCCCAGTCCCACCCTGGGATTCGCTAGTTTCCGTTTTTGTAAGATTTTCTGAGCTTTCTTCATCGGCTAGAGAAATCGGTTCAGATAAAAAAATAAGCGATAGGCTAAGGGCTAGACCAAGGAGGATTCTTTTGTATCTTCTCATATTTCCCCCACAATCTTACTTATATTTTACACTCTTAAAGAACAATACTCAAATTTCTCACATATTTTAACAAGCTTTCTAGAAGAAAAAAAGAGCCAGAGGCTCTTAGTTATTGTCAGATATTTCATCAGTTTGATACCAGCCCTTGCCCATAACTGTCGATGTGTTAAGGACTGTTATAAAGGCTTTTGGGTCGATACTTTTGATAAATATCCTAAACTTAGGTGCTTCCATCTTGCTTGTCGTGCATAGGTAAACTGTAAAGTCCCTTCCCATGTAAAGACCTTTGGCATTTATCACAGTCGCTGACCTATTGAGGTCTTCTTTAATGAAAGATCCTACTTCCTTAGTCTTTGATGTTATGATTATAAACATCTTGGCCTGGTTCATAGATGAAATTATTATATCTACGCAAAGACCCTTGACAAGGAGACCGAAGATAGAAAATAGACCTATCTCAATGCCAAATACCCAAATTGAAGCAAGGGTGAAGAGCGAATCTACGAAAAGAAGAGCCTTACCTACTTCAAGGTGGGTGTATTTTTTGACTATCATTGCAATGATATCAGTTCCACCGGAGCTTGCTGCTATGTTAAACAAGATAGCAGATCCAACCGAGCTCATTATAAGGGTAAAAAACAGCTCGAGCATGGTATTATCCGTAAGGGTCCCATTTATTGGGATAAGCTTATCTAAGGCAAGAGCTGCCAGAGAGTTAAGGATTGCAACATAGCCGGTCCTTAGGGTGAATTTCTTTCCCAGAACAAAAAAGGCAATTGCAAGGAGGGTTAAGTTGATAAACAAGGTAAGTTGGGGCCTAGTGAAAGGCACAAACATACTCGCTATGATACTCATTCCCTCGACTCCTCCTATTACGAAGCTGTTGGGATATTTGAAAAAGTGGGTTCCGCAGGCCATAAAGATCGCTGCGAAACTCATCAAAAATATCCTCTTTTGCTTGCTCATAGGATCGTGGTTGTATATTCTCTTATTCCTATCTTCTAGATAGGAGTTTATGGAATACTTGCGTTTTTTTTCTTGTGGGTGAGGACCTTCTTGCAATTTTATCTCCTTTAATTATCTGAATAGTTGTCGAAATATCCCTGGATTAGGATGATTGGTGTTCCCTTATCTCCAGAACCACTTGTTAGGTCGCAGAGAGATCCTAGAAGATCTGTGATTTGTCTTGGAGTTGTACCGAGTGTTTCGTTTTTTCCGATCAACTTATCAGCCTTGTGGGTGATTTTTTCTCTAATAGCCTCATCTCTTTCTTCTCCAGAAAGTTCTTCTAGCTCTGTGTCGGCTATATATTTGATCTTAATTTCATTAGGTGTGCCTACTAGGCCATCTGTGAATGCTGGGGAAACAACTGGATCAGCAAGCTCCCAGATTTTTCCTACTGGGTCTTTGAAGGCTCCGTCACCGTAGATCATAACTTCGATTTGCTTACCAAATTCATCTACTAGTCTTTTTTGTAGGCTATCTACGAAGTTTTGTCCACCTCTTGGGAAAAGTTTTACCTTATTATCTGTAGATAGGTTAGATCCTAAAAGTCCATATTCTTCGTTAAAGCCAGATCCATCTATTGATTCAGTCATGATTTCGTCAAGTTTTAGTACTTTTTTCGCTCCATTTTCTTCAAGTTGTCTTTTGACAAGATTTCTTGTGTGGATTGAAGATACTAGGACTTGATCTGTGAATTTGAGGGCGTCTACAGGATTGTTTAGAAAATGAATTTCTGAGTTTGGTGCAATTTCCTTGTAGAAGTCTGGGTAAGATATACCAGTAAACTCATGTTTGTAATCTCCTGCAAGCTTCTTGTACTCATCCATATCGAGCACGTCTTGGTAAGGGTTTACGTCTGAGTTAAATAGGTCCATCTCATCTATTAGCCAGTTTCCTACTTCATCTTGTGGGTAGGATAGGCAGATGTGAAGTTTCTTACCTGTTAGGGCAAAGGCCTTCAAGAGAATTGAGAATCTATTTCTGCTTAGGATTGGAAATAGGATTGCTAGCTCATCTCCGTCGAACTTCTTGTTGACATCTTCTGCGATTTGCTCTATTGTTACGTAGTTTCCTTGGGCACGAGCTACGAGAGATTCTGTGATGCAGACTACATCCTTATCACGAAGAGTGATGTCTCCCTTATCGCTTGCCTTTTTTACTACATTGAAAACTGTAGTAACTAGATCGTCGCCTTCTTTGATTATTGGGGCTCTAAGTCCCATTGATACTGTTCCAATTATTCTTTCCATATTTATTCCCCTTTCGTTTGAATTATACAATAATTAAATATCCATTACAATACAGCATAATAAAGAATTTCGCCTTACTTTCAAGGTTTTTCTAGTAAAGGAAAATAGTAAATAAAGTTTTTTATATTTTTTAGACAAACGAAAGTTCTTCAATAATTTGTCATTTTTACTAGTATTTCTCTATTTTTTGTAAAACGATATCAAATTTATCTATAAAGTCTAAAAAAAGATGCTAAAATTAACTTCTAGCATCAAATTTTTGTTTACATTTCGGACATTTGACCTTAATCTTACCCTTGTGCTTGGGAATCCTAAGCTCCTGCTTGCAAGATGGGCACTTGATATACTTAAAGTCCTTGTCCTTCTTGTTTTTCTTCTGTGTCTTTACTTCGCTTTTGATTGGGTCAATGAATTTCTCCTTAAACTTCCTATTCTCCGCTACTCTCTTATACTTGTTAGTAGATAAAGCCCTAAAAATAGCATAGGCTACTAAAAGCATAGAAAGTCCACTTAGGACAGAAGACTTGGCAAAATAGGATATCACGCTTAGGATAATCCCTGCCCAAATCAAAAATATGCCGTATTCATCAATTCCTGCTCTATTGTTCATCTAAATCCTCAACTAACTCATCCATAATCTTGGATATATCTCCTTTTATCACATAATCTGCCCTAGCATCCCTGCTGGTTGGGTCCTTGTTGATCAAAACAAGCTTACCACCCTTGTAGAAATCCAATAGTCCTGCCGCAGGATAGACTACTAGAGAAGTCCCTCCTACTATTAGGATATCAGCATTTGCTATAAGATTTACTGCATAGCTAATATTGTTTTGGTCAAGGCCCTCGCCGTAAAGGACAATGTCAGGGCGAACAATCCCACCGCAAGCATCACAAGTTGCCACATCAGCAAAGCCTTTTACATAGGAAAGGTCGAAGCTTTTGCCGCACTTGGTGCAATAATAATCACGGAGATTGCCGTGAAGTTCGATTACATTTTTACTTCCTGCTTCCTGGTGGAGGCTGTCTATATTTTGGGTGATAACTCCCTTAAGCTTACCCATCTTTTCAAGTTTCGCAAGAGCAAGGTGGGCCTTGTTTGGCTTTATGCCTTCAAGCATGAGATTGTTTTTACAATAAGTCATAAACTCATCTGGATGGTCTACGAAAAACTCATGGCTTAGCATATATTCAGGTGAGTACTTGGAGTCATTTTCCCTATTGTAAAGGCCTGTAGCTGATCTAAAGTCAGGCACTCCAGATGCTGTCGATACTCCAGCTCCTCCAAAAAACACTATATTATTAGAATCTTTGATTAATTCTTTAACTTTATTAATTTCTTCCATAAGATCCTCCTATGATAAATCTAGCTTCTCATCGATGTATCTTCTGTTTACCAAAAACAATACTACATTCACTAGGACATAATAAACTAGGGGAGTGATTATCTTATAAAGGCCTCCCTCTCCAATAGCAAAGGGAAAGATAAAAGCAAGCCCCATGCCAGGATATCTTACAAGCCTTCCATTTACGAGCACAAGAGCCGAAAACTGGGTTATGATTATGGCAGGTATGATTATTAAAGTTAAGTTGATAATCATGAAAAGCCAAGACACTCTTCCAGTAAAGCGAGTCCTTGCCATATTCAAATTCAAAACTTGACCTAGCAATACATCTACGAGTAGTCCAAAGACCATGTAGTAGATAAAATCTCCTCCTATACTGTAGCCTAAAAGATAGAGGCTTATAGTAAAAATAAGGCCGCTTATTAGATAGAAGGCTACAAGGCCTAAAATTTTCGCCAAAAGGAAGGTGCTCCTAGTAATTGGCAGACTAAAGGTAAGCCTCGCTCTTTGCGTGAAATAATCCTTGTAAAGGAAGTTGATTACAAAAATCAAATTCACTCCTACAAAAAATATTATACTTGATATAAATAATATATCTGTTATAAGCCTATTTCTAAGAAAAAAGCTTAGGCCCACAAAGGATTTGACAAGGATTATAGAAAGCATGATTATAAGTTGGATCAACAAGATAGTAAAGATATAGGTCTTGTTAGTTTTCAAATCGTATTTGATAAAGTTTCTCATAATAAGCCATACACTTCCTTGTAATAATCAGAAATTTCCATCTTGTTTTCTTCTCTAATCGCAATCGCATCCTTGTGCATAAGGACCTTGCCCTTATCTAGAAAGATGATATCCTCGAAGAGATTTTCCAAATCGCCTATCTGGTGGGTCGTTATAATAAAAGTCGTATCCCTCCCCATCTTTTCTATAACCATATCGATTACTGCCTGTTTGGCAACTGGATCGACCCCATCTACAGGCTCATCCATTATAAAAATATCAGCATCCCTCGATAAATTAAGGCTAATAAGAAGTCTTTCCCTAAGACCCTTGGACAGATCCTTGGTCATCTTATCACGAGGAATACTCAAATAATCAAGGAGCTTGTCGCTTTGCTTTTTGTCAAAATCCTTATAGAAGTCTCCATACATATCTATTGTCTCCCTTACAGTAAGCTTCTCATAAAGATAATATGAATCTGGCAAGTAGGAGATCATAGACTTAGTCTCGACACCAGGACTTTTCCCATCGATTAAAATCTTTCCAGAATCCTTCCTCAAAAGACCCACTATAAGCTTAAGGAGAGTCGACTTGCCTGATCCATTAGGACCCAGGAGGCCCACGACCTTGCCCTTTTCAATTTCTAGACTTAAATCATCAATAGCAAGGGTCTCCTTATATTTTTTTGTTAAATTATCAATTGTAATAATCTTATCCATTGGCCATTCCCCTCATTTCTAATAGCCTTAGGGCCTTTTCATAATCAAGGCCAAGGGATTTCATATTATCCAAAAATTCATTTATAAATCTATTGGAAAACTCATCCTTTAGCCTTCTTATAATATCATCATTTACAATAAGATAATAATAATCAACAGCCTCAAAGACGAAGCCTGCCTTAATCATGCTCGCGATTGCAAGGTCCACGTAGGATGGATTTACCTTAAACTTGTTGGTAAAAAAGGTCTTGGCATAGAGCTTATCACCATCCTTAAGTTTTCCTGAAATAATCTCCAAAGCAACAAAATCTCTGATTTCTTCTTGTTTTGTCCTATAAGTCATAAGCCCTCAACTAATAAAATCTATATCCAAATCGTACATCTTAACCCCATCGAGGAAAACACGCATTAGCTTTTCCCCGTAGTCACCCAGATTTTTATAAATCATCTTATAATTGATTATCCTAAAAGAGGCGTCGACGTAAATAAGCTGGTCGAAAAGGGCGTCTAGGTTTTCTACCTTATAATCAAAATCGAAATTCTCATTTAAAATCTCGTAGAATCTTTCCTTGTCAGTAAACAAGTTCGCATCAATATTAATCATGGATTTATCCTTTCAAAAGTCTCGTAATGGTCCTTGGTGTAGTAGATATTTATATCCTCATCGAAAACTATCCTCTCGGCTCCTCGCCTTCCGCCATTATAGTTGACGTCAGCTTCCTTGTAATTTCCTTCTGGGAGATTTCCTTCGAAGTTTCCAAAATAATCCCCACCAATCACAGCCTTGTCTGTAACTTCCCACAAATTACCATCCTTAGGAGACCAACCTAAATTCATTGCCTCCTTCTTGGTGATATAGTTTGGGGGAAGATGGTTAAATTCGACAAGGTATGAGGAAACATCCTCTAAGCTATAGTAAGATCCATCCTCATCTAGAATCTTTCCTTCCTCTCCATTATTTTCTTCTATTAACTCATCACTTACCTTAATATCCTTATCATTCGTAAGCCTACAAGATGTAAAAATCAAGGCCAGGATAATTAAAAGATAAGAAAAATACTTTTTGACTTTCATTTTTTATCTCCTTATGGTATCATTATAACAGATTCTCTTGGAGGAGAGGAAGGAATTTTAGAAAATTATTAAAATTCCTCAAAAAAGATTTGACAAAAAGAAATATATGTCGTATACTATAATAGTCAGTTGATAACGGGGTGTGGCGCAGCTTGGTAGCGCGCGTGTTTTGGGAACATGAGGTCGAAGGTTCGAATCCTTTCACCCCGACCAGAATTAAACTAGGTTGTGAAACCTAGTTTTTTTTTTGTATTTATTTTTATTTTCTATTTTAATTAAAATATAATTAATACTTACGGCTTTGAGAAGGTGAGGCTCGAAGATCCGAATCCTTTCACCCCGACCAACAGATAACCGGCTTTGATAGCCGGTTTTAGTACCATAAATAGTGTAAGAAAGAAAGTAATTTCTATCTTGCACTATTTTTTGTATAATGAAGATGTAGTATGACGATGTATTCTTAGGGTTAAAACATCCGAAACAAAAACTGTCAACTACCTCTTCATTATTCATATTCGGTTAAGCAGGTTGGGCAAAACGTCCGTGTCACGAGCTAAAATGAGTGTAATGGTGCAGGTAGGAACTACAAATTAAAAGAAAGAGGGTAATAAAATGATATCTATAGGAATAGATATAGCAAAAGAAAAGTTTACAGTCTGTGCACTAGAACAAGGTAGCAAAATCATTTGGAAGCCTTTTGATGTCCATCTTAAGAAAACAAAAGTAGAAGAATTTTTAAAGAAACTAGATACGTTAAATGAAGAAGTCAAGATAATCATGGAAGCAACAGGTAAATACCATCTTCCAATCCTCTATGAATTAAAAGACAAAGGATACTTTGTAACTGTGGTAAATCCCTTAAAAATGAAACAGTTTTGCCGAGTACTCAACTTTAGAAAAGCAAAAAATGATAATATAGATGCCATACAAATAGCAGAATATGGCTTAATGTACTGGAAAGAATTACAAGAACACAAAATAGATTCAGAAAATTTCAGAGTCCTAAAAGAATTAAACAGATCCTATCAGCACTATATGGACCTAAGAATCAATCAAATGAACTTCATAGACCAAACAATAAGCCAAACATTTCCAGGAATAAAAAAATTAATTCCACACGCTTCAGGAGACTTTTCAAAAGACAAGCTATTAGACTTCTTAGAAATATGGTGGCATAAAAACTTAGTATTAGAAAAACCAGAAGAAAAATTCATAGAAGATTTTAAAAACTGGGCAAAAGAAAAGAGATACCATCCTAATGCTGATAAAGCTAAATCCATACACAAGCTTGCAGAGGAGAGTATCTCAACTCAACCTTCCAGTAGCTCATATATAAAGACTAGCATACAAGAAGGAATAGAATTGATCAAACATATAAATCAAATTCTACATACTATTTTATCACAAATGATAGAAATTGCCGAGCCCTTAGAAGAATACCAAGAAGCAAAAAAATTCTCAGGAATATCAGATAAATTAGCAGTGCAAATCACAGCAGAATTTGGAGATTTATCAAAATTTAAAAACAAAAAAAGTTTAATATCCTTTGTAGGAATAGATTCACCGCCATATGAGTCAGGTAATTTTAAAGCAGATCAGAGAAAAATAACAAAAAGAGGCAATGCAATACTAAGAAAAGTAGGTTATCAAGCTATGAAATGTATGATGAGTGCAAAAGATCCTGAAAATGAAATATATCTGTATATGGTAAAAAAAGAAAACGATGGAAAAGCTAAAAAAGTATGTAAATTTGCAGGATTAAATAAATTCTTAAGAATATACTATGCAAAAGTCATGGCATCAAAACAAGAAAAGATGTTGTTAAAAGTAGCCTAGAATTAACATTGCTATAGTTAAAACAAGCCGATTGTAACCGGCTTATTTGCTGTGCTCAAATTTAAACTCTAAATAACAAGTATAAAAGTAAAATTAATTTGCTTTTATACTTGACTTTTGTTAGCAGGTTTTTTTGTGCTTACTTTTATTAGAAGTATTTATTTTTAATTGTAATACTAATTGATGCTTGCGGCTTTGAGAAGGTGAGGCTCTAAATTCCGAATCCTCTCACCCCGACCAGAATTTAAGCTAGGTTGTAAAACCTAGTTTTTTTTTATTTATTTTTAAAGATTCCCTATATTAGTAATTATAATAATTATTGATGTTTGAGGCTTTGAGAAGGTGAGGCTCGATGGTTAGAAACCTTTAATAGTAAATTAACATTTGGAAAGAGATGTCTCCACTGCGGTCGACATAAGGGGTGTTGTGTTAGATTAATATTAACTATTTCAAAAAAGTTCCCTTGCTTCGACCTTGTGGAGAAGCCTCTTGAGATTGATATAATATCTTAGATTAATTTTTATTTTTTATTTACAAGTCATCGTAGACTGTAGACCTCTCACATTCGTTCGACGGTAGTTTGCGGGCTCAGCTTCGCTTCACCTCGCAAAGCCTCGATTAAGGAATTTCATCAGTTCGCTACGCTCACTGTGACAATTCCATTAGAGGTGGAAATATGCAGATACTTTTTGAATGGTGGTGAGATGTCTCCACTTCGCTCCGCTCCGGTCGACATAAGGGAAATTGTTCAGATATGGGTACTGGGAGGTTTGTCCATTGTGGCTAGAGCAATTAAACACAAAAGACTATTTCTATTGCCCTTATATTAAGGACCTATTTACCCTTGCTTCGACCTTGTGGAGAAGCCTCTCACAGTTAAAGATATCAAAACAACAAGATATATACTTTGAGATAAATTCAAACAGAAGTTAGGCCATCTCGACAGAGCGGAGCGACGAGAGATCTACAGTCTAGAATGACTTGTAAATATAAAAATTCGAGTTATTTACGTAAATAAATAACGAAATCTTAAATCAAACACGTCCCAAGGTTCTGTAGACCTCTCACATTCGTTCGAGGTGGTAAATTATTTATCTAGGTGTATTGTATAAAATCATAATTATAGTATGTTCCCAAACTAATTTTTTTATTAATGATTGCTTTACATCTAAATATCTTCTATTACCAAAAATTGAGATATCTCGACTACGCTTCGCTTCGCTCGATATAAGGGGTTATCGGCATAAAGGATGTTATGTTAGATTAATATTAACTATTTCAAAAAAGTTCCCTTGCTTCGACCATAGCGGAGAAGCCTTCTGGGAATTCTGCTTAGATAAAATTTTTCTTATGATTTATATGTCCTCTTAGACTGTAGACCTCTCACTTTCGTTCGAGGTGGTGTGATGTGTTTAGCTAATATTCATTAGAGCTTAAAATGTTGGAGAGATGTCTCCACTGCGGTCGACATAAGGGAATTGTCCACATAAGGAGATTTAAACTCTTATGAGATAGCTCGACTTCGCTTCGCTCGATATAAGGGGTTGTCGGCATAAAGGATGTTATGTTAGATTAATATTAACTATTTCAAAAAAGTTCCCTTGCTTCGACCGAAGTGGAGAAGCCTCCTGGGAATTCTGCTTAGATAAAATTTTTCTTATGATTTACATGTCATCTTAGACTGTAGACCTCTCGTCGCTCCGCTCTGTCGAGGTGGGATATGATCTACACTTTGCTTTATTCATTTTACAATTTCATTAGAGCTGGATTTTTGTTAGAGATGTCTCCACTTCGGTCGACATAAGGGAATTGTTCACATAAGGGGAATTGAAGTTATTCTGAGATATCTCGACTACGCTTCGCTCCGCTCGATATAAGGGGTGGTCGATATAAGGTGATATTTTTCTCCTAGGATGACTTGTTTTTTAAACTTTTCTATTAAAAATCCCTCGGATTTTTATTTTCCAAGGGATTTTGTTTTATTTGTTTTTTCTTGTGTATTTTATTCTTTTAATTAGTCTTACTAGGAGGAGAATTATTAGAATTATTCCAAGTCCTGCTCCTAATTTTGTTAGAAGGCTTGCTCTTTGTACTCTTTTTACTGTAGCTTGGTCTTCTTTTTTATCTTCTTTATTTTCTTCCCCCTCTGCTTCTTTTGGCTCTTCGTATCTTACGGCGTTTACTAGGAGTCTGTCTGGACGTGGTGGGTAGAAGGGTGAGCAGGTTAGGAGGGTTATTACGTCCTCGTCTCCTCTTTTGTCGAGTCTATCCCAATCATATGGTCCTATTACTTCCTTGTCGCTTACCTTGTAGTGGAGGGTCTCTGTTGCTCTTTTGATGTAGATATCATCTCCTTCGACTAGTTCGTCTACATAGAGAAACATGGTATCTCCCCACCAGTCCCTGTGGCCTGCTATTACAGATCTTGTTCCCTTTCCTCCTACAGGAATGCTTGTTCCTTCTACTTGGGCAACTCCTCTTGATATGTGATCGAGTGTCGCATCAAGATAGATTGGAAGATTCTTGCCGAGTTTTGGGATTTCTAGGTAGGCGAAGACTTCATTTGAGTTTTTGAAGTAATTGTAACGGTTCTGGTTATCTTCTGTTGTGAAGGGGTCTAGGATGCTGGTATCCGAGTTTTTAACTAGCTCGTTGTATTTTTCGGCAGCCTTGTTTTCTTCTTCGATTTCTTCTTTTGGTCTATTTGCTTGCTCTTGTTCAAATTCTTCTAGTCTCTTGTTATAGGACATCTCGTTTGCGGTCCTATTTATCAAGGGCACTGTTACAAAAAGTAGACCAATAAGGATAAGAAGATATCCTATGAAGCTAATTTTTGTTAGTTTTAATTGTTTTTTCAATATCTTCTACCTCTTTTCTTAAGTTTAGTGATTTTCTTTTCTCTCTAGTTGATACAATTATCAAAAATACCAGGATAGGCATTAGTATTAGCAATAGTTGGAAAAAGTCTGGCTTAAATCTTGGCGTATTGGCAATACCATCATCTATAGCCTCTTGGTAAGGAATCCTATAACCTCTAACCAAAAGTCTGTGTGAGTTGATCATATATGGTGTACAGGTCAAAAGAGTCGCATAGTCCTTGCCTTCTTGGACTAAGACTGGCTCGAAGTTAGTTGGCTCGACTACCATAATTTGATCGACCTTGTAGGCTAGAGTTCCCTGGATATTGTGGATGTAGAAAATATCTCCTTCTACTAGTTGGTCCAAATACCTAAACAAAACGGCTTCAGGAAGGCCCCTGTGGGCTGTAATTACCGTGTGGGTAGACTTACCCCCTACAGGAAGGGAAGTTCCCTCCAGGTGGCCGCAGCCCTTCTGTAGGACTGTCTCGCTCGTTCCGGCATAGATAGGAAGGTCTTGGTTGATTCTAGGTATTTCTACGTGGCCTATCATCTCATTTACTTCAAGCATATGAGCGTAGTAGGCTCTTGCTTCTTCTTCCTTCTTACTGTAAGGGTCAGAGAGCCTTGAAGGATCTAGGGTCTCGTTATAGGCTCTTGCAAGATCCATTCTCTTGTTTATCTCTTCTTCGTTAATTTCCTTACTCTGTTTGACAAACTCTATTATCTCCTCATCCGCTTTGATTTCATAAAACTTCTGGGAAATCATCGGGTAGGAAAATATTAGAAGTCCAACTAGGAAGATTAGACCAAACTTAAGCTTATCTTTTAGATTAGTCTTCATCTTCTTTCACCTTTTTGGACTTATTCATCAATTTATCTTGTCTTTGTCTAATATCTTCAATCCTTGTGTAATATTTCTTGTTATCTTTCCTTAGTTTCCATAGATATATTATCAAGATAATAATCAAGAATAAGGCTATGAAGAATAACAATCTAAATATCCAATTTGTCTTAGTAGTCCTGATTAGCTCCTCATCTACAGCTGGAACATAAGGCACCCTGTGGCCCCTAACAAGGAGTCTGTGAGAGTTAATCATTATTGGAGTACAAGTAAGAAGGGTTACATAGTCATGACCTGGGTCGATTAATAGGTCAGAAAAGTTGGTAGGCTCAACGACCTTGATTTGATCGACCTGGTAGGCTAGGGTTTCTGAAATATTGTGGACGTAGAACTTATCTCCTATCTCAAGTTCGCTGAGGTGGGTAAATAAAGTCGCCTCAGGTAGACCCGAGTGGGCAGTAAGAACCGAGTGGGTAGAGTTACCCCCGATTGGAAGAGATGTTCCTTCCAAGTGACCTACTCCCTTTTGGAGAACTTCCTCTGCAGTTCCTGCATAGATTGGAAGGTCCTGGTTGATCTTTGGTATCTCAACGTGGCCTATCATCTCGTGGACTTCAAGCATCCTCGCATACTCTGCTCTACCTTTTTCCTGCCTGTCCTTGGCATAAGGGTCCTCAGAGACAGCATTGTTCAAGGAATCGTTGTAAGCACGAGCAAGACCCATCCTTCTTTCGATCTCCTCTGTAGCTAGCTTGTCGGTCCCTTCGTTAAAGACTGATACTTGGTTGTTGGAGTCAATCCTATAGTAGAGTCTGTTGACTAAGGGGTAGAGAGCTACCAAGAAACCCAAGAAGAAAACAATCCTAAAGGTCCACTTGGCCTTTTTGGAAGGTTGTTTCTTAATATTTTTATTTTCTTTATTTTTACGTAAAATCGCCATCTAAAATCCTTTATAAGCAAAATAGATACGATATCGCTACCGCATCTATCTTAAGCTATGCAAGTTCTTGTTTTTTATCTTGATTTCTAATAATGACAAATCCTGCCACAACCAATAGTAAACCTATGGCAAAATAAATCCAAATCCTAATATCCCCAGTCTTAACTAGTGGACCACGACTCCTTGAAGTAAGTGTCTTTGTTGGAGTAGATGGTGTGATAGTTGTTGGATTGTCAGGAGTTTCTGGTGGTGTTGGAGGAGGTGTTTCCTCTTTTGGTGGTTTGTGTTCATTTTCTATAAGCACAGCTGTGTTTAATGATGATGTTGCACTTATATCAAATTCTGTAAACTCAGCAACTGGATTGTAGTTTTCAGGAAATCCTACTTCTTTAAGTCTGTAGTGACCATATTCTAAGTCTGTTACCTCTAAGGCTCCATTAGAATCTGACTCTACGATATATTCTGAGCCATCTCTAACTACTGTCATATACTTATCGTCAACAAGCTTTTGAACCTTAAACTTAGCTCCAGCTAGCTTTTTGCCGTGGTCATCTTTATCGACCTTGATAAACTTATGGCTACCCTTTGAATTTTCTCCAGGTGGTGTTGGATTATCTTCGTTTTCAGGCACGTTTTCAACCTTTAGGGATTCAGCTTTACCATTAACTTTTATATTGTGGTTTTCATCAACGTTAAATTCATAAGAATCTTCGGATTTTATATATCCTTCTATGGTGCTTATCTCTTTGAAATAATAATCTCCTTCTGGCATTTCACGAAGATAGATTTTACCTCCAGATTTGGTTTCGATATCTGTAAGATCTCCCGCTTCGTCATAGATATATTCGCCAGGAGTTTTTCCTTGTCTAAACTTAAGTTTATCCTCGCCATCTTTCTTATAAACAGCAAACTTTACTCCATCGAGAGTCTCTGTTGTTCCCTTTTTTACCTTGATTAAAGATGGGATTCTTTTATTCTCAATAGTTACTGTTCCACCCGGTTTTACTGGTTTATCTTCGTTGTTTTTTCCTATATTTATATCTGGATCGTAACCTTCAATAGTCTCAACTTCTTCGAAATAATAGTCCCCTTCTGGAAGACCCTTAACAACTATTTTTCCGTCTGTATTAGTTTTTAACATAGGAATGTTTTCAGGCTTATCAATTGAAGGATCATATTCATAATTACCATTCTTTAAATCTTTTACAGGAACCAAATAAGATTTTGAAACTTCTGATTTACTATCATCACCTGTTATTGTGCTAGTCTCTTTTCTCAATAATTTGAAACCAACCTTGTCAAGCTTGATATCTTTATCATCTTCATCGACTTTTATTAATGTGATATCTTTGGTAGGTACATCTTCTGTCTTCTTCATATGATATAGGAGAGATTTATCTTCTGCTCTTTCTTTTATATCATCAGGAATTTTAATTATAGCTGTTACAAGTTCTCCGCTTTTTAGACCATATTCTTTGTCCATAGCGGCAACTCTTTCCTTAGAGTCGTCTGTTTCTTTTATTAGATAGTATCCTGGTTCAAGATCTTTAATAAGTATCCTTTCAGTATTTAGTTTAGATAAATCCTCTTTAGTAAAATCCTTGAATTCTTCTGATGAAAAATCAATCTCATCGTAGAATTTTCCATTATATTTTATTTTAGCTAACTCGCTTAACTTTCCTTCTCCGAGATTCTCATCTGCCATAAGTTCTTTCTCAGATTTCTTATTATAATCATCTCTTAATTTAAGCAAGTCTTTATCTTTTAATAAGTTTTCATCTAATTTCCAATATCTAACCTGTCTTTGAGACGATTTGAAATCAAAATTTTTAAAAAAATCTTTATCTTCGTTCTCTTCGATAGCCTTATTGGCAGACCAAGCACTGATATCATATTCGATACTTAAATTTTCTTTCGTTTCTTCCTTAGCCAAACCCGCAGGCGCAAGGAAAAAGGCTTGGATCAGCATTAGAACTGGCAGGATAAATGCTAATAGCCTAAATTTTCTCTCCCTTTTCATATCTCCTCCTAGAATTTTTTTATGTCTTTCCTCTAAAGCTTATAGATTTTATGTAAGATTTTATAATAATATATTACAATCCTAAATATTTCTAACAAAAGCTTTCTTTTTACTATTATTATAACATAGTTTGCTAAATAACACCATATATTTTAAAGATAATATTTGCTTATTAAAGTAAAAACGCGAGTTTACCCCGCGTTTTAGTAAAAATATATTTTTTAGAGAAGATTTTATTTATATTTTATCTATTGGCAGTAGCTACAAGCTTTATTCCTGTGCCTGCTATTGAATCAATTATCACATCTCCTACTTTGATAGGTGCCTTGGCAACAGCTTCGTTAATTTCAACCATTGCCTCTTTCATTTTTCCCTTTGGTATTGCATCACTAGTCTTCACTGGGACAGAGTAAGCAGATCCTCCCTCAACTTTAACAGTTGATGTTACAGTTCTTACTGGGTTTTTCACTTCGTTTCTTGCGTAAACTTCACCTCTTTTGCAGGTGTTTCCAGTGATGTCTGTTATTTCTCCGTCATCCTCCATGGTTACTGTTACAGTGCAGCCTAGAGGACAATTGATACATGTTAGTTCTTTTTTCATATTTCCTCCAATTTGATTTCTATTTCCTTAGCTCCTTCTGGAAGGTCTTCTTTCTTTAGGATTAGATCTTCCATTTCTCCTGGAGCATAGACTAATTTTCTTTTCTTTGCTACTTCTTTGCCATCAACGTACATTTTTAGGATTCTGTTTTGGTATACGTTATTTACTCTAAATCTAACGATTGCAGTATCAGCCATTGTGTCTGGGTTGATGTATTGTGGCAAGGTGTAGGATATGCCATCACCAGCTGTTAGATATATAGGGTCCGCCTTAGACTCTTCGAATTTACCTTCGATATAGTGGGCTGAGTTTTCTGCTGCTAGCTCACTTTCGTCTGTTACGTAATCTACTAGGTCGTGAACGTGTAGGACGTTACCGCAAGCGAATACTCCTGGGATGTTTGTCATTAATCTATCTGATACGATAGCTCCCTTAGTCTTTGGATCTATTTCGATTCCTGCTTCCTTGGTTAGTTCGTTTTCTGGTAGGAGTCCTACTGAAAGTAGGATGGTATCGCAATCATAGTGTTTTTCTGTGCCTGGTATTACTTTCATATTCTCATCAACCTGGGAAAGGGTACAGCCTTCTACTCTGTCTTTTCCTTCGATGCCTGAGATTGTTGTATTAAAGTAAAGTGGTATGTCAAAGTCGTCTAGACATTGGACTATATTTCTTTTTAGTCCACCAGAATATGGCATGATTTCTGCAACACATTGGACTTCGGCACCTTCTAGGGTCATTCTTCTTGCCATGATAAGTCCGATATCGCCAGATCCTAGGATTACCACTTTCTTTCCTGGCATATAGCCTTCGAGGTTGATCATCCTTTGGGCAGTTCCTGCAGAATATACTCCGGCAGGTCTGCTTCCTGGGATGTTTAGGGCACCTCTTGGTCTTTCTCTACAACCCATGGCAAGGATTACTGCCTTTGGTTTTAGGGTAAACATTCCGTTTTCTTCGTTCATTAGTGTAAGGGTCTTGTCGTTCGCAAAGTCCATTACTATTGTGTTTAGGAGGACATCTATGTCTCTTTCTTCTACTAGATCTGCAAATCTTTGGGCGTATTCTGGTCCTGTTAGCTCTTCTTTGAATCTGTGTAGGCCAAATCCATTGTGGATACATTGGTTAAGGATTCCTCCGAGCATTTCGTCTCTTTCTACTACAAGGATGTTTTTTACACCCAAATCATAGGCCTTAGAAGCTGCAGCAAGACCTGCAGGACCTCCACCTACTACTACTAAATCATAATTTTTCATTGTGCCCTCCTTACTTTACATGACCTTTGATATAGTAAGAATCCTTGTGGTTTTTAACTATATCATCGTAATTTTCGCCGAGCTCTCTGGCAAGTATTTCCATAACTCTTGGTAGGCAGAAGCCTCCTTGGCATCTTCCTGCTGTAGCTCTTACTCTTCTTTTGACTCCGTCAACTGTTCTAGCTCCTAGTGGTCTGTTGATGGCATCTACTATTTCACCTTCAGTTACTTTTTCGCATCTACAGATGATCTTGCCGTATCTTGGATCTTCTTTGATTAATTTATCGTGTTCTTCTAGGCTTAGTTCACTTGTCTTTGGTGTAGGCTTTCTATCATAGACAAAATCTTTGTTATCTTCTAAGTTTAATTTTTCGCTTACGAGATTTGCCATATATTCACCTATAGCTGGAGCTGATGTTAGTCCTGGAGATTCTATCCCTATACAATCAAAGAATCCATCAAGGCTTTCCTTAAGGATAAAGTCTCCGCCCTTCTCGTGAGCTCTGTTTCCTGAAAATGATGTGATTACCATTCTTACAGGTACATTTTTAACTGTATCATTTGATTTTTCGATAACTTCTTCTAGGTGTTCTCTAGTTGATCTTAAGTCTCCCTTGTCATCTACAAAGTCTGATGTTGGACCTACTAGAGTATTTTCATCAATTGTTGGTGAAACTAAGATTCCCTTACCTTTTTCTGTAGGTAGGTTGAACATAACGTGATTTACAAAGCCTTTGGTATCCTTATCTAGTAAGAGATATTCACCACGTCTAGCTCTTATTTCAAACTTCTCATCGCTAACTCTGTTGTGGATCTCGTCTGAGTAAAGTCCTGCTGCATTAATAACTGCCTTAGTTTCATATGTAGCATTTTCTGTAACAACTTCCCAATATCCGTCTTTTGGATTTGTTTCTGTTACTTTTTCATTAAATTTATAATCAACTCCATTTATGTTAGATACTTCAGCAAAAGCAATATTCATTAAAAATGGATCTACTATTCCGGCTTCTTTACAATATAGAGCGTAGCATACATCATCTGAGACATTTGGTTCGATTTCACGAACTTGGTTGCCATCAAGGATTTCCATACCGCCTACGCCATTTGCTATACCTTGATCATAAAGCTCTTTTAATTTAGGATAATCTTTTTCGTCGTGGCATAAAACCAAAGTTCCGATTTGTTTGTAAGGAAAAGATAACTTCTTTGCCTCATCAGCCATCATATGATTTCCTTTGACATTCATCTTAGCTTTCATTGTTCCAGGAATTGCGTCGTATCCACCGTGGCAGATTCCTGAGTTTGCCTTAGATGTTTCTGTACATACATCTTCGTTTTTTTCTAATAATAGGAATTTTCCTTTTTTCTTTGACAATTGGTAGGCTATTGATGTTCCTGTAACTCCACCGCCTATAATTATAGCATCATACATATATTCCTCCCTTTTTCTAACGGAAAAATGGCGAGCTAAAGTAGGGTAATACTTTAGCTCGCCATCTCTAATTTATATTCTGTTTATATTATATCACATTTTTTCTAATTTGCTAATTATTCTTCGTAAGTTTTTGCCCAAGAGAATGATCTGTCAACTGCTCTTTGCCAGTTTCTGTCCTTCTTATCTCTTTCTTCTTTGGAGATTTCTGGGGTAAATTCACGGTCAACTAGACGATATGCTTTGATTTCTTCTAGGTCTTTGTAGTAACCTACAGCAAGTCCTGCTAAGTAAGAAGCACCTAGAGCTGTTGTTTCTAGTGTCTTAGGTCTTTCTACCTTTGTTTGAATCATATCAGCTTGGAATTGCATTAGGAAGTTGTTTGCACTAGCTCCACCATCTACCTTAAGTTCGTGAAGTTCTCTTCCACTATCCTTACTCATAGCTTGAAGTACGTCATTTGTTAGGTAAGCTAGAGATTCAAGTGTTGCTCTAACTATATGGTATTTGCTTGTTCCTCTTGTTATACCAACTATTGATCCTCTTGCGTAAGCATCCCAATATGGAGCACCAAGACCAGTAAAGGCTGGAACCACATAGCATCCGTTTGTATCATCGACTTTGGTTGCCATATATTCTGTATCATCAGCAGCATCTACGATTCTTAGTTGGTCTCTTAGCCATTGGATAGCAGATCCTGCAACGAAGATTGAACCCTCAAGTGCATAGTTAACCTTGCCGTCTCCAAGTCCCCAAGCTATAGTTGTTACTAGACCATTGTCAGACTTAACTGCATTCTCACCTGTATTCATTAGTAGGAAGGCACCTGTACCATAAGTATTCTTGGCATCTCCTTCATCGAAGCATGTTTGTCCGAATAGAGCAGCTTGTTGGTCACCTGCTATACCTGCTATTGGAATTTCACCATCAAAATATCCTGGGAATGTATTTCCGTAGATGTATGAAGATGGTTTAACTTCTGGAAGCATACATTTTGGAATATTTAGTATTTCACATAATTCATCATCCCATTCTAGGGTGTGGATGTTAAAGATCATTGTTCTTGATGCATTTGAGTAGTCAGTTACATGAACTTTACCACGAGTTAGGTTGTAGATTAACCAAGTATCTACTGTACCAAATAGGAGTTCGCCGTTTTCTGCTCTCTCTTGACCATTTTCGATATGATCTAGGATCCAACGGATTTTGGTTCCTGAGAAGTATGGGTCTACTACAAGACCAGTCTTATCTTGGATTGTCTTCTTGTAGCCATCTTCTACTAGTTTGTCAGCCATATCTGCTGTACGACGACATTGCCAAACGATTGCATTGTAGACAGGCTTTCCTGTATCTTTTTCCCAAACTATGGTTGTCTCTCTTTGGTTGGTAATACCGATTGCCTCGATGTCATCAGCACTTACGCCAAGTTTTGCTATAGCTTCTGTACAAACACCTAATTGAGTTGACCAGATTTCTGTTGCATCATGTTCAACCCAGCCTGGATGTGGGAAGAATTGAGTGAACTCTTTTTGAGCCACTGACATAATCTCGCCCTTTTTGTTAAAGATAATTGCTCTGTTACTTGTTGTTCCAGCATCAAGTGCCATGATATATTTTCCCATAATATCTCCTTTTACATTTTCCATACATCGGTATTAGATGACGATATCGCAATAGCATTAGCATTTAGGGCATCGATTACATCCGATTTCTCGTTGATTAGCCCGCCTGCCACTAAAGGAATCTTAGTCCTTTTTGATATATCATCCAATATCTTTGGCATAATCCCTGGAAGTATCTCTATAAGGTCGCAATTTGCCTTCTTTACAGTCTCTTTCACATTTTCATATGATAGAGAATCTAGGACAAAGAATCTCAAAATAGAAAATAAGCCAATCTGCCTAGCATAAGCGGCATTTTGCGGCCTCGTAGTAATAATTCCATCAGCGTCAGTATAATTTTTTATGAAAGCTGAAGACAGTTGAGAGCTTGATAAGCCTTCAATCAAATCCTCGTGAACCATAACTATCTTGCCATGTTTTTTAAGTTTTTTGACTATGTGTGGGATGCTTTCTACAGTACCAAAAAGCACGAACACTATTTTGTTTTCACTATCCAAAGAGTCTCTTAAATCTTTGTTATTTTTGATAGCCATGATTATTGGATTTTCATAAATTATATCGAAAATCTCTTCGTGTGTCATACAACCTCCATGAACACAGAAAACGAGCGTGTAAAATTAATACAGCTCGTCTTCTCTAATATATTCTCTTATTAGTAGTTTACCATAAATATTTTATTCTTGCAATCATTTTCATAAATATTTTTATAGAAGCCGGCAAAAGTCCGTAGTTTAAATAATTCTAGATAAATATTTTTAAGAAAAATAAGGAAAATGTTTAGTTTTACCTAAAATCTTCCTTCTTTCCTTCGCTGACCCCTTCTCCAGATAGGACTTGGGGGATTGTTTTTAGTATTATTTTTAAGTCATTTAAGAAAGTTACATTTGCTGCATACTCGCCATCTGTCTCGGCCTTTTTACTAGGAGGTAGATTGTCCCTGCCTGAAATTTGGCTAAGTCCTGTAATTCCTGGTCTTACGCTCAAGGCCCCGTATTGTCTTCTTAAGTTTATAAGCTCTTCTTCCTTAAGAATAACCGGCCTTGGTCCTACTATGCTCATATCACCCTTTATTATATTTATAAGCTGGGGAAGCTCGTCTATGGATGTCTTTCTGATGAAACGCCCCACTTTTGTTATGTAGCTATCCGCATTATCAAGCTCCCAAGTTGCGGCGTTGTTTGGAGCCTCTGTCGACATCGACCTAAATTTGATACAGGAGAAAGCCTTACCTTCCTTACCAGACCTATCCTGGATGAAGAAGACTTTTCCCCTAGGCTCTTCTATTTTAATGGCGAGAGCTGTAAGCAAAAATATTGGAGAAAGGATTATAAGACCCAATAGGGCCAAAATCCTGTCCAATATATTCTTTACGTAATTTTCATACATACTTTTCTCCGTCTTATCCTTACTTATATCATCCTTATTTTACTCCATAAGTAGGGATATTTCATCATCACTTAGCTCCCTATACTCGCCTTCTGGCAAATGTTCGTCTAGGGATAAGTCTCCTATGGCAATTCTTTTAAGCTTTTCTACCTTGTTGCCGCAATTTGAAAATAGTCTTTTTACTAAGTGAAACTTGCCTTCCGTAACCTTTACTACCCCCTTTTTATCTTCTAAGATAGTAAGCTTAGCACTTCTTGCTGTATAGTCATCTTCTTTGATATAGACTCCTTCTTCAAATAAGTCTATTAGGCTGTCATCTATCTTATCTCTACATTCTACAAGATAGGTCTTTTCTATATTAGAATTTGGGCTTGTTACCCTGTGGATGAACTTACCATCTGTCGAAAGAAGAAGAAGGCCTGTAGTATCCTTATCGAGCCTTCCTGCTATAGATAGGTCGATTACCTTGTAGAAATCATCCAAAAGATCTATTACAGTTGGGTCTTTATCTTCTGTAGCTGAAAGAAAGCCAGCAGGTTTATTCATCATCACGTAGATATTTTCAAAATAGTCTACGAAATGGCCCATATAGTATACTTCATCGAGTTCTGGGTCAACCTGGGTTGCTGTATCCTTTACTACTTCTCCATTTACAAGGACAGCTCCCTTCTTGGCATTTTTCTTGATATTTTTTCTGGTATCTAGACCAGAGTTTCCTATCATCTTATCTAATCTCATTTTATCCCCTTACTTAATACATTTCCCGTAGCATAACTTAACTCGTCAAAGGACTTGTAAAAGCTATCGAGATAGTCCCTGCCCTTTGGGCTTATATAGTAATATTTTCTCTTTGGCCCAATCGTAGATTTCTTGTAGGCCCCAAAGATAAATCCCTTCTTGGAAAGTCTCTGTAGGATTGGATAGACTGTTCCTTCAGTCATGGCATAAAAGCCAGAGTTCTTTAGTTCTTCTACGATTTCATAGCCATAAGTTTCGTTGTTTTTTATAATATGGAGTATAACGCCTTCTATAACTCCCTTTAGCATTTGAGATTCAATCATTTTATCACCTATCTATATTGTATAACATAGTAGGTGGATTTCAAGCTCGCTCACAGAAGTGCTTCATAGGACAGAACTTACAAGCTTTCCAATCTTCGGTCTTATGATCGAAGTTTTCTCTTACAATCTCCCTTGCCACATCATCTATAGTAGACATGTCAAATCCCTCATCCTTTATTTCGATTAGGCCGTCTTTTTCTATAAAATATAGGTAGATTTTCCCTACTTCCTTGCCATTAGCTAGGAGGAGCTGTCTATAGGTTAGAAGTTGATTTTTGTATCTGGCGAGACTTTTCTCATCAAAAGATCCTGTCTTTAAATCCATTATGGAAGAATCTTCTAAAATAAGGTCGATATTTCCTTGAAGTATATAGAAATCTCTATCCGCCTTGTAGTTAGCCTCGCTTAGCTTCACATCAAAGCCCCTGTTTAGTAGGTTTGAAACTGGCTCAATGTAGCCCTTATTCTCCCACAAAAATTTTGTCATATCCTTCTTGTCAAAGGAAGGAGAGTAGATATATTGGGCTAGATTGTGGACCTTAGATCCAAAGATTAGGCTTTCGGTCTTCTTAGTCCTAAAGGAAAGTTTTCTTATAAATTTATACTTTAGGGGGCAGGTCATATAGACATCTATATCTGTGGTAAAGGCTAGGATTTTCTTATCATCTTTTCTCTCTTCCATCTTAAAATCAATAGAGCTTAACTTGGATGAGGAATCGAGGGTATATGCGAAGTTTTTAATCCTTCGATCTGCCGAATTATCCAAAAGGACCAAGAGGTTTTTAGCCCTAGTAAAGGCCGTGTAATATTTCCTGTAAAAGTCCAATTCCTTTTTCTCTAAGCTATCTTTTTCTACGAACCTATCGGTAAACTTATCGTAATCTCTTCTTGGATAATCTCCGAGACTTGATACAAATACCGCCTCAAACTCCAAGCCCTTGGATTGGTGGATGGTCATGAAGTTTATGGCATCGTCATAGACATCATCCTCATCGAACTCTCCTATGGCGTTTTTCTTAAAATAAATAAAAATATAGGAAAAGATGAACTTCTGATAATAGTTCTTAGTCCCTTCAAAAATCTCATCATAGTCTACAGCGAGATTTATGAATTTGCTGATGTTTTTAAAGATTAGATCTTTCCTAGCTTGATTCTTATCCTTGAGGATATCCTTGAAGGTCTCAAGGCCCATAAGCTTATAAATAAGGTCTGATATAGGAGAAGATTCAGATGAACTTTCTATGAAAGCCCTAATTCCTCTATTTTTATTAAAGTAATCATCTTCATAGATTTCCTTAAGGAAGTTCCTATAGTCAAGCTTCTGCCTTTGCCCATAGGTCATCTTCCCTCCCCTAAAATCGGTATTGATAGGGCCAGTCCTCGCAAGTTTTAATAAAATAAAGATTATTAAGCGAATTTCTTCCCTTCTAAAGTAGCCATCGCTTTTCCTGTTGATTACTTTAATCCCAGCATTTTCGAATTTCTTCTGGAGGATTGAAGGATAGGAATTGTTAAAGCTTGGGAAAAGAAAGGCAATTTGTCCGAGTTTTATTTTCTTTGATAAGAGTTTTACTATCATTACGAGATTGTCCATCTCGCTTGCCCTAGCCCTTACGATAGTATTGGGATTTTCCTCTGCCTTGTTCGACTTAAGTTCCTTCTTGCTAGATCCTTTTGCCTCATCCATAAAGGCCCTGGCCTTATCGATTATAACTTGATTTGACCTATAATTAATATTTAGAAAGTATTTACTCGCCCTAATTCCAGTCCTATCGTAGAATTTCTCGTCAAAATGGGTTAGGTTTCTCGCATCGGCTCCCCTAAAGGAATAAAGGGCCTGGTCGTCATCTCCGAAGACTATGATATTGCCATTTTTCGTAAGATTGATGGCGATTTCTTCCTGGATTAGGTTGGTATCCTGGTATTCATCTATAACAACAAGGTCGATCTCTTCTCTTATTTTTTCTCCTATTACAGGGTCTTTAAGCAAGTCCAAGAAACGTTTTAGGATAAGCTGGAAATTAATTAGGCCCAAGGAATCTAGGAGCCTTTCGTAGGTCTTAAATATCTCGTAGGCTAGCTTGTCTTGAGGAGAAGCTGAATCCCTAAGGGATATTGGATCTATCATTTGATTAATCAGGGTTTGGAATATATCAAGAATGGTCGCTATAGCATAATCTTTTCCTATAAAGTCTTCAAAGTGAGGGAGGCTCGTAAAAATCTCTAGATTTTCTTCTACTATAAATTCCTCCATATTGGAGTCGATTATAGTAAGATTAAAGAAATTATCGTCAAGCCTTCTGTATTTTGTGATAAAGGATATGGCAAGGGAGTGGAAGTTTCCTATCTTCATATCCTCAAGGTCTGTATCTAGGCCATCTTTTCTAAGCCTTGTAATAATTCTCGTATTAAGCTCACGGGCCGCCTTTTTGGTGAAAGTAGTGATTAGGATTTTGTTTGGCAAGACTTCTCCATCTTTTATGGCTTCTGCCACAAATCCTACAATAGTGTGGGTCTTACCTGTACCTGGACCTGCTATTACCACAGCTGGAAGCTTGGCATTTTTGATTATTTCTTCTTGGCCAAGGTTTCTCATAGGACTCTCTCATAGCAGATCCTATCTTTAGGAATGCCGTCCTCATCAATTTGTACTATGCCAATTTCCTCAAAGGAAAACTTATGGAGGAGCCCTCTCATCCTGAAATTATCCTCGTGGGTGTCGATTCTAATAGCTTCTTTGCCAGATTTTTTGGTAAAATCTATTAAAGCTTCCATAAACTTACTACCAAGTCTTGGAACACTTCCGCTATTATCAACCATCAGAGTATGGATTACAAAATAGCTATCAGACTTAAACTTATCCTCATGGACATTGTATGAAGGATCGACTCCATCAAAAACATAGGCATAGGCTAGGACCTTGCCCTCATTATCAAATACATAGGCATCATCTTTTACTATTTGCTCTCTTATAATATCCTCGTTGGGATTGGTCTTCTGCCATTGATCTATCCCATCATCCCTAAGAGACTTCCTAGCCATTTCTATAATTTTCCCAATTGATTCTATATCTTCTAAGCTTGCTTTTCTAAATATCATAAGTCCCCCTTTTTCCTACTACTATACCCTACTCCTTTAGGGCTTTGTTTAGTTTGTAAGATAATTTAACAAACTGTATAATATAGATATAAACAATAAAGACAGGAAAGGAATATTATGTACGATTATCTAATTATAGGAAACGGAATTGCTGGCCTATCAGCGACCGAAGAAATAAGAAAAAAGGATTCAGACGCTTCAATTCTAATTGTTTCAGAAGAAAAACCATCTACCTACTGGAGAACTAGACTATCCGAGTTAATCTGTAAGGACTTCGAAGAAGAAGAAATTTTCGTTAAAAAAGAACCTTGGTATAGCGAAAGACACATAGAAGAAAGACTTTCTACAAAAGTAGAAAAGATAGACCCAGAAAAAAGAATTGCATATCTAGAAGACGGAGAAGAGATTGAATTTGGCAAAGCTCTAATCGCAACAGGAGCTAGAGCCTTCGTTCCACCAATCACAAACATAGACTCCAAGGGAGTATTTGCCATAAGAACTGTAGATGACCTTAGAAGCTTCAAGGAATATGTAGCTGGTAAGAAGGAAGTTGTAGTTATAGGAGGAGGAATCCTAGGACTAGAAGCAGCCTTCTCTGCCCAAAAACTCGGCCTAAACATCACAGTAATAGAAAGCTTCGACTATCTACTAGCAAGACAACTCGACCGCGAGCTTTCAGAAAAACTTGAAGAAAACTTAAATAATATGGGAATTACGACCTACACAGGCAAAAACACCGAAGAGATCCTCACAAAAGACGGAGCAGTTTGCGGAGTAAAGCTTGCTGATGGAACTGAAATTCCTGCAGATGCTATAATGGTTCAAGCAGGCATCAGATCAAATATCAAGATGGCCCAAGAATCAGGACTTGAAACTGACAGAGGAATTATGGTAAACGACCACCTAGAAACAGGTCACGAAGGAATCTTTGCTGCAGGAGACTGCGCACAAATAGGCCAATTCACCATAGGACTTTGGACATCAAGCCAAGAAATGGGTAAAATCGCAGGCAATAACATGACAGGAGATAGCGAATCTTACAAGCAACCAAAACCATTCTCAACCCTAATGCTTGGAGATATCAAGCTATTTTCAGCAGGCATGAACTCAGGTGAAGGAATCGAAGAAGAAAAGAAAGAAATAGACGGCAAAATCTACAAACTCTTCAAAAAAGAAGATGCCTACGTAGGCGGCATCCTCTGGGGAGATATCAAATACCAAAATGATGTTAAAAACATAGTATTTAAGGGAGCAAGCATCGAAGAAACTAAACTAGGGACAGAGATTTTTGGAAAATAGATTTAGGAAAATTCAACAAACTAAAAGGCAGAGATTAAGTTCCCTGCCTTTTGCTATTATGATAGGTCAATTTTAACAAATATTTTAGAAGTATTTTTAATGATTCTCAGTTACGAACTCCTTATTTATAATTTTTATTTTATTATCAAATACATTAAGAAATTCGTCATTTGTGGAGTGACTAACACAGATAATTAATTTATCTTGGATTCCCTTTATTATTTTAGAAATCAGAATCTCATTTTCAAAATCTAATGCAGATGTTGGCTCATCCATGATAATAACAGACTTATCTAAATATAATGCTCTGGCTAAATCTAACCTTTTTTTCTCGCCACCTGATATACTATCTTTACTTAAAACACAATCAAACTCATTATCTTTTGAATTAAACCAGTCAGAAAGGCCCACTTTTTTTATACACTCTTGTACTCTTACTAAATCTACATTTTCTGAAAATAAAGTTATGTTATTTAGTATACTTGTATTAAAAATTATAGTTTCTTGTGGTATATAAAAAATATTATCGTAATAAGATGATTTATCTATTTCTGATAATTTCTTTTCGTTGATAGCAATATAATCATTAGCATACTCATATATTCCAAACAAAGAGTTAAGAAATGTACTTTTTCCAGAACCACTTTCTCCCAAAAGTACGTATTTATTTCCATTAATAAAGTTAAAAGATATGTTTTTTAAGATAATTTTATTAGAAAAAGATAAATTCAAATTCTTTATATCAATTTTTTCTATCTCACTTATCTTGCTTTTGGGTTTTTTATCAGTTGTTTTACATTTATCAATAAAATCTAAATAATCAAAGAAAATTTTTCTTGAGGACAAAAACTCACTATAAATATTTGATATTGTTTGAATAGGACCAGCTATTGTAAACATTAATGTTGTCATTGCTATTAAAGATGGCAAGGTTAATAAATTCTTATACACAAATATTCCACCAATTACCCAAGTTCCCGAATATAAGACATTCCCAAGTCCGTAGGATATAGAATAGGTTTTTAATAGTGATGATTCAAAAAATATACTTTCATGTTTAAGTTTCTCTCCTAATAGTTTCAATTTATCATAGAAAAATATTTTTAAATTTGAAATATTAACAAAAAGAATATTATCTGCATATTCATTATAACTATTAAGATACTTGTCTTTAGCATTTTTTTGTAATTCCTTTTTATTAGCAAGAATTTTTTTACTTATTATAGGTGTGAGTAATGGAATAGCTGACAGAACAATCATAATTATAGTTAGATATCCTTGTATATATATAGCAGAAATTAAGGAGATAACAAACATAAAAGAATATAATATTATAGATAGTAAATTTTTTATATACGATTTCTCTATTATGCTCAAATCATTTACAATTTTGTTTTTTATTGTATTAGTAAAATTATAGTCCATTTTTGACAATTCTGTTTCATTTATACTCTTTATTAAGTCATTTTTTAAATCTAAGGATATACTGTTGGTGATTATAGCTCTATATTTTTTGGGAATATAATCAAAACTCGCTTCAAGTATAAGGTAGGGTATGGCAAATATTGAAAATAAAATCAAAGCCCTAAAGTCATTATTTATAGCAGAACTAGTAATTCTTTGATATAAAAACGCAGTACCAGCAGTTAAACTAGCTGAAATGAAACACATAAATACATATATTATAATATTTTTTTGGTTGTTTTTTATATATTTTTTCATTTTCTATACTTTTTCTCTCCTCTAAAATATATTTACTACTAATTTACATATCTACAAAGAGATGGCCATTTCCTTTCTTGCTATGTTTTATGTATTCTTTTACGAATTCAGTATAATCGTAATCATTATTAATTTTGCATAAATCATTATTGCAATATATCTTCCCTCTGCAAACTCCTATATGATTGCATTCTCTGCAAGTGTTGGAACTTTTGGAAAATTTATTATCAAAAAAAATACTAAAACTTACTGATAGAATCCGTATAATTATGTAAAAAGAAAAAGGTCATCTGAAACCTAAACTAGAACGATGTTTTTAACCACAAAACCCAAACCACGAGTAACAAATGAACCAATTACATTTTACATTAAACACGGAAGATATTCAAAATATAATCAACGCTGAAGTTAATAACGATCTGGCAAAAACTATTTTAACCAAAGTATTTAACGAGTTTATGGAAGAAGAAAGAGATGAATACTTAAAAATAAAGCCTATCAAAGAGATTCTAATAGAACTACTTATAGTAATGGCTACTATGAACGTGACTTCACAACAAAGATAGGAACCTTAACCCTAAGAGTACCTAGAACAAGAGATGGTAAATTCATGAAAAAGGTTTTTGAAAGATATCAAAGAAATGAAAAGGGAAATAGAAAAATCATAGGCTTAGACCTAAGTTCTAGTGAAAGTGAATACTTATTGAATATTTAAAAGCTAGAGGTCTATCTGGAGTCGAAATGCTAATATTAGATGCCCACTAAGTCCTAGTAAAAGCAATAAAAGAAACATTCGTAAATGTAATATGGCAAAAATGTCAGGTATATTTCTTAATAAATACCTTATCAAAAGCACCAAAGGAAAATACTAAAGAATTTAGAATAGACATTAAAACACTATTTAAATTCCAAGATATCAACTTGGCAAGAAAAATGAAAGATGAGGTATCCTTAAAATACGAAAACGAAAAGAAATTTCAAAATTCTTTAAATACCTTAGATGAAGGATTCGAAGATACTTTTGCATATTTAGCTAATGATATAATTCACAGCAGATTAAAATCAACTAATTGCTTATAAAGACTAAATGAGGAAATTAGAAGACGTGAAGAAGTAATCAGAATATTTCCCAATGAATATTCAGCTATACCATTAATATATAGCCCGCAGACTTTTGGAAATCAATCCTCATTGATATCAATGTGGACCTCCTCACATCTTCTAAAATATATATTAGAATGAAATAGTAAATATTGTACTGGTTTAATTTACACAATATTATGGACTTGACTAAAATATCTTATGGTTAATTTATCCTAATTTAGTAACATCTCATTATTTTTACTTTTCTAAGTAAATACATTTACACTGTCATGATATATAATATAATCGTTTTAATTTCCTGTTATTGATTTTCATCCAATAATTCTTCTCCAAGTCCAATGCAGGCAGACTTAGCGCTTGAGTATGCTGATTTGTCTTTTTCTATTTAACTCTAGGTTGCCATTTTTTAAAAAAGAGGATTTCTGGACATTAAGGTCCTTAGCAATACTGCTTAGAGAAATTAATGTCAGAAACCCAATTATTTAGAAATTTTAAATAATACTATTTTCTAACAAACATATTATAAGAATCTAAAGGCATAGCTCATGTAAACCCTATATTTAATTTATCTTTAACAATTATTCTTCATTCTGATACTTAAATTCTAAGGCTTCATCGACCATATCCATAAGCTCAAATTCAAATTCCTTCTTCGAAATTTTCATTGATTCTAGCAAGTCCTTATTTCCTCTAAGCGACTTCCGCAAGATCATTTTGGTTTCATCATCTATTTCAATTTTATAAAGCAAATTTGCAAGTAATATAATTAGGCCCTTGTTGTCATTATATATGCTATTATTTTTATCTATATTTTTCATATTTATGAAGGAATCAAAATCTCCTTCAGAAAATTTCGCTTCCAATCCTTTTATAGGATTTGTCAAAAGTCGAGTAGATGAATTCATCAAATTCACATATGAACCAAGTGTGTATTGCTGTTTTTCTGTCATCATATCATAGTCTAATCCAAAAGTTTTGATAAGCTCAATTGCCTCATCTAACATATGACTTTCATCTATAATGCGATTAATTCTTTCGATAATTTCTATAATGGCAAGCTCATATGATTTTACGTCTCTATGACTTATGGCCATATACAAATTTCCCAAACGCTTTTTATCTCCGCTATTTTTCCATAAAAGTAAGCTACTAGCCACAAGAGAAATTGCTCCAATAGCCCATCCCACAGGACCAGCCATAGTAAGAAAAGCTTGACCTGCAGCCATTCCTCCTCCACCGGCAACTAGAGCACCACCTCCAAGCCAAGCGAGTGCTGCATTTGTAGCTGCTGCTCCACTTAAGGCAGAGATAGCTGTACCTGTTGATGCAAGGCCAAATGTAGTTGCAACTCCCATAGATGCTGTTGGACCCATTGTAAAAACAGCTATTCCAAAACCAGCTCCTGCTGCACCTGCACCTAAATTCTTTTTAGCTAACTTATTATAGTCTTTTTCTATTTTTTCAGCTTGACCTTTCCAGTCAGATCTTATCTCCTTCAAGTTTTCGTATTGAATCATCTGTTCACTAGGAACATTGCTGATTTTATCAAATAGATCACCGATTGTTATCAGTGACTCATATAACTTTGCAGTATGTTTACCAAGATCTTCAATCTTTATATTGGTAATATTTATTGCAGCCTGTACCATATCCTGAGCTTGCTTAAGTTTGCTTTTTTTATTAAAATTCACCATTTTTTCCCTCCTCTGAAGTAAGAATCAATGTCAGCTTTATTTCGCAATATCTTTTCATCTGAAACATTTCTTTTCTCAGCTAAAAGCGCGGATTTTTCAAAAGCTTTGATATACATTTCACTTTCCATCAGTTCATCTGTAAATATAATAAGGTCTTTATCCTCGTAAAGCTCTGAGAGTAATTTCAAGCCTTCAACATAGTCAATGAGTGTTAATTTTTCTTGCCTTAAAAATACTTCTTCTTTTCTAAGTTCTTTTCGTTTTATTCCTCTATCAAGCTCACCATACAAGGAAATACTAAACCTACCCAAGCCTACAATATTTAGTCGCAAAAGGCAATCTGCTACATTAAAACTTCCGCCACCAGAAATAAATCCATGTGCCAAAGCCTCTCCTCCATCAACAAGACAATATGTTCCGTGCGCTACAGTAAGCATTCTTTTTACACTTGCATTAGAATAAGGTTTACAATACTCCCAAAGTTGTTTGAATGATCTGTCATGCTTTTGAGTTTTAATAAAATATCTAAACAAACGTCTAACAGAATAAATTATCCTTACTATTAACTCATTCACAAAAACAGGTATAGCACAGGCTGCTTCAAATCTTATGTCATAGCCTTGCCTATAGATTTGAAGAGCCAATTCATTTACTGACTTATCAAAATCTAAAGAATGAATATTTAGCTTTCTTTTTATAACTATAATATCGTTAGTCCAAGTCCAAAATGGCGATGGTATCCCCATGCCTCGGCCCTTACTTGATGAAGATCCTGATATATCTGAAACTAAATGACCAAACCAATTTACAAATCCACAGAAAAGTTTAGCAGTAAAATTGTTCCCTCTAAGTTCAAATTTATTATCAGCTTCCTGCAGAGAAATCAATTCTCCTTTGGAGATAAAATGTGATGTATTTTCAAATTGATCTAAAATTGAAAAAAATAAACCTAATATGCTTGGATTGTGGGCCAGAGATTTGAAATGATGATTGCTTGGATTTAAGTCAAAAACACGACTTGCCGCATCACCAGCACCTGTCTGGTCATATGGAATTTTAAACTTTTTCTCTAAAAAATTAACTGCTGAGGCAGGAGAATCACCATTCTTTGCTTTCCATCCACAAAGTTTCGCGAAATCCATAGTACGATTTTTAAACCACTTATCCGACAAATTTCCGATCTGCGAATCACCAGCTTTGCCTACAAGAAAAATATCTATTATTCCACATAAGGCTCCACTAGATGCAGCCAGTATATAATCTGTCTTATCACAATCTGATGTAAGCATTTCAATTGTTTTCTCGTTTTCACTAATTTTTGAAGTAATATCATCCAACTCATATTCTGCAAGCTCCATCGCTTTTTTTAAGCCTGTATCAAATTCATATCCATCTTCATCTAGGATAAAATCTGATAAAATTACCAGATCATTATTTTTATATTTTCCACTCAAATTATCCATATACTAATTTCCATTTTTTCTTCATTTACATATGTTTAAAATATTAACTTCTAATATAATTATTTTATTTTCTAAGATGAGTAACTGCTTCGACGTGGCTTGAATAATAAGTATGGATAAATTTTGATATTTTCTAAAGCCTCGTATGTGTAAATATAGTTATGCTAATTACTACCAATTAAATCATCTTCTATTAGTCTTAATAATCTTTTCATGCTATAAGAATATTCAGATGAACTTGGTTTTAGTATATATCTAGTTGATCTACCTCTGCCCACGACATCTATCATCCCTTCTTCTAACAAAGTATTAATTGCTACTCTAAACTGGTAGTTTTCTATAGAAAGATTTTCTCCTGCTTCTCCTCTACTGATTGATTGGTGCTTAATTAAATACAATAAAATCTCTTTTTGAGGACTAGGATATTTATCCATGATTTTTTCTAAGTCGACTTTCCATATCCTTAAACTCGTGCTGTATTGATCTCTAATTACTTCCGGAAGTTTTAATTTATATTTTGCAGCAACATCAAATATTCTTGGACCTCCACTTCCGGCTTTTTCTGAAATTCCTATTCTTCTCATAATTGAGGACATTGTATGATTTCTAATATCTGAAGTTCCTCCATGGATAAATTCTTCAACTGTTACTCTCATCTTACCAGGATTTATAAACTCATAATAATCGGGATAGGCTGTTATCTTGATAGCTTTATCAGAATCATAATACGAATGCATTAATGCGTTCACTAAGGCTTCTCTCACTGATGTAAATAAATCTGATTTATAAGGAAGCCTTGTTTTACTGTCTTCTTCAAGGATAAAAGTATCTTTAATTGTAAGATTGAGTTTTTCTAATACGATTCTAAAAAATTTATATACATTGAGTTCTGGATATTCCATATCACCAGTTGAAACTCTATCAATCCAATCCGTGTCTAATGAAGAGTTTTTTTCAAAGTAATCTAATTGGAATCCTGGAAATCTATCCGTTATAGATGTATATTTTCCAAAAAATAATAGTCCTCCTGTTGTTAAAAGATACTCATTTGTTCCTTGTCTATCCTTTCTTATTGCACCTAATTCAATGAGCATATCTTTAAAATCAATATCTTTATATTTTTCATTACTAGTCTGCTCATATAGCTCTTTTCTATACGTCTCTAAGGTATCTTTATCTAAATCATCCAAATCATAATTCTTTAATAGCTCATTATCTGTTTCTTTCTTAGCGCCTACAATTAAGGCTTTATATTTTTCACTGGATAACTTTCTATCACCTTCTCCCAAGCGTTCGTATGCATCTTTAGGATTCCCATTTAGATAAATCGGTTTAAGATTATAAGGAGCTTCTGGAATGGTAATAATCAATATTTTCAATTTATTCTCGAGTTCAACTATTTTGATATCTTTATTTGATATAATATTTTCGCTCACTTTATTGGGATTGTTAAAATTATTAAATAAATCATCTCTCAACTTATAAGCATCTGTTACACCTGTAACTTCCTTACTCTTTTCATCAATTCCAAATATGACAATACCACCATCTGTATTAGCAAAAGCAGAATAAGTTTCCCAAAAAGATTTAGGCACTTGATTTTTAGCTTTTTTAATTTCTATATTACTTCCTTCTTTTATTTCAAGGAGTTTATTTAAGTCCATATTGATCCTCCATTTTTAGATTCACACGATTAACTCACGATTATTATTATTTATTTTGCCTATTTTAAGCCATTTGTATTAATTGAGAAGTTTGATTTCACACGATTAACTCACGATTATTTTCGATTCTCTTGGTAATATTATACCACTTGGATAGTAAAATTAGGCTAGACACTTTTAAATGAAATAAAAAGCCATTTATGATAAACTTAATTTAGAAAGAAAAACATTAAGGATTATCAAAATGGCTTACAATCATCTTGTTATAAAAGAATTAACTTGGATAGAGCAATACTATAAATATGGAGAAAAAATTGCAAATATAGCAAAATATTTGTCAAGAGCAAGACAAACTATATACAACGTAATAAATTGGCTAAAAAAGGCTTAACTATACAAGAATACTACGACAACTACAAGAAAAAAATCTAAATGTGGGCCAAAAGTTAAGATACTGGAGGGAAAGAACAAGGATATGTACTTAATAAGGTCGCCAAAGGATGGATACCAGATGTCATAATTGGAAGAGGAGAAATTAAGCTTTCAATGAGCTCTAGAACACTATACAGGCGTTTTAAAGACGGTAGTTTAGATAAAAAACTATTACCAATGAAAGGTAAACAAAAAAGGAATGGAAGCGTTAAAAAAAGAGGGAAGCAAGTCTTTAAAAGAAGTATTCATAGTAGGAATAAATCATATCCTAATTTTAAAAATGAATTTGGGCATTTTGTAGGAGATACCAAAGTGGGCAAGAATCATAAAAGTTGCGTAATAACTTTAGTAGAAAGAATATCCAAAGCAATAATAACTCTAAACCCGGAAAACAGAACAGCAAAAGCAATAGAAAATAGGCTAAATAGACGGTTAGATCAAATTCCTAAACATCTTGTAAAATCAATAATATTTGATTGCAGAAAAGAATTTTCAAACTAGAAAAGTGTATGCAATAAGCATGATATATCAATATTGTTCGCAGATCCAGGCTGCCCAAGTCAAAGGGGTTAAATGAAAATTCGAATTGGTTATTAAGAAAAGATGAATTACCAAAACAAACTGGCTTTAGGCTAAAAAGTGAGGCGGATATTGTTTCTGTAGCTAGCTACAGAAACAATATCCCAAGAAAGTCTTTGAACTGCAAAACACCGTTAGAAGAATTTATGAATTTAGTGTATTCTGTCTAGTTTAATTTGAAAATTGAAAAAATGATAAATCAAAACTAAATTATATATAATATTTGTACTCTCTTATCCAAGTAGCTAGCCATCCTCCTACAGACAAAGCAAAACCTGCTATTAATTCAGCAAAAAACATAGGGGTTGTGAAGATAAAATCGTTTGAAAAAGCGATTAATAAGTTAATCAAAATAAAAATCCCTATTAGAATTAAGTTAATCTTCACCCAAAAATCATAAGAATTTACATAATTCTTTTCACTTTTAAGAGCTATTCTTGAATAATAACCTGAAATCTTCCAAGAACTTCTATATAGCTTTTTCACAAGTTCATAAGGAGGTCTAGCAAAAAACCTCACAATATAAGCAATCAGAAGTATAATAGAAAAAGCAAAAACTAAGTAAATTGAATTCCCATTATTTTTCAAAGTGTTAAATATATATTCTTTGTAAAACTCAGTTATGCCAAATATCGATAAAAGCATAATAAGATCTATCAAAATAAATTTATTTTTTCTCATTGCACACACCTTAATAAATAGCTTTATAGCTTAGATTAATAAGCTTCTCTACTCTAAGTACAATCAAATGCAGAATTTATCTTAAAGTATTTTACTAAATGTAACCAATAGCTTAATATATAATTGATATATTGAAATTTCTAATACTTATATAATAGAAAAACCTAATTCTTAATAGTAATCTTTATTATATTTTCGGAACGAATTCTATTTTTAAATCCATCCCTAGGCCTTCGGCTAATCTTTTTAGTAAATTAATAGTAGGGTTTCTAGTTCCATTTTCTAACTTACTAATATCAGCTTGATCTATTCCTGTTTTTTCCGCTAATTCTTCCTGAGTCAAATTCTGTAATTTTCTAGCATCTAGCATAGCCTTAATTATATCAAGTTCTGGGCTCATCTTTTTATATTCTTCTTTGAATTCCTCATCTTTTAATTGTTCTTCCAAGTATTTATCAAATGTTTTCATATTGTTCCCTCTCAATAAATCTTCTTCTATACTTCTTTGCTTTTTCTATTTGGTTTTTCGGGGTTTTTTGGGTCTTTTTTACAAATCCATTAGTTAAGATTATCTTCTTATCATAATAGAAAAAATATAGAACTCTTGTTATATCACTTCCTACTTTTGCTCTTAACTCGAAAATCCCATCATCTATATGTTTGCTATAGGGCGATCTAAGTTCATTTCCATAATCTTGGAGTAAAGAAATTATACCCACGAGCTTTGCCCTAGACTTCTTTGGTAAACTATTTAAAAATTCTTCTACTGGTATTCTTCCATTTTCAGTCTCATAAAATAGAACTTCGAAATTATCCATCACCTCTCCTTAACTTTATTTTATGTTATATATACCATATTGTCAATAAAATAATTTTTTAGTGAGGATTTTATAATAGCAGGGATAATAAGCATTGTTAGATAAAATTTAACTTAGGTATTATAGTTAAAAAAACAGAAGAGCTCTTAGGCTCTTCTGTCCTGGTTTTTATTTTAATACATTCCTGGCATGCCAGCTGGCATTTGTGGAGCTGGGTTTTCTTCTGGGATGTCTGCTACTGCTGCTTCTGTTGTTAGAATCATTCCTGCAACTGAAACTGCATTTTGTAGGGCTGATCTTGTTACCTTGGTTGGTTCTACGATTCCTTTTTCGAACATGTTTACGAACTCGTCATTATAGGCATCGTATCCTTCATCCTTAGCAGAATTTTTAACTTTTTCTACTATTACAGATCCGTCCATGCCTGCGTTTTCTACGATTTGTCTTAGTGGAGCTTCTAGGGCTTTTTTGATGATTAGAGCACCTGTCTTCTCATCTGCCTTTAAGCTTTCTTCTAATTTAGCTACCTTTTCGATTGCGCCGATTAGGACAACTCCACCACCTGCAACTATACCTTCTTCTACTGCGGCTCTTGTTGCTGATAGGGCGTCCTCGATTCTGTATTTTTTCTCTTGCATTTCAGTTTCTGTCGCAGCTCCAACGTTGATTACTGCAACTCCACCTGCAAGTTTGGCAACTCTTTCTTGAAGTTTTTCTTTTTCGTATTCGCTATCTTCTTTATCGATTTGCTTGCGGATTGTTTCTACTCTTTCTTCAAGGTTAGCCTTGTCGCCTTTTCCTTCTACTATGGTTGTGTTGTCTTTGTCTACTTTAACTTTCTTAGCAGATCCTAGCATATCCATAGCTGTATCTTTAAGGTCCATGCCAAGTTCTTCGCTAACTACTGTAGCTCCTGTGAGTATTGCTATATCTTCAAGCATAGCTTTTCTTCTATCACCATAGCCTGGTGCCTTTACTGCAACTACGTTAAAGGTTCCTCTTAGTTTGTTTAGGATAAGTGTTGTAAGAGCTTCACCGTCTACGTCATCTGCTATGATTAGAAGTGGTTTGGAAGCTTGAACAACTTCTTCTAGGAGTGGGAGGATTTCTTGGATGTTTGAAATCTTCTTGTCTGTTAGAAGGATGTATGGATCGTCAAGGTCAGCTATCATTTTTTCATTGTCTGTTGCCATGTATGGGGATAGGTAGCCCTTGTCAAATTGCATTCCTTCTACAACGTCTAGGTAGGTATCTGTTGTTTTGGATTCTTCTACTGTGATTACTCCATCATTTCCAACCTTTTCCATAGCATCTGCTATGAATTTACCGATTTCTGGGTCAGCTGAGGAGATTGTTCCTACGTTTTCTATAGCTTGTTTGTCTTCTACTTCTCTAGAGTTTTCTTTGATATAGTCAACTACTTCGTCAGTTGCTTTCTTTAGACCCTTTTGAAGTACTACTGGGTTTGCTCCTGCTGCTAGGTTTTTGAGTCCTTCTTTGATGATAGCGTGAGCTAAAACTGTTGCTGTTGTAGTTCCGTCCCCTGCTACGTCATTTGTCTTTGTAGCAACTTCTTTTACAAGTTGAGCTCCCATGTTTTCAAATCTATCTTCAAGTTCTATGTCTTGGGCTATGGTTACACCGTCGTTTGTGATGGTTGGTGCTCCATAGGCCTTATCAAGAACTACGTTACGTCCCTTTGGTCCAAGAGTTACTTTTACAGCATTTGCTAATTTATCAATTCCTGCTTCAAGTCCTTTTCTTGCGTCAGATGAAAATTTAATATCTTTAGCCATAGTATATCCTTTCTCTTTCTAGTATATATTATTGTACAACTGCTAGTATATCGTTATATTTAACTACGATGAACTCTTCATCATCAAGCTTTACATCTGTTCCTGCGTATTGGGAATAGATTACCTTATCTCCAACTTTGAGAGAGTCCTTTTTCTTCTCGTCGTTTTCAATATCTGCTGAAATTGCTACGATTTCTGCATATTGTGGTTTTTCTTGAGCGCTTTCTGGAAGAACAATTCCAGATGCTGTTGTCTTCTCAGCTTCTGCTTTTTGTATAACTACTCTATCACCGATTGGTTTTAGCATCATTTTAATCTCCTTTGTTTTTACATTTAGCACTCACACGTCTTAAGTGCTAACTCACAATATTAATATACTAAGAGCTAAAATTTTTGCAAGTTTTATTTTTTATTTGTGTAAAAGGCAAGTCTTTGGACTAGTTTTGGAATTTTCTCTTCTCCTACTCCGCATATGGCAACTCTTATTCCCTTGGCTGAAGGAATGGTGAAGATATTTTCTTTTTCTAAATCTTTTACTATATCGAAGGCCCTATCAGTTGGGATAAAGGTGAAAAATCCTCCAAAATAAGGAATCATTGTAAGTTTATTCTCCTTGGCAGCTTCTACAAATACATCTGCTCGTCTCTTTAGCATAGCCCTTAAGTCTACAAGTTCCTTCTCATAAATTTTCTTATTTTCGTCTCTTTCAAGCTCGATTAGGATATTCTGAGCAGCATGGGTCCCATTTGACCAGTTACATCTTGCAGAGTGGGCAAGACTTGCCTCAAACTCTTTTATGATCTCTTTACTAGAAGATATACCGACAGCGGCTCCACTTCTTAGGCCGTAGGCTGTGTGGGACTTACTCATAGAAAATGCTACTATTACGAAGAGATTACGAGGAAGATTTGAAAACTTCTCAAAAAACTTCCTCTGACTATCCCCATCGCCTGCAAATTCAAGATAGGCCACATCAACTATAACGGTGATTTTCTTATCCTTATCCTCTGCCTTCTCCTTAAGGAAAGTGATGACCTCATCCCACTCCTCATCTGATAGAGAGTAACCTGTCGGGTTATTGCCTGGAGAGTTAATAAGAGAAGCAATCCTATCAGAATCCCTAAGCCCTTTATCAAAAGCTTTTTTGTAAGCATCTATATTAAAGGCAAAATCGTCTGTGAAAAACTCAAAGGTCTTAAAGTCTCTACCAAATTCCTCGCAAATCTTCCTATAAGGAGCCCAATAATAATCGTGGCAGATCAAAGGGTCTCCCTCGTCTAGATAGGAAAATATGGCAGACCTAATGGCTCCAGTTCCTCCAGGAGTTGCTATTGCTGAAATATAGCCTTCTGGTTTGTAAGGACCGAAGAGAGTATCGATTACGATTTTCCTATAGTCCTTCTCTCCCTCGATTGGGGCGTAGGAAGCGATATGACTCCTATCCATCTCATCAAGCCTATCATAAACTGAAGGAAGGGCTATTATCTTTCCCTTATCGTCTAGAAGAGTTCCCAGAGCTGCGTTAATCACAGCCTCTCTTCCGTATTTTTCTATAGCGGCGTTTGCCTTGTTGTTTATATCAAAGGCGAGGTCAGGTCCATTGTTCCGGGTCGCCCTTTTAATTGTCATTGGCATAATTTCCTCCTAATAATCTTCATTATACTATCATATAAAAGAATCGTATAGTGATAAAAAGGAGCGACTATGAATTACGATAAGAAAGATTTAAAAAATAAACTGACCGATATTTCCTATAGGGTAACCCAGGAAAATGCCACAGAAAGACCCTTCTCAAGTATCTATGATGACTTCTATGAAGAGGGAATCTATGTAGATATTGTAAGCGGCAAGGCCCTTTTCTCATCACTTGATAAGTACGATGCTGGATGCGGTTGGCCTTCCTTTACTAAGGCGATTGACGAAACCGAAATAAAGGAAGAAGTCGACCTAAGCCACGGAATGGTGAGAAAAGAGGTAAGGAGCAAGTCCGCCGACAGCCACCTAGGCCATGTCTTCCCTGACGGTCCTAAGGATAAGGGAGGGCTTAGATTCTGTATAAACGGGGCAAGCCTTAGATTTATACCCAAGGAGAAAATGGAAGAAGAAGGCTATGGCGAGTATCTAAAATTGTTTAATTAAGAATTTGATTTACTTGACATCGGTATTGTAAAAATAATTCTATTGCACTTTCAACCAATATTCTGTATAATATACGTGACTAGAAAGAAAGTTCTTTCATTTTGGACGCAAAAAAGACAGGAGAAACCAACACACTCCTGTCTTTTTATTTGGATAATTATTTTTAAAATTTTTGTATTAAGCCAAATCATATAGAATAAGCACTCAAAAAGACCGATTATCCTAGGACGATCGGTCTTTCTTTTACAATTTCATGGAATTTTGTCTTCTTCTTAGTCTTGTGATAGTTGCCTTTTCGTCAAGTTCTACCATAGACATATCTATTACTGTGCCCTTTTCTATATCTTTTACTGCCTTTGTCTTATCTGTAATTAGGGCTATTGGCAAGAGATCTTCGGCAAGGCTTCTATCGTGGCTAGTAAGCTTACCATAAACTGTCTTTGATCCAACTCCTTCGAGTCTTTCTCCAGCCTTGATGTCCCTTTTGGCAATAGTTACAGTATCAGCTACTTGGCCGTGAAGAGGAACTATTGTCGCTTCGTTTTCTACTACAGCCTTGTAGATTGTAATTGGTGTTTCAAGACTTGTTAGGTGGTATGGTCTGTACATCAAGTAGTTTGGACCATCTCCAAAGCCTAGGAACTTCATTAAGTCTCTTACGTCTTCTTGATCACTTGTTACTATGATAAATACTCCTGGAGCCATGCCGCGGGAGAATTCTACTACTCCATATCTTGATAGCTTGCCGCCGTCTGCCTTTAATTTAAAATCTTCTACAGCAGTCTCTGGGCTTGTATCGATGCCGTGGCAGCCAAAGACATCTGGCAAGAAGCCTAGGGCGTTTGATACAGAGTTAAGCTCTAGCATGGTATTTGTTCCATCTACAAAGCTTGTAAGCATCTTTGCTGATAGACCCTTTTCTTTGGCTTTTTCTGCCAAACTTTCTGGTGTCGCGTCATGGTCTAGTGGGTTGTTCTTTCCCTTGGCAGCGACCAAGACTTCAAGTCCCATTCCGTAAGCGTATTCTACAAGGTCGATTATAGCTCCTGGCTCATCGCCAAGGATTCCTGTATAAACTACTCCTGCCTTCTTGGCCATATCGTTAAGGACAGGTCCAACTACAGCATCACATTCTACATTGAAGGTGATCATGTGTTTGTGATACTGGATAGTTTTTCTTGCTATAACCGCTCCAAATGGAGGGTTACCTGTACAGTCAACTACAGCATTTATTTGCATAAGTTTATAGGATAGTCTGTAGTTTGTTGATACACAAACGAAGCCTTTTTCTAAAACTTCGTATCCTTCATTATAGTCATCTGTAAATATTATTTTATCTTCAGAGATTCCTGCATTTACTAGGGCCTTGATAGCTTTTTGTGGAGTTCTATCTACTACAAGTTTAACTTCCATAGCATCCATCTTTGATAGTTGGCTGATTAAGGAAGCCCCCATCTTGCCACAACCAATTATGGCAAGCTTGATGCTTTCTCCGTTATCTTTCATTTCTTTCAGTTTTCTATTTATTTTAAACATTTATACTCCTTATCTTGTCACAGGCTAACTTCGCTGAGGAAAAAGCCCACTGTATATTGTACCCTCCACAAGAACCAGATACATCTAGGATTTCACCACAAAAGTACAAATCTTGGTAGATTTTTGATCTCATAGTTCTATCATCGACAAATCTTGTATCGACTCCCCCGATTGTCACCTGGGCGTTTGTCTTATCATGGATATCTTTTACAGTAAATCTCATCCCTTTTAGGATTTTAATTAGCATATCCATATCCTTATCGCTTAGGTCTTTACCGAGCATGTCTATCGAAATCCTTGCCTTTTTGACTATATCTTCTATAAGTCTATCATTAATTAGACCTAGGAGGATCTCTCCTATCCTTCTTTCAGGAAAAGTTTCGGCAAGGTCCTTTATCCTTTTTCTCAATCCCTCTCTCCCATAGGATGGAAAGAGATCTAGGCTTATCATAGGCTTTTGATTTTTCTTAAGACCTATACTTATCTCGTTAGATAAATCCAAAATAGCCGTACCAGTTAGGCCATAAGATTGAAAGATCACATCGTCTGTGGATTCCTTGATGAGCTTATCTCCTAGGAAGAGGCTAGCCTTTGCGGTAACCCTAGTCCCCTTGGCCTTTTTGGAGAGCTTCTCCCTTGTTTTGTAATTTGTAATCCCGTAAGTTAAGTCCGTAATCTTTTGCTTATCCCTAATAATTTCAAAGACAGATCCATCAGAGCCTGAGTTTTTGAGGGTGATTCCTCCACTTGCAAGGACTAGGATATCATATTTGTACTTATTCTTATCACTTTCAATTAACTTCTTTTCTAGGTCAATGCCAGTAATTTTCTCATTAAAGATGAATTTGGCCTTATCCTTTGCCGAAAGATACAAGATATCCCTAACAGACCTTGCGGACATGGTAGCTGGATAGGTCCTCCCGCTTGGAAGAGTCTTAGAATCTATGCCGAGCTTTTTAAAGTATTCTATCAGGTCAGAATTTCTGAAATAGTCTAAGGCATAAGCAGGGAAGTATGGGTTTTCTCCTTGGTAAAAGTCCTTGGAATAATTGAGATTGGTAAAATTACATCTACCATTTCCTGTCGCAAGGAGCTTCCTGCCTGCCTCTTCATTGGAGTCGATTACTGTAACATCAAGACCTTCGGCGAAACTTGCAAAGGCAAGACCTGCTACTCCTGCCCCTATTACAAATACCTTCATATCCTAGCCAAGGCCTTCTTTATGGTTTCTCTCTCGCTGTAAGGAGTCTTCTCATTTCCATGATATTTCATAAAATTCTCCTCACCCTTTCCTAGTAGAAAGACATAATCAGAAGGCTCAGCCTTCCTAAAGGCGTATTCCATTGCATCTGTCCTATCTTTTCTTATGACGTAGGCTTGCTTATAATCATCAAGGCCTACTATTATCTCCTCGTTGATATGGTCTATATCATCAAACTTCGGGTCATCTGTAGTAAGGACTGCGAAGGTATCGAACTTCCCACAAGCATTTCCTATAAGTCTTCTAAAATTAGCGTTCCTATCTCCATTTATGCCAAAGACCGCAATTTTCTTGGCCTCTTTTGGAACTGATTCGAAAAGAGCTTCGTAGGCACGAGGAGTATGGGCAAAGTCTAGGATTATATTTATGCCCAAATCATTTTCTATATATTCAAATCTCGACTTAACTCCCTTAAATTTCTTGAAGGCAGCAGCGATTTCTTCCATGCTTGCCCCCATCTGATTAAGGCAGGCACAAGCTGCGAGGGTATTGTATATTTCATAATTTGCGATTTTTCTTATTACAAATTCACAGCCTTTAATCCTAAAGGAAATCTTCCCATCTTCTTTTCTAATATCTTCCGCCCTGTAGTCAGCATTTTCCTCGTCTATGGCAAAGGTTACAGTATTTGGGAAAAGTTCCTTAGCTTTTTTCCCATAAGGATCGTCGATATTGGCTATGGTTGTCTTGGCATTTTCAAACAAAATCATCTTGGCCTTGAAGTAATTGTCCATAGTCTTGTGATAGTCTAGGTGCTCTTCGGATAGATTGGTAAATATACCGTAGGAAATATCTAGTCCGTATAGTCTTTTCTGGTCAAGGCCATGGCTTGAGGCCTCGAGGGATAAGTGGTGGATGTTTTTATCAAGACACTTAGCAAGGATCCTATTTACCTCTGTGATATCTGGAGTTGTATTTGATGTAGGGATAAGCTCATCTCCTACCACAGCGTTGTTTGTCCCGATACTTGCACTATCTCCAAAGATCTCTCCCATAAGGAAGGAAATAAGCCTTGATGTAGTTGTCTTGCCATTTGATCCAGTAACAGCTAAAAGGTCCATTTTCCTTGATGGAAAATCGTAGATTAAATTGGAGATTTGGGCAAGTGCCTTTCTTGGATCAGCTACTTTGATATAGGAGATCCCTTCTTCTCTTTTAATATCTGCTGTATGAATTATAAGGCTTGCGCCCTTTTCTATGGCAGAAGTTATATAATCGTGCCCATCGCTAAGTGAGCCCTTGATAGCTACAAATATAGTTCCTTCATCGACCTTTCTCGAATCATTTGTAACTTGTTTAATAGCCTTATCATTTGCTTTTTTATAATCTATATAAGACATATGTGAAATAATATCTTCAAAACTTATCAAAATAATTTGTCCTTTCAATACTTGTTCTAAGTAAGTATTTTACCTTTGTAGGGGCAAAGTTTCATCAAGAAGGAATTTGAGAAATTTAATTTCCTTTTTATCAATAATCTGATAAAATATTCCTATAGAAAAGAGGTTAGAATGAAAAAAGATAAGTCGATAATTTATAAGGCAAGTCTTATCATAGGACTTGTGATTTTTGTAATATCCTTCGCCTTTAGATATTCCTACATAGATATCCTAGGCTTTGATAGGCCGCTTAAGCTTGCAAGTTTTATCCTTATGGCCTTGGGACTAATAGGAAGCATAAGCGCCTTGATTGATGGGGTAAACAAGGACTTCGCCCATCCCATAATCCTCCTCCTTATTCTTAATGTTGTGATGGTCTTCACCTACCCAATCCTCCTTGGAGCAGAGACTTTCATCACCCATCCTACAAATCCCTACGAAGATAAGTCTCCCGATAAGGGCCATAGCACCAGCAGAAGAGATGATGCTAGCTTTATCATAGAAGGTGAAATCTATTCTATGCCAGTTAAGCTAAAAGACTTCACAGACAGGGGATTTTCCTACAAAATAAAAGAAGATGAAGAAGGAGGCAAAAGCGCCAATATCAGAAGACTTGGAGAAAGTACTAAGAAAAAACCGACCTGGTTTACTGATGGAGAAGTCAAAGATGCTTTCAAGGAATTTTATCTCTTAGAAGCCTTTTTTGAAGAGTCTGATATTAGTGAAGAGACTCCAATTACTCACTTAAAGGCTTCTGTTATCAATAACAACAGGGACTTTGAGGTCATGGGTATCAAGCTTGAAGATTCCATAGATGATGTAGTGAAGAATTTCAAAGATAAAATAAAAGAAGATCCAGGAAATAAAGAAAATCCTAGCAAGAAATACTATCTAGAGACAAAAGATTCCTACAAAATTACCCTAACTTCCCTCAAAGGAGTGATCCAATCCATAGAGATTAGTAAAATCGATTAACATAAAAGGAGCAAGCCAAATCCACGCTTACTCCTTTTAAATTAAATATTTAGTTTTGCTTCAATAGCTTCCTTATCAAAGCCAACTATATCTTCTCCGTCGATATTAATAACTGGTACTCCCCTGTAGCCCTTGCTTACAAGGTAATCTACAGCGTCCTTATCCTTGTCGACATTGTATTCAGTAAATTCGATTCCTTTTTCGTTGAAATATTGTTTTGCTGCCTTACAGAAAACACATGTATTTGATGTATAAATTTTAATATCTGCCATATTCTCCTCCGTTCTCTCCCTATATATACCCATTAATTATAGGGTCTCAATAGTTTTTGTCAAATTTATAAAATCGTCCAAGGACAAGTTCTCTGCCCTCAGGTTATTTTTTATACCCAATTTATCGAAGGCTAATCTTAATTTTTCTTTTTCGACAACATCTGAGAGGGAATTTAGAATAGTCTTTCTTCTCTTGTTAAAGCCCGCATGGACTAGGGCAAAAAGTTTCTTTTCATCTACATCGTCTCTGTATTTTCTAAGATTTAGCTTAAGGACAGTCGAGTCAATCTTAGGTTGAGGCATAAATACTGACTTAGGAACATTAGTTATCTTTTCTGCATCTGAGTAATATTTGATAAAGACAGAAAGAGAAGAGTAGTCCTTACTTTTCTCATCAGCAAGCATCCTATCTGCCACTTCCTTTTGGACCATAATGGTCATGTCCCTACAAGGGAGGTCAGCTTCTATAAGTTTTTCTATGATAGGAGTCGTTATATAATAAGGGAGATTACTTACTACTTTGAAGTCTTCTCCAGCTAACTCTTCTTCTATGATTCTTCCAAGGTCGGCCTTTAGGATATCTTCGTGAATTAGTTTAAAGTTATCAAACTCTTCCATATTCTCTTCTATAATTGGAATAAGAGAACTATCAATCTCGATTGCTAATACCTTCTTTGCAGTCTTTGCCATCTCGTAGGTGATTGTTCCAATTCCCGGTCCGATTTCTAGGACGTTGGTGCCTGAAACATCTGCTGCATCTACGATTTTTTCTACGAAATTTTTATCTATCAAGAAGTTTTGGCCCAGAGATTTGGAAAATCTAAAGTTATATAGGTCTATTATGTCTTTTACAACTTTGGGTGAGTATAATTTTTTCATAAATTGTCTACCGCCCTTTCAAATTCTTCACGACTTATGCCAAAGGAGTTGAGCTTGGAGAGAAGTTGCTTGGAATTATAATAGCCAATGCCTAAAATATCGCCCAGCTTTTCTCTTCTCTCTTTGGAGCCTTTTCCAAAAGAGAGGTCGTTTTCTATCAAGTCTGTCATGGTGAAAGTCTCTACCCTCTCTTTGGTCTCTGCCTTGGCCCTTCTTAGGGCTTCGATTATAACATCAGGCTCTGCATTTTCTACGCCGAGGTCGTTTTTTTTGATAGCCTTTTTCCTGTCGATATAGGCATGCTTGGCATTTGGTATGTGCTTTGCAATCCTTGATCTAATCTTTTTTCCTGCATAGTCTGGATCTGTTAGGATGATTATCCCACATCTTTTATCAACTTCCTTAAGTCTTTCGATTAAATCTTTTCCAAAAGCAAGGCCATTGGTTGCAATCATCTCGCAGTCAACCGCTCTTTTGACATTTGCTATATCATCTTTTCCTTCTACTACTATAGTTTCTTTTATCATAAGCCGAAAAATTCCTCTGCATTTTTGCTAGTTCTCTTTTCAAGTTTCTTAAGCTTCATTCCCCTAAGCTTAGCTATCTCCCTTGCGACTTCTATAATCTTTCTAGGATCATTTCTAAGCCCCCTGTAAGGCTCTGGAGTAAGGTAGGGACTATCTGTTTCAAGCATTAGTCTATTGATATCGACATGACTTGCGGCAAGCTTTTCATTTTCTCCGTTGGAAAAGGTCACAACCCCTCCGATTGAAATAAAAAATCCAAGGTCCATATACTTATCCAAAAGCTCTAAGCCTTCTGAAAAACAATGGATTTGGACCTTAAGGTCCCTAAAGTCCTTTAGAATCTCGTAGGCATCTTCTCCCACATCTCTTGTGTGAACAACTACAGGAAGATTGAGTCTTCTTGCCATTTCTAATTGTTTAATGAAGACTTCCTTTTGCTCGTCCTTATTGTCATCTCGCCAGTAATAATCAAGGCCTATTTCGCCTATGGCTACAACTTTTGGATTTCGGGCAAGATTTTCTATTATCTCTAGGTCATTATCTCCCAATCTTGAAACTTCTTCGGGATGGATTCCTACTTGGGCGTAGAAATTGTCAAATTCTCCTGCAAGCTCTACTGCCAATTTGGAATCTTTGACATTGCATCCTGGATTTATTACTGCCTTTACATTAAAATTTGACAGGTCTCTTAGTATAAAGAGCCTGTCATCATCAAAGGCCTCATCTGTAAGATGGGCGTGAGTATCTATTAGAGCCATTAGCTTACCCTTGCTCCTGGCTTTAAGTCTTCTAGGGTTGATAGGAGGGATAAGTCATCGTCAAAGTCTGCTGCAAGAAGCATGCCTTGAGATTCGATGCCACGCATCTTTCTTGGAGCAAGATTTCTTACGACGATTACGTTTTTACCTACTAAATCTTCTGGAGCATACCATTTCTTGATACCAGAAATTATTGTTCTTGGCTCATCTTCTCCTATGTCTACCTTAAAGACTAAGAGCTTATCTGCATTCGGATGGTCTTTCGCTTCTAGGATCTTACCTACAACTAGGTCGACTTTGGTAAAGTCTTCGAAGTCTATATATTCTTCCTTAGATTCCTTAGATTTTTCTTCATCTTCCTTCTTATTCTTATTCAGTCTTTTCTCAATAAGGGCACCATTCGCCTCGTGAAGCTTAACAAGTTCCTTGTCTATATCAAGTCTATCAAAAAGATTTGCTCCCTTACTTACCCTAGCTCCTTCTTCAAGAAGGCCAAACTCTCCTGCTGATTCAAAGCCCTTATTATCTGTACCGATTTTTTCTAGGATTGTAGCAGTTGTGTTTTTCATAACTGGCTCGATTAGTTGGGCTACTATTCTGATAGTTTCAGCGAGATTATATAAGACTCTGTCGAGTCTTTCTTTATTGGCTTCGTCACGGCCTAAGATCCATGGCTCAGTTTCGTCTACGTATTTGTTGGCACGACGAATTAGGGTCCAAACAGCTTCAAGAGCAGCGTTAAAGTTAAACTCATCCATTAGCTTGTTAAACTTAGTGTAAGTTTCTTTAGCAAGACCAATAAGCTCATCATCAAAGCTATCTGATACTGTTCCCTTTCTTACTTCTCCACCATTATATTTATCAATCATTGATGTAGTTCTTGATACTAGGTTACCTAGGTCATTTACTAGGTCAGAATTATATCTTTCCATGTATTTTCTAGCTGAGAAGTTGCCGTCAGAGCCGAAGTTAAACTCACGTAGCATGTAGAATTTGAGGGCATCTACCCCATAAAGGTCTACGAGTGGTTCTGGATACATGATATTTCCCTTAGACTTACTCATCTTATCATTGTCGAAAAGAATCCAACCATGGGCAAATACCTTCTCTGGAAGTGGAAGATCTAAGGCCATTAGTAGGGCTGGCCAGATTATTGTATGAAATCTTACAATATCCTTTCCGATTAGGTGAACTCCAGCAGGCCAGTATCTTTCAAATTTAGCCTTATCAGTTCCATAGCCAATGGCAGAAAGATAGCAAGAAAGAGCATCAATCCAAACATAAACTACGTGCTTGTTGTCAAATGGCACGTCTACTCCCCAATCAAAGGAATTACGAGTTACAGATAAATCTGTAAGGCCTTTTCCGATAAAATTGTTAAACATTTCTTTTTGTCTAAATTGAGGTTCTAGAAATTCCGGGTGGTCTTTGAATAATTCTTTTAATTTATCTTCGTATTTTGAAAGTCTAAAAAAGTAGGTTTCTTCTTCTTGATATTCAACATCTCTTCCGCAATCAGGACATTTACCATCAACTAATTGGGACTCAGTCCAAAAGGTCTCGCAAGGTGTACAATAATATCCCTTGTACTCTCCCTTGTAGATATCTCCCTTCTCGTAAAGTTTGGTAAAGATTTCAGCGACATCCTTTTCGTGTTGGGCCTCGGTAGATCTTATAAAGCTATCATAGTCGATTTCAAGCTTTTCCCAAAGCTCTTTTGTCTCTTCCGCTATGATATCGACAAACTTTTGAGGACTAGTACCAGCATCTAGGGCTGTTCTCATGATCTTTTGTCCGTGTTCGTCTGTTCCTGTAGTTAAGTAGGCATCAAAGCCCTTTAAGTTTTTATATCTTTTAAGCACATCTGCTATGACTGATGTGTAAGTATTTCCGATATGCAAGTTAGAATTTGGATAATATATCGGTGTTGTAATGTAATAAGCTTTCTTCTCTGTCATAATAGTCCTTTCTTAATCTTTCGATTATACTAGCTTTATGATACTTCAAATCATGCCAAAAATCATTTTTGAGGATTATTATTATCAAATACTTATCAAATTCGTAATTTTCGGGTATAATACGAAAATATCGTATTCATTAGAAAATATGTTTACATTTACATAAAAAAAGGAGGAAGAATGGATTTTATATTAAAAGTGGCTGACTTTATGTGGGCAAACGTTATAGGCTATGTGCTTTTGGCAGTAGGACTCTACTATTCCATAAGGCTAGGCTTCCCACAATTTAGACATGCACGCTTAATCAAAAAAGTAATCAAAAAGAATCTTAAGGCAAGCGACGGAGTAAGCGGATTCGCAGCCCTTGCCACAGCGGTAGGAGGACAAGTTGGAACAGGTTCTCTTGTAGGAGTTGCTACAGCCATAAGTCTAGGTGGACCTGGAGCAGTATTTTGGATGTGGATTACAGCACTTTTGGGTATGGTAATCACATTTGCAGAAACTGTCCTGGGACAAATCTACAGGGTAAAGATCGAAGATGGGTCTTACAGAGGAGGACCAAGCTATTATGTACAATTCGGTCTTAAGTCTAGGTTTATGGGAATAATCACAGCTTTTTTTTACATCTTGGGAGTGGGTCTTTGTATAGCCTTTATGCAATCAAACTCAATAAGCCAAGCCTTTACAGGAGTTGTTGATCTAAACCCAATTATCCCAGGAATTGTCGTTACAATAGCAGCCTTTATCATCACAATCGGTGGAGTTAAAAGACTTACTGACTTTTCTTCAAAGGTCGTTCCGGTAATGGCTCTTGCTTATATAATAGTAGTTTTGGTTATTATCTTTACTAACATAAGTAAGTTCCCAGCTGTTTTAGGAATGATTTTTAAAAGTGCCTTTAAGCCTCAGGCAGCCCTCGGAGGAATGGTAGGCCACACTGTTATGGATGCCTTTAGACAGGGTGTAGCGAGAGGTCTTTTCTCAAATGATGCAGGAAATGGTATCGCAGGAATCATGCATGCAGCAGCAGACGTAGACCACCCAGCAGAACAAGGATTTCTTGGAATGTTTGGTACCTTTGTTACTACAATCATAATCTGCTCCCTATCAGCCTTCGCCCTACTTCTAACAGGAGTTGTAGGCAATCCTGATAGTGGTGTAGGAATCAATCTCGTCCAAGATGCCTTCCAAAGTATATTGGGAGTTCCTGGAAGATGGCTAGTGTTTTTCGCCATGCTAATGTTTGGCTTTACAACCCTTATAGCAGACCTATTCTATGGTGAGAGTAATGTAAGGCTAATCTTTAAAGACAAATACAAAATCCCTCTTTGGATCTATAGGATTATTGCCTTCATCATGTTTTTGGTGGCAACTCAAATGGATCTTGAGCTCGTATGGGGCTTTATAGATGTCTTTGTAGGAATAGTAGTCTTTATCAACGTTATAAGCTTATTCTTCCTATTTAAGGATGTAAAAGGAATCTTAGATGACTACCAAAATCAACTTAAAGAAGGAAAAGAAAATCCAGTTTGGAAAAGAGATAAAGAATACCATCTATAAGCTAAGGCAGGCCCCATATATTTGGGGCTTGCTTTTAAGTTTTAGACCGTGTATACTGTATAAAGAATAAAACTTACAATGAAACCCAGTAGTTGTCCTTAGGGATAGCGAATTACACTTCATTTTGTTTAAGACCTGCCTAGAGTCTATCCTGGGCGCTGAGTATAAAAAAAGCTGGTACCGCATTCGTTGCGCTTTTATGCTCTTTTTTTGTACCTAATTTTAAGATATAGAAAGGATGTTAGATGAAATTTACTTACGAAAAAGAATACGACAATGTCTTCGATGAGCTTATAGATCGTGGCTACTACGAACAAGCAACTAACGAAGAGGAACTTAAGAAATTACTCAAGGAAGAATCAGTTAAATTCTACTGCGGCTTCGATGCTACAGCAGATTCTCTAACCGTGGGCCATCTTATCCAAATTATGGTAATGATGCGTATGCAAAACTACGGCCACAAACCTGTTGCCCTTCTAGGTGGAGGAACTACCCTAATAGGAGACCCTTCAGGTAGGAGCGATATGAGAAAGGTCATGACAGAAGAGATGATTGATCACAATGCGGAGTGTTTCTACAATCAATTCCAAAGATTCTTAGACTTCTCCGAAGGCGGAGCTACTATGCTAAACAACAAAGACTGGCTCCTTGACCTAAACTTCGTTGAGTTTCTAAGAGATGTGGGAAGCGAGTTTTTGGTTAATGAAATGATCAAAAAAGACGCTTACAAAAATAGAATGGCTGCAGGTGGTCTTACATTTTTCGAATTCTCCTACATGCTACTCCAATCCTACGACTTCCTTAAGATGTACAGAGAAGATGGGGTAAGACTTGAAATGGGTGGATCTGACCAATGGTCCAACATCATAGGCGGGGTTGACCTAATCAAAAAGCACGAAGACGGCCAAGCTTACGGCATGACCTTCTCCCTCCTTACAACTGCAGATGGAGTGAAAATGGGTAAATCCCAAAAGGGAGCTGTATGGCTTGATGAAAAGAAGACCAGCCCTTACGAAATGTATCAATACATGAGAAATGTGGACGATAGGGACGTAGAGAAATTCCTCCTACAGCTTACCTTCCTTCCAACAGATGAATGCAGGAAGCTAGGCTCTGCGAAAGACGCAGCTGAAATCAACAAGGCCAAAGAAATCCTAGCCTACGAAGTAGTAAAACTAGTTCATGGCGAGGAAAAGGCAGATGAAGCAATAGCAGCAGCTAAGGCCCTCTTTACCGGAAAAGGCGACGAAAGCGCAATGCCAACAACACAAATTGCAAAATCAGACCTACCAAAGGGACTTCTAATCCTCATGACTGAAACAGGTCTCACCAAATCAAATGGTGAAGCAAGAAGAATCATCAAGCAAGGTGGAGTTTCTATCAATGATGAGAAAGTAGCCGATCCAAGTATAGAAGTTACAGAAGACCTCTTCGAAGATGGAAGAATAATAATCAAAAAAGGTAAGAAAAACTTCCACAAAGTTGAACTTGTCTAGATAAGAGCAGGTCTTGGGTCTGCTCAGAGAGTAGACAAAGTAGCTTTAATTTAAATTTATTTTATAGTTAAGTTACCCTTATCTCGACTAGTTAAATGTGCCTTAACTGGCACATTTAACCCTAAAACAAAAAGCTAGACATATACACTAGTATTTTCTGATATGTTTTAGTGTGAGTGAAACGAACGCATGGAGACTAACTATCGGAAGTCAAGTCGAAAATTAAAAAATTAACAAATTAAAATTCATAAAAAGTTGAATAAAAACTTAATTTATTCATCAAGAATTGACTTCCGTTAGGTTAAATAACGAATTATTGGCATGACAAATAAGCTATCGTTTTTGATAGCTTAAAATTTTCTTTAAATTTCATATCTTTTTAGGACGTTTGGCTTACAAATTTCTGATTTGTATTTAGAAGGTGAAATATTACTCTAGTTAATTTCCTGGCTACGTGTGTCAAGGCTACGTAATGGTGTTTACCTTCATTTTTCTTTTTCTCATAGTAAATCCTAAATATTTCGTCATTTTGGCATATTAAAAATGCGGCTATGAATAGAGCATCTCTTAAGTATGAACTACCTCTTTTGCTCATACTACTATAGTTTGAATACATTGTTCCTGATTGACTGATTGATGGGTCTAGACCTGCATAAGCCAATAGTTTACTAGGATTATCAAACCTTTCTATGTTGCCAATCTCAGATATTATACTAGGGCCTATCTCAATGCCTATCCCTGGTATAGTCATTATTGGGCTATCTAAATAATCTAAGAGTGGTTTGATTTGCTCATTAACTTCATTAATTTGTTCTTTTAGGAATTCTAATGCTTTGATATCTTGAACTAATCTAAAAGATACTGCAACTGAATTAATTCCTATTGATTTTCTTGCAGATTCTCTGATTTCTATTGCCTTGTCTTTAGAGTGACTTCCTTTAGAAGCTTTTTTAATTATGTTGCTTAACCTTGTTAAGTTTGCCTTAGCAATCTTATCTGCAGATGGATATTCTTTTAATACCTCTAGAGTGTATTTACAAAATACATCATTGCAGATGCTACTTAATTCAGGAAATACTAAATCTAAGTGGCTTACAATAGCATTCTTTAACTTAACCCTATCACTTTTTAAAGAAGATTTGTATCTAGTTAGTGACTTAAGTTCGTAATTATGATACAATTCATTGTGAGTAGGATTAGAGTCAGTAGCTCTTAGAAGCTTTGCAATGAAGAAAGCATCAACCTTATCGGTTTTTGTATTTCTAAAACTATCAGCCTTTCTGTAAAGACTAGTTTGATAAGGGTTAAAGAAATGAATGTTAAAATTCAAATCTAGTAGAAATCTTGAAAGATTGAGATGATAGTGACCGGTGGATTCTAATCCTATTCTAATTTTATCCTTATCAAAATCAGAAAGTTTTTTTAGTAAAAAATCAAAACCATCTCTTGAATTCTTAATTTCAAAATGACACCCTTTATCAAAATTATCCTCAACAGCAAGATAGCAGTTATGCTTAAATTTAGAAACATCAATACCCAAATAGATCATAGAAAACTCCTTTAAAATTATTGTTGTGCTTCCACATAAGTTATGTCTCGTATCCTTGTACAATAAATCGTCTAGCGATATCTAACTAATTAACAAAAAAACATAGTTATGTGGTTGTAGTCTCCACGAAATAGTCAAAGCTATAGAGATCTCACACATTCCACAACACTATGTTTAATGTATAGTATTCCATTGTTTTTTCCATAGAATGACTATAGTTATATGATACAAGAGATCTCATTAGATTTCTCCACTCACTCCGTTCGGTCGAAATAAGGGTAATTTCGATTTTGTCTACAGTCTGAGCAGGCCTTGGGTCTGCTTTTTTAGTAAGATAAGAAATAAAATATTTAATAAATAAAGGATAAAAATGACAGAAAAAGAAAAGATGCTAAAAGGCTTACTCTATGATGCAAATTATGACAAAGAGCTTGGAAGTGAAAGGCTAAAGGCCAAGGACCTTTGCTTTAAATACAATACGACTCTTCCCTCAGATGAGGAAAGCTTAAGAAAAATCATCTGCGAACTTAAGATTAAAACTAAGGGAAACTTCTTCCTTACCCCTCCCTTTAGTACCATAAATAGTGTAAGAAAGAAATTAATTTCTATCTTGCACTATTTTTGTATAATGAAGATGTAGTATGACGACCGTCTTTTAGGGTTTAAACATCCGCCAATAAAACTGTCATCTATCTCTTCATTATTCATATTCGGTTAAGCAGGTTGGGCAAAAAGTCCGTGTCACGAGCTAAAATGAGTGTAATGGTGCAGGTAGGAACTACAAATTAAAAGAAAGAGGGTAATAAAATGATATCTATAGGAATAGATATAGCAAAAGAGAAGTTTACAGTCTGTGCACTAGAACAAGGTAGCAAAATCATTTGGAAGCCTTTTGATGTCCATCTTAAGAAAACAAAAGTAGAAGAATTTTTAAAGAAACTAGATTCATTAAACGAAGAAGTAAAAATAATCATGGAAGCAACAGGTAAATACCATCTTCCAATCCTCTATGAATTAAAAGACAAAGGATACTTTGTAACTGTGGTAAACCCTTTGAAAATGAAACAGTTTTGTCGAGTACTTAACTTTAGAAAAGCAAAAAATGATAATATAGATGCCATACAAATAGCAGAATATGGCTTGATGTACTGGAAAGAATTACAAGAATACAAAATAGATTCAGAAAATTTCAGAGTCCTAAAAGAATTAAACAGATCCTATCAGCACTATATGGACTTAAGAATAAATCAAATGAACTTCATAGACCAAACAATAAGTCAAACATTTCCAGGAATAAAGAAATTAATTCCACACGCGTCAGGAGACTTTTCAAAAGATAAACTATTAGACTTCTTAGAAAGATGGTGGCATAAAAACCTAGTATTAGAAAAAACAGAAGAAAAATTCATAGAAGATTTTAAAAACTGGGCAAAAGAAAAGAGATACCATCCTAATGCTGATAAAGCTAAATCCATATACAAGCTCGCAGAGGAAAGTATCTCAACTCAACCTTCTAATAGCTCATATATAAAGACTAGCATACAAGAAGGAATAGAATTGATAAAACATATAAATCAAATTCTACATACTATTTTATCACAAATGATAGAAATTGCCGAGCCCCTAGAAGAATATCAAGAAGCAAAAAAATTCTCAGGAATATCAGATAAATTAGCAGTACAAATCACAGCAGAGTTTGGAGACTTATCAAAATTCAAAAATAAAAAAAGTTTAATATCTTTTGTAGGAATAGATTCACCACCATATGAATCAGGGAATTTTAAAGCAGACCAGAGAAAAATAACAAAAAGAGGCAATGCAATACTAAGAAAAGTAGGTTACCAAGCTATGAAATGTATGATGAGTGCAAAAGATCCTGAAAATGAAATATATCTGTATATGGTAAAAAAAGAAAACGATGGAAAAGCGAAAAAAGTATGTAAATTTGCAGGATTAAATAAATTCTTAAGAATATACTATGCAAAAGTTATGGCATCAAAACAAGAAAAGAAGTTGTTAAAAGTAGCCTAGAATTAAGAATGCAATAGTAAAAAAACAAGCCGATAGTAACCGGTTTATTTGGTATGCTCAAATTTAAACTCTAATTAACAAGGAGAAATACAAAATTAATTTGCTTTTCTCCTTGACTTTTGTTAGCAGGTTTTATTGTGACTATGGTTATAACATATCTGTGGGAGAGAATTTCTATGCCAATCATAATCTCATTATACTTGACGGAAACAGAGTAAGATTTGGCGACAATGTCTTTATCGCTCCCTCCTGCACCTTTTCTACAGCAGGTCATCCTATCGATAAGGAAAGAAGAAATAAAGGGCTTGAATACGCCCATCCTATAACAGTAGGCGATGATGTGTGGTTTGGGGCAAATGTCACAGTCCTACCTGGAGTTAAGATTGGATCCAATGTAGTTATAGGAGCAGGAAGCCTTGTAAATAAAGACATCCCAGATAACTCTCTAGCCTTTGGCAATCCTTGCAAAGTAATCAGGGAAATTACAGAAAAAGACCTGGAAAATCTCTGGGAATATAAGAAAAATCATGGTTTGGAAGAATAGTTTTCCAAAAAAATAGAATCATAATTATATCGACATTTGATGAAATATACGAGTAGCTTCGGCTGCTCTTTTTTTGTATTTATAGTTAGATTAATATCGAATAAAGGTCTATTGATATTAGATAATAATTGATCTATAATTAAATCAATCAAATATATTTCTAATCTATTTATTAAACTTAGATATAAATCTAATAAAGGAGTCAGTATGAAAGAAAATTTCAATAAATTTAAGCTAATGAAAAAGCCCCTCCTGGTAAATGAAGCAGGGCTTGTGATCTACTATTATACAAATTGGCTAGCCGCCTCAAACAAAAGCCAATACAGCTTTGACGCTTCCTATCCAGGCTTTACTTTCTCAAAAGATTGGCTTCTAATGTCTATCGAAGATGTCTTTGGTTTCGAGAAGGCTTATGTCGATTTTGTAAAGAAGGTTAAGGCTGAGTCTTTTCCTTATCTAGAGGAGTTCTTTAGCGAAGATAATTCCGATATATTAAATCTTTTTTATATTTTTACCGAAAATGACGAGAATTATCTGCCCTTTTTTGCAGGAATCTTCCAAAATCTCAATATCTTCGACCTGGAATATTTGACTTATGAGCGTTTTAAGGAAGTCTATGACTTTTGCTTCCTTAAATATATGGGAATTGAGATAAGTGATGAAAATCATAAGGATTTAAAAAGTCTAATCGATTCCAAAAAGAAGATTCTCCAAAAAGATTTCCCTCATCTTTTGTCTAAGCTTCCCTATAGGGATGAGCTTTCTATGGATCTTGTGAGATCTTTTACCAATACTAGGTCGATCTACGATAGGGTCTTTCCTTTGCTTGATAAGCTTTGCGAGATAATAAAGAAAAATATTCCCTTGATTGAGGACGACCTTAATAAGCATTTTGACCATCTGGAAGAAAATAACTTCAAGCTTTTAAGAGATCTCGCTGATCAAGTAGGTATAAATCCTCTTCTAAATAAAATGAAATCTCCCCTTAATGTTTATACTCTTATCATCGCTCCTAATATGAAGATGATTCAATATATGTCAGAAGATATGGACTTTGCCTTCATAAAATTTGGTATCTTTGCAGATAAGGAGAAAAAGAATGTTGGAAAGTTAAAACTCTTAAGCCAGTACCTTAAGGTTTTGGGAGATCCTACTAGGATTGACATCCTCGATTTACTTATGGAGAAGTCCTACTATTCCAAGGAGCTTTCCGACAAGCTTTTCATCACCCCTGCCACCCTATCCTACCACCTAAGCCAGCTCCATGTTTGTGGCTTTGTAGGTGCTTATATTGAGGGTAGGAGAACTTATTACTATTTGAGAAAGCCTGGATTTAAGAAAATTATAGATGACCTTAATGATTTTTGTAAAAATATAAGGGAGGAAAATCATGACAGTAAGGAATGAAAATCTAAGAGAAAACCTCGCCCAAAATCTCGATTCAGAAGAGAAGATAAAAGCCTATTTGAGAGCAAAAAACTTATCTAATTTCGAGCTTTTACGTATTTCATATAGCCCCTTTAGGGATAATTTAAAGATAAAACTTTCCTTGTTGATTTATCCCTTTGTGAATGGACTCATACCTATCTTACAAGCCTTTATCATGTACTTTTTGGTAGGGCTTATAAGTAAGGGAACGGGCCTTAGGCCTATGATCCTTATAATCACAGCCTATAGTCTTGTAATTTGTGCCTTCTCTTTAATTTCTAATCAAATAGAACGTAGAACTTATGCGACCTATATGGATACCAGGCTTAATTTCTTTGTAAAGGCGGCAGGAACTATTATGAAGATGGATTATGGTCTTGGGGAAAATTCCCTCTTTATGGGAGAATTTACCAGGGGCTTTGAGCCCTTTTCAAATAATAGCCAAGGGCTTGAGGGAATCTATCATGATATGTATTCCCTCCTTTCAAGTATAATTTCCTTTGTGGTAATTTCAGTAATTATGGCAAAGCTTAATCCCCTAATCTGTATTTTCGCCCTAATTTCTATCCTAATCCAACTTGTAGTTAGAAATTATACCGATAAATATAGGCACGAGCATACAGGAGAGCTTAACAAGGTAAGAAGAAAGACATCTTCTTATTATAATGAGGCTAGCGACTTTCGTTTTGCCAAAGACATTAGGATTTTCTCCTTCAAAGAAAGATTTATTGAAGGCTTTAAGCCCCTAGTAGCTGATGTAGTAAGGATTTCTAGAGTTTTCATCAAGCCTGAGATATTCTTATCTCCTATCCTTGCCATAGCCTTGGTTGGGATAGAGGCTATTTGTTTTTATTTCTTGACAGGAAAAATCATCTCTAATGAGATAAGTCTAAAGGACCTTACCCTAATGATTACATCTGTGTCAATCTTAAGCAGGGTCTCCCTTACCCTTGTTACAAATCTTGCCCAAACTAGGGCCAATCTCATGTATGTTGGAGACGGTTTTGATATGATAAGAGATGACCTAGAATCAACTTGTGGAAATAAGAAGATTACAGGCCCTATGGCAATAGAATTTAGAAATGTATCCTTTTCTTACCCTCTTTCTAGTAAAAAGGTCCTAGATGATCTCTCCTTTACTATAAAAGAAAGAGAGAAAGTCGCCATAGTTGGGGTAAATGGAGCTGGCAAGTCTACCATAGTTTCCTTAATCCTAGGACTATATAAGCCGACTCAAGGGGAGATTTTAATAAATGGAATAAATACCAATGAGCTTGACCTTAAGGAAAGATTTAAGGCCTTTGCCACAGTTCTCCAAAATGTAGAGCCTCTTTCTGTATCTATAGCAGAAAATGTGGCAGGGACAGATAAGAATATAGATAGAAAAAAAGTAATAGAAGCGATAAATAAGGCGGGCCTTTCCTATAAGCTCGACCAGCTTCCTAAGGGGATAGATACCCAAATGACTAGAAATATCTACGAGGATGGAACTCTTTTTTCTGGAGGAGAAAACCAAAAGCTTGCCATAGCTCGTGCTATTTATAGGACAGATGCCAAAGCCCTTATCATGGATGAGCCAACAGCTGCCCTTGACGCCTTGGCTGAGGAGAAAATCTATAAAGATCTGGAAAATATAAGTCAAGGAAAGACTCTAATTTTTATCTCCCACAGGCTAGCTTCAACCAGGTTTTGCGATAAAATCATGCTTCTTGATGGCGGAAAGATAAGAGAGATGGGAAGTCACGAGGACCTTCTAGCTAAAAACGGCCTCTATAAAGAAATGTATGAATCCCAAAGGAAATACTACAAGGAGGAAGATAATGAAAAATAAATTTAAAGCCTTGTGGCTATTTGCCAAAATTATAGGAAGAAATGATCCCTTCTATCTAATAATTATCCTCCTCAATGCTCTAATCAATTCGGCTAAGAGTGTAGTAAATATCTTTGTACCAATGATTTTTATCAATCAAATCACAAATCCCAGACCTATACCAGATTTTATAAGACTTGTAAGTTTTATAGTTATAGGAAAAGTCCTCCTAGAAATAATAGCTAGGATATCTAGCAGGGAAGAATTTGTAAGGCGTCAGGGGATAAATGACTATCTAACCTTCGAGCTTGCCAAAAAAGCCATGGACTTATCCTACGAAAATATAGAAAATCCCCACACCTTAGACCTTAAAGAAAAGGCCAATGCTGCGATCAATATGGGATCAATACATAATCTCTTGTGGTGCCTTAGAGAAATAATAACGAGCCTATCAACAATGCTTGCTACAGCCATAATTATAATACAATTCTCCCCTTACCTAGTAGCTATTTCTATAGGGATTTCTTTACTAATAATTGTAACGAGTATTAAAGAATCCGCCTATATTAGAAAATTTGACTTGGAAATAGTGGATGTAAATAGGAGATTCTCCTACTATTTCTCCCTTATGGGTGGACCTAGCTTTCAAAAGGAAATAAGAACCTATGACCTAGGAGACTTGATAAACTCAAAGGTCACCGGCTACCTTAGAAAGATGCTCAATGAATTTAACAAGAGGTATGCCTATGAGGCCAACATTGGAGCTATCAAAATTTTCTTAGAAACTATTCTAAGATTTATCTCCTACACCTATGTGGCAATGAGGACCTTATCCCAGGCATATGGCCCACAGATTAGCTTCGGCGAGTTTTCCCTAATAATTTCTGCCAACGAAAACTTTATGAAGGCCTTCCAGGACATGTTTACTGAAACAGGCGACTTCATCCTAAGCCTTGCCAATCTCATCCCCCTCTATGATTTCATAAATCTAGAAGGCTCTAGTGAAAGAAAGGATAAAAAGGCAGGAGACTTCGAAAGCCTTGAGTTTAGAAATGTAAGCTTTGCCTATCCAGGAAGTGACAGGCAAATCCTCGATGACATTTCCTTTAAGATCGAAAAGGGCGAGAAAATCTCTATAGTTGGAGTAAACAACGCTGGAAAGACTACTCTTGTAAAGTTAATAGGAAGATTTTATGAAATAGATAAGGGAGAAATCCTCTACAATGGAGAAAATATCAAAGATATCGATAAGAAATCTCTCTACGGTAAAGTCTCCGCTGTTTTTCAAGATTTTTCCATAATGCCTTTTACAATCAAGGAAAATATAATAGGAAATAAGGATTATAAGAAAGAAAAAATAGATGAGATTCTAAAACAATTAGGTCTTGATAGAAAGATAGCTGATTTAGAATATGGCCTTGATACCTATATGAACAAGGAAATTTTCGAAAAAGCGACCGACCTATCCCTAGGTCAAAAGCAAAAGCTTGCCATAGCCAGGTGCCTTTACCAAGATCCCGACCTAATCATATTAGATGAGCCGACAGCAAGCCTCGATCCCTTAGCAGAAGCTAAAATCTACGAAGAATTTAACGAGATGACCAAGGGTAAGACTGTAATTTTCATATCTCATAGGATGAGTTCATCAAGATTTACCGACAAAATCCTTCTCCTAGACGAAGGAAAAATAGCAGCCTACGACACCCACGAAAATCTAATGCAAAACGAGAACACCTACTCCAGACTATTTAAGTCCCAGGCTAAATACTATAAGTAAAAAACCACAAGCAAGATACCCTTACAAATCACGTGAGGGTGTTACTTGTGGTTTTATTTATTATTGTTCTTCTGTTGAGTTTGTATCTTCTGTACTGTTTGAGAAGGCATTTGTTATGGAATCTAAGATAGATCTAAAGAATTCTACTATGGAATCCCATAGGCCGCTGTCTTTGGCCTCTCGGGCAACCTTATCTATATTATCCTTGTTGTCTTCGTAGAACTTGCCTGCCTTATCTGTGATATCTCCTGCAAGTTTTGTGAGATTTTCCCTAACTTCGGCACTATCTATAGCGGAAGTTACTTGGTAATTTTCGAAGTAGTTCACGAGGATTTGGATATTGTTATTTGATAATACATTGTCCATATCTACATTATTTAGGGCATCCTTGATATAGATTGCTATCTGATCTGCGGATGCATTCTCGCCATTTTCTTTCTTGTAGTCGCTGAGTTTTTGTTTTACTTCAATTACTACTGTATCGAGCTTGTCTGTATCGAAGTTTTCTTTTCCTTGGTTTTCTTTTGCAACTTCGCTTACTGTCTCAAGCTCTTCTTGGGCTGTTTGGGTCCTTTCGGTGTCAAGGTCTACTCCTCGCATTTCTTCAGATTTGTAGACTCCGACTAGGGCAGACTCTCCAGTAACAGGTCTTGGGCTTGCTACTACTATATCAGCATTACTTATGCCTGCTGTTATGGCTGCATTGGTGTATTGACCTTCTGTAATCTCCGTAATGTTTCCTGGTGTCGTAATCTTTACAGAGATTCCCTTAACCTTGGTAGATCTTTTGACTAGGACTGAAGAGATCATATTAGAATCTGCGGTTCCGTAGCCTAGATATTTTTCTAGATCACTTCCATCTACATAGGAAATATTAGAATCTTCCCTAACTCCCATAGACTTATTTACTGTGGCCTTCTCATCTTCTGTAAGGGCTACTCCATAGATTACATCGTCCTTGTTTGGATAAAAGTCACTTGCCATAGCAAGATTTGGGAGAAGGATTATAAGGGACATAATCCCTGCTAGAATTTTCTTAAACATATTATTACCTATAGGCTTTCAATCTTTTCTATAATTGGACTTAGCTCTTTCATATCAATATCTTCTGCAAGACCTGAGTCGATTTTTTCTGCTATTTGTGGGTCGATTGGAAGCTTGGCTAGGGTGTCTATGTCGTATTTTGCTGCTACCTCATCTAGCCTACTCTTACCAAATATCTCGTGCTTACTTCCACAATCTGGACATTCAAAATAAGACATATTTTCAACCATTCCTATGACTTCCTTACCCATCATTTTAGCCATTTTGATAGATTTTTCAACGACCATCTCTACCAAGCCTTGAGGGGTTGCTACTGCAACTACGCCATCTATTGGTAGGGATTGGAAGACTGTTAGTGGTACGTCAGCAGTTCCTGGAGGCATGTCCACTATCATATAATCGATCTCGCCCCAATCTACATCTGTATAGAATTGTTTTAGGACGTTGGTTACGATTGATGATCTCCAAACAACTGGGTCAGTCTTTTGGCGTAAGATCATGTTTACTGAAATTAGTTTGATTCCATCACGGGTGATAGCAGGATACATGAGTCCTTCCTTGGTTCCCCTAACTGGCTCATCTATGCCAAAAGCCTCTGCCATTGATGGTCCTGTGATATCAGCATCAAATACTGCTACCTTGTAGCCTTTCTTGTTAAGGCTTGAGGCAAGGAGGGAGGATACTGAAGACTTGCCAACTCCTCCCTTACCACTCATTACAGCTATGACCTTGCCCACAGAAGATCCTTCGTGGAGTTTGATTTTGAATTTATCTAAATTAATATTTTTCTTTTGCATATAATCTCCTTTTCTTAGCATCTGATATTTCCTCAGATGTAGAATTATTATACTTTTAAATTATCATATGTTAAGTTAAATAAATTCACTATTATTAATCAAAGCCATACTTGATCTAAAGCTCATAAGGAAAATATTAATTAAAAATCAATCTTCATATCTCCATCCTTGATCAACCCCTTATTTTTCATTAGCCTATAAATTATATAAGAAAGGATGGCTGGAAGGATTATGTGAAGGAGAATCACCTTAAATATCGCACTAATTCCCATGGCATTAATCGTTCCGATTTGTCCTACCAGACCACTTGTACCCATTCCTGAGCCTAGGGGAGTGTTTTTCATCTTAAAAACTAGAGTCCCTATTGGAGCAATTATGGCACTTGCAAGGGTTGGCGGAAGCCAGATCCAAGGATTCTTGATTATATTTGGCACTTGGAACATACTAGTCCCAAGCCCTTGGGCGAGAAGTCCTTCCAAGCCATTATCCTTGTAGGAAATTACAGCAAATCCTATCATTTGAGCACTGCATCCGATTGTAGCTGCACCTCCTGCAAGGCCTTCTAGACTAAGCATCATACAAATCGCCGCAGATGAAATCGGTAGGGTAAGGGCCATACCAATAGTAACAGCTACAACAATTCCCATAAAAAATGGCCTAAGCTCGGTCGCCTTCATGATAAATAAGCCGATAGCCTTCATAAAGCTAGCTACATAAGGCCCTATAAAATCACCCACCAAGAGTCCCACAATAATCGTAATGCTGGGAGTGATGATTATATCAAGCTTGGTAGATTTTGAGACAAGCTTACCAAATTCAACTCCAAAAATCGTCGCAATGAAAACTCCCACAGGACCTCCCAGCTCATAGGCCCCGAGTCCTACAATAGTAGAAGCAAAAAGGACGAGATTAGGCGCATTAAGACTTGCGGCAATAGCAACTGCAATGGCTGCTCCACTAGCAGAGCTTGCCAAAGGCCAAAGCCTATCTGTAAGATATGCTATATGTAAGCTTTGGCCCAGGCTATTTAGGATAGTTCCAACTAAGAGGGAAGCAAACAAACCAAAAGCCATAGCTCCCAAGGCATCAATAAAATAAGTTCTCCAGGATAAATTTATCCCCTTTTTTCTTAAAAATTCCATAATATCCTCCAAAATATTTTCAAATAATATTGTAACACAAATTTAATCCATTGTATATACAGTGGAAAATATTTTTGGGGTCTTGTATTATTTTTAGAATCTAGCTAATTGCTAATTATTAGAATATAAGCTAAGTATAATAAGCTGAATCATGTTGTTTTTGTTTATTCTATATTAACTCGGGTAACAAGGTAAAGTAAGATTTTTCATTAATCAGGAGGATATTATTAGAGGTTATGGATTAATATGATTAAAAAATCAAATTTATTACCATATATTTTTATGATAGCTTCAAGTGTAGGCTATTATAGTAATATTGGCAGAGATGATTCATTATTTTATTTTTGGATTACCATATTTGTAGTATCATTAATACTTTTAATAGTAAATAATAACGATTTATATAAAAAACATAAATCTAATATTGTATACTATGATATGTTGTTTGTTCTAGGAGTAATATTCATACCACGCATAAACTTACCTTATGGGGCTTCTAGATTAATTATGGCTATTTTAGGAGCTATATATGCACTTTTAATTAACCGAAAGAAAAATTATCTTAAATAATAACTAGGAAAGACAGCTTATGTAAAATGAGCTGAACCCCAAAATCTAAAAAAGGATGGAGGGGTTTTTAGTATGTCAAAATACTCAAAAAATTTTTAAGTTAGAGTTTACACAAAAAATTTGACAGTACCATTAGAAATTTTAAGCATTGATTTTTCTTAAAAACGAATATAAAATTTTTGATTAGTTTAGTAAAATTTTAAGCAAGTGATAAAGTTGGAATTTATAGACTTATTTTTAAACTCTGATATGAGTTCCTAGCTCAAATAGTAATATCATTAATATGAATTTATATGTCTATGTATTTAAAATCGCTTAAAACGCAAAATATGAAGTATAATCGCTAAAGTTTTAAAGTTATAGTTCTTATAATCGATTATAGAGTATAGTTAAGCTGTTACTATCCCCAAACTGGTAACAGAAAGGGGGGGTCTAACATGGAGAAATTACTTTACTCTTTGACAGTTTCTATCATGGCAGGTGTACTTAGTCACTACATCTGCAAATGGTTAGATGGAAACGACAATAAAGATAGTAACTAGCCAAAAAAAGACTGGAGCGGCTACTCCAGTCTTTTTTTGTGTCCAACATGTCGAACTTTACTCTCTTAGTCACAACCATTGTACACCTTAGAATAGTTTTTTACAATTGAAATATTTAAAAATTATTTTGTTCAATGTTTTCCATATCTATTGATATATCTTTTTTATTGTAATTTTCTATAAACATGTCTAATAAAGTAATTAAATTTTTATTATTAGAATTTAATTCGAAAATGCCATAGAATGCCTCTTCATAATAAATATAATTATTTTCTTCATAAATTGCATGCTTAATATATCCTCCATCTGACGTTTTAAAAGCAACTACAGTAAATTTATCTTTATTAGGAAAAGAAGAAGTACTTTCTTTATTTATTCTTTTTGAATTTTTTAATAACTTTAGAAATCTATTTATATCCTTCTTTTTATAAATAGTAATTTTTTCGACTCCTTTATCATTAACAACATTAATAAGAGTTATGTTGCTAATATTATCTATTCTTGGAATCTTTACATTTTTTTCATCATATTTATTTTTTATATTTAAACCAAAAAAAATAAAAATAGGAATAATTATAAAACATATTTTTTTATTTATTTTCATAAGTTAATTTACTCCTTTCATATAGACATTATAACATCACACAAAATAAATTTAAATTTCTTAATAGTTACATGATTTAAAATTATTCTAATACCTTTTTTACTTTTGCTAAGTTTATATTATTTTCCTTTTTTAGCAATAAAAATTTATCTTCTATATCTATATTTTCTCCTTTTTTTAACTAAATAGATATTTGAAATTTTCTTTAGTTTTTTTCAAATTCTTTTAATTTATCTTTTTAGGATAAATTAATAATATAGTCTGCAAGGCTAACATTTTTTAATATTGCTTTAGCCCTTAACATAGTGTAATCTTCTATCGTGCATTTAAAACTTATAGTTTTACTTTTTACTTGTTTTTGTTCCTTTTCTAAACTTTTTAAAAATAGCTCTTCTTGTTGTTCTTATTGTTTAAATCTTGCATTTATTGCTCCTTTTGTCTTCACTCTGTTTACTTGTGTAAACATTAGAATCTCAATGTTTACATATATTTTATATAGTGTATACATGTAAACATCGTAAACACATTGATATTTCAATGTTTACAGCTGTTTACATTTCTTATTTCTTTATTTTCTAAAAGTTTTTGATTAAGTTCCTTGATATACTCATCTTTTTCAGATATAGCTTTCTTATAAGATTTTATTTCTTCTTTTAAGCCTTGTAGCTCTCTTTCAAGGCTTGATGATGTCTTACTATAAGAATCTAACTTTGTCTCAAGTACCTTGATATCGCCTTGCAATGACTTAGCTTCAAGCTCTTTACCTTTTAAGCTTTCGTCTAGTTTTTAACCTATACTAATCTAGTTAGAAAAATTATTGTAGAATATTTTTCTGATAAAGAAGAAAATAAAAATAAGCAAAAAATAGCACGTTCGCCAAAACGTGCTGCTGTTCGATATAAACCTTTTTTTATCTACCAATGATATACAACTTTTATCCTTAAAAAGTAAGTGAAAAATATGTTTTTAAAAGATTAAAGTAATTTAAAAGTAAGTAAATTTAAAGGTCGTCCGACAGATTTTTGCAGGAAGGACGATTTTTTATGCAACAGAAAGCAATACCACAATCACTAGAGGATAAGCGACTACATGAATTATATAGCTTACTTTATGATTTTATATATCTAATTTTTATTAAAAAAGATTACTACAATCGAGAAAAAGAAAAATAGTAAGTAATTACTACTATACAAACGGTATAAATGGCTTACTTAAAAGTGCTAAAAGCTTTCATAAGTCCATCTATATGTCAGTCTGTAACAGGTATCCAGAGCATACAGAAAAAGATAGAGCAAGGAATTCTGAGGAAAACACCGCTTAAGCTAAAATTTTTGTAGTTGATTCAGATACAAAATATATTTTAAACACTAACTTAGCTAATAATATTATAGGCTGTTTGATGATAAGATTTTCTTATAGGTCTTTGTCTATTAAAATCCCCTTTTCCCTAAGCTTATCCTCGATACTCTCTTTGGCGAAGTCATTATCCACCCTTATGGTATGATAGTGGATATTTTCTGTGAGATTTTTTAGGGGCGTTGCCTCATCTATTGATTTGATGAAGACATCTACTCCCTTTCTTGACTTGATATTTAATTCCTTTTTTATCATTCCGTAGGTCTTGTGGTTGATGAAGACATCGAGGATCTCTCCTCCCCTATCTACTATGGTATTTAGTTCCTCTCCTATTTCTTCGTCGCTGTGGGAGCATTTTATGATGAATTGTATCTTCGACGATTGGCTTAGCCAGTAGCCCTTGTTGTTTGATTTTATCTCGTAACCACTTGCCTTAAGGATAGAGATATCCTTGACTATTACCTGACGAGTTAGGCCGAATCTCTCCGCTAAGCTTCCGCCAGATATGGGGCTAGTCCTATCTTGTAAGATTCTTATAATTTCTAGTTGTCTGTTTTTTATATTCATATTAACCTCTATAACACTTTACCCCAAAAATAAATTTGACATTAAATTTTTTTGAGTGTAATATATAAGCAACAACAGTGATAAGAGGAGTAACCAAAGATTTTAAAATAAAGAGAATCCTGGCTGGTGTGAATGGAGATTTTAAATTTTGGTGAAAAAAGCCTTTGAGTTTTGTCGGGGATATTTGATCTGACAGCGGGACTTGCCCGTTACAGCAAGAGAGTATGATTGTACTTATTGAGTAGCTTATCGTGAGATGAGCTAAAATAAAGGTGGTAACGCGAATTTTCGTCCTTATTGCTTCCGTTTGGAGCAGTAAGGACTTTTATTTTACAATCAAATTTATTAAGAAAGGAATTATTATGAAAAAGCTAGTAAAGATTATCCTTGCACTAATCCTAATCATTACGCCCTTAGGCCAGGTTAATGCAAGCGAAGAAGACACATTCAGAGTAGGCATGGAAGTAAACTACGCTCCCTTTAACTTCTCTGAAGTAAGTGATGAAAATGGAGGCTATCCTGTAGCCAACTCTCCGGGCGAGTATGCCAACGGTTATGACGTTCAATTTGCCAAGAAAATCGCCGATGGCCTAGGAAAGAAGCTTGAAATCTACAAGATCGAATGGGACGGACTAATACCTGCCCTAACCAGTGGCAAGATCGATTCTATTGTAGCTGGTATGAGCCCTACTGCTGAAAGGCTCGAGCAAATCGACTTTTCTATTCCCTACTACCATGCCAAGATGGTAGTAGTTACCCAAAAGGACTCAAAGTATAAGGACGCTAAGTCCATTAACGACTTCGAGGGAGCAAAGATTACCGCCCAGCTTGGAACCTTCCACGTAGCTATGATAGATCAAATGGCAGGTGTTGACAAACAAGAGTCCATGGACTCCTTCCCTACTATGATTGCTGCAGCAAATGCTCGAACTATTGACGGCTATATCTCAGAAGAAGCTGGTGCCGAATCTGCAATAGCTGCCAACCCAAAGCTTACTTATATAACATTTGACGAGGCTAATGGCTTTGAAACTAAGGATGAAGATACAACAGTAGGAGTAGGAATTGCCAAAAACTCTCCCCTTACAGAAGAAGTAAACAAGGTTCTTTCATCTATGGATATAGAAAAAGAACAAGCTGAGATTATGGGAGTAATGACCCAGCTTACTGCCGATGAGGAAGAAAGCTCAGGCTTTATCGATGAAGTTAAATCGATTTGGGCGACCTACTCTACCCTTTTCCTAAAGGGTGTGGTAAATACCCTAATCATAGCCATAGTTTCTACAATTCTAGGTTTCCTCTTGGGTCTTTTGGTTGCAGTTATTAGGGGAATGGAAGTCAAAAAGACTGACAATGCCTTTACCTACTATCTCCACAAAATAATCAACTGGATCTTGGGGGCTTATGTTGAAATATTTAGGGGAACGCCAATGATGGTTCAATCTGTAATAATCTTCTACGGACTTAAGCAATATTTCGATATAGACCTATCGACTATGTTTGCGGCAATCCTTATCGTTTCAATCAATACAGGAGCCTACCTATCTGAGGTAGTCCGTGGTGGAATAAATTCGATTGACAAGGGACAATTTGAAGCCTGCAAGGCCATAGGAATGACCCATTTCCAAACTATGGTTCACGTAATCCTCCCTCAAACAATCCTTACAATCCTTCCTTCTATTGGAAACGAGTTTGTAATAAATATCAAGGATACATCAGTCCTTAACGTAATTTCTGTAACAGAGCTATTCTTCATGAGTAAGTCTGTCGCAGGATCAACCTACCAATACTTCCCAACCTACTTGATAACAGCAGTGATTTATTTCGTCCTAACCTTCACTATTACGAGAATCCTTCTTGTCCTTGAAAGAAGATTTAGGGATACTGACTTTATCATGGAATCATCAACAGGAGCAAACAATGTCTGAGATAATTAGAGTAAACAATTTAGAGAAAAAATTTGGTGACAACCTAGTCCTTAAGGATATTAATATGGCGGTAAATGAAGGAGAAGTAGTCTCTATCATAGGATCTTCTGGGTCTGGTAAGTCAACCCTCCTTCGCTGCCTTAACCTCTTGGAATCTCCTACAAGCGGCGAGATCCTCTACAGGGGCGACAATATCCTAGACCATAAGTTCGACCAAAGAAAATATAGGTCCAGGGTCGGCATGGTATTTCAAAACTTCAATCTCTTTGCCAACAAGACCGTTCTCGAAAACTGTATGCTAGGTCAAATAAAGGTCCTAGGCAGAGACCACAAGGAAGCTGAAGATATTTCTAGAAAATACCTAGAAAGCGTAAATATGCAAAATTATGTCAACGCCAAACCTAGCCAAATATCAGGTGGCCAACAGCAAAGGGTAGCCATAGCCCGTGCCCTTTGCATGAACCCTGACCTCCTCCTTTTCGATGAGCCAACAAGCGCCCTCGACCCAGAGACAGTTGGAGAAGTCCTTGATGTAATGACCAAGCTTGCCAAAAGCGGGATGACCATGATTGTAGTAACCCACGAGATGGACTTTGCAAGAGATGTATCTAGCAGGGTTTTGTTCATGAACAAGGGAATCATCCTAGAAGACGGATCTCCAGATAAAATCTTCAAAAACCCAGATCATGACAGGACCAAGGAGTTCCTAAAGAGATTTTTGGGAGAAAATTAAGATTAAAACTAGTTCATGGTTTATGGGCTAGTTTTTTCTTTGCTATAATTATTAATTATAAAGTCTGTTTTAAATAGTATAATATTAAGGAAAGCTCATATGAAATAAGGGAGAAGAGCAATGATTACTTTCGATCAAGTCAAGCAATTAAATGATTATGTCAATGATAATATAAAATATTTACCAAAAGAAACCTATAAAAGTATGATGCAAGATTTTAATATTAGATTTACTCACGAATCTACAAAAATAGAAGGAAACACCTTAAGTATAAGTGAAGTAAAAACTATTTTAATTGATAAGCTTTCTATAGGGGGCAAGGAACTAAGGGAAATCTACGAAGTTACTAACAATCAAAAGGCTAATAGATACATCCATCAAATGCTTAAGCAAAATCGAGAATTAGATGAGGAATTAATCAAGGATATTCATCAAATAGTTATGGAAAATATTATTGATGGTGGTATTTACAGGAGATATAACGTAAGAATTACTGGTGCATCCTTCAGTCCACCAGATTGGACGATGGTTAGGGAAGATATGAAGTTTTTCATAATGGATTATAATACTAAAACTAAAGTTCTAAATCCTATTGAACTAGCCTCTTTCGTCCATGCTCAATTTGTAAAAATCCACCCCTTCCAAGACGGCAACGGGAGATGTGCACGATTACTATTAAACTATGTCTTAATGGCTAATGGATTCAAAGCTATAATAATCGAAGCTAATGATAGGCCTAGATATTATGAAAGTCTTAATAAGTACGCTAGTACAGGCGAGCTAAATGATTTCAATAAACTAGTTATCGAAAAGGAATATAATATCTTAGAAGATTTAAAATCCGAAATAGATAAAGCTAAGAAATTTCTATAATTTTATAGAAAAATAATAAGCCAATGCTAATGTTAAAGCTTGGCTTTTTTATTTTGAACTAATAACTTCTTGTAAGTCTTATCTGTAAGTATAACTCCAAGAGGTGCAGTGTAGAGGATTGCTATTACTGATATGGCAAGGATTAGCTTACCGCTTGCGATTCCATATCCTAGAGCGACTGGTCCTATGGCTGCTTGGACTGTGGCCTTTGGTAGGTAGGCGAAGCCTGAAAATATCTTCTCGCGTTTTTCAAGATTTGAAGGAAGGAGGGCCAAATATACTCCAAGCATCCTAAATATTAATCCTCCAGTAATTAGAATAATAGCAGGAAGAATTTCAGATCCTATTATGGAAAGGTCGACTGTAATTCCCACTAGGACAAAGAGGAAGATCTCGAAAAGTTCCCAAAGGCTTCCATAAACATCCAAAAGCTCATCTGCAAGGTCTTGGTCGAGCTTTTTGATAGTCATAGTCATGGCTATAATTGCCACAAGACCAGAGAAGGCTATATAGCCCTTGCTTAAGTTCTCTATTTCCAAGATAAAAAATGATAGGCCCATAAGAGCGATTGCCTTGTAAATTTTCCCAAAATTTATCTTTGAATAGATTATATATAGGATATATCCTACTAATATTCCAAAAAGAATTCCTGTAATAATTGATATAGGAATATTTAGGAAGCTTCTTATAGAAGCTTGACCTCCCAGTTTTAGATTAAGAAAAACTGTAAAAAACACTATGGTGTAGACGTCATCAATGGATGAGCCTGCAAGGATGATCTCTGGGATCTTCTTATCTTCTCCATAGCCTTCTTCTATAAGCCTTATCATCCTTGGCACTACTATGGCAGGAGATACTGCCGCAAGGACAGCTCCAAGGATTGCACTGTCGATATAGGGAAGGTTAAAGATCTTATTTGCAAGAAATGTTATAGCGACCATCTCAAAACTTGCTGGAAGGAAGGTCATTAGGATTGCAGGAAGGCCGACTTTCTTTAATCTATCAAAAGATAGGCTAAGACCTGCTCTTGATAAGATTACAACCAGGGCGATTTGCCTTAAGTCCTTCGAAAGATCCCCTATATCTCCCCTCACTAGTCCCAAGAGATTGGGGCTTATTATAATTCCTGCCAGAAGCATACCCAAGATGGGTGCAAGTTTGATTTTTGAAAAAATCTTGGATCCAATTAGACCTGCTATCATTATAAGTCCGACATTTGTTAACATTTTTTCCTCCAAAAAAAGCTGATGGCCCTACTCTTAAGTAGAAGTCATCAGCTTATAGCGTTTATTTTACAGGGAAGAACTTCATTTCCCTAAATTTATTTTACTTTTTATTTACCCTTATTCAACTAGGGCACCCTTTTTGGCGAGCCTATCTGCCCAGTCGTTGTACTTGTCGTTGGAGTGACCCTTGACCTTGACAAAGCCTATCTTTAGACTCTTTCTCGCTTCTTTTACGAAGTTCTTGTAGGAAATAGTAAGTTCATTGTTGGCCTTCCATTCGTCATTGGCCCAGGAGGAAATCCCCTGGTAGTCGTGATAGATTATTATTTTTTCTCTTTTCTCTTCTAGGGCCTTTTTTATGGCAAGTTCGCTTGCTCTTACCTCTCCTGCCACATTTCTGTGCTTGTAGAAGTCATCTGTGTAGGATTCGTAGAGCTCTTCTTCTCCGTCCTTACTTATGTAGACAACCCCTGCCCCGTAGATCTTCTCCTTAAGATTATAAGATCCATCCACATAGGCTATTATTGTTTCATCGTCTACTTCTATCGTCTCTTGTTTATCTTCCATAAAGGCTATAGCATCTTCCTTTTTCTTAAAGGACTTGTAGCTCGCGTTGGAAAATCCCTTTACTTCCTTAAGACAAGAATCCCAGGATGTATATATCCCAGGATTCCTTCCTCTTTTTACTGCGTAATATTTCATAAGCTTTCCTTGTTTGCCCAGTAGGTTACAGCCCCTGGACCTACAGTGAATACTCCATTTCCATTTTCATCAATCGTAATGTCCTCGTTTTTGCCAGAAAGGTCTACATAAGTCGCTCCTGCTTCGCTCTCTCCCACAAACATTTGCTTTTCAGCCATGTCTTTGATAGAAATAAGAACAGCTAGTGGCTTATGGTCTTCGTCTCCTCTTCTGACCCAACCTATAACTGAAGGGTCGTCGAAGTAATTGTCTTCCTCGCCGTAGTTGTAATTCTTCCTAACCTTAAGCATATTGTTTATAAGGTCATATTTGGCTTCGGTCTTTACCTCACCTATCAGTCCATAATAGTCTCCTGCAAAGATACATGGATAGCCGTCTTTTCTAAATAAAATCATGGCATAGGCAATCTCCTTAAACCAATCCTCAACCCAGGAGTCTAGAGACTGGCCTGGTTGGCTATCGTGGTTATCTACAAAGGTGACAGCTTGGGCAGGGAAGTCTGCTACGATTGTATTGTCGAAAATCTTTCTCATGTCGTAGTTACCCATGGACTTACTTGCCTCTTGCATGTGAAAATGTAGGGGAACATCAAATAGGTCTATGTTATGGTCTGTAGTTTCAAGATATTTGGCGATTTCGTCCTTGTTATATTGCCAAAATTCTCCAAAAAGATAGAAGTTTTCCTCGCCCTTTTCATTGATTATGTGATCTGATAAGTCGTGGATGAAGTTAGATGAGATGTGCTTTAGGGCATCGTATCTGAAGCCATCGACCTTGGTCTCGTCAATAAACCAATCAGCCCATTTGAAGATCTCTTCCCTAACTTCTGGGTGGTCGTGGTCGATGTCGCAATTCATCAAATAATCGAAGTTACCCTTCTCGCCAGATACGTCTTCGTCCCAATATTTTCCATCTCCTAAAACTCTAAATATAGCTGAAGTATCACTTTTTACGTCATAGTCTACACCTGAAAAATGATAATAGTGCCAAACCATATCGGAATACTTACCGTCCCTTCCCTTAAAGTCAAAACCGGTCCAGGCTTCTATGTCCATCTCTCCTGATACGTCTTGTTCTCTATTGTTTTGATCAACCATGACTGCCTTAAACTCTTCTTTAAAGTCAGCATTTCCCTTATGGTTTAGGACAACATCGGCATAGCATTTGATTCCAGCTTTCTTTAAGGAATCAATAGCATCTAGGAGCTCTTCCTTTGTTCCGTATTTGGTCCTAACAGTTCCCTTTTGGTCAAACTCACCTAAATCCCAAAGGTCGTAGACCCCGTAGCCTACGTCCATATCACTTCCACCCTTAGTCATTGGTGGAAGCCACAAGCCATCTATACCATTTTCCTTCAATGTTTTAGCATCTTTTTTTAGTTTTTTATAAAAGTCTCCCGATCCGTCTGTGTCCCATTCGAAAGACTGCATCATGACTTCATTGGCCATACTTACTCCTTACAAATATCTATTGACTTGCTCGCACCAATCCTACTAGCACCTGCTTCGATCATCTCCATGGCTTCTTTTCTAGTATGGATGCCGCCGCTTGCCTTAACTTCTAGACTATCTCCAACTGTTTTTTTCATAAGACTTACATCAGAGGCTAAGGCTCCTCCAGTAGAAAAACCTGTAGAAGTCTTTACAAAATCTGCCCCAGCTTCTTTAGCTAGCTCGCAGGCCTTGATCTTTTCTTCGTCAGTTAATAGGCAAGTTTCAATGATTACCTTAAGTATCTTTCCCCCTATAGCTTCTTTACAAGCTCTTATATCTTCTAGGACATAGTCGTAATCCTTATCCTTAAGTCTTCCAATTGGAATAACCATGTCGATCTCGCTTGCCCCATCTTCTACGGCGCATTTTGCCTCATAGGCCTTGGCCCTTGTAGCCATAGCTCCTAGTGGAAAGCCGACTACTGCAGCGATTCGTACGTCTTTATTGTAGGCTTTGATATCCTTAACGTAAGTAGAGTTTACACATACGCTGTAGAAATCATTTGCGACAGCTTCATCGACAAGGGTCTTTATCTCGTCAATTTGTGCCTCTGGCTTTAGATTAGTGTGGTCTATATATGAATTTAAATTTTTCATTATTTCTCCTTATATTCGATTTGGACAAGACTTAGGTCATCTTCTTGCTTGCCCCAGGTAAAGTTTTTGATATCCTTGTAGCTTTCTTCTAGGTCATGGAAGCTTTCAAAATTTCCCCTTAGCCTTTCCAGACCATACTCATGTCGTTTTTCATCTTTTGTCTCTATGGCCCCATCGGAAAATAAGAGAAGCCTATCTCCATTTTCTAATTTTACAGTCTTTTCATCATAATTGTCTGGCTCGATAAGATTTGATATCATCCTACCACTTGCCAAAAGATAAGTTACATCTTCATTCCTTTTTGAATACCAAAGCGGAGGACAATTGTGTCCGGCATTGGAAAATGTTAGACAGTCCCTTTCAAAAATACCAAGCCAAGCTGTAAAATACTGGCTTGACTCCATGCCCAACTTTGCAAACTTTTCTCTAAGCTTAAATAAGATCTCTGATGGGGAATAGTCAGGGTGCTTGTCTAAGATGGCATTCATGGTTACCTTGATAAACATAGTCATTATCGAAGCCTTGACACCATGTCCCATAATATCTGCTATATATAGAGCATACTTTCCTTCCTCGATCTTGATTAAGTCGAAGAAATCTCCAGAAAGCTCATCACTTGGTATATACTTACTCTTTAAGATAAGCTTCCCATAAGTCTTATCCTTAGGAAGGATGTTCGATTGAATCTTCTTTACAAATCTTACATCATCAAGCATGTTTCTATTGTTATTAAAAAGCTCAATTTTCATAAGGCTTTCACGGGTGATGTCTCTATATACTTCCACAATCCCCAAAAACTCATCTCCATTGTAGATTGGAGAGGACTTGATAGAAAAGTATCTCTCATCAATTAACTTTTCTTCGATCATGGTAGTATTTCTAACAGCTTTATTCCTATCTCCTAGAAGAAAAGAAGTAGACTCATCTACATAGTTTTTTAGCTCAGACGACATATCGCAAGCTTCTTTAAAGACATCATTAATAAAGATAGTCTTGCCGTTTGTATTGACAATCCTAACCCAATCATCCATAGAATTCAATATGAAAAAATTTTTATCTTCAGTAAAGTTACTTGTATTTGCCATCTCTTCCTACCTTAAGCTTGTTATAATAACTATATCTTTTAATAGTTAATTATCAATATGAAGATCCTACACTTATCCAGCAAAAAGTACGGCAAGGAAGGCCCTCCGTGGTTATATAAACTTCTTATTTAAATTCAAACTTATTAGAATTATCGAGACTTGCTCCGTTTACATAGTTTGTAAATAGACAAAGCTAAATATATTCTGATGCAAAAGAAAATCAGTTAATAAAAAGTCCAGGATTTAGCATTACAATTCTACATAATTTTCTGATTGGATAAAATTTCAATTATTCACTAACTAAAATAATTATTTCAAATAATCTATGACTTCTCTTAAGTTCTTAGCTTCCCTATCAGCTTCAAAATATTTATCGAAACTTGAATCGTGAATTATAAGATAATCCATATTAGATTTCTTACAGGCCAGATAGCCGTTGTAGGAATCTTCTAAGATTAGGGCTTCTTTATCTAAAAGATCAAAGTTTTCCTTAGCTTTGATGAAGATTTCTGGATCTGGTTTACTTTTTTCTACGTCTTCACCTGAAATAATATAGTTAAAGAAATCCCTTATCTTTTCTTTCTCTAAGAGAAAGTCTATCTTTTCTCTATCGCTTGATGAAGCTAAGGCACATTTTATATTGTTTTCTCTTGCGTAATATAATAAGTCCTCTAGTCCTTCTTTTTTGAGGGAGTTCGTGTAAGTTTTAAAATAATTTTCCCTTAAACTTTCTAGGTCTTCTCTTAGGTTAAGAACCTTTTCTTTAGAATTTAAGATTTTAAATAGTTCATCTCTGACACTTTCTTCATTTTTGCCTGTTAGTCTCTTTCTCAAATCTTCGTTAAAGTTGAAGTCGTATTTGTGAGAGACTTCAAACCAAGAATTGTAATACATAATCTCTGTATCAAACATTAATCCATCCATATCGAAAATTATTAGTTTGTATTTCATATCTTCTCCTTAAATTAAGCTTATCCAAAAATAGACGAAAAAAAAGCACCTTCAATCTCTCAAAGATGCTAGAAGTTATTTTATACTTAATTCTAAGTATTTTATACTAATTCAAGAATTGCACGTTCTGATCCGTCGCCTCTTCTTGGTCCTAATTTTAGTACTCTTGTGTATCCACCGTTTCTATCTTCATAGTTTGGTGCGATTTCGTTAAATAATTTTTGAACAGTTTCTGCCTTGTATAAATAAGCTGCTGCTTGTCTTCTTGTGTGAAGTGTGTTCTTCTTTCCTAGTGTAATCATTTTGTCAGCCATTTTTTGTGCTTCTTTAGCTCTAGTTACAGTAGTTTCGATTCTACCGTTTTCTAATAGTGATTGCACAAGGTTTCTAAGCATAGCATTTCTGTGGTCAGTTCTTCTGCCAAGTTTTCTTTTATCGGCCATACTTACCTCCTATTCATCTTTTAAGCTTAGACCTAACTCGTCTAGCTTTTCTATTACTTCTGTGAGTGACTTTTTACCGAAGTTCTTAATTGTTTTTAGCTCAGATTCACTAACTTTAATTATATCGCCAACTCTGTCGAAGCCTGCTCTTTTTAGACAATTAAATGATCTTAGACTAAGGTCTAATTCTTCTATTGTCATTGCCAATTCGTCAGATAAGTTATCTTCTTCATCAACTTCTTCTATTTCTTCTTCTTCCTCTTCTGGTGGGAATTGTTGGTTAGGCAATTCATTGAAGAAGGAGAAGTTTTCAATTAGAATTGATGAACCTTCTGCCAAGGCTTCTTGTGGTGTAATAGTTCCATTTGTCCAAACTTCCATAAGGAGTTTGTCATAGTCGGTTGATTCGCCAACTCTTGTATTTTCTACAGTGAAGTTTACTTTCTCAACTGGAGTAAATGATGAGTCAATTGCTATAGCACCTATAGGGTCGCTTTCTTTTTTGTTTTCATCAGATACTCTATAACCCTTACCATCTGTAACATCCAAGGCTATAAATAGTCTTGATTTTTCGTTAACTGTTGCAATGTAGTGGTCAGGGTTTGCTATATCAACAGAACTATCTGCTTTGATATCTTTTGCTGTTACAATCTTTGGTCCTTCAATGTCTAAAAACAATGTTACATCTTCATCTACATGTTTTGTAACGTCTAGACCCTTAATGTTTAGAACTATTTCAGGAACATCTTCTACTACTCCATCTATAGTGGAGAATTCGTGAAGTACTCCTTCTATAAGTATTTTTGAGACGCTAGAACCAGGTAAGGATGATAAAAGCACCCTTCTCATACTGTTTCCAATGGTTGTACCATATCCTCGCTCAAGTGGATATAGGGCGAATTTACCGTAATTTTCTTCTTCGTCTATATCCAATATCTTTATATTTGTATCTAATTTTTCGATCATGGTAACTCCTTAGTTCTAACTTTATTTATGCCTACTTAGAGTAGAACTCTACGATCATACGTTCTTCAACTGGGATGTCGATATCTTCTCTTGTAGGGAATCTGTCTACAGTTACTTTTAAGTTTTCTAAATCACTTGATAGCCATTCAACTACACCAAATGTTGCATTTGTTTCTTTGATAGTTTTAAATAGTGTGTTTGATCTAGATTTTTCACGAACTTCGATTACATCGCCTTCTTCAACCTTGTATGAAGGAATGTCAACTTGTTTACCATTAACTGTTAGGTGTCCGTGTGTTACGATTTGACGAGCTTCTCTTCTTGTTCTAGCAAGACCTGATCTATAAGCGATGTTATCTAGTCTTCTTTCACAAAGGATTATAAGTTGTTCACCTGTTTGTCCCTTCATTTTAGAAGCGGCTTCGTAGTATCCTCTAAATTGTTTCTCACTTACTCCGTAGATGAATTTGGCTTTTTGCTTTTCTCTTTGTTGCATTCCGTATTCGGAAAGTTTGCTTCTTCTATTTGGAAGAGCTCTCTTGCTTTCTCCTGTATATCCTAGGTATGCTGGAGAAATTCCTAAAGCTCTTGCTTTTTTGTATACTGGATCTTTTGATACTGCCATAGTCTCTCCTTACTAAACTCTTCTTCTTTTTGGAGGTCTACATCCATTGTGAGGAATTGGTGTTACGTCTTTGATCATTGTAACTTCAAGTCCTGCAGCTTGTAGACTTCTGATTGCTGATTCTCTTCCTGAACCAGGCCCTTTAACGTAAACTTCTACAGTTTTTAGTCCTTGGTCGATAGCTTTCTTAGCTGCAACATCTGCTGCTTCGCTTGCTGCAAATGGAGTAGACTTTCTGCTACCTCTAAATCCTAATTGTCCAGCAGATGCCCATGATAGTGCATTTCCTTGCATATCTGTAAGGGTCACCATTGTATTGTTAAATGTTGAGTTAATGTGAGCTTGGCCACGTTCAACATTTTTTTTGACTCTTCTTCTTCTAGAAGTAGTTTTCTTTTGTTTAGCCATTTCTTATTAACCCCTTCTACCTTTTCTGGTTCTTGCATTGTTCTTTGTATTTTGTCCTCTTACAGGAAGATTGTTTTTGTGTCTTAATCCTCTGTAGCTACCGATTTCTCTAAGTGATCTAATGTTCATTGAAACTTCTCTTCTTAGATCTCCTTCGATTTGGTAGTTGTTTAACTCTTCACGGATTTTACCTAATTCTTCTTCTGTAAGATCTTTCATTTTTGTATCAGGATTGATTCCTGCATTCTTTAGTATTTCGTTTGCAGTTGAACGACCTATACCATATATATAAGTTAGTCCAATTTCTGCTCTTTTTTCTCTAGGTAAATCTATACCAGCTATTCTTGGCATTAGCCCCTCCTAACCTTGTCTTTGTTTATGTTTTGGATTTTCGCAAATTACCATAACTTTACCGTTTCTTTTGATAATTTTGCATTTATCACACATTTTTTTAACTGATGCTCTAACTTTCATTTTGACTCCTCATCTTCCGATTATTCTTAATGAATGGGTAGTTCTTGAAGTGTATCTTAATGAAAAATCTTGCGATTTTCCACCCACGATGATATCCTCTCGAAAGGCTTTCTGCCTTTCTCGCTTAGTTTTAAGCTAGCCCGTCTGGCTCTGGGAAGACCCTCCACGGAGTGGTCTCGAAAATGAAGGATTTTTCAAATCCTTCACCCAGGATGATGGGACTATTTCTTCCTCCAAGTTATTCTACCTTGGCTTAGATCATATGGAGATAGTTCTACTGTTACTCTATCTCCTTCTAGTATTCTAATGCTGTTCATACGAAGCTTTCCAGAAATATGGGCTTGGATTTCGTGTCCGTTTTCAAGCTCCACTTTAAATATTGCATTTGGTAGTGCTTCTGTAACAACTCCTGTAACTTCTATAGCATCTTTTTTTGACATCGATAGAACCTCCTTTTCTTGTCCTCATGTCTATTGAACGCCATTTCAAATTGTCTTATATCAATAAGACATTTAACAACTAATTTCTCGAAGATCCTATCACTTCGTTTTTTCTTATTAGCATAAATTAGAATTATTCTCCTAATTTATTCAAAAATTCTTCAAAGACTTCGTCTGGAGAATTTGTGCCATCAATACTAAATAATATACCTTTTTCCTTGAAGTAATCAATTAGTACGGCTGTGTGCTCCTTGTAGACATCAATTCTATTTTTTACTGTTTCTTCCTTATCGTCATCTCTTTGGATAAGTTCTTCTCCACATCTATCACAGATCCCTTCTTTTGTTGGAGGATTGTTCTTTACGTGGTAGGTTGCTCCACAATTAGTGCACACTCTTCTGCCAGCGATTCTTTCTATTAGAATTTCTTCTGCTACATCAAAGTATACGACATGATCTATTTTTTGATCTCTTTCTTCCATTCCTTGATCTAGAGCCTTTGCTTGATCAAGATTTCTTGGAAATCCATCAAAAAGAATGATCTTTCCTTCTTTGCTTTCGTCTCTATGCTTGTCGAAGGCATCCCATACTAGATCTATTGTTAGTTCATCTGGTACGAGATCTCCTCTATCCATATAGGATTTAGCTTTAACTCCGAGTTCAGTTTTGTTGGAGATATTATATCTAAATATATCTCCAGTAGCTATCTGAACTGCGTCTTTTTTTTCTATGATCTTATTTGCTAATGTGCCCTTACCAGCTCCTGGAGGGCCTAATAAAATAATATTCATCTCTTACCTGTTTAAAAAGCCTTTGTATTGTTTCATTGTCATCATTGCTTCGATTTGTTTAACAGTTTCTATTATTACACCAACTACGATGATTACTGAAGAACCACCGAAGGATATTTGTAGACCTAAAACTCTTGATGCAATTGCTGGAACTATTGTTAGTAAGGCTAGTGCAATTGATCCTATAAATGTAATCTTGGTTGATACATTTGATAAAAAGTCACTAGTTGGCTTACCAGGTCTAATTCCAGGTATGAAACCACCATTTTGTTGTAGTTGTTTTGCATATTCTACAGTGTTGAATTGAATTTGATTGTAGAAGTATGCGAATACTAGGATTAGTATTGTTTGGATTATAAGATATATCGCAAATCCAGCTGTAGAGTTTTGGAAGAAGTTCGCAATTGAGCTTTCTCCATTTCCACCAAATAGTAAGGATAGGGTTGATGGAATTGCAAGTACAGCTGATGCGAAGATGATTGGCATTACTCCACCCATATTAACCTTTACAGGTATGTGAGTTGATTGGCCACCATACATCTTACGTCCTACTACTCTTTTGGCGTATTGGATTGGTACTTTTCTTTCTCCCTCAGATATTTCAACTACAGCGAGAACTATTAGTACAATGATAATAGCCATTATAATAATGGATACTATGCTAGTTGTATCATAGTGTAGTCCTTGTTTCCATCTAGCTATTGTTCTTGGGAAGGATGCTATAATACCCATAAAGATGATAAGACTTGTACCATTTCCAAGTCCCTTTTCTGTTATGGTTTCACCCATCCATGTTACAAACATAGTACCACCGATTAGGACTATGTTCATCACAACTTTTTGGAAACCTGTAGCGCTTGAAAGTGCTGCTCCGTATAGACCATTTGTAATGGCTATAGCTTGGAATATCGCAAGAGCAATTGTAACATATCTTGTATATTTTTGGATTGTCTTACGACCTTGTTCACCTTCTCTTGATAACTCTTCAAGTCTTGGTATTACAACTGATAATAGTTGCATTACGATTGATGCAGTGATGTAAGGCTGTACTCCTAGAGCAAATATTGAAAGTGTGGATAGTCCACCACCTGTCAACATGTTTAGATAATCTACGAGTGTTCCTTGAATATTGTTATATGCATCTGCTAGCGCTTTTGTATCAATAAATGGTATTGGAATATTATTTCCTAGTCTATATACTACTAGCATAAGAAGAGTGAAATAAAATCTTTTTCTTATTTCTTCTTCCTTTGCTGCTTTTTTAATTATATCTAGCATTGCTCACCATGCTTTCTACTAAGCTTTTTTAGATGGGTTATCCCATTTTTTAGTTTCGAGTTCTTCGATTGTGCCTCCGGCATTTTCGATCTTCTCTACTGCTGACTTAGTAAATTTGTGAGCTTTTACTGTAAGCTTTTTGTTAAGTTCTCCATCTCCAAGAATCTTAATTCCAGCTTTAGCTTTGTTTTTGTTTAAGAATTTGTTTGCAAATAATAATTCTGGTGTTACTTCTGTTCCATCTTCGAAAGCATTTAGTGTTTCAACGTTGATTGTTTCGTAATACTTTCTGTTGATGTTTCTAAAACCTCTCTTTGGAAGTCTTCTATATAAAGGCATTTGACCACCCTCGAAGCCTGGTCTTACTCCACCACCGCTTCTTGAGTTTTGTCCGTCTTGTCCACGTCCTGCACGGGTTCCGTTTCCACTACCTGGACCTCTACCTTTTCTTTTGCCTTTTTTTAACTTCTCATTAGGTTGTAATTCATGTAGTTTCATCTTACACCCCTTAGTCTAATTCTTTAACGTCAAGCATGAATGACACTTTGTTGATCATTCCTCTTGTTACGCTATTATCTTCTTTTGTAACAGTTTGACCGATTTTCTTAAGGCCAAGTGCTTTACATGTTGCGATCTGTCCATCTTTTCTACCGATAAAAGATCTTTTTAATGTGATTTCAAGTTTCGCCATTTTACTCTCCTTAATAATCGAATTCTTCTACCGATTTGCCACGAAGTCTTGCAACTTCTTCAACAGTCTTCATGCTAGCGAAACCTTCGATACAAGCATTGATAATGTTTCTTGGGTTTGATGAACCTAAGTTTTTAGCTCTTATATCTTTATATCCAGCAAGTTCACAGATAGCACGAACAGGGCCACCAGCGATGATTCCTGTACCTTCTTTAGCAGGCATTAGTAGAACCTTTCCGCTTGCTTTTGCTCCGTGAATTCTGTGTGGAATTGTAGTTCCTACTATTGGAACATTGATCATGTGCTTTTTAGCATCTTCACTAGCTTTTCTAATAGCTTCAGGTACTTCTGTAGCTTTACCAGTTCCGATTCCAACATAACCATTACCATTTCCAACAACTACTAGGGCTGAAAATCTAATGTTACGTCCACCCTTTACAGTTTTGGCAACTCTGTTTATAGCAACTACTCTGTCTTCGAGGTTTAGCTTTTCTACTTCACTTCTTAATAAATAATTCATCTAATACCTCCTCAATTAAAATTTAAGACCAGCTTCTCTTGCCGCTTCAGCTAGGGCAGCAACTTTTCCGTGATATAGGTAGCCGTTTCTGTCAAATACAACAGTTTCGATTCCCTTATCAGCACAAGCTTTTGCAATAGCAGCGCCAACTTTTTTAGCAGCTTCTATATTAGCGTTATTCTTAGCTCCGTCAGATACTGATTCTTGTAGGGTGTTTGCACTTGCTAGTGTAACGCCATTTACATCGTCAATAACTTGAGCATAAATGTTTGTGTTTGATTTATATACGCTTAGTCTTGGTTTTTGAGGAGTTCCGCTTACTTTAGCTCTTACTCTTTTTTTACGAGTTAAAAGTTTTTCTTGTTTTGTTTTTTTAGCCATTACTTATCTCCTACTTACCTGTTTTACCAACTTTACGTCTTACATGCTCATCAACGTATCTGATTCCCTTGCCCTTATATGGTTCAGGTTTTCTCCAGTTTCTGATGTTTGCAGCATGTTGACCTACTAATTGTTTGTTAATTCCTTTAACTACAATTGTTCTATCATTTGGCACTTCTACTTCGATTCCTTCAGGATCTGGCATTGTTACTTGGTGAGAGAAACCTAAGTTCATTACTAGGTTCTTTCCTTGTTTGTTTGCTCTGTATCCTGTTCCTTCGATTTGAAGTGTTTTGCTATATCCTTCTGATACTCCAACCACAAGATTGTTAATTAGAGATCTGTATAATCCGTGATCGACGTTTTGTGCTTTTGTGTAGTTTTCTGGAATTGTAACTAAAAGTTCATTTTCATTTAATTCTAGACCTACATTTTCTGAAACTTCAAGGCTAGATTCGCCCTTAGGTCCCTTAACATTTACTGTGCGATCGTTAATTTCTATTGTTACTCCAGAAGGTATTTCAATTGGAAGTTTTCCTATTCTTGACATATATATCTCCTTACCATACGTAACAAATAACTTCGCCACCTACATTTTCACTTCTTGCAGCGCGATCAGTTAATAGTCCTTTTGATGTTGAAATGATTGCTGTTCCTAGTCCGTCAAGTACCTTTGGAACTTCATTTGCTTTTACATAAACTCTAAGTCCTGGTTTTGAAATTCTTCTAAGACCTGAGATTACTTTCTCACCATTTTCAGTATATTTTAAATCAATTGTAAGAATACCTTGTTTGCCGTCTTCTTCTACGTTAAATCCTGTAATAAAGCCTTCATCAAGCAGAATTTGGGCAATAGCTTTTTTCTCATTAGAAGATGGTAATGAAACTTTTGAATGGTTTGCTTTGTTACCATTTCTGATTCTTGTTAGCATATCCGCTATTGGATCTGTCATCATAATATTATTCCCCCTTAATTACCAGCTTGCTTTTCTTACTCCTGGAATTTGTCCATTATTTGCAAGTTCTCTAAAGCAAATACGGCAGATTCCATACTTTCTTAAGTAGCCGTGTGGTCTTCCACAAAGTTTACATCTTGTATATTCTCTTGTGGAGAATTTTTGTTTTCTTTGTTGTTTAGCTCTTAGTGACTTTTTAGCCATTTTTGCTCCTTAATTATTTTCTAAATGGCATTCCCATTAATTCTAAGAATGCTTTTGCTTCTTCGTCTGTTTTAGCTGTAGTAACTATGCTGATATCCATACCGTGTAGGAAGTCTACATCATCATATTTGATTTCAGGGAAGATTAGTTGTTCCTTGATTCCTAATGAATAGTTTCCACGTCCGTCAAAGCTGTTTGGATTGGTTCCTCTAAAGTCTCTTACACGTGGTAGAGAAATTGAGATAAGTTTGTCTAAGAAGTCATACATTTTTTCTCTTCTTAGTGTTACCTTGGCACCAATAGCTTGACCTTCTCTAAGTTTGAAGTTAGCTACAGATTTCTTTGCCTTAAGTTCGATTGGTCTTTGACCTGTGATTAGAGCAATTTCATCTTTTGCAGCATTTAGAAGATTTTGGTTATCTTTTGCTTCACCTAGTCCTACGTTTATAACAATCTTAGTAAGTTTTGGTACTTCGTGAACATTTTCATATCCGAATTGTTCAGTAAGTTTGCCAACAACTTCGTTTTGATATTTTTCTTTTAATCTACTTGTCATAATATCTCCTTTGAACTAGTCGAATTTTTCGTCTGTTTTAGTAGATACACGAACTTTTTTGCCATCTACAAACTCTACTCTAGTTCTAACACCTTTTTTAAGTTCTTCTGAGTATAGAAGTACTTTAGAAGCATCGATTGGACATTCTTTCTCGAGTCTTCCGCTTTCAGCCCCCATTTGTGTTGGCTTTTGGTGTTTAATTCTAATATTTGCACCTTCGACTATTACTTTTCCTTCTTTTGGTAGGGCCTTTACTACTTCGCCTACATGTCCTTTATATTCACCTGATATTATTTGGACTTTATCGCCTTTTTTAATGTGCATATAATCCTCCTATAATACTTCCGGTGCAAGTGAGATGATTCTCATGAATCCTTCACTTCTTAGCTCTCTAGTAACTGGTCCAAAAATTCTTGTTCCAACTGGGCTTAAGTCGTCTTTGATAACTACTGCTGCGTTTTCATCAAATCTGATTGATGATCCGTCTCTTCTCTTAAGACCTCTTTTTGATCTAACAATAACGGCTTTAACTACAGCACCTTTTTTTACCGCTGCTCCGGGTGTTGCACTTTTAACTGAACAAACCACAACGTCTCCGATATTAGAATATCTTCTTCCAGTTCCTCCAAGAACTTTGATTACTGAAAGTTCTCTTGCTCCGGAGTTATCTGCAACTCTCATGCGAGTTTCTTGTTGTATCATAATAATCTCCTATATCTAATTAAACAATTTCTGCTGCTTGGCTTACGCGAACGAGTCTCCATCTTTTTGTTTTAGATAGTGGTCTTGTTTCCATTATTACAACTGTATCGCCAACTTTAGCCTCATTTAGTTCATCATGAGCTTTGTATTTCTTGCTTCTGTTAATTCTTTTTTTGTACACTGGGTGTTGGATCTTTTCTTCAACTAAAACTGATATAGTTTTATCCATTGAATCAGATACGACAACGCCTTTAAGTACGTGTCTTCTATTTCTTTCCATGAAACTTAAGCCTCCCTATTTAAATTAAGCTTTCTTTCTGTTTGGATTGTCTTAACTCTAGCTATATCTCTTTTAACAGAACCTATAGCTGATGGATTTTCAAGTTGTCCTGTTGCAAGTCTAAAACGAAGATTGAAAAGCTCACTTTGTAAATCATATAATTGTTTATCTAAATCTTGGTCTGATAAATTTCTGATTTCTGCTACTTTCATCCTTATTCCTCCGTACCTGTAACTTCAAGTCTTTGGATGAATTTTGTCTTGATTGGAAGTTTTTGCGCAGCAAGTCTCATAGCTTCTCTAGCAATTTCTTCACTAACACCACTCATCTCAAATAATACTCTACCTGGTTTTACTACAGCAACCCAATATTCTGGAGCACCTTTACCAGATCCCATTCTTACTTCTGCTGGTTTCTTAGAAACTGGCTTGTCTGGAAATACTTTGATCCAAATATTTCCGCCTCTTTTTATATATCTTGTCATCGCACGACGAGCAGCCTCGATTTGGTTAGCTGTCATCCAAGTAGATTCTACTGCTTGAAGACCGTATTCACCATAAGTAAGTTCATTACCCTTGTGAGCGTAACCTTTCATTCTGCCTCTATGTTGTCTACGATATTTAACTCTTTTAGGCATTAACATAATAATTCTCTCCTAATTCTTTAAATAGCGATATCCTTATTTATTATTTGGACGTCTATTATTTCTTCTTCTGTTGTTTCTTGGTTGTTTCATCTTTGGTTCTCTTTGAGCTTTTTCTCCTGGAAGAACTTCGCCCTTGTAGATCCATACTTTACAACCGATCTTACCGTATTCTGTATCAGCTTCAGCAAATCCATAGTCAATGTTTGCTCTTAGTGTTTGAAGTGGGATTGTTCCTTCTGAATATCCTTCGCTTCTAGCCATATCAGCTCCACCAAGTCTACCAGATACCATTGTCTTGATACCCTTTGCTCCTGCTCTCATTGTTCTTTGGATAGATTGTTTCATAGCACGTCTAAATGCCACTCTGTTTTCAAGTTGGCTTGCGATATTTTCAGCTACAAGTTGAGCAGAAAGGTCTTGGTATTTGATCTCTTCAACATTGATGATGATTCTCTTACCAGGAGCAACTTTTTCAAGTTTTTTCTTAAGTTCTTCAACTCCAGCTCCACCTTTTCCGATTACCATTCCTGGTTTTCCAGCAAATACTGTAATCTTAAGGTTGTTTACTGCTCTTTCTATTTCTATATCAGAAATGCCTGCATCATATACTTCTTTTTTAACTATTTTTCTGATGTTATAATCTTCAACTAATAGATCTGAGAAATCTTTCTTGTCTGCGAACCATTTTGAATCCCAGTCCTTGATAACACCTACTCTAAATCCTTTTGGGTTTACTTTTTGGCCCATCTTATTCCTCCGTATCTTCTATATCTGCTAGTACTACGCCGATATGACTTGATCTTTTTAGTATTGGATATGCAGCTCCTTTAGCCTTTGGATGCCATCTTTTCATAGTTGGTGCATCGTTAGCGTAAGCTTTTTTGACATAAAGATTACTTCTATCAAGTCCGTTATTGTTTTCAGCATTGGCAATTGCACTTTTTAGTACGTCTGAAAGAAGTTTAGCACCTTTTTTGTTAGTAAATTTTAAGATATTAAGTGCTTCATCAACTTGTTTGCCTCTAATTTCTCTAGCTATATAATGTACTTTAAGAGGAGAAATTCTTTGATATTTAGCTATTGCTTGAACTTCCATTACTCTCTCCTATCTCATTTTACTTTTAGCTTCAGTAGCCTTCTTAGCGTGGCCTCTGAATGTTCTTGTTGGTACGAACTCGCCTAGCTTGTGTCCTACCATATCTTCTGTAATATATATTGGAACATGCTTTCTACCGTCGTGAACTGCGATAGTGTGTTCTACAAATTCAGGGAATATTGTAGAACGTCTTGACCATGTTCTTATAACTTTTTTCTCATTTTTTTCATTTAATTCGTCAATTTTCTTCATTAAATGATCATCGACAAATGGTCCTTTTTTTATAGATCTTGCCATTATATCCCCCTATTTTTCGTTTCTTCTTCTTACGATGTAAGCTTCAGATTGTTTTTTAGTGTTTCTTGTCTTAACACCCATAGCTTTCTTACCCCATGGTGTCATTGGGCTTGGTCTACCTATTGGTGTTCTACCTTCACCACCACCGTGTGGATGGTCAACAGGGTTCATTACAGATCCTCTTACGTGAGGTCTTCTTCCCATATATCTGCTCTTTCCAGCCTTACCAACTCTGATAAGTTCGTGTTCTGAGTTTCCTACAACTCCTATTGTAGCCTTGCAGTTTAGGTGAACCATTCTCATCTCACCTGATGGAAGTCTTAGTGTTGCGAAGTTTCCTTCTTTAGCCATAAGTTGAGCACCAACACCTGCACTTCTTACAAGAATTCCGCCTCTACCTGCTTTAAGCTCGATATTGTGGATTGTTGTACCTACTGGTATATCTTTAAGTTCAAGAGCATTTCCTGCCTTGATATCTGCTTCAGATCCTGATTCGATTACATCTCCAACCTTAAGTCCTTTTGGAGCAAGGATGTATCTTTTTTCTCCATCAGCATAAGCAACTAGGGCGATGTTTGCAGATCTATTTGGATCGTATTCTATAGTTTTAACTCTTGCTGGGATATTATCTTTATCTCTTTTGAAGTCGATTATTCTATATCTTCTCTTAACTCCGCCACCACGGAATCTTACAGTTGTTCTACCTGTGTTGTTTCTACCACCTTTAGATTTAAGATCAACTGTAAGACTTTTTTCTGATTTGTTTGTTGTTATTTCTTCGAATGTTGAAACAGACATATTTCTATGACCGTTTGAAGATGGTTTTAATTTTCTAATAGCCATTTAAACCCTCCTTATAGTCCATCGAAGTATTCAATTTCTGCACTATCTTCTGTTAGAGTAACGATAGCTTTTTTCCAGTCAGCTCTTTTACCATATCCGTATCTTGTTCTTACAGATTTTCCAGTATAGTTCATAGTTCTTACATTTTTAACTTTAACTCCGTCAAAAATAGCTTCTACGGCTGCTTTAATTTCTGGTTTGTTTGCATCCTTGTCTACTTCAAAGGTGTACTTGTTCTCGTCAAGCATTTCCATGCTTTTCTCTGTGATTATTGGTCTTTTGATTATTTCGTAAGGTGATCTCATTAGATAAATACCTCCTCAAGTTTAGCAATCGCATCTTTTGTGATAACTAACTTGTTGTGTCTTACTAAGTCGTAAACATTGATAAGGCTTGCTGATGATACATCTACGCCTTCGATATTTCTAAATGATCTATATACGTCATTGTCATTTTCAGCTGTAACAACGTAAGCTTTCTTGCCAGCATTTACTGCGTTAAGTACGCTAGCTGCTTCTTTAGTCTTGTTGTTTTCAAGCTTAAGATCATCTAGTACGATTAGCTCTCCATCAACAACTTTTGATGTAAGAACTGAATATAATGCTTTTCTTCTTAGCTTCTTAGGAACTTTGTAGCTATAATCTCTTGGCTTTGGTGCAAATACAACTCCACCGCCTGTGTAGTGAGGAGCTCTGATTGAACCTTGACGAGCACGTCCTGTTCCTTTTTGTCTAAATGGTTTACGTCCACCACCACGAACCTCTGAACGAGTTTTCGCAGATTGTGTACCTTGTCTTTTATTTGCTAGTTGGTTTTTAACTACTTCATAAACTGAATGTTCGCTTATTTCAGTATTAAATAGAGTTTCGTTTAGCTCTAAAGAACCAACATTTTCTCCCTTAATGTTTAAAATATCTACTTTAGGCATTTATTCCTCCTTAATTAGGCTTTGATAGCTTGTTTGATTTGAACAAGTCCGCCCTTAGGTCCTGGAACTCCACCTTTAACTAAGATGTAGTTATCTTCAACACTTACTTTAACAACTTCAATGTTTTGGACAGTAACTCTTTCGTTACCCATCTTTCCTGAACCTTTTCTACCTTTGAAAACTCTTGCTGGGTCAGAACCTGCAGCTCTTGCACCTGCAACTCTGTGTGATTTTGAACCGTGGCTTGCTGGACCTCTTCCGTAGTTCCATCTTTTGATAGCACCTTGAGTTCCCTTACCCTTGCTTGTAGCAACAACATCAACTATGTCTCCAGCTTCAAATTGTTCAACTGTTACCTTATCTCCAAGATTTAATTCTGGAGTTTCATCTCCAAAGTTGATTTCCTTTAGGAATCTCTTTGTACTAGCGTTAGCCTTTTTGAAGTGTTCTCTTACTGGTTTTGTTACATTCTTTTCTTTCTTGTCCATATAACCAACTTGGATTGCGTTGTAACCGTCAGTTTCTACTGTTTTAACTTGTACAACTACGTTTTCGTCAGCTTTTAGGACAGTAACAGGAGTAATAACTCCATCTTCGTCGATGACTTGAGTCATGCCTACTTTTGTTGTAAATATACTCTTCACTGAGTACCTCCTTAATTACAGCGGATTGATGATCCTATCAATTCTTATTGATACGATTATCTTCAATCATCCTAATTACAGTTATAATTTAATTTCGATGTCGACACCTGCAGGTAAGTTTAGTTTCTTAAGTGCATCTAGGGTCTTTGCATTAGGTCCTATGATGTCGATTAATCTCTTGTGTGTTCTTTGTTCAAACTGTTCTCTTGAGTCCTTGTATTTGTGAACCGCTCTTAGGATAGTAACTCTTTCTATCTCTGTTGGTAATGGAATTGGTCCACTTACTTCGGCTCCTGATCTTTTAACCGCTTCTACGATTTTTTCTGCTGAGCTGTCGATTACTTCGTGATCGTATGCTCTTAGTCTAATTCTTATCTTTTGATTAGCCATTTTTCCTCTCTCTTTCTTTACGCCCGTCCGGGCGTTTGATACTATTATTTGGAAATCGCTTAGGATCATTCCTAAACTTGCTAGGTGAAAGTTTCCTCATGCCTTTGGCCTAAAACATAAGCAACATCTCACTTCACAGCACTTATATATACTACCTCAAAAACATTAATAAATCAAGTATTTTCTTCACTTTTTAAGCCAAAAAAATAACGACCTACAAAAAATCGGTAGTCATATCTCATAGCTTCTAACTAGCTGTTTTTTAATATACTAGGATTATTATAAATTACAAATTTTTTCTTAAGTTTTTTTAATATGCTCATAGATACTATTATATTATATAGAAAACACTACCTAGATTCCATATCGAATTAACTCTTATAAACTTCAAAATTGGCCTTAGACTGTCGACAAACCTAAGATCACCCTTATTTCGACCGAACGCAGTGAGTGGAGAAATCTCACGAGATCTCTCCGTGCATTCGTTTCACTCATTTAGTCGAGATAAGGGTAAACATTAGTATATATTAAATTTTAATTAAATGAATTTTTACTTCAAGTTCAACTCTCCGAAAATAGTCTTCTATATATATAATGCTTATTTCTTATTTTTCTTATCGATCATCTCCAAGTGGGCCTTAGCAGCCTTTAGGTATTCTTTCATTACCTTAATTCTAGCGTATTTCTTTTGCTTACCTTCTACTATAATCCAAGGAGCGTAGTCTACATTTGTTCTATCTAGCATTTCATTCATTGCTTCGATATATCCGTCCCATTTTTCTCTATTTCTCCAGTCCTCATCCGTTATCTTGTAGAGCTTATCTGGAGTATTTTCTCTTGCCATAAATCTCTTAAGCTGTTCGTCCTTGTCTATGGTTACAAAGAATTTTAGGATAAGACTTCCATGATCATAGATTTCCTTTTCCATATCGAGGATTTCCTCGTAGGATCTGTTCCATTCTACCGTATTGGCGAAGCCTTCTATTCTTTCTACCATGACTCTGCCGTACCAGGACCTAGAAAATATTCCCATATATCCGTCTTCTGCTAGATTTTTGTAAAACCTCCACAAGTAGTGGTGGGCTAGCTCATCTTTTGTAGGAGCAGAAATTGCATTTACCTTGTAGAGTCTTGGATCTACCTTTTTGACAAGTCTTTCGATTGCCCCGTCCTTTCCTGCGGCATCTACTCCTTCAAAAACTAGGACAGTCGATATGCCTCTTTGGTAGTATTCGAAGGCCATATCTCTTATTTGTTTTTGGAGGTCTTTCTTCTCCTTGTCATATTCTTCATCTGTTATAGTCTTTTCTAGGTCGATTTTTTCAAGGATTTTGACATGTTTTTTGTAACTTCTTTCTTGGTTTTCCTCGTCTTTTTTCTGAATTTCGACCCTTTCAATCCCCATACTAATCTCATCAAGAAGGATACCCAAGGCCTCCTTGCTAGCTTTTTTCTTATCATTGGAATCTATGATATGCCAAGGACTGGTTTCGAAGTTTGTTGCATTTAGAACCTTCTCGAAATGGGCCTTGTAGGCTTCGTAGTTCTCATTTTCCTTCTTGTCTTCTTTTGATATATAAAAGCTCTTCCTGTTGGACTTTTTAAGCTCTTCGATACGCTCTTTCTGGTCTTTTTGATCTACATCTAGGAAAAATTTTACAATTATCATCTTGCTATCGTAGAGCATCTTCTCGTGCTTTCTCAAAGACTCGATTCTCTCATTTAGGAGATCTTCCTTTATATCTATATCCTCAAAGAGCTTATAATAGAAAGATTTGGCAAATATTTTGATATGACCATTTCTGGGTGTGCTTTCAAAAAACCTCTTCATGGTTGGGAACTTATCGTCGTAAGCCTCATCCTTCTCGAAGACTTCTACGTCAAAATATTTAGGATTAAGCTCTCTACTAATGTCAGCTATCACATAGCCCTTGCCAGATGACTCGAAACCATCAACCATGATAAGAATTGGAATATCTAGATTCTGGCAAATCCTAGAAAGTCTTCCCACTCTTTTGGCAAGGTCTTTTCTTTTAAAGTCAGTAAAGTGCATTTCTCTTTTCTCGTTTAATTTCATGAACATCCCCCTTTCTTGATTCATACCCAATACTAATTACAAGTCTTTAAGTTTCTCCTCAATTCTCGCCCTAAGATTTGGATAGGCCTTGATAATCCTTCTCTCAGATTTCTTATCAAAGATTCTCTTTAGCTCAAGCCTTAACCTCTCACTTCTTCTATCGAAGTCTTCGCCCAGCTCGCTATTTTCAAACTCTTCTTTTCTTTCCTTAAGTTCTAGGCTTCTCTCTGCGACCCTCTCTCCTATCTTATCTGAAACTTGCTTGATCCTAGCAGAAGACTTTTCGATCTCCCTGAACTTTTTGTTGACACCTAAAATCATATTGACAGTAGCAAGTAGGTCTACAAACAAGACTAGGGCAAAGATTAAATCAAATCCTAAGAGAAAATTTCTAGAAAACTGGCTTACTAATTGAGCTATTAGAGGATGGATTGCTTCATACAAGATAAAGCAAAGTGCAGCCCAGATTAAAGAAAACTCAAGGCATATGTAGCCTCCTATATTTAGGACCTTGTCAGAATAATCCCACCATTTCATATGAAATAGCTTCTCCAAAACAAATCCTGTGATAAGCTCGATCAAACTTGTTATAAACATAGAGGCAATCAACAAGACTATCTTGTTAGAAGAATCCACCAAGCTTAAAAAGTACAAGACTGCTACAGCCCCAAAGCCATATACAGGGCAATATGGTCCATTAAGGAAACCACTATTGACGAAAACTCCCCTCCTCATAGCCTTGAAGGAAACTTCAAGTATCCAGCCTATAAAGGCATAGATGAAAAAATAGGTTAAATAATATTCAAAATTCATATGTACCCCTTTCTAAGAAAATTCCTATATTATAGATAATTATACCCGCTTTGGGACGATAATATATTGCTTAGCAAATAAATATATAGAGCTTCCCCTTATCTTAAGCAAATCAAAATTTATATCGACCACGCTTCCCTTATGTCGAGCTTAGTCGAGACATCTTTTGACATATGCTATATTTTTTAATAATTCCTCATTCCGCCACCTCGAACGATACGTGAGAGGTCTACAGAACATTGGGACGTGCTTGATTTAAGATTTTGTTATTTAGTTATTTGCGTAGATAATTTGAACTTTTATAACTACGTGTCATCATAGCCTGTAGATCTCTCAGTCGTACCTCCTTCGACGGTAGTTTGCGGGCTTAGTTGCACTTCGCCACGCAAAGCCTCGATTAAGGAATTTCATTAGTTCGCTATACTCACTATGACAATTCCATTAGAGATGGCGATAATTGTGTGAATTACTATTTTTGAAAATTTTTAATCACTTGCACTTTTAATATGAGGCGTGAGGTTTCTCAGATCCTCTATTAGCTGGACGGGCTTGTTTCGGAGCCCGCAAACTGACACCGAAGGTGGCATCTCGAGCTTGTCGAGAGATCTATTAACTTTACCTACCGTCGAGCGTAGTTGATACATCTCACTGAGTTACCACCTCGACAGAGCGAAGCGACGAGAGGTCTACAGTCTAAGACGACATGTATAATTAAAGATAATGTATATCTAAGAAACTACATTTATCTCAAGAGGCTTCTCCACAAGGTCGAAGCAAGGTTGCCCTCCTGGTGGGCCACTGTTTGTCTGAAAGACAAATAGTGCAGTGACTTTTGTTTCTTAGAAACAAAAGTCAAAAGAACGTCGAATGTCGTTCTAATACTTCTAGAAAACTTCGTTTTCTTTCCCCTTATATCTAATAGTTCTGGTCACAACGAACGAAGTGAATTAATGGCAGACCTTAATCGAGGAAGCCCTCGTCATGGGCCACTGTTTTGCAAAGCAAAATAGTGTAGTATCCTTTGTTAGTACTAACAAAGGATAAAAGAACGATGAATATCGTTCAAAGTTAATAAGATAAAGGTCAAGCTAAGCTTGTCCTGAATCCGAAAACTACCGTCGAGCGAAGCGTAGCGTAGTCGAGATATCTCACGAGAAATCTCAAGCCTTAAACGACACTTATATAATTAAGAAAAAACACAGCCTTACAAAAATTATTTCTCAAGTAATTTTGAAATTCCCACCTACTTGTGTTAGAGTGTTTAGAGAATAAATCACTTTAAAGTTAAAAACCATAAATTGAGAGGAAATATTATGAAAGAGAATAATAAAATTTCAGCCAAGGCTTTGATCCCCTTTTTAGTCTTTATAGGCCTTTATCTAATCACAGGTCTTATCCTTCAAGTTCGTGGAGTCGAGATGGCCTTTTACCAATTACCTGCCCCTATAGCAGTCTTTATCGCAATTATCGTAGCCTTTTTTATCTTTAAAGGAAGTATAGAAGAAAAGTTTGATACCCTAGTTACTGGCTGTGGGGACTCTAATATTATAATTATGTGTTTGATCTACCTACTAGCTGGAGCCTTCTCTTCCCTTGCCAAGGCCTCTGGTGGAGTAGACTCTGTAGTTGCCCTAGGGCTTTCCTTTATCCCAGCAGGTTTTCTTACAGCAGGAGTCTTTCTAATAGCTTCCTTTATATCAATAGCTACAGGATCATCTGTAGGCACTATCACCGCCCTTGGCCCAATCGCAGTAGGACTTGCTAATACTAGCGGTATAAGCCTTGCCCTAATGCTGGGAGCCTTGGTGGGCGGAGCAATGTTTGGGGACAATCTATCCATAATCTCCGATACAACCATAGCAGCTACCAGGAGTCAAGGCTGTGATATGAAGGATAAGTTTAAGATGAATGCCAAAATCGCCATACCTTCTGCAATCCTAACTATTATCCTTCTTCTAATATTCGGAGCGCCGGAAGTTACGACAAGTCCGACAGACCTTACTTACGATCTTTTATCAATTATTCCCTATCTATTTGTCCTCATAGTTTCCCTTATGGGAGTCAATGTATTTGTCGTGCTTACTGGAGCAATTGGACTTTCCTCAGCTCTTTTGCTCCTAAGAGGATCCTCCATTATAGATATATCCCAAATTATCTGGGAAGGCTTTACAGGAATGTTTGAGATTTTCCTTCTTTCTATGCTTATAGGAGGCCTGTCCAAGATGGTGGCAGATGAGGGAGGAATCAATTGGATAATCTCCAAGATTAAAATCTTCGCCACAGATATTAAAACTGGAGAGCTTGGCATAGGGACCCTCGTATCCCTAGCTGATATCTGCGTTGCCAACAACACCGTAGCAATCATAATCTCAGGGCCTATAGCTAAGAAGATGTCTAGAGAATTCGGAATTGATCCAAGGCGTAGCGCCTCCCTCCTAGATACCTTCTCCTGTGTCTTTCAGGGAATAATCCCCTATTCAGCCCAGGTCCTCATAGCAGCAGGCTTTACCGGAGGAGCCCTTGCTCCCTTCGAGCTTGTTCCTTTCTTCTGGTATCAATTTATCCTTGGCATCTTCGCTCTAATCTCAATCCTAGCTCCTAGAGACCATAAAGAATAATCCTAATTTTAGGCAAAAGAAAGCCCTAGCTTCCATATTTGGAAATCTAGGGTTTTTCCTTTGTCTTTTTAGACTATTAGCTTAAAGGCTCTTTTTTCTTCTTGGTGTAGATTAAAACTCCTCCAAGCATTACGATAAGTCCAATTATCGCAAATCCAATCCAAACACCAGGTCCACCTGTGAATGGGTATTCTACCTTGGTGTTTTCGACTGGTATTGGAGTGATATTTGACTTATCTACATCAACATAGATTGGACCAGTGCTTGATAAGCTATCTATATCAAGACTGTAGTCAGCAGTATCTAGTATTGTGTTATTAATAATAAATTCTGCTTTTTGATCCACTTTTGTTGTGTCCTTAGCCAATGTTCCAGTGTATTCTACAACTATAGTGTCAGTTGTTGATACGTCAGAAATTTCATCTCCTTTTCCAAGAAGTTCTTTTAGTGAATATCTTGAACCATTGTTATTGCCTGTTATACCGTATTCAACTGCATTGTATGGCTTAAAGTCAGATTCTTCTAATTCACCAAGAGATTTCTTTTCATTTTCTCCTGGATCTGCCTTTAGAAGGGCAACTTTAATTACTCCACCACCTATTTGTGTATTAGATTTAGGTGTAATATTCCAGCCATTTTCTAAGATCCTTAGATAAGATTGAGAGTTTATTCCAGTCAAGCTTTCGTGGTTTGGATTTATTACAATTCTCTGTGTGAATGTCTTCTTATCCTTATCCACTGATAGGACTTGGCTAGTAATTTGTCCTTTCTTACCTCTTGTCAAGCTTGCCCTAAGTGGGTTCTTTTCAAGAACTGAAAGGCTTCCACTTTCAAGCTTGAACTCTTTGATATAGCCTGGCATCTTAGAGTATCCATCTGGTGCCTTCGTTTCTACAAGGGCGTAGTAACCATCTTTGAAGATTGGAAGTTTGAACTTACCATATTTACCAGATGTTACGGTGATGGCTACATCTTTTTCTTCTCCATTTACAGTTTTCTTTTCTGTTAGGGCAGCATAGTCGCCATCTTTATTTTCCTTGTAGTGAATTTCAAATTCTGCACCTTGAAGCGTCTTAGTGTTATCATCGCTGTCAACTTTTACAAATTCAATATTCTTGTAGTTTACTACCTTTATTGGATCAGATCCTATAGGTTCTGTAACAGTTTGAGTTTCATCTCCTGTTAGCTTGTCAGCTAGACCTTGAACTGTGCTTGCGATTTTTTCCCTTACAGTTTGATTATCTGCTGATATTTCTTCTAATGGCTTAACAACTTCTCTAGTTATTATACCGTCCTTATCTACAGTGAATTCTTCTATATGACCTTCTATCTTGTTGTAGCCTGTTGGGGCTTGTTTTTCAATAAGGGCATATTTTCCTGGAGCAAGTTTTTCGTATTTAACTAGTCCATCTTCTTTTGTAGTCATTTCTGTACCAGTAACTTCATTCCATTTTGCTGAAGTCTTGTCGTATTTTACAAGGGCGAATTTTGCACCTTCAAGGACTTTGCCTTCTGCATCAGTCTTTTTAAATGAAATTTCATTCTTAGGGTTTGTTGCTGTTACTTCAAGCTTAGCCTCAGCATTATTATTATTTAATAAGGCATAGACATAATCGTGTCTTTCAGCACCCATATAAGGTTGATTGTATGCATTGTATCTGTCGATCTTTCCTTGTGCCTCATAGTCTGCTGTATCAGTCTTATCTTTGATATTACCTGTAACTCTTATTATATAAGTGTCTTCTGGTAACAGGTAACCTTGTGGGAAGGAGTAAACCGCAGGATTCTTTTTAGATACATCACCATAATAAGTGTTGTTGTTGAGCAAGTAAATATATCCCTTGTTAACAAGTTTATTAACATCTACTGCATAAGATGGTGGTAATATACCATTTTTATTGTTTTCTTTATTTGGGTTAGTATCACTCAAATAAGCATCATTTACCCTAAATACTTGCATATTTAGATTTTCAACGCCCTTAGCTGGAAGATAAGTGAACCTACCATCATTTATTAATTCTTGATCTCTATTTAGATAGAAGATGTGTTCAAATTCACCTGTCTTATTATCAAAGTAGGTTATCTTTGAAGATAGGTTTGGTCTAGTTCCATAAGCTTCGGCGTAGTGTGTTCCTAGGTCAAATCTTACATTTACATACTTAAAGGTATCTTTAGCACTTGTGGAATTCATCTTAATTCCTACAGGAACATTGTCTTTTGATGTTGTAAATTTAAACCTATTGATATGACCTACGATACTTGTGTTAAAGTCTGTTAGTTCATAGGTTCTAGCATATTCTGTAAATGTGTAGGTTATTATGCCATTAGCATCATCATATTCTGCCTTGGCTATTGTACCCACACCTTCTGCGAATATATCCAGACCAGAAATTAAATCTTTGTTGTAGATACCGTATAGGTCAGTGTAGTCACTTAATTTAACTTGGAAATAATCTCCAGGTCTGATTGTGATTCCATCATTTAGCCTAAAGTCATTGTTAAATCTGAATAACTGAGCTGAGTTAGGCCAGATTGTATTTTCTGTTTGTTTGTCAGGGTCGTTATCTGGTCTAATGATTTCCATATCAGAACTATTAAGGCTAATCTTTTCTGTAAGATCAGAGCCTGTCCTTGCGATTGGACCACTGTATGGGTCAAGGTCTTTACCACCTACTGTGAAGTTCCATATTTGTCCCTTGTTTTGGTAACCGTCTGCTGGTTTTGTTTCTACTAATTCATAGTTACCAATTGGTAGGTCTTTAAATTCTATCTTACCATTAGAATCTGAACTAGCGTTATAAATTCCTTCAACCTGTCCAGTTCCGCCTTCTGTATTCTTTCTTGATAGTCTTTTTAATTTAAATTGAGCACCAGCAAGGGCATTTCCTTCACCATCTTTTTTGTTGATGGTAATAGATCCCTTACCAGGTTTTTCGTTTATTATCTTACCCATGTTTTTGGCAGTAGCGCTTGTTACGAAATCAACTAGCTTACCATCTTTTACAGAAGTTGTTTTTTCTGGAACATATTGGTAAACTCCAGTAGCTCCTTCATATTCTAGGGAAACAAATCCAGATGAATCTGAAATTATCTTAGTTTGTAGTAGCTCATATTCATTACCATCTGAAACAACTAAAGTTAACTCTTTTAGCGGCTTACCGCTAGTTGCTTCAGCAGATTTATAGATGATTGTTTCCATGTTGATTTCTTTAGAATCAACATTATCAATTAGAGTTTTCTTGTTAGCATCCTTTAGATCAGCCATATATAGGCTTGTCAAAGCTTGACCCTTATCATCTCCTGGGAACTTAACATTGATGGATTTAATATCTATAATGTCTCCTGTTCCAGGATCTACAATCTTACCAGAGTCTGTCCTTATTGTTTCAATTGTGAATTCTAGAAGGGGCTCTTTTATAGGTCTATATCCCTTTGGTGCTTGAACTTCCATTAGTCTATATCTACCTGGCTCTAGGTTTCTGAAACCAAAGTAACCGTTGAAGGCAGATGCTACAGTTGAACCCTTGACATCTTCGTAATTTCCTCCAATAAGTTTTTGAACCTTAAATACTGCTCCTTCGAGTCTGTTTTCAGTTACTACTTGACTGTCAGGTTTATCATCTGGATTGTCACGACCGTGTTTTGAGAAGGTGATGTTGTATTTTTCCTTTTCATTTTCGATTACAAGTCCTGTTTTTGGAACTTCATTTTCAGAATCTGAAGAATAAATAGGATTTAGGTCTACAGATGTATCTGCGTGTAGGTAAGGGTCAACTTTTACAGATGGGTCAACCTTACCTGATTCGTAAATTATCTCGTCTAACTCAGCTTTTTTGCTGATAAAGTTAGCGTATTTTTGACCAGCTGGCTTATCATTTGCCCATCTTTCTGCTTCATCACTTGCAGCCTCTTTTGTCCATCCGCCGTTTATTAAAGCTTGTTCATAGACATCTCTCAATACTTTCATACCTTTTTGGTAAGAAGCACTGTTTTTGCCAGTTTCCCCGATGACAGTATCATAGTAGAATTTATTATCTTCACTAGGGTATAAAAGTTGTTTAAATTCCCTCTTACCTTGATAGAAGTCAACGTGAAGGTCAATTTTCCCATAATCATCAGGATTTATTTCTGTCTCATCCTTCTTGTAAGGAGCTTTCTTGATAGGATCCTTACTTGGATTTCCTTGAGCGTCAGTGAAGTTATAGTTTTTGTCTATATACACTTCGTTAGTAGCTGTACCATCTATAATAGCATCGTCATAGTAACCTTCGACTTCTACTATATAGACTCCCTTACCAATATTTAATTGGTCTTCATCAAAGCCCCAGTCAAAAGGTCTCCACCTTGCAGTATTAACCATAGACATGTTTGGATCTGATAAGTCGTAAGTTCTTAGAATCTTATCATATTCGCCATTAGTAATATCTGCATTATCTTCTGGGTTTACTAATTGATAAGTTGTCCTATAGGCAGTCTTTACACCTTCTTTAATAGTTACTGGAGGTAGTCCAGGTCTATCAATTTCTTCTCTCTTGTATTTTGGAGTTATTTGAACATTTAAGAAGTCTCCACCTGTGTAGGATCTAGTATCAATATAAATTCTTTGTACGTAAGTCTTAGATTCTGGATTGATATAAGTTAGTCTAGATTTTACTTTTATATCTCCAGTGCTGTTATATTCTTTTGCATTTGACTTTTCATTATCATCTATAAAGCTTGATGGAGTATCTGTTGGACCCTTGTAAACAGAATACATACGTCCACCATCATCTCTTACTTCCATCTTCCATGGAGCTACAATCCTCTTGTAACCATCTGGGGACTTTTCTTCTGTGAGTACATAATAGCCCTTTTCAAGCTTAACTACATTTCCATCTTCGTCCTTGAATATTACATTTCCATCCTTATCAGATGTTCCTTTTAAGGTTGGGAATTTATCGTCTACTTTTTCGTACTTATCATCAATCATTTTCTTGATGTTAAAAGTAGCACCTTCAAGCTTTGTTCCATAGCTATCAGTCTTTATAACCTTAGGAGTAATACCATCTTTTCTGTTGGTAATCTTTACTTCTTCTGTATTATCACCACCGCTTATTAAAATATCCTTGCCTTCCTCTGGCTTGAAGCTGTCTAATGGATCTTTTTTATTGAATGTTGCTGATACATTAGCATCTCCCGCCGGCATTGTGAATGTGTATTCACCATCAGAACCAGCTGTTAAATCTTGTCCATTCATCGTTACACTTTCGATTTCATAACCTTCAGCTGGTGAAACAGTCAAGTTGATTTGTGTACCAGCTGTTGCAGAAGTTGTTTCAGCAGTAATTGTTCCACCTTCTTGTGGGTTTTGAACTATTACATTATAAGTTTTTGAATCTTTTTCTTTCCAAAGAGCTGTGATAGTAGTATCAGCATTAACTGGAATTGTATCTCCTGGTTGATATTCAACTCCATTTACTAACCAAGCTTTAAATTCTTTTCCAGTTGGAGCAGTAAATCCATTAGCTGGCAATTTATAGTTAGAACCAATATTTATTTTTTCCTCTGCCATTGTGCCAGAACCTTCTCCAGGGCTAAATGAAACAGTTGCTTGTTCTGGAGCTTTATCTCTCCATTGAGCTTGAATTGTTAAATCACTTGTTACAGTTATACTTTCCCCAGGATTTTTCTTTTGTCCATTCACTAGCCATCCATCAAATTCTTTTCCATCTGGTGCTATAAATGAAGATCCTGGTAATTCGTATAAAGTACCATCTTCAACTGTTACTGGATTCATTTGCCATTGTCCACCATTTCCATCAAATGTTATTGTGTGGTTAACAGTGGCTTTTACTACTGGTACTCCAGCTTCATTAGCATATGATTTTTCTAACCAACATTTGTTTTTCCATGTTCCTGCAGTGTTAAAGTTATAGTTTGAACCTAAACCAATTGGATAGTTTTCGTTATAATTTGTTTCAATTTCTATTAAGATAGTGCCTGGGTATCTAGTGTTAATATCTGTAGTTTGAATCTTCTTGGTACCTTCTGCTGTAAATTTTACATTTGAACTAATATCTTTTTTACCAGATATAGAATCTATATCCGAGCTTTGATTTATATTAGCTAGACTAGTACCATCAGGCACTTGGAAGACTCTTGTAGTAACATCACTTGGACTTATATTGTATTTATCATAAGCTCTGTGGAATTTGATGTTACGATTTTTCTTAGCATAACCTTCTTTGTAGATAAATACCTGTTTGTACCTATTATTAGACTTGTCTATCTCAATTATCTTAGTATCTATTAATTGTCCAAGTGCTGAATCGGAAGCATCTTCTCTCTTTGTAGGTTGAGTTGAGCTTGTATTATCTACAACTTCCCAACCATTATCAGCAAAGGTAGATATATTCGCTGATCTTAAGGCAAATAGATTTATTGGATTTGATAGAGGTATAGCTGAATTATCATTTCCGAAATTTAGCTTTCTATTTACTAGTGAGTTTTCATCTTCTATTATAGGTCTATTGTTTGTTGCCCTATTATTAAATAGTACTGAATCCACTTTATTAATGTCTTTATTTCCGACAATTAATGTGGAATTTTTTTCTTCGCTAGCAGTTCTTTCTTCTGTATCTGCAGAAGCATCTTTTTCCCTAATGTAGATTCTACCATCTTTAAGAACTGTCACTGTCCAATCAGTATTGGCTTTTTCGTAACCTTGGGCTGGACCTGTTTCTATTAAATCATAGACTCCTGGAACTAGGTCCTTAAAGCTTACCTTTCCTTTATCATCTGAGTAAGCCCACTTTGTTTCTTCGCTTGGCTTTGGTCCTACTAGTTTGAAGGTTGCTCCTGTTACTGCGTCGTAACCACCAGTAGCATTTTGTTTTTCATTTACCTTGTCAATAGAAAATTCATATCTTTTCTTTTCGTTTGTTACATCTAGGTAGTCATCTGCTATATAAGAACCTTTGATATCGTCTGTGATGTTATCTTTCTTAATAGGATCTCCTACTACAATGTCTGATACTTGTTCGTAGTAGTCTGATTTCCATGATGGCCCTTGTGATGTGTTTAGGTCCATGCCTGTACCTACTCCACCAGCTTCAGATTTGTAAGGAATCTTAACATCGACAATTATTGGTTTGCCTTTGATTAAAGAATTTCCATTCTCGTCTTGTAAATTTTCTGAGTTAAAGTTTAATTGAAGCCTTTTGCTATAAGAAGAAGCTATGGAAGATTTTTCTACCTTATCAGTTATATCTGTAGAATTATAAGAATATAGTCTGATGTCTTCTACATTTGTCGTAACTGGTCTGTCAAGTGTGTAAATCTTGACATCTTCATCTCCAGCATACCAGCTCATATTATTATCCCAGAGTTTTTCCCTATGAATTAAAGCATTGTAGATATCTATGTCATTTGCTTCTGGGTTTATTACATATCTTTGGATAGCGTAGTTATCATTTTTATTGATACCGACAATTCTAGTACCTAGCCTATTTGGGTAAGAAGAATTGTTTAGATAACCTGTTTGTCTGTTATCACCTGGTATAAACTTATCAGTAGGTCTTTGTGATACATTAACCCAATTAACATTATCTTGGAATAATATTGAGTTCTCATATTGGTTACTTGAGTCAGAATCTTGCTTTTCATTATAGTTATAGATTTTGACATTGTTATTAGCGTCAACTACTACTACCCACTTCTTCTCAAGCCTTTGGTAGCCTGCTGGTGATTTTGTTTCTTCGAGGATATATGTTCCTTGAGCTAGCTCTTTATTAAATGTTACAACACCATCATCTCTAGATGTTCCTGTAGCAAAGGCAGCTGTCTCCCCTTGTTTTGTTAGCTTAAATTCTGCACCAGCTAATGGTTTATTTTGATCATCTTTCTTATAAACTGTAAACTTAGTTGCCGTAGGCTTATTTGTTACTGGAATCTCTATATCCTTTCCAGTAAAAGATCCACCGCTAGCATTTAGTCCAATTTCTGTAATTGTTACAGTGCCATCTATACTTACATCGACATTCCATCTTCTATCAGTCTTGATAAAGCCTGTTGGAGATTTTTCTTCTTTTAGGGTGTAAGAACCTGGTTCTAAATTCTCAAAGCTTGCTATACCATCTGCTCCTGATGACCTATATATAACATTATTATCTTCATCAGTTAAGGAGAAGGTCGCACCAGAAAGTTTTTCATTATTTGTTTCGTTTGATTTTAAAATCTTAAAATTACCTGGTGTGTATTTTTTATTGAACAATCCAACTTCTTGACTGTAGAATTTTGGAATTTCTCCACCTGTTTGGTCTCCTATAGCTATATTGGCATTTGCCTTTGATACAAAGGCTGAGTTAAATGATCCGTTTGCCATATTGAAGGCTCTCCAAGTATTGTTGAACTTGTCTATATCTGAAATCTTGAAAGTCTGTTCAATAATATAGCCATCTTTGTTGTTATTATTTACACTTGGCATCTTAATATCCAAAGGACCCTTGTCCTTAAGTTTTCCAAATGTATCTAATTTACCAGGATCGTAATTTAATACGACATCGCCATTCCTATCATTTGTGATTTTTTGATTAGGATTTATATTCCTACTATAAATTAAATGATAAGTTGATGGATCTTGTTCTGGTCTTACACCAAAGGATAGGGGCATATTGTAGTTTACCGTCTTTTGTGTTTGAAGTTCAGGTAACCTAATTGTTCCCATCTTAGGTGCTGTTCTATAAATCTTGACATCCGTAAGGTCATATGGAGCCTCTGTTCCATCACCTGACCATTCGACGTAGTTTCCTGCTGTATAGTGTTTTACAGACTTCCAGTTGAAGTTAAGAACATCATTTGTTCCTGGTTGAATGTAGTGAGGGTTATAATATGCCAAAGCTGTTACATACCATTCGCCATCATCCGCCTTATATACATCTCTAAAGTAGTATGATTGAGACGGTTTAGCACGAGCTGGGTCATAATAGTATAAGTTGTAGTCAGCAGTGATAGGCTGAGTAATAGTTTGGTTATTTAAACCATCTTGTCCTGGTGCTACTGTTACTGTGAAGTCGTAGGTACCATCGTTTTGAGCAAAATACTTTGATGGAATCATACCAACTAATTTAATATTTGCAGTAGCTTGACCACCTTCTGATTTTTCATTAAACACATAGGTTAGTTTATTTGTTGTGTAATCAAAGTAAGGGTCAGCTATTTCTTTTCCGTCTTTCATTATCTTAGGAAATTCAGAAAAGTATTGGGTGAAATCTAGGTTTTTATCAAATTGTATTGAAAATCTAGATCCAGGTGCTGAATTGTTTAACTGAATCTTTGCAGTATATGAAAGTGATTCAAGGAAATATGCTTCCCAGATACCTGGTCTTGTACCAATACTTCCACTTTCCTTATCATTTACATAAAGTTTTTGCTCTACACTTGTAACATCTGCCCTAAACTTATCTTGGCTTTGTTCTATATCTCTTATAAAGTAGTCTTCTCCATTTACAGGATAACCTGATCCATTTTTAAATTTAGGTATATAAGTTACTTGTTTAGAGTCATCTACTGTTACTTCAAAGATAACATTTGACTTTACGTATCCTTCTGGGGCTTCAGTTTCTTCTATTATATATTTACCTCCTGGCATATTGCCAAAAGATACCTTACCCTTATCATCTGATGTCACTGTAGATATAACATCACCGTTTGCATCTTTAATTTCAAAAGTCGCACCTGCTACAGGATTGTTTTCCTTGTCTAGTTTTGTAAGTTCAACTGGACGAGTTTCAAAGGCTTCGTTAGTTATTGTAATCCTTGTCGCCTTATCTGTATCATTTGAAGTAGATGGAACTATTTTTTGGTCTTGAAGCCTTGCTTCATATTTTGTATTATTATCTGTCAACCAGTCATAGGATAGGCTGTCACCTGTTCCAGTCACTTCTACCAAGAAGCCCCAGTCACTTGCAAATCTTTCCTTTGGTAGACTTACTTGATATCCAGTTTTTTGTAAGAATTGATCATATACATCCTTACTACCATTAATCGGATAGGTATGTGGATAGTTTAGAACATTTCCTCCCAAGTCTTTTAGCATTTTATCTGCACTTTGTTGGGTCATGGCAGTCTTAAGGGATGACCTTTGGCTATTAGGGTCTACGTCAAATACTTCTACATTTGAAATAGAGCCATTATCCATCCTAAGGTTCAGCCTAGTATCTTTGTTTGTAGAGCCACCCCTTTGTGCTTCGTTGGCCTTAAGGAAGATATAGGTTGTAACATTTCCTTTATCATCCTTAGTAGCATATTGCATAGCATTCATGTAATCAGGATAGCCACCATGCTCAACTGTCTGAGTTGGGTTAGATCCTACAGATATGCTAGCTGATCCACCTGTAAGGCTAACATTACCATTATTATCAACATTGATTGTTGGATTTTCTTGGTTAAGCTTGTAGCCATTTGGTGCTTTTGTTTCAAATATTGTATAAGTGCCTGGTGCTATGTTATTAAATACAGCTTCACCATTAGCATCTGTAACTACTTCTGGTCCATTTAAGAGTTTGAATCTTGCTCCAGCAAGTTTTTTCTTAGGGTCACTTTTGTCCGTTTTTACTATAGTAAAGCTTGCCATCTTTGGAACTTCTTCAACTGTTCCCCTGTTATGGATATTGTATACTTTTGTGTTTGGATCGTAGTAGTTATGATTTTCGTAATAGGATATAGCTTTTCCATTATATGTTTCATCAGTTGGGAAAGTTTGCTCTATCTTAATATTGTTTTTTGTAGCCTTTCCATCTGTTCCAATATTCCATACTTTGACATCTGGGATTCTTATATCTCTAGTTGCTTGTCCTCCTGGTGTTTCTTCACCAACTGTTGTAGAGCCTAATTCCTTATCAGTATTATTTGAATCTACAGCCTTTAAGGTTTGACCTGGCATTTTTAGGCCTTGGTCTAGGTTCCAGTTTTGTTCAACATTTATATCTTCATATTTAGAAATAGCAACTCCACCAAGGGTAAGAGGCTTTTTATCTTCTTGACTTTTTAGAGCAGATGTATACTCATAAACCGCTATTGTTCCTACAGCTTGATTTTCTGATGGATTACTTCCTTTAGTTGGTATAGGTTTAACATTTGTTTGCTTTGGACCATCTTGAACCATCTTTCCAGTAGATGGATCTACTTTGTATACAGCAACTTGTCCACCTGTCTGAGTTTGGTTTCCCCCAAGGTTTCTACTTTCCCATGGAAGACTTGTGTCAGCTTCATTTTCACCATCAGCCTTATCATCTCCAGTTGATACTGCATCTGTAACAGTCCACCTCGCAGTAGATTCTGAAGTGAATTCTCCTAGGATTGTAGTTCTATTGTTGATGCCTGCTCTTATAGGTGTTGATTCTTTTACCTTTTCAAGTGGCCAACCATCCATGACGATTCTCTTCGCACCAACTTTTCCATTTGCAATAACGGAAATATCCATCATGTAATTTTCTTGCATACCTTTGATTGGGGTGTAGAGATTGTAGGTAATTTCTCTTACACCTTCCTTTGGTGCGTGGTGTTTGGAGTCGTGGATACCAAAGGCATTTTCTAATTGGTCTGTTAATTCTACACTTGGGTCATTACTTTTAATTTCTCCAAGACCTGAACCCTTGACTGTTGTAAAGTTTGCCTTAAAGCCTAATTTACTTAGGTCGGTATCTGATGATATTCTTACAGTCCAATTGTAACCTTGAAGTTTTCCATCTTTGATCACAGGATTTGCTACTGCATCCATGTCTACCTTGTAGTTCGAATCGTCTGGTTCGATGATTTGGGTTACATCGTCTCTACCAGGTTCGATTATAGTTCCTGCTGGATTTCCATTTATATCAACTTTTTGTGGCAAGAGGTCTTTTGGATTTGTTACACCAAGGCCTGATACCTTGTTTGTAACAGTAAAGTTTCCATTATCATCAAGAGTTATATTATTTGTATTGTAGTCTACAGGTATATCAAGTGGAATTTGGATATTTTCTGTGATATCTCTTGCTATAGTGTAAGTAATGGTATTGTCTGTTGGGTTATATTTAGGATTTGCTATTACTTCTCCATTGTATTTTATTGGTTCAATACTTGTTCCTTCTTTTACAGTAAGGGCTTTATCCAAGTAGATCTTGAAATATTGTCCCTTCTTGATTGGCCCTTGAACTGTTGATGTATCAAAGCGAGTCATTATATGAAATTTCTTACCATCTAGATTAAGATTACCCGCACTCATAGCAGCCACTAGCATTTGTGGTCTAAAGTTCTTGTCGGCGTCCTTTTCTATTAGCTTTTTGATAGCAGGAGCATTGTCATCCATAAGCTTGGCTTGGTCTGCTCTAGAAAGATTGTATTTTTCGCCAAAGCTTGTTAGGAGCTTTTGGATTTCTTCTAGGCCGTTTTTATCATCTGCTAGGGCCTTTTTTAGTTCCTTATCTGCCTTTTGGAGGTCAGTTTGGCCGAAAAAGCTCTTTATTCCATCAAGTAGGCCCTTCTTTTCGTCCTTAGCTGTAAAGTCTTTCTTCGCTTCCTCTTTGCTGTCTTCGACTAGTTGGTCGAATTCTTTTTTCTTTTCTTTCTTTTCTTCTATTGTGGCAGGAGTTTTGTTTTCTTCTTTCTTTGAAGCTTCGTTTTTGTCTGCTGGTTTGTCGGCATTTTCTTCTTTGATAGAAGAGTCTGATTTTTGCTTTTCTTCCGACTTATTTTCGCTTGTTTCTTCGCTAGCTTCTTCTGATTTTTCTTCTTTTGACTCTTGAGTCTTATTTTCTTCTGAGGATTTTTCTTTTCCTTCAGATTTATCTTCTGCCTTAGTTTCTTTAGTGTTTTTATCTTCTTTATTGGCTGATTTATTTTCTTCTTTCTCAGCCTTCTTATCTGAGTCATCTTTCTTTTCGGCTTCAGTCTTTTTATTTTCTTCTGCCTTAGGCTTTTCTTGTGACTCTTTCTTATCTTGAGCCTTTTTTTCCTCAGTTTCTTCCTTAGATTTATTTTCAGTCTTTTCCGCACGGTCTTCGTCGTCTTCTTCGTTAGACTTTTCTTCTTCCTTAACGAATCGTGGGCTCTTTACAGCTCTTCCGTTTACCCCGTAGTTTTGGGTCTTGGTGTTTTTCTTGTCTACCCTTCCTACTAGGCTAAGTTTTAGGAGATATCCTGCTGGGACATCTAGGTCAATCTTTTCTTGGTAAGGAATATTAGTTGAGAATTCTCTTTGAATCTCAAATCCTTTCTCACCTGCCTTGTAGTAGTCAAGTTTGATTTCTGCATTTTCTTTCTTTATATTATCTAGGGATATTTTATATTCGATTTTGTTTTTCTCTAAGGATTTGCTTTCTTCGTCAGCCTTATCTTTGGATAAGATGTAGTCTGTATAGACAATCCTGTCATCTTTTCCATCTTCATCTTCTTTGATGTAGGCGATGTGTCTTAGGTCGTCTTCCTTTTCTTTGACACTAGTTAGTCTTAATTCCTTAAGATCAGGATCGTCTTCATTTTCATATTCTATAAATTTATAAGAAATTCTTTGAAGGTCGATATTATAGCCATCAATATCCATGGACATGTCAAATGAATAAAGCTTATTGGTATCTATAGCCTTCTTGTCGATTGGAGCTTCTAGGACATATTCGATGGACTTTTCAACGCTTGGGCTTGTGATAGCAAGAGTCTTTAGACCGTCTTTGTCGCTTTTCTCCTCACTATAATCGATATTTGCCCCATCTTCTGATAGGTCCTTTACTTCCTTGACATTAATGTCCCTTAGGCTTTGGTTCTTGTTTGTGGCAAGAGAAAGGGTCATCTTTCTTTCTGGGTCATGGTCGGTGTCTTTGATCTTTTCTAGCTTTATAGTATAGATTATTCCGTCCTGATCATCGTTTAGACTTGCCTCATGGCTTATCTTATAAGCCCTCCTGTCAGTTTCAGACAAAACGATACTGTCACTTGCGTCATCATTCGTTTCGCTTTCTTCAACATACTCATCTTCGTATTCGCTATTATCAGCGATTCTGATGGATGTCGGCATTTGCTTATTCTTGTTTTTTGACAAGCCAATAGCATAGACATTGCTTGGAACTGAAATTGTTATAGCCAAAGTCAATGCGAATAGCTTTAAAGCAAATTCTTTTAATCTATCTTTCATAAAATCCCCCTTGTTATATATTTTCGATATATTGTAAGCTCTTTATACACAAGAGCATAAATTGCCTATTATCCTAATTATATTTTAATACATATCATAGTTTTTTGCAAGGATTAATCTTCACATTTTCTTAAAATTTTATATTCTAAGATATTCAAAAAGAACTAAGAGTTATATATTATATATAGTAGGAAGTTATTCAATAAAAAAGCCAGATTCTTATAGATATAAGTCTGGCACTAGCTTATGGATTCATAGCAATATATAAATAAGTAAGTCCTCTAACTTGTCAAATCAAGGCTTCCAATGATTTTCTATCTATGATGCTTATTTCCTTATCGGAAACTTCAATTAGCCCATCTTTATCCATTTTAGATAAGCTCCTAGAAAGTGAGGGGCGAGTTGTTGCAAGATAATCGGCCCGCTCTTCTCTAGAAATAGATAAATGAACTTTTCCCTCTTCTTCATTATCAAGGAGGAAGGCTGCGATTTTCTGTTTGAGATTGGCTTGGGAGTTGATTTGGTTTTTCTTGGATAACTTGAGGCTTTTCTTAGCAAGGATATCTATGAAGTTAAGGCGGAGATTCTTCGAACTTGTACTCATAATAAGCTTTCTAAAGTCCTTTATTACGAAAATCTCGCTATCCTTATCGGCCTCGGCCCAAAAATCGAAGGGCTTTTTAAGATAAGCATAGACCTCTCCAAAAATCGCCGGTTTGTTGAAGCTTGCAATGATATATCGCTTACCTTCCGGATCGATCTTGTAGACCTTGACGCTACCCTTTTTTAGATAATAAAAGTCCTCCTTGACCTCACCCTTATTGAAAATATGGCTGCCCTTTGGGTAAACCATCTCGTAAGTTTGTCCCAAAAGATCTATTTCTCTTAGCTCTTCATCTGTTAGATTCTTAAAAATTGGAATTTCTCTAAGATCCATCCTATACCTTCCTTCTATATATTATAGTAAAACGCTTGCTATTATTATACGACAGCAAAAAAGACCCCGCAGGGTCCAATTAATTATTTTCCTTAAGGAAGGCTAAGTCATAGATCAAAAACAAGGCCAAAAGAACTGCAAAGCCTAGAAAAACCCTGGTGAGATTTTCTGTATTAAACAAGTTCTTGAAAAGAACAAGAACGAAGGGAGAAGCCATAGCCCCAAGGTTGTTTCCAGCAAACATTATGCCTGTGGCTTTAGTTATATGTCTTTGGTCCATATGATTTCCCAAATCTCCTACCGCATAGGATATGCAGATTGACTGAGCGAAGGTCGCAAGGGCAAGGCCTAGGACTAGAAGAATAATAGAATCATCTCTTATAGCTATAAGAAGACTTCCTCCAATCATCATGAGGATTGCAATATTTAATGACTTCTTCTCAAATACATCATAAAACTTACCAAAGGCGAATCCTCCAACCATACCCACAAACATTATGAAAATCGTATATAGGCTAATCGATTCTCCCAAAACACCATTGGCTGCAAGGACAGTAGGAAACCTCAAATTCATGGCATTATTGGTCATTATAGCTACCATGGAAAGGACTATATAGAAAATCACGAACTTATTCGCCCTAAACTTTCCCGAATCTTCCTTCTTGGATATGGGAAGGTCTGGAACACTTCTTAAGAAAAATATGAGTGGAATTATTGCGAAGGGATAAATTGCAAAGCTTAGATACAAATCGTCCTTGCCTATCACACCTGCAAGAAGAATAGCAATGATTAAGCCTATCATCTCGAAGGCGTTTCTGTAGCCCATAAGCTTAGCCTTCTTTGCTCCCTTATTGAAGATCCCTATATAAGTCGAAGAATTGGTCGCATAAATCCCCACACCAGTTCCAAGGATCAACCTATTTAGAATAATAGCAAGTTCATTTCTAAAAACAAGAGGGATAAGTCCACTCAGACTTACAAGAGAAAGCCCCAAGATAGTAGACTTCCTCATTCCAATTCTCTCATTAATCTCTCCCGCCAAAAGCAAGAAAATAGTCGCACTAATAGCATTAAGGCTTAGAATAATCTCGGTCGTACTAATCGATAGACCAAGCTCTTCTATAATACTAGGGGCAAATTGATTTGTAGCAATATGGGTCGTATGGAAGAGGGCAAGCCCAAGCACCGCCCAGTCCCTTGTCTGAATTTTTCTCATCATCTTCCTTTAATCATAATCTAATATCAGGATTGTAAATCCTATAAAACTTTCATCATTATTATCATAGATATTAAACTCTAAGATGGGGTACTTGGCAAAACACTTGCTGTCAGATGAATTTTTCTATTATGAATGATTTAATCGTCAAATTCGAGATAGGCACCCTTCATTGGGCTTACTGAATGCTCAGCCAAAAGCTTTATAGCACCGCGCTTGTACTTACTTTCTCTCTTAGTTAATTTCTTTCTTCTTTGCTCCAGAATCTGATCAATCTCTTCCCTATCGCATTTTTTCCTGTCTATACCAATAATATTTAATTTTCTTTCAGGAATATTAATCTCTATAATATCCCCTTCTTCTACTAGGGCGATAGGACCACCTTTTGCCGCTTCTGGGCTAACATGACCAATTACAGGACCAGTTGATGCTCCCGAAAATCTTCCGTCAGTTATTAGTGCTATGGATGCACCTAATTCTTTGTCAGAACTAATTGCCTCAGAAGTATAGAACATTTCTGGCATTCCGCTGCCTACTGGACCTTCATACCTTATAAATACTGCTTCTCCCTTATTTATATCATGATTAAGGACTGCTTTTAAGCACTCTTCTTCACTATCAAATGGTCTGGCAATTAATTCAGCCACAAACATTTCTTTTGGACAAGCGGTATGTTTTATAACGGCTCCTTCAGGTGCTAAATTCCCTTTTAGTACAGATACTGATCCTTCAACTCCTATAGGATTATCATATGGTTTTATAACATCTTCTTTCTGTACCTTACTATTATATTTTTCATTAAATTTATCTAGAAGAGCTTGACATTTGTCATAATATCCGTTTTCTTTCAATTCTTCTAAGTTTTCTCTTAGTGTTTTACCAGTGATTGTCATCTCATCAAGATATAATAAGTCCTTATATTCTTCCATTATCGCTGGCAAGCCTCCCGCATAATAGAATAGTTCAGCAGGCCATTTACCAGCTGGTCTTATATTTAGAAGGAATCTTGCTTTTCTATGAATTCTATCAAAGTCATCTCCATCTATATCTATATTTAACTCATGAGCAATAGCCGGTAAATGCATCATGGCATTTGTAGATCCTGATATAGCAGCGTGGATCAATATTGCGTTTTCGAAACTTCTTTTAGTTAGAATTCTGGATGGTTTCATGGACTCATCACCTACAATTTCGATAGCTCTCTTAGCTACTTTTTTAGCATATTCTTTTATTTCTTTTCCTATAGCTGGCATAACTGCGCTACCAGGAAGAGCAAGCCCCAAGGCTTCTGCCATTATTTGCATTGTTGTAGCAGTGCCAATAAAAGAGCAAGATCCACAGGAAGGACAAGCGTTATGCTTAGCCCATGTTAATTTATCTTTTGTAATCTCTCCTCTTTCATATTGGGCGCTATACATTCCAATTTGTTCAAGGGTTAGCATTTCAGGACCTGCAGCCATAACACCTCCAGGTAGGAATATTGACGGTAAGTCTGATCTTAACATCCCCATCAAAGAACCTGGAGCTCCCTTGTCACAAGAAGCTATATATACAGCAGAATCAAATTGTAAAGCATTAGATTGTATTTCAATCATATTTGCAATCATCTCTCTGCTGACTAGTGAGTAGTTTATTCCATCTGTCCCTTGACTTTGACCATCACACATATCAGTATAATAATATCTTGAAGCAAAGACCCCATTAGCAAATATTTCTTTTCTGACAATTTCAACCAATGAATCCAGGTGCTTTGATCCAGGATGAGAATCTCCAAATGTCGAACCTATATATATTTGTGGCTTAGATAAATCCTCTATCTCCCATCCCATACCTAATCTTAGGGGATCTAATTCAGGTGCAACTTCTCTAGATTTTTGTGAATTTAATTCCATTTTTTCTCCTTTTTATATAAATGCAATTAAGAGCAGACTAAGCTGCCCTTAAAAATATATACTTATTACTTTAATTCTGGCCAATAATCTCTATTAGCATCTATCAAGTCATCAAGAACTTCTTTAGCTACTTTCGCAGAAGGAACCATTCTTGATAAAGTTAAAGCTTGCCATAATTTATTATATGATCCTTCTTCCCATGCTGAGACAACCAATTTCTCTACTGAAACTTGTTGTTCCATTAGACCTTTTTGAAATTGTGGAATAGCTTGTTGAGATATTTTCTTATAACCATATTTTCCTACTATACAAGGTATCTCAACCATTGCAGTTGGGTCAAAATTAGGTACAGAACCTTCATTAGGTACTATCAACAAGAATTGTTCTTGTGTATTATTTGATAGCGCAACTGCTAAATCTACAATGTATGATGAATGAGCATTAGGCTTTAACTCTACACCTTTACTAGTACCACTTTCGATTATCCTATCACATGTCTCAAACACATTTTTTTCTCTATTTTCTCTTATTTCATCAACTCTAGTGTGATTAATATCAGAATGTTCTACAACATAATCTGGATAGAAATAGTATTTTAGATAAGTGTTTGGAATAGTGTTAGGATCTAATTCATAAACATCTTTTGCTTTTCTGAAGGTCTCTAGCCATGATTGTTCATAGTGTTGACCATCTATACCTTTAACAAAACCACTTTCTCCAACATTCTTTCTGATAAGGGGCATTAGGTCGTTACCTTCTTTATCCCTAATATCTGTAAACCATCCAAAATGGTTTAGTCCATAATACATTACATCTAAATCTTTCCAGTCTTCAAAACCTGCCATATGAGCCATTTTATACATCAAACTTATAGGCATATCGCATATATTTAGAATCTTTGAATTAGGTCTTAGTCTATTTGTAGCTTCCGCAACAATAGCTGCAGGATTAGAATAATTAAGCATCCATGCATCTGGAGAATATTTTTCCATGTAGTCTAAAATCTCTATTACACCACTAATAGATCTTAATCCATAGGCAATTCCCCCTGGACCTGTTGTTTCTTGGCCTACAAGACCATATTTTAAGGGTATTTTTTCATCTTTTTCCCTCATATCGTATTTTCCAACACGAATTTGAGCCATAACAAAATCTATATCGCTAAAAGACTCTTCTGGGTCTGTAGAGTACATAAACTCAATTTCAGGATGATGTTCTTTAACATAAATTTCGTATGCTTTTCCTATCTTCTCCTGCCTTTTTTCATCATTATCATATAGTTTGATTGTTTTTATAGGAAATCTATCCAAATTATCCAACAACATCAATAGAATTCCTGGTGTATAAGTTGATCCTCCACCTGCTATAGTAATACTGTGTTTTTTCATACCAATAATCCTCCTCGTATATTATAGTTGTAGTAATTGATACTACATTTTATTCTCAATCCCACTTTCTTGTGGGATAATAATTGTATAGATAGAGGTCGTAGCGATCCTCCTTGAAGCTTGTCTTCCCGATTAAGGGTTACGCCTCTTCTTTACGTCTTTATCAGTATGAGCTGGATAGCACATTTCGTTGCTGTATGTCTAACGAGGTTTGATTGGCGTAAAGTTCTTGAGGGTTCTTTCTCTATCTAAATTTATATTAAAGCTAGGTGATTTTATGTTTTACATTGGTGTTGATATTGCAAAGAATAACCACGAAGCCTCAATAATTGATTCTGATGGGAAACTTGTTTCTGAGTCTTTTTCTTTTTCTAATTCTATTAGGGGGTTAGAGAAGTTTCAGAAATGCATTTCCTCTTTTTCGATTGATTCTAACAATTGTATTATTGGTATGGAAGCTACAGGTCATTATTGGCTTTCTCTTTATTCTTTCTTGATTGATTTAGGTTTTTATTGTGTTGTTATTAATCCTATTCAATCTGATGCTTTTAGAAAGATGTATATTAGACAGACTAAGAATGATTCTGTTGATTCTTTTGTTATCGCTCAAATTCTTAGGTTTGGTGAGTTTTCTGTTTCTCATTTTTCTGATGAGGATACTTTTGCTTTAAGAAATCTTTCTAGGTTCAGGTTTGCTCTTGTTGATGAAGCTTCTGATTGGAAGAGAAAGCTTGTTGCTATTTTAGATCAGGTTTTCCCTGAGTATTCTTCGCTTTTTTCTAATATTTATGGTGTTANCTTCTAAGGAGCTTTTGAGTAAGTATCCTTTGCCTGAGGATATGATTTCTATTCCTGCTGATGAGCTTGCTAAGCTTTTGTCTAAGTGTAGTAAGGGTCGCTTTGGTATTGATAAGGCTAAAGAAATTCAAGAGAAGGCTTCTAATTCTTTTGGTGTTAAGTTTGCTTTGAAGTCTTTTTCTTTTCAAATCAAACAGATTATTGCTCAAATTTCTTTTCTTGAAGATCAGATAGCTGAGATTGAAGATGAAATTTCTTCTATGATTAATTCTTTATGCCCTGTTATTACTTCTATCACCGGTATTGGTGATGTCTTAGGTGCTGCTATTTTCTCAGAAATTGGTGATATTTCACGATTTGAGAGAGCTAATCAGTTGGTTGCTTATGCTGGTTTAGATGTTGCTGTTAAGCAATCTGGCAATTTTAATGCTACCGATACTAAGATTTCTAAACGTGGTTCTCCTTATCTTAGACGTGCTATTTGGCTTGCTGCTAGTGTTGCTGCCTTTAAAGATCCTGCTTTGTCTGTGTATTATCAAAAACTTAGACAAAGGGGTAAGGCTCATGGTACAGCTATTGGTGCAGTTGCTAGGAAACTTACTAACATTATTTTTGCTGTTTTAAGGGATAACAAAGCTTACATACCTAATATTTAGTTGTTACTCAATTGTTATTTAGTTTTTCTAAGCCTAATTTTTAGGCTTGTTTGACGTGCCATAAATTACAAGATTAATTATTTTTTATTTTCTCTTGACATTTGATAGCTGGTCTTAAATATTGTTTACAATCTCATCATATACGTCTTTTGATTCTTCCTTTAAATCAAAAGTGTAATTTTTATCGACAATTTTATTAGAAATTTTTAAATCCTTAAAATATTTCTCATCTTGACCTTTTGTTTTATCTAAAGTCTCTATGCATACCAAATTATTATCTAAGTCAATTTTATTAATATTGTCTATTCCTCCAACTCCTATTACTATCTCATCTGCTAGATTTTTAGCGAATGTGTTGCTTTCATCAATAAGTTCTTGTTCGCTAGTATTATTATATTCTGAATATAATTCTCCCTTTTCAGACCTATACAATTCAGAAAATACATCTGCAACATGAGTAACATTAGTTCCTACAATCACATGAACAGAATTTCCATTCTTAGCTAGGCCGTAAGTTCCTATTTCTCTGAAGTAACCATCTTCCTTTACTAAGTCGATATCTTTTACATTAACTCTCAATCTAGTAACACAATTTGTAAAGTCTTTTATATTATCAGCTCCACCTAGACCAAACATTATATCTTTTGATAATTCGCTGTACTTATTATCAGCACCCATCTTCTTGTTTTTATCTTTTTGTTTGTATTCTTTCTTGCTATACAGCTTATAATTATCATCGGCTCTTCCAGGTGTCATAACGTTAAGTTTCTTTATTAGGAAAGAAAAAACTAAAAACCAAACCAGTATAGCACAAATTGCAATTATAATCATAGGGATATATTCTTTACCATGAGTGCTTGCTAAAGGTATCCAGTTTTCAGAAGCAGATTGTATTAGACCACCACCGAATGATCCTACAATGCCGAACTTAACCATAGCTGTTGATAAACAAGCCGCTAAAATTGAATGTACTAAAAATAACATTGGAGCGATAAATAGGAAAGTAAATTCAATCGGTTCTGTAACTCCAGTAATAAATGCTGTTAAAGCTACAGGTATCATTAGTCCCGCTACCTTTTTCCTATTTTCAGGTTTAGCACAATAATATATAGCCAAGGCAATTCCTATTGTACCAAACATCTTTGACCAACCTGTCGCCATAAAAGACGCCCATGGTGCTTGTTCTACAATTGGCGCAGGATTTCCTGCAATTTCTGGCAGCATTTGATTCCATAGAGGTCTAATACCACCATTAACTAAAACATTGTCATAATAAACTGGTGCATAAATCAGATGGTGTAAGCCAAAAGGTATAAGTATTCTTTCTAAAAAGATAAATGTAAATACACCAAATATACCAGATGAGCTCATTACTCCTTGCAATAAGAGAATAGCACTTTGAACCTTAGGCCATATCAGCGCAGAAAGAAATGCCATTGGTATCATAACTAAAAATCCTATAGCATATACTAAAGGTGCTCCTTGGAAGATTCCAATGATTTCTGGTAGACTTTTATCGAAGTATTTATTGTGGATGTATATTGATATTCCAGAAATTAATAAAGCTCCTACCATACCCATATCTAATGTTTTTATATTAGCAATATTAGCAAGTCCGCTTGCTCTCCCTACTTCTTGAGTAAAATCAATTCCGAAGAAAGGACCCCAACCAGCCAAAATAGCAGATAAGAAGTAGTTGAAAGTTAAATAAATTGCTAAGGCTTCCATACATGCTCTACCTTGTTGTTTTTTAGCAAGACCAGCAGGTAAGCCCACAACAAATAAAAGAGGCAGTTGTCTAAAAACTGTCCATCCACCTTCAAGAATAGTATTCCAGAAGTTGTACCAATTCGTTCCTTCCTTAGCTATGTCTCCAATAATAATAGGTGTAGTAAATATGGTACCAAAACCTATTATTAAACCTGCTACAGCAAATAGCATAACTGGTGTATACATAGCCCCACCAAATTTTTGGATTTTTTCCATCATAACCTTTTCCTCCTCTTGTTACAAAAATCCTTGTAAATATTTTTCACCAGACATACTCTCGTGATTTTCATAATCCTATTATATGTAAATTTTTTACATTTGTCAATCGTTTTCAGAAAATTATTTACATTTAATTGACACTAGGATGAAAAATTTATATCATATTAGTATAGGAGACTTACATATGGAAAATAATTTTTTTGATAAAATAGAAGAAATAAGTGATGACTTAACCAAATCCGAGTCTGATCTTGTTGAATATATTATAGAAAATAAAAATGACGTCATAAACTATAATATAACTGAATTAGCTGAAAAAACAAAACTATCAATAGCGACAATATCGAGATTTAGTAGAAAAATGGGTTATAGAAACTTCCAGAGACTAAAGACAGACATGAATTTATCTTTCGCAGAAGAGAGTATGATTTTCAGCACTACAAGAACTAACTCTGAAAGTAAGTCGCTTTTGGATAAAATAATTAATTCCAATATCAATTATTTGGATAGCACAATTAGAACTCTTGACTGCGAAAAAATCGATAAGATTTGTACAATTTTAAATAATTCATACAGATATAATATTTTCGGAAGTGATCTTTCGTCAATTTATTGTAATTACTTATCGCAAAACTTATCAAACACAAAGCTTATAGGAAACTACACACCAAGTATAAATCAACAAATTCTAGATAGCAAAAAACTTACTAGTAATGACTGCGCAATTATTATCGACTACGATAAGGAAGAAAATAAGGATATGACTCATATTTTCAAAATCCTTAAAATTAATAGGGTTCCTGTAATACTTTTTACAAACAAATCCTTTAATTATCTAGAACGTAATAGTGACGTTTCAATATATACAGCACCAATCACAAAAAAAGACACACTTCCAGTCCAGTCTAATTATTTTGTTATTTTTGATTATCTATTTCTATCCTATAACGATATCTAAAACTAAGCTAGGACAAAACACCCAATAATTTAATGCATAAAGATGTGGAAAGTCAAAGTTCTATTGACTTTAACCACATCTTTATTGTATAGCTAATATATTTTACCCACTACAAGTCTTTTCTAAATGTCATTGTTTCTCCTTATTCATAAAAACTGCCTAATAGAAATCTCTAACGGATCTATTAGGCAGTTAAATCTAGTTATTTAAAGCTTCTGCTTGTTTTCTACTTACTCTTTCACTTATCTTCATGAATGGTAGATATAATAATACACCAATTATGATTATCACTAATTGAACTATAATAGCTCTAAAGTCTCCTCCAGTCGCTAAGAATCCATTTAGTAATGGAGGTGTTGTCCAAGGTACAAGGACTGTACATTTGTTCATAAAACCTATGGCTGTTGCAAAATAAGCTATTATAATTCCTATAGCAGGAGTCAATACGAAAGGAATTATCATTGGTAAGTTGAATACTATTGGAAAACCAAATATAACAGGTTCGTTTATATTGAATAATCCTGGAGCAACCGCTAATTTCCCTAGTTCACTGTATTGTTGATTTTTCCTAAAGAACAAGAATGCCGCAATTAGTAGACATATGGTTGAACCAGTTCCTCCCAACATTCCAAAAGTTGGAACAAAAGTAGAGTTAATTATGTGAGGAATCTCTTTTCCTGCTGCTGCAGCCGCCATATTCTCATTCATATTAACAAGAAGCAATGGTTCAAGTATTGTTCCATTTACTACTGTTTGATGTATTCCGAATGTGAATAATAAGTTTCCGAAACTATATATTAATACTGTACCAACTAGAGATGTGTTTACTTTTCTCAATGGCTCTTGAATCATAGTTGTTATCAAAGTTATTAAGTCTGTATTAAATACTGAGTAAAGTATAAAACTTACTATAGAGAAGATAATAACTGATAGCATAGCAGGAATCATATTGTTAAATGATGCATTTACTTGTGGTGGTACATCTCCACCAATATTTACCCTAAGCTTGTCAATTTTAGAAAGTCTCAAATATATTTCAGTAGATAGTAGACCTACAATAATACCAGCAAACATTGAAGAGGTTCCTAAGTTACCATAAGTTAGACTACCTCCAACTTCAACTTCTGTTCCATCTGTCGCTGCTATTTTTAATGTTTGTGGCATCATTACTATTAGCGCTGCTATTGCAATCATTACACATGTATATGGACTTTTGTAACCCTTATTTTTAGAAAGAGTATAACCTATTATCCCACACAAGATTAATCCAGAAACATTTAAGGTTGCATTTGCTATAGAAGTTGCCCAGTAGCCTGCTGTTTGCAAGGTACTTTCACTTAATATTTTAGGAAATATTACAGAGTTTATTAATACTGCAAGACCTGCTAATATAAATAGGGGCATCATTATTGCGAAGGCATCCCTAAGTGAACGGAGGTGTACTTGAGCACCAAATTTCATAGCAGCTTCAGTAAACTTATCCATGAAGCTTCTTTTATTTGTTTCAGTCATTTTTTATCTCCTCTAAAATTTTTTGATTAAATATGTTTTGAAAATATCCAAAACTTTTTTTCTTTATTCTTCTCAAGTCCTTCAAGTCGTGATTGTCTCTATTCACGTACACAGCACCATATCTTTTTTCCATATCACCTGATGAGGAAGGTATGTCAATGAGTCCCCAGCCAAGATACCCTATACATTCAACACCATTCTTCATGGCATTTTTCATCTCTCTTATATGATCATCATGATATTTTATCCTATAATCATCTTCAATAAACTCATCTTCAGGTAACTTTTCTCTAACTCCCAAACCATTTTCTATAATGAAAACTGGAATATTAGAATCTGCATATATATTTTCCATTGATATCCTTAATCCTATTGGATCAATTTCCCAATTCCACTCGCTTCTATCAACAAATTTATTATCTATTACTTGATCCATCTCTAAAGTATTGAAATCTCTGCCATTAGCCTTCACAGTTGTTGATTGATAATAACTAAATGACATAAAGTCAGACTTTAATCTATTGAATATCTGTGAATCTTCAGAAGTAAAGTCAATATTTATCATATTTTTTTCTAGATAATTGGTGAAAAACTTAGGATAGTTTTTTCCTGTAAATACAGAAGTATATAATTTACTTAAAAATCTATCATATTGGTTAGCAATAAGAACATCTTCTGGCTTCGAACTTGCTGGATAGTAAGGGCTATAGGCAAGCATGCCTCCAATTTGTAAGTCTTCGTATTTGTCATGAATATAATTAGCAATTTCAGCATGAGCAAGAAGAGTATAGTGTTGTATATTATATATATTTTCTAATGTATGTTCTTTCTTACTACCAGCAATCTTAAAACCCATATCCATGGCATAAAGATTATGTTCATTGAAAGTTATCCAATATTTTACTTTTTCATGGAATCTATCAACAAGAATTTTCCCATATTTTACAAATTCATCCTTTACATGCCTTGAAGAAAATCCATCATATTTCTCATATAAAGCTAGGGGCATATCAAAGTGATATAGGCATATCATTGGCTCTATATTATATTCTATTATTTTATCTATCAACTTTTCATAGAATTCTAAGCCCTCTTCATTTACTTTTCCTTCACCTTCTGGAAATATTCTCGACCAAGATACTTGAAACCTATAGCAGTTCATTCCCATTTCTGCCATAAGTTTAATATCTTCTTCATATCTATGATATTCATCTATAGCTACCTTCCAATCACTTGTATTTTCTGTAGCTTCCCTTATATCATAAACAGATGGACCCTTGCCACCTTCATCATAAGCTCCTTCGGTTTGCATTGAAGAAGTTGAATTGCCCCACAAAAACTTATTCATCTTATCACCTAAGCCAATTTATCTGTAATTAATTTAGCCATTTTTGAAACACCTGTTGATGTTGGAGAATAAGCGTCAAATCCTACTTGAGCGATCTCTTTTCCATTTTTAGCTGCTTTTTGGCTATATTCATTAAAGAACATTCTAACTTGTGGACTTACTAAAACCATGTCATATTCAGGATTAGCAAACACATCCTCAGCATCAGCTGTTGTTGTAGAATCAACATGAATATCATATCCATTTTTTTCTAGATATTCACTAGCCTTTTTAGCCATCATAGAAGAGCTCATTCCTGCATTACATAATAACATAACTTTTTTCATTTCTTTTCCTCCAATTTTTCTAATTTTTTATAAATCTTTATCATTCTTCTAGCATTTTCCATAGCCATTGTAGCCATTGTTAGGTGATCTTGTGAGTGGATGAATATTATATTTATTTCATTCTCCTCACCGTTTACTTCTGCTGTCAAAAGATCTGTTTGTATTTGATGGCATTCTAAAAATTCTTCATTTGCCTTCTCTAACAATTCTTCAGCCTTTTCAAAATCATAGTTTTCTGCGGCATCCATAGCTTCACTTGATAGCGATCTGGATTCTCCTGCGTGGACTATTATTTGAAAGGCTACTTCATACATTTTTTCATTATCCATTTACTTATCCTTCCCAAAATATTTTCTTAAATTCTCCTATATTTTTAGCTTCTGATGATTTTTCTATTAGATCTTCACTGTTAAGATAGTCACCTAGCTTGTCATAATATAAGCTCAAATCTCCTCTTGTATTTCCAATTATTAGAGAATAGATTACTTTGACACGGTCATCACTCCATTTGACTTTATTTTTTGGAATCAAAACTATGGAGAAGCTTTCGCCTTCCACTTGATCAAGTATGTGAGGTAGAGCTACATTTCCATATGAGGTAAAGGCCATCTCTTCTCTTTTGAGATACTGCTCTTTTATATTCGCTTTATCAATTCCAGTCTTAGCTGATACAATGTCAGATAAGATGTCCAAGGCAGCATCCATGTCTTTTATGTCCATATCTCTTATTAGTATAGAATTATCGAAAATCCTATTAATTTCTGTGAAATTATCTACATTGAAGACATCGTTGATCTTCATAAAATCCTTCTGCTTAAATATTACATCAACATAGACAATCGGTGTGTCAGTCTTTTGCTTGATTGGAACTGATGATACTATAAAGTCGAAATTATCTAGATTGTATAGGTCGACCTTGCTTAAGTCTGTAAGAGTCAAGCTATCTATTTGCTCTTTATATTTTCTTTCTATTTGAGTCTTCATTATTTGAGCTGATGAGTTTCCTGAACCGCATACTACTAGTATATTTCTTTTAAGATAGGTGTTGTTTTCCATAGCACTTGCTATGTGAAGTGCAAGATAACCTATTTCATCATCACAGACTCTTGTCTTGTAGGTCTCGTTTATTGGCTTTGTAGCGACGGTCGCGAGCATAAAGGCTATTTGATTATCTTTGATATCATTTAGTATAGGATTTTTCATGGTTAGCCCATATCTAAGTCGTTCTATTAGAGGTCCTAGGTGGAGGGCTAAGGCAAAAAAGAGATCGATATTTGATCTAAAGTCATATTTACTAACCTTATAGATTTCATCAATCATTTTCTGGGCAAGCTCTGATATCTCCGGAGAGACCTTCTCATAATTTGTAACAGCATTCTTGCTTATGAGATGCATGGTTAGATATAAAATTTCGTCTTCAGGAAATGTCAGGTCTAGCTTTTTGCTTAATTCTTTGACTACCATATTTGCTATATTAAATTCATCATAGGAGATAACTCTCTTGGAAAGTTCATCAGATAAGTCTATATATTTTCCTTCTTTGATGCGAAGAATAGATATATAGATATGAACAACTAAGTTTTTGAAGTTGGCATAAGGCATATAGAAAGATTCTGGGAAATCTACATCTGCAATTATAGCTTGGATTCGCGTGAAAAGTTCCTTGTCACTATCCCTAGCAAAGATAGCAGGGTCTTCTCCAATTTCATTTCTTATGGCAAGCCTTATGTCTTTTTCACTTCCCTTAATCTTCATCCCATAGTAGGGCTTGCTTATTAGCTCGATATTATAAGCTTTAAGGAGCTTCCTTACCTTTTTGATATCCTTGTTAATCTGAGATAGGGATACATAAAACATATCAGCTAGCTCTTGTTGTTTGATGAAGGAGTTTGAAAAAAGAAAGAGCTTCATTATGCTTTCTATCCTAAAATCCTTGTTAGGATTTTCCTGATGGAAGTATGCATATTTGTACCAATCATGCTTCAAGAAGTTCTTGAACTTATCTTCATCTAAAATTCTAAATTGATATCCTTTTCCAGATTCTGATTCTACTATCGCCCCCTTATCTTTAATTAATGAGTTTAGTATTCCGATTTCTTTTTGAACAGTTTTGGAGCTTAACTCCAATTCTTCTCCTATTTCCTCCGAACTATGAAATCCATAATCACTTGTGAGATAATCGAATATATCTTTAGTTCTTGTTTCAATCATTTAATCACCCTTCATCATTATTATAAGAAATTACAGCTTAAACCTCCACACAAACATTTTCCCTCTACTTTTGTTTTCTTATGTGAGGAGTTTGTCACCCTTATATTTTATAGCAAAGAAAGAGAAAATAAATTTCTAATATTGTTATTTGCTACAAATTACAATTATGTAAGATAGTTAATATTTAAGCAATTACAAAAGCTCTTAAGAGACTTCTCCACTTCGGTCGAAGTAAGGGTAGGGTCATCCTGGGTTTTATTCGATTCGTCTCTCACCTTCTTATCTCGGGCCTAGTGGAGTGAAGTCGAAAGATCTCAAGAGGTTTATCCACTTCGGTCGAAGCAAGGGTGGGGTGATTCTAGATTTTACTTAATTCGTATCACACCCCCCTTATCTCTAATGGGCCTGGCCACAGCGAACGAGTGAGATGATGGCAGCACTTAATCGAGCTAGCCCTCGTCATGGACCACTGTTTTGCAAAGCAAAATAGTGTAGTATCCTTTGTTCATATTAACAAAGGATAAAAGAACTTTGAATATTATTCAAAGTTAATAAGATAAAGGGCAAGCTCTGCTATCCTCTAAGAGCCGGAAGGACTTGTCTCTGAGCCCGCAAACTAACACCGAAGGTGGCATCTCGAGCTTGTCAAGAGATCTATTAATTATACCTACCATCGAGCGTAGCCGAGATATCTCTAATAATATTCTGTATTTTTTATTAAAATTCTCCATTAAGCCACCTCGAACTTTACGTGAGAGGTCTACAGAACCTTGGGACGCATTTGGTTGGAGGTTTTGTTAGTTATGTATTTACGTAGATAACTTGAACTATTATATCTACATGTTATCATAGACTGTAGATCTCTCAGTCGTACCTCCTTCGAGATGGCGGTAATTGTACGATATTATTTTATTAGGATTTTAAAATAATTATAATTTTACAATTTCTCGTGAGGGTTCTCATGAGTTTTATTCGATTCGTTTCTCACCTTCTTATCTCGGGCCTAGTGGAACGCAGTCGAGGGATCTCCTTTCCTCCCTATTAGTTTTCTTATAGCCATCTTTGGACTTTCTTTTTATTTATCTTATAATTATAATAGAAAAGAAAGGAATTGATATGGAAAAGATTATTGCAATCGATGTTGACGGGACTCTTCTTAATGATGATAAGAAGATTAGTCAAAGGACTAAGGATAGTCTGATTAGGCTTAGGGAGGCCGGCCATAAGCTTGTTATCGCTTCTGGGAGGGACTATTCTGGGACTGAGTTTATAGCCAAAGAACTTGATTTTGATAGGTATGGAGGCTTTCTGTCAAACTTTAATGGAGGAAGGATTACCGATTATCATACAGGAGAGATTATAACTAACCACACTCTAAGCCTTGATTTTATGAAGGAGTTTCTCGATTTTATTAGGGATCTCGATATAGATATAATGATTTACAACGAGGGAAAGATTTTTACCAATAGTATGGACACATATTGGCTTCATGAGACTGCTAGTATGAATAATATGGAGATTGTCCTAAGGGAGAATTTGATAGATGATATTGACTTTGAGCCAAATAATATCCTTCTTTCCCAGGATCCTTCAAGGATTGATCCTCCATCACAGAAAATCTACGAGAAATTCGGCGATGTAAGTACGCAAGTTAAGTCAACTCCTTGGTATTATGAGATTATGCCAAAGGGAATCAATAAGGGAAAGAGCCTTATAGAAATTGCCGCTTATTACAAAACCGACCCAGCAAACACCATAGCCTTCGGAGATGAGATGAATGATTATTCTATGATTGAGGCTGCAGGAGTCGGTGTTGCTATGGGAAATGCCGTAGGGGGAATAAAGGAAATTGCCGATTATGTAACTCTTTCCAACAACGAAGACGGGATAGCCTCCTATATAGAAGAGTTTATTTTATAAGAAGACTTTCAAAATAGGAAGAAATTCTGTATACTAGTAGTGAGTTTAAGTAAAAGGAGTAATTTATGAATTGTATCATAGCCCAATCAGGTGGGCCTACCAGTGTTATCAACTCATCTCTTGCTGGAGTCATCCAGGGAGCCCTTGATAATAATTTCGACAACATTTACCTAAGTCTTCATGGAATTGAGGGAATTATCAAAAAAGATATCCTAGAAGTCGATAAGAAAAAGTTTGTTAGAGAGGGGGTTAAGGAAAAGCTTATGGCTCGTCCTTCTTCTATCCTAGGATCTTGCAGGTTCAAGCTTGCCGAAGATCTCAACGATGATATTTACAAGAAGATTTTCGATATTTTACTAGAAAAAGAAATAAATGTTTTTGTCTACATAGGCGGAAATGACTCAATGGATACAGTAAAGAAGCTAAACACCTATATTTTATCTAATAATATTGAAGGAATTAATGTTATAGGCTGTCCAAAGACCATAGACAACGACCTCAATGGTATGGATCATTCCCCAGGTTTTGGATCTGCTGCCAAATACATATGCCAAAGCCTAAGGACTATCAGGGCCGATGTCGATATATACGATCTCGAATCTGTAACTATAGTAGAAATAATGGGTCGCCACGCAGGCTGGCTTGCTGCTTCATCCCTTCTAGCTGACTACGGCTATCACAAAGAGCTTGTCAATCTAGTCTACGTCCCAGAAGAGAGCAAGTCCCTAAAGGAAATTGAAGAAGAGGTCAAGGAAAAGCTAAAGACAGAAAAAAATCTCATCATAGCTATGGCAGAAGGCTTCCGTGACACAGATTCCTACCTTGATAAGCCTATGTTTTCCAATAGTGACGATGGCTTCAACCACCCTATAGTAAGTGGTGTTGCCCAAAGACTTGCAGACTATCTGAGAGATAAACTCGACGTTAAATCAAGGGCAGTGGAGCTAAACATAGTCCAAAGAACTTCCAATCACATCTCAAAAACAGATGCAGACGAAGCCTTTAAGCTAGGCTACTTGGCCTTAAAGCTAGGTCTTGATAAGACAAATCTAATCCCAGTTCTTAGAAGAAAAGAAGGAAAATCCTACGAAGTCTTCTACACAGAGGTAGAACCAGACCTAATAGCCAACAAGGAAATGAAAATCCCAGAAGCCTGGCTTAAGGATAGAAAAATCCTAAGAGAAAAAATCACAGCCTACGCCCTCCCTCTTATCCAAGGAGAAGTAGAGCAAAGATACGAAAATGGCATGCCTGTTTTTGTTGAGCTTTCTGATTTTGCTAAATAGATCTTTAATCTGAGGATAAATCATGTCTCTTATAATTAATATAAAATATAATGGCGAAAATAGGATGGTAGAGAAATTTGCTAAAGAAATGATAGAAAGTGGAACAGTTGATGAAATCAGAAAAGAGTCAGGTAACATAAGCTATGAATATTACATTTCCCTAGAAAATCCAAACTGCCTTCTTCTGATAGATAGGTGGAAAGACCAAGAAAGCTTAGACAAGCACCATGCATCACCCATGATGAAGACAATAAAAAATCTCCGCGATAAATACGATCTCCATATGACCGTAGAAAGATTCGTTGAAGATAGGTCAGACCTCGGAAAAGGTGATGGAAAATTTATTAGGAAATAATTTTAATTAAAATAGAAATGGACCTACCAATTGATAGGTCTATTTCTATACTAGATTTTTTTCAAGTGATTGTGCAATGCACCAATCAAATTCGCATCATTAAAAAACTTACAATTTATCACGTCAGGCTTTTTAAGGTCAAAGCCTATAGAATCATATATTTTATCTATTTCTTCTAGTAATATTTTATATGTTAAACTTTGCCTACTAATACCTCCACCAATGGCGAAAATATCAGGATTTATAATGAAATTGAGGTTATAGATTAAAAACGCAAGCTTTGACATATACTTCCTTATTTCTTCTAAAGCAACTTCATTTCCATTATTAGCTAGTTCAAAAATATACTCTCCATTAGAATTTTCCTTATTAAGTTTAAGTTTTTCAGATACATTCTTCACCATATTAGGAACGCTTATATTCCAACCTATAGCATCGGAAATTTCTTTATTTGAATCCATATTAGAAAGGATAAACGAAAACTCCCCGGCAGTCAAATCTCTGCCCTTGTAGATTTCATCATTAATTATAATAGCCCCACCTACACCAGTGCCAAGTACTATAACCACACAATTTTTATAATCTTTAATATTTCCCTTCCAATGTTCTGCAAGCGCTGCACATTTTGCGTCATTTTCCACAGATACTTTCATGTTAAATCTCTCAGACAAGTCATCGACTATATTCCAATTTTTAATATAATCAAGACTTCCTCCGTTAACCATAAAACCTGTATCGGAATTAACAAATCCTGGCATTGAAAGAGCGATAGAATCAATCTCATTTCTATATATTTCCACAACTTTTTCAAGTGATCTTATAAACTCTTCCTTGCTTGTCCTGATAGTAGAAAACCTATCCTTAAACTTTATATTCGCATGATCATCCATCAAGGCATATTTTGTGTTAGTTCCTCCTACATCAAATACAAGATACATAAATTACTCCAAATCTTCTCCATTAGAGGCGATTACCTTCTTGTACCAATCAAAAGACTTCTTCTTGCTTCTCTTAAGAGTCCCTTCACCATAATCATCACGGTCAACATAGATAAATCCGTAACGCTTGCTCATCTCTCCCGTTCCTGCAGAAACAAGATCTATTGGACCCCAAGTTGTATAGCCAAGAATATCTGCTCCATCAAGCTCAACTGCATTTTTCATTGCTTTTATATGAGCTCTAAGATAATCTATCCTATAATCGTCTTCAACATATCCATTTTCATCAGGAATATCCTTTGCCCCAAGACCATTTTCTACAACGAAAAGTGGTTTTTGGTATCTGTCATGAATTTCATTTATGGTTATTCTAAATCCAAGCGGATCTATTTGCCAGCCCCATTCGGTTTTATCTAGGTATGGATTTTCTATAGTATCAAGCAAGTTAGCTTTATCAAGTGCTGCATTTTTATCTCCGCTGATTGTTCTTGTTGTATAGTAAGAGAAGGAGATAAAGTCAATGGTATTTTCTCTTAGAAGTTTTTCATCTTCCTCGGTTATTTCTGGCATGATGCCTTCTCTTTCAAGTTTTTTGACCATGTAAGATGGATAGTAACCTCTTGATTGAACATCTACAAAGAAGTAGTTGTTTCTATCTGCTTCTTGGGCAGCTAGGACGTCTTCTGGTTTGCAGGCTGCTGGATAGTATTTACCTGCAGCAAGCATACATCCCATCATTATTTCTGGGTCAACTTCTTTAGTGATTTGTTTAGCTCTTGCTGATGCCACCAGCTCATGGTGAGCAGCTAGGTATTGGATTTCCTTAATATTTTCGTCTTCTTCAAAGTACAGACCAGCGCCCATAAATGGAGCTGCCATTAAAACATTCATTTCGTTGAAGTTTAGGTAATATTTAACCTTACCTTTAAATCTTTCTATGACAGTTCTAACAAATTTTGCATAGAATTCGATAGTTTTTCTATTTCTCCATCCACCGTATTTATTTGCTAGATGCATTGGAAAGTCAAAGTGAACTAATGTAATTAGTGGCTCAATATCGTATTTCAAACATTCATCTATGATAGCTTCATAAAATTTTAGGCCTTTTTCATTTGGAGTCTCTTCATCACCTAAAGGGAAGATTCTAGTCCAGGCTATAGAAAATCTATAAACTCCAAAGCCCATTTCTGCAAAAAGCTTGATATCTTCTTTGTAGTTATGATACATGTCAATAGAATGCTTGGCAGGGTAGAAGTGGTCATCATCAAATTCAAGCATTTTTTGTCTGCCAGTTATAACTGCAAGTCTATCTTCCCCCACTGGGCAAAGATCCACATTAGCAAGCCCTCTTCCATCCACATCATAAGCTCCTTCACATTGGTTGGCAGCTGTTGCGCCACCCCATAAAAAGTCTTTTCTAAATGTCATTGTTTCTCCTTATAACAAATACTCTTCTATTAGATATACCGGTGTACAGCTCCAAGCGTGGCAGAAACTTGATATTATCGGACTACCGTATGGTGAATAATCTTGATTATTAGGATCAAACGCTTCCCAAAAAGTATCAGCACCTAAATAAATCATTTTTCCCCAATAACCCTTAACAAAAGATACTGTTTCTTCTTCTAAGCCACTAACAAACATAGCTTCAGCTATATGATGATACATATAAGGAGTAGCTATATTTTTGACTGGAAATAGGCTATTGATTGTTTCTTTCATTATTTCCTTATTCTTGTCATTATCAAATACTCCAGCTAATATCATCCAAACTTGGCTAGCTATATTATATTCGTTTTCTCCACTTACAAACAATTTTTTGTCTGAATTGAAGAGTTTATCTTTTGAATAATTAATTAACTTGTCTAGAATGTTTTGATATTTTGAATAATCATCCCCAGCTAGTTTTGCAAGGGAGATAAATTTCTTCAATGAATATATCATTATAGCTTGACCTGAAGTTGTTTTATCAAATTCATTAGACCAATCCACAAATATAGGGTATTTATCATCAGTTAATAGCAAACCATCTTCACTTACATACTTGATAGAATAATCCATTTGTTTTTTCGCTATTGGATATAGGTCTTCCAGTAATTTTATATCATAGTCTTCGTTTAAATAGTCATACAGACATACGCCAAAGAACAGAGAGTATTCAAACAAAAATGTATCATCCGGTTGAGGAAATGGCTTTGTAAATACATTAGCTGAAATTCTGCCATCTTCGACAGTCATACCGGCAAATAAATATAGACATCTTTTTACAAGTTCATATCTATTAAAAGTTTTATAGTTGGCTAAGGCTTGAAGTCTAAGGTCTCCCAACCATAACCTCCTATCTCTCTTAGGGCCATCCTCAAAAACGTCAGTCATACAATCTTCTAAGGTTTTAACGGAAACTTCATAAATCTTCTCTAAAATAGGATCGTTTAATTCAGGAATCTTGATTGATTCACTGTTTGCTGAAGTTTCAGTTACTACTTGTGGATTCTTAAATACTGCTGACCACTTAGGAGATGTGTCGATTACTTTTATCTCAACAAACCTAAATGCATATCTTCTTGGCAATTCTAACAAACATGGTAATTCATCCAAGTGAATAAATTCTTCTTGTATCCAAGAGCTTGATAACCATCCATCATAATCTTCAGATTTATATCTAAGTTCAGCAGCTACCTCTGCAAATCTCAACCTTATACATAAGGGAGCATCCATCGGTGAACCAATAGATTCAATATTTATGCTAAACTTACCCACATAGTGATTTTTAAAATCAATAATTAAGCTATCACCTTTGTTAAGTGCTTTCTCATTTAAATCTCCATCTATTTCATTTATACCTACACCTTCAAACTTAGACTTATCCTCTAGTAATTCAACCAACCTATAACTAGATACTGTCCTGGGTAATATATTAGGCTTAAATTCTTCTGCTTTATTAAGCAGATATTTATCCCTATTAAATTTTATATCTCTATTTATTTGAAACTCAAAAGCCAAAATCTCCTCCTAATTTCTTCCTATATTATATTTTTTTTGTAATCTTATTTGTAAAAATCCGAATATACCTGCTATAGCAATTAATCCTGCAAATGCAATCATAGTTGTTCTTATATTTTCAGGCATTACTAAAACAGGTGTAATTATTGCAAATCCTGCACAAAGCAGCCTAGAAAATCCATTAATAAATCCTTGTACACTTGATCTATATTCTGATGGAAAAGACTCTTGTGTCCACACCTTATACATTGCTTCCCCTGCTAGAGTTGATCCAATATTTTGTAGAGCTAACCAAACAACTATTAACACAATATTACTTGCTGTCATTGCTAATCCAATTAAAGCTGTAATAATTGTTATTATTCCTATAGAAAATGCTACATTCCTATTTTTCCCACCAGCTATTTTTGAAAATAACATAGCTACAATCAAAATAAGAACAGTTAAAACCAATCCTGCACCTGTAGCAAAAGTTTGGCTTGCATTAGCCTTTACTAGCATAAATGTTTGAAACTGTCCAAATGTATTTGCTAATAAATTCCATCCACAATAAAATACAATTATACATACAAAAAATTGTAAATATTTTTTATCTCCTTTAAATAACAAGTCTATCAACGATACTTTTTTATCGTTCTTTACCTCTTTAGGAGCTAGATCGTGAATTTTCTTAATATTGGAATTAGTATTTCTAAATACTATAGTTAAAATTGAAACTAAAAGCATTGTCCCCATGACGATTTGTGCTGACAAAGCTCCATTCATTTTTGAAGTTATAAAAGCAACTATCACAGAAACAAGAATACCGATTGTCCAGTATACTTGAGTTTCGGATATCATTTCAGCACTCTTTTTTTCATCAGGTGCATCATGAGAAATCACTGTTAGTGAAACTGGAAGATCTACTCCTGTTGCAAATCCAGCTAAAACTGTTCCTACTGAAAGCATAGGGAAATTTTTAGCTAATATGATTAAAATAGATCCTATGATAAAAAGAATATTAATTTTATTAAAGGCATTAACTAGTCCCATTTTTTTACTAATTTTCCCAGCCAAGAATGATCCTATAGCTATAGAAAATGTTAATAGACTTGATACAATCCCAACTTGGCTAGTTGTTAAATTCAATACATTTTGCCAAATTGTAATTGTTGATGCAATTCCTACGATAAGTCCTGAGCCTAATACTGATCCTAAGCCAGAGCTTAAGACTAATGGTTTATAGTTTATTTCTTCTTTATAATTCATTACTTACTTCCCTCTTTTCTAAATCATTTCTTATTGCCTCTAACTGGTCATCTAGCTTATATCTCATCATAACTATTATTGAGCCTATGGTTAAAATTATAGGTATAAATAAGTACATAGCTTTTATGGATGTAATAGCTGATGCAGTTTGTACAGTACTAGAACCTTGATATCCTCCCCAAGCTATTAATAAACCTGATAGGCCTCCAGCTATTGCTTGAGCTATTTTTCCTATAAATCCATTTATCGCAGATAGACTACCTGATGTATCCACGCCTGTCTTCCAGATTCCATAATCTACTGGATCTGCTTGCATTGAGAAATAAATTGATACCTTAACTCCAAATCCAATTGCAGATATTCCTACACCAATTAATGAACCCATGACATTAAGACCTGCTAGAAAAACAACTACTATACCCATTAGCTGTACTATTGATGAGTATATAAATAGTTTCTTCTTACTTGTCATCTTTGATAGAAAAGGAACCATGAGGTTAGATGCTACTGGTAATAATGTATTTAAGGTTGCAGCTGTAACAGAAAGGTCCTTATTTCCTAGAACAGATGTGAAATAATAAACCAATGATCCACTTTGAATAAATAGAGCTGTCCACATAAATATAATATTTAGGGCAAATATCTTCCAAGGTTCGTTTTCTTTTAAAGATTTAACTGAATCTCCTAAACTTATTTTGTCTTTAGTAGGATTTCCTACCTCTCTAACTGTAAAGAAAGTTATGAAAAATATTATTGAACTTATGATTCCAAATATTAACATTACATATTTAAATCCAACAGCATCATTTCCATTACCTAATCTCTCTACAAGCTTCAATCCAAGATAGGAAACAGTTGTTGATCCTAAAAATGCAAAAAATTGTCTAACAGTTGCTAAATTAGTTCTTTCTTGTGGGTCTGTAGTTAATGATGGCAAAATAGATGCCATAGGAATGTTTACTACTGTATACATGAATGATAATCCTATATAGGTTGCATACATATAAATAACCTTGCCACTCACACTCATTGATTCAGGAACCGAAAATGTTAAATAAGCAAATATGGCAAAAGGTATAGCTCCCCATAAAAAATATGGTCTTGATTTCCCCCACCTTGTATTTGTATTATCAATTGCATATCCTATCAATAAGTCAGTAAATCCATCAATAATCCTAGTAACTAAAAACATACTAGCTATCTGTAAACCATTCATTTTTACTACATCAGTATAATAAAACATCAAGTATAAGGATATCATTTGCCATATTAAGTTACATGCATAATCAGCAAGTCCATATCCTATTCTTTGCTTCCAAATAAAGCTTCTTGGTAAATTCATTGATTATCCTCCTTCAAAACTATTAAATCAAGAATTTCAATACTGCAGATCATTTCGAATTTTTGAAATCCTTTTCTTACTAATTTAATTATAGAATAAATCTCAAAAATATAGTATGATGTAATAAATCAAGTTTAATTGATCTTTTATGATATTTGAGAGGAATATATGGATAGGGATAATATATTAAAATTAATTGAAAAAATGGAAGAAGATGAGATATTTTACCAAAACTATTTCAATGCTTGCGGAAATGGAAAATCTCTAAATGAATTTATTTCTAGCCTGGATAGGGATGAATTATACGAAAGAAAACTTATAGTCCCAGAAATCAAGGGATCTTGGAATCCAATAAATATGACTGATGAGATGATGTATGATTTTAATAATAATAAAGAAATAACTCTCAGCAAGCACTATAGATATACGCCTATGTTTTCACACAAGCACTCATTTTATGAGGTAGTTTACTGTCTAAAAGGTTCATGCAAACAGTTCATTAACAATTATGATATAAGTTTAAAAGAAGGATATTTCTGCATAATTCCACCCGATACATCGCATAGTATTGGTGTATTTGATGATTCACTAATAATAAATATCATAATTTGGAGAGGCGCATTCGAAGATATTTTTTACAATTTACTAAGAAAGTCAAATAAAATATCAGATTTTTTCAACCAATCTTTATTTTTATATGATCAAAACAACTACATGATTGTAGATACAACAAAAGATACTGAAATAAAAAATTTAATTCTTGATTTATATTATGAAAATCTAAAAAACGAGAATAATTCTGAGTTAGTTACTAACTCATTAGTTGTATTAATATTCTCTCTAATTGTAAAACGATACGATGATAATATATATTTTCCAGACCAATCTAAAACACCCTCTCCAATAGTTACAGAAATGATTTCTTATATGGAACACCAATTTAAGTCCATCACATTATCTAAATTGGCAAAGAGATTTAATTACTCAGAGAGTCATTGTTCAAGAATTATAAAATCAAACACAGGAAAAACATTTACAAATATCATTCTTGATATAAAATTTAATAAAGCAAAGAATTTGCTAAAAAAAAGCTCGCATTCCATTGAAGAAATTGCTATTCTTTCAGGATTCAATAATATAGAACATTTTCAAAGACTTTTCAAAAAACATTATGACATAACACCTGGTAAATATCGAGGTTCATTCAAATAAAAGCCTTATTTTTCTATATTGTATAAAAAAGGGTCTGTTACAGAATGAATAAATCGTACCATTATCGTTAGAAGAACTTTCACGGAAAGTCACAATAAGCCGATAGGCTACAAGCCTCCATCAGCCGGCATGTGCCAATTGACCTACCGGCCAGGAAAGGTAAATTTTCCTAAGAGAATCCTCTCAACGATGGTACGATGTTTATTCATAGTTTTGCAACAGCCAGTTTTCCTTTAATATTTTTGTCTAACTTTTTCTACTTCTACATCTCTAACAAATACTTTAACGAAAAGGCTAGTCAACGCAACTACTATTACAGTTGGTAAGAGCCAAGATAGTCCTGTGTCATACATTGGTAGGCCTTGTACTAGGCTTGTTACAGGTCCAAGGCTTAGGTGGAAGGTCTTATCCATTACTTCTACTAAAGGAAGTCCAACTGATACAGCTGCTGCTGCAAGGTAGGATTCTCTAGTAAAGTTAAGGAAGCTTTGGCTTATTCCCATAACTATTAGGACTAGGGCAACTGGATATATTATTTGTAGTAGTGGTACAGAAAACTCTAAGAGTTTGTTTAGGCCGAAGTTTGCCATTATGAATGAGAATAGGGTCCATACACAAACCCAAGCCTTGTAGGATAGTCTATCGTTAAATAGCTTCTCGAAATATTCTCCACCAGAGCTTATTAGGCCAACACAAGTTGTAAGACAAGCTAGGGTGAATATGAAGGCTAGAAGAACTAGACCGAAATCTCCAAGGGCAAGTTTTATAGATTCTGTAAGAACTTGGGCTCCATTTTCAAGACCAACAAACTTAGCGCTTCCTATCATACCTATTGTAGCAAGCATTAGGTAAACTACAAACAATACACTTCCTGCTAGAAGTCCTGCCTTTACCTCATATCTTGTAACTTCTTTCTCATTTTCTATTCCAAATCTTCTTATAGCTTGGGCTATTACGAAGCCGAAGTTAAGGGCTGCTACGGCATCCATTGTATCATAACCTGCCAAGAATCCTTTTGTAAGTGGAGCTGTGAGATATTCTCCTGTTGGAGCTGCAACACTTTTATCCATTGTCACTATCTTAAAGAACATAAATGTTATCAATAATAGAAGGGCTGGAGTAAGGAATTTCCCTACTCTTTCGACAAGCTTGCTTGGTCTTAGACATATTGCTAGGGCTAGAGCGAAGAAGACGAATGTGTAAACTAATCTTGCTAGGTTCATATTGAAAGATTCTGGTATGTATGGTGCTATGGCCATCTCAAAAGGAACAGATCCTGCTCTTGGTATACCGAGTCCTGGTCCTATTGATAGATATATTGCTGTTGTGAAAACTAAGGCGAATACCGGACCTACCCTATTAGCTAAGTTAGATAGACCATTAGTCTTTCCTACTACTATGGATCCTAAAACCGGAAATACTACAGCAGTAACGCTAAATGCTAATAGAGAAATAAAGGTTGCCTTTCCTGCCATGTTACCCAAAAGAGGTGGGAAGATTAAGTTTCCTGCTCCAAAGAACAGACCGAAAAGCATTATGCTCACTTGTAAAAATTGACTTCTTGATAATTTTTTCATTATTTCCTCCATAAATTATATTAACAATACTTATCCATTAAAAAAGTCCCTTGCCTAAACATTAGACAAAGGACGAAAATTCCGCGTTACCACCTTTATTCTTATATAGAAATATAAGCGCTCAAGCATCAAACAATGCCGGGTTTTGATAACGCCAACCATGGCGACACATCTTACTTAGTTCAGACGTGCAAAAGAAAAATGATTTTCGAACTTACTTCCAAGATTGGATCTCACCAAACTCCAACTCTCTGTGCTCTTTCATAAGCCTACTCTTTTTTTCATAATTTTTCTAAATAATTACTGTTGACTATATTATAAGACCACCTCTTTAATTTGTCAAATCTTTTCTAATAAAAATTTAAAATAATTTATAAAATACATATGAATACTCGATTAAAGCTATATTCGTTAATTATTATTTACTCTTCTCCTAGCCCACCAGGAAGTGATAAGAGGAGTAAGGATTATAGTTATAACCGCAGATGATGCCACCTGGGCTGTAGCCACTCCTACAAGCGAAAGATAAGAAGGATCAATCTCTGCTATAATTTGTGGCAAAGCAACAGCATTGGCCCCAGTAGAGGAAAGGGCCCGAGCCGCGTGCCCTGGTCTCTTGTTAATATAAATATCCGCCAGAACAGTAAGAGAACCTATTACAAAAATCACTATAAAAGCAAGAATTATTCCAGAAAATCCTGCCCTATAAATATCTGTCAGATTAATAGCAGAACCCATAGAAAACCCTAAAAAGGGAATAATAGCCTTCTGAGCAAGCTTAAGAGAGCTTGAAATATTCCTATCGATATTACCAAGAACCATACCAATAAAAACAGGAAGTAGAGCATCTATCATAGCTCTTATAGGAATATTTGCAATACCAGACATGCCAAGGACCAGCATAGAAAGCATAGGTCCCGTAATAAGGCTAGTAAATCCAGCTAAGGCCTGGTCTAACTCATCCCCGTAGTCGATGTTTAAAGTAATAAAGACAGAGTTATTGTGATTAAGACAAGCACAAACTAGGGCAAGGATAGAAATACCAAATATTCCCTCCCTGCCAAAAATAGTAGAAACTAGAAAAATTATTATTAAACCCGCTCCTATTCGAGCTAGAGCCATAACAGAAAATCTCCTAAAAATCTCCCCCACAGAGGAAATCCTGATCTGAGAACCTGCCGCAAGCAAATTGATCCCCATCAAAGTCTTCATCCCATGACTTGTAAAAAGCGCCTCAGTAAAAACACCAAAGTGTAAGATACTAGGAACAAATGTATTTATAAGAGCAGCAAGAATCAAAGGAACCATCATATTTCCCGCTGGTATTTTCTTTATAAAATTCTTAAGCATGTTGGCTCCTTTCCAAATTAATTTAAATAATATATCTCTAATTATAAAATAATGATGCAGAATAAATTATCTTTACCCTACATCATTATTATACTCATTCAGTCTATTACTATTCTAGCTAATCAAACTAGGAAGAACTAGAGATATTTGTGGTACAAATGTAACTAACATCAATACTATAAACATTATTAGATATATATACTTCATACTAACGGCAAGTTTCTCGAATTTAATATCTGATATAGCAGATCCCAAGAATAGGGTAGCTCCTACTGGAGGTGTTAGAAGACCTACACCGAGGTTTAGTATAAGCAAAGTACCAAATTGTACAGGGTCAACTCCGATGGATTGTGCAATTGGAAGTAATATCGGTGTAGCTATTAATATTATAGGTGACATATCCATCAATGTACCTAGAACTAAAAGCAAGATATTAATCATTACTAATATTACATAAGGATTAGTTGAAAATCCATATATGCTAGATGAAACTAAGGCAGGAACCTTCAAGTAAGCTAAGAGCCAACCAAATGCATTTGATGTAGCTATTAGTAATATTATCATAGCTACTGTTCTAGCTGAGCTTGTTGCTACTTCAAATATGTCCTTCATTGTCATTTCTTTATAAATAAATACAGAAACAATAAATGACCAAACGCAAGCTAGTGCCGCAGATTCAGTAGCTGTTATGATTCCTGTTGTTACTCCTATAACTACTATAATTATTGAAAATAATCCCCAAAGTGCATCTACAAATGCCTTGCCGAATACTTTGATATCAAATTTTTCTCCTACAGCATAATTATTTTTCTTAGCAACTATGTAGCTGTAGATCATTAATGCTAATCCAAGTATTACTCCTGGCAATATACCTGCGATAAATAAGGCACCAACAGAAATCCCTCCTGCTACCATTGAATAAATTACCATATTATGTGAAGGAGGTATAAGAAGTCCTGTAACAGAGCTTGCCATGGTTATATCAGTAGCAAACTTTTTATCATAACCTTTTTTCTCCATCTCTGGAATCATAATTGGTCCGAGAGTTGCAGTACAAGCTGTAGAAGATCCAGATACTGCTCCGAAAAGCATTGATGCTAGGACTGTTACCATTGATAGTCCTCCTCTCATCCAACCTACAGTCGCATAAGCTAGGTTGATAAGTCTTCTCGCAATACCACCCCTGCTCATTATATCTCCCATAAGTATGAAAAACGGAATAGCCATCAATGAGTATGAATTAACTCCAGATATCATATTTTGGAAGACCATTTCTACAGGAATATCTAGATATATACATGTTACAATTGATGATACACCAATGGCAAGTGCAATTGGAACCCTAATTATTATCAATACGAAAAATGTCAATAATAATATAGCAATAGCTAAATTTGTTTGCATAGTTTTACCTCTCTTATAATTGTTGATATTAGAACAATAATTCCAAATATTGGTACTGCCATATATATAACACTAGAAGGTAAATTAATACCAGTTACTATGTTGTTGTGGCCTAGTCTTACTAAACTCATCCCTTTAAATACAGCGCAAAATCCGAATATTATCCATAATATATTTGCAAAGCGATCAAGTAATCTAACTTTCTTTTCACTTATAAAATTTTCTAATATTGTCATTCTTATGTGTATATCATTACTTACACCCAAGGCTCCTGATAGCAAGCAGAACCACACCATTATTAGTAAGGCCAAACTTTCACCCCAAGCTGGTGTACTGCTGAATAGATTTCTCATAAGAGCAATGTAGCTTACTACTAGAACCAAAGATATTAAAAATACTGTAATAATTAGACTGAGTATCTTTTCTGATTTTTGCTTAAAATTATCCATAATTCCTCCTACTTAATCTTAGTAATCTTATCTATTATATCTTGGTAATCAGCACCATACTTTTCATAAACTGGTTTAACTCTTTGTCTCCATTCTTCAGGATTTTCAGGAGTAACAACATCTATTCCGCCATCTTTCAATTCTTGAAGTAATCTTTGCTCTTCTTCTTCTGTGAAAGATTTGTTGTATGATTCTAATTCTTTACCGCATTCTTTCAATAATTCTTGATCTTCTTTAGATAATTTTTCCCATGTTCTATCGCTTATTACAAGCATTCCTGGTGAATATGTATGAGCATCCAAAATGAAATTAGGAGCAACTTCATTGAAGGAGTTTGAAACATATCCTGTTACTGGTTGTTCTGCACCATCTACAACTCCTGTTTGAAGAGAAGTATAAAGTTCACCAAATGATAGAGGTGTTGGGCTTGCTCCCAATGCTTTTACAGTATCTAGTAATATCGAAGTCTCAGAAACTCTAAGTTTTAATCCTTCGAGGTCTTCTGGCTTTTCTATTTTCTTATTAGTTACAAAGAAATGTCTGGCTCCTTCTTCCAAATAACAAAGTCCCCTCATTCCAATGTCACTTTCTACCATATCGTCCATAAGTTCACTTCCTATAGGACTATCGAGTACCTTCCATAACTGATCTCTACTATCAAATAAATATGGTAGGGCAAATAAGTTTAATTTTTTAGCTCCAAAATCTCCTACAAATACAGTATTTGCTCTAAAGATATCCAAAGCTCCCATTTGTACCGCTTGCATTTGGCTTCTCTCATCACCTAATTGTCCAGAAGCATAAACTTCTATGTAGATTCTCCCTTGACTTTTTTCGTAAACGATTTCAGAATACTTGCTAAGCATTTGACCCATAATTGAATCAAGTGAGTTTAATTCACCAGCACTCAAAACTATCTCTGCATTATTAGCCTTATCCGTATCTATAGTATCTAGCTCGACATCAGGCTCTTTAAAAGAGCCGCATGATGTCAAGGCTATAGTTAGGAATAATAAAGCTAATGTTCTAATTAACTTCTTCATTTTTATCTCCTAATCAATTCTTATATATTTCTCAGCATTATTAAATGATATATCTTTTACCATTTGACCCAGGTATTCTTCTTTCCATGGATATTGGCCCTTTTCTACCTTTTCTCCTATGAAGTTACATAGGATTCTTCTGAAGTATTCGTGTCTTGGATAAGATAAGAAGCTTCTTGAGTCTGTTAGCATTCCTACGAAGTTTGCAAATACTCCTGTTTGGGCAAACATAGTCATTTGTTTTTGCATTCCGTCTAAATGATCTGCAAACCACCATGATGTTCCTATTTGTATGTTGGATAGGCCTGTTTCGTTTTCTCTGTTAAATGATCCGCCAATTGTAGCTAATGGATAGTAGTCATTCTCATTAAGTGAGAATAATAACATTTTTGGAAGTCCATCACAACTTTCGAAATCACTCATAAGATTAGCTAAGTTTTCTGCCCCAAGCTCATCATTTACAGCATCATTTCCAACATCTGGACCTAGTTTTTTAAATAGGGCTTTTGAGTTGTCTCTAATGGCTGCTACGTGAATTTCCATTGCCCAATCACGCTTCTTGTACTCTTTAGCTAGGAATGTTAGAAGGGCTGTCTTGTAGGCTTCTTCTTCTACTTTTGTAATTTCTTCGCCATTTATGGCCTTTCTTATTATCTCATCTATTTCTTCTTCTCCCTTTTTGATATATGGGAAGTACTTAAGGGCATGGTCGCTTGCTGAACATCCATTTTCTTCAAAGTAGTCTATTCTTTTCTCCAAGGCTGACTTAATATCTTTGAAGCTCTTGATTTCAAGGCCTGAAGCATCTTCAAGTTCTTTCATATAATCTTTGAAGTCTTCTTTTTCGATATTTAGGGCCTTGTCTGGTCTGAAGGCTGGTTTGATTATCACCTTGAAGTCCTCTTCTTTAAGAAGTTTATGGTATTTAAGATCATCTACTGGATCGTTTGTTGTGCAAACTGCTTTAACATTTGATCTTTCAATTAGTGATCTTGGCTTGAACTCCTCGGTTTGTAGAAGTTTATTTGTCTTTTTGTATATTTCATCAGCTGTTTCAGGGTTGAGCTCTTCTTTTATTCCAAAAAAGTTATTAAGTTCTAGGGCTGTCCAATGATATAGCGGATTTCCCAATAGTTTTGGTACTACATAGGCCCATTTGTCGAATTTTTCCTTGTCTGATTTATCTCCTGTGATGTATTCTTCGGATATACCACAAGCTCTCATAACACGCCACTTATAGTGATCTCCCCCAAGCCAAACTTGAGTAATCGAGTCAAAATTTTTGTTCTCATAGATTTCTTTTGCTTCCAAATGACAGTGGAAGTCAAATATTGGCATGTCTTTAGCGTATTTGTGAAAAAGTGTTTTCGCATATTCATTTTGTAAAATAAAATCTTCGTTGATTAATGACATTTGTCCTCCTACAAAGTTACTCCGTCTTTAAAGATTGAAATTTCTCTAAATCCAAATTTTCCGTTATTAGTTTCTTTTCCGCTTGCTACTTCCAATAGATATCCTATAAATTCATCTCTTAGTTTTTCAAAACTTAGATCTTCACTTATAATTCTGCCAGCATCAAAGTCTATCCAATTAGTCTTTTTATTTGCAAGTTCTGTATTTGTCGACATTTTGACTGTTGGAACTATTGATCCAAATGGATTACCTCTTCCAGTTGTAAATACTATTAAAGAGCATCCACTGGCAGCTAAGTTCGTACATGATACTTGGTCATTTCCTGGCCCATTTAAGAGATTTAGACCTTTGATTTGGCTTTGTTCTCCCAAAGCTAGAACATCTACTACTTCCGAACTTCCTCCTTTCTGTATACATCCCAAGGACTTATCCTCTAGGGTTGAGATTCCTCCATCTTTATTTCCTGGAGATGGGTTTTCATATATGTTTTGACCGTGGATTTTGAAGTATTCTTTGAAGTTGTTTATCATACTTACAATATCTTCAAATGTTTCTTTGTCTTTGGCACGATTCATAAGCAACTTCTCAGCTCCAAACATTTCCGGAACTTCTGTAAGCATTGTCGTCGCTCCGTTTTCTACTAATTTGTCTGAAGTATAGCCACACAATGGGTTGGCTGTGATTCCAGAAAATCCATCAGAGCCCCCACATTTGAATCCTACAGTTAATTTTGAAATTGGAAGCGCTTCCCTTTTGAATAAATTTCTATATTCTACAAGTTGATCAATCAAGGATAGTCCTTCTTCGTATTCATCTTCTACTTCTTGGACTGTGAGGAACTTGACTCTTTTTTCGTTGAAAGGCTCTATATATTCTTTAAATTCATCAATTACATTGTTCTCACAACCTAGAGATACAACAAGTACACCAGCTGCGTTTGGATTTTTGATTAATCCTGCAAGGATTTCTCTAGTCATCTCTAGATCGTCTCCCAATTGGGAGCAACCATGGGTGTGGGTTATGGATTGGAAGCTTACATCAGGATATTTTTGTCTTGCCATGTTTACTAGGTTGTTGCATGTTTGATTAATGCATCCAACACCTGGAACTACCCAGATTTCATTCCTAATTCCAGCCCTACCATCTTCTCTAAGATAGCCCATAAACTTTAGCTCATCATCTCTTAGTCCTTCAATCTGATTTATTTCCTTTTTATCATATTCATATTCTATTATGTCAGATAGGTTGGTCTTTAGATTGTGGACGTGGACCCAAGAGCCTTCTTCTATATTATCTAGAGCATGACCAATGGGCATTCCATATTTGATAATGTCTTCGCCCTTATTAATATTTTTAATGGCGAATTTATGGCCTCTTTTTATATCTTCTTTAAGCTCTAAGCCGAATTCTTCTATTACTTTTCCTTTTTCTAAATCCTTTACAGCTATGGCTACACTGTCATTTGGATTGATTTTTAGAAATGATTTCATATTTCCTCCATGACTTCTCTTATGGATCTATCTTTGATAGCAGTGAAATATTTCTTTACTAATTCTTTAAAGTCTCCCAATTTTTCCAAATCATATTCCCAGATATCACTTTCAAGAACTTCGTCTATATAATTTTCTGATTTTGTCTTTTCAGTGAAGAATTCAAGTAATTTTTCGTCGTCTTGTACTGGATATGATTTTCCATTTTCATCTTTACCGAAATATCCTTCTTCATTTTTCTCTATCTCGTAAAATCTTAATAGAGCAGCTAGAGAAAAGGCGAAGTGTTTTGGAGCTTTTCCTGTATTATTGTAGTAATCAACAATACTTGGCAAGCATCTAGCATTAAATTTAGAAATTGAGTTTAGGGTTATGGATAAGAGCTTGTGGTCCACATATGGGTTGTTAAATCTCAAGGCTACTTCTTCTTTGAATTTGATTAAGTCTTCCTTCTCAAGATCTATTGTTGGGATAACTTCTTCATCTATCAAATCATTTAGGTAAGTATCAAAGATTTCATCTTCCATAAAATCTCTAACTATATCATATCCATGGATTACAGCAGCAGGAACTGTGGATGTGTGACCTCCATTTAGGATTCTTACTTTTCTCTTCTTATAAGGGGCGACATTGTCAGTCCAAATCACATTGCAAGGAAGATCTTCGAAGGCAAAGTCTTTTGCTTTTTCTTTATCTCCTTCTATAACCCATAGGTTGAATAGCTCTGAAAATACTAAGAGCTTATCTTCGTAATTATTTTCCTTAGAAAACTCCTCAGCTTCATCTGCTGAAGGCCTTCCTGTTACAATTCTATCTACAAGGGTTGAGGTAAAATGGCAGCTTTCTTTGACCCAGTCGGCAAACTCTTCTTCAAGTCCCCAGTTTTCTATATGTTTATTTACATATTTTTCTAGGAAATATCCGTTGTTATCAATAAGTTCTACTGGGAAGAATACCAGACCCTTTTTCCTATCTCCATCAAATTTCTTATATCTAAAATATAATAGTTGGGCAACTTTTGCTGGGAAAGAATCCTGAACCTCATCTTCTTTCAAATCTTCCTCACGATAAGTAATACCTGCTTCTGTAGTGTTTGATATTACATATTTCAAGTCTTCACTTTCAACAAAATCCTTATATTCTTTGAAAGTCTCATAAGGGTTGATAGCTCTTGATACAGATTTTATCACTCTATTTTCAATCTTCTTCCCTTCTGGACTATTACCTCTCATAGAAAGTGTATATATTCCATCTTGCTCATTTACAAGGTCAGCTAGTCCATTTGGAATAGGCTGAACTATTACAACTGAACCTGGATAAGAGTATTTCTCATTTGATAAGTCTATCATCCAGTCTACGAAAGCTCTAAGGAAATTTCCCTCTCCAAATTGGAGGACAGTTTCCTTAAGATTCTTCTTTTCTATTATCTCATTTATTTGTTTCATCTAACACGTCTCCTTTATTACAAGCTTAGGCTTAATCACATTGTTTTTTTCTACTTTTTCTTCATTTATTAACTTTATCAGAGCTTGCACTGCTACCTTAGAGTGATCATAAATCCTATGGTCAATCGATGATAACTTCTTTTGTGTATAGTTGGTAGCACTAATATTGTCAAATCCAATTATCGCTACATCTTCAGGTATTTTGATATTATTAACCGAAAGGTATTTATAAACCTTAATTGCAATAGAATCGTTTTCGCATTGGATAGAGTCAATATTTTTTTCTTTAATAATCCCTAGTAAATCTTCTAAGGAAGTTTCTTCTATATTTATCTCCAAAAATTCTTGGTCTGGAAAGTTGTCTTTAAGTGCATTTTCATAGCCTTTTCTCTTCTCGTTATAGGCTCTGTTTGTAATATTTTGAGTTGTTGAAATAAAAATCGGTGCCTTGTAAGAATTTTCTTTCAAATAATGGAGTACTTGTCTCATACCATCTTTCTCATCACAGTAGACACTTACCAAATCTTTATCGTAATTATTTAGTTGAACAATAGGAATAGTCTTGTTTAATTCATAGGCTACTTGCAAAAACTCCTTATCGCCATAATCAGATCCTATAGTAATAATACCTTCAACTTGTTGTTGTTTTTGAAGCTTTAAGATTCGAATTTTCTCATCAAGATCTCTTGTTGTATTTGATAAAAGAGATGTGTAGCCGTAAGTTTTAAGGATTCTATCTACTTCGTATGCTGCTTGGACGTGGAAGTAATTTCTTATGTCTGGAACCATAAGGCCTATAAGCATTGACTTCTTGCTCGCAAGGCTTCTTGCGATATTATTTGGAGAATAGTCTAAACTTTCAATCACGCTTTCAACTTTTTTCCTTGTTTTCTCACTTACGCTTCCTGTATTATTCATAACTCTAGAAACTGTCGAGATCGAAACATTGGCCTTTTTTGCTATATCGTAAATATTAATAAAATCACCATCTTTCAAGTTTAGAAGCGCTTCCCATAGTCCTAAAAATATATTACTATACTTATATTTGAACATTTCTAAAATTAATCTTAGAAAGCGCTTCCTTTATGCTTGTTATAAATATATCATGATGTTTATTAAATGTCAAACATTTTCCTGAATTATTTAATAAGCCATTCATAAATATTGCGTCTTAATACAATTACTCTATATTTTATCTATAACGCACAAGATTAGTTATATAAGTAAAAACCAAGTGATCAATCCATATCAAATTTGAAATCACGAGCTTACTTTATAATTCTAAATTCAGATTCTAAGAGGTTGCAAATCAATAAGTTTTGATCATCTTTGAAGTAAGCCGTGATTTCATTAATATATTAATTAAAATCTATTTCAAATCCTATCTTTGAACCCTACCAGATGCGTCTCCGCCTACTAGGTTTTCTACTTCTTCTCTTGACATGTGGTTGAAGTCTCCCTTGATTGTGTGTTTTAGGGCACTTGCTGCAACGCCAAAGTCTAGGGCGTCTGCAGGGCTTTTGCCGTCTAGGAGTCCTGTGATTAGGCCTGCTGCGAAGCTGTCTCCTCCTCCTACTCTGTCTACGATTCTTACGTCGTATTGTGGAGCTTGGTGGAAGTCTTTGCCGTCATAGATTAGGGCTGACCAGCCATTGTCACTTGCTGAGTATGATTCTCTTAGGGATGAGGCGATCATTTCAAAGCCGAATTCTTCTTTCATTTGTTTGAAGATTTCATGGTAGCCTTCTACGTCTAGTTTGCCGCTTGTTACGTCTAGGCCTTTTGGGGTAAAGCCTAGGCATAGAGATGCGTCTTCTTCGTTTCCTATGCAGACGTCTACGTATTGCATTAGATCTTTCATTACTTTTTGAGCTTCTTCTGGGCTCCAGAGTTTTGCTCTGTAGTTTAGGTCGATTGATATTTTAGCTCCTGCTTTTTTGGCTGCTTGCATGGCTTTTTTGGTGATTTCTGCACCTTCTTTGGAGATGGCAGGTGTTATGCCTGATGTGTGGAACCATGCTGCGTCTTTGAAGATTTCGTCGAAGTCAAATTCGTCTGCTTTAGCTTCTGCTATGGCTGAGTTACTTCTGTCGTAAATTACTTTGGATGGTCTGGCTGATGCGCCTGTTTCTGAGTAGTAGATTCCTACTCTGTCTCCGCCTCTTACGATGTAGTCTGTGTTTACTCCGTATCTTCTTAGTGCGTTTACTGCGGCTTGGCCGATTTCGTGTTTTGGTAGTTTGGTTACGTAGTGGGCGTCGAAGCCGTAGTTGGCTAGGGATACTGCTACGTTTGCTTCTCCTCCTCCGTAGATTGCATCAAAGCTTTCAGCTTGAACGAATCTTTCGTATCCTGGTGTGGATAGTCTTAGCATTATTTCGCCTAGGGTTACTACTTTTTTTGTCATTATTTTCTTACCTCCGCTATTTTTTCTAGGTATTCTTTTGCTTTTTGGGTTATTTCTTCTTTGCTGCCTTTTACTAGGTTTGATCCTGCTCCTACTGCTACTACACCTGCTTTAAACCAGTCTTCTAGGTTGTCTAGGCTTACGCCACCTGTTGGCATGATTTGGAAGTGTGGGTATGGGCCATGGATTGCTTTTACGTAGGATGGGCCTGTTAGGGAGCCTGGGAATAGTTTTATGATGTCTACTCCGTATTTGTAGGCTTCTAGCATTTCTGCTGGTGTTACGCAGCCTGGCATGTATGGGATGTTGTAGATGTTACACATTTTGGCTACTTCTTTGTCAAATGATGGGCTTACTATGAATTTGGCTCCGTTCATTATGGCAAGTCTTGCTGTTGTTGGGTCTAAGACTGTTCCTGCTCCGAGTAGGGTGTCAGCTGGGAGTTCTTTTTGGATTCTTTGGAAGACTTCGATTGCGTTTGGGATTGTGAAGGTTATTTCTAGGGTGTTGATTCCTCCATCGATTAGGCCTTTACAGTATTCGATTGCTTCGTCTGCTGAGTTTGCTCTTACTACTGGTACGATTCCTAAGTCTAAGACTTGGCTGATTGTTTCTACTTTGCTCATTTTTCCTTCTTTCTTTTATCTATTTGTTATTGGAAGATAGTAATTATCTATAGATAAATCCATCAATGAATCTATTAATATCTTATTTGAAACTAAATAAATCACTAAATTCCAATATTGGAATCGCTTTCAATTTTCTTAAAAAAATAATAGTCACAACTTAGTTAACATATAGTTGTATAGAATATGTTAACACCTCAAAAAGAAAGCGCTTTCTCTCTTCTTGTTATTAATATATCATTAATTATTTTCATTGTCAAATTTTTCTATGTCATATTGTCTTGTTATAGATAACCGGATTAATTAATATTTTGTAGTTTTCATAAGCACCATATATTAATTATAAAAAAAATAAGCACCCTCTTTATTCCATACAGAGAGTGCTCATATCAAGTAAATTATCGTTAGTAACTTAATCCAAATCCAAGTTTATATTCATTGCCACATTCATCTAGGTAGGCGTAGGTCATTCCTTTTGGCATATATTTATCCTTATCGTAGCCTGGTACGTCGTTAGGACTAATGCAGATTCCATCCTCATCTACAGCTATAACTTCTTCTCCTTTAGGGAAGGTGAATGGTAGTTTGCCTGTTGGAGCGAATTTTCCACTAAGGACATCCATTTGGGCGGATGTGAAGGTTTCAAAATGAGCCAAGAGGGCATCTGAGTTTTTCTCTGCTTTTTCTATTAGCCAAGGCATGGTAGAGTTTACAGAAATTATAACTTTAGCCCCATTCTCATCGGCAATTTTTCTAAATTCTTCTAGTTTATCAATATTTTCTACAGTTGTTTCTGAGTATTGTGTACCATCTATCGCCTTATTTGTTTTGTTTTCACAAAGATCAAGCTCTAGAAGGCCTGGAGTTGCTGAAAAATAGTTACCTGATTTTGGTGTGATTTGTACAAAAATATATTCTGCTTCTTTCGCATCTTCTACAAGTTCTATATCTTCTCTTTCTTTTAGATCTTCGATAGCTTCTTTCCTAAATATTTCTGCCTTATCAGCTTCCTTGTGGAGGAAATCTACATAGACTTTAGCCTTATCCTTCATAGGTAGGGTATTGTCTTTGTTTTTGAGTAGGACTACTGATCTTTGGTGAGCAGAGTAAGCCTTCTTCTTATTATCTTCATCTGCTACAAAGTCTTTTGCCTTTTGTGGGTCAGCATAAGTTTTTTCATCAAATAGACCTAGGTCAAACATTTCTGTAAGAAGTCTAATATTTGCTTCGATTAATCTTTCACGACTAATTTTACCTTCTTCATAGGCTTTTATTATCCATTCTACTTCATTGGTATCAGATATTAGGTCAACCCCATTATTTATAGCACAAGCTGCACGGTCTTGTTTTTCTAGGTGCATCATACCCCATGCCATGTTATCTAAAATTCCTGAGTCTGAGTTGATATAGCCCTTAAATCCCATATCCTCTCTTAGGATATCTTGGATAAAGTATTGGTTAAAGGCAAATCCAACTGGTTCAAAAGGAATCTTGCTCCCCTTATAGTTCTGAACCGCTGACTTATCGTGGGCAGGGATTGAGTAGTAAGGCATGATTGATGATACTTTTTTCTCAGCAGCTCTCTTAAATGGTGGGAGGTGATACTTCTCTAGAGAACCAGGAGTTCTATATACGTTGAATTTCCCTTCCTTATAGTGTGGGTCAAAGCCATTTTCTCTAGCTCCTCCTCCTGGGAAGTGTTTCATGGTAAGGGCAACTGATTCGCTGTTTAGCTCATCTGATTGGAAGGCTTCAATTAAGTCTTCTCCTGCCTTTGTAATAAGATCTGTATCTTCACCCAAGGTTCCATAAAATCTTTGCCATCTAGGATCTGTAGCCGTATCAAGCATATACATATAGCCTTTTCTAAGACCAGAATATTTCCATTCGTCTCTTGCTATTTCTCCAAACTCCTTAAAGATTGAGTATTCATAATTTCCGTCAGGATGGTAGTTTCTAGCCTTATCTCCAAGATAAGCTGCAGCAAGTCCTAGGGTGGATGGATAGGTAGTGAATACTCCTACAGCATCGTTCATACCAAAGGTTCTTTCAGCATTTTCATTCCTTGAGTTGGAGGCGATAATAACAGGAATACCTAATCTTGAGCTTTCAGCTACTTCGTTCATAGCATTGGTCCACTTTGCTATTTCTTCTTCTGAGAAGTTATCCCTTAAGATAAAGTGGCGTAGGTTTTTGTCAATTATGTGTCCTGTTGAACCGTGGTTAATCTGACCTATAAAGATATTTTTATCCTCGTAAACTTCCTCATCAAGAAGACCATCGTGACTTGTCTTTTCCTTATCTTCTTGAGCAAGACCCATTCTTTGGGACTTAATCATCATATTTCCACAAAGCTCTTCTATAGTCATCCTATACGCAAGATCCTTGGCACGAACGCTTGATGGAAGACGCCAGTCTTCGTATGGATCTAATATCCCATTTCCATTTAAGTCCTTAAACTTAAATCCTTCATTTTCGATTAGTTTTTTATTTCTTACTTCTAGTTTTAATTGCTCTGTCATATCTTCCTCCTTTTTCCTTATAAACTTACCCTAAGGTATTGGAAAAATAACCTCCAATTTCTTGGAGGCATTTTTAAATTAATAGCTCTTATCTTTTGATAATTAGATATATGGTATTATTGTAATTTAGCTCTTTTTTCTGCTAGAGTATTATTATTTTTCTCTACAGTTTTTCTATCAAGTGGATAGATTAAAAATACTACTAATCCACCAAGTCCTAGGGCTATAGCTGGTATTAGTGTCGCTACATTATATATTCCCTGAGCAACTTCTGCTGTTTGTGTCGCAGCTCCTGCAACATATCCTACTGAAGCTACTGCAAATCCACCAAGTCCTCCAGCAAAGGCTTGGCCTAACTTTCTTGCAAATGAGTAAATAGCGTAAACTTTTCCATCATCTCTTACTCCATTTTTGATTTCCAAGTCATCGATTACGTCTGTAATCATGGCCCAAGTTAGGGTGTTAAATATTCCTAGGAAGATATAAGCTATTACAGTTCCAGCTAGGAATAGGTACATATTTTCAAGTTTTAAGATGAAAAGTATAAAGTAAGTTACACCTGCGCCTATTAGTCCAATAGATGATGCTTCTTTCTTACCAATATTTTGTCCAAGCTTCATAGCCATTGGAGCTGTAAATAGCATTGGAACTGTACCACAAAGACCAGCTAGAGCCATTCCAGTTGTATCTTGGAAGTAGGTGGAATATACATAGATATTCATTGAGCCAACTAAAAGCATCCCAAGAAGTAGGCATATAGAAACTACTATGATTGATAAGAGAGATCTTTTATTGATTACATTACCGATTCCCTTAAGGGCGTTTTCTTTTGGACCAGCTGATTCTCTTTCTATGTCTACTCTTTCAGTACAGAAGGAGTAACAAATAAAGTAAGAAATAATAGCTAGTATTCCGTAGATTCCAGCTACAAGCGGAAATCTATTTTCTAATAGGATATCAGCTTGACCAGGAACTTTCTGATAAATTAGATATGGAGTAACAAATCCAATTACAAGACCTGCTACTGTTGCTCCTAGAGTTCTAAATGTTGAAAGTTCTGTTCTTTGATCTGCATCAGATGTTATTGCTGAAGCCATTGATCCGTATGGAATGTTAATAAAGGTATAGCAAAGTGATCCCCAAAGGATGTAGGTTGCATACATTATCACTATTTTTGTTCCCATTGGTAAATCTTTAAATCCTGATTGGAAGAGCAAGAATCCCGCTATAGCTACTGGTATTGCTCCCCATTTGATAAATGGTCTAAACTTTCCGTCTTTATTTCCTGGAAACTTATCTACAATAGTTCCCATTCCTACATCTGTGAAGGCATCAATTATTCTTGACAAAAAGAATAATCCTCCTACAAGTTTTGGATCTATCCCCCATACGTTAGTATAAAATATCATCAGAAAACTACTAACAAGGGTAAAGGTAAAGTTGTTTGCAACATCTCCTGCTGCATAACCAATCTTATCTTTTAAGCCAAAAGGCTTTACATTTTTCTGCATATTATTCTCCTGTTTTTAATCTTTGTTCGTGTAAATATTTAGCATTATCATATACTTTTTGTCTATTTAGTGGATATATCACTAGATATGCTAGAGTAGCTAGAATAAGAGTAACTGCTGGGAGCAAGGTCGAAATATTATATATTCCTGCTGTTACTTGTGGATCAAATTTACTCTCTACACTGTAATTTATAGATGTCAATAAAAATCCTGTAAGACCAGATGCGGCTGCTTGACCTAGCTTTCTCGAAAATGAGAAGGCACCATAGATTGCTCCGTCATCCCTTCTGCCCTTACTTACTTCAAGATCATCTATTACATCTATGATCATTGCCCAACTTGTTATTCCTTGGAAGGCAGTTCCTATTTGGAAAAGTATGACAAAAAATATAAAAGTCTTAACATTTGATGTTTGCAAGAAGTAAGCTAGCAAATAGCTTATCGCTGATAAGCTTAATCCAAATACAGTTACTTCTTTTTTACCGAATTTTGCCGAAAGTTTTGGTACAACTATTGCCATGAGCAAGGTTATTACCATCTGACTTGTTCCTACAAAACTCATCGCTTTGACATTTTGGAAGTAGTTTGGATATAGGTATGAGTTCATACCACTTACTGCCATTACTGATAATAGGAAAAATAGCGATGCAAGTATCAATCCTATTAGAGCACGTGATGAAAACATTACTTTGAAAGTTTCTAAGAAAGAAAATTTCTCCTCACTTCTTGGAATCTTTACTCTTTCAGTTGTTAATTTAAAGCAAAGCATGTAGGTTATAATTGCAAGGATTGAACAAACAAGAGCAAATATTGTCATCTTGTTTCCTGAAAGGATTTCATGTCCATTTTGATCAGTATAGTAAACAAACATAGGTCCAATTACAGCTATAATGAAGTTTCCAGCTTGGCTACCTATTGTTCTCCATGTAGAAAGGTGGGTTCTATGGTCAGGGTTCTCTGAAACTGCTGATGCCATTGATCCATAAGGAATATTTATGGCAGTGTATGCAATGGATCCCCAAAGTATGTATGTTCCGTACATCCATACCATCTTAAAGGCCATAGACATATCTTTGAAATATGTAGGATATAGGAGAAAACTTGCAAGGGCAACTGGTCCTGCTATTCTTCTAATCCAAGGAAGGAACTTTCCATCCTTAGTTGGTGGTGTTCTATCGACTATTTGCCCCATACCAACATCGGTAAAGGCATCTATTATTTTTGCTACTAGCATCATGAGACCTACACTGGCTGGGCTAACTCCCATAACATCAGTGTAGAATTTCATAAAGAATACTGATGATAGGGCAAAGGAGAATCCATTGCCCAAATCACCAAACATGTAGCCTAATTTATCTCTTATTCCAAAAGGCTTTACATTTTTTTGCATTTTTCTCTCTCTAATTTAATCTATTACTATAGCTTCTTCTTGGCATTTTAAGCATAGCTCTTGTGCCTTGAATATATGTTCTTGTGTCATTGCGTTTTCTGTGCCATTGATACAATCGAGTATCATCTCTCCGAAAAATGGAAATCCTACTTTGCCATTTACTTCAAAATGTTCTTCTCCATTTTCATCTACCAAAAATACATGATCGCCTGTAGTATCTGTTGCAACATTGGTATATTTTCTTACTTCGATTGAACCCTTAGTCCCTGTTATAAATATTCTACCATCACCCCATGTTGAAAGGCCTTTTGGTGAGAACCAATGCACCTTGTAGAAGAATGTTGCTCCATTTTCTCCGACAAGGGTAGCATCGCCATAATCTTCTAGCTCTGGTGTGTCAGGATTGTCGTAGTTTGCGACCTTGCTGTGAAGAACTTTGGCATCTTCATTTCCAGTGTAATATAGGAATTGCTCTATTTGATGGCTTCCTATATCTGTCAAAATTCCGCCATATTCTTCTTTTTTGAAAAACCAGTCTGGTCTACTTTCCTTGTTGAGACTGTGAGGTCCAAAGCCTGTTACTTGGATGACTCTTCCGATTCTTCCTTCTTCAATAAGCTTTCCAGCAAATATTGCTCCCTCAACATGGAGTCTTTCTGAAAAGTAAACAAAATATCTTCTTCCAGTCTCTTCTACAACTTTTTTCGTTTCTTCTAGTTGATCTAGGCTAGTAAAGCCAGTTTTATCGGTAAAATAATCCTTTCCAGCTTTCATAGCCTTGTTACCTAAGGCTGATCTTAGATTTGGGATTGCTGCTGCCGCAAGCATCTTTATCTCAGGGTCATTTAAGATTTCATCTACTGAATTCACAGCTTTGGCTTCTGGAAATTTCTCTTGAAATTCTTCGATTTTTTTTGGGTCTTTATCATAGACATAAACTATCTCTGCACCAGCTTCCTTAAGTCCGTTGCACATACCATAGATATGGCCATGGTCTAGGGCTCCTACTCCGACCTTAAATTCGCCAGGACCAACTACTTTATTAGCAGTGCCTTTAGGTGCATAGTTCATTCCGTCCTTCTTGTTAATAGTCATTAGAATAAATCTCCATATCCATTATCTACAAGCCAATCGTAAGATATTTTTAGCTCTTCGAAAGGATCTCTGCCGTAGGAAAAGTCTTGTTCTACCAGTAAGTATCTACAACCAGACTCTATGGCTTGGTCTGCACATTCCTTAAGTGGTAATGAGCCTTGGCCTAGTGGGGCAAACCTTGCCCTATTGTCGAAGGCAGTTCTAAAGGCAGCTTGGTCTTCTTGCATAAGTTTTAGATCATCCATTGTCAAAGGCATAACTTCGTAATCCTTTAAGTGAACAAGTTCTACTTTTCCTGAGTATTTTTTAAGGATATTTACTGGATTTTCTCCACCCTTTTGTACCCAGTGAACATCTAGCTCAAAACCAAGTTCTGGAGCATTCTCACTTATTATGTCAAGGAGGTATTTTCCATCGTATTTTACAAATTCGATATGGTGGTTATGATAATAGAGTTTGATTCCATCTTCCTTAAGTTTTAAAGCATATTCATTAGCTTTTTTAGCAAATTCAATAGCCTTATCAAGATTCGCCATTTTGTCAAATGGGAGCATACCGATTCTAAGTAGGTCTGTATCTACTGCCTTACAATCTGCTACTATCTTGTCATAATCTGTTTCAAGACTTTCTTGACCAGGAAACATTGATTCAAGGGCTGCTGACATTGCGGCAACCTCCATATCGAAATCTTTGCATGCTTTTATGATTTGGTCGATGTTTTCCTTACTAGTTTCTACTTGAGACACCTCTACAGATTTATATCCTATTTCTGAAAGTTTCTTGAATGTTTCGTAAGGTCCTATTTCCTTGAATGAATCTACTACTGTTGAAGCTTGTACTCCTATTTTAGTCATTGATAATCTCCTCTTTTTTCACTTCTTTATTTTCATTTGATGAATCTATTATGGCTTGAATAATCTCCATTGTTTTCATAGCATCTGCTAGGTCACAATAGTCATCTGTACCGTCTATTATAGCCTTGTAGAATTTATTAATTAAGGTCTCATGTCCTGCCCCATAATAATCCTTGGTGGCATCGCTTTTCTCATCTTCTGCCAAACATTCTAGATTCCTATTAAAGAGCCTATTTTCTTTGATAGTGTATTTTTCATTTTTACTTATGACTTGTAATTCTATTGAATCTGTAATCGAATAGGCATTAGTCGCTATAAAAAGTCCATTTACTCCATCTTCATATTTGATAAAGGCGTTGGCAGTATCTTCTACCTCAACCTCCTTATTCATTAACTTAGACATGGTAGCTGTAAGACTCTTCCAATCTTTGCCTGTGACATAGGCCATTAGGTCTAGGGTATGGATGGCTTGATTGATAATCACTCCAGCTCCTGCTTCTTTGAGAGTTCCTCTCCATGGAGCTTGTTTGTAATAATCCATATTCCTATACCAGGTCACCAAGCCTTTTACAGCAAATACTTCTTCCTTATTTTCTTCTAATATTTCCTTAAGTCTTACTACTGACTTGTTGTATCTATTTTGAAAACAGATTCCGAGTTTTTGTTTTCCCTTATAAGCTTGGTAGAAATCATATAAGTCCTTGGTTTTTTCGTAACTTATATCCACAGGTTTTTCACAAAATACATTGAGTCCCTTGGATAAGGCATATTTTGAAACTTCTGCGTGAAGATAGTGAGGAAGAGTGATGTGGACTACATCCAAATCTTCCTTTTCTATCATTTCCTTATAGTCAGTATATGAAGGAATAATTTCACAATGAGTTTGTTCGCATTTCTCCTTAGCCCTATTACTGTTTATATCACATACTGCAACAAGCTTGGCATAGGGAGAATTGTTTATTGAAAGCAAGTGGATGGGTGAAACTGTTCCAAGTCCAATAACTCCAACTTTTAGCATAAAATCCTACTTTCTTTCTTCGAATTTTCCTTCTTCTTTGATTTTTTCGTTAAGAAGCTCTAGATAAAGATCATCGTCAAAGTCCTTAACTGATACAGGCTTACCTAACCAGCTTGAAAGGTGTACTGCGTTAGCAAGTCTTACTCCATTGATTCCTTCTGCACCATTTGCAAGAAGTTCTTCTCCATCAAGAACGTGAGCAGCAAAGTTTCTTAAAACTTCACAGTGTTGGCCTCCCCAAACAGAGTTTTCTTCTATGACTTCTGTTTCAAATAAGTCGTCCATCTTCATTTGACCTGCAAAGAGCATCTTCACATCATCTATTGTCATTCTAGCGTTTAGGTCATTTTCTGTTTCTTTGAGTCTGTAGATTGTTGCCTTCTTAGAATCATCTACGACAATTTTTCCGCCGTCACATACGATTTCTAATCTATCTGTACCGATTATTTCGTTGGTACCGGTTACAAAAACTCCAGTCCTACCATCGTCATATTCCATTACAAAGTGTACTTGATCATCTACAACTATATCTCTTTGGTAACCATATTGAACACTTGAATATACTCTATCTGGTGCTCCAGTCATCCATTGAATAAGGTCTAATTGGTGTGGTGCTTGGTTTACAAGAACTCCTCCACCTTCTCCACCCCAGGTAGCTCTCCAGTCAGATTGCTTGTAATATGCATCTGGTCTCCACCATGTTGTGATGATCCAGTTTGTTCTTCTTATTGGTCCAAGTTCTCCTGAATCGAGGATTTCTTTTAGCTTTCTGTATAGTGGATTTGTTCTTTGGTTAAAGAATAGGGCATAAGCCTTATCAGATTTTTCTGCGACTTCGTTAAGTTCTTTTACTTGCTTTGTATAAACACCAGCTGGTTTTTCGTTAAGTACATTTACCCCATGAGTTAGGCCATAGATTGCCATTTCTGGGTGAAGATAGTGAGGTACGCATGTTACGATTCCTTCAACTTCTCCTCTATCGATCATTTCCTTGTAGTCTTCATAAAGTTTTGCTTCTGGGAAAACTTCTTTTGCTTTTTCAAGCTTTTCCTTATCAATATCACAAACTGCAACTACTTCTACATTCTCAACCATTCCTTCAGAAATGAACTTTCCATACATTGATCCTTCTGTTCCGTATCCGATGATTCCAAATTTTAATTTTCTATCAGCCACTTTATCCTCCTAAATTTATTAATTCTTTATTGATAATCGTTTTCCATTTTGTTAAAAAATAATCTTTAGGAAGGGAGTATCCTCCCTAAAGATATTTTTTCTTTCTTATCTTTGAACCCTACCAGATGCGTCTCCGTCTACTAGGTTTTCTACTTCTTCTCTTGACATGTGGTTGAAGTCTCCCTTGATCGTGTGTTTTAGGGCACTTGCTGCAACTCCGAAGTCTAGGGCATCTGCAGGGCTTTTGCCATCTAGGAGTCCTGTGATTAGGCCTGCTGCGAAGCTGTCTCCTCCTCCTACTCTGTCTACGATTCTTACGTCGTATTGTGGAGCTTGGTGGAAGTCTTTGCCGTCATAGATTAGGGCTGACCAGCCGTTGTCACTTGCTGAGTATGATTCTCTTAAGGATGATGCGATCATTTCAAAGCCGAATTCTTCTTTCATTTGTTTGAAGATTTCGTGGTAGCCTTCTACGTCTAGTTTGCCGCTTGTTACGTCGAGTCCTTTTGGGGTAAAGCCTAGGCATAGGGATGCATCTTCTTCGTTTCCTATGCAGACGTCTACGTATTGCATGAGATCTTTCATTACTTTTTGGGCTTCTTCTGGGCTCCAGAGTTTAGCTCTGTAGTTTAGGTCGATTGATATTTTGGCTCCCGCTTTTTTGGCTGCTTGCATGGCTTTTTTGGTGATTTCTGCACCTTCTTTTGATATTGCTGGGGTTATGCCTGATGTGTGGAACCGTGCTGCGTCTTTGAAGATTTCGTCGAAGTCAAATTCGTCTGCTTTAGCTTCTGCTATGGCTGAGTTACTTCTGTCGTAAATTACTTTGGATGGTCTGGCTGATGCGCCTGTTTCTGAGTAGTAGATTCCTACTCTGTCTCCGCCTCTTACGATGTAGTCTGTGTTTACTCCGTATCTTCTTAGTGCGTTTACTGCGGCTTGGCCGATTTCGTGTTTTGGTAGTTTGGTTACGTAGTGGGCGTCGAAGCCGTAGTTGGCTAGGGATACTGCTACGTTTGCTTCTCCTCCTCCGTAGATTGCATCAAAGCTTTCAGCTTGAACGAATCTTTCGTATCCTGGTGTGGATAGTCTTAGCATTATTTCGCCTAGGGTTACTACTTTTTTTGTCATTATTTTCTTACCTCCGCTATTTTTTCTAGGTATTCTTTTGCTTTTTGGGTTATTTCTTCTTTGCTGCCTTTTACTAGGTTTGATCCTGCTCCTACTGCTACTACACCTGCTTTAAACCAGTCTTCTAGGTTGTCTAGGCTTACGCCGCCTGTTGGCATGATTTGGAAGTGTGGGTATGGGCCGTGGATTGCTTTTACGTAGGATGGGCCTGTTAGGGAGCCTGGGAATAGTTTTATGATGTCTACTCCGTATTTGTAGGCTTCTAGCATTTCGGCTGGTGTTACGCAGCCTGGCATGTATGGGATGTTGTAGATGTTACACATTTTGGCTACTTCTTTGTCAAATGATGGGCTTACTATGAATTTGGCTCCGTTCATTATGGCAAGTCTTGCTGTTGTTGGGTCTAGTACTGTTCCTGCTCCGAGTAATGTGTCAGCTGGGAGTTCTTTTTGGATTCTTTGGAAGACTTCAATTGCGTTTGGGATTGTGAAGGTTACTTCTAGGGTGTTGATTCCTCCATCGATTAGGCCTTTACAGTATTCGATTGCTTCGTCTGCTGAGTTTGCTCTTACTACTGGTACGATTCCTAAGTCTAAGACTTGGCTGATTGTTTCTACTTTGCTCATTTTTCCTTCTTTCTTTTATAAATCTATTTTGATGTATTTTCTTGCGTTGTTGTAGCAAATATCTTCTACAACTTTTCCTAAGAATTCTTCGTCAGCTGGATATTCGCCGTTTTCTACTAATTCTCCTATGAAGTTGCAGAGGATTCTTCTGAAGTATTCGTGTCTTGGGTAGGACAAGAAGCTTCTTGAGTCTGTTAGCATTCCTATGAATTTGGAGAAGACTCCAACGCTTGAGAATACTTTCATTTGCTCTATCATTCCATCCTTGTGGTCGAGATGCCACCAAGCTGTTCCAAGTTGGATATTTTGCATACCATCAGGATTTGCCCTGTTAAAAGATCCTCCAACTGTAGCAATTGGGAATTGGTCTTTTGGATTAAGTGGGAATATTACAGTTCTTGGAAGGCCTTCGTTTTCTTCAAAATCAGAAAGTAGGTCCGCAAGATTTTCTGCGAAATTTAGGTCGTTTTGGCTATCTCCTCCAACATCAGCCCCGAGTTTTTCAAACATTAACTTGGAGTTGTTTCTGATTACTCCAACGTGAATTTCCATAGCCCAGTCTAGCTTTTTATATTCTTTGGCAAGGAATATTACAAGTTCTGTCTTGTAGGCTTCTTCCTCTTCTAGACTAATCTCTTCTCCATTTAATTTCTTTTGAACTACTTTATTAAGACAATCTTCGTCACATCTTCTATGTGGGATGTATTTGAAGGCTTGATCGCTGGCCTTGGCTCCATGGTCGTTAAAGAAGTCCATCCTTGCCTTTAGGGCCTTTTTGATGTCTGTGAAGTTTGTAATCTCTACTCCACTTGCCTTAGAAAGATCTCCTATGTAGTCCTTGAAGCTATCTTTTTCGATGTATAGGGCATTATCTGGTCTGAAGGCTGGAAGGACTTTTACTTTGAAGTCATCTTTAGCCAAAAGCTCGTGATATTTAAGATCATCTATAGGATCATTTGTGGTACAAACTGCAGCCACATTACTCATCTCGATTAGGCCTCTTGGTCTAAATTCATCTTTTGCTAGAAGCTTGTTACACTTATCATAAATTTCTCTGGCATTTTCCTTGTTAAGGCTCTCTTCTATGCCAAAGAAGTTCTTTAACTCAAGTTGGGTCCAGTGATAGATTGGATTTCCTATAAGGTATGGCATGATTTCCGCATACTTTTCAAACTTTTCGAAATCATCAGCATCTCCTGTGATGTATTTTTCCTCAACCCCACAAGATCTCATAACTCTCCACTTGTAGTGGTCTCCACCAAGCCAAGCTTCAGTTATTGAAGGAATGTTTTTGTTTTCATAAATTTCCTTAGCTTCAAGGTGACAGTGGAAGTCAAATATTGGCATCTTGGCCGCATAATTGTGGTAAAGCTTTTTTGCAAAGTCATTATGAAGCATAAAGTCTTCTGTCATGAATTTCATTGGTTTTCCTTTCTTTTATAGTATTAGTTAATTTTTTGTCTATTATGGTCAAAAGAATTTCCTCGGATTAAGTGAGGACTTCTCCTAAGAGAGGCCTCACCTATCAAAGGTTTATGTTCGTAGTTGTCTAAAAACTTGATTATCTATTTATTATTTTTATCTATAGCTTCCCAAAGACCGTTTAGGTAAGCAACTCCTAGGGCTCTGTCGTAGAGTCCGTAGCCTGCTCTTCCTTCTTCGCCCCAGATCATTCTTCCGTGGTCTGGTCTTAGGTAGCCGTCAAAGTCAGCATCGTAGAGGGCTTTCATTATAGCGTACATATCTAATGACCCGTAGCTAGAAAGGTGAGCTGATTCATAGAATTGTTTTTCTCCAGTAAACTTGATGTTTCTAGCGTGAATTGCTCCGATTTTGCCTCTTTTAGCGAAGTCTGCGATTATGGCAGGAACGTCATTTTGGGCTCTAGATCCCAATGATCCTGTACAAACACATAGGGTATTTGATGGGGAATCTACTAGATTTACAATTTTTTCTAAATCTTCTGGAGTTGAGGTTATTCTAGGTATATCGAAGATTGGCCAAGCTGGATCGTCTGGGTGAACTGCCATTTTGATTCCTACTTCCTCGCATGTTGGGATTATTGCTTCAAGGAAGTATTTGTAGTTTTCTCTTAATTTATCTTCATCGATATCCTTGTATTTTTCAAGAACATCTTCTAGTTGAGATAGTCTTTCTGGCTCCCAACCTGGTAATTCGAAGTTTCCTGCTCCGTCGAGGATTTCATTTACCATATCTCTTGGAGAAAGACCTTCTACCTTGGCTTGGTCAAAGGCAAGGGTATTAGATCCATCAGGAAGCTCCTTGTATAGTTCTGTCTTAACCCAGTCAAATACTGGCATGAAGTTGTAAATTACTGTCTTTACACCACAAGCTGCAACGTTTCTTAGAGACTCTTTGTAGTTTTCGATGTATTTATCTCTTGTTGGAAGACCCATCTTGATATCTTCGTGAACGTTGATTGACTCGATGATTTCACAATCAAGACCTACTGCGTGGCACTTATCAACGTATTCTTGGAAGACTTCCTTCTCCCAAACTTCTCCTGCTTCCCACTCATTCATCATAACCATAACTCCTGTAACTCCAGGAATTTGTGCGATGTATTCTAGTGAGATTGGATCATCATTTCCGTAGTGTCTAAATGTCATTTTCATAAACGTTTCTCCTTAATTATGCTAGGTACTTCTTAAGTGTAGCTCTTACACTTCCAGGGCCATCTGACAATTCTTCGAAATATTTTGTAACTATTTCTGAAAGTCCAACTTCTTCAAGATTTACTCCGAAGATTTTTTCGTTTCTTAGTAATTCTTTTAGACCATCAGTTTCCTTGAAGTCTCCGACTTTGATTCCTTCTAGGCTTTCCTTTAGATAGTCCATCATAGGATCGTTTGAAAGCTCGAAAGCTTCTCCCTCATCATTTACTCCTAGAAGATATCTCAACCAACCGGCTAGGGCTAGTGGGATAAACTTAAGGTCAGCTACATCGAGATTCTTATCATTCATATAACCTTTTATAGTCTCTCCAAATCTTACAGGAATCTTTTGTGATGTGTCTGTTGCGATTCTTTGTGGTGTATCTGGCATGAACTTGTTTGGAAATCTTACATTGATTACTTCATCAATGAAGTCTTTTGGATTGATGATTCCAGGATCAACTACAACCTTAAGGCCTTCGTCATAACCAATTTTCTTAATTAGCTTAACAAGTTCCACATCTTCCATCTCTTCTGAAATCTTTGCATGGCCTAGGATGCAACCGTAAGTCGCAAGCACTGTGTGAAGTGGGTTTAGGCAAGTTGTAACCTTCATTGTCTCAACCTTATTTACAGTCTCCCTATCTGCCATATATACTCCGCCTTCTTCGAAAGCTGGTCTTCCGTTAGTAAAATTATCTTCTATAACGAGATACTCTGCTTCCTCTGAGTTTACAAAACCTGCTATATAGGAGCCTTTTTCTGTTATTACAGTCTCCATTCTACTAAAGCCTTCATCTTCTAGGTGTTTTTGAACATCCTCAGAAGGTCTTGGCGTGATCTTATCGATCATAGAAAGTGGGAAGGCTATTTTTTCTTCTAGATATTTGATAAATCCTTCTTCTACGAAGCCTTTTTCTAGCCAAGCCTTAGCTATAAGCATAACTGAGTTTTTGACTAAATCTCCGTTGTGGCTTGCATTATCCATTGACAATAGGGTTAGGGCCTTGCCATTTTCCTTATATCTTAGGTTTAATAAAGCGGTTACAATGCTCATAAGGTGCTTACTAGTTTCTGGACCATTTTCAAGATCTTCTCTAACTACTCCCATAAGATTTCCGTCTGAACCGTAGAGGTTGTAGCCTTTTTCTGTAATCGTGAAGCTCATTAGTTCAAGGTTAGGATTTGTGGCAATTTCTTTAATTCTTGTCATATCCTTAAGAGTTAGAGCTTCAACTAGGTTGGCTATTAAGTTTGTATCGAAATTACCGTCCTTGTGAAGGGTAACTGATAGGGCTAGGTTGTCGTATGGCTTGTAGATCTTTTCGATGATTTCTTCATCGAAGGTTTCTACAACAGAAATTCCACGATCTTCCTTGCCTGCATTTATTGCGTCTTGGTTTACTCTTGCAATAAATCCTCTAAAGATATTACCTGAACCAAAAGCGAGCCATTTTGGATCCTTGATTGATTCTTCTCTAAGCTTTTTTACGTCATATTTTGGACCCTTGTCCACTTTTTCTAGAATTTGATCTAAGTTCTCTAGTTTTAGTTCCATAAACTCCTCCATTTAATTGCTAAAGCTTCCTATTTCTCTTATACCCTAATCGTTTATGATATTTTAAGTTCCTAATCTCTAATATTTCTCTTAATCAAATAATCAAACATTTCTGTAAGCGGTTGCAATTTATCCTAAAATTTTTAAGCGATTATAAGGCTCAATCTTTTTTGTAATCGCTTACAATCTCTTCTGATATTAATATAACACTTAGTCAAAGGAATGTCAAATGTTTTGCGAAGATTTATAGAATTAAAGCAAAACGCAAAAGCAAAGGCTTATGATCACCTTTGATTTTGCGTCTTCTTCTTGTTATTTATTAACTTTTTTATCTAGGATTACAAAGCCGTATGGGCTTAAGCTTAAGATATCTCCTTCAATTTCTCCCCTTAAGTTTGAAAAGATTATATCCTTACCCTTTGCTTCTATTTTCTTTTCTTCATCTGAGAAGTTGGCGATAATTTCTAGATTTTTACCATCTAGGATTCTTTCATATGCTATTATTTCATCATCCAATCCTTCTAGAGGCTTGAAGTCTCCATAGATTAGGATATCAGAATACTGGCTATTTTGTCTAAAGTCTATCATTTTTTTGTAGAAGTTTAGGACAGAATCCTTATCCTTTTCTTCATCGTCTGCATTTACTTTAGGATTTTCGTAGGCCATGGCAAGCCAAGGTCTAGTTTCTGAGAATCCTCCGTACTTTTCCCCAGTCCAGGCGAAAGGAACTCTTGGGTTGTCCCTGCTCCTAAGGTTAGTGAAGTAGAGTGCTTCCTTCTCGCTAAATCCTTCCTCTAGCGATCTATTATAGGAGTCTATGGATTGGATGTCTTGGAAGTCGTCTGGTGATTCTCTTACGAAGTTTTTCATACCGAGCTCTTGACCCTGGTAGATATAAGGAGTTCCCCTAAAGAAGAAATATATTCCTCCAAGCATCTTGATAGCATCAATATCCTCGTCCTTTTCCCTTAAAATCTTGGTAGTAGCCCTTGGTTGGTCGTGGTTTTCAATGAAGTTTGCTGACCAGCCGTATTTTTGGATCGATTCTTGACTATCGAAAATCGACTTTCTAAAGTCACTTACCTTCCAGTCAAGTCTCTTGTACCAAGTTTCTTCAACCACGTCGAAGTTTGCTGGGATAAAGTCAAATACCATGGAAAATACACCATCATCACCGATGTAGTTAGCGTATTTATCATAAGAAAGACCAGCGGTCTCACCAACAGTCATCGAATCGTGAATTCTGAAGGTATTATCTGAAAGGATCCTTATGAGTTCTTCAACTCCCTCTTGATTTCTGCCGAATTTTACGACTGAAACTCTGCCATCAGCCCCGTCTGGCTCACCACTTTTGTAGGATGGGTCTTTCTTGATATGGTTAATCGCATCCATCCTAAAGGCTGTTATTCCCTTATCAATCCAGAAATTAACAATATTAATTACTTCTTCTCTAAGCTTAGGGTTTTCCCAATTGAGATCTGGCTGCTCTTTGGCAAAGGAATGGAAGTAATAGGCATCTTCACCATCTATCTTAGTCCAAGTAGAGCCACCAAAGATCGATCTCCAATTGTTTGGAAGCTCTTTCCCTTCTTTGATGATATAATAATTCCTGTAAGGACTATCCTTATCAGATATCGCCTCCTTAAACCACGCATGTTCATTAGAGGTGTGGTTTAGGACAAGGTCCATCATGATCTTGATATCTCTTTTTTTCGCTTCTGCTACCAAAAGATCAAAGTCTTCCATACTGCCAAACTCTTCATTGATATCGAAATAATCAGAAATATCATAACCATTGTCGGCCATAGGGGACTTATAAATTGGGCAAAGCCAAATCATAGTAATGCCCAAGTCCTTTAAGTAATCAAGTTTTTCAACAATTCCCCTAATATCACCTATCCCGTCATTGTTTGAGTCCTTGAAAGACCTAGGATAAATCTGATAAACAATTTCCTTCTGCCACCACTTTTTTTGCATAAAATCTCCTTTTCTCTTTACTCTTTGGATTACTATACTATAAGTGCCAAAGTTTTTTAATTTTCTAAAATCTATATCTGCTCGATTCAAAAAAGTCGATTCTATTAAGAAGATTGCACAAGAAAAGCCGGACTAAGCCGGCCTGGACTATAGAAAATTTCAAAAAACACCCTTATTTACCCCTCTGACTAGTGCGAAAGCACGGAAAAGTTACTAAGTAACGAGTCAGAGTACGGAGTGAGTGGAGAAATCTAACGAGATCTCTCCATGCGTTCGTTTCACTCTCTTAGTCGAGATAAGGGTAATTTAACTATAAAATAAATTTCAATTAGAGCTACTTTGTCTACAGTCTAAGCCAGGTCTAAGCCGGCTCTAATTTATTTTACTATAACTGCAATACCGTCTGGTATAACTGTAACTGTGCTGTCTTTGCCCATTAATTCGTCTGCTTTTTCCATAGCCTCATCTAGGGTTTTGACTGGGATAAAGTGGAAGTCTTCTAGGACTTTAGGATCATAATCTGATACGTAGATTACTGCCTTTGCCTTTAGGAGAATCCTACATAGGATTTGTGATTCCCATTGGTCTGGTATAGTTTCGATTTTTGGTGTATCGAGGAAGCCTTTGTATAGCTTTTCTATATCTCTTTCTTCTAGGAAGGCCTTGTGGAAGGCATCTCCTCCAGTACCATCTCCTGATTCAGAGCAAACTATGATTACTCCGTCATCTTTAAGGGTCGCTTCTGCTGCTGTCATTGACTTAACTGTTTGGTAGATGTTTTGATCAAGTGGGTAGCCACCGTTTGATGTAATGGCAATGTCTGCTTCTTTTCTTTCAACTCCCGCCTTATCCTTTAGCCAATCTGTTCCAGCCTCGTGAGCCTTCTCAAGATCACCTGCTACTGCGTGGATTACTTTCTTTTCGGAGTTTATAACTACATTAACTACATAGCAAAGGCCTAGGGCTCTGGCTGCTGCAACCATGTCCTTGTGGATTGGATTGTTTTCGAGATTTCCTGTTCTTGAGTATTGACTGTCGATAAATTCTGAGTTGTGATTGTACATTACAGCCTTCCTAGAACAACATCCAGGAAAGACTGACTTTCTTCCTCCAGAAAATCCTGCGAAGAAATGTGGCTCGATAAAGCCCTCAGCTACTAGAAGATCTGCCTCAGCAGCTAGTTTATTTACTACAATATCTCCACCTGAAGGAAGCTTTTCATCTAAGGTTACGAGCATTTCTTCATCATCACAGTCGTGGATGTAGATTTTTTCATTATTATAAATCTCTTCACCGAGTTTAAATATCAATTCTTCTTTCTTAGAATTTCTATGGCATCCTGTAGCTACTAGGAGGGTTATGTCCGCATCTGGGTTTCCCTCTCTGATTTCAGCAAGCATTAGGGGAAGTATGTATTTACTTGGAACTGGTCTTGTATGATCACTTATAAGGATGACAACCTTATCCTTGCCGACAGCAAGCTCTTTTAGTTTCTTTGATTCGATGGGACTTGCCATAGCTTTTTTTACTATTGTAAGTTGGTCGTCTTCTGGATGGTATTCTTCTAGATGAGATGTTAGGATTCCTTGAATTCTTGAATCGTCAATTTCTGTTTCTTGGAATGTTTTGCCATAAGGTAATTTGATTTTCATAAAAACTCCTTTGTTCGCTTCTCTTCATGAAAAGCTTTTCTTTTATTATATAAAATAAGGACTTGATATGCAAATTTTTTATCAAGTCCCTTGTGTCATATTAAACTTATCAAAAGATAGATAGCTCCTGATGCAAGCATCAGCTTAATCGGATCTATATCCTTTTTGATCATTAGGATTAAGATAAGGGCGAAAAGCCCTAGCATCTTATAGTCTAGATTCATTAAAGTAATTGCTCTTGTGTCAAATAAGGCAGTCATAAGTATATCTACGCCAGCTATTAAAATCATAGAAATTATAGCAGGTCTTAGGAAGTATAGGACATTAGAAATCGAATCTAGGTCCTTGTATTTTTTGTAAAAATAGGCCAAAATTCCAACGATTATCGCAGAAGGCGTCACACAACCTAGGGTTGCGACAAGCCCTCCAAGAATACCTCCTACCCTAACTCCCACGAAGGTCGCAGAATTTACGGCAATAGGCCCTGGAGTCATCTGGCTTATGGTAATAAGGTCGTTAAACTCAGAAAGACTTAGCCAAGAATTTGCCCCGACTACTTCCTGCTGGATTAGTGGAAGGGCAGCGTAACCTCCACCGAAGGAGAAAAGTCCCACCTTAAAAAAGGTCAAATATAAGTCAAGAAGCACGGCTTTCTCCTTTCTTCTTCCATGAATAGATAAGGCCCACCAAAATCAAAGCAAGGATGATATAGACAATATTAATCTTAAAGAAAAATCCTGCCACAAAGCTTAAAACCATTACTAGAAGGAGGGTTTTCGACTTAAGTTTTAATAAATCTTTCGTCATATCTATGACTACCTTAAAGATAAGGGCTGCGACTCCTGCCTGCATTCCCTTAAGAAAGGTCGCTATAAATTTATTGGCTATAAAGGCCTTGTAGAAAATAGAAATCGTAGAAATTATCACAAGGGGCGGAATAATAGTTGCAAGGATTGCTACAAGCATACCGGAGATGCCAAAAGTCTCATAACCTACTACTACAGCTGCATTTACAGCGACAGCTCCAGGAGCCGACTGGGCAATAGCAGTCATATCTAGCATGTCGTCCTTCTCTAGCCAGCCTAGCTTATCTACAAAGGTATCCTTCATCAGTGAAATTATTACATAACCTCCGCCAAAGGTAAAGGCGGACAGATATAGGGTGGACTTAAATAGTTGCCACAAACTTTTCTTTTCTTCCATACTACCTCTTTTCTTTCACTATATATTCTACCGATTCCCAAGATTTTCTTCTATTCTTCCACTTTAATCTTCATAGACCTAAGCCTTACTTTACTAATATTTCTTACATCGCCTATAATTTTGATTAATGTTGCAGGAAATTTCTCGAAGGTAAAAGTAGTCTTAGAAGAATCTTTTACTATTTTATTAGCCCTAATCTCCTTGAAGCTTCCTTCATTCTCACTTTCTCCTATGAAAAATCTAAGATTAGAAAAAGATCCTTGCGGAAAGATCTCAATTTCTCCAAATATCTGCTGGGTATCGTAGGCGAAGTATATCTCATCTTCACTCACTCTTTTTTCTAGGGCGAAATCCTCTATATAGGCATCTTTTCTGTATCTTTCTACTAGCTTTCTTACACTGACAGAAGATTTATAATTTTCCCCTAAGACTTTAAGCATTGCCCTAGTTCTTACAAAACCCTCTCCCCTAAATTTTTCCTCATCAAAATCATCATAGCTTATCTCCTTGCCATGATAATAAATTTGTCCCTCCTCATCTACTAGGGGAAGGGATTTAGGGAAGATTGGTAGCTCTTCTTCGAAAATACCCATTTCATAATCCATTAGCCTAAGCTCACCCTTGATATCTAAAACGTAGAGGTTCATCGGTCCAATCTTAGAATCTCCCACATAGGTCCTATGATACTTGCCTTTTTCTATTAGCTTCCAGGTAATTTTCTTATCCCCTTCAAAATTAAGATCTTCTGACGAAGAATTTATCAGATACTTATCATAAACTAGACTATTTCTTTTGTGAAATTCTCCCCAAACAGGGATTGTAAGCTCTACCTGACTTAAATTTTGGCCAGAAGCTTTAAGCTTAAGAGGACCAGGACCTTTTGCCTTAACTATGGCAAGGAGCCTTCCCCCATAGGCCCTTTTCTTATCAGTCGCAAAGAGTTCGAAGTCAGTCTGTAGGCCTGAATCCAGACCAAGAAGCTTTGCATTTTCTGATACTTCTACGGATATTTCATCTGTTAAGGCGGTTTTGATATTCCCATCATTATCTACAAGGTCTATAGTAATGAAGTTAATTCCCTCCCTATTTTCTCCCATAGAAGGATAAAAGGCCTCTAATTTTATAAAAGTATCTTCAGTAGGAGTTTTAACCTTAGATCTTCCTACCGTATTTCTTATGATTTTGCCATTTTCATCAAAGGATATGGCAGAGATCTCTCCCTTCTCATAAGGCATATGCCAAGTCATATAAAGAGATCTTGGACCATCTACTCCCTTGACCTTCTTATAGCTAAATCCTCTCTCAGTCCTAACTTTCTCCATGTATTTCTTTCCCAAAGATTTAATATTCCCATCTTCATCAGTAAATATCAACTCAATAGCAGAAGCATTAGTGTAGACAACAATCGGTACATTTTCTGCCAAATCTCCTAGTTCTTTAGGATTCCAAGAAGGAAGGATATGGGTCGTTGTATCCTTTTCATTCCACAAGGCCCTATAGAGATAGTAGGAGTCTTTGGGAAATCCCGCCGTATCAACTATTCCGAAAAAGGAAGATCTAGGAGCAGGAAAGCCGTAGGGCGCTCCCCTTTCGATGCCATTGTAGGGAGTTGGCTCACCTAGATAATCGAAGCCCGTCCATACAGCCTCTCCCATTACAAAGTCGCGGTTTATTACATCAAACCAGGATTCTGCTGCAAGATTTCCCCAGGCGACTTCGGATTCATCATAGGAAGTAAGGCGCATATCTTCTCTTAGATCATCTCCCAACCTATCATAACAAGCCCTAGAGTTAACTGATGAAGCAGATTCTGACTGCCAGAGAATCCAATTAGGGTGGTCTTTGTGGATCTTATCATATTTATCTCCATCGCAATAGTTAAGACCGACAAGGCCCTTAGATTTTGTGAGTTCTTCTTCGATTTCGACTAAGTTTTTATCGTAGCCATCTCTTAGGGAATTATCCCCTATAGTTAGAAATCTCTTCTGGTCAAGCCCTCTCGCCCAGCTTATCAAATCCCTGGCAAGACTAGGATATTCCTTGCTCCTAGTCTGGTTAGTCCCGCACAAAATTTCATTGCCCAAAGAATAGGCTATGATTGATGGGGCATTATAATCTCTTCTTAAGGTCTCCTTTAGGTCAAATTCTCCCCAAGTCATGCCACAAGTCGAATTTATGAGCTTGCTTTCACCAATCTTTTGGGCAAAATACCTAGAATAATCCTTGTAATTATTATTCTTATCCAAAATCCATCCATCGAATATTTCCTCTATAAGGAGGATGCCCTCCTTGTTCGCTATATCGATTAACTTCTTACTAGCTGGGTTGTGGGTGATTCTTATAGCATTTGCTCCCATATCCTTCATAAGCAGAACTTGCCTAAGGATTGCCCTATAATAATCGGCCGCCCCAAGAGCCCCCTGATCGTGGTGGAGGCAGACTGCCTTTAGCTTTATGGCCTTTCCATTTAAGGAAAAACCCCTAGAAGATCTAGCAGCAAAGTATCTAAAGCCATAGTCAATCGTAATTTTTTCAATTATTTTACCCTTACGTTTTATAAGAGATTCTATCTTGTAAAACTCGGGATTATCCACGCTCCAAAGTCTTGGGTAGGAAATAGGAAATCTATCTTTAAGCTCTCTTTCTCCCATAGCTTCTATGGAAAAAACTTCTGATTTATATCTTTCAACTAATTTGTCCTTGTAGATAATCTTATGTTCAAGGATAATTTCTTCATCAAAGTTACTCTTGTTTGAAATAAAAGACCTGATTTCTAGGTCGATTTCTCCTTTTTTATCTTCTAAACCATAATCATCAATCCTAACTTCATCGAAGGCTATGTCGTCTGTAAGGATGAGATCAAGTTCTCTATAAATTCCAGAACCGGAATACCAGCGGCTAGTAGGAATTGGATTATCAACTTTGATAGCCAAAATATTTTCCCTATCATAATAAAGGAAATCAGTAATATCGATTAGAAAGGGACTGTATCCATGGTGGTGGCAAGCTAGTTTCTTCCCATTTAAGAAAACTTCTACATCACAGTAGATTCCATCAAAGGAAAGTTTAGCTCTCTTTTTCTCCTCTATAATAAAACTTTTCCTGTAAAGCCCCACTCCTCCGAGCTTATAGGCAGACTGGGCCTCTCCCGCCTTAGAATAAGGTCTAGCTATTGAGTAATCGTGGGGTAGGTCTATATAATCCCAGGAAGAATCGTCGAAGAAGTTCTTGTAAAATCCTGGAATATCCCCTAAAGTAAATCTCCAAGACTTATTAAGATTGATTCTTCTTTGATTAGTATCTATTTTTTCTATATAATATTTACTTTTCATAATCTCCCCTCCCTGGAAGTATATTCAAGCTAAAGACTATCTCCCTTGCCCTTATAAAGTCCTCATGGCTTATTCTTTTTCCTTCTAAAATTTTCCCGTCTACTTTTATATATTTGACAAAATTCTTGTGGGGGTAATTTTCGCGAGTCCTAATTTCTATAGTATTTCCCGAAGAAAGCTTCACTTTCATCTTATCAAAAAGGCTTATACCCATTTCATAAAAGCCACTTGCTGGTGTGAGTGGATAGATTCCCATAGCCGATAGGATAAACCAAGATGCCATAGAACCATTGTCCTCATCTCCAGGAAATCCCCTAAAGTTATAGGAAAAATAATCTCTCATCAAAGTCTTTACTAAAATTTCACTCTTCCAATACTTTCCGACTAAATTGTATAGGTAAGGAAGATGAAAGGAAGGTTGGTTCGATATGGCAAATTGACCAAAATGGGCATCACTCATCTCGATCATTTCATGGATCTCATAGCCATAAGATCCTACATGATAGCTAGAATCCGCATTTATCATATAATCAAGTCTTTCTTCAAACTTATCATCTCCTCCAAAAAGCTCTATCAATCTAGGAAAGTCGTGGTAGCAATTGTAGGAATTCTGGAAGGCTGATCCCTCTGTGTAGGGAGAACCCCAGGAAAGTGGATCAAAATCTCCTACAAACTTTCCTTCTCTATTCTTTGCCCTAAGAAACTTAGTCTCATAATCGAAGAGCTTTTCCCAATTTCTAGAATAAGAATAATATCTATCTGCCAAATTCTCCTTCCCGCAAAGCTCTGCAAGCCTTCCTATAGAAAAATCCGCTAGACTGTTATCAAGAGTCTGGTTGACAGATTCGGGAAAGTCTGATGGCACATAGCCGAGCTTTCTGTAGGTTTTAGCCTTGAAACGACCATATCTATCTTCTTCTGCTTCCTTTTCAGCCGCATCCAACAAGACCTCTAAGAAAAGTTCTTTCTTATCGATAGAAATCCCCTTAGTAAGGGCATCAGCTATCACATTTTCAACCAAGGTTCCTGGCATAAGTCCTCTCTCATCTGGTGAGAGCCACTTTGGAAGATAGCCGGTATCACGATAGAAGTTCAAAACCCCTTCTAAAATATCCGATAAATCTTCTTCTGCTACGAGGCTAAGGAGGGGAAAGAGGGTCTTCTGTCCATCCCAAAAGCCAATATTTGTATAAAACTTCCCTCTTTTTATAGACCTAGAATGAGTATCGAAATAGATGTCCTGATTTTCCTTATCCTTTTCGAAGAATTTCATGGGAAAAAGGAAGGCTCTGTAGACAGCATGGTAAAAGAACTTTACCTTGTCTATCTTCCTGTAAGGGGTGAATTTTTGGAAATTATCCTCATAGTCTAAGTCTCCTATTTGGAAAATATCGAAATATTTATCCCAAGTCTTTTTAGATTCTTTGATGATAAGTTCAAGATCATCAGGGATCTTTTCATAATTATCTCGGGCTTGGTCCATTGAGATGAAAGATGTTGCGAACTTAAGAGATATATCATCACTACTTGTCTTTACATAGTAGCATCCCTTCTCGAAAGAAAACTTATAGGCTGTTGAAAAACCAATTTTGATATACATCTTAAGATCCCTATCCTCACAAGCCGCATAATTTATGACAAATCCTTCCAAGTAATCTCCAGTCTTATCTAGTTTTAGACCATCTGCAAATATTTTAAAAGAATCCTTTCCACAAGACTTGATTATTCCTCCCAAATCCATCATAGAAGCAAGGACCCTTCCCCCATTCTTGTAAGAGATTTTAAGAAAATTCGGTCTAAATATCGATTTTTCCCTGTCATAACTTATATTCTCATCATCCGTAAAGGGAAGGATATTGATATAGGAAAAATCTCCCATCCAAGGACTAGGCTGGTGGCTTATGCGAAAGGCAAGGAGATCTTTATCTTCTGGATGAAAGAAGAAAGTCCCATCGTCCCTGGTCATCAGTGTAAGATAATTATTCCCATGAGGCATCCCGCACAAGGGTAGGGTATTGCCATTAGAAAAATCTCTTACGGAAGCTGTCCCTATCCTAGTATCTGTATATCTTATATCTTTTAATATGTCATCAATAATTTTCATAAAATCCCTCTTCAATAATCCTGCTATACTTATAAATCAATTTTGAAATCATTTCTACTTCTTCTAGGGTTTTTACTAGCTCGCCTTTGCTAGATACTCTTGCTCCATATTCATTTTCGAAGGAAGTCTTTGGTTTTATTCTAGGTATTTCTTTTTCAAATTGCTCCAAGTAGTATCCCTTCAAGGTCTTTCTAATAAATACTATTTTCTCTACCATCATAAGTCCAATCCTCATTCCTTCAAAGCTTAGGCTAGGGCTAGGTTTATTTTCCCTCTTATCCTTAGACGGATATATAAGAAAGGAATCCCTGCTTTCCCAAAGAAAGAAGCTCGTATCTTGCCTAGGATCTTTTACCCAAGCGTCAAGAGCCCATCTTAAGAATCCATCGAATCCATTTAGATAAGAAAAAAGAATTAGCCAAGTTGCTTCGAAAGGTTCTGAGTAAAGGAAGGTATTGGGAAATATTCCAGTACAAGTATAAAGACTTGTAAAAAGCCCCTTCTTTCTCCTATCTCTAACATAGGAAATACAATCATCGTCGACGCTAGATAAAATAAAGGAGACATCCTCTATCCTATCGAAAAGCTCAATATTTTCCTTGTCAAAAGAAGTCTGATAGGCAATTTTAAAAGTATTCCCATCCTTGTTTTTAAAGCTTGATAGAAAATCTATAGCATCCCTTACTTCCACCTCGTCTCTTTCATCAATCCCTATATAAGTCTTGTCAAAATATCCTAAATCATCCAAATGTTCTATAAAATCCGGCAAAAACCTTTGCCAAAATTCCTTATCCTTTGTTGCAGCTCTCCAACTTATGAGAGAAAAGGCATATATCTTATCAAGCATGTCACAACTTTCGCCAAGACTAAGAAATCTATCGAAGTAGGAATAATCAAAATCATATCTTCCATCTTTCGAAAACCCCCTAATCATAGAAGGGCTATCGTCATAGGTCTGATGGGCCCAGGGTTCATCTACTATGGTTGTAGTAAGAGTTTTTCCAGAAAGTGTCTTGTACAAGAAGAGATGCTCTCTTAAAATGTCCATGTGCCTTTTAGCAAACAATTCTTTCTCGGAAAGCTCATAAAATCTATAAGAAGAGAAGGGATATTGCCAAAGATTTATATCAAAAGATGATTCCTCCCTACAAAGGTCTAAGAGTCTAATCGAAAACTCTAATTCAAAATGAGATTTCTGATAATAAATATTAATTTTACCCTTATAAAGCTTTGGCTTAGCATCTTTTGGGAAATTTACATAATAGAAAAACCTAAGTGAAGAACCGCCTTCTATTACAGCTGAAGATTTATAGTCTATAATATCATCAAGTTCAAGCTTTGGAAAATCCGGCATAAGAGTCCTATCATACCCTCTTCCTATATGGCCTCTTGCTTTTTCAAGAATCCTTATAGAAATAAAATCCAAAGGAATACAAGATTCGGAAGATCTTAAAGAAGAAGGCTCAATCTTGACAGATAAACTCTCTGACGAAAGATTCTCTATAATAAAAGAAGCAGAAAACAAATCTCCCCTATAGGCATAATCAATATTTTCATAAGTAAAGTCTCCCCTAACATAAGGACTTACCTCAAAAAGTTCAATCTTACAATCTCCCATAAAATCCTCCCATGTAAGTACTATTCTAGCAGAGAAAAGGTTTTTTTGTAAAGAAAAAAGATGCGCCAGTTAAGACGCACCTTATATTTTAGGATTTATTTAAAAAATCTCTCGTCAATTTTCTCTTTGATAGCTTCTACGCTAAAGCCGAGTTCTTCTTGTACTAAGTCTCCCTTGCCTGAGATTCCGAATCTATCTATTCCTATGTTTAGGCCACAAGCTCCTGTCCATTCTGCCCAACCGAATGTTGTTCCCATTTCGATTGAAACTTTCTTTACTCCTTTTGGAAGGATTTCTTCCTTGTAGGCCTTATCTTGAGCTCTGAAAAGTTCCATAGAAGGCATTGATACTACTCTTATATTTTTTCCTTCTTCTTCTAGGGCCTTGGAGGTTTCTATTGCTAGGGCTACTTCTGATCCTGTTGCTATTAATACTAGGTCTGGGTTTTCAGCATCCTTTATGATGTAGGCTCCCTTGTCGATATTATCAATCTCTTCTGTCTCTTTGAGGTTTGGAACTCCTTGACGAGTTAGGGCTATTACTACTGGCTTGTCTTTGCTTTCTAGGGCAACTTTCCAAGCAAGTCTTGTCTCGTTAGCATCTGCTGGTCTTAGGACAATGGTGTTTGGTATTGCTCTAAGCATAGCAAGTTGCTCGATTGGCTCGTGGGTTGGTCCATCTTCTCCGACAGCTACTGAATCGTGGGTCATTGCGTATGTTAGTGGAAGTCCTGATAGGGCTGATAGTCTAACGGCAGCTTTTAAGTAGTCTGAAAATACGAAGAAGGTAGATACATGGTGGAAGCTTCCTCCGTGGGCCATGATACCATTTCCTATAGCAGCCATGGCAAATTCTCTTACTCCATACCAGATATTTCTTCCTTCTGGGCTTTCGTCTCTGAAGGCCTTGGAGTCTTTGATGTTTGTCTTGTTTGATGAGAATAGGTCTGCTGATCCTCCCCAGAAGTTTCTTGTGATTTTAGCAAGATCTTGGATGATTTCTCCACCAGATGCTCTTGTAGCAAGTGCCTTCATTGATGAGTCGTATTTTTTGACCTGATCCATGAAGTTTTCTGGAAGTTCTCTATTGATTCCTGCCATAAGTTCCTTGTAGTCTTCTGGATATTTTTCTTGGTAGGATTTTAAGTATTCTTCCCACTTATTATTTGCTTTTTTTCCCTTACTTCCTACTCCATTTTTGAAAGTCTCGTAGACTTCTTCAGGGATTTCAAAGTCTGGATAATCCCAAGCGTAAACTTTCTTTGCAGCAGCAAAGTCATCTGATCCAATTGGTGCTCCGTGAACCTTGTTAGTTCCGGCGTTTGCTGAACCATAGCCTATTACAGTCTTAACTTCTATAAGGGTTGGTCCGTCTGTATTTTCTTTTGCCTTAATGATAGAGTCGTAGATCGCTTCTAGGTCATTTCCATCTTCTACCCTTAGATAGTTCCAGCCTTGTGCCTTAACTCTCGCTTCTACATTTTCAGAGAAGGATGTATTAAGGTCTCCATCAAGACAAATATCGTTTGAATCATAAAGAACGATTAGCTTATCAAGCTTAAGATGACCGGCAAGAGACATAGACTCGTAGGATACTCCCTCCATTAGGTCTCCATCTCCACACAAAGCGTAGGTGTAGTGGTCGATTATCTTAGCTTCTTCCTTGTTGTAGAGGGCAGCCATATGCTTTTCAGCAATTGCCATTCCTACTGCTTGGGCTATACCTTGACCCAAAGGACCTGTTGTAACTTCAACTCCTTCGGTATAACCATACTCAGGATGTCCTGGAGTTAAGGAACCAATTTGCCTAAATTCCCTAAGTTCATCCATGGAAAGCTTGTAGCCTGAAAGATGAAGCAAGGAATAAAGCATGGATGAACCGTGACCTGCTGATAGGATAAATCTATCCCTATCGAACCAGTTCGCATTTTCTGGATTTGCCTTAAGAATCTTGTTATACAAAACATAAGCCATAGGAGCTGCTCCCATTGGTAGACCTGGGTGTCCACTGTTGGCCTTTTCTACTTGAGCTATGGACAAAGCTCTTATAGCATTTACTGCTAACCTATCATTTTTATTAAACATTTGCTCTCCTTTATAATTCTTTCTACCTTATACTTTACTATAAATTTTCACATTTTTTAGAAATATAAAAGGTCTTTATGGAAAATGCTTCCAATTATTATGAAAACTCACACAACTCCGATGACCTATCTATTTTCAAAGGCATCCCAGTCTTTCTTGAAGGCTTCGATTCCTGCTGTGGTAAGTGGGTGGGTCCAGAGTTTGTCGAAAAGCTTCCCTGGAATGGTGGCAATATGAGCCCCTGCGAGAGCTGCTTCTTCTAGGTGCTTGTTATGCCTTATACTTGCTGCAATTATTTCTGAGTCATAGCCGTAGATATCTATGACTTTTCTTAAATTTTCTATTAACTTTTTACCTGATTCGCCCATATCATCAACTCTTCCCATAAATGGAGATATGAAAGTTGCTCCTGCCTTCATAGCCATGATCCCTTGGGATAAAGAAAATATTAGGGTGCAGTTGGTTTTGATTCCTTCTTCGCTTAGGGTTTTAATTGCCTTAAGTCCTTCTTCTGTCATAGGTATTTTGACTATGATATTATCAGCCCATTTGGAAAGCTTTCTAGCCTCTTCGACCATCCCTTCATATTCATAACTTGTAACCTCTGCAGAAACAGGGCCATCTACGATTTGGCATATTTCTTTAACAACCTCTTCGAAGTCTCTTCCTTCTTTGTTGATAATAGATGGATTGGTAGTTACTCCATCACAAAGACCTAGGTCGTTTATTCTTTTTATTTCGTCTACATTTGCTGTGTCTAAGAAAAATTTCATTGTTTTAAAACTCACAATTAAAATATTTCGTTTATTTTTTCTTTAAAATCAATAGCAGCTTGTTTTGGATTTTCTGCCTTAGCAATTCCCCTGCCAGCTATAAAGGCATAAACATCAATTCCCTTAAATAGTTCTAGGCTATTTACATCAAGTCCGCCTGTCACATAGACTTTAAAGCCCATGTCAATTAATTTTTTGATTTTATTTAGGTCCTTTTCTCCCCAAGTTTCGCCAGATAAGAGGGCATCTCTCGATTGGTGGTAAACCACTTGATCAATTCCTATATCCATCCATTGTTGGGCTTGTTCAAAGGTCCAATCTCCATAAAGTTCTACTTGTAAAGTGTCAATTTCTTTCTTAGCAGCTTCCATAGTTGGAATTGTAGCACAGCAAATAACTGTCATTATATTTGCGCCTGCGTCTTTGCAGTTTTTTGCAACTGTTCCACCTGCATCTGCACATTTAGTATCAGCTAGAATATCCTTGTTTGGATATAAGGCTCTTATGGCCCTAACAGGTTCCATACCTGCTTGTAGGCACAAAACTGTTCCCACTTCAAGTATATCTACAACATCTCCAACTTCCCTAACTGTTTCAAGGGCTTCGCCTAAATTTTGGCTATCTAAAGCTATTTGTAATTTTGGTTTTGTCATTTTTCTCTCCATTTATTCTAATTTGCCTGTCAAAAATCCGTAGGCATCTGTGATTATTTCCTTATAATTTTCTTCACCATGGTTCCAGAACTCACCAGTGTAGAGTCTTACTCCCTGATCTTTTAACTCTTCTATGCATCTTTCATATTCAGTATGGCCACCAGAACCAAAGGTCATATCTCTGTAGATTCCGGGATTTGTTTCCTTTAGGTGGGCTGCAAAAATATGGCCTCTGCCGAGTTTTAAATCTTCGACTACATCTGTTCCATATTTGACAGCTGCATTTTTTAGATTTCCTATATCTGGATATATGCCGAGGTATGGGCTGTCTATTAGTTTTACATATTTCATAGCCTTTTCTACTGTATCCATAAATTCAGTTTCCATGGTTTCAAAGGCTAGGATCACCCCGTATTTTGCAGCCATATCTACTGACTTAGATAAGTTTTCTATAAAATATTTTTTTGTATCTTCGTTTCCTTTTTCATAGTAGACATCATAGCCTGCCAGTTGAATTATCCTAATAGAATTGATATCAGAAAATTCTATAGCCTTTTTCATTATTTCAAGGCTCTTTTTTCTAATATTTTCATCCATAGATCCTAGAGGATATTTCCTGTGACCTGATAGGCACATGGTCCTGACCCTAATTCCTTCATCTCTTTGGGCCTTGGCTAAGTTATATGCAAAGCCTGAAAAAAACCTATTTAGCTTTGCATCACTTTCATCTATGCTTATTTCTACTTGGTCAAAGCCGATTTCCTTGGCAAGTTGCAATTTTTGATGGATGTTAAGCTGATCTGGCATGGCCTTTTCGTATATGCCTAAGCTAGTTTTGTCCATAATATGAATTTTCTCCGTGTTTTCTTAGATAATGCTTATCAAGTAGGTCTTGGCTCATCGAATCTTTCTTTCCAATTGATTCCAAGTGCCAATCCATAAAGGCAATTTCTTCTAATACCACTGAGTGAAATACTGAATCTCCTGCGTCTTTGCCAAAGGTAAATGGTCCGTGATTGGCAACTAAGACTGCTGGAACTTCATCCGCCTTTATATTTCTTTCTTTGAAGGTTTCTATGATTACAAGTCCTGTATTTTTCTCATATTGGCCTTCTATTTCTTCCTTGGTCATATCCCTTGTTACTGGAATTGGTCCATAAAAATAATCTGCGTGGGTTGTGCCAGCTGCTTTTACATCTTGTTTTGCCTGTGCCATGATTGTCGCCCATCTTGAGTGGGTGTGGGTAATGCCTGATATTTCTGGGAAACTTTTGTATAGCTCTATATGAGTTGGAGTGTCACTAGAAGGCTTTAAATCACCTTCTACGACATTGCCATCCATATCTACTACAACCATGTCTGAAGCTTTCATTTGGTCATATTCCACTCCAGATGGTTTGATAACTACATATTTCCTATCTTCAGTTATTTCTGATACATTGCCCCAAGTAAATTTGACTAGGCCATATTTAGGCAAGAGTAAATTCGCCTGGTAAACTCTTTCTCTTAATTCTTCAAACATCTTTACCTACTTACTAAAATTTTTCCGACTAAATATTTTCTATGTTTATTTCAAAATCTTCGTCTAAATCTTCTTCTTTTTCTTCAATATATACCGGGTTTTTTGGTTTTGTAACTGATACAATTATAGCAGTAACCACTGCTCCAGCTAGATAGCATCCAATCCAAATTAGAGGATTACTAGTTAATGGAATCGAAAATACTCCACCGTGTAGTACAGGAACTGTTACACCAAATGCTAATACCAATCCGTGGGCAACGCCTGAACCGATTGTTACTGCAGGTATTACCCTCTTAGGATCTTTAAAGGCAAATGGTAACGCGCCTTCTGTAACTTGGCATAACGACATTGCTATAGCAACCTTTGCATCTTCTCTTTCTTCTTCTGTATACTTATGTGGTGTTAATATCAATGCTGATATAGCTAAGCCTAAAGGTGGAGACATCGCAGCGGCATTTTTTCCTGCAGCAGGTCCATAATATCCTGATGCTGCGAATGCACTAACTACTGCAAATTGTATTTTATTAATAGGTCCACCCATATCAAATCCAGTCATTGCACCCATCATAAATCCAAACAAAAATCTTGAACTAGTGTTAAGACCCATGAAGAAATCAACTACTATTTGTGTCGCTGCTGCAATTGGTGGTCCAATAACAATTAATAAAACCAAACTAGATACTATTGCAGCGATAACAGGATATACTACTATAGGGTAAATGGATTTTAACGCCTTGTGTTTTGGTAATTTTTCTTGCATAGTAACAATGAGTACGCCAATAATAAACGCAGATACTAACGCTCCTATGAAACTAGCATTTATCTGAGTAGCTAAATATCCAGCTACTACTCCAGGGGCTATACCAGGTTTACCACATATTGAAAATGCTATTCCAGCGCATAACACAGACATCATTAATGAAAATGCTACGCCCCCAGCTGTTAAAAAATAATATCCTACACTACCTTCAACGTCAACATTCCCTATTAATCTTGCTATAGCCGTTAAAAATCCACCTATAACTATAACAGGAATCATATAAGAAATTCCAGTTAATGCATGTTGTCTAAAATTTTTAAAAATATTTTTAATCATATCAACTCCTATTCAACTGTTTCTCAATTTTTAATAATAATCCTTCTGGTGATTTTAACGCTACTGCTATAGGAACTTTTATTAGAGGCTTATTTTTAAATCTCTCCATACCATCTGTAGTAACATCCGAAGCAATTAGTACAAAATCAGCATTATCAATTTCTTCCTGAGTAAGTGCAAACTCTACTCCTCCACTTCCTTGAGCTTCAACTTTTACATCCCAACCTAGTTTTTCACCTGCACTAATTAGTTTTTCTCTTGCCATATATGTGTGCGCAATACCTACAGTACAAGATGTAATTCCTACCACCTTCATTTTTCCTCCTTTATTTTAAATACTCCTTTAAATAGTTCATTACTTGCTCATTATTTTTACTTTCCATTATCAATTTTATATTTGATTCATATGCCAAGAAGGACGATAATTTAGATAAAATCTTTAAATGTTGTTTGTTGTTATCCCCATTAGGAACAGCCATTAAAAATATAAGTCTTACAGGCGTGTCATCGATTGATTCCCATTTTACCTCACTTTTTGCTTTACCTATGGCAACACATGGGCTTTTTACTTGTTCTGAAATCCCATGAGGAATAGCTATGCTATTTCCCATTCCAGTAACTCCCATATCTTCTCTTTTGTATACATCATCAATAAATTTTTCTAAATTATTAATTTTATGATTTTCATAAAGAATACTAGCTAATTCATTGATCACCCCATCTTTTTCAGTAGAATCTAATTCTAACTTTATACACCCTTTATCTAACACTTCACTAAAGTCCAATATGTACCTCCTAATTTGATAAAATCAATTCAATAAATTCTTCTTTCCTGTCAACATTTCTTACTCCCTTTAACTTATCACTATTTAAAAATTTCCATAGCCAATTTAGATCAATACTTTTTTTACTATCGTCTTCCGTTAATGAAAGTATCACTACCAAATCAACCTCTTCATCTTTCCATAATACAGGTTTTTTTAGTATGTTAAAATATATTACTGATTCATTTACAAGTTTAGGTATCCCGTGCGTTAACACTACACCATTCCCTATTTCAGTTGAACCTATTTTTTCTCTATCAAGAACACTATCGTAATAGCCTTCTTTCACATATCCTAATTCATGTAGTTTTATACAACTTAATTTTAACAATTCTTTTGAAGTTATTTCAAAGTCTATTATTTCTATATGATATTTCTGTATCAAAGAGTAGTTATTTTCTAAATTTCCTAGATGTTTGTTTATTCTAGCTTTATCACCTTCATCTAAAAATGGACTTATCATAATAAAGTTTTCGAACAAATCTGTATTAACTGTTGATAGGTACATATCTAATTTATTATATTTATAGTAATCATTAATCCCTATTGAATAAAATTTGATATTTGGATACTCGTTCTCCAACCTAAATATTAAAGATTTTGATACTCCAACACCATATTGACATATCACACCAACTTTTATTTTTTTCGTTCTATTTTCAAGAATTATATACATATATAGAGATATATAAGCTATTTCATCATCATTTATTTCAATTCTTAATATTTTATTAAAACTAGAATTAATAATTTTAGTAATATAAAAATATTTTTTGTAATTTTCCTTTATTTCAATATTAAGCGGATTGTAAATAGATAACTTATTCTTCGCTCTATAAATAATCTGGCTCAAGTGATTAATAAAAGCACAGTATACATTTTTGTCTATTTTAAATTCAAAATTAAATAACTCATATAAATTATTGATATAATCATCTAAAATCAGATTTGATTTTAAATTTAATTCATCAATCTTGTACTTATCAAATATAATTAATTTTTCATATATTTTAATTATTATATATTTCTTTTCGATACTACTAATATGTCTTTTAATTTTTTTTTCTAAATTATAAATAAATCCATCTAAATTCAAATTAAATTTTAAAATCTGTCCATATATATTTTTATCTATATAGTCTTTACACATTGAAAAATCAGGCATCAACATTATAGAAATTATAAAATATGTTATATCTTCAATTTGTTTATTACTAATAGACTCATCAATACCTTCCTCAAACCATTCTTTTAATAACTCACTAACTTCAATAAACATATTTATAACGAAATCACTCTGTTCTGTTATATAATCTTTGTTAATTTTATTCTTTAATAGCTTGTATAAAAAATTAACTTTATTCATTTGATTACCGTATATATAGAAATAATGCTTAGAATTAATTCTAACATCCAAATTATTATTAACACATATACCTTTCAAATCAGTTATATATTTATTTAAAAGTGATTTACTAACAAAATATTTTCTAGAAAAATACTCTTTATTAAGTTCTCCTTCATTAATTAAAATATCTATTAAAATTGAATTAATAACCCATTGTTTAGAATATCTATTCTCTATATCTTTGTTATTAAGGTCGTTTAAGAATTTGATTTTATTTTCTTCTTTTCCCTCAACCCAAACTCCAACTCCTGGTTTTCTAACCAATTTTAATCGATAGCTTGATAGAAAAATTTCTATTTGATCTAAATCTGTTCGGACAGTTCTTTCTGACACTCCAAGATTCTTAGATATATCACTAATGGTTTGAATCTCATCGGTTAATATTAAATTTTCAATTATTTTGATTAGTCTATCTTGTTTCAAATTATTCTCACTTTGATTTAGGTTTATGACCTCCCACTTCATCTCTTAAAGAAGCTATTACTTTTGCAGAGAAAGATTCATCTTGCTCAGATCTTAGTCTCATCATCAATGAAGTTGATATAATAGGTATTGGAACATCTAGTTCAAATGCTGATTCAATAGTATTTAATGTTGTCTTGCTTGAGCTTACAACATCTTTTATTTTAGATAAATCTGCGTCTTTAGAAAATGCATTAGCTAGCAATTCTAATAACCAACATCTTATAACACTAGACTTACTTAAGGATAAAGCTACTTCTTCTAAATCATAATTAAAATCACTTTTTTCTAGAAGTTCAAAACCTTCACCTAGAGTTTGCATAAATCCATATAACATAGAATTGTGTATCATTTTTAAATAATGTCCACTACCAGCTTCTCCTGTATATAAACATCCACCTTCTGCAGAAATCTTTAAAAATAATTCATCTTCTAGAAGATTATTATATATAGCTTCGGGTCCTCCAACCATTAGACTGGCTCCATTTCTAGCACCATTGACTCCTCCAGATGTTCCAACATCAAAAAAACATATCCCTTTTTCCTCTAAAATTCGTGTGTTTCGAAGACTGTCTTTATAGTTAGAATTGCCTCCGTCAATTACTATATCATTTTTGTTAAGAGTCTTAGACAATTCTATTATTGTATCGTTTGTTATATTACCAGCTGGTAACATGACCCAAACAATGTTTCTATCTTCATTTGATATTAGACTCTTTAGATCTTTTGATGTTTTAATATCGTTTTCATTAGCCTTTGCTAAAGCTGTTTCTGTAATATCGTATCCTACAACATCAATTCCATTGTCTTTCATATTAAGAGCTAAATTAAAGCCCATTTTACCTAATCCTATCAATTTTATTAACATTAAATTCATCCTCCTGATATTAGTAATTATATAAACATCTAAATAAATAGTCAATGAATACGTTATCATAGAGTTTCCACATCTTTTTTTCCACATCTTTGTACTTATATATTTCTTGTTATATATACTAAGATAAAAAGTTAATATTTAGTCCAACTTATCGCATTGAACTGCTTATATCTAGTCAAACTGTATCTAATACTTTCTTTAGAAATAAAAACCCGGCAAAGATGCAAATAGATCTCTGCCTGGTTTTCTTATGGTTGAAATTTTATTATTTTTTCATTTTATTTTTATTTTTGTTTTTATTACTAAGTTCTACCAAGTAGTGTTTTTTACTTACTTTTCTCTATGAAGCTGTCCCAGTCTTTTTTGAAGCTTTCAATTCCCTGTGTTGTTAGTGGATGGGTCCACATTTTTTCAAATAAGGTGCCTGAGATTGTGGCTATGTGGGCGCCTACTATGACTGCTCCTTCTAGGTATTTGTTTGTTCTGATTTAGACTGCTATGATTTCACTTTCTAGGACGTAGTTGTCTAGGACTGTTTTAAGATTATAGATTAGTCTCATGCCATCTTCGCCCATATCATCAACTATTCCATTAAATGGAGAGATATAAGTCGCTCCTGCCTTCATAGCCATGATCCCTTGAGATAGAGAAAATATTAGGTGCAATTGGTTTTGATTCCTTCTTCGCTTAGGGTGTTGATTGCCTTGAGACCTTCCTCTGTCATAGGGATTTTGACTATGATATTATCAGCCCATTTGGAAAGCTTTCTAGCCTCTTCGACCATCCCTTCATATTCATAACTTGTAACTTCCGCAGAAACAGGGCCGTCTACGATTTGGCATATTTCTTTTACAACTTCTTCGAAGTCTCTTTCTCTACTTCTAAACGGCTTGGGATAGAAGCGCTCGCTCCCTTTTTGGTAACAGATAGGGCTGATGCTGAAGTTGCAAGCTCAAGACAATCCTTGACTTTTTTTCCTTGGTAGAAATTCGCTACAAAGTATCCTGTGAATGTATCTCCTGCCCCTGTAGAATCAATAGCCTTAACCTTTTTGGCCTTTTGTCTTATAGTCTCTTCCTCTGATATATAAATTGACCCTTCCTTGCCCAAGGTTATGACTAGCTTAAGATTTGGATAAGTTTCTTTAAAATATTTTATATTATCGTCGAATCCTTCCCTACCACTTATGGCTTTAGCCTCATGCTCATTTAAAAGTAGCATATCGATCTTGTCATAGTCAAATTTCTTGACCTCTTCTGTGATTGGTGAAGGGTTTAAGACTATCTTTAAGCCCTTTTCGTAGGCCCTATCGATAATATAGTCCATCATATTTATCTCATTTTGTAAGACCAATATATCGTTTTCATCAAAATGGTCAAATACTCTATCTACAAAGTCCTTATCGTTGTCGAAATTTGCTCCCTTGTATAAAACTATGGAATTTTCTCCCTTATCATCAACTTGAATTAGGGCGTTTCCTGTAAGACTTTTACTTTCTCTCACATATTCAGTATTTATCTTCTCATTTTCCAAATATTCTGCCAAAAACTTGCCATCGATGCCGATATTTCCTACATGGTATACAGAATCAGAGTTCTTCGCAAGAGCTATCGATTGATTAAGCCCCTTACCTCCGGCTCTTTTTTCTATAGATCTTGCACTAATAGTCTCACCTGGTCTAACTATGTGATCTACCGCAAAGAATATATCAATATTGATAGATCCGAAATTAATTATTTTCATAAATCCTCCCCACGCTTTCTCTTTCAAAGTTACGGCTCAATCTCTATCCTACTGTCTGTCTGTCTTTCTCTTATTTATCAAATCCTTTATGTGTTCAATCACCAAGTTTTTCGTTGTATTCTAAGCTTATTGCACATATATTCCCATCTAAATAACTATCACTAGGAAATTGTTACTTTATATTTATTCTTTTGTTAAATACGACACTAGAATAAAATAGAAAACTCATACTAACTTCGTGTAAAATGTCAATAACGACAAAAACACACCCGGAGATCAATATGAATTATAAACATCTTACCCTAAATGAGAAAAATAAGATAGAGTTACTAAACAAAGAGGGCTAATCTTCTATAAGAATAGCGATGATTTTAGGTTTTTATCACTCCGCGATTTCTAAAGATTTAAAAGGTGTAATAATATCACCAAATCTATATCTGAAAAACTTCATAAGAACTGATCTCTTGAGCAAATAGCAAACGCTATATGTAAAGATGTAACCTGTCTTAAAACAATATATAATTGGATTTATTCAGGAATCATAGACTTTGATATTTCTATGTTAAGAAGAAAAGGAAAATCAAGAAAAGTCAAAGAAACAAGATGTAGATTTAACACAGGTAAATTAATAAACAAAAGACCTAAAGAAGTTAAAAAAGAAATACTTTTGGACATGGGAGTTAGGTACAGTTGTGTCATCCAGAAGTAAAAGCAAAGGTTGTCCAGCAACATTTGTAGAAAGAAAAACTAGATTTTAAATAGCTTTACCTATGGTAGATCTAAGTAAAAATTCTATGCTAGAAGCAATTGACAAGATAATTAAATCTTTACCATCAGAAGCTTTAAAGACTCTTACATCTGACAAAGGTAATTTACTTGTTATGAAGCTGTTGAAAGAAGAGGGATAAATTTTTATTTTGCAGATGCATATTCAGCATAACAAAGTATCAGTAACAAAAATTCAAACGGATTGCTAAGAGATTATTACCCTAAGAAGACAGATTTATCTAAAATATCTATTAATGAGCTGATTAAAAACTTAATGGAGCTTAATACCAGACCTAGAAAATATTTATGATATCAAGCTCCATTTGATTTGTTTATACACGAACTTAGTTTGATTTAAGTGTCGAAATATTACTTGCAATTTATCTAATGATGTTCTCTAGATAAACACACCATATACTATTGTTGATGTAAGAACTATTATAAAACCTAAGATCATATCTATAGGTAATAGTCTCATTCTCTCTTTTATTGGCATCTCCATAGCTCCTGCTGATGCATGAAAAACAGACCCGTGTGGCAAGGAATCTAGGACTATGGTTCCTGCGTGAAGCATAGCAGCTCCATTGATAGCTGGAACTACCATAGTGATTTGTTCTGCAAATGTTACTGATGCAATAGTTGCTCCAGCTGATGAAGATGCTGTTGCTGCTGCCATCACAATACCAGATACTGGTGCTAGTAGGAAAGCAGGAAGCTTAAGGGCTTCAAGTACTAGGATCATATCATTTTGAAAATTGGAGGTCTTTATAATCCCTGAAATCGTTCCCGTACCAATTAGAAGTATTGCTACCGGCATCATTTTACCTAGACCAAATGAAAAATACTCTCTAAATTTATTAATTTGTCCCATACATAAGAGGCCCACTATCGCCCCAAAAGGTAGAGCTATGAGAGGATCAATATTAATTCCACATATAGGTCTTAGCATTAATAAGACAACCGCAAGCAAAGGACCAATTATAGATCCAAAAAACGAAGGTAATTGAGTCTTTGATTGATTATCATCTAAGTCACTATAATCGTAAACTACATTCTTCCTAGATTCTCTTTTAGCCAAGTAAGTACAGATTATAACTGTAAATATCAAGCCGACTATTGCAGGAATAAGACCTGCCATCATAAGGGCTGATAAGTCAACCCCAAAGTTTTCTGCAGCAGCAATAGTATTAGGATTTGGAGAAATTACCATTCCGGCTTTTTCTCCACCCATCAATGTAGCCAAAAGTACAAATTTGCTGCAATTTATCTTCTTTCCTATCACTAAAGCAATAGGAGCTACAGTTATAATGGCAACATCTCCAAAAACTCCAACGGCAGTTAGAATCATTGTAGCAAGGGCTAGGGATAAGAGGGCTCTCTTTTCTCCCAAAATAGAAATAATCTTTTCTGCGATTTTATTGGCAGCCCCCGATTCTATTAATACACCAGCTAAGATACCTGAGGTCAGTATTCTAAGGATTGCTGGCATTATTCCTTGGGCACCTTCAATCATGACAGCTACTGTTCCTTCTATTCCAGCGCCTCCAACAATACCACCTACAAAGGCTCCAGCAATCATACTATAGGAGGGTTCTATCTTTTTTATAATTAGAATTATAGCTACTGCCAGGCCAAGGAGTGCGCCCAAAGTTGTAATTGTAATATCCATAATTTATACCTTTTATTTTTTTGTTAAAACTTCTACAGCTTCTCTTAGAGTCGTATCCTCTCCAACATTTCCAGGAAATATTACATAAGAAATGTTAGGAAATAAACTCTCTTCTCCAGTTTGCCATACAGGAATTCCAGGTTTTATTTGTCCTAGAACATTTGCCCTTCTTACCTTTAGCGCCTTAGTTCCGATATCACTTGATGTTATACCACCCTTGGCAATAATAAACTCTGGTCTAACTTTAAGCTTACCTACTAGAGACTGAACAGCATCTGAGATTTTTACAGAAAGCTTTAATTCATCTTCCTTATCCCCTGTATCTGCAGTGATTAGGGATCTGCTTGTATAGCAGCATACTGTCTTTCCGTTTCTTATTAATTCTTCTTCTTTTTCAATGCATTTATTTATTTCTTCTTTAAACTTTTCTTCATCCTTTACTAAAGAAACATCTAACTCGATAAATTCAACGTTGTCTAATTTCTTTAACTCTTCTATTTGCTTACTTGTCTTGTTAGTGTGTGATCCTGCGATTATTACTCCACCGTTACCAACTTCATCGACAATCATTTCCTCTCTCGTAAGCAGAGGCTTATCTTTAACTTCTCCCATGATCTTGACTATAGCTGCTGCAGTTCTGAGCATAAATACTTTTCCTTCATTCATGGCACGATACAAAGCCACACAAAATACCTTTATATCTGCATAATCAATAGCATTTACGATGATTTTATTAAAATTATTAATGTTCATAAGCTTTTCTTTAATAGCATCAATTTCTAGGTTACGTATTTCATCTAGTGAAATACATACTACATCGCTAGCCTTATATTTTGAATTAGTTTTTTCTTCAACATAGTCCGGCATATTCGCTGCCTTGTATCCGAAAGTTTTATCCTCTGCGAATTCAGTCTCGTTTGCAGGAATCAATTGATCTCCGTACTTAACATAATGTACATTATCAATTGTGAAGCGTCCTCCTTCTTTAAAGAAAGGACATAGGATTTCTCCATCTATTCTCTTACCTGTATTTTTCTCATAGTTTCTTTTTAGGACTTCTGTCTCGGTTGGGTAATGACCTCTTAGGGTTGAATCACTTCTACTTATGAAGATATATTCCTTTCCAAACTCTTTAGCTACTTCATCTACTACATTAGCTATGTCTTCATGGACTTTTTTGGTATATTCTTCTGTAAAGCCTCTTGAATTGGTTAATATATAAAATAAATTATTATCTTCCTTGAAAGCTTCACGAATAGTATCTTTTTCCCAGTTTGTATAGACAGAAATATTGTTTACAGTCTGTACACCTGTAGGATCATCATCCAAAACTACAATCTTGTTATTGTTTTTTGCTATTTCCTCACTTAAAAGATTGTCTACATACTTTTCATCTATACTTTTATATGATTTTAATATATCAGCGCTTATTCCCACGATTATATCTCCTTTATCCTAATTATTTTTAATCTGAATACCAGCAAGTTCCTCAAAATATTGAGCAATTCCACCATGATCGTCTTCCATATGACCATGAACTTTTAGTGCTTGTAAAATCTCATATAGTTGAGCTGTATATGGCATTGGTACATCTATTGAATGTGCTGTGTTGATAACGTTTTTTATATCCTTGTGGTTTATACGTATAGGTCCACCTGGTTTGAAGTTTCTTTCTATTATCATTGGGATTTTAGCATCAAGAACAGCACTTCCTGCAAGCCCTCCTCTAATAGCTTCGTAAACTTTGCTAGGATTAGCTCCTGCTTTTGCAGCTAGAACAAAGGCCTCGGAAACGATTGCTATAGTATTATTAACAATCACTTGATTAGCTAGTTTGGTGACACTACCGCTACCTGATTCTCCTATCAAAAGATAAGATGAGCCTAGAATATCGAAATATTCCTTCATTTGATCGAAAACTTCCTCATCTCCTCCCGCCATGATTGCCAAAGTTCCTGCAATTGCTCCAGGTTCACCACCTGATACTGGCGCATCGAGAAAGCCTACTCCCTTTTCTTTTAGTCCATCGTAGCATTCTTTTGACTCAACTGGTGTAACAGAACTCATATCACATACAATTGTTCCTTCTTTAACAGTAGAAATGATACCGTTTTCTGAGAAAATAATAGATTTTGATATTTCTCCGCTTGGCACCATTATGAATATCCTATCACATTTCTTACCAATCTCTTGGTATGTAGCTTCTTTTGCTCCAAAGCTTACAAGCTGATCTACAGCTTCCTTATTCAAATCTGATACTAAAAGATCCTTACCAGCTTTGATCAAGTTTTTAGCCATTGGCCTACCCATTATTCCTAATCCAATAAATCCTGTTTTCATAATAAATCTCCTTTATATGTTTTGATTTGGGATATCCTTTTCCACGCGTTTTGTTTTTATATTTCATATTATATCGTATACCGGTATACCGGTCAAGTTTTTTTATTATTTTTTTAAAGTATAATCTTAATAAATAAGAAAAGAATAGGAGTTTAAATGATTCCCCTTAATAAAATAGCTTATAATCATCTAAAAGAATTAATAAAAAAAAATAAATTATCTTATAATGAAACATACTCTGAGACTAAATTAGCTAGAGAGCTTGGCATTTCCAGAACACCTCTGCGTGATGCTGTCCACCGCCTTGCCCAGGAGGGTTATATTGATATTATCCCAAATAAAGGCTTTATGCTCCATCAAATCACAGAGAAAGATATAAACGAGACATTCGAACTTAGATCAGCACTTGAGATATATTGTACCTTACAAATTTGTAAGGAATTCAAAACTAAAAAAGCTCAAGATTTATTCAAAAGCTTACGTACTGATATGGAAGATATGTTCAAAATTCTAAATACTAGTAAATCAATTGAAGAATTCTGCGAATACGACTTTAAGTTTCATGTTAAAATGATTAATTATCTTGATAACGACCAATTTTCATCAATTTTCTCTTCCTTGATGTATAAGATGAGAACTCTAGCAATTCTTTCTCTTTCTCATGAAGGTAGGATGGAAGATACCTATAACGAACACCTAGAGATTCTAAATGCTATGGAAAAAGGTGATCTTGCCCACATTTATGAAATAACACTAATACATATGGAAGTACCGAAAGGTATAAATCTAAACGATTTATAATTTTTACTCATATAATAAAAAATCTAGGAAAATTTATTAAGGACATAGCTCGTGATCAAGTTATATCTTAAACACTATAAGCAAAAAGAAATAATTGTGTTATTAAATAGGTAATATATTACGCTCGCCGACTTTTGCCCTAAAGATCAGCCGCAGTGTAAAATTTCGTTAACCATCGAAATAACAGGAAGTCTCTATATTATTTTAATATACAATTAATGAAAACCCTAAGCAAAGGTGAAAATATAAAAGAATAATTTAGACAAAATTTAGCTTATGTGATCGATAAAGGGTTTAGAAGTATCTGAGGTACCTTTCGTAGGACTTATCGATGACATAATCCATCATATTTATCTCATTTTGTAAAACCAATATATCAATCTATCAAATGCAGATTCTACGAATTCTTTATCATTGTCGAAGTTAACTCTATTATAGAGAACTAAGTAATTTTCTCCCATATCATCAACTTGGATTAGGGCATTTCCTGTAAGACTCTTGCTTTTCCTAATAAATTCGGTATTTATCTTCTCATTTTACAAATATTACGCTAAAAACTTACCGTAAATACGACATTACCAACATGGTATACAAAATCATAATTTTTGGCTAGGGCTACTGATTGGTTAAGTCCCTTGCCTCCTGCTCTTTTTTCAATGAATTTTGCACTAATAGTCTCACCAGGTCTAACTATATGATCTACCGCAAAGAATCTATCAATATTGATAGATTCAAAATTAATTATTTTCATAAATCCTCCCCACGCTTTCTCCTTCAAAAAGTGTCGGAATAACCTCTATCCCAGTATTGGTTTGCCGCTTATTTATCAAATCATCAGCCAAATGTATATTTTTTTCTAATTATTATCAAAGTTTTCGGAGATTTATTAATCCAAAAGAAAAAGTCACAGGACAATCCTTTAAGAAATCCTGCGACTTCTACAAATAAATTAATCTTTAATAAATCCTGGCCCATATTTAGCGGCTAATCTTACTGCCTCGACCATGCTAACTTCTGATGCAATATTCTTACCAGCAACATCATAAGCTGTGCCATGATCTACTGAAGTTCTTAGAAATGGCATTGAGTTTGTCAGAGATATAGTTTTCATAAAGTTATAGGTTTTTGTAGCTATGTGGCCTTGATCGTGATATAAGGAAAGTACAGCAGCATACTTGCCAGCGAGGGCTTGGGCGAAAACCGAATCAGCGCCAATTGGTCCTACGACATCAAAGCCCCTCCTTTGGGCCTCTTCGATTGCAGGCGTAACTTCTTCTACTTCCTCATTTCCAAAAAGTCCATGTTCTCCAGAATGTGGATTGAGTCCTGCAACAGCCAAACTTCCGTGAAGACCAAGTCTTGCCATAGCTTCTGTACATCTTTCTATATAATCAAGGATTCTATCATATTTCACTTGGTCTATAGCATCTCTTAGCGAAAGATGTCTTGATAGAAAAAAGACCCTTAGCCCTTCAACTTCAAACATGGTTAAGGGATCATGGACTCCAGAAATACCCTCAAACATCTCCGTGTGCCCTATAAAAGGAACGTTCGCTGCCCTTAAGGACTCTTTGTTTATAGGCGAGGTCGCAACTGATTCTACCTTACCGGTCATGGCAAGTTCTCCGGCCTTTCTTATATACTGATAAGAAGCCTCTCCACATTTGGCATTTACCTTACCAAAATCATAATCATCCCTAATAATTCCTAAGTCTATTAAGTCGATTGTACCGTATTCATATTTTCCATCTTCTACATTTTCGATTATATTTATCTTTAAATCAAGTCCCGTAAGATCTAATGCCCTTTCAAGAACAAACCTATCTCCAACTAAGAGAAGATTTGCCTTATCGTATAATTCCTTTACATTAAATGTTTTAGCTACTATTTCAGGACCAATGCCCGCAGGATCTCCTAGTGTAATTGCTATCGTGCTTTTTTTCATATTACTCTCCTTTACTTTACTATGAACCTTTTAATTTGAATCTATAGTATCTTTTTAATAAATAAATTTCTCCCCTAATTTTTGAGAAAAATTCTTTACAAACTTTTCGTTTTTTCTATCACTTATGAAATAATCGAAATCTTTACATTTATTAAATGAATAAAGAGCTCTTTTCTCATACTTTGTGCAATCAGTCATTAAGATCGACTTAGAGGAATTCGAAATCATTTTGTTTTTGATTTTTCCTTTGTTTTCAGAAGTAGAATAGACATAGTCATCGTCAAAGGCATCCGCCCCAATAAAGGAAATATCTGCGTGGATATTAGATAAATTCTCAAAGCCTTCTAGGGAAGTGGAGCTTTTGCTAGCCTTATCTATGTATCCGCCAAGAATATAGACAGATAAGTTGGGAAAACTTGATAATCTATAAGCAATCTCCAAATCATAGGTTATGATATTGAGATTCTTAAATTTAGTAAGACTATCTAAGAGAGCTTGGATTGTAGTACCTGCATCTAGGAAAATATTTAGATCATCTTCTAAAAAGCTTGATGCCAAGTCTGCAATCTTCTGCTTTGCTTCTATATTTTTGCTCTTTTTATTTTCTAGCGAATCTGCTCTTACATGCTTATTTATTAAAACAGCTCCCCCATGAGTTCTTTTTAGAAAGTTTTCCTTTTCGAGATGATTCAAATCTTTTCTTATAGTTACTTCTGAAATATCAAGCTCTTTGGAAAGTATTGAAACACTAACTCTATCATTTTCTTTAAGTTTTGAGATGATATAGTCATACCTTTCTTCATTAAACATTTCGTTTGGTTCCGTATCCTTCCGTTTTCTTTTGTTTACATTATATGCTATAGTTTAAAATCTGCAATATTTTTATAGATTTCTATACACAAAAACAGAGTTAAGTCCTAAAGAAATAAAAATTATTTTAATTTAACTCTGTTTAAGCTTGTTCTAATTCAAATTTATAATCTACAAAACCGCATATTTCTTAAGCCTATCGAAGGCTTCTTTTACTTTAGCTAATGGGAGGGCGAGGTTCATTCTAATGGCGTATTTTCCATTGAAGGATCTGCCGTCTTGCCAGGCTACTCCGCAATCCCAACCTCTTTTTAGGATTTCTCCTATATCAACTCCCTTATCCTTGCAATACTCACTAAAATCAACAAAGAGCATGTAGGTTCCTTCTGGCTTGTTTACACTTACTCCCTTGAAGTTTTCTTCTATAAAATCACAAGCGTAGTTTACATTTTGAGTAAGAGTTTGATTTAATTCATCTGTCCATTCGCGACCTGTTTTAGAATAAGCTCCTATTAGACCGTGCATGGATAGGACGTTCATACTGTTGTAGTGGGAGAGGGAAGATTCCTTGTTTATCCTATTTCTCAGATACCCGTTGTAAATGATGTGGTAGGATCCTACAAGTCCTGCTAGGTTGAAGGTCTTACTTGGAGCGTATAGGGCGACTGTGTTTTCGTGGGCGTAGTCGCTTACGCTTTGGGTTGGGGTTTGCTTATTTCCGTCAAGGATTATATCGGACCAGATTTCGTCAGAGATTATCTTTACACCGTGTTTTTCGAATATGTCGCAGGCCTTTCTTAACTCTTCCTTGCTCCAAACCCTGCCTGTTGGGTTGTGAGGATTACACATGATTGTTGCAGATATTTTCTCCCTAACTATTAGCTCTTCCATATTCTCATAGTCCATGACCCATCTTCCATCTTTGTCCTTGATTAGGTCGGAGTGAATTATCTTATAGCCATTATTGGTAAGCGAATTGGTAAAGCCTATATAGGTTGGCGAATGGACTAGGACCTTGTCTCCTCTTGAGCAAAATACATTAAGAGCAGAAATTACTCCACCCAAGACTCCATTTTCGTATCCTATATGCTCTTTTCTTATATCGCCTAACCCCTTCCTGTCCCTATGCCAGTCAATTATAGCCTGATAATACTCATCCGTTGGGGCAAAATATCCAAAGGCTGGGTGCTTGGCCCTTTCTATTATGGCTTCTTGGATTGAGGGAGCTGTAGCAAAGTTCATATCAGCCACCCACATAGGAATTACATCAAATCCCTCCTTAGGCTTATCTGGACTCATCCCAGGCACAGTCCCAAGGCCGTCGACTGCTATAGCATCCATCCCATGTCTTTCAAGCATCTTGTCAAATTCAAATTTCATAAATCTCTCCTTGTATTTGCCCAAATCGTTATTTATATCATCTTACTTTTTATAAGATAAAACAAAAGACATCAATCGCTTGATGCCTGTTTCTATTATTTACTGTAAGCCTTAGCCAAAATCAAAGCTCCCTCGGAAGGGTCCGTGTAAGGTTTTTCTATTTTTATTTTGTTTTTAGACTTTTCTTCTATCCTCTTAATCAGCCTATCTCCTAGGTTGAAGACTCCGCCTGAATAGGATACCCTTACTTCTTCTTTGAAGTTTAGCCCCTTTATTATCGAGTCTATGACTGCTGCGGCTTCTTTAGATATTTCTTCTAGAAGTTTTTCGCAATATGTGTCTTTTTTATCTAAGGCTTCGGTAAATATTCTAGATAGGGAAGCTATCTCATCTCTTTTCATCTTCTCTGCCTTATCGATTATTTCCATATCTTCCTTAAGGTCTAGCTTTTCTCTTATGATATCATAGAGGATAGTCTTATCACTCCTTCCATCGCTCATTTTGGTAAAGTGGTTGAGTAGCTTTAGTCCTATATAATATCCGCTCGCCTCATCTCCCAAAAGTGGTCCCCAACCACCAGATCTCATGGAATTTCCCTCTTCATCTACACCGTAGCCTATCTGTCCAGTTCCTAAAACTAAGTTTATGCCAGGCTTTGCATTAAGACTTCCTGCCCAACCATTTACGCAGTCATTAGCCACCGTAAATCTATCTGAACCAATAGCCTCTCTTATTCCTTCATCGATGTAGGCTTCAGTATCAGGGTACTGGCCGTAACCTGGAGCTGCAACGAAGGTGTAGAGGATTTCTTCTGGATCTATACCAGCTTCCTTACACACATCTCCTACTCCTAGCTTCATTATTTCAAAGAATTGTTGTTTTGTAACTTGTTTTGGGTGAATGGTGATTTGCTTGGATTCAAAACGCTTTCCATCTACATCCAAGAGGAAGGCAGTCTTGGTTCCTCCACCATCTACTCCTAGATAAATTTCTCTTGCCATAATATCTCCTCGCTTTTTCTTCTTTTGCTTCAAATATATATGAAAAGTGAAAGTTTGTCAACACTTTCTTACAAAATCAAACATTTTCATCAGCTAATTTATAGGATTCGGCTAAAAACAAAGATAATGTTTACCTACAAATCTTTGTCTAAGATGATATAATGAGACTAAGGAGTTAATATGAAAATTATTTTGGCAGTCGATAAGAATTGGGGCATAGGCAAAGATGGAAAGATGCTTTTTCATATAAGAAGGGACCTTAAGCATTTTAAGTCCTATACTTTAGGAAATATCTGTATCATGGGCAGAAAAACCTATGAGTCCATGGGTGGCGCCCTTCCTCATAGGGAAAATATAGTCCTTTCTAGAAATAGGGATTATAAGGCAAAAGATGCGAGGGTATTTACAAACTACAGGGATGTCTTAGCCTATGTCAAGGAAAGATCTGAGGAAGTCTTTGTTATAGGCGGGGAGAAGATAGTAGAAATCTTCCTAGAATATTGCAATGAGGCCATTATAACCAAGATTAACGCTGAGAAAAAGGCCGATAGTTTCCTCCATAATTTTGACCAAGATGAGGACTGGTCCCTAAGCGAAGAATCTGATATTATGGAAGAAAATGGGGTATCTTTTAGATATGTGAGATATAGGAGGAATAATTATGGGAAAGATTGAAATTTTTGTAAGTGATAAGTGTCCGGATTGTACTTTAATAATGGCAGATTATGACAAAAATCCAGATAAGTACAAGGGAGTTAGCTTTTACAATATTACCGACTCTATGGCTAACCTTAAGAGATTTCTCTACTTTAGAGATAGACTCGAAGGATTTGGTGAAGTGAAAGAAGCAGCTAGAGTTGGAGTTCCTTGTAAGGTCATTGATGAAAAGGAAGTGGAATTTTTATAAAATCTATAGAAATTTAATAAAGAAAAATAATCGTCTCAATTATTAGCTAGATCAAAGTCTAATAATGGGACGATTTTTATTTTAAGTCTATCCTATAAATTCATTGATAAACTTAAGCTAAATACGGATCTCTAAAGGCTAATTGATCTAGCCTAAAATATCTTCCATTTTCTCCTTAAGCTTTTTTGTATCTTCGTAGACATTTGGGCTATCCATTATGGCCCTTACTACACATATGCCATCTGCCCCAGAAGATTTTAGGACGTCGATATTACTGGTATTGAGTCCTCCTATGGCGTAGACATCTATGCCTACCTTGTTTTTTATTTCTTTAAAAGTTTCTACACTGGTCCTTTTGGTCTTGACGTGGGTTTTGGTATCAAAGATTGCCCCTACTCCAAGATAGTCCGCTCCGTCCTTTTCCGCCTTTTGGGCCGCTTCGACAGACTTTGCAGTCGCTCCGATTAGGGCATCTTTTCCTAGAAGCTTTCTTGCTAGATCTACTGGCATGTCTTCTTGGCCTAGGTGGACTCCTACTCCCAGAGCCCAGGCCAGGTGGGCCTTATCGTCAATTAGCATAGGGACTTTGTGTTTATCACAAAGAGCCTTTACCTTTTTCCCTAGTTCTAAAATTTCCCTATCAGGTCTATCTTTTTCCCTAAGCTGGAGGATGTCTACTCCACCCCTTAGGGCCTCTTCTATCCTTCTTAGGAATTCTTCTTCGTCATATTTATCTGAATTTGTTACTAAGTAAAGTTTTGTCAAAATTCTACCTCTCTTATATCAGCTCTCCTGCTTATAACTTCATCTTCTATCGTAGAAACTTCATCCATGAGATTTACAAGAAATGTTCCTAGCCTATCGGTATTTGCCATCTCTGCAGAAACTTCAAGGAGGAGTAAGCCCATAAGGGATGCCTCTAGGGGATCTGTAACAGCCATAAAGCTTGAAATTATACCTGTAAGCATACAACCTGTAGCAGTGATTCTGGAAAGATTTTCTACTCCATTATTTACTACGAAATACCTATCCCTAGTTACTAAAAGATCGGATTTACCTGTAATTAGGATAGTCGACTTATATTTTTCATAGAGCCTTCTTCCTATTTGGGCGAGACTTTCTATATTTCCTTCTCTTATCTCATCATTCTTTCCTACATCTATGCCCAAAGCCTCGCTTTTTTCTCCAGCTAGGGCCTTAATCTCCGAGCTATTTCCCTTTATCAAATCGAAATGATATTTTCCCAAAAGGTCCTTGGCATAGGTCAGACGAAGGGTGGAAGCTCCAACTCCCACCGCATCTAGGGCTAGGGGAATGTTTCTCTTACTAGCACATTGGCTAGCCTTTCTCATAGCGACCATTCTCTCACTTGTTATATTACCCAAATTAAGACTTAAGGCCTTGGACATATTTACAATTTCCGAAACTTCATCAGGATGAGCTGCGCAAATAGCCTTAGCACCAGTTGCAAGAATCCCATTTGCCACCATGGTTATGGCTATGGGATTGGTTATGGCATGGATTAGGGGCGAAGTATCTTCTAACTTCTTCCTATTTAGCAAAATCTGATTTAGATTTTTCATAGACATTAACTCCTAATTTCTTTTGGATTGGATAGAGAGCCTTGGCTCTTTGTAGGGTCTTTAGGAAGATAAAAGCTACCGTTCCTCCTATAAGTGTAGCTATCAAAAAGCTTGGAAGGTAGAAGTACCAGGTGATATCTCCCTTGCCCCAAAGAAGGGCCATGACTGGGTAGGAGGCTATTGATCCGATAATTCCTGTTCCTATAATCTCTCCAATTACACAAGCAAGGATTGAGCCCTTGCTCTTTCTGTAAAGAAAGCCTGACAAGAAGGCTCCAAAGACTTGTCCTGTTATGGCAAGAGGAGGGATTCCCATAAGACTCATGCGGATAGCAGCTGTGATAATTCCGTTTAGTAAGCTATACCAAGGTCCTAGAAAGACTGAGCATACTATATTCACAAAGTGAGCTGTAGGGGCGAAGCCCTCAAACCTTAGGATTGGAGAGATAACAACTCCGATTGCTACAAACATGGACATAGTTACTAGTATTAGGATTTTTCTTTTGTTTTCCATACTTCTCCTATAAATTAATATAATCAGTAAAGACTGGTGTCATGCCAATTTTCTTGAGGTCTTCGAAAGCTTCTTCGGTAGAACGGCTATCGTCAATCTCAAACTGCTCATCTCCTTCATCAGCACTTTTCTTTGACCTGTGTCCTATAGAAGTATCTACTGAGGCAGAGATTTTAGTCGCAGCATATTTCACAGCCAAGTCCCTAAAGTCTTTCGACTCACGTGTTGAAAGGGTAATAGAGGCAAAAGGCAAAAATATTCTAATTGCAAGCATTATTTGGAAGAACTTCTTATCATCTACGATATTAAAGTCTAGAGTATCATCCGCCCCGTGGGTTGGCCTAATCCTTGGAAGAGAGATTGCAATTTCTGCCTTAGGATATTTCCTTTGAACTTCCTTGGCATGGATGGCAAGCTTAAAGGCATCTTCTATAGGATCAGAAAGTCCAAAGAGAGCCCCAAAGCCCACTCCCCTAAAGCCTGCCATAAGGGCGCGCTCTTGGGTATCGATTCTATAGTTAAAGCTTCGCTTATGCCCTGATGGATGATAGTAGTCGAAAGCTTTCTTGTTGTAGGATTCCTGAAAAACTGTAACGAAATCCGCTCCAGCCTCTCTTAATTTCTCATAAGAGGAAACATTGGCTGGATAGACTTCTATTCCTACCACCTTAAAATATTTGCTGGCAATCCTACAAGCATCTGCTATATAATCTACAGAAGAAAATCTCTCGCTTTCACCAGTGAGGATTAGAACATCTTCAATCCCAGTTTCTGCCAAAGCCTTCATCTCTTCCTCGATCTCTTCTAGGTTAAGCTTAGCTCTTTTGATATCGCTTTTTGCCCTAAAACCACAATATCTGCAAGAGTTCTCGCAATAGTTAGCTATATAGATCGGAGAAAATAAGCTGACATTATTACCAAAATATCTAATCCTAGCTTCTCTAGCAAGCTCTCCCATCTCTTCTAAATGATCTTCTGCCTTATCGCTTAGGAGATTGTAGAAGTCTCTTTCTGAAAGATTTTTCTTATTAAGACTAGCTAGAACGTCTGTCTCACTTACCTCGGTATCTTTTACTACATCGTAAGCTTTCTCGATTCTTTCTTTTATATCTGAGTCAATTATATCCATTTCTGGAAAATAATCATTTACGCTTTTAATATTCATATCAGTCAAAAAAGTCCCTTAGTGGTGATGATGGATCAGCACCCTTATCTAAAACTCTACCTGGTCTTGCAAGGTAGGCGCATCTTCCTGCTTCGATTCCAAGCTTGAAGGCTTTTGCCATCATAGTAATATCAGATGCGCTAGCAATTCCAGTATTGGCCATAATAGCATCAGCTCCCATCTCCATGGCTTCTGAAGCATGGCTTGGAACTCCAATTCCCGCATCGACAATTACAGGAAGATCAATCTCATCTATTATGATTTTGATAAAGTCCTTGGTAGCAAGGCCCCTATTTGATCCTATAGGACTTCCCAGAGGCATGATTGAGCTAGCTCCCGCATCCCTTAAGTCTCTTGCAAAGTTTAGGTCTGGGTACATATAAGGAAGAACTACGAAGCCTTCCCCCGCAAGGACCTTAGTTGCCTTTAGGGTTTCGGCATTATCTGGCAAGAGATATTTGCTATCTCTCATGATTTCAATTTTTACGAAATTACCGCATCCCATCTCTCTAGCAAGTCTTGCTATCCTAATTGCCTCATCTGCATTTCTTGCTCCAGATGTGTTAGGAATTATTGTAACTTCCTTTGGTATATAGTTTAAAATATTAGCAACATCCTTGGTATTAGCTCGCCTTAGAGCTACTGTAATCATCTCGGCTCCTGCAGATTCTACTGCAGCATCGATTAATTCTGGTGAGTATTTACCAGATCCTAAGATAAATCTGGACTCAAACTTCTTATCTCCCAAAACTAGATAATCTTTATTTTCCATTCGCTTCTCCTATTATAGTGTTAACAGCATAGAGGGCTTCAAGGCTTGCAATAACAGCAACACGCGGTAAATAGAGCCCGCTTTCAGGGCTTGTCTTAAAGTCACCTATCATAGTCACATTGTCAATCTGTTTGATTTTTATATCTTCTAGCCCAGCTAGTCCAGAAAGTCCCGATGCAATTATAAGTTTCTTGCCTTTTTTTCCTAAAAAATAATCAAAAACTAAAGACTTCATTTCTTTTTTATCAAATGCTTCAATGAAAATATCAGTCTTTTGACTAATTACATCTAGATTGTCCCAATTTATTTTTATATCATGCTCATAGATATTAACATAGGGAATGGCTTCTTTTATTTTTTTTTTAGTTTGCTCTACCTTAGACTTTCCTAGGTCATCAATACCGTAATTCTGTCTGTTTAGGTTTGAATACTCGACCTTATCGAAATCATAGATATGAATGTTTCCAACTCCACATCTACTTAACTCCATAGCTATATTAGAACCTAAGCCTCCGCAACCAAGAATTGAAACCGACGCTTTTTCCAATATTTTATTCACACTAGGCTCTTGTCTTTGTAAAATTTCTTCTCTTAAATTCATATCAACCCCCTCCTACAAAGGAAAAAACCTCTATATTTGATTCATCTTCAACTATAAAGTCTTCAAAGTCTACTTTCTTTACAAGCTTACTATTTACTTCGCAAGCAAGAAAATCTGGGTCATAATTATTCCTTAAAAGAAAATCTTTAAGATTTTCCCCTTCAAGAAAAGTCACTTCCTTATCGTTTAACTTAATCACAAAATCACCTCCTCAAAAAAAGGCACAGAAAGGACAACCATACCCGAGGTGGTATGCCCCTTTGTGCCAAAACACTCAAAAAATTCATATTTTTTATTATTTTATCATAAACTTCATCAATAGGATCCTATACTATACTAAATGTTTCTCTTCGAACCTCCGGGAGACAACCTCTCGGGGCTTTCCGCATGCCCCGTCCGGTTTTCTCCCGGGCCCTCTTTTCCCATCAACCCCGGGCGGCCTTGCGAGGGCGCAAATAAGGTAGAAACTCGCTTCGCGGTTTCTTCATAAAAGTTGTAGATTGCTTACGCAATCAGCTATATTTTAAGTATAAAAATAGACCCCTTCTAGGGGTCTTTAAACTTTTGCTTTATAATAACTTAGCTTTCTTACGCAGGTTTTAACCTAACAAGTTTAAAGGGTTAATGGATAATTCCATCTCTCAGCTATTGCACCCCTAGCTATTTACATTATAAGATAATTTTTTATATTTTTCAAATTTTTCTTTATGTAAGGTCTTTAACAAAGCGAATTTTATTGATATAATAAACTACAAAAGTAGGAATATTATAAGAGTTTAGAAAGAAGGATACGCTATGGAAAATTTGGACAAATATTATAAGCTCGCTTTCGCATACAAGAAGAAGAAATTATGGACAAGGATTGACGACAATAACATTTTCGCAATCAAACTAGATGATGGACAAATTGGCCTTGTAAGTATTTTAGGATCTTCTGGAGAATACAATTCTATAAACTTATATCCTGGTCTTGAAAGTATCTTATATTTTCAAGATATTTTCGAAATAGATGATATAGTCTCAGATTATGATAAGTTCCTATCAACTCTCGATTCTACTTATTATCAACTAGTGCTTGGAAATAGGATTGATATTACAAAAAAAGAGGCCGATGACATTAAAGCCTATAAGAAGAAAAATTCCTTAAATATAAGAGGGTCTTTGTCTATGCCTTATTTTAGAAAATCTACCCCCTTTGCTCCTATGGTTGAGTTTAATAAAAAGGAAGACTACCACTATATAGAACAGGCCCTAGAAGCAAGCCTAGCTCTAGCTGATATTTTAGAAGAAAAAAGCCCCAAAGATATCGGACTTGGAATAATGCCTCTGGAAGATAAGCTAATCTTATTGGAGAAGTTAAATGGCAAATATGTACTTAGTGATACCATTGACATAGATTGGAAAAATAATAGCTTCTATACTAGGGCAGATATGGTATATATGAGTACAGCGAAGAAATTAAAGAAACTGAGAAAGAAAACTGACGTGGAATGTAAGCTAATAGCCTTATCAAGTCCTGTATATGAAAAGGGCTCAGACCCCTATTATCCTCAACTTCTTTTAGCCTTGGAGAAGAGACGTGGGACTATTATCCCCGTTAAGCCCATTAAAAATTATAGGAAAAATCCAAACGCCGCAGTCAATAATTTCTTAGAAAGCATAATGAAAGAAGGACTTAAACCGGTAAAGATAAGTGTCAGCGATAAAAGAACATACTTTTTGTTAGAGGATACCTGTATGAGTCTAAAAATCGACTTGGTTCTTGATAAAGATTTGTACGAATTGGAAATGACCAGGCGTGAATTTGATGCTAAGTTTAGTGGAAATCCTTATAATGATTCCTCTATAGGAGATATGATGATTGAAATATTGGACCAACTAGATACTCTTAAAGATATAAAAAATATGGGAGAATCTATCCCTGATGAGATTATATATTTGATTGCAGATAGTGTCATATCCGGAGAGTTCGATAATGAATTTAAAAATTTAGTAATGACTAGGTTAGATGAGCTGAGTGATTATAAACTTTTTAACTAAAAAAGAGCCCTACTTGGACTCTCAGGCTGTAGACAAAATCAAGATAACCCTTATTTCGACCAGGTAAATAGCCATTGAATTGGCTATTTACCCCTCTTACTAGTGCGTAGCACGGAAAAGTTACTAAGTAACGAGTCAGAGTACGGAGTGAGCGGAGAAATCTAATGAGATCTCTCCATGCGTTCGTTTCACTCTCACTAAAACATATCAGAAAATACTAGTGTATATCTCTAGCTTTTTGTTTTAGGGTTAAATGTGCCAGTTAAGGCACATTTAACTAGTCGAGATAAGGGTAACTTAACGATAAAATAAATTTCGATTGAAGTTACTTTGTCTACACTCTAAGAGCCCTACTTGGACTCTTTTATTTTTCTGTATTTTACATAGGAATTAGCGCTCATTAGAAGAGCTGCTATTAATACTAGCCAAAAAAATGGCTTAGAATTTAGATATTGATGAATAGTTAGGATGTATAAAAGGATAGAAGATATAAGGCTCGTTATAAATTCCATCAATTCAAAGTTTTTCAAATTCATCTTAAATAGTCTGGTCAAGTGTCTTCCATGATAGGAGGGCACACTTTACTCTTTGTGGCATGTTTTGGATGTTCCTGAAGGCTACCGCATCTTCTAAAAGCTCTAACTCTTCATCTGTAACATCTTCTCTTTTGATCATTCTTACGTAGATATCAGCAAGCTTCTTGGCTTCTTCCTTAGTCTTTCCAACTATAATATCGCACATGACGCTAGTTGCAGCTTGGCTTATGGCACAGCCATCTCCCGTGAAGGCTGCATCTTTTATGACATCTCCATCCATCTTTAATTGGAGGACGATCTCGTCCCCACAGGATGGATTGTGGCCTGGCTCAGTGATATCCGCATCTTCTAAGTCGTGTTTGTTAGCTTGATTTCTTGAATGATCTAGTATTATTTGACTATAAATTTCTTCCATATTCATTATAGGCCCATAACCTTTCTTACATTCTTTAACTCGCGAGCAAAAGTCTCTGCTTCTTCCTTGGTATTGTATATAGAAAATGATGCTCTAGCTGTTGCAGATATACCTAGATATCCGTGAAGTGGCATAGCACAATGGTGGCCGCTTCTTACAGCTATTCCCTTGCTATCAAGGATTGTAGCTATATCGTGTGGATGGATGTCTGTAAAGGTAAATGATATTACAGATCCTGCCTTGCCATTTGTCGGATAGAAGATTTTGATATTTGGGATATCCTTTATCAAATCATAGGCATAGGAAGTTAATTCATGCTCATAGGCAAATATCTCATCCATGCCGATTTTTTCTACATACTCAATCGCAGCTTTTAATCCAAGGACTCCTCCTACATTTGGAGTTCCAGCTTCAAATTTGATAGGTGGCTCTTGGAAAGTGGACTCTTGTTCATAGACATATTCTATCATATCTCCACCGTAGTTAAAAGGCTCAAGCTTATCTAAAAGCTCGTATTTTCCGTAAAGGACTCCGATTCCCATAGGAGAGAACATCTTGTGTCCTGAAAAGGCTAAGAAATCACAATCTATATCCTTCACATCTGTCTTTACATGAGGGATAAGTTGGGCTCCGTCTACTATTGATATAGCTCCTACTTCGTGGGCCCATTTAGTAATAAGCTTTGAATCGATAAGCTCTCCTGTAACATTGCTTGCTCCAGTTACAGAAACTATCTTAGTCTTCTCGTTGATTTTGCTTTTCAAATCGTCGTAGTCTAGGCTGTAGTCCTCATTTAGGTAGGCATAGATTAGTTTTGCCCCAGTCTTTTTTGCCACCATTTGCCATGGAACTAGATTTGCATGATGGTCTAGGATTGTGATTAGGATCTCATCATCTTCCTTCAGATTATTTAGTCCATAAGAGTAGGCCAAAAGGTTTAGGGCCTCTGTGGTTGATCTTGTAAATACAATCTCGGAAGATTTTCTAGCTCCTATGAAATCTTTGACAACTTCCCTTGTTTCCTCGTAAGCTTCTGTCGCCTTCCAGCTTAGAAAGTGGGCTCCCCTGTGAGGGTTGGCGTTAGAATATCTGTAGTATTCGTCAACTGCATCAATTACATAGGCTGGCTTCTGGCTTGTCGCTCCTGTATCTAAGTAAATAACTTCCTTTCCCACCCTTTCGCTATCAAGGTAGGGAAAGTCAGCTCTAATTTTTTCTACATCAATCATAGGTCGTATCCTAGGTTCATTTGGTGAACTTTTTCTCTAATCTTATCTCTCAAAGCTTCATCTTCAATATTATCAATAGCTGGAGCGAAGTTTGCTTCAAGCATCATAGCTTCGGCTTGCTTCTTGCTAAAGCCACGGCTCATGATGTAAAATAGCATTTCCTTATTTAGTCTACCTACACTTGCTGCGTGGTTTCCAGCAACTTCCCTTTCCTCGTTTAGAAGGATTGGAGCAGACTTATTGATTACATCATCTGAAAGCATCATAGAATAGTCGCCAATTTTTCCGTCTGCCTTGTGGCAGCCTCTTCTTAGATCAACCACTCCCTTGAAGTTCTTCTCAGCCCTATCCTTTAGGGCACCGTTGAACATACATTCTGAGTCAGTATCTGTTCCGAAGTGCTCGTTGGTAGCTAATAGGTCTAGGAAGTCATCTCCTTCTTTGAAGTAAACTCCCTTTTGGATGACCTGAGACCTATCTCCCTTAAGGATATTGTCAATATTTACAAGGCTTTTGCCAGCTCCAACCTCTATATATGTGATATCTAATATAGCGTCGTCGGCAAGGTAAGTTCCAATAGAGTTTAGGTTTGTAGCATTTTTTCCAAGATTTGTAACTACAACAATTTTGACATAGGAATTCTTATCAAGTTTGGCCCTAATTCTTGAGTTAAGGAAGATCTTTTCTGAACCATCATCGAAGATATTTATCAAAAATGATGACCTGCTAGCTTCACTCGCCTTGATATCTATGTTAGAAACTAGGATATTGTCGTCTTTCTTTAGGTCAAATTCTATATATTCTGTTTCTCTTTCTCCCTTAACATCAAAGTCATAGGATCTGTTTCTGAAATCTTTATTTTCTTTTTCGATTTTTTCAGAAATTCCGACCTTGTGGCCCTCAAAGGCTTCTTCGACTTCGCTTATGCCTGAAGATTCTTCTTTCTTGGAGATTTCTTCTATATTTTCTATATTAACTTTATCTTCTTTTAAATAATTTAGTCCGAGACTTGCCCAAGTTGGCATTCTCATTTCGTTAATTCTTGCCATCAGCCGTTTGCTCCTTCCAATTCCATATCGATAAGACGATTCATCTCGACAGCATATTCTAGTGGAAGCTCTCTAGAAATTGGTTCAGCAAAACCTCTTACAATCATTGATTTAGCTTCTTCTTCAGGGATTCCCCTACTCATTAGATAAAAGATTTGTCCTTGATCTATTGATCCAATTTTGGCTTCGTGGCCGCAATCTACATCGTCATTTCTTATATCTAATACAGGTATTGTATCCGATTGAGACTCTTCTGAAATCATAAGGTTCTCACAGTCTACTGTCGATCTAGAACCAGCTGAGTTTTTCTTCATCTGAACAAGAGATCTTGTCATACTCTTACCAGAACCTGCTGTGATTGATTTTGTAAGAGCTGTTGAGTAAGTGTTTGGAGCAAGATGAATCATAGAGCAACCATTGTCTATATATTGACCGTTAGATGCAAAAGTAATTCCTGTATATTCTGCACTAGCTCCTTCTCCTGCAAGAACGCTTGTTGGATAAAGCATAGAAACCTTAGATCCGAAAGAACCTGATACCCAAATCACCTTGCCGCCTTCTTGGACGATTGCTCTTTTGGTGTTTAGGTTATACATATTTCTTGACCAGTTTTCGATAGTTGAAAATCTAACTTCAGCGTTTTTGCCGACAAAGATTTCTACAGAACCTGCGTGGAGGTTAACTACATTATATCTTGGGGCAGAACAGCCCTCGATAAAGTGAACCTTGGCATTATCTTCTGCTATAATCATAGTATGCTCGAATTGGCCTGCTCCTGGAGCATTTAGCCTGTAGTAGGATTGGAGAGGAATATCTACCTCAACTCCTTCTGGAACGTAAATTAGGGAACCTCCGCTCCATACAGCGCCGTGAAGGGCAGCGTATTTGTGTAGGGTTGGAGGGATGGCCTTTTGGAAATAAGCCTTTACTATATCCTCATGCTCTCTAAGGGCTGATGAGAAGTCCATAAAGATTACCCCTTGATCAGATAGGTGTTTTTGGATTGAGTGGTAAACTTCCTCACTATCGTATTGGGCACCGACACCTGCAAGAGACTCTTGTTCAGCTTGAGGTATTCCAAGTCTATCGAAGGTATCTCTGATCTCTTCTGGGAGAGCTTCCCAGTTAGATTTCTTATCAGACTTTGGTTTAACATAAGTTGTGATATCATCCATGTTTAGCTCAGAAAGGTCTGGTCCCCAAGAAGGATTGTCGATCTTTTCAAAAAGAGCAAGGGACTTTAGTCTCCTTCTTCTCATCCAGTCTGGCTCGTTTTTCTTCTTAGAAATCTCATTTACTATATCAGCATTTATACCCTTGTCAGTTATATCTGCATATTCAAATTCATTAAAGAAGTCGTAGTATCCTCTATCGAGCTCCTTTAATTGATCTTCAATATTAATTTCTTTCATCTTACACCCACTCGTATCCTTCTTTTTCAATCTTATCCATTAGGCTATCGTCGCCTGTCTCTTGGATTTTGCCGTCTTTTAGGATGTGTACATAGTCAGCCTTGATATTTGAAAGTAACTCTCTGTGGTGAGTTATGATAACAACTGCATTATCCTCGCTTAAGAAGTCCTTGATTCCTTCGCTTACAATTCTTACAGCATCCACGTCAAGACCTGAATCTGTCTCATCTAGGAGGGCAAGCTTTGGATTAAGCATCTTCATTTGAAGAATCTCCGATTTCTTTCTTTCACCACCAGAAAATCCTACGTTTACATATCTTGTAGCGTAATCATCTGAAAGTTTTAAATCTTTCATCTCTTTTGATAATTCCTTGTTAAAGGCAAGGATTGAAGGCTTCTTTCCTTCTCTTTGCTCTTTGGAAATTCTCAAAAAGTCATTAAGCTTTACTCCAGGGATCTCATCTGGGTGTTGGAAACTCATGAAAATACCGCGTCTAGCTCTCTTATCTACTGATTCTTCAGTGATATCTTCTCCTTCAAAGAAGATCTTACCTTCTGTAACTTCATAGACAGGGTTAGCCATAATTGTATTCATTAGGGTTGACTTACCGGAACCATTTGATCCCATTACAACGTGAACTTCACCTTTATTTATTTCTAAATCTATACCATCTAAAATCTTCTTATCTCCAACAGATACGTGAAGATCTTCTATCTTTAATAAATTAGTCATCTGCACCTCTTTTTATTTTTTCAAAAATCTATTTAAAGTATACTCTTTTACTAGGGATTATACAACTATCCCTCTAATCAATTTACCCTAAAGAAAGGTAAAAATAAACATCTGAGATGAATCTTTGTAAGCTTAGATAAATTTTCTAATTCCCCAATGGAAAGTAATTCTTGTCATATATAAAATTAAACACAAAAAGGGACTGTTGCAGAATGAATAAATCGTACCGTTATCGTTAGAAGAACCTCCACGTCAATTTTGCCTCCTTCAGCCGGCAGGCGCCAATTGGCCTACCGGCTAGGAGAGGTAAAATTTCCTAAGAGAACCTTCTAACGATGGTACGATGATTATTCATAGTTTTGCAACAGCCCCTATGTAAAAGTATTATTAATAATCTGCAAGTTTATTCTCAACTAAGTCAATGAGTGCACTTACAGCTTCATTTTCTGATTCACCGTCTGCTCTAATAATTATCTCATCGCCTTTAGAAGCACTCATGCTAAGAACTGACATGATAGACTTTGCATTGTAACTCCTACCAGCTTTCTCTACTGTGATGTCACATGGGAACTTAACGGCTTGTCTGATAAAAATAGATGCTGGTCTAGCATGTAAACCTATTTCATTAGAAAGTGTTACTTTTTGTTCGTACATAGGTACCTCCTTTTCTTTAATAATATATTTATATGGTACTAGATAATTAATAAAAATGCAAACGTTTTTTATCTAGTAAGCAAAATCGTCTAGATTTAAACGAATGATGGATTTTTTTACATAATTGTTTGAAAGAAAATTTAGTATTTATAAAAATCTAAAAAAGTGGCCGAAAGTTTACTCTCTGCCACTTGATTTTATTCTTCTCTTTCAGAAAAATCTTTTAGTTTACCCAAGGCTTGATTTTCAATTTGTCTAATTCTCTCTCTAGATAAGTCGTAGATTTTACCTATTTCTTCAAGGGTCTTAGGCTTTTCGTTATCTAGACCGTATCTAAAGATTATTATTTGTTTTTCCCTATCAGTTAGTTGGTCTAGAGCCTTTAGGAGGAAGTTTTCCATGTCTTTTTCTAAAATCAGCATATCGACTGGAGTTGACTCATCTCCTACCATATCCATAAGCTCATCACCTGTCGAATCCTCACTGTCTAGGTTGATGTTAAGGGATGTGGAGTTTACTTGGTTTCTGTTGATTAGGAAAAGGTCGTCTGCTTGTTTCTTATCGATTCCTTCCTTTTCCAAAATCCTATAAAGTTCCTCATCACTTGCTTCTGGATTTGCCTTAAGAATCTGCTTGAGCTTGTTAAGCTTTAGGTATTTACCAGCAGGTATTCTTATAGTGTGGCCTTCTTTGTTGATGGCCTTTCTTATAGCCTTATCTATCCACTTGTAGGCATAGGTTGTAAACTTATAGCCTAGGGATAGGTCAAACTTTTCTGCCGCACGAATCATACCGAGCATACCTGATTGTACTAGGTCCTCTAGGTCTAGGTCGTTTCCGTGAGATCTAAAGAAATATGAGGCCCTACTTCTAACAAGTCCTTGGTTTTTTTCTACAAGGGCTGCTAGGGCATTCTGATTTCCTATTTGGAATTGTTCCACTATTTGCTCATTAGTAAGGTCTGATAGCTCTATCATATCACGACGGCTTATAGGCATGATTGAAGTTTTTGATACATTTTTATTTCTTTCTTCGAAGTCATCGTCTTCGTCATCATCATCCACTTCGTCTGATATAATATCCATTATCTCATCTTTTTCTTCTTCTGTTAAACCTTCAAGAATTGAGATGATCTCCTCTTCGGTCAAGTCCTCTGAGTTGAGATACTCTTGTAATTTCTCTAGGGTTTTTTTATCTTTTAAATTTATTTTATCCATTTTATCACCCATTTGAATTTATTTACCTAACTTTTATTTTCCAAATCTTCCTTTATTTTATCAATCACATCAGAAAGCTTATCTGATATAGGGAAAGTTTTGAAGTTTTGGTTGAAGTCTTCTTTCCTTTTTCTTTTGATCTTTCCTCTCATAGTATCTAGGTCTTGTCTTAATTCAAGGGCCGTAACCCTGCTTGCTCCCTTGCTTGTCACCTGGGTTTGGATAGCGCCATCATCAGTTACTACCTTGATATTATGATGCCTATTAGCCTTTGCGAGCTCTCTTTCTATGTAGGTATCAGCAGTCTGAAACCTTTTAGTAAATACAATCTCCATCCCATATTTTTCTATGATGGTTTCTTTTACCCTGTCAAGATTGTAAGCATCAAAGACTATTATAAGTTCTTCTCCCGATAGGGACTTATATTCTGCCATCTCCTCTATGAGTTTATCTCTTGCATCCGCCAGGTCAATCCTACTGATTTCTTTAAGTTCACTCCATTTATTTATGACATTGTAGCCATCAATAAAGGTTATATTTTTCTTAGTTAAAGCCATTTTGTCTTAATAGCTCATACATAGAAATCGCCGCCGCTACAGAGGCATTTAAGCTATTAACTCTCCCAAGCATTGGTATATTTATAAGCATATCACAATTCTCCCTCACAAGTCTAGAGATTCCTTCACCCTCATTGCCTACAACGAGAGCTACCTTACCTCTTAGGTCTGCATGACTTATGTCAGAGTGGGCTTCTCCAGCAAGACCATAGACCCAAAATCCCTTGTCCTTAAGGTCCTTTATGGTTCTAGTTAGATTGGTGACCCTTACTACCTTGATATTATTAATAGCTCCAGCGCTAGTCTTATAGACTGTAGATGTTACAGAAGCTGATCTTCTCTCTGGAATTATAACTGCATCGAAGCCAAAGCTTTCTGCACTCCTTATAATAGCGCCTAGGTTGTGAGGGTCTTCGATTTTATCTAGGATTATAAGCCTTGAAGAATCAGATAAGTCCTCCAAGCTAGAATACTTAAAAGATTCGACCTCAAGCATAACGCCCTGGTGGTTCATATCTATCTTATCAAAAAATCTCTTATCTACAAAGGATATTTCTATATTTTTTTGATTTAATTTATCTATTATCTTATCTACTAGCTTGGAATTTTGCTTTAAGATATAGGCCTTATGGACTTTGATGTCTGTATCTAAGGTATCTAGAACCGGCTTTCTTCCGTATATCTTATCCATCAGCTAATCTCCCACTTGACACCTTCTCTGGTATCTTTGATAGTAATTCCCATAGAAGAAAGCTCATCTCTGATTTTATCTGCTGTAGCAAAGTCCTTGGCCTTTTTAGCTTCGCTTCTTTTTGCTATTAGCTCTTCGATTTTAGATACGTCTACATCAGCTTCTTTTTTCTTGGCAAGAAGGCCCAAGCTTTCGAAAAGCTCCTTGTAGAGCTTATAAGTTTTATCTACAAGATCTTTACTTGATGATAAATCGAGCTTTGTATTTACAAATTTTGCTATGTCAAATAAAACTGTAATAGCATCCGCTGTGTTTAAGTCATCATCCATCACTTCGATAAACTTATCCTTAAAGGCCTTAAGGTCATTTTCGAGACTTTTTTCTTCTTCTGATAGGTCCTTGTCCTCTGCCTTATCTAACAGTTCTTCTAGTCTAAAGTAAGCATTGGTTAGTCTTTGAAGGGAGGCCTTGGCCTGCTCTATTATTTCTCTTGTGAAGTTGATTGTTTGTCTGTAATTTGTTGTAAGTAGCCAGAATCTAATAATAGATAGGTCGTATTCCTTCTTGATATCATGAAGGGTGAAGAAGTTTCCCAAAGACTTGCTCATCTTTGTTCCGTCAACTTGGATCATCCCATTGTGCATCCAGTAATTGGCAAAGGTCTTGCCATTAAGGCCTTCTGATTGAGCAATTTCATTTTCATGGTGAGGAAACTCTAAGTCTTCTCCACCGGCATGGATATCTATAGTCTCTCCTAAGATTTTCTTACTCATGGTAGAGCATTCTATATGCCAGCCAGGTCTTCCCTCTCCCCATGGAGATTGCCAGCTTATTTCGCCTTCTTTTTTAGTTTTCTTCCACAAGGCAAAATCTACTGGGGATTTTTTCTTAGAGCCATCAGCAGAATCTAGTCTGTTACTTGCTCCGTGCATGAGATCTTCTATGTTTTTGCCTGAAAGCTTACCATAATCGTCTGCCTTTGATACGTCGAAGTAGACATCTCCTTCTGATTCGTAGGCCATACCCTTATCGACTAGGCCTTTGACGAAGCTAATGATATCATCCATAACCTCGGTTGCCCTAGGGTGGATGGTATCTTCTTCATCTATATTTAAGTCCTTGGCATCTTCCATGTAGGCAGCTATATACTTATCTGTAACTTCCTTGGTGGTGATTCCTTCATCGATAGATTTGTTGATTATCTTATCGTCTACATCTGTGAAGTTTACCACGTATTTTACATCAAAGCCTTTAAACTGCATGTAGCGTCTGAAAGTATCGAAGACAACCAAAGGCCTAGCATTTCCAATGTGCATATAATCATAAACAGTTGGCCCACAGACATACATCCTTATTTTGTTTTCTTCTATTGGGATAAATTCTTCTTTTTGTCTTGTAAGCGTGTTATGAATTTTCATTAAAAGTTTTCCTTTACGTAATTTAATCTTTCTTTAATCTTTTCCTTGCCCATGATTACGAAGGCATTAGATAGTTCTGGTCCATGAACTGAGCCTGTTATAGCAGCTCTTACTGGGAACCATAGGTTCTTGCCCTTGATTCCTGTTTCTTTTTGGATTTTCTTCATTATAGTTGATGCAAATTCTTCGTCGATTTCATCGATTTCTTCAAGATGATTTAGGAAGGAGTCGATTAGTTTTTTGGCATCATCTGTCTTTATTGCCTCAACAGCTTCCTCATCCCAAGTCATATCCTTATCAGCTATGAAATAATTCTTTGATAACTCTGGCGCATCTGAGAACTTATCGATTGCTGATTGCCAAGTTGCTGCTAAGAGTTTTAATTTATCTTCTGGGTAAGATTCGTCTATTAGGCCAGATTTTACCATGTATGGTTTGATTTTTTCTGTAAGCTCATCTACTGATAAGTCTCTTACATAGTGGCCGTTAACCCAATCAAGTTTTCTCTTATCAAAAACTGCTCCGGTCTTATTTACTCTGTCGAAGTCGAATTGTTCAGCCAATTGTTTCATAGTAAATATTTCTTCTTCGCTATCTGGTGACCAGCCGAGTAGGGCTAGGAAGTTGATAAGTCCTTCTGGCATGTAGCCTTCTTCGATGAAGTCTTCTACCATGCCGTCTCCGTTTCTCTTTGAATATTTCTTGTGGTCCTTGTTAAGAACGGTTGGTAGGTGGATGTATTCTGGTGCCTTCCAGCCAAAAGCTTCGTATAGGTAAACGTGTTTTGGAGTTGAAGAAACCCACTCATCTCCACGAACTACGTGGGTAATTCCCATCAAGTGATCGTCTACTACTACCGCGAAGTGATAGGTAGGGAAGCCGTCTCTTTTGATAAGGACTTGGTCGTCTTGATCGTCTGTGTTGAAGGTGATCTTTCCCTTTATCTTATCGTTAAAAGTAATGTCTCTGTTTACTGGAAGTTTTAGTCTAACTGTGTGAGGTTCCCCTGCTGCAACTCTTTTTTTAGCTTCTTCTAGAGGAATTGACCTGCAGAGTCCGTCATATTTTGGTGTAAGTCCATCAGCTCTTTGTTGGTCACGTACCTTGTCGATTCTTTCTTGTGAGCAGAAGCAATAGTAAGCCTTGCCTTCTTCTATGAGTTGGTCGATGTATTTATCATAGATACCTTCTTCAACTCTTTCAGATTGGATATATGGACCACAGTCGCCCTTTTGGATAACTTTGCCATTTTCGTCTAGCATTACTCCTTCGTCGATTTCGATGCCAGACCATTTAAGGGCCTTTAGGAGGTTTTCCAAAGCTCCTTCTACAAATCTAGTCCTATCTGTATCTTCAATTCTTAAAAGCATATCCCCACCAGTATGTCTTGCGTATAGGTAGTTGAACAAAGCAGTTCTAAGACCTCCTATGTGCAAATATCCTGTTGGTGATGGTGCAAATCTTACACGTACGTTTTCCATTTAATTCTCCTTAATTTTAATTAATTACAAAATATATATTCTTTTACTATTATATAATAAATCTTAAAAATTTTTAAGTAAAAATAATAAAATAGATAAGGAAGGGAGTGAAAATCCACCCCCTTCAAACTAATATATTTTATTATATCAAGATATACTATATAAAGCAAGAATGTCAAGCAAAAACACTTGTTTTTTCTAAAAATTTCTCCAAGTTAAACTTATCCCTTAAGCCTAAAGTTCTCATCGTAGAAAAGAGCCACCATAGGTATAATTAATCCTCCAACAATATTTCCCGAAAGAACTATCAAAAACACAGTTATAACGCGAGGATTTATATTTCCTACCAAGAAAAAGTAAAAGCTATCTGCTATTGAATGCTCAAATCCTGATAGGACAAAGGTCATAATAGATATAAATATAGCTAAATACTTTCCTACTTGGTAGGAATTGTACTTAAATTGATGAGTAGCATTTGTGACAAACATATTACAAAAAATCGCTAGGATAAATAAACTCAATAAATTATCCGATGTTTTTATTGCAACTGACCTTTCTGCAAGATGGATTAAATTCTCGCCATACCTTGTTAGGCTAATCATTTTAGCTACTGTGAAAGTCCCCAAGAGATTTCCTAAAAGCACTTTAATTAACTTTAATCTGTAGGGCCTTCTTTCCTTATAAAAGTAATATCCTACCATGCCAGTAAAAAGATAATACTCTAGGCTTAAGATAATAAAAAGCGCTCCAGCAAAGAGGAAAGAGCCTAGGGCCTTTGAAGGAAGACTTAATTTTATTACTCCTCCAAGGCCAACTATAACTCCGGCCATAAAGCCATATACATAGTCTTTGTATTTCATATTTAAATTTCTATTTATACATGTCAAGCTTTGCTAGAAGCTTATCGATTTGATCGATTATAGATCCTATAAATTCTATGGCTTCCTCAAGAGGCCTTGTAGTAGTCATATCTACTCCAGCTTCCTTGGCAAGCTCGATCGGTCCTTTTGATCCACCCATCTTTAAGACATCTATCCATCTTTTCCTATCTTCGTCTGTACCATTTACAATCTTATCTGAAATTATTGTTCCGATAGTAAGACCTGCTGAGTAGGTGTAAGGGTAAAGTCCCATATAATAGTGAGGTTGTCTCATCCAAGTCAACTCGCTTCCCTCATCAAGTTTTACAGAATCTCCCCAGAATTTCTCTAGATTTTCCTTAAAGATTATGTTAAAGTCAGAAGATGAAAGCCTCTCTCCTTTTTCTACTTTACGATAAACATCTCTTTGGAAACTTGCTTCTAGGAAGTGGGTAACGAAATTGTGATAATAGGTCTTTCCAATCATTGTAGAAAGCACCCACAATTTCTCCCTATCGTCTTTTGCCTTGTTTAGGAGATATCTTTCCATAGTTATCTCGTTGGCCGTTGATGGAGATTCTACAAAATACATGCTCATACCAGAAAGCAGAGCCTCTTGATTATCGTTTGAGTAAATCCCCTGGCAGGCATGGCCTAACTCGTGGGCTAGGGTCATAACTTGGCTCATGGAATTGTTGTAGGTTGTCATTATAAATGGGTGTGACTTATAAGGGCTTGCACAGAAGGCTCCTGTCCTCTTGCCTGTGTTTTGGGCATAGTCAATCCACCTATCAGAAAAGGCCTTATCAAGATATGATACATATTCCTCTCCTAGGGGAGAAAGTCCGTCTAGGATGTATTCACGAGCCTTGTCTATATCGACTTCAAGTTCATAATCTGGGTCTATTGCAAGCTTTAGGTCTGCGTAGGTCATCTCATCTAGACCGTAGTGTTTCTTTATGATTTCTGCGTACTTTCTCATATGAGGAGCAAGTTTTTCCATGATTGTGTCTAATTGATTTTCGTAAATATCGAAATCGACATCTTGACGGGCCAAGAGATAATGGAAAACTGATTCATAGCCACGAATATCAGCTAGTCTCTTCTCATTTGTTACTTGGGTATTGTAAACTGAGGCATCTGCGTTTTCGTATTTTCTAAGAACGTCGTGGTATCTCTTGAAGGCCTCACGTCTAAGGTCGGTCCTTGGGTCCGTCTCTAGGAACTCCTCGAAGGTGTTGTGGTTTAGGACGATCTCTTCTCCTTCATATTCGAAGTTTTCAAAGTCCATATCTCCATAACGCATGTCGTTGTAGTTAGTATATGGGGCATCAAAGGTTGGCTCAAGACTTGCAAGGACAGCTTCTGTCTCATCTGATAGCATGTGGGCTTGTTTGTCTTCTATTCTTTCTATAAAGTAGGCAAAATCCTTATTATTTTCTACTACTTCTCTTAGGACTTCCTTATCAAGCCTTGAAAGAGCTGGCTCGTAGAAAGATAGGTCAGAAAATACCTTAGAAAGCTCATTGCCAAGTCTTGCATATCTTTTAGCCATATGATCATCTGTAGTATCGACTTCCATAGAAATTCCCGCAAAGGTTCCTAGCTTATCTACTATGGCTATAATTTCCGAATACTCTCTTAAGGATTTTGATACTTCTTCTACTGCGCTTATATCCTTAAATTCCTTAGAAAATTCGCTCGCCTTAGCCTTTAGCTTTTCTATTTCTTCGTAGAAGGCATCATCATCGGCATACATATCCTCGATCTTCCAAGTTTCTTTTACATCAACTTCACTTCTTTTTTTCATCTATATCTCCTTTTTACTTCATTACAATTATTCTACCCAAAATGATAGTATCTATCATCTACAATATTATTTAATAACAATAGAAGTATAATAGAAGAAAAAAAGGAGGAGCAATGAATAAAAGAATAGAAAACTTCGCTAAACTTGCCGTAGAATTCGGCGTAAACGTTAAAGAAGGAGAAGATGTCCTAATCACATCCCCTGTCGAAAGTCCTGAGCTTTGTCGCCTTATAGCAAAGGCAGCCTACGAAAAGGGGGCAAGAAATGTGGCAATCGACTGGAAAGATGACACAATCACAAGACTAACTTACGAATACCAAGACCAGGAGACTTTAAACGAAGTTCCTGACTGGAAGATAAAAAAGCTAGATTATCAAATCGCTCAAAAGAAATCAAACAGGATTTCAATCTACGCAGAAGACCCAGACCTATTAAATGGACTTGATAGCGAAAAAATTTCTGAAGCTATCAGAGAAAACAGCAAGAAAACCAAGGAATATGTCAAATACACCATGAACGATATCCTATCTTGGCTAGTAATCTCTGTCCCAACCAAAAAATGGGCCAAGAAAGTCTTCCCAGACTTATCTCACGAAAAAGCCTACGATAAATTATGGGAAACAATCCTTGATGTATCAAGAGTCTCTGAATCATGGGATGAGACAAAGGCTAACTGGACAAATCACATCAACACCCTAGATGAGAAGGCCAAATTCTTAAATGACCATCAATTCGACAAGGTTCACTACAAATCAAGTAATGGAACAGATCTTTGGGTTAAACTTCCTAAAAATCATATTTGGATGTCTGCAGGATCAAAAAATGAGAAAAACGATAGATTTATCCCAAATATGCCAACAGAAGAAGTCTTTACCTCACCTCAATACGATGGAGTAGATGGTAAACTTGTAGCTAGCAAGCCTCTAGTCTATAACGGAGTTGTAATTAACGATTTCGAATTTGAATTTAAAGATGGAAAGGTAGTATCTTTTTCTGCCAAAGAAGGAGAAGACACCCTAAGGAAGATGCTAGATAGCGATGAAGGAAGCAAGTACCTAGGAGAAATAGCCCTAGTCCCTTACGATTCTCCAATATCAAATTCCAACATTCTTTTCTACAATACCCTCTTTGACGAAAACGCCTCCTGCCACTTCGCCCTAGGTAAGGCCTACCCAACAACAGTAGAAGGAGGAAGCGATCTAGATGATAGCAAGGTAAAAGAAATAGGCCTAAACGATTCCCTAATCCACGAGGACTTTATGGTAGGAACAGAAGATTTGGAGATTACTGGCTACAAAGACGAAGAAGAATTTAAAATATTTGAAAATGGCAACTGGGCCTTCTAGAAAAAATATAATATATTTTGCCTGTCGATTGTATCGATAGGCTTTTTTTATCCACTTATCTTATTAAAACAAACTTTTATTAGAAAGCAATCTATAATAGCATTAGAAGCTTGATATAAAGGTTGAAATAATAACAGATGAGTTGTTATAATAAAAATGTTAAGATTTATTCAAAGAAAATTTTAGAGGTCAAAAACTTAAGCCTACAAAAATTAATAGGTTTCTATAAAATGTAGAGTTTACAGTTTGTTCTAGTTAATTTTAATTATAGAGATGAAAGAAGGGTAATAAGATGAAAAATAAGAAATTGAAAATCTTGATACTTATAATCCTGGGATTTTTAGCTGTATTTTCCATATCCAAGAAAAATACCCAGAAAAATAACTCTTACAAGATAAAAGGAATATACAAATCTCAGAGGGCCTTTGGTGATGATTATTTCGATATCTATGAAATTATAATTGATGACAAGAATATAATTAAAGGAAAAAGCATAGATGATGATTACTACAAAAAATCAAAAGGTCTTAAGCAAATTATGAAAACTAGTAAGGAAGAAATAGATGACTATGACGATATTCTTCATTCAATAGAGATTCTTGAGAAAAACCCTAGTACTATCTACAAATATCAGGAAGATTTCGACAAAAAAGGTCATAAGAGCCTCTTTATTATAAATTACGACTTAAATAAGGGCTATATACTCGACCTTCAAATTTGAAATTTTAAGCTAAGACTACTAGCCTTCTTATCTTTGTAAGAAATACTAATTTGCCTACTATATCGCAAGTTTTCAGATTTTAATATTACTATAATTTAATGAAAAAAGATGAAAGGATAAATTATGAAGAAAAAGCATTACCTTGTATTAATAGGTCTAATAATCATAGGCGTTTTATTAAAGATAAAACCTAATAACAAAGGACCGAGTCTTCCTAAGGCAGAAGATGTAAAAAGCCTTAGCCTTATCAAAATTGCAAATGATAGAGGAGTTGAAAAACGGACAATTAAGGAAAATAATGATATAGAAAATTTTCTACAATTGTTAGAAAACTCTAAACTAACAAAGAAAGAAAGCGTATCAGATTTTCCTAATAAAGACGAGTTTATCCTAGTAAGTATCGAAATGTCAGAAGGCGGATACATAAGAAATACCATCCATGAAGAAGATAAAAAACTTTATTTCGAACAAGCCTATGTGGGAATTTACGAGCTTTCTTATAAGGATATTTCTTCCTTCCTAAAATCTACCGTAAAAGAAGAGGATAAGGAAAATATTTCAGAAGATCTAGAAGATATCTTGGATGATGATTTCTAAGTTTATAGATAGATATTTTAAATTTCAATAATAAGGTCCATTCCCTGTAAGTAAGATAAAAGGCTCCTGTTAGCAATTGACAGAAGCCTTCTTTTTTATTTATTTTGTTGCAATAATTCCTATAATAGAAGAAATAGCTATAAATATTGGTGCTAGTATCCCTACATCTGTGTAAAAGGCAAGTCCTGATAGGACCACTAGCATTATGAAGTTGGTAAGAATTATTGCCCTATAGCCCCTGTATCCTTTTTTGTAATAACGGGCCTTGCTCATCTCGTCAGATTCTTCAATAAACTTCTTATTAAATCTAAAATCAAGAGTGTCAGCCTTCCTATTTGGTTCTACTTTCTTGATAAGCTCGTAGTTTTTTTGAAAAACCACTGAAATAAGAATTATATAGGCTATTAAAAGCCCTATCAAAACCACAGACTCTCCTAGATTAAGCCAAGACTTTTCCATGGACATAGCCCACATAGAAGCAAGGCCAAAGATTAGAAAAATACTTATATCCCTAACCATGAGGCTATAGTTAGTGTATTTTGTTTGAATCGGATCTTCGCCTTTAAGACCTTTTTCGATTTCTACCTTAGATTTCTTATAAAGATCAAATGCCATTAAAATACTCATTATTATTACTGTAAGAGTTATCTTAAATACATTTTTTATTAAGAATAACTTAATAAGCTCTCCCAAATCACTTAGGGCAATATTTTCAAGTATCCATCCAGACAAGGCCCCAACTAGAAGTCCTCCTATAATTAACATTACAAATTTTTTCTTATTCATTAATCTCCTCCAAACTAAAAATATCCTCGACTTTTACTTCAAACACCCTAGCAAGACTTAGGGCAACCACAACAGATGGGTTGTAGTCTCCTCTTTCTATTAGAGAGATAGTCTGTCTAGAAACTCCAACCTTCTCTCCAAGCTCTGTCTGATTCATACCTTTTTCCTTCCTCAAACTAGAAAGGTTATTAACTAATCTCAATAAATCCTCCTTTCTTTTGACAACTATTATTGTCATTATTATATCTTTGACAAGTATATTTGTCAATAGCTGGCATAAAAAAACCAGAGCGATAGCCCTGGCCCTACACTTTTAATCCCTGTAAGCTTCCTCATCTACATAAATATAAACATTTGGGTGAAGAGATAGGAATCCTGCTGGAAGATCTGTTGATATCTTATCATCTTCTAAAAGTCTTTTAACAGCCTCATGTTTTTTCTTCCCATTTGCAAGAAGGATTATGGTCTTGGCGTTAAATATATCTGCCATGCCCATTGAGATAGCATATCTTGGAACATCGGCTTCATTTTCAAAAAATCTAGAGTTAGCTTCGATTGTAGAACCTGTAAGCTTTACTATAGAAGTTCTCTTGCTTAGCTTATCTCCTGGTTCATTGAAGGCGATGTGGCCATTTTCTCCAATTCCTAGAATTTGTATATCTCTTTGGCCGAAGTCATCTAGGATTTTGTCGTATTCTTGTGCGTATTTTTCATCTACTTCACTTGCCTTTGGGATTATATTTGCTCCTTCATTAAAGGATACATGATCGAAGAAGTTTTTTCTCATAAAATAATTATAGGATTGTTCATTATCCGGATCAATTCCAACATACTCGTCGAGATTTACTGATTTGGCATATCTAAAGCTAATCTCCCCCTCGTCATTTGCCTTTATTAGGTTCTTGTAGAGTCCTATTGGTGAGGATCCTGTCGCAAGTCCTAGTTTTATTTGTGGCTTGTACTTTATATTGTTTATAACAAGGTCAGCCGCTTTTTTGCTCATATCATCATAATCTTTGCATACTATAACTTTCATTTTTTCTCCTTATCTATCTAATATCTTCTGCTTTCTACAATTATACATTTTCTTAGTCTAAGTCGCTATTTAGGGCAGAAAAAAACCAGGAGCTTGACCCCTGGCTTTAGATATGTTATTAATAGTTGAAGCTTGCGATTTCGAACCATTCTTGTTTGTGTGCACATGCTGGACAAATCTTTGGTGCTACTTTTCCTTCGTAAAGGAATCCGCAATTACCGCATTTCCAGATAACTTTTTCGTCTTTTTCGAATACTTTTCCGTTTTCTACATTGTCGTGTAGTTTTTGGTATCTATCTCTGTGAGCTCCCTCAACTTTTGCTATGTTTCTGAATGCTCTTGCGATTTCGTCGAATCCTTCTTCTTCTGCAACGTCTGCAAATGATGGATACATATGTTCACATTCTTCGTTTTCTCCGTCGATTGCACCTTGTAGGTTTGTTAGTGTATCGTGGAATACTACTGGGAATGCTGTGTATTCTGGGTTAAGCTCGATAGCATCAAGTTTGAATTCTTCTTTTAAGAATTTGTAAAATCTTGCTGCGTGTTCTATTTCGTTTCTTGCTGTTTCTTCAAAGATTGCAGATATTTGTTTGTAACCTTCTTTGTCAGCTACTTTAGCTGCATATCTATATCTCATTGTTGCTTGGCTTTCACCTGCGAATGATGTGATAAGGTTAGATGCTGTTTTTGTTCCTTTTAATGTCATATGTAATCTCCTTTTTATTTTTCTCTTCAACTTCTATTCATATTATAGTCTTTATTTTTCCGCTTGTCAAGAATCATTCTAAAGTTTTTCTCATTCTAAATATGATATATATAATCATTATCAACTACATAATTCATCCTAATTTTATCTCTGATTTTAGCCAACTTAGGAATTTCCTCTTACAAATGATTTATAAGGGAAATCTTTTCCTTTCTAAGGGACTTTTTCACATTTATTTTTTATTAGTTTTTATTTGCTGCATAATTATTTGATAATGGAAAATTGCATTATCGGGTATAATACACATAGAAAGACAGGAGGAGAATATGAAATTAGATTTTAATAATGTAAACTTAGAAAATATTAATAGCTATGAAGAAAAAGCCATGACCGCCTTCGATACCCTCATGGAAAGAACTGGCGAGGGCAATGACTTCTTGGGCTGGATCGATAGACCAGTCGATTATGACAAGGAAGAGTTTGAAAGAATCAAAAAGGCTGCTGAAAGAATTAGAGGAAATTCTGATATTTTAGTATCTATAGGAATTGGTGGATCTTATTTAGGAATTAAGGCAGTAGATGTCGCTTGTGATTCTTACTTTGGATCTGATAGAAAAGTTAAGCTAATCTATGCAGGAAATCAAATCTCAGGCCAATACTTAAACGAACTTCTAGACTACCTAAAGGATAAGGACTACTCTTTAAACGTAATATCAAAATCAGGTACAACAACAGAACCTGCTATTGCTTTTAGATTCTTAAGAGAAGCAATCGAAGAAAAATACGGCAAGGAAGAAGCAAGAAAAAGAATTTTTGCAACAACTGATAGCAAGAAGGGAGCTTTGAAAGAGCTTGCTGATGCAGAAGGCTATGAGACATTTGTAGTTCCTGATGATATAGGTGGAAGATTTTCTGTAATATCTGCTGTAGGTCTCCTACCACTTGCTGCATGTGGGATTGATATAGATAAGTTTATGGAAGGCTTCGCTGAGGGCAGAGACCTCTACACAGAAAAGTCCTTCGACAATCCTGCTATAAAATATGCAGCTATTAGAAATATGCTTCACGAAGATGGCAAGGACCTCGAAGTGCTTGTAAACTACGAAGCAAAACTTAAATATATAGCTGAATGGTGGAAGCAACTTTTCGCAGAAAGCGAAGGAAAAGATGGTAAGGGAATCTTCCCAGTATCTGTAAACAATACAACAGACCTCCACTCAGTTGGACAAATGATCCAAGATGGTAAGAGAAACTTATTTGAAACTGTAATAGAAGTTAAAAATCCTGTAAGTGACCTTACAATCAAGAAAGATGAGGACAATCTAGACGGATTAAATTATCTCGCTGGAAAGACAATGAGCTTTGTAAACAAACAAGCCATGGAAGGAACAACAATAGCCCACGTTAAGGGAGATGTTCCAAATATCAGAATCGAAATGGATGAAGTTAGTGAAAAAGAAATCGCCAAACTCTTCTATTTCTTTGAAATAGCTGTAGGAGTTTCAGGCTACATGCTAGGAGTAAATCCATTCAACCAACCAGGTGTTGAAGAATACAAGGCACAAATGTTCAAACTTCTTGGAAAACCAGGATACGAAAATAAATAAATATAGAATTTAAAAGGGGGCTGTTGCAGAATGAATAAATCGTACCATTATCGTTAGAAGAACCTCCACGGAAATTTTGCCTCCATCAGCCGGCAGGCACCACTGAAAATTTCCTAAGAGAACCTTCTAACGATGGTACGATGATTATTCATGATTTTGCAACAGCCCCTTTTCTATCTTATTAAACTGGCTTTTCTTGCCTTCTTATATAGTAAATACAAGACAAGTGTCTCAACAATCGTAACTACAAAGCCCCCTTCTATACCAAAGCCTCCCCCACTTATCCATTTATTTCCTACAGATTCGCTTAAAAAAACCGTGTTTTTGCTTGTGATTATCCCACTTACATTAATACCAAAAAAGTTAGCTTGGAGGAAATTCCACACGCTGTGGGCGGCAGCACTTATATATATGCTATCTCTTATGTAAAAAAGCATAGAAAATACAAGTCCCATCAAAAATATATTGACAAAGGCTAGGAGGTTAAAATAAGAATTACCCAGATGAAGGATAGAAAATACCAGACTGTTAGTAATAATACCCACCCTGGGATTTCTAAGAGCTCCTAGATAATTCATTAAAACAGATCTTGTGATAAATTCTTCCTCAAAACCCTGAAAGATCCAACCTATTACAAATAAAATAAAAATCCTAAAGTCTACATTTTCTATATTTAGACGAATCTTGAAGCCAGATAAGAGATAGGAAAAAAGGAAGGAGACACCAAGCATCCCACTTCCTATAAGAAGCCCTTTGAGATAAGATTTGCCCTTCTTTTCATCTACAAGGCCAAGCGATGCGGGAGTTCTCTTTTGATAATATTTAACAAATATATATACGGTAAGGCTTACCAGCAAAGTAGACCAAAGATTAAAAATCATGGCATACTCGTGATTTTCTCCCAACTTTCTTATAAGAAAATCTCCCTTGCCTGTAAGATTAGAGACCAATCTAATTAGTATATGAGAAAAAGACATAGCTAAAATCATCAGGATAAATAAATGAATTGTAAATGCCAGAGGATTTTTCTCCTTCATCACCCTCTTACATTCTTTGATTGATCCATTTGCGTAAAACATATGTCCTCCTAGTTTGCGTAATCTAGGGCCCCTCCTAATATCGCATTTACAAAGGGTCTTGACTCATAAATCTTCTTTGAAAACATCTTATCTCTTATAAAAATACTAACTCTGGCCTTTTTTTTAGGATTATCCTCCCTAGACAGGGCTTTAATATAATCCTCATGGCTAACCCCAGCTTCTAGACTATTGTATACGTCTATGTAGTTGACATTTTCTACCTCAAGGCTTAATTCTCTCCCGCCTTCTACCTTCTTTTCTTCTATATAAGTTATGGATAAGTTCTTAAAGGCTGCCTCATAGAATTCCTTCTCTTCCTTCTCATCCTTGGAGTAGGATTTCTTTAGGGCGTCCATGATTACATCCATCCTGTCCATGTTTTTCTCAAAATATCCCTCATCATAGCTTTTGATAGCAGTTTCTATATCGCTTGCTATCCTTTTATTAGAAGATGTGAGCTTTCTTACTGCAAATACTAGGGCGAATAATATTACAAGGATAAATCCTATGCGGAGGATTCTTTCCTTTCTACGTTTCTTGATTCGCTTTCTTCGTCTTAATTCTTCTCTTCTTATGTCTCTAGATTCTCTTTCTTTAACTGATGGTCTTCTTTGTCTTGTCATATCTGCTCCTATATTGAGTATTATATCATTTTATTAGTAATTTTTCCTTTTTGTGATATGATTTAAGTATGAAAAAAATAAATTTAGCAAGTCTTTTGGGAGTCATCTTGCTTATTATTAGTTTTTTTACCCCAATTGCAGCTTCTTCAATAAAATTAAATACAGAAATCATCTATAGGATAGTAAACACTTATCTTATAGCCTATATCGCCTATATGATTTCCTTTATGGATACAGGAAGGGTCGGGCTTTTGTTCTTGCCTTTAATCTTTCATCTTCTGATTAACTTCTTTCTAATAAAAGGTTTTAATATAAAGTTAAATAGAGAAGTACTAGATGATTTTTATCAAATTCTAAGAAGGCTTTACGATCTCATAAGTCTTGTGGGTATATTTTTCTTAGTAGAATTTTTAATTAACAGGATTTTCGGCAGTACTTTTTCAAGTACACTCGGTGTCATTAGCCTTGCTTTATTCTATTACTATGATTATAGCAAAATTCTAATAGGCTTTCCAAACTTCAAGGACATTTTCTTATATTTTGCTGTCTTTGTAATGGGCCTTAGGATCAGAAGAGCTGATAAGATAAATCCTCTCCTATATATCCTTTCCCTAGGAATCCTAGCTTTGGAAATCTTTTTTAGCTCTAGATATAAGCTAAACTACGGATATTTTTTATCCTTTGTGTTAATCATCTACCTAATGCTAAAGGGCTTTGGAGAGGCTAGTGAAGCTTCTTTCGAGAAATTTATGATCTTTGTCTATATTTATATGTATCCAACGATATTTGTAGGCTTAAGGATTATTTTAGGAGAAAATATCCTAGTAACAAGTCTTCTATCTACTCTTGTTAGCCTTTTTATCGGTCAAATACTATTCAGATTTAATATAAGGCCAATAAATATTTTATTGGTAGGCATATAAAAACCAGCATCTCTGGGAAAGAGAGCTGGTCTTTTTATAATACATCTATTTTGTTTTTGATGTCTCTTTTTAAGAAATACACACACATGATCGCATTAAGTCCTTCAGATATAAGGAAGGACCACCATACTAAGTCTATATTTCCTGTTAGGGAGAATAGATAAAAGGTTGGTAGGAGGATAAAGAATTGTCTTAGGAAGGATTGGAGGATTGCTGTTTGCCAATTCCCCAAGGCTTGGAAAACTCCTACAGATATTATAGAAACTGAAGCTACAATATAAGATAGGGAAACTATCCTAATCATAGGTACTCCAATTTGCCTCATAGTGTCAGTTGCATTAAACAAGTCAAAGATTTGATTTGGCAAAATCCACAAGAAGACAGTTGCGATTCCAACAAGGACCATACCTGATATAAGGGCAAGCTTGATTGACCTACGAATCCTAGCCACATGCCTTGCTCCGTAGTTAAAGGATATGATAGAAACCATAGCGTTCGATATTCCTATTATTGGAAGGAAGGCAAAGGATTGAAGCTTAAACATTACCCCATAGGCTGCGATTGCTGATTGACCAAAAGCTCTAAGCATGGCATTTAGGATAAAGATAATTACTGAAGATATAGCACTCATTACTATAGAAGGAAGGCCTATCCAAAATATTTGTTTTAATATATCTCCATGAAGCCTAAAATGTTTGAAGTCTACTTCTATATCTGTATTCTTTGTTTTATTTATAATAAGACCTATAATAGATCCTCCGATTTGTCCAATCACAGTAGCAAGGGCCGCTCCCTTTACTTCCATTCTTGGAAAGCCAAATAGGCCAAAGATAAAGATTGGATCTAGGATTAGGTTGATTAGGGCTCCTGATATTTGGACAATCATGGTATAAAAGGTAAGGGATGTCGCTTGGAGGAGCTTTTCACAAAGGACTTGGAAGAACAAACCAAAACCAAATATAGTAACAATCCACAAATAATCCCTAGTGTAGGCTACGATTTCAGGAGTCGCCGCTTGGGAATTGGCAAAAAAATCAGTAAAAAATATACCGAATAAGGCAGAGGCAATAGCTCCAACTACAGATAAGACAACCCCGTGCATGGCAACAGACCCTACTCTTCTCTTATCATCCATGCCCAAATACCTACTCAAGAGGGCACTGGCCCCAACGGATATTCCTATAGCAAAGGCAAGCATGATGTTTTGTACTGGGAATGCTAAAGACACCGCTGTAAGGGCTTCTTCTGAAATTCTTGCAACAAATATCGAATCTACTACATTGTAGATTGATTGAACAAGCATAGAAATTACCATAGGTATGCTCATCTTTATAAGAAGACTTCCAACAGGCATGGTTCCCATGATATTTTCTTTCTTGCTTATAGTTTTTTCCATATAAACTCCTTTCTTATTTTCCTGTAAATTTCTCGATAAAATTTTTGGCAATATAAGAGATACCGGATAAACCGATATCTTCTTAGTCAAATAATTCTTTTTCTTGTCTTTTTATAGACTCATTTACCTTCAGTTTTCTAAGCATATTATCATCATAATCGCTTATGACGTGAATTGCTGAGTTTTCATCTCGACCTTTCTTATTAAACTCCTCTTTGAGTCCTTTTTCCACATTTTCGTAGGCTTTTTTAGCAGAAATTGCTTGTAGCCTGAAAGGTCTTTGAGTCTTCTTCGCTTCAGTTTTGCCAAAGATTAGATCATTGATAGCAAGCTCGATTAGGTTTACTCCAGCTAGAGTTGAGTAATAGAAGGTCCTGCCTTGTCTTATATTCATCTCTAGAACGAAGATCTCGCCAGTTTTTGAATCTTTCTTAAAATCTAGATTAAATAGTCCGTGATAGTCAAGAGAGGTCACGATTTTTTCTGCCAAATCATACATGATACCCTCATCACTATCTACTTGGACTAGGTGGTTTCCTACCCACATTGGCCTTAGGTCTGATAGGAGGTTTCTTGCAAGAACAAAGGAAATCTTCCCATCACTCGCCCTGTAGCCGTTTAGGGAATACTCACTTCCCTGACCTCCATTTATAAATTGCTGGCAGATAAAATCTCCCCTAAAGTCACTATTGTAGACTTTTCTTAGAACATCTTTGGCCTCATCCTTATTTCTTACATGGTAGCCCTTTTGGATGTTTTCGCATGATGAATCGAGAAGGGCATCGTAATCGTCTGCCTTTAGGAAAATCTCCCCATCAAAATCAAGCCCATCTATATTATCCTTACTAGCAATGTAAGTCTTAGGATAAGGAAGGTCGATTTTTTCCAAATAAGAGTAAAACTCCGATTTCTTCAAGAGCTTTTCTGCCCAGTTGAGGTCTGGATAAGGAATATGATAAGAGAAATTAAATTTATTCTCATTTCTTAGGAGTGTATCTATGTATCTTTCTGTCGGGGCAAAAAATACAAAGTCCTCTTCCTCTCTTTTTCCTATAACTTCATTGATAAAATTTGAAAAAAGCTCGTCATCTGATGAAAATCCCTTGGTGGTGTAGACATCAGCAATCTTTGATTTATAAAAAGGAACGAGGACAGCCGCCCCTATGACAATAGGCTTTTTGCCAAAGGCTTCATAAAAGCTCCTTGCCACAGAGTAGCTGTTGTGATCTGTTCCTAAGATTATCGCATTAAAAGTCATCGTAGAATATATTTTCCATACTTCTTGAATCTCTTTCTTTAGAGATCTTTTCTATGAATTCATCTACTGAAACGTCAGCTGTCTCTTCTCCGTCCCTATTTCTTACAGTAAGCTTGCCAGAAGTTTCTTCCTTCTCTCCTACTACAAGCATATAGTTTGTTCTCATTAGTTGAGCTTGACGAATCTTGTATCCTACTCCCTCACTTCTGTAATCGATATTTACTCTAAATCCTGCTTCTTTGATTTTTTCTTTTAAATCTTCTGAGTAGTCAATGAACTTATCAGAAACTGGGATGATTTCTACCTGTTGTGGGTTGATCCATAGTGGGAATCTTCCTGCAAAGTGCTCTGTTAGAACTCCGATAAATCTCTCGATTGATCCAAGTAGGGCACGGTGGAGCATAACTGGTCTTTGTTTTGCACCATTTTCATCTATATAAGTTAGGTCGAAGTTTTGTGGTAGTTGGAAGTCAAGTTGGATAGTACCGCATTGCCATTCTCTCTTAGCAGCATCTAGGAGGTGGAAGTCGATCTTTGGACCATAGAAAGCACCGTCTCCTGGGTTGATTTCATATTCGATTCCACGTTCTTCTAGGGCTTTCTTAAGTTGGTCTTCAGCAAAGTCCCAATCCTTGATATCTCCCATGAAGTCATCTGGTCTTGTTGATAGCTCGATTGTGTATTTGAAACCAAATGTTGAATATAGGAGGTCTGCTAGGTCAATCATCCTATAAACTTCTTCCTTGATTTGGCTTGGTAAGCAATATACGTGAGCATCGTCTTGGGTAAATGTTCTTACTCTGAAAAGTCCGTGTAGGGTTCCTGAAAGCTCGTGTCTGTGAACTTGACCATACTCAGCAAGTCTTATAGGAAGGTCTCTATAAGAGTGTTGGTTAGAAGCGTATGTCAAAACAGAACCTGGACAGTTCATTGGCTTAATTGCATAAGCATCACCGTCAATTTTTGTAAAGTACATATTTTCCTTGTAGTGATCCCAGTGACCTGATCTGTGCCATAGGTCTTCATTTAGGATAAGTGGAGTCTTGATTTCTCCATATCCATTTTCATTTAGAACATCTGTCCACCAACCCAATAGCTCGTTCATTAGGATCATTCCATTTGGATGGAAGAATGGGAAGCCTGGTCCTTCTTCGTGGAAGGTGAAAAGATCCATCTCACGACCGATCTTTCTGTGATCTCTCTTTTCGATTTCTTTTTGAAGTTCTTCGTATTCTTCTAATTGCTTAGCCTTTTCGAAGGAAATTCCGTAGATTCTTTGAAGCATTTGTCTATCAGAATCCCCTCTCCAATATGCACCAGCTATTGTCTTAAGCTTAACAGCCTTGATAGGCTTAGTAGATAGAAGGTGAGGTCCCCTACAGAGATCTGTGAAGGCATCTCCCATCTTATATAGGGTGATCTTTTCATCTTCTGGAAGATCTTCTATAAGCTCAACCTTGTAGTCTTGGCCTTCTTCCTTAAACTTCTCCAAAGCTTCAGCTCTAGAAATTTCAACCCTTTCAAGCTTTAGATCACGTTTTGCAATTTCAATCATTTTCTTCTCGATTTTTTCAAGATCTTCTGGAGTAAATCTGTGCTCAAGGTCCATATCATAATAGAAACCATCGTCAATAGCAGGTCCTATAGCAAATTTTGTTTCTGGATACATTTCCTTAATAGCAGCAGCCATAACATGAGAAGAGGTATGCCAGAAAATTTCTTTTCCTTCCTTATCTTCAAACTTAACAACTCTAAAGTCACTATCTTCTTCTATAGGTTCAGCAAAGCCCTTAACTTCTCCATTAACTAGAGCTCCTACTGCAGCTCTAAAAAGTCCCATAGAGATATCCTTTGTAACATCTCCAACGAGAACTCCGCTTTCATATTCCTTAACTGATCCGTCAGGTAATTTAATCTTAATCATAATCTCTCCTTAAAATAAAAATAGACGTATGCCCTAGCCAGCTGGCTATAGGACGATACGTCTTTCGTTCGTGGTTCCACCTAATTTTAAACTCATTAGAAGGCTTATCGCGCCCAAACGCCTCACATTACACGAGGAACTCCAGGGTGGTACTTGTGTTTTTGTGCTGAAACTTCTCAACATCCGTTTCTTTCTGTAAGCATGTGATAAAACAAAAGCTCCCTGTCTAAGTCAAATATTAATTATAGAGTTATATTACCCTATAAATTGATATTTTCAAATATTTCTTCTGTTTTACACTAAAGAAAAACAAACTATAATTGACCAATCCTTTTCCCTAACTTATAATTATATCAAAAGAAAAAGTAAAGGAAGATTTATGAAAAACGCAGTAATATTAACAGGCCACGGACAAATCGCTTCTGGCATATATTCAAGTGTCAAAATGATTGCAGGAAAATTTGAAAATATTAGAATATGTGAATTCAAGGAAGGAGAAAACTACGAAAAGCTAGACGAAAAGTTAGAGAAAGCCTACGAGGACCTAAAAGCTTACGACAACATAGTGGTCCTCGCAGACATAGGAGGAGGAACCCCCTTTAACAGGGCTGTCTTATCCCTAAGCAGACACGATAAGATTGGCTTTGTCTCAGGAGTTAACTTCGAAATGCTCTACTACGCCCTAACAAGCGAGATAGCTGATTTTGACCTTTATATAAAAGACATAATGGACCACGCGAGGGCATCTGTGTTTCGTTTTGAATAAAATAAAAACCACAAGTTATATTCAATTTTCAATAATCAACTTGTGGTTTTTTAACTAAAACTAATAAATATACTTAATTCTATAAATAAGGGAGGAATTAATTAGTTTTATAACACGAAATACAGCTATTAATAATTATTGTAATCTACCATCTTTCCTTCTATTCTAGATTCCTCTGCATCGAAGCACATTAAATGGCTTGCTAAGCTTTCCATAGCCCCAGTCTTTACTTCATCAATACTTCCATTGCAAGCATCATAGAAGGCTTTAATTATAGCTCTATCGGACCCACCATGGCCTCCAACCATGTTGTTAACCTTTATTAATCTATCTTCATCTTTGCCAAATATATTAACTCTTATTTCTTGAGTTAAATCATCAGCTATGATTTCACCCTTTGTACCTTGTATTTTAATATTTCTGTGTACATCTTTAGCGAAAGCAGATAGGTTGAAGGTTGCTGAAACTTCATCTTCAAATTGGATAGCTATAGATTGATGATCACAAACATCGTTATCTGATTTGTAAACGCATCTTCCATAAGGTCCTTCTTCAAGAGCTTTTTTCAAACTCTCATCTGTGACTTTTGGATCGACAACTGCTCTCCAGCCTCTTCCTCTACCTTCAGTATAGAAATCCTTTACAGAAAAAATACATGAATCTTGATATTTACAGTTTAGACACCTATCAGCTGCTCCTTCTGGTTGATTTTCCTCTTTAAAATATGTCAATGAACCATAAGCAGATATTGATTTAGGCATCTTACCTGTTAAATAAAGGAGGATATCCATATCATGGCATGATTTTTGGAGTATTAATGGTGATGACTCAACTGAGTTTCTCCAATTTCCCCTTACAAAGGAATGAGCAAAGTGGAAATATCCAATATTCTCATTATGATTGATATTTATAAGCTCTCCTATAGCTCCTTCATCTATCAATTCTTTTATTTTTTTAAAAAATGGTGAATACCTCAATACATGGCAAATCATAAATACTTTTTCATAATCTTTTGCTTTGTTAGCAATATTTAAAACTTCTTCTCTTATAGGAGAAATAGGTTTTTCTAATAAGATATTTAGATTCATATCCAAAGCTTTCATAGTGATATCATAATGTTCTCTATCATAAGTAGCTATAATTATAGTATCAGCAAATTTTTCTTTTTCTAATTTCTCGAAAAACTCCTCCTCATCTTTAAATATGTATTCATCATCAATATTAAACTCCTTCTTTACTTTATCTAACTTAGTTTGATCCCAATCTAAAGCAGATACTATATCAACATCATCGTATAGATTCAATTTTTTTGCATACGCTTCATGTCCTCTATTTCCACATCCAACAACTGCAACTTTCATTTTTACTCCTTAATATTTCTTTATTAATTATTCTACTTTTTTGAATATTTATAATTGGCACAAATTTTTAATTATTAAGAGAGTGCTCAGATATCTTTTCTTTCGCTTCTTCTGTAGATAATATATTTTGCAAACCTATAACTTTAATTTCTTTTTTTATTTCTTTATCAAATCTATCCTCGAAATTTTTAGCACAAAATATAACATCAACATCTTTTTCAATAGAAGATAATTCTTTTATTGATCCGTGCTCTATTTCGAGTTCTCCTTGATAATTTAATTCATCAAATGCTTTTTTTATAACTTCTCTCATTAAAATAGATGTTGCTATTCCATTTGCACAAAGAACTAATACTTTCATTTTTGCTCCTACTTTAATATTTATTTTGTATATTGATTACTTATTATATTTTATTTCCTGTCTCTGGATCGAATAAGAATGATTTTTTTGCATTTAAATACACCTCAAGAGTTGAACCTAATTCATAATCTAGATTCATAAAATCTCTAATTATAATTTCATTATTTTCACAGCTTGTGTAAACTACTTTCTCACTTCCCAAAGACTCTACTACTTCTACTTTTGTATCTAAATGAATTACTTCTTCAGTGTAATTTTCTATATAGATATGCTCTGGTCTAGTGGCGATATTTACACTATTTTTATCATAATCCTTAAGCTGCCTAGATAGCACTTCAGGTATTGTTATTTTTTGATTTCCGATACATCCCTTTATTTGAGAACCTTCCTTCTTTAATTCCATATTTATAATATTAATTCTTGGTGACCCAATAAATCCTGCTACAAATTCATTAATTGGATTGTTATAAAGATTAACTGGTGTATCAACTTGTTGAATTACTCCTTTATTCATAACAACTATCCTATCACCTAAAGTCATAGCTTCTGTTTGATCGTGAGTAACGTATATAAATGTCGTATTCAAATCTTTATGAAGTTTATTAATCTCTGTCCTCATTTGGGTCCTAAGTTTTGCGTCAAGGTTAGATAAAGGCTCATCCATTAAAAACACCTTAGGGTTTCTAACCATAGCTCTACCAAGAGCGACTCTCTGATTTTGCCCGCCTGATAACTGACTAGGTTTTCTATCCAGATATTCTTCAATTTGAAGCATTTTTGAAGCGCTTGTGATTTTTTCTTTTATTTTATTCTTATCCATTTTTTGATTTTTAAGGGCATAAGCCATATTATCATATACCGTCATATGTGGATATAAAGCATAATTCTGAAAAACCATAGCTATATTTCTATCTTTTGGTTCAACATCATTAATAACCTTATCATCTATTACAATTTTTCCTGAAGAAATATCTTCAAGTCCTGCTAACATCCTTAAAGTTGTCGATTTTCCACAACCTGATGGACCAACAAAGACAACAAATTCATTATCTTTTATTTCTAAATTAAAATCTTTCACTGCATGAAAGCCATTATTATATATCTTATTTACATCAGTAAATTTAATACTACTCATATATTCTCCTTAATTAAGATAATGTTATAATTAATTCATTATCCCTTCATTCCACTTTGAGCTAAACTTTCTATAAATTGCTTTTGGAAAATAGCAAAAAGCAATATCATAGGCCATATTGATAAAAGTGCACTAGCCATATATACAGGGAAATTCATAGTATACTGACCAGTTGATGCCATATTTGCTAGTCCTACAGCTAAAGTTTGTTTTGCTGGCAATGTATTAACAATTAAAGGCCACATTAAGTTATTCCAAGTAAATAATAAACATGTAATAATGAGGGTTACTATTCCTGGTTTAACAATTGGCAAGCATATATCAAAAAATATTTTAAATTGACCTGAGCCATCAATCCTTGCTGCTTCCTCTAGCTCAACAGGTATTTGACTGAAAAATTGCCTCATTAGAAAAGTACCCATAGCTGAAAACATACTAGGTAATACTAAAGCTGTTATGGTATTAAGCAATCTCAATTTATTCATTATTTGAAATTGAGGCACTAAGAATATTTGGCTTGGAACCATTAAAACAGACATTATTAGTACAAAAATAAAATTTTTAAAAGGAAAGTCTAATCTAGCAAAAGCATATCCTGCCATAGTGCACATAACAACTTGTCCTAAAGTTGTAAAAATCGCATATAAGGCTGTATTTTTATATAGTAAAACAAAGTCTATCTTATTTAAAGCTTCGCTAAAATTAGACCACTGTAAACTGCTTGGAAATATTACTGGAGGTATTGCCATAGATTCGCTCAAAGTTTTTAAGGATGTCAAAACCATCCATATAAATGGAAAAACTGTAAATATAACTCCAATAATCAAAACTAAATGTATTAATATTTTTTTGAATTTACTAGTTTTTAACATTATTTATCCACCTTTTTTGTATTGTCATTTGTAAGAAAGTAATAACAATTATAATTATAAACAGTACAGTCGCTACAGCCGCTCCATATCCCTTCCTACCAAACTCGATTGCTGACTGATAGAATAAATATACAATAGACTGTGTGCTTCTTAAAGCAGGACTGGTCTTGTTAATCATCATGAATATAATATCAAATACTTGAAAACTTCCTATCAAGTCTTTTGTTATTACAAACAATAAGGTTGGGGATAGCAAAGGGAATGTTATAGTAAAAAACTGCTTAAATCCACTAGCTCCATCAAGTTTAGCAGCTTCATAATATTGTTTAGGTATTGATTGCATACCTGCTAAGAAGAATATGATATTCATACCTAGGCTCATCCATATTCCAACTATAATTATTGATCCTAATGCTGTATTGCTATCAGCAAGCCAAGCTTTAGGTTGACCACCAAACCTCATTATCAACTGATTTAATAAGCCGTACTGACCATTATAAATCCATTTCCAAATCATTGCTACTGCAGCTGGCATTGTTACAGCAGGTAAAAAGTAAAGAGTTCTATATACTCCTATCCCCTTAATATTTTTATTCAATAAGTTCGCTATAGTCATTGATATTATTATTGACAAAGGAACAGTAAATATTGTATAAGTAAAAGTGTTCTTGAGTGCCATATAGAAATTATCATCTGACAATAATTCTATATAATTATCTAATCCAATTGGTTTCCATACTCCAAAAGAATTTAAGTCAGTAAATGAATAAAATATATTTTGGAAAAATGGTATTATGTAAAACACAGTTAGACCTAGTAAAACAGGGAGTATCATTAAATACCCCCATTTTACTGCCTGTGAGTTATACCTTTTATTATTAGTTTTCTTATTTTTCATAACCCACCTCACATTTTATAAACTATTCTTCAGACAATGCAGAATTCATATTATCAGCAAGATCTTTTAATGAATCTTTAGCAGGTCTTTCTAGTGAGAATATTTCGTTAATTGCATCACTTTCATATTGGTTCCATACAGGTGTATTTTTACTTACTGGATAAGGAACTGAATACTCTAATTCATCGACAAAAGCTTTTAGGTTTTTTTCAGGATATGAAGCTTCCCAAGTATTTAGAGAACTATTAAGAGCAGGTATTACCGTTCCTTTGCTAGCCCAAAGTTCATTTACTTCTTCTGAAGCTAAATATGCCATAAAATCCAATGCAGCATCTTTATTTTCGGAATCTTTCGCTAAAGCATAAGAAAGTCCATGAATTGTTGCTGCTCTATCTTTAATTAAAGGCATTATTTGTACATCTACTTTATCTTTGAAACTTTCATCACCGAAAAATTCTGGCACTCTCCAACTTCCTAGATAAACCATAGCTATTTTTCCAGCTTTAAATAAATCCTTATCTGGTGTGTCTGTCAAAGTTTGTAAGTCAGGAGATATCCCTTTTTCTATTAGTTCAGTCCATATTTTAACTCCTGCTTCAGCTTCAGGACTATCATAACCAGATTTTTTCTTATCTTCACTTATGATATAGCCTCCAGACTGAGGAATAGTATCATAAATTCCTTCTTGTGTCATGCCTTTTGCTGCTGTTCCCCAAATTCCTTTCTCTTTGTTTGTCAATTTTTCAGCAGCTTTAACAAAATCGTCCCATGTCCAATTTTCATTAGGATATTCTACTCCAGCCTCATCGAATATTTCTTTATTGTAAAATAAAGCTGTTAAATCCCAATCTTTTGGAATTCCATATAGTTTATCTTCATATGTATAAAGATCCACAAGTCCTGCAGGGAAATCTTCTTTCTTAAAATTAAGTTTATCCATATGGTCATCTAGAGGTTCTAAAACTCCATTTGAAGCAAACTTGACAAAGTTTGGACCATTCATGGTAAAAATATCAGGCATTACTTTACCTTGAGATTGAGTTTCTAGTTTTGTGAAATGATCCTTAAATGTCGTCTCTTCAATTTGGATATCAACATCAGGATTTTTTTCTTCATAATTTTTCTCAATTTCCTTCATAACTTCAATTTGATCAGGATTCCACATAGCCATTCTAACAACACTTTTATCATTGTTGTTTCCACCGTCAGCATTATCCTTGCTTTCATTTCCACCACATCCTGTTAACATAGTAGCTGCCGCTACAGCAAATAACATTTTCTTAATAGTTCTCATACTTCCTCCTTAAAACTATTAGTTGACACAAAATCAATTTTTTCATAAATTTAAAAACGATTTCATGGTTAGTAATGGTAGTTACCTTGTAACTAGTATAATACTATATAGATTTTACGTCAAGGATTATTTTATAAATATTTTACCTAATTTAAGACAATCAATACAATTTATACCTTTTATTTCAAAATTAATTCTATTTTATTTTTTACTATATCTAATAATGGGTACTACCACAATAACAAATGTACCTATCCTAACCTTTTTAATTAACTATTACCTCTTGTAGCTTACCACTAGATAATAATTTAGTATTAATATATAATAGATGTAAGTAAGATATAAAGAGGAGATTTCATGAAAAACGTACTAATAACTGGAGGGGCTGGATATATTGGCTCTCACATTGCTGTAGAGCTTCTAGAAAAGGGCTACAAAGTAAGCCTATACGATAACTTATCCAACTCTTCCAAACAAGCTGTTAAAAGAGTTGCAGAAATCACAGGCAAAAGTCCTAATTTCTACGAGGCAGATATTCTAGATGAAAAAAGCCTAAAAGAAGTTTTTATAAAAGATAAAATAGACGTAGTAATCCACTGTGCAGCTCTTAAGGCTGTGGGAGAATCTGTCAAAAAACCACTAGAATACTATCATAATAATATCACTGGGACCCTAACACTTCTTGAAGTTATGAGAGATGTAAACTGCAAAAACATAATATTTTCTTCATCAGCAACAGTCTACGGAGATCCCGAAAGTGTACCTATCACAGAGGACTTTCCAAAAGGCGAGTGCACCAACCCTTACGGCTGGTCTAAGTCTATGATGGAGCAAATTATGACAGACCTTAACACAGCAGACCCAGAATGGAAGGTAGTGCTTTTAAGATACTTTAATCCAATCGGGGCCCACAAGTCTGGAAAAATTGGCGAAGATCCAAAGGGAATCCCAAACAACCTCCTTCCTTATATTTCCCAAGTAGCTATAGGAAAGTTAGATCACTTATCAGTTTTCGGTGATGACTACGATACCCATGATGGAACTGGAGTAAGAGACTATATCCACGTAGTAGACCTTGCCAAGGGCCATGTCCTAGCAGTAGATAAAATCGACGAGCTTAATGGGGTTGAGATAATAAACCTTGCAACAGGAAAGGGCTACTCTGTCCTCGATGTGGTAAAGGCCTTCGAGAAGGCTAGCGGAAGAGATGTCCCTTACCAAATAGCGCCTAGACGAGAAGGCGACATAGCTAAATGCTTTGCAGATGCAAAAAAAGCCAAAGAAGTCCTAGGCTGGGTCGCAGAAAATGGGATAGAAGAAATGTGCAAAGACTCATGGAGATGGCAATCACAAAACCCTAACGGATACGAACAAGGAGAGTAAAAATGAATACAACACTCGTAGTACTTGCAGCAGGAATAGGCTCAAGATACGGAGCAGGAATAAAGCAACTAGCAAAAATGGACGACAATGGCTATACAATCATAGACTATTCCATCTATGATGCGATGAAAGCAGGCTTTAACAAGGTTGTCTTTATCATAAGAGAAGAAATAGAAAAAGACTTCAAAGAAATAATCGGAAATAGGATAGAAAAAATCATCGATGTAGAATACGCCTACCAAGATATGACACTTCCTAATGGATTTGAAAGTCCTAAGGATAGGAAAAAACCTTGGGGCACAGTCGATGCAGTCCTTGCTACCAAGAATCTAGTAAATGAACCTTTCCTAATAATAAATGCTGACGATTACTATGGCAAGGAAGTTTTCAAAGATCTCCATAGCTTTTTAGTAAACCATGACGAGAAGGAAGATGATAAACTTCAAATCGCCATGGCCGGCTACAAGCTAAAAAACACCCTCTCAGACAACGGTACTGTAACAAGAGGAGTCTCAGTAGGAGATAGTAATAATAAACTAAGAGACATTATAGAAACTCACGAAATAAAACTAGAAGAAGACGGTTCTCTTTCAAGCAAGGAGGGACTAGACTCTGACCTACTCAATCTAGAATCCCTAGTATCAATGAACTTATGGGCCTCCTACCCAACTTTCATAGACCTTTGCGAAGAACATTTCATAAAATATCTAGAAGAAAATAAAGATAAACTAGACAGCGCAGAATACGTACTCCCTGATATGATAGGAGAGCTAATTGATGAAGACAAGGCAGATATAACAATACTTCCAACAGATGAAAAATGGATAGGCATAACCTACAAAGAAGACCTCTCCCCTGCCAAGGCTTCATTTAAGAAAATGTTTGAAGAAAATCTTTATCCTGAAGATATATGGAATCTTTAAATTGAGACATTTGACAAAAGATATTTTCAAATTATAATATAGTCTATAAATTAGAGAAATAATAAGAAATAGAAATTATAAGGAGAAATAATGGCAGAGATAATATTTACTAGAATTGACGACAGATTGCTCCACGGCCAAGTCGGCAGAGAATGGGTTAAATCTGAAGATTGTGATCTTATAGTTGTTGCAAATGACGAAGCTTCAGAAGATAGACAAGCACAAAAGCTTATGAACATAGCAACACCTCTTTTCGCTGAGACTGTGTTTTGGACAATCGATAGAACTATAAAAGAAATCGAAGAAACACACGAAGACTCCAAGGCTCTCATCCTTGTTGAAAGTCCAGAGGATGCTTATAAGCTTGTTGACGCTGGCCTTAATATAGATACTGTAAATGTTGGGAATATGAGAGAGCTTCCTAACAAGGATAAGATAAACGAAAATATCTATGTTGGAGATAAGGACAGAGAGTATTTCAAAAAACTTCACGACAAAAATATTAGTATAGATATCAGAACCCTACATTCAGATAAGGCTCTTGACGAAAGCGTCTTATTCTAGAAAGAAGAGCATATTAGGAAAAATCAGGATTAAATATAGTTAGAGCTTTAAAAAATATTTTATAGTTAAATTACCCTTATCTCGACTAAGAGAGTGAAACGAACGCACGGAGACTAACTATCGGAAGTCAAGTCGAAAATTAAAAAAATTAACAAATTAAAATTCATAAAAAGTTGAATAAAAACTTAATTTATTCATCAAGAATTGACTTCCGTTAGGTTAAATAACGAATTATTGGCATGACAAATAAGCTATCGTTTTTGATAGCTTAAAATTTTCTTTAAATTTCATATCTTTTTAGGACGTTTGGCTTACAAATTTCTGATTTCTATTTAGAAGGTGAAATATTACTCTAGTTAATTTCCTGGCTACGTGTGTCAGGGCTACGTAATGGTGTTTACCTTCATTTTTCTTTTTCTCATAGTAAATCCTAAATGTTTCGTCATTTTGGCATATTAAAAATGCGGCTATGAATAGAGCATCTCTTAAGTATGAACTACCTCTTTTGCTCATACTACTATAGTTTGAATGCATTGTTCCTGATTGACTGATTGATGGATCTAGACCTGCATAAGCCAATAGTTTACTTGGATTTTCAAATTTTTCTATGTTTCCAATCTCAGCTATTAGACTAGGGCCTATCTCTATTCCTACACCAGGTATACTCATTATTGGACTATCTAAACAATCTAAGAGAGGCTTAATTTCCTCATTAACTTCTTTGATTTGTTTACATAAGAATTCCAAGGATTTAATATCTTGAACTAATCTAAAAGATACAGCAGATGAATCAATCCCTATTGACCTTCTTGCAGCATTCCTAATCTCTATTGCCTTGTCTTTAGAGTGACTTCCTTTAGAAGCTTTTTTAATTATGTTGCTTAACCTTGTTAAGTTTGCCTTAGCAATCTTATCTGCAGATGGATATTCTTTTAATACCTCTAGAGTGTATTTACAAAATACATCATTGCAGATGCTACTTAATTCAGGAAATACTAAATCTAAGTGGCTTACAATAGCATTCTTTAACTTAACCCTATCACTTTTTAAAGAAGATTTGTATCTAGTTAGTGACTTAAGTTCGTAATTATGATACAATTCATTGTGAGTAGGATTAGAGTCAGTAGCTCTTAGAAGCTTTGCAATGAAGAAAGCATCAACCTTATCGGTTTTTGTATTTCTAAAACTATCAGCCTTTCTGTAAAGACTAGTTTGATAAGGGTTAAAGAAATGAATGTTAAAATTCAAATCTAGTAGAAATCTTGAAAGATTGAGATGATAGTGACCGGTGGATTCTAATCCTATTCTAATTTTATCCTTATCAAAATCAGAAAGTTTTTTTAGTAAAAAATCAAAACCATCTCTTGAATTCTTAATTTCAAAATGACACCCTTTATCAAAATTATCCTCAACAGCAAGATAGCAGTTATGCTTAAATTTAGAAACATCAATACCCAAATAGATCATAGAAAACTCCTTTAAAATTATTGTTGTGCTTCCACATAAGTTATGTCTCGTATCCTTGTACAATAAATCGTCTAGCGATATCTAACTAATTAACAAAAAAACATAGTTATGTGGTTGTAGTCTCCGCGAAATAGTCAAAGCTATAGAGATCTCACACATTCCACAACACTATGTTTAATGTATAGTATTCCATTGTTTTTTCCATAGAATGACTATAGTTATATGATACAAGAGATCTAATCAGATTTCTCCACTCACTTCGTACTCTGACTCGTTACTTAGTAACTTTTCCGTGCTTTCGCACTAGTCAGAGGGGTAAATAGCCAATTCAATGGCTATTTACCTGGTCGAAATAAGGGTGATTTTGTCTAAAGTCTATCATATTTCTAATATGCTTTTTATTTACCTATTTTTTCAAATATTTGATGATTTTTTTATAAATCGGTATTTATTTCTCCTTTTGGGTAAAAGCTTACTAAGTAATAGAAAGGGAGGATTTTATGAAAGTTGTTATAGTTGGAGCTGTTGCGGGCGGAGCGACCTTTGCGGCGAGTCTACGAAGGCTTAGCGAGGATGTCGAGATAGTAATGTTTGAGAAGGATAGGGACTTATCTTTTGGTAACTGTGAGATTCCCTACTATCTTTCCTACGATATAGAAAATTCTTCATCCCTTATAAATAGGACTCCTGAGTCTTTCGCTAGGGGTTATAATATTAGGGCAGAAAGGTTTCACCAAGTAATCTCTATAAATAGAGTGGAAAAATACGTAGAAGTATTAGATAAGCTAAATAATAAGAAATTTAAGGAAACTTATGATTATCTAATACTTGCCCCTGGAACTAAGGAAAATCGACCATCATCTATCACCGGCTACGACCATGACCATGTCTTCTCGGTGAAAAATGTCGTAGATGTAGAAAATATCAGAAAATACTTGGAGGAAAATGAAGTTAAGGAAGTCTTCGTTGCTGGAGGAGGTTTCGTTGCAATAGAGGCTGCAGAATCCCTCCACAAGCTTGATGGTCTCAATATCTCTATGCTAATAAGAAAGAACACCTCCCTTTTATCTATCATAGATATGGACCTTAAGGGCTTTATCAAAGATAATATTAGGGATAATGGTATAAATATTATCGAAGGCAAATCTCTTGTAGAAATCGAGAAAGATTATGTAAGATTCGATGATAATTCAAAAAAGAAGGCAGATCTAGTAATACTTGCCCTAGGAGCAAGACCTTTTAGTGACCTTGCAGAAAAAGCAGGCCTTGACCTTGAAGATGATGGATCTATCAAAGTAGATGATAATTTTAGGACAAGTGATGAGTCGATTTTTGCTATAGGCGATGTGATTAATCCAAGAAACTTCCTTACCAAGGAAAAGAGTAAGCTTAATCTAGCCTGGCCTGCCCATAGACAGGCAAAATATTTGGCGAAGTATCTTTTAGGAAAAAAGGCGACTCCTCCAGAATTTATCGGGACCTTCGCCCTAAGAAGTTTCGACTTAAATATCGCCATGACAGGGCTTAATGAGAAAAGCCTAAACGATTTGGGCATAGCTTATAAAACCTCTCTTATCGCTCATAGAGACTCTGTTGGAATTATGCCAAATTCTAAGATAATTTATCTTAAGCTCCTCTTCGATGATAAAGACGGGAGAATCTACGGGGCCCAGGGCCTAGGTTACGGAGTAGTAGATAAGAGAATCGATGTGATAGCTAGTATGATTAAACAAAAGGCTACGATCTATGACCTCTACGACTTAGAGCTTGCCTACCAGCCCCTATATTCTACTGTAGAGGATGCTACTAATGTCCTAGCAAATCAAGCCATTAATGTCTTCGAAGGAAGGCTTAAGGATGTCAAAATCGATGAATTAATCGCTTCTTTCAAGGATTATAGGATCTACGACCTAAGAGATAAGACCTCTTACGAAAAGGGCCATATCAAGGGTGCAAGATCTCTTGCCGGCAAAGATTTAAGAAAGGACCACGATTTTCTCCCAAAAGATGAGAAGATTATCTTTTATGACGCAAATGGAGGAAAGTCTTCAAATGCTGTCAAAATGCTAGCCCATTATGGTTTCGATAATATTTATATTCTCGATGGATCTTTCGTCTATTTTGAAAAATATGACAAGATGATGGACTCTTCAATGATTGAAAAATAATATTTTGGAAAATGATACTAATTATGTATAATCCCACCTATTAAAACTTAGCTTGAAATTTATTTTTAAATTTTTAAAAAAGTAAGATGGATCAACTCATAGAATTATGGGATTTATCCTAAGCTCTTTATAAAGGGAACAATTATTAATTCTGTAAATAAGAATTTTTCTAATAAAAAAGCCTTAATGGATTTGAATTTTTCTCCTCCATTAAGGCTGATTTTTATGAGTGTTTTTTGACAAAGTCTACAAAGGCCCTGGTAGAATCTTCTAGGAAAGTTCTTGTGCTAGCAACTAGATTACCCTCTTTGTCAAAGAGAGTGTGGATAGCTGGTATATAAACTTCTGGCTGATTCATGGTAATTAAATTTACATAGACGAAGCTCTGCCTTAGGGCATGATTTCCCATAGCTCCTCCAGTTGAACCCATGGAGGCAGAAAATACCGCAGCTACTTTCCCATCCCATAGGTTGCCCCTTGGATCACGGCTTCCTATATCTATTACATTCTTTAGACTTGGAGCAAGGGAGCGGTTGTATTCTGGAGTAAAGAAGATATATCCATCATATTTCCTAAGCTCGTCCCTAATCCTTGTGTACTCTTCTCTTGGATTTGCTCCGTCATCATCTTGATTATAGAAAGGAAGGTAGGAAATATCTATGATTTCCGCTTCATTTCCTTCATCTATAATCTTTTTTGAAATCTCTGCAAGCTTCCTGTTAAACGATCCCTTTCTTAGAGAACCTACTAATAATCCTATCTTCATTTTTTCTCCTTAATTATAAAATTCTAAATTATCTCTAATAAATCTTCCTTCTCTTAAGCCTTCTATTATCTCACATCGACTCCTACCATCCTAAATAAGCTTATAAGGTCCTATTAATTATCAATATTTGCTCCTAATTTCTTTAGAAGGCTAAGAAGAGTTGCTGTTTCCTCTTCGCTTAGATCCTTCATATAATCATATATCATGGCCTCATTTTCTGGGATGACCTTCTCTATCACAGCCCTTCCCTCATCAGTTAGGGATAGGATAGAAACCCTCTTATCATTTTCATCTGTCTTTCTTTTTACATATCCCATCTTCTCAAGATTTTTAATTACTAGAGAAATAGTCCCCACACTTGATAAGATTATATCCCTCACTTGACCTATAGATAGGTCTCCCTTAGAATACAAGGCTTCTAGGACCATAAATTGACTGAAGGAAAGTCCATAGCTTCTTCCTATATCTAGGGTCCTCCTATCGAGTTCCTTGACATTTTTGTGAAGGCCTATGAGTATCTTTAGCTTATCTTTTTCCATATTAACTCCTCAAATATATCTAAGTAGATATATCTAACTAGAAATATTATACCCAAAGTTATATTTATGAAGCATTTATTTAAAAAGCCCCTTAATCCTTATTGGACTTAGGGGCTAACTTATTTAGAGAATAATTTCTCCTTCATTTGCTTTATTTCTATTTAGATTAAAAACCTAATATTTTATAAATTTATTTCTCTCTAAGTTTCTTAGGTATTGGCCAAGCCTTTCGTATAAGGGCTCGGCTTTTTCTCCGTAAATCTCCTTTAGGATTTCTCCTATATCTTCGATGGAATTTTCCCCGTTTATGGCTTCCCAAACTGTATTTCCCATTCCTTCTAGCCTTACTCTTGTAATTTTGGGCTTATGCCAGATTTTCTGGGCTAGTTTATGGTTTAGGCCGGTGTGGGCCATGAGGATGGTGTAGGTTTTACTTTCCTTATCATAGTCATAGTCCACGTTTTTCTTTGGGATTTTTCCTAAATCAAGCTTCATTTTTGCCCTTCTTTAAGGCTCCTCTTGCCTTGGTGAAGATTAGTATGCCTAGTAGGACAAATATCACTACAGAGGCTTCTTGGCTTAGGGCAAATTTATCAGAGATATTGATAAAATCTGCCAGAGTCTTGCCTTTAACAGGAATTAGGACAAAGACTGCTAGAATTATTCCCATGATTCCTTCTCCAGCTATAAGACCTGCTGAGTAGAGTGTTCCTCTTGTCTCTGCGTCCTTTTTCTCTTCCTTGCTTGCCTTGATTTTATCTACAGCGATTCTTACAAGACCACCGAACATTATTCCAAGTGATGTGTTGATAGGTAGGTAAAGGCCTATAGCAAAAGGTAGGACTGTTACTCCCAAAAGCTCTACCATAATAGCTATAAAGCTTCCTACAAATACCAAGTTCCAAGGAAGATCATTGTTCATAACTCCTTCTACTATCATCTTCATAAGCATGGCTTGAGGAGCTGGAAGGTCCTTTGTTCCAAAGCCTATAGATTTGTTTAGTATCCACAAAACTCCACCTATGGCAAGGGATGAGGCAACAACTCCTATTAGCTCTCCGATTTGTTGGTATCTTGGACTAGCTCCTACTATATAACCTGTCTTTAAATCTTGTGAGCAGTCTCCTGCTATAGCAGCTATTACACAAATTATGGTTCCTATGGAGATTGCTGCTATCATTCCGTCATGGCCTACAAAGCCTGTTAGTCTTAGAAGAAGAGTAGCGATTAAGAGAGTCGCTATTGACATTCCTGATACAGGGTTATTTGAAGATCCAATTATTCCTACCATCCTTGATGAAACTGTAGCAAAGAAGAAACCAAATATTACTATAATCAAGGCAGCAAAGAAGTTCAGTGGCGAAGAAGGCATCATAAACATCAATACTATTGCAATAATTACAAGAATTATGGAAGTCTTTATAGAAATATCAGCATCAAGTCTATCCTTGCTTTGAGATGAATCTCTTCCCTTAAGATCCTTAACAGAATCCTTAAAGGATTTAACAATCATAGGAAGGGACTTGATTAAAGATATAATTCCTCCAGTAGCCACAGCTCCTGCTCCTATATATCTGATGTAGTTTGACCATAGGTCAGATGGGCTTAGGCTTGCTATCTCTGCTGGGCCAAAGGCGTGAAGCAGTGGCATAAGTACAAGCCAGGCAAGGATTCCTCCTGAAAGCATTATAGCGTCGATTTTAGGACCTACGATATAACCTACTCCCATAAGGGCTGGAAGGGCATCGAAACCAATGGCCGTTCCTCCAAAGTTTTTAGTAGATATTTCATAGCTTACCCCTTCTGGGAAGACCTTAAGTCCATTTGCCAAAAACTTATAGATAGAGGCAAGGCCCAAGCCCTTAAATACTACACTTGAGTCTTGTCCTCCTGCCTCTCCTGCCTTAAGTACTTCCGCGCAGGCTCTTCCTTCAGGATATGGCAAGATTCCATCCTCCTTCACTATGAGGGCCCTTCTTAGAGGAATCATAAAGACAATGCCCAATACTCCTCCGATCAAGGTCAACATCAAAATATTTAGATAGGATATATAGTGGCTATCTCCCCACTCTGCTTCCCATAAGAAAGCTGCTGGAAGGGTAAAGATGGCCCCTGCTGCAAGAGACTCTCCGGCAGAACCTATTGTTTGAACTAGGTTGTTTTCCAGTATAGAATCACGCTTTAAGATCTTTCTAACTATACCCATAGAAATAACAGCAGCAGGTATTGATGCGGATATGGTAAGACCTACACGAAGTCCCAAATAAGCATTGGCAGCACCAAATACTATGGCTATTATCACTCCCAAGACTACAGCCAAGGGAGTAAATTCTCTAAGTTTCTCAATTTCTTTTTCTTTTTTCAAAATAACTCCTTATAAATGTAAAATTATTCACAAATTACAAATAATTCCCTAAAATAAAATTTATGTATCAATAATATAACACATTATTAAGTATACCGCTAAAATAAATATTTAAAAATATTTATATAAAAACATTTAAAACAAATAAAAATTCCCCCTGTTTTAAGCTCTTTATAAAGCCTAAAACAAGGAGAATCTTCTAGTCTTCCTTATCTTCTTTGTTTTTTAATTTTCTAATCCTGACAGCCTTGATCCTGTTATCTTCTATATAGAGGATTTTGATCTCGTAGCCATTGTACTCAAAGGAAAGTTTGGAGTCCTCTTCTGGTATATAGCCAAGTCTGTCTATAATAAATCCGCCCAAGGAATCGTAGTTTTCGTTATCCTCATCGATACCTATATTTATCTTCTCATTTAAATCCTTGATAGAAACAGAAGCCTTAACTACAAAGACATCCCTACCATTTTCCTTAATTTCTGGAATATCATAGTCGTAGGAATCATCTATATCCCCTACAATTTCTTCTATCAAATCTTCCATAGTGACAACTCCAGAAAATCCACCGTATTCGTCTATCAAAATCGCCATATGGATATGTTTTTTCTGCATATCAGAAAATAGCTTGTCGGTTTCTATCTTATCTGGTGCAAAGTAGGCAGGCCTTAGGATTTGTTTGATTTCTACATTTCTAAGCCCTACTTTTGTCGCCTCAAGGAGGAAGTCTTTGGTATAGACAATTCCCAAGATATTATCTACTTCCTCGTCATAGACTGGAATTCTCGCATGCTTTATCTTGACAAACTCTTCGAGATACTCCTTGTCTTTATCGTTAATATCAATCATAAAGACATCGGTCCTGGCTGTCATAATCTCTTCTGCAAGTAGGTCATCAAAGGCCATTATGGAGTGGATCATCTTAGACTCCATAGGTCTTAGGATTCCCTGATCTTCACCTATCTGGACAATTGATTTGATCTGCTCACCTGTAACTTGCTTTTGAATATTCTTAGCTTCTATACCGAATATATTCATAAAAAGATTGGTCACAGCTGTAGTAAAAGCCACAATGGGTCTTGTAATGATCATGATGAACTTAGTAAGACCTGTCGCTCTTTTAGTAATCTCCATCGGAAATCTTACGCCAATTCTTTGGGGGATTTTGTCTACAAATATCAGCTTAAGAATGGTATATACTACTATGGCTACTATAGTCACCCATCTTTCTGATAAGATTCCTCCCCAAAAATACCCATCAGAGCTCACTTCTCTAAGCCTTTTTGCGAAGTAAGCTATGGTTAAAAGAGAAAATATTATATTGGCTATCTCGAAAGATTGGTTGAGTCTATCTTGATTTGATAAAATCTTAAGGACAGATCCCGCCTTCTCATCTCCGTCTAAGGAATCTTCTTCTAGTTTTGACGTATTTAAGCTGATTAGGCCTGTGTGAATTGCTGTAAATACTCCATTTATAAAAAGCAATAATATTATACTAAGTGTTGTAATCAAACCGTGGTAGGGTCCAGTTTCCATTTATTTTTCCCCGTTCTTTTTTATCTTATCTAATATAGACTATATACATAAAAGCTTTCCTTGTCAAAGAAGAAAATCCCTCCTAAGCCCTCTTTTTTAGGACAAACATAAGGCCTAGGATTACTAAAATTCCAAAGGCTAGTGGGATTACAAAAGAATGAGTAAAGCCTGCTATGATATAAGCTAATGAAGATACTAAGGCTACTGTTAGACCATAAGGTAGTTGGCTTTTGACATGGTCTAAATGAATACATCCTGCTCCAGTAGATGACATTATAGTCGTATCTGATATCGGAGATAAGTGGTCTCCACAAACTGATCCTGAAAGAGTTGCCGATATAGCTATTAAAAATATAGGATCGTGAGGATCAAACATGGACACAACTATTGGTATTAGTATACCGAAAGTCCCCCAGCTTGTTCCTGTCGCAAAGGCTAGAAATATTGCAACTACAAATATAACTACAGGAAGGAAGGAGCTTAGGCCGCTTGCAGCATTTTCCATAAGGCCTCCAACGAAGTTGGTAGATCCTAGAAGCTCGTTTGATATATTTTTTAAGCTTGTAGCCATAGTTAAGATTAATATAGCAGATACCATTGATGAGAATCCTTCTGATATAGATTCCATTGACTTTTCAAATGACATTACCTTCCTTACAATGAAAAATATTATGGATATGATCAAGGCCACAATGGAACCCATAGCAAGGGCTATAGATGAGTCAGTATTAGCAAAGGCATTTACAAAATCGTGATAGTATGGGCTTGCAGTATCGAAAAATCCTCCCACATTAATCAAGCTTAGTACACAAGATACTATAAGGACTAGGATCGGAAAGACTAAGTCTATTACTGCCCCTTCTCTATTTACCTTGCTATGATCGATTAGCTCTTCCTTTCTGATACTGATATCCCCTGTCGTTTGGGCCTTTTGTTCATAATCTTTCATTGGACCGTAATCATTATTAAAGGCAATTATACAAACTACAAAGAACAAGGTCAAAAGAGAATAGAAGTTAAAGGGAATTGCCTTTACAAAAAGTTCTATTCCTGAGTAAGTCCCTGATTCTGCGTAACCTGAGACTGCCGCAGCCCATGAAGATATAGGTGCTATCATACAAACTGGAGCTGCTGTTGCATCGATTATGTAGGCGAGCTTAGCCCTTGATACCTTGTGAGAATCTATAATTGGCTTCATCACAGATCCACTTGTTAGACAGTTAAAGTAATCATCTATAAAAAGCATGATACAAAGGAAAAATGTCGCAATCTGTGATTGTTTTCTATTCTTAATCTTGGAGTCAGCCCACTTACCAAAAGCACGAGATCCTCCAGAATAATTTATTAGAACGACCATTATCCCCAAAACCACTAGGAAGATATAGATTCCTGATGTTTGTGAAATAGACGCGATAAAGCCTTCGCTTACGATATTGTCTAAAAATGTCGCAATAGAGCCCTTGGATGCAAGGATTGCTCCTATTGTTATCCCTAAAAATAAGGAAGAGAAAACTTCCTTAGTAAAAAGAGCTATAAAAATAGCTACAACTGGTGGAAATAAGGACCAAATACTTGAATAGGTATCTGCTCCTGTTTTTGAAACATATATACTAAGACCCAAGGCCAATATAGCAAAGACTAGGGCCGGTTTTGATTTTTTATTTTCCATAAAACCCCTCAATTTTTCTAATATGTAGAAAATCTCTAGCTTATTTTTGCTTATAGAAGAAATTTTCTGCGCAATTTATACTATACTAATTTTTACTATATATTAAAGCTTTTTTGAGATTTAAACAAAAAAAGAAGACCCACTGGCCTTCTCCTCTACGCTTATTTTTGTTCAGCTATAATATCCTTAACCTTCATTAGTCTGGATATAGTAGCTCTTTCGTTTTCTTCTAGCTTGCTTCTTATATATTTGATTGTCTCTTCAAGATCTGGGATAGTCCTGTATTCTAGGGCATTTACCCTTCTTCTTGTACTTTCAATCTCATCTGCCATAAGCTGGGTAGTCTTTTCAAGCTCAGCAAGCTCAAGGAGCCTATTCATAACTTCATTGAGTCCCTTTAGGGCCTTATCAAGGCCTGCTGATGTTTCTGCATAGCCGTATGGGAACATGCTGGCGTTCTCATTTTCTTCGACCTTAAATTCCATTTTAGGAATTCTTACACTCATGACATTTTTGATATCTATATCAACGCCAAGTTTTTGAGTAGGAAAGCTCACCGCTTCCTCCATAAATTCCGGGCTCATAAAAGCACTTGCTATAAGGAAGTCTGAAAAGGAATCCTCTAATTCCTTCTCTACTTCTTCTCTTAGTTTTTTGTTTTTCCTAATAAGCTCCAAGAATTGTCTCATAAGCTCATCTTGCTTATCCTTTAGTAGCTTGTAACCACGTTTGCTCGTAGCAAGTCGCTCTTTTAAGGTATTTAGATTCATCCTCGTTGGCGTTACTTTTAATCTTGCCATACTTAACTCCTAATCTAAATATTTTTCAATTAACTTATCGTCAATTCTCTTAAGCTCTGATTTTGGTATAATTTTTAGAAGCTCCCAACCTAGGTTTAGGGTATCTTCTATGGTTCTGTTAGTGTAGTAACCTTGGTTGATGTATCTTTCTTCAAACTCTTTGGCAAACTCAGCAAAGGCAAGGTCCGCATCTGATAGGGCAGAATCACCCAAAATCTTTTGAAGCTCTCTTGCATCAACTCCTGATGCGTAGGCTGCATAGATTTGGTTCATTGTATCCGCATGGTCTTCCCTTGTCTTGCCCTTTCCTATACCCTTATCCTTAAGTCTTGATAGGGATGGAAGTATTGATACAGGTGGCTCAATTCCTTGGTTATAAAGCTCTCTATTAAGGATGATTTGGCCTTCTGTAATATATCCTGTAAGGTCTGGGATTGGGTGGGTGATATCATCTTCTGGCATGGAAAGAATTGGAATTTGTGTAATTGTTCCTGGCTTTCCACGTAGCTTTCCAGCTCTTTCATAGATTGTTGAAAGGTCTGTATAAAGATAACCTGGATATCCACGACGTCCTGGTACTTCCTTACGAGCAGCTGATACCTCGCGAAGGGCCTCTGCGTAGTTGGTCATATCTGTCATTATAACAAGAACTTGCATTCCCTTTTCAAAAGCAAGGTATTCTGCCGCTGTTAGTGCCATCTTTGGTGTTGATAGACGCTCTATAGCTGGGTCATCTGCAAGGTTCATAAATAGGACGGACCTGTCTAGGGCTCCAGTTTTTCTAAAGTCATTCATGAAAAATTGTGCTTCTTCGAAGGTTATACCTATAGCTGCAAATACAACCGCAAAGCCTTCATCGTCTGACAATACTCTCGCTTGTCTTGCGATTTGGGCAGCTACTTGGTTGTGTGGAAGTCCGTTTCCAGAAAATATTGGAAGTTTTTGTCCACGAACTAGGGTATTTAGCCCATCGATGGTTGAGATTCCTGTTTGGATAAACTCTGATGGATAGTCTCTTGATACAGGGTTTATTGCTGTACCATTTACGTCACGTTTTTCTTCAGGAATTATAGCAGGGCCATCATCGATTGGCTCTCCTAAACCATTGAAGGCACGACCTATCATGTCTTCTGATACGCCAAGCTCAAGAGGTCTTCCTAGAAATCTTACTGAAGTTGATTTAAGGTTGATACCTGTAGATCCTTCGAAAAGTTGGACCATAGCACGGTCTTCAGCAATCTCTATTACACGACCACGGCGGCGTTCGCCTGTTTGCATTTCTATATCTACAAGCTCATCAAAGCTTACACCCTCTACTCCTTGAACGAGCATAAGAGGGCCAACTACTTCAGAAACTGTTTTATATTCTTTTAACATTATGCCTCCCTTATAAGCTCTTCAATTTGCTTATCAATTTCACTTCTAATCTCTTCGATATTTCCTAAGTCATCTTCTGAGATTAGTTTTAGTCTTGTTATCTTCTCACGAACTGGAAGTTTCTCAATTTCTTCTAGCTCTACGCCATTAGATAAGGCTTCTAGTGACTTATCGTAATTGTAAAGAATAGTATCAAGCATCTTATCTTGCTTTCTTAGTGAACAATAAGTATCTACATCGTGGAAGGCGTTTTGTTGGAGGTAGTCCTCTCTGATTGACTTGGTAACGTCAAGTTTTAATTTATCGTCATCAGATAGGGCGTCACGTCCTACTAGCCTTACGACTTCTTGAAGTCCTGATTCTTGTTGGAGTAGACTCATAGATCTCTTCCTGTTTTTGGAGAATTCTTCGTCCACTTCACTATCTATATATTTATCCATCTTGTCTTGATATAAAGAATAAGATGATAGCCAGTTTATAGCTGGGAAGTGTCTTTGGTAGGATAGGTCGTAATCTAGTCCCCAGAAGACCTTAACTATACGAAGGGTCGCTTGGGTAACAGGCTCTGATAAGTCTCCTCCTGGAGGGCTTACTGCTCCTATTACTGATAGGGAACCTATATCATTTCTTGATCCTAAAACTTCAACCTTTCCTGCTCTTTCGTAAAAGTCTGCGATCCTACTTGCAAGATAAGCAGGGAATCCTTCATCTCCTGGCATCTCTTCAAGACGACCACTCATCTCACGGAGGGCTTCTGCCCATCTAGATGTAGAATCTGCCATCATAGCTACGTTATAGCCCATATCTCTAAAGTATTCTGCAAGAGTAACTCCTGTGTAGATACTTGCCTCACGGGCTGCTACTGGCATGTTTGAAGTGTTTGCTATAAGAACTGTACGTTTCATGATTGATTCGCCTGTTTTTGGATCTATTAGTTCAGGGAATTCGTTAAGTACGTCAGTCATCTCGTTTCCACGCTCACCACAACCTACATAGATTACTATGTCAGCGTCGGCAAACTTTGCTATCTGGTGTTGGACTACAGTCTTACCAGAACCGAATGGTCCAGGAATTGCTGCTGTACCTCCCTTAGCAACTGGGAAGAAGGTATCTATAACCCTTTGACCTGTAATTAGTGGTTCGTCTGGATCGATTTTCCTTTTTGAAGGACGAGCCTGTCTTACTGGCCATTTTTGAAGCATGCTTACTTCTTTATCGCCATCTTCTGTCTCTATTATCGCTATTGTTTCATCGACTGTAAACTCGCCAGCTTTAATGTCTTTGATTGTTCCTGATATGCCGATTGGAACCATGATTTTGTGGGTGATAACACTAGTCTCTTCAACTTCGCCTAGGATATCGCCTGATTCAACCTTGTCGGAAACACTTGCTGTTGGGTTAAATTCCCAAGTCTTTTCCCTATCAAGGGCTGTGCTTGTTACACCTCTTTCTAGGAATTCTCCTGCCAAATCTTGAAGTTTCTCAAGAGGTCTTTGGATCCCATCGTACATCTTCTCAAGCATTCCTGGTCCAAGTTCTACTGAAAGAGGATGTCCAGTAGAGACTACCTCGTCTCCAGGGCCTATCCCTGTTGTTTCCTCGTAGACTTGGATACTGGCAACATCACCTCTCATCTCAATTATTTCGCCGATGAGCTTATCTTTTGATACCTCAACCACATCGTAGATATTAGCGTCAGATAAGCCGCTAGCTTCTATCAATGGTCCAGATACCTTTGTAATTTTACCTTTATTCAAATTAAGCTCCTTTAATCTAGAATGTTTGCTCCTACAGCCTTCTCAACAGACTTGTTGATATCAGCTAAGCCTATTCCCATTGATCCCTTGTTTGATGGGATTAGGATAATGGCTGGAGTCATTTCTTCTCTATATTTGTCAATTGTAGATGGAATCTCTTTGGCTAAATCTTCTGTGATAAATATCACACCGAATTCTTTCTTAGCCAAATCTTTGATTGTCTTTTTTGCATCAGTCCCATCTATTGCTGTATATACTTCAACACCCAATGCCTTGAATGCAAGGATTGAGTCCTTATCTCCTATTACTGCTACCTTATACATAAGATTTCCTCAACTTTTCTAAAGTAAATTCTTTATCCAACTTATTGAGTTTGGATACGAGAAGAATCCTCAAGTTCTTGATCTCAGTTTCCTTAGATATTACATAATTCATTAGGACTTCTGGACCAAAAGTTATCATCTTAGAATCTCTCGTATAATCAGTCATATGAGAATCTATGGCCTTTTCTAGAGCTAGGATATTATCATCGAGATTAAGATCATCATTTAGGCTGTCCTTAACGTAATTCCCGATTTTGGCATTAGAAAGACTTCCTATAAGTTGGTTAATCTCGTAAGAAAAATATTCCTTAAACTTAATAGGCTCAACAAAGCCGCCTTCTATAAGAATCTTTTCAAGAGTTTCCATATCTTCTCCTTGGCTTTTAACTCTAAGAAGGCTCTTAAGATTTATCAAATCAATTGTTTCTCTAGTAAAGTCTATCAGAGTATCTAAATCTAGAGCTTTCGCATCTAGTAAGAGTTTCTCATAATAGGACTTATCTAGGCTTATATCTATATCTTGAGGATTTTTAGTCTCTTGGTAGTAAGATAGGGCCTTTTGGGCATAGTCTAGGTATAAATCTCTTGCGTCTTTCCCTAGGCTATCTTCATCAGAAGTAAGACTTGCCACTTTATCAAAAAAGTCACTCTTCCTATCTTCTTTGATGAGGTTTTTCTTGATATATGCTAGGTCAATATCTCCCATCTCTAGGTAAAGAGAAGAGTAGTCCTTCTCTTGGATTAATTCCTTTACTAAAACTTTAAGATTGTGGAAGATATATTTCTCCTTCATATAATCTATTATCTCCTTGTCAGGAGCTATATCCTCAATTGCTTTGTAGACTCTTTTTAATTCATCTTTTAGAATTTTCTCATATTCTTCTGGCCTGTCGAGATCGTTGATAGGTCCCCTGTAGATTGTTTCGTTTAGTTGATTTAAAACATCTCTTAGAGAGTCATAATCGTTGAGTCTTTCAAGGTCAGTCCTTGTAAGGAGGTTTTTTTCATACATTCTCGTTGAAATAGATGCGCTTATATAGTCATCTTTATTCATCTAATCACCTCACTTAAATAGAATATCTGATATTTGTTTTTTAATATCGTCGCTTTTGTATTTGATCAATGAAGAAAATCTATTGTCATATTCTATCTTACCATCTCTAACGATGAAGCCTTCGTCAACTGTCTCATCTGAGATCTTAAGATTTCCTAAATCAGCAAGGCTTAAAGAATCCTTAAACCTATCTTCTAGGAGGATCTCGCCTTTTTCTATATTTGAGTTTTTCAAAGTATTTAGGACGTAATTCTTATAAGACGCTTCGTCCATAGATTTTAAGCTTACTAAAAGCTTATCTAAAACACTTTCTATGGCTGAGTTCTTGCCGGATATAATGATATCTCTTGCTTCTCTTTTGGCAGAGACCTTTTCATTTGATAGAGTTAGGTCAGCTTCTTTTTTAGCATCAGCTAAGATTTTATCAGCTTCTTTCTTAGCCTTAGTTTCCATATCTTCTAGGATAGTCTTAGCTTCTTCTTGACTTTTTTCTAGTATTTGATTTTCTTCTTTTTCCGCTTTTTCTCTTATGCTTTGTAATATTAATTCAAGATTATCCATAATCTTATCCTAATATTAAGCGTTTAGTACAAGTAGTAGTGATATAACGAATCCAAGGATAGCATATAGCTCAACCATTACAGAATAGATTACACCCTTGATGAACTCATCTTCTTTTTTAGCTAAGATGTTTACACCTGCTACAGCTACTCTACCTTGAGATATTGCTGAGTGATATCCTACTATTCCTACAGGAAGTGCTGCCATTAGTAGGTAAAGACCTTTTGCTGTATCGATATCTCCACCTGTAATTTGTTGGAAGATAAAGAAACCAATTACGAATCCGTAAAGACCTTGAGTACCTGGTAGAAGTTGTAAGATAAGTGCCTTACCAAACTTTTCTGGCTCTTCTACTGTAAGTGCTGCTGTCGCTTCACCTGTCATACCTGTACCTTTTGCAGAACCCATTCCTGATAGGAATGTAGCGATTGCTGCTGCTAGAACTGCAAATACTAAACCACCATTTTCAACTAAAAAATTACTCATTGTCTCCTCCTCTTAATATTTTGACAAATTTTGTATCTTCAATCATCTCACGGAACTTAACTCCGCCACCTTCATAAAATTTATTAAACATCTCTACATATATAAGTCTTAGACCGTGTACATAGGCTGATAGATAAGATAGGAACATGTTAAATAGTTGGAATACAACAAATATTATAATTCCAGCTATGATTCCTCCGATTGAACCATTACCTGCGACCAAGTCTACAATTAGGTTTACAGAATAAGCCACGAAGCTTCCTGATAATACTAGGGCCATAAGTCTTAGGAAGGATACGAAATCTCCTATCCAACTTGTAAGCCCATAGACTTCATAGAAACCTGATCCAATCCTTCCTCCGATAGATTTAGCTTCTCTACCAGAAAAGAGGAATATTCCCAAAATACCAATAATCATAACCCATTTTGCTATAGGGTTTTTAGTCAAGGCTAAAGCTACCGCTCCGCCTACAGCCATATACATAAATCCTACATCATACATGGCATCCATTGGCTTTCCGTCTCTGATATACATATAAGCTTTTACAGCTAAAGCGACGAATAGTGAAACAGCTCCTATTACCAAGCTCATCACTATAAGCTCGTTGATGTCTGTCGCTGGATCTATTAAACCAAATGGTACATCTATTATTCCACCAAATACTGATCCAAATATAACTCCAAATACACATGCAGAAAGAGAAATTCTAAGGAATAATCTCAAGTTCTTCTCGGTAGATGGTGGGAACTTCTTTAGCTTAAGGGCAAGTAATATTGCTATAGTTGCAAGGGCCCCATAGCCTAAGTCTCCTATCATGAAACCTGTAAATATTGTATAAAATATTGCTACAAGTCCACTTGGATCTACTTCGTTGTATTTTGGAAGTGAGTAGGTCTTTACAACCTCCTCATAAGGATCGACCAATTTATTATTCTCAAGTATTATTGGAACACAGCTATCTTCCTTATCGGCTTCTTCGATATCAAGTATGTAGGCATCACCTAAAACATTTTTAATATCTTTCTTGAATCTCTCAGTAGCGTCTACCGGAACATAGCCTTCAATAACGTTCATAAGCCCTGTCTCTAGGAAAAATTCACTTGATTCTTCCTTTCTTCTTAGATTTAGGACATAGGCCTTGTAAATATATAGGTCCTTTAAGTATTTTTTGAAATCTAGGATTTCATTCTCGAGATTTTTAATTAATTTTTCTTTATCTTCGAGTTTGTCAGATAGGTCATAGATTTCTTCTCCTATCTTGCTTGTTGAATTAATTTTAACTCTGCTATAGCCGAACTCTCTTAGAAGTTCTACTAGATCTTCCTTTTCTTCTATACTTGATAGGGCAACTATATAATTTGTCTTATCAAGTTCAGATACTTTGTATACTAGAGACTTTTCTAGATTTCTTTCTACTATGGCTTTTTCAAGCGAATCATAGAATTGATCAGAAATTGTCCCTGTCTCTACAAAGACTCTCTTAGAATCATAGAGTTCTTGGATGTCTACATCTATATCCTTCCATGGCTTAAGAGCTTCTATTTTGTTTGTAAGCTCATTTCTTTGGCCTAGGGCCGTCTCTCTTTGGCCTACCAGGTCTTTTATCTTGCCATATATAAGGTCGAAGTCGAAATTCGCCCCCTTTTTCTTTACATCTTCTAAGCTAAGTTCAGTAAAACTTGTATCTGGTTTGATGTCCCTATCTTTCATGTAATTTTCTAAAAGATTAATTACATAATCGGCCTTGTTTATACTAGAGTCGATTTTTTGAAGTTGATCTGTGTTTCTAACTTCAGAAAGATAGGATCTTTGCTCATCTTCTTCCAAATCGTTAAAGTGAACATAGTTAAAAGCTTGAAGGATATTTAGTAAGTCATCCCTTTCGGATTTAAAAGCTAGCAAGTTAAACTTATTCATTTTAACTATTGCCATTTTCTATAATCCTTTCACTTAAAGATTTAACAATACCATCTATAGTATCTTTACTTTGATTCTTAAGCTTTTCCGAATCAGCCTTAGCTTCTTCGATAGTAGGCCCTTTGTCTTTATTTGCAGCTTTTTCTGCATCCTCAAGAATCATTTTTGCCTTTTCTTTCGCTCTCGTGATTGTTTGTTTGTACTCATCATCTGCCTTAATTTTGGCTTGATCGATGATCTCACGAGCTTTAATTTTTGCATTATCGATAGTCTGATCAGCCTTATCTTCGGCCTCTTTGACTTTCAATAAAATATCGTCAGCCATCTTTCACCCCCTATTTGCCTTATTAAAATTATATCATAAAATACCTATATATGATATAATTAACCGATAAATAAGATTTTTAAACATGTTTTTGAGGATAAGAATGATTAAGAAACTACTAATACTTACAATATCAATGTTTTTAATCGCTTGCGATAGCGGTTTTAAAGATAATAATACTACGGAAAATGAAATAAACTTGGCCTATCCCTTCGACAAAATGACAGGATTTGAGGAAGATAAGGCCCTCTACTTAAAATCTACAGCACCTTTCTTTTATGCAAATATTAAAACCGATCCAAATTCGGCTTATGAGAAAAATGAACTAACAAATCTCGACTATAACAAGGAAATAATCTTTGCCAACATGCACATAAGAATCCCTGAAAGATGCAAGGTCTTTAAGAGTAAGAGTGATGATAAATACATTATAGATTTCCCTTATAGCTCATCCTATAATATATTCTTAAGCTTTGAAGAAGTGACAAATACTAAGATTTCGGGCCAAAAAGATATCTTAAAAGCTTGTCAATTATCTGAAAAGACCATAGATAGCGGGGAGAGTATCATTAGCCATTCTATAAGAAATAAGATGACCAATGTCGACTCAGCCTACTTTATAAGCGAAAAGGGTGAGCAAAGACTTACTCATTTTTTTGTAAAAACTCCTTCATCCATAATCCATTTCACAATAACTGAAGATAAAAACCTAAGCTTGAAATCCAAAGACATAATGAGCGATATCTTGATCGCCATGTATAAGGAAAGCGACGATCCTATGGAGATTGCCAAAGACTTTACCGACTATACAGATAAGATAAATGTCTTTGCCACAAAAGAGGTAGAAATGGGAAAGATAAAATTCAAAATTCCAGAAAACTTCCTCCTAAACCAAGATAAAAACGGCATCAGGGCCTATATATCAAAGGTAGATGGAGAAATAGTATCAGAGCTTATAATCAAAGTAGATGAGAAAGATGGTAGAAGTATCGAAGAAATATCCTCTCTTAACTCAGGCGATATAATCTATCCAATAAATATCGTAACAAATGGAGTAAGCGAGAAGGGGGATATAAACAAGCTCTCCTACATAAGAAACGGCTCAAGGCTTTATCTAGCGTCTTATTCCCTCAAGGGAGATAAGGTCGTAATAGAGACTAAGGATGAATTTGTAACGTTTTTTATCCTAGGACCTCTAAATGACAATGACCAGACTAGTATTATGACAAAGTCCATTATATCAAGTATAGAGAAGAAAAATTGAAAGGAAAATCATGACAGAAAGAATACTCCATGTCTTTGGCACCCTAAATCGTGGAGGGGCCGAGACTTTGGTAATGAATATCTATAGAAATATAGACAGAAGTAAGATCCAATTTGACTTCGTAGTCCACCACGAAGAAGAAGGGGCCTACGAGGAAGAAGTAAGAAAGCTCGGAGGGAAGGTCTACAGAGTTCCAAACTACAAGGGTACCAACCACTTCACCTACAAGAAGGCCTGGGATAAACTACTAAAAGATCACCCAGAATACAAAATCGTCCACTGCCACAAAGAATCTATCGTATCTCTTGTAATGGATGAGGCAAAGAAAAATGGTAGAATTGCCATAGCCCATAGCCACAACACCCAAAACATACCGGGCTTTAAGGGAAAAGTTATGGATGTCCTAAACAAAAACGTTAATTCCAAGGCCGACTACCGCTTCGCCTGCTCATCCGATGCAGGATATTGGATGTTCGGTAGAGATAAAGACTTTACAGTTATAGATAATGGCATCGAAGTAGAAAACTTCACCTACAATCCAGACATAAGAGCTAAAATCAGAGAAAAACTCGAATTCTCAGATAAAAAAGTTTTAGGCCATATAGCAAGATTTAACAAGCAAAAAAACCACTCCTTCCTAATTGATATATTTGCTGACTTATTAAAGGAAGATGACGATTATCTCCTAGTTCTTGCAGGAGTCGGAGATCTTAAAGAAGAGATAGAAAAAAAGGTAAGAGACTTAGGAATAGAAGATAAGGTAATCTTTCTAGGTTCTATCGGCTATGTAAACGAACTCCTCCAAGCTATAGATATCTTTATCCTTCCGTCTCTTTACGAAGGACTTGCAGTATCTACCATAGAGGCCCAGGCCGCAGGGCTAAAGAGTCTATTAGCAGACACCATAGACAAAAACTCCAAGATAACAGATTTAGTGGAATTTATCCCAATTGATCAGGGCACAGACCCATGGATAAAGGCAATTCACAAGGCTCTCCCTTATCAAAGAGAAGATACAAGCGAGATGATAAAAAAAGCAGGATTTGATATAAGAGAAACTGCAGAAAGATTATCAGAATTTTACCTAAATCTAATAAAATAAGAAACCAATCCCTAGAGATGTAAAAGTTTCTAGGGATTTTTCTATGTAAATTTTTACATTCTATTGTATTTTTTTAAATTTAGGGATAAAATAATAAAATAAAATTTTGGAGGATTTATGATAGAATTATTAAAAGCTTTTGATAAGTTTCTCTGGGGTCTGCCTTTGATAGTGGGCATCTTAGGAACTGGTATTTACATAAGTATTAAGACAGGCGGCATTCAATTTAGGAAACTATCCTTTGCCCTAAGGCATACCTTGGGAAATATTTTCGAAAAAGACCACGACCACAAAAGTGGCGACATATCACCATTTCAGGCTCTAGCAACAGCCCTTGCAGGAACAGTTGGCACAGGAAATATAGTAGGAGTTTCCCTCGCCATTCTCTTGGGTGGACCTGGTGCTATATTTTGGATGTGGCTTGCGGCAATTTTCGGTATGGCAACTAAGTTTTCCGAGGTAAGCCTTGCGGTTTTGTATAGAGAAAAGAAGGGTAAGGGCTTTGTGGGCGGACCCATGTATTATATTAAAAATGGTATGGGAAATGAGAAACTCGCCAAGGCCTTTGCGATCTTTTCTGGCCTTGCTGTTTTCGGTATAGGAAACTCTACCCAGTCCAACGCCATAGCAGGAGTTCTTAAGGAAAACTTAAATATCAATCCCCTAGCGACTTGCATAATCCTAAGCATAATTGCGGCAATTGTAATTGTCGGTGGTATTAATTCCATATCCAAGGTCACAGAAAAACTAGTTCCCCTCATGTCTATTCTTTATATAGGAGGGTGTATTAGCATCTTGGTCCTAAATCATTCTAATATACTTCCCGCCTTTAAATCCATCTTTCTAGGAGCCTTTAGCCCAAGATCTCTTGGAGGAGGATTTGCAGGTCTTTCTATTAAGTCTGTAGTAAGTGCCGGCATCGCTCGTGGAGTCTTTACCAACGAAGCGGGTCTTGGATCATCTCCTATAGCCCACGCTTCTGCCAAAACCGACCACCCTATCCGCCAAGGACTTTTGGGAATAACAGAAGTCTTTGTCGATACTATCATAATTTGTACCATGACAGCCTTGGTAATACTTACTACCGGGGCTAACACAAGGGCAAATGTCGATGCAAGTGCCTTAGTATCCAAGGCCTTTGCTAGCGGATCAAGCTTCGGTCCTATGATTGTAACAATAGGTCTAAGCCTTTTTGCCCTATCTACTATCCTTGGTTGGGCCTACTACGGAGAGGTAAGTATAGTATTTCTCTTTGGCAAGAAAGCCCTCATCCCTTATAGGATAGTCTATGTAATCTTTGTCTTCCTTGGAGCAAATATGGACCTAGGCCTTGCCTGGACTGTGGCAAATATCCTAAATGGTCTCATGGCAATACCAAATCTCATAGCCCTTATAGCCCTAAGCCCAGTACTTGTAAAATTAAGCAAAGATTTCTTCAAAGATCCAGAAAGAATTAGAAAATCTAGCGAAGAATACGAATCTTATCTAAATTAAGGCAAGCTAAAACCGACCTAGCCAAAGCTCAGGTCGGTTTATTTTATAGGTCATCTTCGATAATTGATGATTTGGAGTAGGCTGTTACTTTTGCTTCGAAGAAGTCTGTCTTTACTCCGTTTGGATCTGAGTATTCGTCTACCCATTTCATAGATTCTGGTATTTCCTTATATCCTTCATAAAGTGGCTCAAGCCCTAGGCCTTTGGCTCTTAGATTGCCCAGATATTTGATATAATCTTCTATCATCTTCTCGTTAAGTCCAGCTATACTATTACCTATAGAGTATTTGCCCCAGGCAATTTCTTGCTCTACGCCTTCTTTCAGCATATCCCTGTAGTAGTTTTGTAATTCAGGGACAAAGAGGTCTTCTCTTTCCTTCTTAAGGTCGTTGATAAGAGATCTAAAGAGCCAGAGATGGGTATTTTCGTCTCTGTTGATGTATCTTATCTCTTGGACTGTTCCTGGCATCTTGCCGTTTCTTCCTAAATTGTAGAAGAAGGAGAAGCCTGAATAGAAATATATTCCTTCTAGGATGTAGTTTGCTATAAGGACTTTCATAAATCTAAATTCGTCGTCATTTTCCAAGAATTCGTTGTATTGGTCTCCTATAAACTCATTTCTCTTAAGGAGATGTTCATCTTCCTTCCAGAGGTAGAGAATTCTTGTTCTTTCTTCTGGAGAACAAATTGTATCTAGGATGTAGGAATATGATTGTGAGTGGATTGATTCTTGGTAGGTTTGAATTGACAAGCAAAGGTTGATTTCATTTGCTGTGATGTAGGTCTGTAAGTTTGGTAGATTGGCCGTTTGGATTGAATCAAGATAGGTTAGGAAGGAAAGAATCCTGTCGAAGGCCTTCTTCTCGTTTTGGTCAAGCTTCCTATAGTCCTTGATATCTTGGTTTAAGTTAATCTCTTCTGGTATCCAGAAGTTGTTCATAGCCTGTCTGTACCAATCGCTAGTCCAAGTATATTTAAGATTATTAAAATCGTTTAGGTTGGTGGTGTTTCCTTGGATTATTCTTCTCTTAGATAGGTCAATATCCCCATCTTCATTGAAAATACCACGCTTGTTAACTTCCTTTTTTTTGCTATCTTCCATTGTTTACTCCTTATAAGATTGACTCGACAATTGATGCAATTATGGCAAGAACAATGCTTGCTATAACTAAACTTCCTAAGTGACTGTCTATATACGCCCCATCTACAAATTTGAAGGCAAGATATAAGACAAAGGCATTGATGACTAGATTGAACAAACCTAGGGTCAAAAATGTGATAGGAAAAGATAAGAACTGCAAAATTGGCTGAACTACCTTTTGTAAAAGTGTTAGAACAATTGCAGTAAGAACAAGGGCAACTGGTTTGTCGAATGAAATGTGTGAAATGAAGTTACTCATAAGCCAAAGAGCAACGGCATTTGCTATAAATAGTACCATAAAATCTCCTTTATTTATTTTATATTATTTCAATTGTCAAATTAACCTAGACAGAATACACTAAATTCATAAATTCTTCTAACGGTGTTTTGTAGTTCAAAGACTTTCTTGGGATATTGTTTCTGTAGCTAGCTACAGAAACAATATCCGTCTCACTTTTTAGCCTAAAGTCAGTTTGTTTTGGTAATCCATCTTTTCTTAATAAACCATTCGAATTTTCATTTAACCCCCTTTGACTTGGGCAGCCTGGATCTGCGAAGAATATTGATATATCATGCTTATTGCATACACTTTTCCAGTTTGAAAATTCTTTTCCGCAGTCAAATGTTATTGATTTTACAAGGTGTTTAGGAATTTGATCTAACCAACTATTTAGCCTATTTTCTATTGCTTTTGCTGTCCTATTTTCTGGTTTTAAAGTTATTATTGCTTTTGATACTCGTTCTACTAAAGTTATTACACAACTTTTATGATTCTTTCCTACTATGGTGTCCCCTTCAAAATGCCCAAATTCATTTTTGAAATTAGGATATGATTTATTCCTACTATGAATACTTCTTTTAAAGGCTTGCTTTCCTCTTTTTTCAACACTTCCATTCTTTTTTCGTTTACCTTTCATTGGTAATAGTTTTTTATCTAAACTACCGTCTTTAAAACGCCTGTATAGTGTTCTAGAGCTCATTGAAAGCTTAATTTCTCCTCTTCCAATTATGACATCTGGGGTCCATCCTTTATTTACTTTATCAAGAACATAGTCATATTCTTCATCACTTAATTGTTTAATCTTTGCTCCACATTTTGATTTATTTTTCTTGTAGCTGTCGTAGTATTCTTGTATGGTTGAGCCTTTTTTTAGCCAATTTATTACATTGTATATGGTTTGTCTTGCTCTTGACAAATATTTTGCTATATTTGCAACTTTTTCTCCAGATTTATAATATTGCTCTATCCAAATTAACTCTTTTATGGTAAGATGATTGTAAGCCATTTTGATACTCCTTAATGTTTTTTGTGTAATTTAAGTGTATCATAAATGGCTTTTTATTTCATTTAAAAGTGTCTAGCTTAATTTTACTATCCAAGTTATTATATTAGAAGAAAAAATAAGGGCAAGATTGGAAATTTTCATTTTTCTGGTAAGCTGGTTAAAAAGGAGAAATCTATGATTTTTATTAGCGGAATTTTATATATATTATTAGTTATTTTGGGATTTTTTGTAGAGATTAATAACTACATTCTTATAGCCATGATCTTTGTTTTTGCTATAAGTCTATTCAAGGAAAGAGAGCTTCTAAGAGGTGTGGGAAGCATTAAGACTAAAATAATATCTATAATCTTTTTTATAATCTTGATATTTATTCTTTCCCTAATCCAAGAAAAAATGGCAATTACAAACTATAGCTTCATAAATAATGACAATAAAATAGCTTATTCCTATCTAATAGTCTCTTACCTAGTCTTGACAGCCCTTATAGAAACTAGAAAGAGCTTAAAGTAAAAAATACCAAAAAATCACTTGTACCTCAACTTACCCTATACTAATTTCCAAAAGATATATATTTATATAAGTATATACACAAACAATCTTGTAAAAAACTTAAGCAATAGAATAAAAAGAGTAACAAAATAAGGAACAATTTCTTGATGAAAGTTCTTTAGATAGGAATATATTCAATAAGATTAGAATACAAGGTAAAATTTGGTAATAGAACGCATAAAGGATTGGGAAAAGTTCGATATATAATATTGAAGATTTATTAAAAACTAAAAAATAGAGCTATTGCACCTGTCGTGGATTGGTGTCCCACAGAAGTAAGAATCTATAGCCAATCTCATAAGCTTAGGTTTTAAGAGTACACCAAAAACAAAGCACATAAAAGGAGTTTTATCAAAGTAGCATAAGACTTTACAAAAATCAAATTCATCGTATAAAAATATTTAGTATATTGAAAATGATGAAATGAGGAGTAATTATGAATTCTAGAAAAAAAATTATTATCTCATATATACTTATCTTGATTATATATTTATTAGTTGAGTTCTTAGTTCCAAATTCTTATAAACACTACAGATACTTTATGGTGATTTTTGCTGTACTTATGTTGATTTTAACTTATATCCAATACAAAGATGATAAGAAGTCATAATAAAATCAATAAAACTTTTGTCGAGAAAATTTAAACGGGCTGTATCCTGTTATTTACAGTTTACATCCCGCTTAAAAGATTTAATTTATTACATTTTAGTAGACTCAAGTCTACCCCATTTCATCACATCTTTTTGCTTATTCTAATCCTTAGAATCCACTATTTAATTTTAGCTTGCGCATGAATCGCATTCTTCAACTTCTTGGCTCTTTCCTCTAACATAGTAAATAGATTTAACTCCCGCTTCCCAGGCTGTTATATAGATATTTAATAACTGTCTCATGGAGTATTCTGTGGTTATATAGATATTTACTGATTGGGCTTGGTCTATGTGCTTTTGTCTTACTCCTGCCATACGCATAGATATGTTTTGGTCTATGTCGTGGGCGTTTTCGTAGAGCCAGAAGGTCTTTGTTGTAAGTCCTGGAGCAACTCTTGGAACTATTGCTCCCTTTTTCTCTTCTAGGAAGTAACGGCTCATGATTGGGTCAACTCCTGCAGATGTACCTGAAATTATTGATGTTGAGCCTGTTGGAGCTATGGCCATTAGATAGCCATTTCTTAGGCCATTTTCCTTAACTTCTGCCCTTAACTTATCCCATCTTTCGCTCTTGTAATCTCTTAGATCGAAGTAGGCACCAGTCTCCCAGTCGCTTCCTTCAAAGCATGAATAAGCGCCCTTTTCCTTGGCAATTTCCATGGATTCCTTGACGGCGTAGAAGTTTATATCTTCATAGACCCTATCTACAAATTCAGCATGTGCCTCTTCATTTTGCCAGCTTATGTCGTTTTTGACTAGCATGTGGTGGTAGCCACTTGTTCCTAGTCCTATCGCCCTGTACTTTTTGTTAGTTACTTTGGCATATGGGGTTGGATAGTAGTTTAGGTCGATTACATTATCAAGGGCCCTTACTACTGTTCTTACAGTTTCCTCAAGCTCTTCCTTATTATTTACATCTACCTTACCTAGGGTTAGGCTTGCCAGGTTACATTCTACGAAGTCGCCTGGTTTTGTCTTGTTTACTATAATTGTATCCCCATTTTCATCGACTATTTCTGTTGAGATTGACTCTGATGGGCTCATGTTTTGGGCGATTTCTGTACAGAGGTTTGATGAGTAAATCATTCCCTTGTGTTTGTTTGGGTTTAGTCTGTTTACTGCATCTCTGTTGAAGACAAATGGTGTTCCTGTCTCTGTCCATGATTTTATGAGTAGTCTTACCATATCTTTGACAGACATAGTCCTCCTAGAGATATCCTTATCTGCTACGAGTTTCTTGTAGAATTCTTCGAACTCTTCACCGTAGGTATCCTCTAGGGCTCTTCCATATTTTTTCTCTACTTCATGAGGGTCGAACATATGCCAGTCAGCATTTATATCATCACGGGTTAGTCTCCAGAAGAGGTCTGGAACGCATACTCCAGGGAATACATCGTGGGCCTTCATTCTATCATCTCCGTTGTTTGTCCTAAGTCCCATAAATTCTGGTATATCCTTATGCCAAATATCTAGATATACTGCAACAGCTCCTTGCCTTACACCAAGTTGGTCTACTGCTACAGCTGTGTCGTTGGCAAGTCTTATCCAACGGATAACTCCACCAGCAACTCCTTCAAAGCCACGTATATCTGAGCCGTTAGCCCTTACCTTTCCAAAGTAGAGACCCATTCCTCCTCCATGCTTTGATACTTCCGCAAAGTTTGTTACAGAACGATAGATTCCCTTTAGGGTATCAGGAACTGTATCTATAAAGCATGAGGATAGTTGGTTAAATGGCTTTCTGGCGTTGGTCATGGTAGGTGTTGCCATGGTTGCTTTAAGTGTTGAAAGGATATCGTACAATCTTTTAGCAAATCCTATCTTGTCCTTCTCAGGAATTGCAAGATGCATAGCGATTCCCATAAACATTTCTTGTACCTTTTCTAGGATATCTCCCTTGTGGTTAGTAATTAGATATCTTTTTCTTACTAAATCAAGGCCTGAGTAGGTAAAAATCTTATCTCTAGAAAAGTCCATATAGGCTTCTAATTCGTCTATCTCTTCTCCTGTATAGTTTTCTAGGATGTAAGATCCATAAAGGCCTTCTTCTGTTAGAAATCCTATCTTGGATTTGAAATCGAAAAGTTCGTATCTTTCTTCACTTTTTTCTATCTCATAGTTAATCTCTTGCATGAGAAAGCGTGCTGCTATTATCTCCCAATCAGGAGCTTCCTTGCTGGTAAGCTCGCTTGCAGCTCTTGTTATAGCCTTAAGCATATCCTCTTCTGTCATATTTGCCTTAAGGAAGGATTCGAATTTAAAAAAGAGGGATTCTATTGGGTATCTTTGATTATCAAAGTCTGCTTGAACTTCTGTTATTATATTAAGAATATTTTTATCATCTATATATTTGGAGAAGTCTCCTATAACTTTTCTGTCCATATTGTGCTTGGCACGGTAGAGGATAAATGATTTTACCTCTCTGTAGTAATTCTCATCAATTAGGGTAAGCTCTACCAAGTCTTGGACTTCCTCGACTGTTACTGTGTGATCAGCTGGATACTTTTCCTTGATTGTCTTTTCTATCTTTGAGGAAATTTTCCTGAGATCTTCCTCGCTTATCATACTGTCAACAGAATAGAAGGCCTTAGCAATTGCTTTTTCAATTTTTTCTCTCTCAAAATCAGCCCTCGTACCGTCTCTTTTAATAATTTCCATCTTATCTCCTTAATCTCTCATAAACAAATAACAAATAGTATATCAACTAATACTGACTTTTCCAATTCTTTAGAATAAATATGATCTATCGCACTTTTAGGATAGGTCCAAATTTTCTTATGAATTTGTAGTTACTTTATCAAAAGTCTAATACTAGATATAGTATCTTTATCTTGTAATCGTCTATTATCATACCATATATTGTGGTTTTTCAAAATAAGAAAAAACAGCATAAATTAGCGATTTTTGTAATTCATGCTGCTTTTTGCAATTATTATTTCTAAATTTTATAGATTTTCTCCGTACAAATGATTAAAGATTTCTTCCTTAACTACTGTTGTATCGAGAAGTATATCAAAGAGTCCTTGTTTTTTGGGACTAAGACCCGTGATTAGATAAAGGATTTTGAATTTATTTAAGACAAATCTTCCGCAAATTTCTCTAATGATTACTTGAGAGAAAGTTAGCTTATCACTTGTTAGGGATATTACCCTAAGACCTAAAATCATCTTGCCTAGGGTCCTTCCATTTGTAAAAAGTGTCATCAATGTAAAGTAGGCCAAAGTAAGTCCTGTGCTAAGAACTTCTCCTAGGCTGAAGTTTAAGATATTTGCTTCCATATCTAAGGGCAAGAATACTTTAAGGATTGTAAATATTCCTCCTACAACTAGCATATCTATTAGAAAAGCTACAAGTCTTAGGAAAAATCCAGCATAGGCAAAGCGGTAGTCTTTCTCTCTAAAAGGAATTTTAACTTCAGTCATTGTAATCACCATACAAATACATTGGTCGTGGGCCTTCTTTTTTCATTAATTTATCAAGTATTGCAAGGTCGGATTCGCTTTTCTTAAGGTCTGTGACTTTTGAAAATATTGATGAGAAAGATCCCATAACATTTTCATTTCTTATTACCATTGGATCTTCTAAGTTATTTTCACTTGCCATATCTCCTATAGCAGAATCGAGATCGCCGATTTTATCAACTAGTCCATTTGCTAGGGCTTGGCTACCGTCGTAGACCCTTCCATCAGCGAGCTTTCTAACTTCTCTTTCAGAAATACCACGTCCTTCAGAAACGATCTTTACAAATCTATCAAAGGCTGAGTCTACAAGTCCTTGGAAGTATTCTTTTTCTTCCTTGCTCATATCTCTTCCTTGGCTTCCGGCATCTTTCATCTTACCTGTTGTTATATTTTGCTCTTTAATTCCGTACTTTTCAAAAAGTCCTTGGAGGGAGTAGGATTGGATGATTACCCCAATTGATCCTGTCCAAGTCTCGTTAGATGCGTAGATCCTATCAGTAGGAGCTGATATATAGTAGCCTCCGCTTGCTGCCATCTCACGCATTACAGTATATACGGGCTTTTGTGCTTCTTTTAGGGCCTTAATTTCATTTGCAATTCTCTCTGAGGCATAAACTGACCCTCCTGGAGAGTTTACATTAAGGATTACTCCTTTAATTTGTGGATCTTCCTTAGCTTTTTTTAACTCCTCTACTACGAAGTCATTGGCATCGTTTGATTGGATTACCCCGTCGACATCTACGACCTTAATTTTCTCCTTAGGGTTTGTTCCTTGGATTACTTCTTCTGTATAGTTAGAAAAGTCCGAAAAGTTTTTCACGTACTTATCTTTTATACTTTGCTCTACTTCTCTTTCCTTATCCTTAGCAAATACCGAAACCACTAAGACTAGGGCGGTTATAGCCAAGGCTATCCATTTCTTTGCGTTATTTTTCATAAATCTCCTCTTAATTCATTTCCCATTTCTTTATCAGTATAACATAAAGCTTTATGTCTGTTAAGTTGTAGATTAAATTGCTTTTTTATCCAACTTTAAGTACAATATTAGAGCATCACAAGTATCGTTAACACTTAGATACATTGTTAATGTATAGCTCCTTTTGGAGCTATTTACATAAATCCGGGCTTAGATTAGGCCCTTTTTCTTTTACCATTTTTACAAGAATCGAAACTGCTTCGTCTAGGAGCTCTTCTATGGAAGGCTTTTCTTTAGAAACTATTAGGGTCTTGCAACAATCAAATGGGATTAGGATTCTCATAGCAGGTGATTTTCCTATAGCCTTGGCTATTTTCTTGCTTATTTCCCCATGAAGAGAATTCGTTATGACTATTCCTGTAGTTCCCAAGATATAATCACAGTCCTTGACATTTACGACAATAGCATTTTCACCAGTCGCAATTATATCAGCTCCAGCCTTTTTCATAGCCTTACTAGAAAAATAATTAGTTCCCAATCCATATACTACAGCATCTAGATTTTCTTTTTTGATTTTACTTACAAGGCTTGCACCTATCGAGCCTCCCTGGCCATCAATTACTACTATCTTCATATTCTCCTCCTTCTAATATTTTATCATAAGCTTAGTTCTTGACCTAGTTTTTTTTATATGTTAAGATAAATTTGTTAGTATGAAGCTAACTTTTTTAGATTACCATGAGGGTTTAGGGGATTCCTATGCCCTTTTTTATTTATAGGAAAGAAAGGAATATTATGGACATAGATAAAGAAAAGAAAGAAAAACTCGATAATATAGTCAAAGATCTCCTCAAGGAGAAATTTGTCCTAGCATTTTCTGGTGGTGTCGACTCATCTTTGATCTTAAAGCTTGCAAGCATGTATAGAAAAGAAAGAAACGATGTCGTAGCTATAATGTATAACACTAATACCACACCAGATGGAGATTTAGAAAATGCTCAAAGCCTAGCTAGAGATATGGATGTTGAACTTAAAGTAGTAGATATAGATGTTTTCGATAATGAATATATCAAAAATAATACTATAGACAGATGCTATCACTGTAAAAGCTTCCTATTTGAGCAAGCTTTCAAACTTAAAGACGAACTAGGCTATAAGTATGTAGTCGATGGATCAAATTTAGATGATAAGAAAGTGTTCAGACCAGGAGTTAGAGCTCTTAATGACAAAGGAGTCGTAAGCCCACTTGAAATGGCAGGGTTTAGCAAAGATATGGTAAGAGCATACGCAAAGGAATTAAACTTATCAGTTTATAAAAGACCTTCTGCCCCTTGTCTTGCTACCAGATTCCCTTACAATCATTTAATAGATACAGATAAGTTTGAGGCTATAAATAAGGCAGAGACCTTCCTAAAAACTTTCGATCTTAAAAACGTCCGCGTTAGAGTCTACGGAGATAATACAAGAATAGAAGTTGATAGGGATGATTTTGATAAAATTTTCCCTCACATAGATGAGATTGTAAAAAAATTAAAAGGACTAGGTTTCACCTATATAAACCTTGATCTTGAAGGTTATAGGTCAGGATCAATGGATGAAGTAGTTGATGAGGAAGAAAAGATTAAGCTTAATCCATGGTTAGCAAATGAACGATAAAGAATTTTTAGAAAATATTAAAAACGGCAAGATGACAATTGATGAAGGCTTAGCCTATCTAAAGGACTTTAATTTTAAGGATATAGATATAGCAAAGCTCGACTTTCAAAGAAAAAACAGGAGGGGCTTTCCTGAGACAATCTTCTGCCAGGGCAAGGAGGACTTTGCCTTGGTGGAAATCTTCAAGGCCTTTGCCGAAAGACGCGAATCAGTCATAGGTACTAGGGCAAGTAAGGACCAATACGAACTTGTAAAAAGAGAAATCCCTCAAGCAGAGTATGACCCTACAGGAAGGATTATATCCCTAGAATATGAAAGTCTCCCTCAAATAGGAAATATCGCAATTTGTACAGGAGGAACCGCGGATCTTTTCGTAGCAGAAGAGGCCGCCCTTACGGCAGAGTTTTTTGGAGCTAGGGTAAGCCGCTTCTACGATGTTGGAGTATCAGGTCTTCACAGGATGTTAAATAAAATCGATGAGATTAAAAAAGCTAATGTGATAATTGCAATAGCAGGCATGGAAGGGGCCCTTGCCACTGTCCTTGCAGGCCTTGTCGATAAGCCAATCATAGCAGTCCCAACTTCTGTGGGCTACGGGGCAAGCTTTAATGGTATATCTGCCCTCCTTACAATGCTTTCGACCTGTGCAGAAGGAATATCTGTAGTAAATATTGACAATGGCTACGGAGCAGCCTATGCTGCCTGTCAAATAAATAAACTAATAGAGGAGAAATAAATGGACTTATATTTTGAAATGTATTCCGGAATAGCTGGAGATATGACAATCGGAGCTCTCTTGGATCTTGGAGCTAGCAAGGAAAAGCTAATAGAAGCAATCGATTCACTTGGTATTGATGGTTACAAACTTGTCTTTGACAGGTCCCTAAAAAACGGAATCGATGCCTATAACTTCGATGTGATCTTAGAAAATGATAATCATGGTGAAAATCACGACCACAGCCATGAAGGCCACGACCACCATAAACATGAAGATCACGATCACGACCATAGCCACGATCACCACCATCATCATGACCATGATCATGACCATCACCACCACTCTCACAGCCATGTCCATAGAAATATCTCTGATATAGAAAAAATTATTAAGGGCTCAGACGTTCTTTCAGAAAAAGTAAAGAAAGACGCCCTAGGGGTTTTTGATATCATAGGAGAAGCAGAGGCCAAGGCCCACGGTATAGATAAAAACGAAGTCCACTTCCACGAAGTAGGAGCTATCGACTCCATCATAGATATAGTGGGAGTAACAGTTCTTCTAGAAGACTTAGGTGTAGAAAACATCTACTTCTCCAAGCTCTTTGAAGGATGTGGCATGCAAAAATGTGCCCACGGCTATATGCCAATCCCGGTTCCAGCAGTAGCAAATATCTTGAAGGATTCAAATATTAGCCTCAATATCATAGATGACTATGGCGAGCACGTAACTCCAACTGGAGCTGCTATAGTTAAATATTTTTCTACAGGAGAAGATATCAAAGAGTTTGCAATCAAGAAAATCGGTCTTGGTGCAGGAAACAAGGACTTTGAGAAGTCTACTAATGTCCTAAGGGTAATGGAGATAGAAAATCCTAAAAAAAAAAGCCTAATCTTAGCAGAGACTAACATAGATGATACTACAGGGGAAGTTTTGGGCTTTGTAATGGACAAATTAATGGAAGTTGCTAGAGACTCTTTCTACACTCCAATTTTCATGAAGAAAAACCGTCCAGCCTACAAGCTTTCCGTCCTTTGTGATAAGGAAAGAATAGAAGAAGTCGAAGATATAATCTTTTCTAATACTACATCAATAGGAATTAGAAAAATAGAAGTCGATAGGTCCATCCTAGATAGACAGATGATTTCAATAGAGTATAAAGGCCTAAAACTTTTCTTTAAGAAGGTATATCACAAGGATTCTTCCTACATATACCCAGAATATCAGTCAGCCAAAGACTTGGCAGAGAAAGAAAATATATCGATCAAAAAAGCCTTTGAAAAGATGCGATTAATTTATGGAGAAAAATATGAAAACTAAGTTAAGAAATATATGGCTTATTGTATTTTCACTCTTAATCCTTGCCTCCTGTGGGGGAAATATGGCAGAGGAAAATGAAACAAAGACTAAAGTAGAAAGCGTGGAAAGCATAGAAGATAAGAGTGAAGCCAAACTTGTAATCGAAGATGTCTTAGGACGAGAAATTAAACTCGATAAACCAATGGATAAGGTCATAATACAAGGCTCAGGCTCTGGTGGTCCCTTTATGACTATGATGTATCTAGATAATGAAAATTTCTATAAGAAAATTGCCGCCATGGATGATGGTATAAGACGCGATAGAAATGACCTTTACCAAAAGCTAGTAGACAAAATCCCAGAGCTAGATGATGTCAAAAGAGTAAGCAACTTCGCAGACAATGACTTCTCCCTTGAGGAGCTTCTTTCTATAGATGCTGACGGAATCATCGCTCCAGTCTCCTACAAGGCCCAACTAGAAACAATAGAAGATAAGATAGACTTGCCCGTAATCTATGTAGACTATCACAATCAAGACTTTGATGATCATCTAAAGTCTACAGAAATTATAGCCAAGGCTACAGGACTTGATAAGAATCTCGACAAGCTAAACGGCTTCTATAAGGGAAAGATTGACTCAATGAAAGAAAGACTTAAAGATGCAGATGATAAGCCAAGAGTTTATCTAGAGCATGGCTATGAGGGAGAACATGCCTACGGTAACTCCTACGGCAACGAAATGATGTGGGGTAAGATCATAAACGATGCAGGCGGATACAATCTTACAGGAGACGTCTTGGGAGAAAAGGAAGCGACTCCAGTTTCTGAAGAGTTCGTCCTATCCCAAGATCCTGATATGATTTTCATCACTGGAGCAGAATGGATAGAAAAACCTGAGTCAATGAAGATGGGCTTTGGAATTAGTCCAGAAGATGTAAGTAAAAAGATTGATAGATACAAGATACGAAATGGTTGGAAAGATTTGACCGCCATGAAGGAAAAAAATGTATATGCCATAGGTCAAAACCTAGCAAGGGACATGTGTGACTTCTACGCCTACGAGACTCTAGCCAAGACTTTCCACCCAGAGCTTTTCGAAGATGTGGACCCTGAGGCTGATATGAAAGACTTTTACGAAAACTTCATGCCTATTGAATATCAAGGAACTTGGTTTAGCAAATATGAATAAGAACAAAAAGATTCTTATCCTAGGCTTAATAAGTGTTCTCATATGTTTTTTAGACCTTTTCATAGGAGTAGGAGAGCTTGTTCCAAGAGACCTCATAAGTCTAAACGACCTTCAAAGGACTATTCTTTTTAAGATCAGAATGCCAGAAATGGCTACAGCCCTTATTGTCGGCATGATCTTAGGCCTTGCTGGAGCTTGTATGCAGACTATCCTAGACAATCCCCTAGCAAGTCCCTTTACCCTAGGAATCTCCTCTGCCGCAGGCTTTGGAGCCTCCCTCTTTCTCCTTTTGGGCATATCGATTAATTTTATAGCCTTTGGGGCCATTGGCTTTGCTCTCATAGCTATAATCTTCGTCTATATAATATCTAGGAGAAACTTCGCCCACACAAGCTCAATGATCCTTGCTGGAATTTCCGTCAAATTCTTCTTTGACTCGCTTACAAGTCTAATGCAATACATATCCACAGACGAAACCCTCTCATCAATCGTATTTTGGCTCTTTGGCTCTGTTTCAAATACCAACCCCAAGCAAATTACGATTCTTTTCACGGCCTTCATCCTAGCCTTCATCCTAATCATCAAAGACAGTCATAAGCTCACTAGCCTGAGATTTGGAGAAGATAGGGCCAAAAGTCTAGGAGTAGATGTTAAAAGAGTCAAGATTAAGACCTTTATGATAGTATCGATTCTTTCATCAATCGGGGTAAGCTTTGCAGGTGTGATAGGCTTTATAGGTGTCATAGCCCCACATTTGGCAAGGAAAATCCTAGGCGAGGACCAAAGGTATTATCTAATAGGATCGAGCCTCCTAGGGGCAATTCTTTTGGTATTTTCATCAGGCCTATCCAAAATCGTAAAACCTGGCGCCATCCTTCCTATAGGAATTATAGCAAGTCTTGTTGGGCTTCCTTTGATATTTATATTCTTTTTTGGAGGAAAAAATGATTGAAGCTAAAAACCTATCCATCTCCTACGACAAAAAGGTAATAGATGATATTTCCTTTAAGATAGAAGAAGGCAAGATAAATATCCTCATGGGAAGAAACGGATCAGGCAAATCGACTATCCTAAATGCCATAAGCGGAATCAAAAGTTACGAAGGTGAGATAATAACAGACGGAAAAGTTTCCTATCTCAATCAAAATATCAATTCCAAGGCAAAATTTACTGTATTCGAGACTATATTGCTTGGCAAGGTAGCAGATCTGTCTCTAAGAATAACTAAGAATGATAAAGAAGACGCTGAAAAAATCTTAGATTTATTGGATATTAGAAAATACAAGGATAAATATATTAATAGATTATCAGGAGGAGAAGTCCAGAAGGTCTTCATTGGCCAGGCCCTTGTGGCAAATCCTAAAATCCTTCTTCTAGACGAACCAGTAAGTGCCCTAGACCTCAAAAATCAATACGACATAATGAGAATAATAAAAGATTTGACAGAAAAGTTAAGTCTTACTACTCTAATTAGCCTCCACCAAATAGGCCTAATAGAAAAATTCGCAGACAATATCATCCTAATAGATAATCAAAAAATCTACAGACAAGGCCCATCCAAAAAGGTCATGGACGAGGAGATGTTTAGGGATATATTCGAAATGGAAACAGACATAAGGGATTTTGATGGAAATAGGTATATATATTTTAAGTAAAAAATCGGGAACGGATCCCGATTTTCTTTTGCCTCTTTTTCTCCTGTATATTAATTTTATAAAAGTATCATAGAAAATATATGGGCTGCAAAGCCTGCACATAGGCCTCCTATGGTGTGAGAAAGGATGGCTGAGCTTGTCATCTCCTTTGTATTTAGGGCATCCATCATAGCTATATGAGTTGATAGGTAGCCTGACCAGCACATGCACATGGCTGTAAAGACAGCTATATCATTTCCCGTAACAGCAAGTCCACTTGCAAATTCCTTAACCAAACCTATGGCAGCACCAGCAGATCCTAGGGCTGTTATTGGCACTGCAATAAAAGAATCACTTGAAAAGCCAAAGATAGGACTTAGGATAAAGGATAATTTTTCTCCAAGCCAAGGAAGAAAGGCAACTCCCTGGCCAATTTCTCCTGTATATCCACCAGCTGGCATAGGATTTGTCAGAAGCATTACCATAGTACAGATTGTGATAACCCCAGGAATAATAGCAATTCCCATATCAACTCCACGCTTACCTCCGTAAAGAATCGCTTCTATAGCACGAGATCCAAAAGAGCCTTCCCTTACTATCCTAGATCCTTCTGGTATACTTTCGACATTTACTACTTCTACCATCTCTTCCGTTCCGTAGTGCTTTTTCGTAAATCTCAACATTATCCTGACTGATACGACAGATCCCACAAAGGCACCTAGATTTCCAATAAGTGAAGCCTTAACAGCTCCTTCTACAGAAAGGGAGAACATGGTTGTCGTAACAATAAGGCCCATCCCAAAAGATGTTCCTAGATTGCATAGGGCTGGCATTTGAAATTTTCTAAAATATTTTTTGAAATTATCTTCATCTGCAAGAGTAAGGATTGCTGGATTATCTGATAAATAGCAATTTAATATGCCTAAAGAAGAAGCTCCAGGTAGATTATAAATTGGTTTCATAATCTTAGATAAGATGACATCCACCAAGGCAATAAAACCAAATTCAGAAAAAAGACTAGATAAAGCGCCTGCTATGACAGATATTCCCATTATATAAAAACAAGTATCCATAAGCAGCCTATAAGCCGTATTCATTATAGTTGAAAGCATATTAGTAGGTCCCATAATATGCCCAATCCAGGAAAAGATACCAAAAAATATTACAATAAAAACAAAATTTTCCAAACTTATATTTTTCTTATAACTTCTGTTCATTATTACTCCCCTCCATTTATGTATAAAATCCCTGTAATTAATACAGACTTCTTATCTAAATCATATAATTTTAAAAGATTTTAGTCAATTATTATAGGAAAATAAATTATTTAAGTCTTTTCATCTTTTATTTAAGTGAAATTTCCAATATATTTAAAGCTATGAATTTGACGAGTTTTCGGAAAATAAGTCTACTTGAGTATATGAATATAATTAAGATATAAGACAAAAAAAGAAAGCTTTTAGAAAATCTAAAAGATCATAAATTAAATAATCTTATATACATAGATAATTTGAATCCTTTCATAGAAAAAGCTCCAAGCAAAGCCTGGAGCCTAAAATCTTATTCTAAAGAATCCTCGTCTGATTCTTTCTTATCTTCACTTATATTCTCTTTTTCATCTTCTATAGATTCATCACTTTCATCATTATCTAGATTTTTGATATCTGTATTTTCTTTTATCTCACTTTCACTAGTATCTACTGCCTTCTTGTTTAGGATTTCCATAAATTGGTCGCCTGTTATGGTCTCCTCTTTTAGTAGGAAGTCTGATATTTCGTGAAGTTTGTCTATATTATCCTTAAGGATTTCTATAGCTCTCATATGAGCCTTTGCTATAATTTGGGCAACTTTTTCGTCAATCTTGTTACCTGTTCCATCAGACACTATCATAGATCTTTGGCCACCTAGGTATCTTCCTTGGATTTGTTCAAGTTGCATGAAGTCAAATTCATCATCCATTCCGTATATGGTGACCATATTTCTAGCCATGGCGGTAGCTCTTTCTATATCGTTTGAAGCTCCCGTTGTTTTGGTGTTAAAGATCAACTCTTCGGCAGACCTACCACCTGCAAAGGTAACTATCTCATCAAATAGCTCTTGTTTGGTCATGATATATTTTTCGTCCTTGTCTACAGTCATTGTATAACCTAGGGCTCCACCAGTTCTTGGCACTATGGTAATCTTGGTTACCGGAGTTTTTTGGGTTTGGATGGCTGCTACTAGGGCGTGTCCTACTTCGTGGTAGGCTATAATCTTCTTCTGATCATCGCTTATTACAGCGTTTTTCTTTTGTTGACCAGCTATTACTGTCTCGATTGATTCCTCGAGGTCTTCTTGGGTTAACTTGTTACGGCCTTCTCTTACAGCACGAAGGGCTCCTTCGTTTATAATGTTTGCAAGGTCAGCACCGCTTGTACCCGCAGTTCTTTTGGCGATTTCTTCATAGTCGATATCGTCTTCTCTTTTGATATTTTTGGCGTGAACTTTAAGGATGTCTTCACGACCTTTTAGGTCTGGTAGTTCTACTTGAACTTGCCTATCGAAACGACCTGGTCTTGTAAGGGCTGGGTCTAGGATTTCTGGTCTGTTGGTTGCTGCAAGAAGTACAACTCCTTCAGTCGCATCAAATCCATCCATCTCGTTTAGGAGTTGGTTTAGGGTTTGTTCACGTTCATCATTTCCAGAATATCCAGATACGTCACGCTTTTTACCTATAGCGTCTATCTCATCTATAAATACTATACAAGGTGCTTTTTCCTTAGCTTGTTTGAAAAGGTCACGGACCTTGCTTGCTCCCATACCTACGAACATTTCCACAAATTCTGATCCTGAAATTGAGAAAAATGGCACGTTGGCTTCACCTGCTACGGCTTGGGCCATTAGGGTCTTACCTGTTCCTGGAGGACCTACTAAAAGCACTCCCTTTGGAACCTTGGCTCCTATTTCCTTGTATTTTCCTGGGGTGTGGAGGAAGTCTACTATCTCACTAAGTGAGTCTTTGGCTTCTTCTTGACCTGCAACGTCCTTGAAGGTCTTTCCAGTCTTATTTTCTACATAGATCTTGGCGTTGGACTTACCGAAGTTCATGAAGTCTCCGCCGCCACGGCCTCCCATGGTCTTTGTAAGAGATCTTGAGGCAAAATAGAATATTACCCAAATGAAAACTAGAGGCAATATACTTGTCAAGAATAGTGAAAGATAAGGGTTCATTCTCGTTTCAATCTCTTGGGAGAATATTAACTTATCATTTCTTTCTTTTGCCTTAAGAAGTCTATCTGTAAGGTCTGTATCTTGCCATAGACCTGTTTCGTAGGCATTTTCATCACCATCTACCTTTGCCTTGAAGGTGTATTTTTGATCATCCTTAGATACTTCTGTAACTTGATCATTTTCGATCATTTCAACAAATTGGCTGTAGGATACTTCTTTTACATCTGCATCTTGTGCTATTGGATTTAGTGCAAATCGTATCACTACAAATAATACTATAGCAACCAACCAATAATATAATAGAGGTTTTTTGCTTGGATTTCTATTAGCCATCTAATCCACTCCTATATATATATTTATCGAGCAGTAATTCTAGAGCTTCTAGTTCATCAACTATGGTTTGTAAGTTTACATCTATTCCATCTTCCGGAATATCTTCCTTTATTTTTTGGAAGTAGTCATCTACCATTTTAGCTGCTTTTTCTCCATCTTTTGTAAGCATTACATTAACTACTCTCTCGTCTTCTTCACTTCTTACCCTATTTACAAAGCCTTGCTTTTCAAGTCTCTTGCAAATATTTGAAATATTACCTCCGGTTATGCCTATGGCCTTGCCGAGGCTACCGATAGATACTTCCTTGTCCCTATTAGAATAAAGTGTAATAATCATCTTTAGCTGAAGAGGGGTGATACTTAGTTCATTTGCAGTATCTTGAAGTAATAGATCGATTTTATGTGAAATTTCTCTAATCATAGAGAATATAGAATTATTAAATTCAAAAAAATCTATATGTTTTGTTGCCATATCTCCTCCTAATGTACTATATTATTATTTTACATATAAGTTAAATTTTTTCAATAAAACTTATTTATGCTTTACATATAATTCATACATATTTCAATAATTCGAAGATTTATGGCCTAATCATAGTACCTTTTCATCCAAATATGTTCGATTCCACCATCATCAAAAACTTCTCCCTCTCTTTTGAAACCAAAGGAAGCATAATAGTCAGAGACATATACTTGAGCATTTATTCTAACTTCTTTGGCATCGAGTTCTTTGTCTATATATTCCATAACTTCCGAAAGAAGTTTTCTGGCTAGGGATTTTCCCCTGAAATCCCTGTGGGTTACTACTCTTGATATTTGATATATTTTGTTTTTTTCATCGATCTTATGTATTCTCATATAACAAACTAAGGAATATCCTTCTTTGATAAAGGCATGATCTGCAATGTAATCCATAGCATCGAGATTTCTCATATCCATTGATTGTTCATGGATAAATATATCGTTTCTTAGTTGGGCTATTTGGTATATTTCATCTTTTTCTAGTTCTTCGAATTTCTTTATTTCAACCATAGGATTCCTTTCTTTATAATTTCTAATATTTTCTATTTAGACTTTATTTTTGTAATATACCTTACTGCTTCTAGGCTTGCAATTTGCCCTTGACCAACTGCCTTCATTATTTGATATGGACTTCCTGTAACATCTCCTGCTGCGAAGAGACCAGCTATATTAGTTGCCATATTAGAGTCTACATCTATGTGATTATCCTTCATCTTTAGAGATGGAACTAGTCTTTGGGCCTTGGACGAATCTTTTATGATGAAAAATCCGTCTGCCTCTATCTTTTTACCAGACTTAAATTCCAAAACTTTTGCCCTATCATCTCCAGTAAATCCTAGAGGAACTTCTCCTTCTATTAGATTTATAGAAGGGTCTAGGTCGATATCATCCTTATACATATTGACAAAGCTAAGCTTATCTACTATTTCTGCCGTAAAATTTGCTTCCTCAACACTTTCTTCATTATAGCCTATAAGAACTACTTCCTTTCCCTTATATAAGGCTGCATCACAGGTTGCACAATAGCTTACCCCCTTAGCAAAAAATTCCTCTTCTCCTGCTAGATCCTTTGTTTGATCCATACCTGTTGCTACTATCACAGCAGTTGATTCAACCATCTCTCCTGACTTAAGCATAAGAGCATGGTAGTCTCCCATGGCATAGACAGTTTGTATCCTGTCATTACTAAAATTTATTTCATAATCTTTAAGAGAGTCCTTGAATCTTTTGTTTAGCTCACTTCCTCTTATATCCCTAAAGCCTAGATAGTTTTTAATGGATTCTGTTTTAGTAAGCTTAGGAGAGTCCTTTCCAAAGATTATTACAGACTTGTTTCTAATTTTTGCATTTAAAGCGGCGCTAAGCCCTGCTGGACCTGCGCCGATTATTGCTAGATCATATCTCATCACTTATATTGTTCCATTTTTTCTACTATAACTTCTCTAGATTGGAAGCCTACTAGGGTATCTTTTAGGACTCCATCTTTGAAAATCATAAGAGAAGGAACAGCATTTACATTGTATTGGCCTGCTATATCTTCTGACTCATCGACGTCTACGTTATATATTGTATAATCACTCTCAAGTCCCTCGAGAACTGGTCCTTGCATCTTACATGGTCCACACCATGTAGCTGAAAAGTCTACAAGCATTAGACCCTTTCCGTTTTCTACTTCTGTTCTAAATTCATTAGAGTTTAATCTTTTCATATTATCTCCTTTGTTCTACTAATCCTGAAACTTCACTTACAGGTAGAGAATATATTATTCCCTTTCCTTCCTTGTCAAGCTCCATCTCCTTATATATCTTACCCCTAATAGTATCTTCTAATTCTTTTTTTATTAGCATTATTACTATATCTTTTTCAGGTTCTATATTCATATTCAAAAATATAGGGCTTTTAACATTTTCTGCAGATCCTCTCCCATGGACAAGAGTTGCTCCACGCGCTCCGTTATCTTGGGCGATATGGACTGCTCTTTGACCCTCGTGTCTATCTACTATTACATATAGACATACATAATCCATCATATAATCCTTTCTGTCAAGCGACGTTGCAAAAGCAATACCTGTATTTACATCTTTTAATTTATCTTTAATTTTATCAAATAAAACGTCTGTTTTCTTCTCATCGAATAAGGCTGTTACTATTTCTTTTTTTGTCTTGTCTATGTGAAGTTTGCTCAAAATTTCATTAGGGGCAGCTCCTTCTCCATAAAAGCAGGATATTCCAAAGGCTCCTTCATCTTTTAGAACTTTCATGAAATGGCTTCCTTTACCCCTCGGTAAAATTATTCTTATATATTGCATCATCTTTCTCCCTTAAATAAAGCTCCTAATATCATTATAGTTATTACAGGCATCATAGCTACAAAGGCTATTACTCCGAAGCCATCAGCTATATTTCCAGCAACTCCTTGGCAGAAGGCTAGGATAAAGGTCGCTGTCATTGGTCCTGATGCCACTCCCCCTGAGTCAAAAGCTATTCCTACAAAGATTTTAGGAACTTTCCTGGAAAGGATTAAGGATATCAAAAACCCTGGTACTATGACCATCCAAAGAGCAAATCCTTCGATTTTGATTCTAAAGATAGCAAGCATCACTGCAAAGGCTACTCCTATGGATAGGGCTCTTAGGATAAGCTTTCTAGGAATAGAACCTCCCGTAACATCTTCGACCTGTTCGGATAGAACCGCTACTGCAGGCTCTGCAAGAACTACCAAAAGACCCAATACAAAGGCTATTAGTGGAAGGAGTTTTGAATCAGATAGGGCTTTTCCCATAACTCTTGCAAGCTCCATAAATCCTCCCTCAACAGATGTTAGAAAGAGTATTAGTCCTATGTAGCTATAAATTAGTCCTATAGATATTTCCTTAATTTCTTCTTTACTAATCTTAAAATATTTATAGTTCATTAGGTAAAATACAAGAGTAATTGGAATTATAGCAAAGGAAGCGTTGGTAATTCCGCTTAGTAAGGCTGAGCTGTGCCCTGCTTCTGCAATTTCCACATTTGTATTTCCAATTGATAAACTCATCAAAATTCCTGCTATAATGGGTCCAGCTGAAGCAATCCCTACAAGTCCAAATGAATCGTCTTCTGACATATCACCCTTTAGGGAGCTAACCCCTAGTCCCAAGGATATGATAAAGGGGGTGGTCATTGCTCCTGTAGTAGCCCCTGATGCGTCAAAAGCGATGGCATGGCCAAAGTTATCAGCAAATATCATCAATACAAATATAAGAGAATATATCCATATCATTAAGCTCGATAGTTTAATCTCCTTAAATATTCTGAAAAGCCCAATAGAAATCATAATCCCAACACCAAGGGAAATTATCATAACTATAACTTGAGGAGAAAGTCCAACTGCACTGGTTATTTCATTGGCAAGTATCAAAAGATCCGGTTCTGCAACAGATATTATAAATCCAATAAATACACCAAAAATAATGACTGCAATAATAGAATTAAATCTTGCGAGAAACTCTCCCATCATTGTTCCTGTTTTTGATATAGACATCTCCACGCCTGTCAAGAATACCGCTAGTCCCAAAATTACGCCAGCACATCCCAAAAGAAAATTAACTAGTAATTTACTCTCTACTCCTACAAAGAAGTTAAGGATTAAAACTAGAAGGGCTAATGGAACGACTGCCTTCGCATTATTTTTTATTTCTTCAAAAAATATATTACTCACCTCATTTTTTTTAAAAGAAAAAGAGGCAATCAAACGACTGTCTCTTCTTCATAATAGCCTATTAATTTAAAGCTTGGGATGCTGTAATAATTGCTATTTCGTACACGTCTTCTTCAGAACAACCTCTTGAAAGGTCGTTTACTGGTGCGTTAAGACCTTGTAGTATTGGACCTAATGCCTTGTATCCACCAAGTCTTTGTGCTATCTTATATCCAATATTTCCTGCTTGTAGATCTGGGAAGATGAATACATTACACTTACCAGCTACTTCAGATTTTGGAGCCTTTTGAGCTGCTGTTTTTGGATCGATTGCTGCATCGAATTGGATTTCACCTTCAACCCTTAGGTCTGGATCAAGCTCTAAAGCTCTTTGTTTAGCCTTAGCTACCTTTGTAGCTAGATCGTGGTGAGCTGAACCGTGAGTTGAAAATGATAATAATGCTACATATGGGTCCATACCAAAAGATTCAGCACTTTTTGCAGTTTCAACTGCTACTTCTGCAAGCTCATCAGATTCTAGAGTAATATTTACAGCTGTATCTGCAAATACCAATTGGTTTCCATCTGGTCCAATCATTACCATAACGCCTGATACTCTATTTACACCAGGTTTTGTTCTAATAATTTGAAGGGCTGGTCTAATAGTATCTCCTGTAGTATGAACCGCACCAGATACCATTCCGTCGGCATAGCCTGCCTTAACTAACAAAACTCCGAAATAGTTTACATTTGTTCTAAGTAAGAATTCAGCTTCTTCTTTTGAAGTCTTACCTTTTCTTACTTCAACGAAAACATCAACTAATTTATCGAAATCTTCGAAGTATTGTGGGTTTATGATTTGTAAATCTCCAAGTTTTAGACCTTCTTTATCAGCAGTTTTTTGGATTTCTCCTTGATCTCCCAAAACTATTGGTGTAAGAAGTCCTTCTTCCTTATGTCTTAAAGCAGCAGCTAGAACTCTTGGATCGCTACCTTCTGGTAAAACGATTTTTAAATTCTTACCTTCTATGGTCTTTCTTGCATTTTCTAGTATACCTTTTGGCATTTAGTCCTCCTATTTTTGTTTCTATATTATAACTATACCCATTAAATTTCAAACGTAAGCTTAGTTATTTTATTAACTTTTTGCTTTATTTAAAGCTTCTAGCTCATTAGTGGCTAGGTCCTTTTCGCTTGCTCCGTTAACAATTTCCTTAAGGTAAACTGTGGAGCCTTCGTTTGAATAAAGACTGGTCAGAACTATACCATTATGAAAATTATCAAGCAAACATAGGCTAAAAGATAAACTTCCAGTCTGTCCATCGAAAGCATCGAAGCTTACCACAGCCATATTGCTTACGGCACCCATAGTAGTATCTTTAGCTTCGATTGCCCTTTGATCTATTGTTCTAATTTCCTTATTAGAATTTTCTATTCTTTCATTGATTGAAACTAAAAGTTCTTCTAAGTTAACATCTGTGTTATTTCCTCTTAAAAGGTGGTCATACCTTTGCTTTTGCCTTCTTATCCTATTATTCATCGACATAATAAAGGCAAATTCAACCACAACTAAGACGAATAATATCCCTATAAATACTCCTGTCATTATTTCCTTCCTTCGATAATTTCAACATTTTTTTGATACAAATTCTCACACTTTTCTAAAAAATAGTCATAATCATAAATCTCTTCTGTATATTTAAGATTAACTTCAATAGTAGGCATGGCAGATCTTATAGCTTCTTTTAAAAGACTGTTTGCTATAATACCATCAGATAGATTCTTTCCCCTAAGAAGAATATCGGAAAATTGTTCTAAGGCCTTAAGAGAAATATCCACCATCTCGATTTGAGGTCTGGCCGCTTCAATAAAGTATTTTTCTTCAAAGTTCTTTTTCTTTATCTCAGCTATTAATTTCTTGGTTGCGTCAACATCTTCTTGAATAAGTTCTGTAAGCCTTTCACTAATATATGTTTCACATGAAACATCTCCCATCATATTAATGAGATTGACTGCCATATTAGCCACAAGTATTACAACAGCTCCTCCTCCTGGGTTCGGTCTCATATTTTTGATCTCTGTAAGGAGCCTTTCTACACTCATGTCAACTATCTTCATCGCCTAGTCTCCAATAAATGTTTTCTATATCATCAACTGTGAAACAATCTATTATCAATTTGTAGGTCTTGCCAGTTTTGTCTATTTTTACCTTAGAGCCTACTTTTTCCATAAACTTTTCTTCATAATCCTCTAAAAGAATCTTGTCTATGTCACTCAGACCATCTGCTTTTTCCTTTCTTTTCCCCTTATTTTTAATTTTTTCTGCGTCTCTTACATTTAATTTTTTGTTTATAAAACCATCGAGAGCTTTCTTTCGTTCATCTTGATCCTTTATAGATAGGAGGGTCCTAGCTTGAGAAGCAGAAATTTTCCTATCAGCCAAGGCTTCCGTTTCATCCTTGTTTAACTTTAGTAGTCTTACAGAGTTCGCTATATAAGATCTAGATTTACCCATAGACTTTGCTATTTCTTCCTGGGTCATGGAAAAATCATCAATGAGCTTCTTATAAGCTTCTGCCTCCTCAAGTGCACTTAGATCCTCTCTTTGAATATTTTCTACTAAGGAGAGGATATCAATATCCTTTTGATCGAAATTCCTAACTATAGCGTCGATTTTCTTAAGTCCAGCCTTGATACTTGCCCTATACCTTCTCTCACCTGCTATTATTTCGTATTTACCATTATTTTTACTTAATACAATAGGATTTAGGAGGCCGTATTCTTTTATGGACTCAGCAAGTTCTTCAATATTTTCAAAATTTTTCCTAGGCTGATCACGCCTGGCTTCTATCAAATCTATATCTATTTTTTCTATGCTTGTTATATCTTCTTCCACTTCAGGTATGAGAGCCGATAGGCCTCTGCCTAAGGTTTTTCTTCCTGTCATCTTATTCACCTATCAATTCTTGGGCGAGCATTTTATAAGCTGTCGCACCCTTTGACCTTTCTTCATATTCTAAGACAGACTTACCGTATGAAGGAGCCTCAGCGAGTCTTACATTTCTTGGAATCATCGTCTTAAATACCTTGTTTTTAAAATATGATTTAACTTCTTCTACTACTTCATAGGATAAATTTGTCCTCTTATCGAACATAGTTAAAAGTACCCCTTCTATCTCAAGATCCTTATTTAAGGAATCCTTGACTAGCTTGTAAGTATTCATCAATTCACTTACTCCTTCTAGGGCGTAATATTCTGTCTGAATAGGAATTATTATAGAGTCACTAGCAACAAGAGCATTGATTGATAGAAGTCCCAAACTTGGCGGACAATCGATTAATATGAAGTCATACTCTTCCTCTAGCTTTCCTATTATTTCCTTTAAGACTTCTGTCCTTGAAACTGGATCTAGATTTACAAGCTCAACTTCAAGACCTGATAGAGAAGACTCGGAATTAATAAGAAGTACTCCTGATTCAGTTTCTTTTATATATTTAGAAAAATCAATTCTCTTTTTATCTTCTGGTATAGTTTTTTTATCTTCTTCGTTTTCTTCTAATTCTTCATTCTCTTCTTTTTCATTCTTACCATCTAAAATCTCATTAAATAAGTCATAAACTGAATCTCCCTCTTTATCAACCCCCAATCCTGTGGTTGTATTGGCCTGAGGATCCATATCTATTACAAGGACTTTTTTTCCTTCTTTTACCAAGGCTACCGAAAGATTTACTACGCTAGTAGTTTTTCCTACTCCGCCTTTTTGATTAAATATTGATACTATCATACTTACCTCTCATTAAAGTTATAGCTAAATCAATCGCCCTATTTTTCGCTCTCAATCTAACCCTATTTCTATCACCTTTGAAATTATATTCCTTAAGGACATACTCTCCCTTATATAAAACTCCTACAAAAACTTTGCCAAGATGGGCATAGCCGGTTGTGGCTATAGTAAGTTCTGCTTTAGTTCTTTTAAAAAGTCCATCAAGCATTTCCTTTAGGACTTCCCTACTTACTACATCATAAGTCTCGATTGTTTCATATGAAACATTTAGCAAATCATGTTTAGAAGAATTAGCATAGGTGATATAACTTTCCTTGATAACATCACTTGCTCCATCAATATCTATTATAGAGCTTGCTATTAAACCTCCAGTAAAAGATTCTGCAGTTGAAACAAACTCTTTTCTTTCTCTAAGTATATCTATTAGAACTTCCTCTTTTCTCTTATCTTCGAAAGTTATTACATAATCTCCTAGAGATTTTTCCACCTGGTTTATCCCCTTAGTTAAAAGTTCATCAACTTCTGCTTCACTTTTTCCGCTTGCAGTTATCCTCAATATACATCCATTATCAGTTGCATAGGGGCTTATGGTAGGATTTTTCCCTGAAAGGTCTACCCTGCTTGCCATATCCCATTCGCCAAGAAAGGCTGTCTTTGCTGTGACAGATTTTATAAAAGAATCTTTCATGATGTGTTTTACGACTTCTTTATCAAACATATAAGTCATTTCATTAGGTGGACCTGGTAAGAGTACAAATTTAGTCTTACCAGAATCAATAATACAACCTGGTGCTGTTCCTTTTGGATTTTTAAGTATTATGGCATCTTCAGGAAATATTGCCTGTTTTTTGTTAATTTCTATAGCCTTGTCGTCTTTAGAAAAATATTCTTCCAAGGCTTTTAGCGACTCCTCATCTACAATTAGCTTGTCTTTTTGGGCGACTTTCATCACTACTTCTTTGGTTATATCATCCTCGGTTGGACCAAGTCCCCCTGTTATAAAGACATAATCATAAAAATCTTCTTTTAGGACTTTTTCAAGTCTATCGAAGTTATCTCCGACAGTTATCATCTTATAAACATTGATTCCCATGTCTTTAAGATGGCTTGCTATGTATTGTGAATTCGTATCTACTATATTTCCTAATAAAATTTCAGTTCCCACTGAACAAATTAAAGCTTGCATCTTTACTCCTTTTTCTATCTTATATTCTACCACAAAAAAAGCTCTTTAAAAAAGAGCCCAATGTAAAAGCAAATTAGCTATCGTGTTTTTATCAATTTATTCTTTTCTAAAGTCCATCAAAAACTTAATGGCAAAGCCTATAGCTATAATACAAATTATACCTAAAACTTCGTTGTAGACCGGAAATACAGCTACCAGATTATTCACCATATGGACCAAAATAACTTCCTTTATGTTCCTTCTATAATAATATATATATCCTAGAACTAAACCTATGAATAAGGTGTTAAGTCCTTGGATTAAATTTAGGTGATAGATAGCGAAAGTAAGGGCGGTAATTATTATCTTTGCCTTAGGGCTTTTTTTAACTTCTGCAAAGAGTATTCCCCTAAACAAATACTCTTCAAGAATAGGGGCTAATAATACTACACTTAGAATCATCAAGGCATACTCGTAGTTATTCGAAAAGGATAAGGCCTGATTTAAGGTCTCTATTACATTATTAATATAAGGATTACTCTCAAAAAGCTTCATTATAATAGTGACCAATATATTTCCAAAGCCAGCTAGACCTAGTCCTATTGTTACTAGCTTATAAGCATCCTTATTTAGGCTTTTAGTCTTTATATATTCTTCATTATATTCCTCTTTATACTTATCAGTCCTTTTCCTTACAAAGATAGCTACAAGTATTAACTTAGTCGCTTGCGTTATTATTAGATAGTAGAGGGGTTGGACTTCTCCTAGGATAAATCCTGAAAGAACCCCGACTCCTATATCATAAAGTATATTTATTATTAGAAAAATTACTGCTATCATAGTTTCACATGAAACATCATAGGGGAGATTTCTTTGGTAAGTTTTTCCCTCTTGGATATTTCTTCTTAGTTCTCCTTATCTTTTCTACTACTATGTTTACTCTCTCATTGCCGTCCAAATCAAATCTATCTAGCTTTTTAACTTTGCCGCCTAGAATATCTATGGCATTTTGAGCATCTTCTAATTCTTCATCTGCCCTAGGTCCCTTAAGAGCTATGAAAATCCCACCTACTTTAAGCATAGGAAGGCAATATTCTGAAAGGGTCGCCATGTTTGCCACAGCTCTCGAAACTACAACATCATAAGTCTCTCTTTCCTCTTTTGCGAAGTCTTCTGCCCTAGTGTGGATTGCCCTGGCATTTGTAAGTCCTAATTTATCTATAACTTCGTTCATAAACTTTACTTTTTTGTTGACAGAATCAATGAGAGTGAGGTCAATATCCTTTTCAATCTTTAGAGGAATTCCAGGAAATCCGGCTCCAGCTCCTATGTCTAGGACCCTGTCTCCTTCTTTAATATAGTCAAGTACTGTGAGTGAATCCTTAAAATGTTTAGTCTCAATTTTACTGGGATCTGTTATAGCCGTGAGATTAGTGTGACTATTTACCTCTAATAAATAATCCATATATATTTTATAAGCCTTATCCATCTAACTCTCCTGTCTTAAGTCTGATTAATAGGACATTGATGTCTGCTGGAGAAACTCCTGAAATTCTAGAAGCTTGACCAATAGATTCTGGTTGAATATCATTTAGTTTCTCAGCCGATTCTTTTTTTAGACCAGGAATCTTGAAATAATCAATATTCTTCCTTAGCTTCTTACCCTCTAGCTTCTTGAACTTATCTATATCTGCCATTTGTTTTTTGATATAGCCTTCATATTTTATTTCTGTTTGAGCTTGTATTTGTTGAAACTTCGGTAGCTTTGGTCTTTCTGGATCGAACACCTCTAACATTTTATAATCCAACTCAGGTCTTTTTAATAGGTCATGGAGACTCATTCCATTATTTAAAGGAGTAGTTCCTAAATCTTCTAGTTTTTTGTTAGTTTCTTCTTTTGGAGTGAGCATAACAGTTTTAAGTCTTTCTATCTCCTTATCAATAGCAGACCTTTTCTCGACCATCTTTTGATATCTCTCTTCACTTACTAGTCCTATCTTGTAGGCCCTTTCTGTAAGTCTCTGGTCGGCATTGTCTTGTCTCATAGTTAATCTATATTCACATCTAGAAGTCATCATCCTATATGGCTCTTGGGTGCCTTCTGTAACCAAGTCATCTATTAGAACTCCTATATAGCCATCAGACCTATCTAGGATAAAGGGATCTTCTCCCTTTATTTTAAGGGCAGCATTTATTCCAGCTATTAGACCTTGACCAGCTGCCTCTTCGTAACCACTAGATCCATTGATTTGTCCTGCAAAATATAGGCCCTCATAATCTTTTGATTCCAAAGTTCTATAGAGATTTCTAGTATCTATCATGTCGTATTCGATAGCATAAGCTGGTCTCATAATTTTGACATCCTCAAGCCCTATTATAGTTTTATAAAAATCAAATTGAACTTCTTGAGGTAAGGATGAAGATACTCCTTGGACATACATCTCATCTGTAGTAAGTCCTTCTGGTTCAATGAAAACTTGGTGGATATCTCTATCAGGAAATCTTACCATCTTATCTTCGATAGAAGGGCAATATCTAGGTCCTACGCCCTTGATATGTCCCCCATAGATAGGTGACCTATCGAGATTATCCATTATTATTTGTTTTGTCTCAGGTCTTGTATAGGTTAGATAGCAATTTTCCTGGTGCCTATCTGAGAAATCACTGCCCTCATTAAGGAAAGAAAAAGGAATTATCTCATCGTCTCCCTTTTGAATTTCGGTTTTCTCTAGATGAAGACTTTTTCTATCGACCCTGGCAGGAGTTCCTGTCTTGAATCTTCTAAGCTTAAAGCCCATCTCTTCTAATGAATCAGAAAGGAAAGTAGCAGCTGAAAGACCATGTGGACCAGATACTTTTTCATATTCCCCTATGAGGATTTTTCCGTTAAGATATGTTCCTGTACAAATTATAAGAGACTTTGTTTCAAATATGGCTCCCTCGACTGTTTCACATGAAACAATTTTTCCATCCTCATAGTTAATCTTGTCAACCTCTTGTTCAAATATGTCAACTTCTGCCTCTAGAGTCTTTTTCATCTCTTCGTGATAGAGCCTCTTATCTGCCTGGACACGTAGAGAGTGAACAGCTGGCCCCTTGCTCGTATTAAGCATCCTAGATTGGATAAAAGTCTTATCAATATTTAAGGCCATTTGACCACCCATGGCATCAATTTCTCTAACAATATGCCCTTTGCCAGTCCCACCTATATTGGGATTACATGGCATATCTGCTATTGATTCCATGCTAGTTGTAAGAATTAGGGTCTTAAGTCCAAGTCTTGATGCGGCAAGAGATGCTTCACAACCAGCATGACCGGCTCCTACCACTACTACGTCGTAGCTTCCTGCTTTATATTTATTTTCCAACGCAAAACTCCTTAAATACTTTATCCATTATTTCATCCGAAACAGATTCACCTATGATAAGGCCCAAATCGTCATATGCTCCTCTTAGATCAACCTCACAAGCATCAAGTGGAATTCCTCTTTTTATATCTTTTAATGAGTCGTTTAGCTTTTTAGAGGCTTCTTTCAGGAGTCTTTCGTGACGAGTATTGGTTATTAGAACCGACTCTCTTTTTATATCTTTGGTATTGAACATTCCGGTAATAGCTTCTTCCAGCTTATCTATTCCTTCGTCCTTGGCCATAGAAGTCCTTATAGTTACTTGATCGAAATCATAAGTGAATTTATCTTCAAGGTCAGCCTTGTTTAGGATAATAATAGCATTTCTTCCTTCGATTAAGTCTAGGATTTTCTCATCTTCTCTATCGAAAGTCCTCGATGTATCAAAAATTGCAATAATTAAATCAGATTCATCAATAAGTTCTATAGACTTGTCCACTCCAATTTTCTCTACCAAGTCATCAGTCTCCCTAATGCCTGCCGTATCATTGATTTTTAAGGTAAAATCACCAAAAGAAATATATTCTGTAATGAGGTCTCTTGTAGTACCTGGAACATCAGTTACTATAGCGCGATTTTCCTTTAGCAATTTGTTTAATAAGGAAGATTTCCCTACATTTGGTTTACCTATAATGGTTGTGTTTATTCCATCTCTTAATATTTTTCCTTTATTAGAAGTGTTTAAAAGCTTTTCTATTGTAGTTTTAGCTTTTACCATATAGGAAATTATCTCATCCGGTGATAGGTCTTCGCCATCTTCTGTAAAATTAATAGAATATTCTAATCTTGATAGGGCTTCCAATAGGTCCTGTCTTATAGATAAAATCTTTTCTCTAATAGATCCTTGTAATTGATGTATACTTTCTTTCTGGCTTAGCTCATTGGTGGAATTTATTATATCCAAGACAGCCTCTGCCTGTGATAAGTCTATTCTTCCATTGAGGAAGGCTCTTTTAGTAAATTCTCCTGCTTCTGCCATATCACATCCTTCATCTAACAAGAGATTTAAGATTTTTTTGACAGATACAAAAGATCCGTGGCAGTTAATCTCACAAATATCTTCTCTAGTATAGGTAAATGGTCCATTCATAAAGCAGACCATCACCTCATCGATTGTCTCGCCTTTCCTGTCTTTAATAACTCCATAGCGCATCTTTCGATTATCCTTATCTTTGTCAAGTCCCTTTCCGTTAATAGGGCAAAATAGTCGACTAATAATATCAAAAGACTTACTTCCACTCATCCTGACTATGGATATGCCACCAGTCCCGGATGGAGTAGATATTGCAGCAATTGTTCTTTCTTCCATAATTACTCCTTTAAATATACACTACTTTGACTAGTGGTTTGTAACATAAGAATTATAGTGGAAAATCCTGATTTGTCAATATTTACAAGATTATATGAAAATTTTGTAGAAAAATTTCCTCCTATATGATATATTAGATACATAATAATATTATTTGGAGGGATTATGCAACTACAATCATTAAGCTCTCTACAATGGAATCTCATAGCAGGAGGTCTGGCCATATTCCTATTCGGTATATCCCTAATGGGAGATGCCCTTACAAATTTTGCAGGCCCTAAGCTAAGAGGATATGTAGAGAAATACACTTCCAATCCGATAATGGGAGTTTTAGTTGGTATAGTCATAACTGGTTTAATCCAATCCTCATCAGCGACGACAGTTATAGCCATAAGTTTTGTTAGAGCAGGAGTTATGAGCCTCGAACAGGCTATAGGTGTCATTTTGGGTGCAAATATTGGTACAACCGTTACATCTATATTAATCGGTTTCGACTTAGGATATCTATCGTATTTCATCGCCCTAGTAGGTGTACTTATTACGATGTTTTCAGCAAAAAGAAGAAATAAATATATCGGAGAAATTCTAGTAGGATTTGGCCTACTATTTATAGGACTTGAAATGATGGGATCATCCCTATCAGAATTAAGTAATATAGATGGATTTGAAAAAGTCGTAGCAAATATGGCCAAAAACCCAATACTAGCAGTAATAGTAGGAGCAGGCCTTACAGCCTTGATCCAATCATCTTCAGCCTTTATTGGTATAACTCAGTCCTTATTTGCTTCAGGGGCCATAGATTTAAAGCTTGCCCTAGCATTAATGTTTGGCGCAAATATAGGTACATGTATAACGGCTATCTTAGCCTCCCTTGGTGGATCCCTTTCAGCTAGAAGAACTTCCACCTTCCATGTGCTATTTAATGTGCTAATATCAGTAATATTTTTGATTTTCTTAGATCCTTACGAAAGCCTAGTAAGAACAATAGCGGATTTCTTGGGAACAAACAAGTTAATGACAATAGCAGTGGGTCATTTTACCTTTAACTTTGTAGGTATGATCTTATTCCTACCTCTTACCAAATACGTAGGTAAGTTATTAAGAAAGCTTATCCCTGGTAAGGATTCTATATTCTCTGACCTTGGTGATATAGAGCTAGATGATAAGTTGATAGAAACTTTCCCTATAGCCGCTCTTGATCAGATAAAGTCTGCAATACTTAAAGAATCTAAGGTTGCCTTAGAGACAATAAAGCAAACTAAGCTTTATTTATTGGAAAAAGACAGAAAATATCTAGAAACAGCTAATCAGGCAGAATCTATTGTAAACGATATGGATACCAAAATCCAAGCCTATCTTTTGGCTATAGCCCAAAACTCTGGACCAATGGACTTGGAAGTTGAAGTACAAAACTACTTGCAGATACAGATAAATGTAGAAAGAGTCTCAGATCTTGCTCAAAATTTGGGTGAGTACTACGAAGAAATTTATGAATCTGGAGCAAGTTATAATGACGAAGCCTTATCAGATTTGGAAGACATATATGATCTAGTAATCAACAACTTTGTTAATGCTATAGAAGTTTTTGATAGCAAAGATCAATCAATATTTAGTAGGCTTGGAGAAGATGAGGCATCTCTTGACCTTATGGAGACCACACTAAGAAAGGCTCACTACAAGAGACTCGCCAATGGTGAAGATATGACAAGCATTGCTTCATATGTATTTAACGATATCTTATCAACCATGGAAAGAACCGGAGACCATGCATATAACATCGCAAGACTAACCATGGATCCCGTTAAGGTTCACACAGATAACCATTCAAAATTCGAAGAAGTTTCACATGAAACATTTTAAAATTTAAGCCGGGTTAACCGGCTTATTTTTTTGCAAAATAAAAAAGCCTGTGAAAGGTCACAAGCTTATTCTACATAGTCAACTACAACATATCTTTTAGGATCATTTCCTTCTGAGTGACTTGATACATTTGGATGTTTGCTTATCTCCTCGTGCGCAAGTCTTCTCTCATAGGAATTCATATATCTTAAGTTCCAAGATTTCTTACTTCTTTGAACTTTCCTAGCAGTATCTGCTGAAAGATCTATTATTTTCTCATCTCTTCTCTTCTTGTATGAGTTGATATCAATATTAATTCTAACATTGTTTCTTCTTGAATCTATGGCTTTTCTAATTATAAGTTCAATCGCATTTAAGGTAGAACCAGCCTTGCCTATAGCAATTCCTGTATCTTTTTCCGAAACCTTAGCTTCAAGCTTTATGATGTTATCTTCAAGATTTCCTATAACTGTAACATCTTCAAAATGCATAGCTAAAAGAATTTTCTCTAAGAGGTCTTTTGCCTCATAAAACTTATCTATATCTGCCTTTTGTTTAGCTCTTCCGTAATCAACTGGCTCTGTCTTTTCTTCTTCTACTTCTACTTCTTCTACTTCTTCTTTGTTTTCTGTAACTTCAGAAAATTCTTCTTTATTGTCTATGATTTCTTCTTCGCTATCGTCTTCATTTGCTGTAAATTTAGTATCTTCGATCTCTCTTTCAAGATTAGAGAGAGCTTCTTTGATATCTTCTTCGTAGCTAACTCTTACTACTGCATCCTTATTTCCAATAAGACCTAAAAATCCAGTAGATTCTTCCTCAATAATCTCAACTTCTACTTCATTTCGACTCTTACCAATTTCTTCTAGAGCAAGCTCTATAGCCTTCTCTTTTGTTTTGGCGCTTTTAATTATTGACTTTTTCATTTTCTAACTCCGTTTTTTTATTTCTCATTGAAAAATGCATTATAACCATTATTACTAATCTAAATAAAGAACTTAGGGTGTAATATAGTGGCAAACCAGCAGGAAGGCCCTTAAATACAAAGAAATACATCAAAGGCATGAGTAAAAGCATGTTATTCATTCCTCCCATTGCCCCTCCTGCTTGTTGCATTTGTGGATTGGTCTTCATTGAGAAAAGTTGTACACCAACTTGGGATAAAGATGTAAGTAGTGGTAAACCGAACCAATATGGATCTTTTTTAAGTAGGTCTGGTACCCAGTAGAAATTGGTTCTGATATTATCAAGGCCTTCTGGGAATACATATCTAGTTGTGTCGCTCATCATTCTAAACAATCCAAAAAGTATAAGGATTTGGATTATCATTACAAGACAACCAGAAAGACCAGGAGTAACTCCTTCTTCCTTATATAGTTCTTGCATCTTTTGTTGCATGATTTGTTGGTCGTAGCCATATTTTTTCTGGATTTCTTCCATCTTTGGTTTGAAAACCTTAGTTCTTTCAGCTTGTTTTTGTTGGCTAACGGTCATTGGTATAATTAAAAGACTCACAAGCAAAGTCATTATTACTATCGCTATGGCATAAAAACTAACATTTGTAGGTTCTGTGAAATTCGCCGCGAGATAATCATATATCCATCTCATAAGCTGACCTAAAATGCCGGCTATAAACTTAATCATATAAACTCCATCTATTTTATTTAATCTACTGGATCATATCCACCCTTAGAGAATGGATTGCATCTTAATATTCTCCAAAAAGACTTGATAAACGCTTTCAAAAACCCGTATTTTCTGAAAGCTTCCAGTGCGTATTGGGAACAAGTCGGGTGGAACTTGCACTTGGAAGGTCCTAATTGGGGAGAAATAAACTTTTGATAAAACTTAATAAGTCTTATAAACAATCTATTTACCATAATAGACTATCTTTTTCTTAAAAGCCTTACTCAAAACATGACCCAAGGATTTTTTTAATTTGTCGTAAGTAAAATCTGTCGTATGTTTCTTAGGAATAATTACTATATCTACTCCATTTATAGAAGCATAATTAAGCCTAAGAATCTCTCTTAACTTCCTTTTTAGTGAATTTCTTTGGTTGGCCTTGCCGATTTTTTTGCTAATAGTAATTCCAAATCTAGGATGGTCTAGGCCGTTGTTTTTAATAAGTATAGTGAAATCCCTATTATAGAAAGCTTTGTTTTTCTTGTATACTCTTTGAAAATCTAAATCTTTTCTTAAACTAATTCTTTTTTCCATATTAAAAATCTAAAATACATATAAACAAGAGCCTTAAAAAAGGCCCTCTCTCTAATCTATATATTACTATTTTAGCCTAAGCAGATAATCTTTTTCTGTTTTTTCTTCTTCTAGCTTTAAGCACTCTTCTACCGCCTGGGCTTGACATTCTTTTTCTAAAGCCGTGATCTTTAGATCTCTTTCTTCTATTTGGTTGATAAGTTCTCTTCATGCTTACACCTCCTACTCTTTTTTTGACTCATACTATTATATTGAAATAAAGCTAATCTGTCAAGATATATAGGCAAAAAATATTCTATTAATTTTCCATATATGTAGATGAATTTACCTATACATAATATATTCATTAAACCTTTGGATAAATAATCATTTAATAGGGATAATCTCGTATAAATTTGCATTGTGGATAAATTTGGGGAAAGAATATTTTTACACAAGTTGTAAACAGAAAACTCTTGTGAATAAAATTTAAAAACCATCGATTATCTATTTTATTCTTGGCTTAAATCAGTGCATTCTAAAAAAAGTATGAAGAAATTTAAATAAATACACAGACTTATCCACATATCCACTATAATTTCCGACTTTTCAAAAGTGCGAAAATAAGTTTTCCCAAAAATATAATAAAAAATGTGGATAAGTTGATTAAATCGCTTGATTATAGTATAATTAGCTGTGTAAAAGTATATGTAAAACTATGTTTTTTGCAATAATTTAACATTTTTATGTGGATAAAATCCAAGCTGACAAGATTTTTCTTAGGATTTGTCCCTATAAAGCCTAAAATTTAGCAAAAAGAATTATCAACATCAAAGTTATCCACAAGTTATCCTATTTTTGGGGATAAGTTAATTTTTCTTGCTTAACTTTTAATATTTTAAGCTTCATCCCTTGTGCATAACTTTAGAAGGAAGGTAGTATGGATGACGAATCTAGAATACATTACAGATGAATTAAAAAATGAAATGAAAATGCATGTTACCGATACTCAACAATTCGATACATGGATTAGCATTCTGAAACCCTTAAATTTATATAACGAGACCCTATATCTAGAAGTTCCAAAAAAGGACACCCTCTTTATCTACGATAAAATCTGGATTCCTCAACTTCAGATCGCTCTTGATAATATAAAAGACAAGACAGGAAAGGACCTTAAGGTTTCTGTAATTGCAAAAGATTCCGATAATTATAATAAGGTAATAACACTCGGAAAAGACTATGATCCAAATGGCCAGATGCGAATAAGTAAGGTAAATTCATTTCCAAGACCTCAACTAGAAGAAGAGAATATTTTCGCAAACTTCGTGGAAGGTAAGTCAAACCAATACGCACTCGGCGTTAGCCAAGCTGTAGCAGAAAATATTTCAAATAAGTCCCAAGCAAGACTTTACAATCCCTTATTTATATATGGAGAAAGTGGTCTAGGTAAAACCCACCTGATGCAAGCAATTGCCCACGAGATCTTAGATAATAGGGATGATGCCTATGTAATGTATCTATCAAGTGAAAAGTTTACAAATGAGATGATATCAGCACTTAGATCAACTAAAAACGAGAAGTTCAGAGAAAAGTATAGGTCAGTTGATATCCTTCTTATAGATGATATCCAATTCATTGCTGGAAAAGAAGGTACCCAGGAGGAATTCTTCCATACCTTTAACGACCTCTATAATACAGGCAAGCAAATAGTAATATCATCTGATAGACCACCAAAGGAAATTAAACATTTAGAAAATAGGTTAATATCAAGGTTTTCTTGGGGAATTATAGTCGATATTGGAAAGCCTGACTTTGAAACAAGAGTTGCAATACTACAGAAAAAACTCGACCAGTTAGGCGCCTATATAGATAATAATATTCTCTTTTATATAGCGGAAAATATAGATACAAATATTAGAGATCTCGAAGGAGCCTTATCTACCGCCATTGCCTATGCCAAAAGCGATAATAGAGAAGTGGTAACCATGGAAGATGCCATAAAGGGAGTTGCTACTAGAGTAAAGGATAAGAAGAAACGCGTAGGCATAGATGATATACAAAAGTTTGTGGCTGATAAATATGGAATCAAATTATCTGATATAAAGGGAAAATCAAGGAAAAAAGAAATAGTAAATCCTAGACAAATAGCCATGTTCCTATCAAGAGAAATATTAGAAGATTCACTAGTAACAATATCCAACGCCTTTGACAGAGATCATACGACTGTCATGCATGGGATCGATAAAATTCAAAAACAAATTGATGAAGACGATAACTTCAAAGATGAAATAGAATCTCTTTTGAAGGAGATAACAGAGTAGATTGTTTATAAGCCTGTGGATAAGTTTGTTGATAAGTCAAAAGTTTTTATCTTCGATTTTCATCCTGTGGAAAGTGTGGAAAACTAAGGCTTTTATCCTTTAATTATGCCCAAGTTATCAATAGAGATATTTGGCTACATTTAGCCTTTATATAAACTTATCCACATTTATACAGGCCCTACTAATAATACTACTAAGTATATATAATAAGTTAAGGAGTAACCATGAAATTTAAAATCAATCAGCAAGATTTAATGAATGCAATTACGATTGCGATGAAAGCTGTCTCAAAGAGTACCAATATACAGATACATGAATTAATATACTTTGAGTGTTCTGATAACTCTCTTTCACTAAGAGCCTTTGATGGTGAAATATCTATAAAGACAAATGTAGAAGCTGTAGTAGACGAAGAAGGAGAGATGGCTGTTAAGGCAAGTCTAATCTCAAATATAGTAAGAAAACTCCCAAACGACATAGTTATAATAGAAAACAAAGATGGCAAAATCTCTATAAAATGTCAATCTTCAAGCTTTAACCTAATAGCCTTCGACTATTATGACAAAAATGATTTAGATATTCCAGAAACTAAGGCTATAGAAATAGATAATGACATCCTTAAAAGATCTATAGGACAGACAGAGTTTGCTACAAGTCTAGATGAAACTAAACTTGCCCTAACAGGAATATTATTTGAACTAAAAGAAGGATACTTAAATATGGTAGCCCTAGATGGTTACAGGGTTTCCCTAAAGAAGGTAAAACTAGCTTACCCAACAGACTACGAAGACAGTGAATATATCATACCTAAAAGATCACTATTAGAATGGTCTAGGATTATTTCTGACGATTTGACAAGTAAGCTATATAAAAATGAAAATGACCTAATATTTTCAAGCGGAAGCACTACCATGCAATGCAAGGTAATTGACAAAAACTTTATCGACTATAGAAATATTATAAACGATATTTCAGAAACTAGTGTTATACTTGATAAGAGAGAGTTGATCAATTCCCTAGATCGTGCCCAAGTCCTATCAGATCCAGGAAGAGCCAACCTTATTAAAATAGAGCTTTCTGATAATGTTATGCTTATAAAATCAAACTCAGAGATAGGAGATGTTAGGGAAGCTATAGATGTAGAGCAAAAGGGAAGTGATCTAGAGATAGCCTTTAATGCTAGGTATATGCAAGAAGGTGTAAAGGCTTGTGACTCATCAAAGATAAAGTTAAACTTCAAATCATCCCTAAATCCATGCCTAATATATCCAGAAAATTCAACTTACGAAGATGAGGACTTTACCTATCTAGTTCTTCCAGTAAGACTTGCGAATTGAGGTAGCTATGGGAAAAATTGAATTTGAAAGTGAAGAGATAAAATTAAAAGATTTACTAAAAGCAAGCAACATTATCCCTACAGGAGGTCTTGCCAAAGTTATAATAAAGGAAGAAGGAGTACTTGTAAATGGAAGTCCTTGCTTTGTGGCAGGAAGAAAGCTTTACAAGGGAGATGTAGTCGAATTTGATGATTTTTCTATTACAATTGTATAATGCGGATCAAAGATTTAAAGTTAAATAATTTTAGGAATTATTTTTATGAAAATGTAGAATTTAATAAAGACTCCAATATCTTTATAGGAGATAATGCCCAGGGCAAGACTAATCTTTTAGAAAGTGTCTACTATCTGGCCAATGCGTCAAGCTTTAAGAAGATTAGAGATAAGGATATAATTAGGTTTTCTCAAAGTCAGATGAAGCTAGCTGGAACTATAAGAAAGGGCAGGTCTTTTAAGGAAGTTCTCATAGAAGTAAAGGATAATGATAAGAGTATTTTCGTAAATGGAGTAAAATATGATAGGAGGAAAGATTTAAGATCTCTTTTCAAGATTGTATTATTTACTCCAGAAGATCTCGGAATAATTAAGGATGGTCCAAGTCGTAGGAGAGATTTAATCGATGAAATTATAGAAGAAATTGATCTATCTTATAAGGCCAACAAGAGAGATTACGATAAGATTCTCTATCAAAGAAATAAGCTTTTGAAAAAACAAAAGGCTCCCTACTTTGAGGAACAGCTAGAGGCTTTCGATAAGTCTCTTAGCAAACTTTCGTACAAGATATATAGGACTAGGGATAAATTCATCAAAATTATTGATAAATTTTCTAGAGAATTTCACTCATCTCTAACATCAAATAAGGAAGAGTTAAAACTAAGCTATAAGGCTGATATAGAAGCTTCAAGTCTTAGAGAATATGAGGAAGTTTTTAGATCGGCGAGAGACTTAGATTTTAAATATCTTACAAGCCAAAGAGGAATCCATAGGGATGAGATTGAAATAAGTATAAATGGTAAAAATACCAAAAGCTTTGCTTCTCAAGGCCAACAGCGTTCGGCTATCTTAAACATTAGACTTGCAGAAGTAAGGTTGATTAAGGAAGTGACAGGTGATGAGGCTGTCATTTTGTTTGATGATGTCTTTTCAGAATTAGATGAGAAAAGGTCTATGTTTTTGTTAGAAAACCTCAAGGGTTTTCAGACAATAATAACTGCAACTAATACCAAGAGCTTGGAGTACGTAGATAAGGAAAAGATTTCATATATCTTAGATGGAAAGATTAGAAAGGAATAGTATGCAAGATAACAATTATGATGCTGGCAATATCAGGGTCTTGGAAGGACTAGAACCAGTTAGACTAAGACCTGGTATGTATATAGGTTCGACCAGTGAAAAGGGACTTCACCACTTAGTTTACGAAGTCGTTGACAACTCTGTAGATGAAGCCTTGGCAGGTCGTTGTGACTACATAAAGGTAACAGTAAGTAAAGATAATGTAATAAAAGTCGAGGATGACGGTTCGGGAATACCTGTCAAAGAACATCCTACAACTCACAAATCAACGCTCGAGACAGTCCTTACAGTATTGCACGCAGGTGGTAAGTTCGATGACTCTGCCTATCAGTTTTCAGGAGGACTTCACGGTGTAGGTGTTTCTGTAGTAAATGCCCTAAGTGAATACTTGGAAGCTCAAGTAAAAAGAGATGGCCATATCTACAAGATGACTTTTGCCAAGGGAGAAGTCACAAGTGATTTGGAAATTGTAGGAGATACGGATGAGACTGGTACAACTATAACATTCAAGCCAGATGGAGAGATTTTTGATACAACAATATTTGATAGGAAAACTTTAGAAAATAGGTTTAGGGAAATGGCCTTCCTTAATAGGGGAGTGGAAATAATCCTAGAAGATGAGAGGGAAGACTTTTCCGAAAGCTTCAAATATGAAGGTGGAATCAAGGAATTTGTAACATATCTTAATAGAAATAAGACTCCAATTATGGATCAAGTTCCTCACTTTGATGGGATGCAAGAAGACATAGAAGTAGAAGTAAGCTTTCAATACACTGATGGCTACAGTGAAAATATCCTAACCTATGCCAATAATATCCACACACCAGAAGGTGGAACCCACCTATCAGGTTTTAGGTCAGCCCTAACAAGAACAGTAAATGATTACGCTAGAAACTTTAAGTTCCTAAAAGAAAATGACGAAAACCTTCAAGGTGACGACATAAGAGAAGGAATTACTGCTGTAGTTTCCATCAAAATATCAGACCCACAATTTGAAGGACAAACCAAGGCTAAACTTGGAAACTCAGAGGTAAGGGGAGCTGTGGATACATTCGTAAGTGAGAGACTTCAAGCTTATCTAGAAGAAAATCCAAAACCTGCCAAAAATATAATAGAAAAGGCCCTAGCATCCAGAAGAGCGAGAGAAGCTGCAAGAAAGGCAAGAGACTTAACTAGGAAAAGATCTATCCTAGATTCGACAACTCTTCCAGGAAAGCTTGCAGACTGCCAATCAACCGACCTTTCCGAAAATGAAATCTTCATAGTCGAGGGTAATTCTGCGGGAGGATCTGCTAAGGGTGGAAGGGATAATAGAATTCAAGCTATCCTTCCTCTAAGAGGAAAGATTATGAACGTAGAAAAGGCCAATCTAGATAGGATCTTAAATTCAGAAGAAATTAAGGCTATGATTACAGCCTTCGGTACAGGAATAGGCAAGGAATTTGATATATCCAAACTCCGCTACGGTAAAATTATAATCATGACCGATGCCGACGTCGATGGTGCCCACATCAGAACCCTTCTTTTGACCTTCTTCTACAGATACATGAAGCCATTAATAGACGAAGGCCATGTATATGTTGCCCAACCACCTTTATATAAGATCAGTCACGGCAGAAATGAACGCTATGTATACACAGATGCTGAAAGAGATAAGGTCCTTAAGGAAATCAAGGCTGATAAGTATAAGATAAATAGATATAAGGGTCTTGGTGAGATGAATGCAGATCAACTATGGGATACCACAATGGATCCAGATCACAGAGTTCTTCTAAGAGTTAATGAAGACTTAGATTCAACTAGTACAGATGATACTTTCTCACTTCTAATGGGAGAGAAGGTAGAACCAAGACGTAACTTTATTCAAGAAAACGCCAAGTACGTATCAAACATTGACGTATAGGAGGCAAAATGATAGAAGATAACAATATTATTAATGTAGACCTAGAAAAGAAGATGAAGGACTCCTATCTCGAATACTCCATGAGTGTAATCGTATCTAGGGCCCTTCCAGATGTAAGAGATGGTCTAAAACCAGTTCATAGGAGAATCCTCTACGGAATGGAAGGCTTAGGACTTGATCCAAATAAGCCTACTAGAAAATCCGCCAGGGTAGTCGGTGATGTAATGGGTAAATACCACCCTCACGGTGATAGTGCCATCTACGATGCCTTGGTAAGACTTGCCCAAGACTTCTCAACTAGATATCCTTTGGCCCAAGGTCAGGGTAACTTCGGTTCAATAGACGGAGATGACGCAGCTGCTATGCGTTATACAGAAGTTAGAATGAGCAAGATCGCCAAGGAGATGCTAAGAGATATCAACAAGGATACGGTCGACTTTATGCCAAACTTCGACGAAGAAGAATTGGAACCAGTTGTCCTTCCTTCAAGATTTCCTAACCTCCTTGTAAATGGATCAAATGGTATAGCTGTAGGTATGGCTACAAATATGGCTCCTCACAATCTAGGAGAGTCAATTGAGGCCTGTATAGCCTATATGAAAGATCCTGAGATTTCCATAGAAGATTTAAATAAAATAATACCAGGACCAGACTTTCCAACAGGAGCCTACATCCTCGGTAAATCAGGAATAAAGGATGCCTATAGTACAGGACGAGGCAAGGTAAAGCTCCGTGCTGTTTGTAAAATCGAACCCTTTAAGAAAAATAGGGAAAGAATCATAATTACAGAAATTCCTTACCAGGTAAACAAGTCCCGACTAATCGAAAAAATAGCAGACCTTGTCAAAGATAAGAGAATTGATGGCATATCTGATATTAGGGATGAGTCAGACAGAAAGGGAATGAGAATTGTAATAGAGATCAAAAGAGACTCTAATGCAAATATCGTCTTAAATAACCTATACAAATACACTCAGCTTGAGACAACTTTCGGAATAATAAACCTAGCCCTAGTAGATGGGGTGCCTAAGGTTTTAAATCTCAAGGAATTAATCGAATACTACATCGACCACCAAAAGGATGTAGTAACTAGAAGGACAAGTTTTGACCTATCCAAGGCTAAGGCTAGAAAACACATTGTAGAAGGTCTTATAATAGCAATCGATAATATCGATGAAATAATAAGAATAATCAGATCTTCTTATGATAATGATGAGATTAAGAAAATCTTCTTTGAAAAATTCGGCCTTACAGACAAGCAATCTCAAGCCATCCTTGATATGCAACTTAAAAGACTATCAGGACTTGAAATTGACAAGTTAAATGCAGAAAACAAAGAGCTAGAAGAGACTATAGCATATCTACTTTCTATCCTAAATTCAGAAGGAAACCTCCTCAATCTAATAATCGATGAGATGGAAGAAATAAAAGAGAAATTCTCTGATGACAGGAGAAGCAAGATTATCCCAGATGAGGGTGAAATAGACATAGAAGAGCTAATCGAAAAAGAAGATGTTCTCCTTACCCTAACTAAAGATGGATATATCAAAAGGCTCCCTATAGATACCTACAAGGTTCAAAATAGGGGTGGCAAGGGGATAGCTGCAGGAAATACCAAAGAAGGAGACTTTATCAAGAAGATAAAGACAACCAATACCCACGAAGACCTATTATTCTTCACATCCTTCGGTAAGGTCTACTCCCTAAAGACCTACGAAGTTCCAGAAGGAAGCCGCCAATCAAGAGGAACAGCTATTATAAATATCCTAAAGCTAGAATCTGGAGAAAAGATTACAGAAATGATGACCCTATCTGAATTAAATAAGGATAGCCAAATAGTCCTTCAAACCAAGATGGGTACAATCAAGAAAACTGATGCCGAAAACTTCACCAATATTAGGAAAAATGGAATCATAGCCATTTCACTAAAAGAAGACGATAGGTTAATCTCAGTTAGACAAATAGATAAGGAAGAAGAGCTAATAATATCAACTAAAAATGGTATGACCATCCAATTTAATTCAGCTGATCTTAGATCTATGGGAAGAATAGCCCAGGGTGTAAGGGCAATCAAGCTCGATAAGGGAGACGAAGTTGTATCAATGAATATAAAAGGCGATGAGACCTATCTTCTTGTAGTAACAGAAAACGCCTACGGCAAGAAGACTTCCTTTAACAATTTTAAAAATCAAAACAGGGGTGGTAAGGGTGTCAAATGCCACAAGGTTACAGAAAAAACTGGAAAAATCATAGATACTTTACCAGTCGACCTAGATAATGATATAATGATGGTGTCTCTATCAGGTGATATGATAAGATTAAATGTAAGGGATATATCTATAACAGGTAGAAACACAGTAGGTGTTAAGCTTAAAAACCTTACAGATGAAAATGACAGAATTGTTTCAGTAACTAAATATAGCACTTTAGAAGAAGAGGAAGAAGATGTTTAAGGCAAATATTACAGACGAAAATGACAAGTTAGTGCTAGATCTTTCTGGAGATCTCGATGTATATTCAGAAGAAGAGTTCAAATCTCTTATAGAAGATGAAATAGAAACTGTGAACAAAGACATATTAATAGATATCAAAAATCTTGACTATCTTGACTCAACAGGTCTTGGTATGTTCATGAAAATATATAAGATAAATAAGGAAAGAGGAAAAAAAGTAAAAATAATCAATCCGAAAGAAAATATTTTAAAGCTTTTCAAGATTACAGATCTTACAGAAATATTTGAGATGGTGTAATATGGAAAAAATAAGCATTAAAATCCCTGCAAATAGCCTCTATATCAAATCATTGAGGCTCTTTGCAGCAAGCCTTGCCTCAGATTTGGGCTTTAATATAGAAGAAGTCGAAGATATAAGAGTAGTAGTATCTGAGGCAGTTAATTACAAATTAAATCAAGAAGACATCACAGTAAACTTCTATGCAGAAGAGAAAAACCTTAAGGTAGAAGTAAGAGGAAAGGACAGAGAGCTTGAGCCAAGAGCCCTTTCTATGAGAGACTTAATCCTAGAAGAGTTATGTGATGAACTAGAAATCGAAGATGAAAAGATTCTACTTACAATAAGGGCAGAATAATGTCTAAGTCAAGCAAAAAAGAGCACAAAGAGGCCATTCAAGAAAAATTCGAAGAGTATTATGAAACTCGCGACATAAAACTAAGAGATGAGCTTATAGAAGAACATATGTATATAGTCGATATCCTATCCAACAAATATGTAGGAAAGGGAATCGAAAAAGACGATCTCTACCAGGTAGCAAGCCTAGGCTTGATCTATGCTGTAGAAAGATACGATCCAACCAAGGGCTTTGCCTTCTCATCCTTTGCGACTCCAACCATAATGGGAGAGCTTAAGAGATACTTTAGGGATAAGGGTTGGGTAATAAGAGTTCCTCGTAGGATACAGAATCTCTACAAAAAGATCAATACAGCCAAAAAAATCCTCCCACAAGAACTTCAAAGAACACCAACCATAGCGGATATAGCTGACTATTTGGGAGAAGATGAGGAGACAATACTAGAGACTATGGAAGCGAGCAAGGTCTACACTCCACAATCCTTGGACATGAAATATCAAGTCCAAAAGGGAGAAAACGCCATTGACCTATCAGATATGATTGGAGAAGAAGATAAGAACTTCGACTCAATAGAACTTAAAGATCTGATTGATAAGTCAAAAGAAAGATTAAATGACCTAGAAAAAGAAATCTTAGAACTCAGATACTACGAAGGAAGAACCCAGGTAGACATAGCAAATACCTTGGACATAAGCCAGATGACAGTATCAAGAATTGAGAAAAAAATCTTACAAAAATTTAGTATAGAATTAGAAAAAATGAAATAAGGATCTCGTTAATGCGGGGTTCTTTTTCTTTGCCATGTAACATATGTTACTGATTACCATTCTCAATAGTTATATAATAAAATCAGTTAAAGATATGGAGGCAAGTATGAAAATTGATATAAATAAAACAGTTTTTGATTTAATAGAAGAAAATCCAGAACTTAAGGATATACTCACAGAAATAGGATTTAAGGGCCTAGATAACCCACTCTTGCTTAAAAGTATGGGCAAGAAAACATCGCTCAAAAGGGGAGCGGGCATCATGGGCATAGAAAATTTAGAAGATAAAATAGAAAACTATGGTTACAAAGTTTCTGATTCTTCACTAGACCCAGAGGTTATTAGGAGAAAAGAACTTGTCAAATCCTATATCACAAGACTTTCTGAAGGAGAGGACCTAGAAAATGTAAGGAAAGATTTCAAAGAAAATTTCCAAGGAGTCTCATCATCAGAGATAATGGATGCAGAAGAAGAACTCCTACAATCTGGAATCGATAAGGACGAAGTAAGAAAACTTTGCGATGTCCACTCTTCCCTCTTTCATGGGATGACCCACAAGGAAAATAGTGAGGAAAGAAGTATAGATCCATTTATATCCTACATGGAAAGAGAAAACGACAAGGTAAAAGAAATAATAAACGAGGCCAAAGAAGATAAAGACTACGATAAGCTAATGGCTATAGGAAGTCACTACAAGAAAAAGGGAGATTTAATCTATCCCCTCCTTAAAGTAAAATACAATAAACCGGGCCCATCAGATGTGATGTGGGCTGTAGACATAGAAATAGCTAAGGCTATTAGAAAAGCTGTAAAGAAAAAAGACGAGAAAGCCCTAGATAAAGCTATCCAAAGGGCAGAAGAGATGACCTACAAGGAAGATAATATCCTTTACCCCCTCTTGGAAGAAAATGTAAGCGGGGAAGACCTAGACTTACTCTACAAGGACCTAAAAGACTACTACCACTCCCTAATCTCATACGAAGAAATAGAAAGTGAAGAAAAAGAAAGCAAAGAAGAAGATGGCTTTGTCACTTTCAAGAAAGGCAAATTAAGCTACGATCAAATCGAAGCAATATTTGACACAATGGATGTAGAAATCACCTTTGTCGATGATAAGGATATAAATACCTACTTCAACGACCATGAGGGAAGTAAGGTCTTCAAAAGACCAGAAAGTGCCCTAGGCCGCCCAGTATATTCCTGCCACCCACCCAAGGTAGAACCTATAGTAAGAGGACTAATCAAGGACTTCAAAGTAGGCAAAAGAGACGAGTTTAGAATAGTTAGACCTATAGGAGGCAAAGATACGTCAATTACTTACTATGCTGTAAGAGATAAGGAAGGAAAGTACAAGGGAGCTTTGGAAGTAGTTCAAGACTTAAGCTTCTACAAGGATTATCTTACAAAATAGAATAAGCTATGATATTTTAATCTCTCAACTAGTGTGTAACTAAATGGGAGATTTTTTATTTTAGGGAGAGAAGGAATAAATTTAAATGTAAATAAAATACTTTTGAAAAGGGTATAGATGGACTAAAATAGGAGGAGATTTGATGGAGGTTTTTAATTTACTTGATCATATAAAGTTTTCTGAGTTAGAAGAAGTTGAGGAGGGAATTTTTGAAAATGAGAAGGTCAGGGCTCTTAGGACCATGTCCCTCAACCAAGTGACAGACTATATGGTTCAAGATGAGGATGAGTTTGTTATTCTTATGGAAGGACTAGCTTCCATTGAAACAGAAACGGAGATAGTAAGGATGAAAAAGGGAGATTTTCTTTTTATTCCCAAGGGCTTAAGGCATAGGGTGATAGATCAGGATAAGGCTATTTGGTTTTGCCTTTTTGTTAAAATTTAAAATAATTTAGATATTGGATGCTGATTTATGAAAAGTGGCATCTATTTTTATACAATGTTAAATCAATGGAGCTTTACCTATATATTTTACAAAAAATCTAAACTATCTGCACTTAAAATCCACATCTTTGATTTATTATATAGATGTAAGGAGCAAGATATGATTAAAATAGATAATTTAAAAGTCTCCTATGGGGATAAAAAAGTATTGGATATTAAGGAGAAATTAGAATTTAAAGATGGGGAGAAGATAGGAATAATTGGCTCAAATGGAGCTGGAAAAACAACACTCATCAAGGCTATTCTTGGAATCATTCCCTTTAGTGGAAATATAGTAACGGGTATACCTAGGCAAGAGATTGCCGTTCATATGCAATTTAATAATTATTCTGAGAGTGTATCTACTAGGGATATTATTCAAATGGTTGCTAATAGTAAAATTGAAAATGATAAAAGTTTATCAGAATTAATAGAGTTTTTTGATTTTAAAAAACTATTAAAAAAATCTTTTAAAGAACTATCAGGGGGAGAAAAACAAAAACTAACTCTTATCTTAGTTATGTGGAAGGATTCTCCTATAACGATGTTCGATGAAGTGACTACTGGACTTGATTTTGTAACTCGTCAGATGCTGATGGAGAAGATTTTGGATTATTACAAGGGCAAGAGTACTAGCATACTTTTAGTAAGCCACTACTATGAAGAGCTTGAAAATATTTGTGATAAGCTCCTATATATCCACAAAGGAAGGGTTTTATTTTTTGGATCTAAGAAAGAGATGTTCAATAAATATTGCGCGAAGTCAGTGATACTAACTGAGGATAATGATATAACAAATAGCTTGATAGGGAAAGAAGATAGGATAGCTTCTATGACTAATAAGATAGCTGCAGGTTTTGATGACAGTACTAGAGAAAAAGATCTGATCAATAAGCTTGTTGAAAATAATCAAAATTTTGAAAGACTAAATGAGTCCATAGAACTTACTGTATTGAATGCATTATCTAAGGAGGGATATGATGAATAAGTATATAATAAAGTATGAAACTAAATTATTATTGAAAAACTATGCAACAATATTTTTCGGCTTAGTTTTTCCTTTGCTTATGGCATCCCTAATCATAGTTGGTGTTGGTTCAAAGCTACCAATTCAGTATGTATCAGAAGCTAAAAGGAGTATAACTTTAACTATAAACATAATATCACCTTTATCTATATTTTTGATTGGTCACGCCAGTATTACAGCTAAGGATATGGAAGAAGGAGTTTATGATAGATTAGAGCTTTTTTCCATAAAACAGTTTGTTATGGCTAAGTATAAGTTTTTGATTTACTATATATTTTTTCTAATATGCACTATCATATATTTTTTAATAATCATGAATGCTTTCAATGTAGAATTTACTATGATAGAATTATTAAGACACACTATATATGTAAGTTTGATAGATATGAGCTCTTTCTTCTTAGCCTATGCTATTTGCCTATATACAAAAAAATATTCCTTATCTTTCGGTTTAACTATGGTTTTATATTTTTTAACTATGATTCTAAGTGGAATGATGGGAATTTCTGTAGATGATATGCCAGAATCCGTAAGATATATTGCTAGAGCTATTCCAACAAGTCACTTTTCATCAGCAGAATATTTGGATGAAATATCCAAGGGAATCGTAAATTATACTTTCATCCAAGGATTAATATTACTAATTCTAATATCCTTAATTATGATGGTTTTGGCTATAAGGAAAAATAAGAGAAGAGATAATTAATTCATATCTTTCTGAAAATACTATATAATCAAACTAGGGGTGATTGTATGAAAAGTATACTATTTCTAGAAGATGAAATAGATATTAGAGAAGTATTGTCTGAATATTTAAAAATCGCTGATTTTTCTGTAACTGTCACTGATGATGGAAATGAAGCGATTGAAATTTTAAATGAAAAAAAATTTGATGTAGCAATATTGGATATAATGGTAAATGGGAAAAGTGGTCTTGAGGTACTAGAATTTATTAGAAAGAATAAAAAAATAAAAAATACTAATGTAGTAATGCTTACAGCCTTAGAAGATATAAATACGCAGATAGAGGCTTTTGACCTATATTGTGACGACTATATTATAAAGCCTGTTCAACCTATTTTACTCATAAAGAAAATAGAAATGATTTTACAAAGGAGAGGTAATAATTATAACTTATCTCAGGATGGTCTTGTACTAGATAATGATGGATTTAGGCTATTGTATGACGGCAAAGACCTAAAACTAACAGTTACAGAATTTCAGCTAATGAAATTATTTATAGAGAATAAAAAAAAGGTTTTTTCTAGAGAGAACCTAATAACTAGCTTATATGACACTACATTTTATGGTTCTACTAGAACCATAGATTCTCATATAAAAAATCTCAGGAAAAAACTACCGAAGGAGTATATAAAAACTCTTGTAGGAGTAGGGTACAAATTTAATGAAGAAGCCTAAGCTAAATATAAGTGAGAAAAATTTCATATACAACATAATACTGACTCTTTTGATATGCTTTATAGTATTTTCCTATATGATATTCTTTATGCCTAATATTTATTTAGAGAAGAAGAACCAAGAAAATGAAGACTTAGCCCTTAAGGTTCATGAATCTTTTGTGAAGGATATATCTTACGATAGTGCAAGAGATGTGGCAAAAGAAGGGATGATTTCCTTATACAAAAAGAATAATAGTGACGAGGTTCGTTTATCAGGTCTAAATTTTGATACCATTATCAAGATAAAAAATAAAAATATTTTAAATTTTCTACAATACTTAGAAAATTCTAAAGGCTCATTTGATGAAGAAGTCTTTAAAAACAAATTCTTCCATATAAAGGAAGACTTATTAAAATCATTGGAGGATTTTGTAGATATAAAAGGGCTAGATTATGTGGAAGTCGACTCAGATGATTCCATTTTTGTGAAAGAAATAAGAGATTCAATACTTATTAAGTCTGTATCCAGAAAAAAAGATAGGTCGGCAATAAGTTTTATGTTAATAACTTATAAGGACTCGGGGATATATATAAGCACTTATCCTCTATTGTTTGATGATCTAACTGGGGTAAAAAGTACTATAATATCAGCCTTTCCAATTATATTTTTGCTAGTTGTAATAATAGTCTTTCTTTTAAATAGAATTTATTCAAAATCTATTACAGATCCAATTCTAAAGATGAGTAAATTTACAAGAGAATCTAGAGATAATAGAAATATTTCATATGATTTAGACATCCATACCAATGACGAAATAGAAGAATTATCAGAAAATATCAAAGAAACTTATAAGGCACTTACAGAAAATTACAAAAGTCTTGAAAAATCAAGTGAAAAAAGAGAAGTATTCTTCAAATCAGCATCTCATGAGCTCAAAACTCCAGTTCAAGCAGCTATATTGTTAGCAGATGGAATGATAGAAAATATAGGAAAATACAAAGATAGAGATATATACTTACCAAAATTAAAAGATAAATTAATTAATCTTCAAGTCTTGATAGGAGATTTGCTCTACCTAAATAAACTGGATGAAGAACCTATATTAGAAAAACTTGACCTAAGATCTATAATGGATGAATCTATAATTAACCATACAGATCTCTTAGAAAAAAAGAAGATATATCTGAGTATTAAGGGTTCTAGATTAGATAAAATAGATTATGATCATTTTAGAATAGTATTCGATAATATCCTTAAAAATGCCATAGAATATACCGATGATTATGGAAAAATAGAGATCGAGTTTTCTTCTGATATTGTCATAAAAAATTATCCTACAAGAATAGATTCGGATATACTAAACAATATCAAAAAACCATTTGTATCTTCAAATACGTCTAAATCTAGAGGGATGGGAATGTATATAGTGGAAAGCCTCTTAGATGATTGTGCTTATGGTTTTTCTGTAGATTATGAAAATGAAATATTTACTATAATAATTTATAAGAATTAAAAAGAGGCTGTTGCATAATTAATAAATCATTCCACCACAGTTAGAATAATCCCCATGGAGTAGCCGACTGGCTAATCGACTCCACCAGCCGACAGGCACAAACTGACCTACCGGCCAGGAGAGGTAACTCCTAAGATAACATTCTAACGATGGTACATGAATACTCACAATTTTGCAACAACCTCTTTTAACCTTATTCACCAGGATACATTGTAGATGAACCTGGATACATTTTTGCTAGTTCATTTATTATTAGACCTATGTCACCGTAGCCGGTTTCTTCTAGGATTTTTTGGCCACGACTTGCTGCTAGGTCTATGTCTTCGTTAGTCATTTGAGCCACTACATCAGGGTCGAATTCGTAAAGTTCAACTAGGCTTCTTTTAAATTCATCATAATCACTTTGATTTTCTGCAAATTTCTCTACATTTTGGCTAGATTCTACTGCTTTTACTTCATTAGTAGGACTTTCGTTTTTGTCGAAATTATTTTTGCCAACTATTTCTATATAGTCATTGTAAAGGCCTTCTGGATTTTCGTCATAGGCTTTCTTAAAGGCTTCTTCAAGCTTCTTATCAGACATATTGTCTATTTCTGCTTGATCATAGCCAAGATTTGCTATGAACTTTCTTTCGTCAGCGTACTTATCTGTAACTTTATCAGTGCTTTTAGGCCAGTTATATAACTCTTCTATAGAATCTAGTGGGAATTTGTTTGAGTATTCTCTATAGTCTTTGGCAAGTTCTTGGAAGAAGAAGTCCTTCACATCCCAATAACCTGTCTTATTACTTGCAGATTTGGCACGTAGATAGTATTCTTTGATATCGTCATCTGTTAATTCATCTAGGACTTTTGGGTCGAATTCTCCGATATCTGTTATATATTTTCTGATATCGTCGTAATTGATGTTTGTAAGAGCATCTTCTACATTTTTATCAGAACTGTCGCCCTTTTTCTCTTCTTTTTTATCTTCACTTGAATCTTTATCTTCATTATTTGAATCCTCGTCCTTGTCATCAATCAAGTCGGAGTCTTTACCGTTTTCGTTTCCTTCGGCTAGCGCATCTTCTATTGTTTTCTCTGATACATTTCCCTTATTAGATCCTTCCAAGTTTTGGCATGAACTTAGAGCTAGAATAAGAGCAAATGCTAATAATATATTTCTTTTTTTCATATATCCCTCCGTTTTTAATATGATACCCTTTTTGCTTGTTTTTAATAATTGTACTATTTTTTGGAGGGAAATTTATATTTTTTATAAAAATTTGATAAAAATTTCAAAAAATAGAGAAATTTTGTAACCTTTTTGTTGCAATTTTGATTGAAATAGTCTATAATATTCTTGAAATACCAAAATACAGGAAAAATAGCTAAATACTATAGATTATTTGTAATTAATTTGTAATTAAAATTTTATGGAAGAGGTAGAGATGAAGAAGGTAAATAAAACAATACTTTTAGCATCAACACTGTTTATATCTCAGGCTTTGATGTCAGGAACATATTCATATGCAGAAGAAGACTATAAACAAGATGTTGATGATAATTTATCACAAGATTTAGGAGAAGATGAAGCTTCAACTAGCGAAGATAATGATATAGCTACATACGATGAAGAAAACCTTGATATGATCCTATCTGACTTAGAAGAGATGGGATATAATAAGACAAGTGGCGAAGAGCTAGAAGCTGATAGTAAAGAAGAAAATGATACAGAAGATGAGGCTGATGAATCTAGCGAGAAGGAACTTGCTCCTGAACAAGAGATCTCTGTTAAGGAGATTTCTGGAGACAAGGGACCAGCAGATGATAAAAAAGTAAAGGAAGATACTTCAAAAGATATCATCTATTATGATAATTCTAGTCTCGATGACATATATAATGAAGTTGGAGTACGTGATTCTAATACTTCTACATCTGATAGGGGAGCTTCCTTAGAGGATAAATCAAGGAGCGAAGATAAATCAACAAGCGAGTCTTCTTGGTATGAAGAAAATTCCAAAGTATACCATAAAGATAGTGAAGGTAATGTAAGCAAGGGCCTTACAGAAATAGAAGGTAAGAAGTATTACTTTGCAAATGATGGAAGTCTTCAAACAAACAAGAAGGTTCTTACAAATGATTCCTACTATGAAGCAAGCGATAGGGGAATCCTAACAGCCAAGATAAACTCTTGGGTCAATGTAAATGGCAAGACATATCGCACAGATGAAAACGGAAAAATCTATAAGGGTGTGACAAAAGTTGGAAATGACTACTATAACTTCAATGACGAAGGAGCTCTTACAACTAGCAAAAAAGAAATAAAAGACGGAAAACTATATGTAACCGATAAAGAAGGAAGGATTACAAATCCTAAAAACTTTTGGGCTGCAATAGATGGTAAGACCTATAGAAGTGATAATGACGGAAAACTTGTAAGAGGTGCTCATACTATAGCCAAATACACCTATGTATTCGATAAAGATGGAGTCATGGCCCAAAATAAAGGAATAATGTCTGCAGGAAGATACTACAAGACAGACAATAGGGGAGTTGCTACAAATCCAAAGAACGCTTGGTTTGAATTTAATGGCAACAAATACCACACTAATGTCAATGGTTACGTTCAAGAAGGTGTTTGGGAGATTGATGGAAATTATTATTACTTCACATCAAATGGCCTCCAAAAGAACACAGAAGTAACTCAAAGGGGAGTAACCTACAAGGTTGATGGCAACGGTCTTGCAAAGCCAGTAGATAATAACATTAAAGGCTCAAAGAATCTCGATAAGGTTATTGAGTGGATGTTTACAGGAAGAAGAGCTGGCCTAACTTATGATATGCACTGGAAGAATAGAACATCTGACTGGGCAGCAGATTGTTCATCAGCAGTTTATAGGTCTCTAATCTACGGAGGATTCCTAAAACAAGGCTCAGCTATAGGAAATACAGAAACACTCTTTAAGTTAGGAGCAGCAGGCAAGGTATTGTATGAAATCTCTGAAAGTGAGATAAGATACGGAGATATATTCGTATCAGGAAGGCCTGGTGCAAGTGCGGGAGCCGCTGGACACACTGGATTTATCCTAAACAGGGCAAATGATACAATAATCCACATGTCCTACGGACAAAATGGAATAGCTGTTACTCCTAGAAAAGGCTACATGGGAGATTCTTCTGGTCTACCTGTAAGATACTACAGACTTGTAGGAGCAGATTCAGACAGATTATACGAAAACAAAAAATAAAATTTAAGGAGTTCTACTTGATAGAAGTAGGCTCTTTTTTTATTTATAGAATTAAATTTAGAAAAATACATAATTTATTTCAATATTATGGACTTTGAGTGCTTTAGAAAATCTTTATACGAATAATCTGTGAATAAGATTTATTTTTGAAATGTTGTTTTTATTTAGAGGATGTCTTTATAACAATAATTCTTTATAAGATAGATGTGAAAATACAAGAAAGTAAATTAATACTTATACACAAATCTTTGACTAAAATGAATAAAAAAGGTAGAGTGTAAACAATTTCATAAAATATTAAATAAGGAAGGTTAGCATGAAGATTAAAAAAGTTTATTCATCTCTAATGGCTCTAGGACTCATCCTAAGTCTATCCGCATGTGGATCTAGCACAGATTCAACCAAGGGTGGAGCGGATAAAAAGAGCGAAAATGAAGAGACTGAAAAAGCAACAGAAGATGAAAAAGTGTCAGAGACTCCAGAAGATTTTGAAAAGCAAACATCTGATGACACTATAGTAGTGGGAGTTGATTCCATAAATGGAGATTTCATCCAAGGCTATGCCAATGATGCAAACGACGTAAAGGTAAGAAGATTCATGGGTATAGAAGGAAACAACGGCTATGACTGCTATGTTCTTGACGAGGAAGGTAAGTTTCAAACAAACACAGCTGCCCTTGAAAAAGACCCTGAAGTAAAGATTAACGAAGATGGCTCACGAACAACAACTTATACCATAAAGAAAGACCTAAAATGGTCAGATGGAGAGCCTATCACAGCTGATGATTATATATTTGGAATCCTTCTAGAATCAGACAAGGACTTTAACCCACTTACTGCATCTATGAATATAGGAGCAGACGCGCTCTTAGGCTACAAGGCCTTCAAAAATGGTGAGACAGATAGCTTTGAAGGAATTGAAAAACATGACGACTATAGCTTTAGTCTAACAGTAGATCCTTCACAACTACCATATTATGAAGTTGAAGTCCTTTCAAACGCAGGACCTAGCCCAATGCATTATATAGGGGAAAACCTAGCTGTAGCAGAAGATGGAAAGAAGCTTGTAGTTAAAGAAGGCTATGAAGTTACAGATAAGGATATAGACGACTACAAGAAATCTATAGATAAACAAATAGAAATCCTAAAAGAAGGCTTCGAAGAAGATAGCGAAGGCCTTGATAAGGAAAGTGACGAATACAAAGAAGCCAAGGAAGAATTAGACAATCAAGTAGGAGATCTTGAAGCTCGTAAAGACGGAGACGTGGATCCTACTAGATTACTCATCGAAGAAGCTATGATCAAGCTTACAAGTGATTACAGATTTAACCCTAAGGTTACCTGTGGACCATACAAGTTCGATAAGTTCGAAAACAACATGGTTAGACTTGACCTAAATGAAAACTACCAAGGAAACTTCAAAGGTGATAAGGCAACTATTCCTCATATCATTGTTCAATTGGTAAACAAGAACATTGGACCAGACCTTCTAGAAAATGGAGATATAGATATTTGGGAAGGCGAAGCTGACGGATCAAAGATCGACCAACTCAAAAAAGCAGCAGAAGATGGCAAAATCCAAGTAGGTTCTTACGAGAGAAATGGTTATGGAAACCTAACCTTCCTAGTAGATAGGGGAGCAACCCAATACAAGGAAGTAAGGCAAGCTATAGCAAGCCTAATGGATAGGAATGAATTCGTCCAATCCTTCTTAGGTGGTTATGGTGTTGTAACTAACGGTAGGTACGGTACAAGCCAATGGATGTATAAGGAAAGAGGAGCAGACGTCGAAGGAGAATTGGTAAATTGGGTTCTAAATATCGATAAGGCAAATGAACTTCTTGACAAAACTCCATACAAGTTCGAAGCTGATGGAACAACTCCTTGGGATAAGGACAAGGCTCTTGATGAATTTAACAAAAACCAAGAAGGCTTCGACTACTATAGATATGATGAAAACGGAAACAAGCTCGTTGTAAATCAATATGGTGCAGAACAATCCCCAATTACAACCCTAATATCTAACCAACTTCCTCCAAATGCTAAACAAGCTGGAATGGAATATAACGTAACAAGCGGATCCTTCTCAACCCTAATAGACCTTTACAACTTCCCTAAGGAAGATGCAGAATATACAGCCTTCTCAATGGCAACAGACTTTGCTACACCATTTGACCAATGGCTATACTATTCAAAGGAAGGTCCATTTAACAAAAACAGGGTAGACGATCCAAAGGCGGATGAAGTAACTACTGCCCTAAGAAGAACAGAGCCAGGAGATAAGGAAGCTTACCTAGATAAGTGGGAAGAATTCCAAAAATGGTACAACGACTACCTACCAGAAATCCCACTCTACTCAAATGTCTTCCACACAGGTTATACCAACAGGATTAAAGGCTTTGACGTGATGACACCAGTATGGCAAGTAGCTGATCAAATCAATGCTATGACAATTGAATAAAGATTTTTATAAATAAATTAAGTAAAAGATCGAAAAAGAGGTGAGATTTAGATAATCACCTCTTTTTTGATGGAAATTTTTTATTTGTATTATTTAGGCAAAGCATTTGCCCTATCATTAGAAAAATAAAAATACAAGAAGTTAATTATTCTATAAATAATTTCTCGTAGAGAAAAGTATGGCGGATGTTGAAATTCAACAGATTATCACTTTAACAAGACCTAGATACCTGTATTATATTACATGAATATAATTCAAAAATCCCTAATATTAAAGAAATATAAAGAATAAAAATTCTATATAGTGCATAAAACTTTAGGAAATTCTTGACAAAATCTATTCATTGAGTTAAAATATATAAATATAAAAGTTACTTAATTTTTTAGGGGGAAAACCAATGAAAATGAAAAAAGTTTTTTCTTCATTGATGGCACTTGGACTAGCTAGTACTCTAGTTGCTTGTGGCGGTGGAGAAAATAAAGACGACAAAGCTGCTAATAATGACGCAGATACAAAAACTGAAGATAAAAACGAAGAAGCTACAGACGATAAAGATGCAGCTGAAGGTGAAGAAGCTGGTGAACAAAGCACTGAAGACTTTGAGGCACAAACATCAGACGACACTCTAGTAGTAGGTCTTGGTGAGCTTAACGGAGACTTCTATGGTGGTTGGACAAACAACTCAGGAGATGTTAAGGTTAGAAAATATCTTGGTATCGAAGGAAACAACGGTTACCAAACAGTTGTTCAAGACGAATCTGGAGCTTGGGTAAATAATACAGCTGTTCTAGATGGTGAGCCTTTATCAGAAGATAACGAAGATGGATCAAAGACTGTTACATTCAAGATCAAACAAGATCTTAAATGGTCTGATGGCGAACCAATCAAGGCAGATGAATTCCTATTCGGTGCCCTACTTCACACTCACCCAGAATATACCAAACTAACAGGTTCCACAAACCCAGGAGCTGACTCAGTTAAGGGATATGAAGCTTACAAGAAGGGCGATAGTGATGTATTTGAAGGTCTTGAGAAAGTAGATGACTACACATTCAAGGTTACAATTGATGCATCATTCCTTCCATACTACGAAGAAGCATCTCTACTAGCTGTTGCACCACACCCAATGCACTATCTAAACGAAAACTTAGCTCTTTCTAAAGAAGGTAACAAGCTTGTTGCTAAGGAAGGCTATGAAGTTAGTGATGAAGAGAAAGAAAACTATGTAAAGAACCTGGATGAACAAATCAAAAAACAAAAAGAAGACTTTGAAGAAAACAATCCAGCTCCAGCAGATGATGCAGCAGAAGAGGACAAAAAAGCTTACGAAGAAGCTAAACAAGCTCACGATGAAGCAATTAAAGACCTAGAAGAGCGTAAAAATGGAGATGTAGATCCTACTCAACAACTTATCGATGAAGCTATGCTTAAGGAAGTTAATGAATATAGACTTAATCCAGCAGTTGTAACAGGACCTTACAAGTTTGAATCATTTGAAAACAACATGGTTAAACTAAGCCTAAACGAAAACTATGCTGGAAACTTCAAGGGTGATAAGGCTACAATTCCTAATGTAATCCTTCAAACTGTAAACGCAAAGATTGCTGTAGACTTACTTGAAAATGGAGATATCGATCTTTGGGAACAAGAATCTGAAGGTGGTCCAATCGATAGAATGAGAGAAGCTGCTGAAAGCGGAAAGATCGGTGGATATAACACATTCGAAAGAAACGGTTATGGTAACGTAAAATTCCTAACAGACAGAGGAAGTACAAAATACAAAGAAGTTAGACAAGCTATCGCTCACCTAATGGATAGAAATAGCTTCGTACAATCCTTCGCTGGTGGATACGGTGTTGTAACTAACGGTATGTATGGTAGCAGCCAATGGATGTATAAGGAAAGAGGAGCAGATCTTGAAGGTAAGCTAATCAACTACCAAATGAACTTAGATCAAGCTAATGCCCTTCTTGACAAAACACCTTACAAGTTCGAGGCTGATGGAACTACACCTTGGGATAAGGCTAAGGCTGATGAAGCTTTCGCATCTAACCCAGATGGATTTGACTATTATAGATATGATGAAAATGGTAAGAAGCTTGTAGTTAACCAATATGGTTCTGATGAATCACCAATTACAACATTGATCTCTAACCAAGTACCAAACAATGCTAAGCAGGTTGGTATGGAATACAATGTTACAGCTGGTTCATTCGCAACTCTTCTAAACTACTACTACTATCCAGAAGAAGACCCAGAATATACAGCGTTCAACATGGGTACAGACTTCGGTACACCATTTGATCCATGGTATCAATATAACTCAGAAGGACCTTACAACTACTCTAAGGTAAATGATCCAAAGGCTGATGAGTTGACAGTTAAACTACGTAAGACACCTGCCGATAAAAAGGATGAATATTTAGATAACTGGGAAGAATTCGAAATCTGGTACAATGATTACCTACCAGAAATCCCACTTTACGCTAACCAATTTCACACAGGTTACACAAAGAGAGTTAAGGGATTCGATGTTAATACGCCAGTATGGCAATCAGAAGATCAAATAAATGCTCTTACTTTGGAAAACTAATAATAAGTAAATTAAAGGGGCTCACTTGAGTGAGCCTTTTTATTTTATTTATTGCGATTATACATAAACTATCAAATGTAATTGCAAAAAAATCATAAAGTTATGAAATAATATGCATAATTATGTCGTTATTTTACCAACGTTTACATTTGGCGGACCTCTTTATATAATAATTAAATAAGATAGGTGGTTGACAAAATACGACTAATATTATAACATATAAATTATAAAAATTATTAACTTGGGTTTGTTTATCATTTTTTTAAAAAAGACTACATATTTATCAGTATACTTTAACAAGATAACGAATCTCAATGTTATAAAAAATAGGAAGGGAAGATATGTTTCGTTATATAGTTAAGAGAATCATAAATTTAATACCAGTAGCTCTAATTATATCCATAATGCTTTTTGCTTTCTCTAAAGCTATGCCAGGAGATCCAATCAAGGCTATGATGCCTACTACAGGTCGTATGACTAAGCAAGAGCAAGAAGAGCTATACCAAACACTTCAAGCAAGATATGGACTCGATAAGTCCTTGCCTGAGCAATATGTAAGATGGCTTGGAAGAACTTTGAAGGGTGATTTGGGAGAATCTACCAGAGTTAGAAGACCAGTTTCTGAATATCTATCAGAGCCTCTCAAAAACACCATATTTTTAAATATTGGTTCGACAATTCTATCATTTGTACTTTCGGTCCTTATAGGAATAAGGTCGGCCACGCACAAGGGAGGGGCTTTTGATAAGACCTTCCAGACTTTGACCCTAGTGGGTCTATCAATTCCTGTATTCTTTATAGGACTTATTTTGATATTCGTCTTTGCCTTTAGGCTAGGATGGTTTCCTGCTAATGGTATGCCTAGAGAAAATACCTTTGGAGAATGGGTTAAGTATCTAGTTTTACCAACAGCGACCCTAACCATAGGTTCACTTGCATCCCTATCAAGATATGTAAGAAACTCTATGTTAGATGCCCTAGACCAAGATTATATAAGAACAGCGAGAAGTAAGGGCTTAAAAGAGAAGACCGTAATCTATTCTCATGCCTTTAGAAACGCCCTTATACCAGTAGTTACCGCCCTAACTTGGGCTGTACTTGGAATGTTTTCGGGTTCAGCTATAACTGAGAGAATTTTCTCTTTTAGGGGAATCGGTAACGAACTGATAATGGCTGTAATGGCTCAAGATTACAATGTAATTCTTGCCCTATCAATGTTTTATGCTGTGCTTACTCTTCTTGGAAACTTATTGATGGATGTGGCCTATGCCCTAGTAGATCCAAGAGTTCAATTGGAGGCTTAAGATGAATACGACTTTAAAAAAATCTGTAAAATCATATGGAAGTTTCTTGAAAAATTTCTTCTTAAGAGCCTTCACATTATCTAAGGGAGAAGAATTTAACGACAGTAATAATTCCTTTGACAATAAATCAGATGACGAATTACTCCACAGTGATAATAAAAATGTGGATAAGGGACCAAGAAAGGAAGACGAAAATGATAAGTTAAAAGAAGAAGCTATCATGTCTCCGGGAAAGGTAGCCCTTAGAAACTACTTTAGAAACCCTTTGGGTATTATAGGACTTATGCTTTTTGTAGCGATAGTCCTAGTAGTATTTGTAGGAAGTAAAGTTCTTCCATTTAACCAATACTACTCCCAAGGAAACTTAACTAATGTTGCTCCAGGTGGAGCTTATATGAACTATCCTTCTGATCTAGAAAAAGAAGGAGTTGAGAAGATCTCTATAGGTAATACCTTCTCTGCAGGACTTAGCAAAGAGGGAAATGTCTATGTTTGGGGATCTGACAACGAAGATAAGGTACTAGAAATTCCTGATAAGGCCAAAGAAGCCTTAGCTAACAAAAAAATCGTAGATATAGCGGCAGGAGATAGGCATATCATTGCTGCTACAGAAGATAACGAGATATACGGTTGGGGTAACAATGCCTTCCAACAAAACCAAATGCCACCGATGGATGAGGCTAAGGTAAAAGAGGAAGGAATCGAAAAACTCGGAGCAGGTGTTCAATACTCCGTAATTCTTACAAAGAAAAACAACCTAGTTGTATGGGGATCAACCCTTGCGAGTAGACTTAACCTTCTTCCTTCTGATATAAAGGGACAAGTTGTAGATTTTGCAGCAAATCCAATTAATATCCTAGCTATAATGAAGGACGGATCTATAAGACTTTTGGGTGTAATGGGTGCAGAAATTGATACTCAAATGCCAGAAGAGCTTAAGACAGGCAAGGTTAAGACTAAAAAAGTAGCCCTAACATCTTCATCAGCAGCAGCCCTATCGGAAGATGGCAAGCTCTATGTTTGGGGACCTACTAGAGATAAGGTTTCAGGAGATGCGATACCTAAATTTGAAGCTCCTCTTGTAGATATCAAGGCAAGTGATTCAGTTTTCACAGCCCTTGACGAAAACGGAAAAATCTACCAATGGGGTAAGGAAAACTACGGAGAGCTAAAGACTCCAGAAGGAGAATTCGATCAAATTTATTCTTCATATTTTAACAATTACGCAGTAAACAAAGAAGGCAAAATCGAAACTTGGGGTCTAAATGGTTTTAGATTTGGTTCTGACGATCAAGGTCGTGATATTTTCACAAGACTAATCCACGGTGGTAAGATGACCATGGTAATCTCTTTGATCTCTACAGTAATTCAAATAGTCCTCGGTGTACTTATCGGTATGATTTCAGGTTTTGCTGGAGGAAAGATAGACAATGTATTGATGAGATTTTCTGAGATTGTGGCATCTTTCCCATTCTATCCAATGTTGATTTCTCTATCAGCCCTACTCCCACCAGGAGCAAGCCAAGAGCAAAGAATCACTATGGTTATGATTCTTCTAGGTCTACTTGGTTGGACGGGACTTGCAAGACTTGTCCGTGGACAAATCCTTGCCGAAAGAGAAAGAGATTATATAACAGCGGCGAGAGCCTTGGGAGTTAAGAACTGGTCTATTATGATCAAGCACATCTTCCCAAATATCTTATCAATAGTAATTGTAAATGCGACTATAGGTTATGCTGGAAACTTGCTAACAGAATCTGGTCTATCCTTCCTAGGATTTGGTGTACAAGAGCCAACTCCTTCTTGGGGTAATATGCTTACTGCAGCCCAATCATCAGATGTACTAAACACTTACTGGTGGAGATGGGTATTCCCAGCACTTGCAGTATTTTTGACATCATTTTCTGTAAACCTAATCGGTGACGCCTTAAGAGATGCCATCGACCCAAGAGCAAACGAAAGATAGGTTATAAAATGAGTTTATTAGAAATAAAAAATCTACACACCTACTTTGAAACAAGACGTGGCCTTATCAAGGCTGTAAATGACGTATCTTTTACAGTCGATGCTGGTAAGACCTTGGGTCTTGTTGGAGAAAGTGGATCTGGTAAGAGTCAAACAGCTATGAGTATACTCCAACTGTTTGAGTCAAACCAAAAGATTTACGATGGTGAGATAATATTCGATGGAGAAAAGATATCAGACTTTAAGACTAGCCAAATGGAGCATATCAGAGGCAATAAAATATCTATGATATTCCAAGAACCTATGAGCTCCCTTAACCCAGTCTTTACTGTAGAAAAACAAATCTCAGAAGTTCTTATCCTCCATAAGGGAATGAATAAGAAGGAAGCAGCTAAAAGATGTGAAGAGCTTCTTGCAGCTGTTAAAATTCCTAATCCACATGTAGTGGCCAAGCAATATCCTTTCGAGTTATCTGGAGGAATGAACCAAAGGGTGATGATTGCCATGGCCCTTGCTTGTGAGCCAAAATTACTTATAGCAGATGAGCCTACAACAGCCCTTGATGTTACCATCCAAGCCCAAATCCTAAGACTAATGAATGATCTTAAGCATAAGGCTGGTACATCAATCCTCTTTATTACCCACGACCTTGGTGTAATAAATCAAATGGCTGATGAAGTTGCAGTAATGTATTGTGGACAAATAGTTGAGCAATCACCAGTTGAGTTTATCTTCAAACACGATATCACAGACTACAACCACCCATATACAATAGCCCTACTAAATTCAATCCCATCTATCACATCAGATAGAAATGAAAGACTTGACATCATACCAGGTTCAGTCCCACACCCACTTAACCTTCCAAAAGGATGCAAGTTTGCAGATAGGTGTAAATACGCTACTAAAAAATGTATAGAAGTGATGCCTGATTTAGTTTCAGTAAATGAAAACCAAAAGATCAGATGTCATTATCCAAATAGAAAGGAGAGGGAAGAAAATGAACAATGATAAAAAAGTCTTATTTAAGATAAGAAATCTAAAGAAGTATTTCCCTCTTAAGAAAAAGTCTATATTTAACAAGGGACCAGGCGAGTATGTTCATGCTAATGAGTCTATTAGCCTAGATATCTATCAAGGAGAAACCCTTGGTCTTGTAGGAGAATCTGGATGCGGTAAGTCTACTTTCGGTAGAACCCTCCTACAAATATATGATCAAACAGAAGGAACTACTCTTTATTACGGAAAGACCATAGAAGAAACTGCTCCAGCCTATATGCTAGATATGATCAAGAAGATTCCTAGCCAATTTCCTAAATATCACGAAGAAATCGAAGCTTTAAATAAGATTTACGAAGAATTAGAAAATGCTGATACAGACGAAAAAAGAGCGGAGCTTAACGAAAAGGCTATGTTTAAGCGTCGTGACCTAGAGGAAAACTACTTAAATATGGTCAGGATTGCTGGGGGACTTCTTGTAAGTGATGACCTAAACAAGGTATCTACTATGCTTAAGGAAAAATATGACATCCTTAAACAAAGGGCGAGCATCCTAGAAAAGATCGAAGAGATTGAGCAAAAAACTCAAATGAGATCAAGGACTTGGGAAGAATACGAAAAATTCCTAGAAGAAGATGTCAGATATAAGGACTTAATCAGCCAAAAATCTGCCAAGACTAAAGAAATCGAAGAGAAAGATCAATCTATAGAAGCCTACAGAAAGAGTCTCGAAAATGACGAGAGATTTGCCGAGCTTGAAGATCAGAGAGATGATGGAATCGACCTATCTGAGCTTAACAACCAGGAGATGAGAGCCTTAAGAAAGGACCTACAAATGATCTTCCAAGACCCTTACGGATCTTTGGATACAAAGATGACTGTAGGAAATATCATCGGAGAAGGTGTTCTAGGACATGAACTCTTTAAGAGTAGAAAAGAAAAAGGATACAATGAGTATATTAGAGAGACCATGGAAAAGTGCGGACTTGCTCCTTACTTCCTTCATAGATATCCTCACCAATTCTCAGGTGGACAAAGACAAAGAATCGGTATAGCAAGAGCTCTAGCCCTTAAGCCAAGCTTTATAGTTTGCGATGAGGCTGTAAGTGCCCTTGACGTATCTATCCAATCTCAGATCATTAACCTTCTTCAAGACCTAAAAGATGAGAACAACTTAACTTATCTTTTCATCACTCACGACCTATCAGTTGTAAAATATATATCAGATAGGATTGGGGTAATGTATCTTGGAGTTTTGGTAGAACTTTGTGAATCAGAGAGAATATTCGAAAATCCTCTCCATCCATACACCAAAGCCCTCCTACGTGCTATCCCAAGAACAGACGTAGATCAGGGCCAAGAGCTACAAGTTATAGAGGGGGATATACCATCAGCAGTAAAACCTCCAAAAGGATGTAGGTTCCATACAAGATGCGAATACGCAATGGACATTTGTGCCCAGTTTGAGCCAGAACTTAAAGAAAGAGAAGACGGCCACTTCGTGGCATGCCACTTACTTGATGTAAGCGAAGAAGAAAAGCAAAAGGCTTTCGAGAAAAATAAAATAGAAAAAGCTAAAAAGGAAGAAGAACTAGAAGAAATGAGCGCTATATGAAGGCTCCAATAGATAGATTTAAGGGCAAAAGCCAAAAAGAAATCTATGAAAAAGAGAGACTCCTAGATAAGGACAATCTCGAAAATAAAGATCAATTGGCTATGTTCCTTGCGGCGATGAAAGTATTTATGCCTTGGGTTTTGTTAATACTTTCTCCTCTTATAATTTTAGCTTTAGTAATCTAAAATGGGTCCTCCGGCTAGGCTGGAGGATTTTGTTTTGCTCAAATTTACAGGGTATAATAGAAAAATGAGGTAAAAACAACGAAGCGCCAGATCCCTTTGGGATGACGAGGAAGACAGTTATCGAAAATTCGGCGGGAGCTGTCTGGGTTCACAGCCCTAGTATTAGACAAAACACAGGAGCAATCCTGTGGACAGAGAAGATACAGTGGCCTCATAAAAATTAAATAGGAGGTTACTATGTGCGGAATAGTATCGTATAAGGGAAAGCTTGATGCAAGAGAGGTGATCATCGATGGGCTAGAAAGATTAGAATATCGTGGTTACGACTCAGCAGGCATAGCTGTGATTAATGATGGAGAGATTTCTTGTGTAAAAAGAGCCGGAAAGCTTGAGAATTTGAAGAAGGCCTTGGAGGAGAATCCCATCGAAGGCAAAGTCGGCATAGGCCACATCAGATGGGCAACTCACGGAGAGGCCAATGATATAAACAGCCACCCTCACCTTTCAAACAATGGTAAGATTGCTGTAGTCCATAATGGAATTATAGAAAACTACAGAGAACTTAAGAAAGAGTTAGAAGAAGAAGGCTACGAGTTTAAATCTTCGACAGATACTGAAGTTATAGCTGTAATACTTGAAAAATATTATGAAGGAGATCTCTTAGAAGCTGTAAGAAAGGCACGCAAAAGGCTTGTGGGAGCCTATGCTTGTGGCATTATATCTTCTGACGAGCCAGATAGACTTATTGGGATTAGACAAGAAAGCCCTCTTGTTGCAGGAATAATGGAAGATTCCTTCATGATGGCAAGCGATATTCCATCTCTACTAAAATACACCAGAGAGGTTATCTATCTAGAAAATGGAGATGTGGTAGATATCAAGGGAGATTCCTACACTATCTATGACAAAGATAATAAAAAAGTAGACAGAGAAATTAAAAAGATAGAATGGTCAGTTGATGCAGCTACTAAGGCAGGCTACGACCATTTTATGATCAAGGAAATAAATGAGCAAGCCTCTGTCTTAGAAGAGCTTATTAGACTAAATGTAAAAAATGACGAAGTCGTCCTTGATGGAGATTCATTTGATAAAGAAGATCTAGAAAACTTTAAAAGGATTTATATAGTAGCTTGTGGAACAGCCTACCATGCAGGCCTTGTTGGCAAGGCTCTTATAGAAAAACTTGCCAAGATTCCAGTAATCTGTGATCTTGCCTCAGAGTTTAGATATAATGATCCCTTCCTTGATGAGAAGAGCCTGGTAATATTTATATCCCAATCAGGAGAGACAGCAGATAGCCTAAAGGCCTTAAGCTTTGCCAAGAAAAAGAAAGCTAAGACCCTTCTTATAACAAATACCCTAGCCTCATCCATGGATAGGGAAGCTGATAAGTCTATATATTGCTACGCAGGTCCAGAAATAGCTGTAGCTAGTACCAAGGCCTACACTAGCCAAGTCCTAAATCTCTATTTCCTAGCCCTTGATTTTGCTAGGAAACTATCTAGAATAGACGATGATTATTATAGAGAAATTCTAGAAGGCTTAAGGGAGATTCCAGGAAAAATTAGAGAAATCCTAGAAGATGATAAGATAATAAAAGACTTTGCAGAAGAGATAAAAGATCAAAAGAGCCTGTTTTATATAGCTCGTGGCCTTGACTACCAAACTTCCATAGAGGCGGCTCTTAAGCTTAAGGAGGTCTCATATATCCACACAGAGGCTTTCGCAGCAGGAGAGTTAAAACACGGGACAATTTCCCTAATAGAAGATAAGACTCCAGTTATAGCAATAATGAGCCAGGCGAATCTTTTAGGAAAAACTCTATCAAATGTCGAAGAAGTCGTGGCAAGAGGAGCCAATGTATTTATCATAACAAGTCACAAAGACTCCAGAATGAGTAAGATCACTGATAAGATATTAATAATTCCAGAGACCTTGGATATCCTCTATCCGCTTCTTACAGCAATACCAGCCCAACTAATGGCCTATTACACATCAATAGCCAAGGGAATCGATGTAGACAAGCCAAGAAACCTTGCAAAATCTGTTACAGTTGAGTAAAAATTAACTAGCGATTTTTCGCTAGTTTTTTGCTATTAAGAAAAAATCAAAAATCTATAAATCCTATTATCTAATATAGAATCTTGAAAAATAGCAAAGAAGAGGATAGAGTCCTCGACTTTGCTCAACTTGATGCATAAAAAATTTGCCTATTCTTAAATCTATCCAATCTGTTTTAATCATTTCTTATCTTTATTATTTAAATTTCTATCCCAAAAGAAAGAAAATGTAAAAAAGAATAATAAGGAGACAACAAAACCTGGATAAGAAAATGATTTATTGACATAGGGACTCATAAAGTTATTCCCCCAAAAAAATGATAATATAGCTAGTCCGATTTTTAATAATATTCTTTTTCTATCTTTATCCATGATTATCTCCTATTGTAAATATTTTTTGTTGTATTACAATTCTTAAATTCTTCTTAGATATCGTATACCCTAAAGCCCTTATTAATATTTACAAGGAGAAATCTTATAAAAATCTTCAGAAAAATAAAAAGAAAATGTTTACATTATAAAAATCTGGGTAATATTATAACAAGAAAGATATATCACTATCGTTCTTAATATAAAAAAGGAGGACGGTCCGATGGAAGAGTTTGAATCGTTTGACCAAGTCCTATTTGAATCTTATCATGGAGTTAGTAAATTTGTTGAAAAGGAAAGAGCAAATAAACTCCCATCTGTTTTGGAATCTAGAAAGAAATTTAGGATTAACTGTAAGCTAAGAGAAGCTAGTAAAGATGTTTACGATAAGGAATCTTCTAGGATTAATCTACAATTGAATAGAGATGAAGATACTTTCTTTAAGGAAAATATTAGTTTAGGAGTAGCTAAAGATATATCTTCTGACAGAAACTACCCAGGTTGGCTCTAATTGCTTTTTGGACTTAACTAAGCTTTATTAGACGATAAGGCTATGAATGTTAAGTGAGATAAGATTATCACTAAGCAATTCTTGCAAATACCTGGGTTTTATTATTAGACAAGCAAAAAGCCTCAAATATCTGATTTAACTTTCAGAAAATTTGAGGCTTTATCAATTATTCTTCTATAACTACTGCTTCCTCTTTGTTTAAAACTTCATCAGGGATCATTTTGGATGTAAGATAGATTAAAAATGGAAGCACTATCGCATCATCCAAGATTCCTAGAAAAGGAAGGACGTCTGGTATCATATCAGCTGGCAAAACAGCATAGGCTATGGCAAATATTCCCATGAGCTTTGCCATTACTGGTGTATTTTTATTTTTCATTGCCCTAAAGTATACAGGGATAAAATTTTTGATTTTCATTAGCTTATTCATAAAACCTCCTTGAAGGTAAATCAATTTCTACTTTAATTATACTCGAAATTTCCTTTTGTCAAATTAAATATATTAATTGTAATATTAATAATATTGAAATATTAAAGAGAATTTATGAAAGGATGCTTTTTGACTATATATTTATAGCTTTTATAACTTATAAAGCAAAGGTTTACAGTTTCTAATATTGACTTATATATTATTTACCTATATGATAATATAAAGATAGTTTTTTACTTAGCAAATTTAGGAGGATTAAATGAGAGAAGACTTACTATTTACACCACCTAATTTTTCGGAAGAAAAATACGCTTCTGCTAAAGATGTAACTACTGCAGAAGTTACAAAAGATGGTGTAAGCCCAAAGGGTTTTTATTTAACAAGCCACATGCCAACCTATTACAAGGTTGATGGATCTTGGCAAATTCCAGAAAGAAGTTCTCAAGACTGTGTTGCAGTTGTTGAGGATGGAAAGGTATTCGTAAGAGAGTTTAGAAATCTTAAAAAAGGTGATAAGGTAGTTATCGCTAGCGAGACTGATGGTAGTGAAGGTGTTTTAAAATATGCGCAAGGTTTCTCAGAGGAAGTTTTTTCTCGTGGAGGAGATTTTGTTGAGGCATCAAATACATCAAACTACAAACTTCTTTACGAACTACTTAGAGCTGAAAAAGAAGCACAAGGAAATATCACTTGGGTTCTAGGACCTGCTGTTGTATTTGACTATGATACAAGAAATGGTCTATCAAGACTTGCAGAAAATGGATATGTTCAAGCTCTTCTTGGTGGAAATGCTATGGCTACTCACGACCTTGAAGGTGGTTATCTAAACACAGCTCTTGGTCAAGATATCTACACTCAAGAATCTGATCCACTAGGCCACTACAACCACCTGGATACACTAAATGCTATAAGAAAAGTTGGTTCTATAGATGAATTCATAAATGAAGGAAATGTTCGTGATGGATTTATTAAAACTCTAAACAGACTTGGAGTTCCAATTACTCTAGCTGGATCTATCAGAGATGATGGACCACTTCCAGAAGTTACAGGCAATGTATATGATTCTTTGGACAATGTAAGAGTTGCTACAGATAAGTCAAATCTTATTATTTGTCTTGCTACAACCCTTCACTCAGCTTCAACTGCAGAGACAGCTACAAGCTATAGGGTAGATGAAAACGGCAATATTGTTCCAGTATTTATCTTTACAGTAGATGTTACAGAAAACGCAGTTAGAAAAGTATCTGCTGCTAGAGAAGGAATAGCTGTAAGAACTCTTGTAACAAATGTTCAAGACTTTGTAGTGAACTTAGAAAAAGAACTTGTTCCAGAAGAATACCTATCTTATGACGAAGAACATGTTTACGAAGTAGAAGAAGCAAGTAGTGAAGCTTCTGTTGAAGATAAAAAGGCAATGAGCCAAGGAAGAGAGGAGTAGATGATGGACTATAAATTTGAAATGCCAAAATACTTCCCTAAAGAATTTGATGAGAAATTTGATAAATTTCCAAATGCTAAACTTGTAGAAGTAGAAGAAGACGGAATAAGCCCAGAAGGTTATCACGCTCTATCAGTTTTCCCAGAATATTTCAAGATAAATGATAAATGGGTACTAGCCCTTCAATCTAGAATGGATACTGTTGCAGTAGCAATAGATGAACCAGGAAATGAAAGAGTTGATGTTGTAGAATTTAGAAACCTTAAAAAAGGTGACAAAGTCGTTGTTGGACGTAAAGAAGATGGATCTGAAGGAATCTATGTTTATACAGAAGGTTTCGTAGATAAATCTAGCAAAGAAGAAGCAACGTTTGGATTTAGAGAAGGAAGATCAAGAGAAACAGCCTTTTCTAAAGATTACGATGAACTATATGAAGTTTTAAAATACGAAAAAGAAAACAATGGTTATGTAACTTGGGTACTTGGTACAGCGACATCTCTCGATGAAGAAAGTGATGATGCTCTGGCTAGACTTGTAGAAAACGGATATGCAAATGCAATCTTCTGCGGTACGGCAGCTGTTGCTTATGACCTTGAAAGAGCTAAGTTTAATACAGTAGAAGGCCAAGAAGAATATCTAAATAGCCAAAATACAAGAGAAAACTTCTATGAAGTAATCAACAGAGTAAACGAATACGGTTCTATCAAAGAATATGTAGAAAAAGAAGGTATAGAAACAGGATTTGTTGCAGCTGCAATTAGAAATAATGTAAACCTAGTAATAGCTGGAACAATTAGAGATAGATATACATTTAATGACACTTATAACAATGTATACGAAGCCCAAGATGAGATGAGAAGAAACATCAAAAAATCATCAACAGTAATCATGTCATCAGCAATCCTATTTACGATTGCTACAGGTAATATGACTCCATCATACAATGAAATTAATGGAGAAATAAGACCAGTATTCATGTATACAGTTGATATCCAAGAATTCGCTGTTAATAAACTATCAGACAGGGGAACATTAACTGCAAAAACAATGGTTACAAACTCACAAGACTTCGTCAAAAATATTGACAGAAATTTAAATCAAAAATAAAAAGCATATAATATACAAAAAATCCACCTTTCGAGGTGGGTTTTTTGTATAGCTTTATACTTATATTTGAAATTTGTGTTTTATAGGATTTCTGTTTGATAGATTAATTTCTTTCTAAAATCGCTGGGGTTTATTCCGTATATTTTCTTAAAATTTCTATTAAAGGTCTTAGTTGTGTTAAAACCAACAGTATAGGCTATATCTGTTACCGTGTCATCTTTTATTAGAAGTATTTTGGCTGCATTTACAATCCTTACATAAGTTAAGTAGGAATCAAAAGACTTATCTAGGTAAAAATCAAAAGAGTTGTTTATCTCTGTTGGATTTAGTCTAAATTTTATGGACAAATCTTCAATTTTTAAATCTGTATAATAGTACTTAAACAGATATGAAGTTATTTCTTCCATTTTACCTAAATCTATTACTTTTCTAGAGTGACTATTAGTTTTATTTTTAAATTCGCTGGTATTTATACCAAGCTTCGCCTTAAAAAACTTGGAGAGGTGAGATGGATCCTTGAAACCTAATACAACGGAAAGCTCTTCTAGGTTCATTTGCGAAAAGTTTAGATAGCCCATTAGCTTAATGAGTTTCATCATGGATGCAAGCGAGCTAAAGCTTAGACCTGTAGTTTCCTTGATATATTTGCTGATTTGAGACTGGCTTAGATAAAAATTCTCAGATATATTTTTAAGGTTGATATTTTCATTTAAATTAGAGTAAATATAGTGAAATATTTCGATATCGTGTTTATTTTTTAGTTTTTTTTTACTAGGATAATCTATATTTTTCTCAAAAATCACGACGATTTCCATAAGCTTTATAAAAATCATATGGTTAGAAAACTTGTCGCCTTGTTTGTACTTGGCAAGTTCATATTTGAGTTTATCAAGGATAGCTAATACTTCCTCTTCTTCGTTGCTAGAAAGAGTGACATAAATATTGTCAGAAACTAACTTGCTTAGGGAGTAGTCTTTCATAAATAAATCGTTAGTTCTTTTAAAGAGGATATTTACAAAGTCCAAATCGTAAACAACTACATCCATCAGAAGATCTTCGGTTACTTCCTTTATCTGAGTATAATACCAAGGAAGGATTCCTACCATAGATCCTTTTTTAATCTCTATATCTTCTCCTTGGATGTTTACAAGGGCAGATCCTTTTTTTACAATCCAAAACCTTGCATTTGTATGAAGGAGTGGCTCTGTCTTTTCAGTGAATACCTCGCTAGCTAAGTCTATTAGGGGAAGTTTATTTTTATTAGTTTCAAAATAAGTAGACTCATCTTGGATATTTGTTTTTTTAGTTATATGAATCATCTCCTCTTTTTCTTTTTTCCTGACATTTTATATAACAATTATATCACAAAGATTAAATATCAAGACAAATATATTTCTATTTACAAAAATAAAATATGTATTTGTCTTATATAAAAACGATTTCTTTTATATAATAATTACAAGGTCACAGTAGTAAGCCTCCTTATTATGGGTAAATGATAGAGAGAGGTTGCTAGGAGGAGTTATCTTTTATGAAATATGAAAGATTTCTTGCCTAAATCTAGGAGAGAAAACAATTCCTAGATAGCCTATATTATTTAAAGTTTACATCTTCTTTAGATAATATTAAAAAAGATGGTGGTTTGTTGTGATTTTCTACAAGGAGTAAATTATGCTAGAAATTATAAAATCATTTACGGAATGGCTATGGGGATGGCCACTGCTTGCCCTAGTTATGGGTGGTGGGCTAATTATTAATATTAAAACTGGATTTATCCAATTAAAATATTTCCCATATATCATGAGACAAACTTTTGGAAAGATGTTTTCTAAAGATGCAGAAGGATCTGGTACAGTATCAGCCTTTCAAGCCATGACCACAGCTCTTGCTTCATCTATTGGAGCAGCAAACATAGTTGTAGTTCCAACTATAATATTTGCAGCAGGTCCTGGAGCTATATTCTGGATGTGGATGGCTGCAATTATTGGACAAGGAACAAAGTTTGCGGAAGTTGCCCTATCTATCAAATATAGGGAGAAGAATGAAGATGGAGATTTCGTTGGTGGATGTTCTTATATGTTAAAGAACGGACTAAAGGGTGGTCTTGGTAAGGCTATGGGAGCCTTGGCAGCTTTCTTCTTTATGATTGAAATCCTTCCATCAATTACTCTTCAAACTCTATCAGCAGCAGGTCCTGTTGAAAATGTATTTGCTGCAACTAACTTAAACGAAAACATTATCAAAACAATTGCTATAATAGTTATTTTTATAATCGTTTCAATTGTAGTCTTTGGTGGAGTAAAACAAATTGGTAGAGTTACAGAAAAACTAGTTCCAATCATGGCAGCCCTATACATCCTTTTTGGTATAATCATAATTATTATGCACATAGGTGATGTACCAAGAGTTCTTGGATATATTTTTAAAGGCGCCTTCAATCCTAAAGCAGTTGCTGGAGGAGTTGGTGGAGCTGCTTTATCTAAGGTAATATCTATGGGTGTTGCTCGTGGTGTATATTCTAATGAAGCTGGTATGGGTTCTGCAGGATATGGTCATGCTGCAGCTACCACAGATCATCCAGCTAGACAAGGTATGTGGGGAGTATTTGAAGTATTTGCAGATACAATTGTAGTATGTACAATATCAGCCCTTGTTGTTTTATTATCAGGAGTATGGCAACCAGGTCTAAGCCAAGCAGAAAGCGACCAACTAGCACCAGTAGCAGTTGAAAGAGCATTTAACACAATGTTTGGTCAAGCGGGATCTATAGTAATATCAATAAGCTTATTCTTATTTGTATTATCAACAATTATAGTAATAGTATTTTATTGTGAAAAACAAGCTGAATATCTATTTGGTACTAAGGTTGGTAAGATAATGAGAGTTGTAGCATCACTTATGATTCTTCTTGGTATATTTGTGTCTTTCGAAAAGGCTGGAGTATTCTTAGACTTTACATTAGGACTTGTAGTAATACCTAATATGATTGGATTAATCGCCATGAGCGGAGAGATAAAAGATATCAAGAAAGAATTCTTTGATGGGGATAATTATTACAAACTAGATCAAAAAAATAAGAAATAGAACGTATTTATACAAACCATCATTTTGAGAAAGGACGATAGATGAAGAAAATAGTAGTAGCATTGGGTGGAAACGCCCTAGGCAATAGCCCAAAAGAACAATTAGAGGCAGTTAAGGGATCTTCTAAGGCCTTGGCAGATATTATAGAAAATTATGAAAATGTAGCCATAGTTCACGGAAATGGACCACAAGTTGGTGTAATAAACTTAGGATTATCTAAGGCAAGTGAGATCGATACAAGTATACCAGAATTTCCTTTGGTAGAATGTGTTGCTCTAAGCCAAGGTTATATAGGCTATCACCTTCAACAAGCAATTGAAAATGAGGTTGAGAAAAGAGAAATCGACAAGAAGGTTGTAACAATAATAAGCCAAGTAGAAGTTGACAAAAACGATCCTGCCTTTAAAGATCCAACTAAGCCAATAGGAACATTCTATAGCAAAGAAGAAGCAGAAAGAATTGAGAAAGAAGACGGTTATACTTTCAAAGAAGATGCAGGTAGAGGCTATAGAAGAGTAGTTGCAAGTCCAAAGCCAGTTAGGTTAAAGGAAATAGAAACCCTAAAAACTTTACTAGAAAATAATACAGCTGTAATTACAGGCGGCGGTGGTGGAATTCCAGTCTTTGATGAAGATGGTACTATCGTTGGAGTAGATGCTGTAATTGATAAAGATTTTGTTGCAAGTAAAATATCAGCAGATATAAATGCAGATAAACTTTTAATCCTAACTGCAGTTGATAGTGTATATATCAATTTCGGCAAGGAAAACCAAGAGGAACTTAGAGAAATTAGCGTAGCTGAAGCCAAGAAATATATAGAAGAAGGACAATTCGCTAAGGGCTCTATGTTACCAAAAATAGAAGCTTGTCTTAAGTTCTTAGAAGAAAATCCAGAAGGTGAAGCAATAATAACTTCACTAGACAAAGCTTTGGATGGATTAGAAGGAAAAGTAGGAACAAAAATAGTTAAGTAAAAATATAAGGAGGGTCAATGAAAGATATATATTCACTAAAGGCATCAATGGCGATTAAGGAAGCCAGAAACCTCGCCCTCCTCAATAAAAATCAAGAAGTAACAGACCTTCATCTGCTAAAGTCTATAACAGATCAAGAAAACCACGTCCTAGATACAATGCTTGAAGAGTTTTCTGTAGATAAAGATAACTTAGCTGATGAAATAACAAAAGCTATAGGAAAATTAAGGTCCAATGATGGACTTAGTAAGCTTTATTTTTCAAGAGATTACCAGCGTGCCTTGCTACTTGCCAAAGAAAATGCCAAGAAAAGATATGCTGAGAAGATAACTACAAGCCATCTATTTCTAGCTTTCTTTGATTTAGGCAAGACTACTAGCAAACATATCCTAGAAAAAGTTGGCCTAAGGCATGAAAAGTGTGAACAATATCTTGTAAATAAAGAAAAAGAAGTAGAAACCAGCGAGCGATTTAGCGAGAAAATAGGAGATCTCATAGATAAATATGGGATAGACCTTACTAAAAGAGCTAAAGAAGGTAAAATTGATCCTGTAATAGGGATGGATGATGAAGTAGATAGATTATCTGAAATTCTAACAAGAAGGATAAAAAATAACCCTATCCTAATAGGCGAGCCTGGAGTTGGTAAATCTGCAGTTGTAGAGGGATTAGCCCTAAAGATTGCCCAAGGAGATGTGGTTGATTTTCTAAAAGATAAGATAATATTTTCACTAAATATATCAAGTGTACTGGCTGGTACTGGTTTAAGAGGTGAATTTGAATCAAGAGTTAAAGATTTGATGGATATGGTAACCTCCTTTGAAGGAAAAATCATCCTATTTATTGATGAGATTCACACCATAGTTGGAGCTGGATCTTCGTCTGGTGGAATTGATATTTCAAATATCATAAAACCAAAGCTATCCAGAGGAGAAATAACTATAATAGGAGCGACAACTGTTGCTGAATACAGATCTCATATAGAAAAAGACGGAGCGCTAGAACGTCGTTTCCAGAAGGTTTTGATAAAGGAGCCAAGTATCGAGGAGTCTTATGATATTCTTCGTGGAATAAAGACTAACTACGAGAACTTCCACAATCTGATAATAACAGATAGCGCGATAAGGGCTTGTGTTGACTTATCGGATAGGTATATTACCGATAGAAAACTACCCGATAAGGCGATAGACCTTATGGATGAGGCAGCCTCTATGCTTAAAAACAAGCTTGAAAATACGCCGGATATACTTGATGATTTAAGAGAAGATATTCTAGAATTGGAAGAAAGCCTACAGCTTGAAGATAATGATAAGAAGAAAAATAAGTTAAATGAGCTAAAGAAGCTTTACGACAAAGATCTAGAAATAAAACAAGAAGAAACAGAAGATATAAAAGATCTAAGAAGGATAAGAAGCGATATAAGAGAGCTTGAGTTTATCAAAAAAAGATTATTAAACGAAGATAAATTCGAAGAATATACTAAAATCACCAAAGTAAAACTACCGGAGCTTAAAAAGGAAGAGAAATCCTACCTAGATAAGAAATATGAATTTGTCAAAATAGAAAAACTTGAAGAAAGTCATATCAAAACTTTGATATCTAGGATAACTAAAATTCCTGTCGAGGATTTGAATCAAGATAGGAAGGAGAAAATCCTAAATATAGACAAGGCTCTGGGTGAAAAAGTAATAGGCCAACAAGAAGCTGTAGAAAAGATATCAAATGCTATAATAAGAACGGCTGTTGGCATGAAAAATAGGCACAAGCCAATAGGGACATTTCTTTTTACAGGAAATACAGGACTTGGTAAGACCTATTTGGCAAAGGTTCTGGCAGATACCCTCTACGAAGGGGAAGAAAGCCTGATAAGATTTGACATGAGTGAGTATATGGATTCAAATTCCACAACTAAGTTTATTGGAGCTCCTCCAGGCTTTGTCGGTTATGAAGAAGGCGGCCAGCTTACTGAAAAAGTGAGGATCAATCCTTATTCGGTAATTCTATTTGATGAGATAGAAAAGGCTAACAAGCAGATTTTTGATATTCTTCTTCAAATACTCGATGAGGGAAGGCTGACTGATAATAGAGGCATAACCATAGACTTTACCAATACTATTATAATTTTGACATCTAATATATTGGCCAAGGAAGATGATAGCGATCTATATAAGCATGAACTTTACCAATACTTTAAGCCTGAATTTATAAATAGGCTTGATGCAATAGTTAAGTTTAATACCTTATCTTATAAAGATCTTATGGAAATCACAAAGATTTACTTAGAAGAAGTTAAAAATGATTTTGGGGAAATCGGAGTAAACTTTGCCTACACAAATGAAGTCATCGAGAAAATAGTAGACCTCTCAGATTATGAAGAATTTGGGGCTAGAGAGATTAGAAGAGTGGTTGATGATAAGATTGTAACCATGGTTTCTAGAAAAATCTTACAAGATGACTTGGATAGTACAAACGTGCTTACAATTATGTTAGAGGATGATAAGTTTTCCTTTAGCATTATGTAAAATAAAAAAATAAGGAGATTAAAATGGGAGTTAACTTAAGAGGACGCAATTTATTAGCTATTAAAGATTTTACAGAAGATGAAGTTTTATACTTAATAAAACTATCAGAACAATTCAAAAACTTGAAACTAACAGGGACACCACATAATTACCTCCAAGGTAAAAACATAGTCCTACTATTTGAGAAAACATCAACAAGAACAAGATGTTCATTCGAAGTTGCAGGCATGGACCTTGGTATGGGAGTAACATATCTAGATCCAGGTTCAAGCCAAATGGGTAAGAAAGAATCAATAGCTGATACTGCAAAAGTTTTAGGTAGATTCTACGATGGTATTGAATATAGAGGATTTAGACAAGATTTAGTAGAAGAGTTAGCTGATAATGCAGGAGTTCCAGTATGGAACGGTCTAACAGATAAATGGCACCCAACTCAAATGATAGCAGATATGCTTACAATCAAAGAAAACTTTGGACGCCTTCGTGGTCTAAACTTTGTATATATGGGCGATTGCAGAAACAACATGGGTAACTCCCTAGCAGTAACTTGTGCAAAACTTGGTATCAACTTCATCGGTTGTGGACCAAAAGACCTATGGCCAGAAGAAGATGTTCAAGAACTAGCTAGAGAATTTGCTAAAAAACACGGAACAAAAGTTGAATTTAGCGAAGATGTAATGGCAAGCACAAAGGATGCTGATGTAATATACACAGATATTTGGGTATCAATGGGAGAACCAGAAGATGTTTGGGCTGATAGAATCGAACAACTTCACCCATTCCAAGTTAACCAAAAGGTAATGGACAATGCTAAAGAAGAAACAATCTTCATGCACTGCCTCCCATCTTTCCACGATTTAAATACAACAGTTGGTAAAGATATCTATGACAAATTCGGCGACAAATACGAACTAAACGGTATGGAAGTTACAGAAGAAGTCTTCCTATCACACAAATCTAAAGTATTTGATGAAGCTGAAAACAGAATGCATACAATTAAAGCTATAATGTATGCTACACTTAAGTAAAAAAGATTAACTAAGACTGCCGGCTCTGCTGGCAGTTTTATTATGGGAAAATTCTCCCTAATTTGATATAATTATCAAAGGAGGAAGTTATGGGAATAAGATTTAGAAAAAGTATAAATTTAGGCAAGGGCTTTAGGATAAACATGTCAAAGACTGGTCCAGGATTTTCCTGGGGAGGCAAGGGGTTTAGACTAACCAAAACTGCCAAGGGAAATATCAGAGGAACAGCCTATATCCCTGGAACGGGCTTATCCTATCAGAAAGAATTCAAAAATCCCCTAAATGACTTAGGGAAAAATCATACAGAAGAAAATAAAGAAGGAAAAACAATAAATAAAACATCAGCTATTGACTTTAAAAACATCAAGTCAACTGCCCTAGAAGATGTCCTAGAAAGTAGAAAGGAAGAAAGACCCTACAAGCTTGTTGGCCTTATTCTTTCTGTTGCAGGAATATTTTTATTTTTTATAAATCCCCTATTCATAGGACTTACAATAATAGGTGCTATTCTTTATTTTTATAAAAAAAATCCAGAGCAAGTAAGCTTAGAATATGACTTCGAAGACAGATCCAAGGAAGAATACGACCTTAGCAATAAGCTTTTGGCAGGGATATTAGAAAGTGATGAGGTCTTTCTAATAAATGATCTAGAAAATGATCTAATCCTAGATAGAAGCCCTCTAAGACTAGTAAAGGGCCTTCCTAAGGGAATAGATACAAATGTAGAGATAATAAGCCTTGAAGCAGACGATATAAGTATAAGCTTCTTGCCAGATGCTCTTTTACTTGAGAAAAACAAGGACCTTAAGGCAATTGACTACAAGGACCTAAGGGTCGATCTTAGGGCAGAAGACTTCAAGGAAGAAGGGAAAGTCGCAAAAGATGCAAGAATCCTAGAAAAAACCTACAAGCACACAAACAAAGACGGAAGTCCAGACAAAAGATATAAGGATAATCCAGAAGTAAGTCTAGTAGAATACGGAATCTTGCAAATAGAGAATTCTGATTTGAATTTAATGATTGGCTTTTCTGATACAGTAATTGATGGTGAGTAAAGTTATTAGATTCCTGTATTTTACAAGCGATATTTAAAATAAGATGAAAAATACATTAGTTAAATTTTATGAAGTATATCTTCTGCCTTTATTATTAGATAGAATGTAGCTATGTTTTAGGAAAGTAAATCATCCAATGTCCATAAGAGATTAGTCCTTGAAAGCTCACTCTAAAAACGATGATTTAATTCTTTTGTGTCAACGCTCTATCAGTTCTAATAGTTGGTATTTTCTTATTATTCTAAAGGAGAAAAAATGAGATTTATTGATATAATTGAAAAGAAAAAACTTAAGGAAGAATTAACAGATGAAGAGATCCAATTTTTCGTGGATGGAGTAACTGACGATTCGATTGAAGACTATCAAATAGCGGCCCTCCTCATGGCGATAAGACTTAACGGAATGACAGAGCATGAGACAGCTAAGCTTTCTGAAGCTATGATGCATTCTGGAGATGTAATCGACCTATCAGAGATAGAAGGAATCAAAGCTGACAAACACTCAACAGGAGGAGTTGGAGATAAGACCTCAATGGCACTAGGTGCAATGGTTGCTGCTTGTGGCCTTAAGCTTGCCAAGATGAGTGGTAGGGGCCTGGGACACACTGGAGGAACCCTTGATAAATTAGAATCTATCGAAGGATTTAATATTGCCCTTACCGAAGAAGAATTTAAAAAGCAAGTAAATGAGATCGGCCTTGCCATAATCGGTCAGACTGGAGACTTGGTCCCAGCTGATAAGAAGCTCTACGCCCTAAGAGATGTAACAGCAACAGTAGATTCAATTCCTCTAATCGCTTCATCAATTATGTCTAAGAAACTTGCTTCTGGATCTGACACTATACTACTAGATGTAAAATATGGTGAAGGTGCCTTCATGCACACAGTAGAAGATGCCAAAAAACTTGCCAACGCTATGATTTCAATTGGTAAGAAACTAGGCAAAAACACCATGGCTATGATTACAGATATGAATCAACCTTTAGGAAATACTATAGGTAACGCCCTTGAAGTAAGAGAAGCTATCGAGACAGTAAAGGGGAAGGGTCCAAAAGACTTCACAGAACTTTGTATGTGTGCTGGTGAGATTATGCTCATGCAAGCTGGTAAGGCAGAGACTAAAGAAGAAGCTAGAAAGATGCTAGAAGAAGCAATCTCATCTGGAAAAGCCTACGAAAAGCTAGAAAAAATGGTAGAATATCAAGGCGGAAATGTAGAACAAATCAGAAACACAGACCTCCTTCCTCAAGCGAAATTCAAAACAGAAATGTTATCTGAAGAAGAAGGCTACATTGAAAATATCCACTCAATGGGACTTGGTATCCAGGCAATGAAGCTTGGAGCAGGAAGAGCTAAGAAAACTGACCCTATAAACTATGCTGTAGGCCTTGCGATGAATGCCAAAAAGGGCGACTATGTCAAAAAGGGCGACCTCCTTTGTACAGTCTACCACGACGAAGAGCTAACAGATGAATGGAGGAAAGATTTCTATGAAACCTTTACCTTTACTGACAAAGAAGTAGCGCCAATTCCAATAGTAGAAGAAATTTTAAAATAAACTTACAAGAGACCTCGCCTCGGCGAGGTTTTTTCATCCTAATAACAAATCAAAAATAAGGTATATTGATACAAAGGAGAAATATATGGAGATTGATTTACGAAGTAGGAACTTTCTTGCTATGCAAGATTTTTCTGAGGAGGAGATTTTATATCTTATAGATTTGGCGGCTGATTTTAAGAAGCTTAAGAAGGAAAAAAGGCCCCACAAGTATCTTGACGGACAAAACCTAATCCTTCTTTTTGAGGAAGCTTCCACAAGGACCAGGACTTCCTTTGAGGTTGCAGCCTTTGATTTGGGAATGGGAGTAAGTCTTATAAATTCTTATTCAAGTAAGCTCGGCGAGAAGGAATCTATCGAAGATAGTATCAATGTCTTCGACCGCTATTACGACGGCATAGTCTACAGAGGAAACAAGCAGGACATGCTAGAAAAACTCGTAAAGATGACAGAAGTTCCAATCTATAATGCCATGACAGAAAAGACCCATCCAAGCCAGATGATTTCAGATATGCTTACAATAAGGGAAAAGTTCGGCTATCTTAAGGGACTTAATTTATTATATCTAGGCTATCCTGGAGATATTATGCCTAACTCCCTATCTATAACCTGTGCCAAGCTTGGAATAAACTTCACTGCAGCAGGTCCTAGGAAATATTTCCCTAAGGAAGATTTTATAAGGCTTTCTAAGGATTTTGCGAAAGAGAGTGGGTCCCAGATTACTTATACAGAAGATTTGAATTTAGCTTTGGGAAAAGCTGATATAATCTATACTGATATGTGGATTGCCCTAACAGAGTCAGAGGATGTGCCTTTAGATAGGATTATGGAGCTGTACCCTTATAGGGTCGATAGGAAGGTAATGGATAAGACAAAGGATACTACTATATTTATGCATTGCTTGCCAGCTTTTCATGATAAAAAATCCAAGCTTGCCCAAAAGGTCCTTGCCAAACTTCCTAAGGATATGGACTTCGATGGGATGGAAGTTACCGATGAAGTCTTTAGATCAGCGAAGTCTACTGTTTTCGATCAGACAGAAAATAGGATACCAGCAGTTAAGGCAATCTTGTATTCAACTTTGAAATATGAGTAATTATATACTTTAACAAATAATTTATCAAAAACATTTGACAAAGTTTATTTTTCCGTGTATTATCTAGTTAAAGAATAAATGTGATTACAGAAAGATAGTTTATATGAATTACTTAAGAGAAAAGACGGTTGGTGCAAGTCTTGTAAGGAGTATATACTTATTCCCTCTGTATGCAGAATAGCCGAATCTAGTAAGCTATTACGGAAGCTACCGTTATCAGAAGCAAGGAGTTGATAGACTCTTGTCAAGGTAATCTTTAGATTATGAAATTAGGTGGTACCACGAATACACTCGTCCTATACAGGGCGGGTTTTTTTGTTAGATAAAAGTCTATCGGAAATTATGGAGGATAATATGAAAATTAAGAAAATTTTAGGACTAATGTTGGCTATGACCCTACTAGGATCTTGTGGAAACAAGGCGAACGAAACAGAAAAAAACACTGAAGAAGGATCCAGTTATAAGGCGAAGATAGGAATTGTACAAATTGCAGATCACCCTTCCTTGGATGCGGCAAGAGAAGGCTTTATTGAAAAGCTCGATAGCGAAAATATTTCCTATGAGTTAATAGACCACAGGGCAAACGGAGACCTTGCCCTAATCCCACAATTTGCGACAGACCTTAAGAACAAAAATGTTGACCTAATCTATACCATAGGAACACCAGCAGCCCAAGGAGTGGCCAATACCATAAAGGATAAGCCTGTTTTATTCGCTGCAGTAACAGACCCAGAAGGAGCAGGACTTAGCGGAGAAAATATTACAGGAGTATCTGATTATGTAGAAGCAGGAAAGCTTATAGATGACTTCTTAAGCCTATATCCAGACACTAAGGTATTCGGAACAATGTATAATACCAACGAGCAAAACTCCCAAGTTCAAATCGAAGCCTTGGAAAAGGCTCTAGAAGAAAGGGGCTTAAAGCTAGAAAAGCGAGGAGTATCTTCGATAAACGACATACCTCAAGCTATAGCAAGCCTTAAGGGCAAAATCGATGCTATGGTTACAGTAACAGACAATGTCGTTGTAAATGCTATGCCAGTTATAAGTGAGGCCCTAGCCAAGGAAAAAATTCCATCAATCGCCTATGATGAAGGAAGCGTAGAAAATGGGGCCTTGATGAGTGAAGGAGTAAACTACGGACAGCTTGGAAGTCAGGCTGGAGCTATGGCAGCAGAGATTCTTAAAAATGAGAAAAATGCCAAAGATATTCCTTACGAGAAGGCAGAAAATCTAAAAGTTCTTGTAAACACCAAGACTGCCGAGACTTTGGGAGTAGATTTAAATCAAGATTTACTAAAGAATGCAGAAAAAATAGACTAAGGAGAAGAAATGACTGGCTTATTATCATCACTAGGAGCAAGTATAGAAATAGGTTTAATATTTGCAATCCTTGCCATGGGCTACATGCTTAGCTACAAGTTTTTAAAATATTATGACCTATCCCTCGAAGGAACCTATCCTTTGGGAGCTTTTATAGCAGCGGTTCTAATTCAAAAGGGGCTGGGTCCTTATCTTGGAATCATAGGAGCTATAATATGCGGGGGGCTTGGAGGATGTCTTACTTACTTTTTCTACAAAAAGATTAAGGTAGACCCACTTCTTTCAGGAATCCTAACCCTAACCATCCTTTATTCCATAAATTTAAGGATAGGAGGAGCAAGTAATATCCCTATAGCAGGAAATCCAAATATCTTTGGGGCCCTTCCCAAATGGCCAATCCTACTTGGCCTAACCCTAATAATCAAACTTGCTATCGACTATTACCTAAGAAGCGAGACAGGCTACCTACTTAAAATTACTGGCAATAACAGAAAACTTGTCAAACAATTAGGTAAAAATCCAGATAGCTTCATCATGGTGGGGCTCATCCTATCAAATGCTCTCATAGGTCTAAGTGGAGGCCTTATGGCCAACTACCAGGGCTTTGCCGATATACAAATGGGAACAGCCATGATAGTGACAGGTCTTGCGTCAATTATCATAGGAGATACCTTGATGAAATCTAGAGATAAGCTTAGAGATACATCAAGGGCAATACTTGGAGCAATTGTCTATAGGATTATATCAGGCCTTGCAATTTATCTAGGATTAAATCCAAACGACCTAAAGCTTATCACAGCTTTAATTGTAATAGCCTTTATTTCCTACAACAATTACCTAGCTGATAGAAAATACAAAAGGATGGTTAAAAATGCTTGAAATTAAAAATATTTCCAAAACTTTCAATATAGGCACAAGCGAAGAAAATACAATATTTAAGGATTTCTCCCTAAAGATAGAAGAAGGCCTTGCTACAACCATCATAGGACCTAATGGCTGCGGAAAGTCTACCTTGATGAATCTAATAAGCGGAAGCCTTCCCCTAGATTCAGGACAGATTTTAGTAAATGGAGTAGAGATCAGCAAACTTAGCGAGGAAAAAAGAGCTAAATATATGGGAAAGGTCAACCAAGATCCCAAAGACGGGGTGGCGACCAACCTAGATATCTACGAAAACATGGCCTTAGCCCTAAAAAAGGGAGAGAAATTCGGCTTAAGATCTCTTAAGAAGAGCTCGGATACAGAAGAAATAGTAAGAAGACTTAAGAAATTAAAGCTAGGCCTTGAAAACAAACTCCAGACCAAGACGGGCCTACTATCTGGAGGACAAAGACAATCCCTAGCCCTTCTTATGGCGACAGCCAAAAAGCCGGACCTCTTATTATTAGACGAGCACACAGCAGCCCTTGACCCAAAGACCAGTCGAAACATAATGGACATGACAAGAAGCCTTATCGATAAGGAAAACATGACAACTCTTCTAATCTCCCACAACCTAAGAGACGTTGTCAAATACTCTGACAGGATAATCATGCTAAACAAGGGAGAAATTGTCCTTGACTTAAGGGCAAAGGACATCACAGAAGACGACCTAGTAAAAGCCTATAAGGAAAAATTAGGAGAATAATATAAGACCACTAGTAATACAAGCTAGTGGTTTTCAAATAAAACAATTTAACGTTAAGGAAAATTTGACAGATAGGTAAATCAGTGCTATATTATAAATAACAAAGAGAAGAGGGGAGGGTACTTATGAAAGAAGTTCACATATTAGATACTTTAGAAGAAGTAAATATAGTAAGTGATCCCATAAGGCTTAAAATTATTATGACTTTAGGAGCTACACCTAAGACAGCTCAGGACTTATCAGATGCCCTAGGAGTTAGCAGGTCCAAAATCCACTACCACCTTAAAATATTGGAACAAAATGGAATTGTCGAGGTAGTAGATACAGAGCTAATAAATGGGATTACTCAAAAATATTTCTTACCTGTAGCCAAGGCCTTTATACCGAATAGCGAAATATTTAATAATAATTTGGAAGAAAAGCAATTCACCTTCAAAATCCCTAAGAAATCTTACGAGTCTTTCGAAAAAGACTTAAATGAATTAATAGAAAAATACAGGGAAGATGATGGAAATAGTGAAAGCTTCCAAGTACAAATCTATAAATTATCTTAAAACCAGTAAGTAGAGGCTTACTGGTAAAAAAATACGCAACTGTCAATAAAAACTAAACGTTAAAGATTATAACGCTTGTGATGAATAATTCAGAATGATGTAAATTTAATAATGAGATTTATTTACTGAATTATTAAAAAAAGGAAGATATATCAGTCAAGTAAGTACAATTCTATAAATATCTTAAGCCAGTAAGTAGAAGCTTACTGGTAAAAAATACGAGACTGTCAATAAAAAATAAACGTTAAATATAAGGAGAATGTTAAAAATGATTAAAAACAAAGATTTCTATGTCCTGCTTCTAGGACGACTTATTACAAACTTTGGCGATAGCCTTTATGCTATAGCTTCAACCCTCTTGGTCTACCAGATGAGTGGGTCTACTGTCTATTCAGGTATAAGCCTATTTCTGACATCATCAACAGCCATTGTTCAATTACTTCTAAGTCCAATCTTGGATAAGATTAATATGAAGAAGTTTTTGATTCTTACCCAATTTCTGCAGGCCATCTTAATATTAATAATTCCCGCTTTGTATTATTGGGAAAGACTGAATGTCTACCACATTATGGTTCTTATGCCAATAATTTCCTTGCTTAACCAGCTGGTTTATCCTGGACAGATTTCTCTTCTGCCTAAGATTCTTTCTGAAGATGAACTTGTTACAGGAAATTCCTTGATGACTATGGCTTATCAAGGGTCTAATGCCATCTTTGATACCCTAGCAGGTTTCATTATAGCGATTTTTGGCTTTATGACTGCTTTTTATGCAGATAGTGCAAGTTTTGTCTTGACTGGCCTTTTGTTCTGTCTCTTATCCAAAAAGCTTAGTCACTACAATGAAAGAGAAAATAAGAAAGAAGGTTCAGTTATTAAAAATCACTTTAAGGGACTTAAAGAAGGTCTAGATTTACTCAAGGATTCTAGAATTTTTGCCCTAGTCCTTGGAGTAGTCTTTATAAATTTCTCTGCCACATCTATAAGTGCAGTCTTACCTGCCTTTGCCAAAGATGAGATTTTCTATAGTCTGATGCTTGCAGGCATGGGAGTAGGAGTTCTCCTTGGTTCTTTGTTTGCAGGTCTTCCAAAGCTAAAGGAAGTATCTTTAGGTAAACTTTATGTTTATGGAATGCTTGTCGTATCCTTATCTTGGATATCTCTTTCTTACTTTGCTACAAATATTAAAGTAGCAGTCGCCTTATACGCTCTTGGATGGTTTGTAGTAGGAATAGTTAATGTATATGCCCAAACTATGGTCCAGATGCTTGTCCCAAGTGAGAAAATAGGTTCTGCCATGGGTGCTATGGTTGGTATATCTACCTTTATGGCACCAGTCGGAGCCTTGGTCGGTGGTTTTCTTGGAGAGTATTTATCAAGTTCAAAAGCGATTTTTATAGGAAGTGCCATAATTCTTTTGGTTGCTATCTACTGGGCCTTGAATAAAAATATTAGGAAGCTTCCGGCTGTAAATTATTTTGTAAAATAAAATAAACCCACTAGCTTATAAGAAGTCAGTGGGTCTATTTGGAGAGTGATTTAGTTTACCATCAAGTAGTTGAAGGCTCCGAGGGCTGCTGTTGCACCAGAGCCTGCAGCTATTACAATTTGTTTGAAGGCAGTCTCTGTAGAATCTCCTGCTGCAAATTCTACATTGCTTGGGCCATTCTTGTCCGTTATTATTTCACCGTGTTTATTTAACTGGACTTCACTTTCAGCTAGCCATTCTGTATTAGGAACAAGGCCTACTTGGATGAAGCAGCCGTCGATGGCTATTTCCTTTTCTTCGCCAGAGAACCTGTCAGTAAATTTTAGGCTCTGGACCTTGCCATTTCCATAAAGGCCGGTCGTTTGGGCTTTGGTTATTATCTCTACATTTTATAGGTTCTTTAGCTTATCTTGGAGGATTTTGTCTGCCTTAAGCTCTGGTAGAAACTCTATAACTGTAACCTTCTTAGCGAGATTAGCAAGATCAATTGCAGCTTCCGCACCGGAATTGCCACCTCCAATTACTGCTACTGGCTTATCCTTAAAGAGAGGACCATCACAGTGGGTGCAGTAGGCAACTTTCTTGTTTCTAAATATGATTCTTGCATATCTTCAAGCTCTGTCGGACATACAAAAGTAAAATCTGCTGGTTAAAATATTAGGACAGTACACTTATCTAGGAGGTCCTTATCAGTAACAAATTCTTCCTTAGATGGATCATAAGCATCTAAACTAAACTCTGGTAATTTTCTTCCTATAAAAGCCATATGCAATTCTCCTTAAGTTATATTTTAGAGTTCAGAATATTAAAATAATTATAATAATTGTTATCACTCTTATTAATATAATTAGAATAATTTTAAATCAAAAGTCAAACTAAATCTTTAAATTTTTAGAAAAATCACTTGATCAAATAGATTTTAATTGATGAATTAAGGTTGTTATTGAGCTTTTGATATTTTAAATATGTATTTTGTACATTTAATATTGATCAAGACATGTAACATATAAAAAACCACTATAAATACCTAATTTATAGTATAATATATGAGTTACTATCCCTAGACTGGTAACAGGAAGGGGGTGTCCGAAATGATAGATCCATGTCAGGGTCTACTCTATTCTTTAATTGTTGCTATCATGGCAAATGTAATTAGTCACTATATTTGTAAATGGTTAGATAGTAATGAAGATGAATAGTAACTAGCCAAGAAAAAAGACTGGAGCGGCAACTCCAGTCTTTTAATGTGTCCAAAATGATGAACTCTATTCTTTTAGTCGCTCATATTATACTAATATTAATGGTATATTACAAGTTAAAGTAGTAATCTATAAGCTTTATTGTATAAAGTCAATAAGTTTTGTGAAAGGAAATATACAGCTACTATGCCTTACAAGCTAGTGGTTTTTCTACCTAATACAAGAAAATAGATAGGAGATTAACATAATCTTACATTTATTGTATAATGTAAGTGAAATGTTTTATGAAAGGAAGATCAATGGATAAAAAAAATATTGAGATAAATGAAAAGCTAAAAGGCGGAGTTATAATGGACGTTATTAACGTCGAGCAAGCAAAGATAGCAGAAGATGCTGGCGCTGTTGCAGTAATGGCTCTTGAAAGAGTTCCTGCAGATATCAGGGCTGCCGGCGGAGTTTCAAGAATGAGTGATCCTGAAATGATAAGAAAAATCATGGATGCAGTTTCTATTCCAGTTATGGCAAAGGTTAGGATTGGTCATTTTGTAGAAGCACAAATCCTTGAAGCTTTAGGTATTGATTACATAGACGAATCAGAAGTTCTATCTCCTGCCGATGATGAAAACCATGTCGACAAGGCGAAATTTGAAACACCTTTTGTTTGTGGAGCAAGAGACTTGTCAGAAGCTCTTAGAAGAATCAAAGAGGGCGCATCAATGATTAGAACTAAGGGAGAAGCAGGAACTGGTGATGTAGTCCAAGCTGTAAGACACTTAAGAAAGATCAATTCACAAATAGCAGAAGTAGCGGGTCTTACTGATGATGCTCTTTATACAAAGGCAAAAGACCTCCAAGTTGACTATGACCTATTAAAATATGTAAGAGATAACAAGAGACTTCCTGTCCTAAACTTCTCTGCGGGTGGAGTAGCAACTCCAGCAGATGCAGCTCTTATGAGACAATTGGGAGCTGAGGGAGTATTTGTTGGATCTGGTATATTTAAATCAGGAGATCCAGAAAAGAGAGCCAAGGCTATAGTAAAGGCCGTGGCAGGATACAACGATCCAAAAGTTCTCCTTGAAGTAAGCAAAAACCTAGGAGAAGCTATGGTTGGAATAAATCCTTCTGAGATAGAAGAGATAATGGAATTGAGATAAAAAATTGGTGATGCAGCAGAAAATTATCCTGCTCATCACCTTTTTCTTTTGTGACTTAGTAAGAGTTTTTAATTTCTCTTCTTATTCATATTTAAAATCAAAGAAGCAGATAAAACTAGGATCATACCCAAGGCAAGTCTTAGGGTAAAGACTTCTCCTAGAACTATAACGGATAGGATAGATCCGAAAAGAGGAATAAAGAGCTTATAGATTCCAAATTCGTTTGCGGAATGTTCTTGAAGAACTAGGGTCCAAATAGTAAAGGCAGTTGCTGAAATAAAGGCTGCATAAACTAAGAGGATAGCCGCTTTGTCTGTAAAGGAAATCCATCCTCCACTAAGGCTTCTTCCTACAATAATTAAGATAATAGATCCTACAAAAAACTGAAGGCCTGTAAGAAGATAGCCATTCATCCCCTTGCCGTACTTCCTTACAAGGACTGTACACAAGGCATTTATTGATGTAGAAACTATGATAAATCCTTCGCCGGTAAGCTTCATAGCTTCTCCGCCGATTGGTTTTCCAGTATTTGTGATGATAATTCCAATAGTTCCTATCACGAGAGCCAGGATCATCTTTGAATTTATCTTATCTTCTGGTAAAAGTAGGGCAGAAAATATCACTACTATAAATGAATTTGCTGCTTGGATGATGGAAGATTTGACTCCAAAAGTGTTTGACAGACCTATATAGTAGAAAAGATATTGGATGCTAGTCTGAATTAAACCTAAAATTATGACAAATTTCCAATCGAGTTTCTTAAAATCCTTATAATTCTTATCGAAAATAAGAAAATAAATTAGGGTTATGATACCAGCCATAAAAAACCTAATCCCAGCTACGAGAATCTTTTGGCCAGTGTCACTTGCCCCGATTCCAAGCTCTAGGTAGGTTGTCTTTATGGTAGGGATGGCTGAGCCCCACAAAAACATAGCGAAAATCGAAAAGATAATCGCAAATTTCTTATTCTTTAACAAATTAACTCCTCCTATTGTCTTAAATATCTAAATAACTTTACTTATAATGACTTAATCACTTTACTAATTAATTAAAAATTAGCAAAGGCTTTTATCTTGCGAATCGAATTTATAAAAGGGTAATTTTGTAAAAGGATGGTAGATGCTTTATAGTAATATATCACAGCTATAAGAGAGAAAATTACAAGATTATTATTGGAAATTATCATGATCTTTTCGCTTTTACTTTTAGATAACAAAAAAACCACTAGCAAAAGCCAATGGTCTATGTTGAGATTTCTGTAAATCTCATGAGTTAAACAGGTCAAGGTAGCAAATATTTTTTAATATTTGCGGTCTTCCCTATTTTTGTAAAAAATAGGAGAAGAAAGCTAGTGAAATTTGCCCCAGGCAAGTTTCCTACTCTGACAAAATTTCTTTAGGGAATTTTGTTCCTTTCGCTGTTGTATTAAGATAATGAAAAAACCACTAGCAAGAGCTAATGGTCTATGTTGAGATTTCTGTAAATCTCATGAGTTAAACAGGTCATGGTAACAAATATTGATAATATTTGCGCTCTTCCCTATTTTTGTCAAAAAATAGGAGAAGAACCTAGTGAAATTTGCCCTAGGCAAGTTTCCTACCCTAACAAAATTTCTTTAGGAAATTTTGCTCCTTTCGCTGTTGTATTAAGATAATGAAAAAACCACTAGCAAAAAGCCAATGGTCTATGTTGAGATTTCTGTAAATCTCATGAGTTAAACAGGTCATGGTAGCAAATATTAACAAATATTTGCGGTCTTCCCTATTTTTGTCAAAAAATAGGAGAAGAACCTAGTGAAATTTGCCCTAGGCAAGTTTCCTACTCTGACAAAATTTATTTAATAAATTTTGCTCCTTTCGCTGTTGCATTTAGGTAATGAAAAAACCACCAGCAAAAAAGCCAATGGTCTTTATGAAATCTTTCTCGATTTCTGAGTTAAACAGCGAAAGTTTATCTTTCTAATCTAGTATAACAAGTAAAAACTGATATGTAAAGTCTTTTGCCCTAAATTTAGCCCGATTGGAGACTCTTATGAATTTACAGGAATATTTTCGTTATATTATAAAAATAATTAAAAGTATTCGGGTATATATTTAAGGATGAGGAGATAAAATGAAAACATTAATAGCTATAGATACAATCAAAAATTTTGAAGATTCTGTTACTATGGGAAGGATTTTTAAGGAGGAGTTGTCCTCTAAGGCTTATCCTATACCCTTCCTCGACGGAGGAGAAGGCACAATAGAGTCGATGAAGTTTATTTCTAAGGGAGATTACCACTATGTCAATGTACATAATCCCTTAAACGAAGCGATTACCGCGAGGTATTTGTTAAATGATGGTTTTGCTACTATAGAGATGGCCGAATCGTCTGGACTTTCGCTTTTGTATAAGGAAGATCTCGATGTTATGAACGCATCAAGCTTGGGGCTTGGAGAAGTCTTTCTTGATGCCTTGGACAATGGAGCGGAAAGCTTTTATATAGGTGTAGGTGACAGTGCTTCTAACGATATGGGCATGGGCATGCTCTATGCCTTGGGAGCGAGGTTCTATGATGAGGATGATAATAGTCTTTCTCCTGTAGCCAAAAATTTGGCCAAGGTTAGTAGGATTGATATAGATGGGGTAGATCAGAGATTTAAGCAGGCTGATATTAAGATTGCTACAAGCAGCGAGATGACTCTTTTTGGAGAAAATTCTTTCTTAGAAAACAGAGCCTATAGGAAGGGTGCAAGTGATCTTGATGTGGCGAGACTTTTTAGGGGGTGTGAGAACTTCATAGAAAAGACCGCCGAGCTTTTAGGAATCGGCCATGTTGACTTTCCATCTTTAGGTTCTGGTGGAGGCTGTGCTTGGGCCTTATTTACTTACTTTAAGGCCAAAATCACCGAGCCAATGGACTATATCTTGGAAAAGATTGATTTTAAAGATTTGATCAAGGATATGGATTATCTGATTTTAGGTGAGGACTTAAGTCAGTTTAATGCCTATTCTTCTATAAATATGGCAAAACTTGCCAAAAGATACAATGATAAGATAAAGATTATCTTCCTTCATGATGATAACAATGAAGATAATTACGACAAGACCTACTTTGATTATATTTATAAATACCATATAGATAATAATCTGGATAGGAAGACTCTTTTAGAAAAGATTAGAGAGCTTGCAGGCGAGGTCAATAACAAGTACCTCACAAGTCCTGAAATTAGCTAGGAAAGCGGTACAATTATCTATTATGAATATTAAAAAATTAGGAGAAACAAAAGTGACAACTGTCCTTATGATAATCAATATAGCAGTTTTCGCTATAATGACTTTGACAGGAGGAAGCGAGAATATTGGAAATCTCGTAAGATTTGGAGCGATGGTCAAGCCCTTGTTTTATCAAGGCGAATGGTGGAGAGTCTTTACAGCAGCCTTTATTCATATAGGATTTTTTCATATTTTATTTAATATGTATTTCCTTTATAATATAGGCCCTCTTTTCGAGAGACTTTATGGATCTATTAACTTTCTAATAATCTATATTTTGGCTGGAATTATGGGAAATCTCTTTACCTATGCTTTTGGTGGGGCCAATACTGTCTCTGCCGGAGCGTCTACTTCCCTTTATGGGATGTTTGGGCTTGCTATTGGTCTTATGATTAACTACAAGGATGATGAGATATTAAGAGGACTTGGGGCGAGCTTTATTTCTATAATAGTTATAAATATAATCTATTCCTTGCTTGCTCCTGGAATTGGAGTCCAAGGACATATAGGAGGATTTTTGGCAGGTGTTCTTCTTGCTGGAATTTTCCCTGTTGTAAATAGACAGCTTCCAAAGACTACTATCATAATTTCTCTAATAGCCTTCATAGTCTTGGCTTTCTTGTTTATAAGAATTGGTAATAAGAGTCTGGGTGTTGGCTAAGATGAAGTTATGGATATTAGGTCTAGTGTTTTTGTTAAGTGCTTGTTCCTTCCAGTCTAAGGAGGAATTTGAGAAAGAGATTGACGAAGTGGATAAGCCCAAAGAAACTATAGAGATGCCGGAGGTAACCTACAAGGACGCATCTACCAAGGAGACTGTTAGAAAAATCGACTTCGAAAAAGATTATAAGAAGGCTGTTATCGGTGATAATATAAGTCTTGATGAGGCTACAGGATTTATTAAGGAGATAAATTTTGCTGGAAATCAAGTTGGCTTTGTATTAGAAAAAGATCAAGCAAATATCTTAAATCTTAAACTAGTCTATGACGATGAAGGAAGGGCTGAATTTACTTATGGACCTCTTTCAAGAGAAGATGAGCTCGTAAGCAGAATCAAGGTCATAAGCTTTGATTCTGAAAGCGGGCCTATGCTTTTAGTAAGCGAGATTTCAGTCTTTGAAAATGAAAGTGTAAGTAATTATTATTTGTACAATAAATATCTAAGCCTACTCGATTATTTTTCCTTCTACAATACGACTGAAAAGATTGAGCCTGAAGTCAGAAGGCTGGATGATTTGGTAGAATCTAGTGAAACTTCTACTAAGAAGGACCTTAAGGAAGCTATAAGGACTAGGATAGAAGCTGAAGATAAATATTTACAAGATATCTCTAGGGCCTATGACTTAGATATGGACTTGGCTAAGGACACTATTTTAGGAGAAGAGCTTGAAATAGGAAATCTTCTTTACGATAAGAAGGATAAGGAAATTTTAAATATCGAAAAGAGAAAGACTGATGATGGGAAAGATACCATCACTATAAAATAGGAGAAAATAAAATAGGAGAAAAAATGGAAAGAAAAGATATAGACCAAAGATTAAAATGGGATACGACTTCGATTTATGAAAAAGACGAAGACTTCTACGAAGATATAGAAAATGTCAAGAAATTAGCTGATAAGCTAGTAGGCTTTAAGGGGAAAATCACATCTAGCCTAGATAATTTCAAAGAATTTATCAAATTAGATGAAGAGTTTTCTAGAAAATTAGAGAAAGCCTATGTCTACGCATCATTAAAAAGCGATGAAGATACTAGAGTTACCAAATACCAAGAGATGGACCAGGTAGCTACTAACACATATGTTGCCCTAACCGAAGCCCTATCTTTCATAAGACCAGAACTTTTGGCAACAGATGGGGAAAAGATTAAGGAATACCTAAAAGATCCTGAAATATCTCATCTTTCTCACTACTTTGAAGATATTGCTAGATACAAAGACCACACCTTGGATGAGAAAAGTGAGCAAATAATAGCAAGCTTTGGTAAGACTTCTCAAAATCCAAGTGCGACCTACATGATTTTCTCAAATGCTGATATGTCTTTTCCAAGTGTAGAAAAAGATGGGGAAGAGATAGAAATCACCGATGCGAACTTCGTAAACTTACAACAAGATAAGGACAGAGACTTTAGACGAAAGGTTTATGAGGAGTATTACAAGACCTATAGACAATTCTCAAACACCTTAGCAAGCACCCTAGATGGAGACTTCTCAGCTCACAACACAGAAGCTAAGCTTAGAGGATTCTCATCAGCTAGAGAAATGAGCTTGTTTGCTAATAACTTACCAGAAGAAATCTACGACAACCTACTAGAAGTAGTCCACGACAATGTCGATATACACAGGGATTACACCACACTTAGGAAAGAATTCCTCGGAGTAGATGACTTAGGATTCCATGATATTTACATGCCGCTCGTAAAAGATTATGATAGAAAAATCGAATTTGATGAAGCTAAAGAAATCGTCCTCGAAGCTATCAAACCACTCGGCGAGGAATACGTAGAGGTAGCAAGGAAGGGATTTGAAACAGGATGGTTCGACGTTTGTCCAAACAAGGGCAAAAGGGGCGGAGCTTACTCATCAGGCTCCTACGATACCCAACCATTCATCTTACTCAATTACACAAATACAATAGATGATGTATTTACAGTAATTCACGAGTTAGGTCACTCTATGCACTCCTACTACACAAGGAGCAATCAAGAATACCAATATGGTTCTTATTCAATATTCTTGGCAGAGATTGCATCAACTACCAACGAGCTTCTTCTCCTAGACTACATGCTCAAAAACTCCAAGTCTAAAGAAGAAACAGCTTATCTACTAAACTACTTTGTAAACCAATTCAAATCAACAGTCTTTAGACAAACTATGTTTGCAGAATTCGAGCATAAGGTAAATAAATTAGTAGAAGCTGGTGAGCCAATTCCATCTGAGAGACTTCACGGAATATACAAAGAATTAAACGAAGATCTTTTTGGAGAAGACATAGAAGTAGATGAATTTATATCTGCAGAATGGGCGAGAATCCCACACTTCTACATGTTCTACTATGTCTTCCAATATGCGACAGGATTTATGAGTGCTGTTGCCCTAAGCCAAAAGATCCTTCACGGAACAGATGAGGATAGAGCAGCTTATCTAAACTACCTAAAAGCAGGAGAGAGCGAATATCCACTAGAAGTCCTAAAGAAAGCAGGAGTTGATATGACAGGCAAGGATGCCATGCAAAAGGCTATGGATGTAGCAAGAGATGCTCTAAAAGATTTAAGAGAAGCAATATTATAAAAATATAAGTTATGAGGCTATGGCTATGCTGTAGCCTTTTTTATTTAAGCTTTAATTTGGGTAAATATGAATATAAGAGTAGCTTTTAAAAATAGAAATGAGTAGCTTATGACTTATAGGAAGAGAAAATTTGAAATAGTAAAGAAATTTATGAATCCGGAGCTTATTAGAGATATGAGGCTTGTCTTTGCTAAGGATAGAAATAATAGGAAGGAAGATAAAGAAAGAGAGATTCGTCTTGGCCAAAATCTTGTCGTCCTCTTCGAGGACCTGGGTCCAGTCTTTATTAAATTCGGCCAAATTTTATCTACCAGGAGAGATATATTCTCAGACAATATAATAAATGAATTAGAAAAGCTCCAGGATGATGTAAAGGAAGAGGATTTCTCCTATATAAAAGAAACTATAGAAGAAGAATTTGCTAGGGATATTGAAGATATATTTGTAGAATTTGATAGGAAGGTTCTTGCGACAGGCTCTATTGCCCAAACCCACCTTGCTTATATTAGGAATGATGATTCAGTCAAAAAGGTCGTAGTAAAGGTTAGAAGAAAAAATATAGAAAAAAGGGTAAGTGAAGATCTCGCTATTATCAGGGACTTATACAGGAAATATCAGAATAAACTTAACTTTATCGAATCCTTCGACTTAGGAGAAGTCCTAGAAGAATTTGATAAAACTTTAAGAAAAGAGATTGATTTCAAAAATGAAAAGGAAAATATCTTAAAATATAGGGAAGATAACAAGAGAACGACCGACCTATCATCTCCAGCTGTCTACGAAGATTATTGTGGGAAGTCGGTCCTAACTATTGAATACATAAATGGCAAAACCATCAGATCAATTTACAATAAAGATCCAGAGATAAGAAAGACACTTGCTAAAAAGATCATCAAGGCCTACACCAACCAGATGTTTTCCTATGGCTTTTTCCACGCGGATCCCCATCCTGGAAATATCTTTGTAGATTCAGATAATAATCTATATCTCATTGATTTTGGTATAGTATCCACTCTTTCGGAAAACTATAGGTATCAGATAATCAAAATATTCCTAGGAGCAAGTTTTAACGAAGTAAGTTTTGTGACAGATGCCATCATAGGTATGGGACTTTTGGCCTTTGATAGCAAGAAGATACCGATTTTTGAAAGAAGAATCCAGAAACTTTTGGATAAGTACATGGCTATGAATATTAGCCAGCTAAAATTAGTAGAACTTATAGAGGACTTTTATAGGCTACTGGTAGATTTTTCAATCAAAATCCCATCAGAGCTTACTAATTTTGGCAAAACTGTATTAACTGTAGAAGGTCTTATAGAAAAGCTAGTCCCAGAAGAATCCTTCATAGCCCTAGCTATACCTCTAGCAAGACCGATGGCGCTTAAACTCTTAAGCCCAGACATAGTCTCAAACAAAATACTTAAAAATACTTACAATTTAGCAAGCTTTATAAATGAGCTGCCCAAAGCTTCTTTGAATATATTAAGGCAACTAGAAAGAGGAGATTTCGCTATAGAGCAAAAAAGAAGTGATGAGGATCTCCAACTTTTTGAGAAAATTGAAAAAAGAAAGGTTAATGCCATAGTTTTTATAGGTATTTGCCTAATCATATCATCTTCTATATTAAGCCTTGCTCTAATCGGGTTAAACAATAAGGATATAAGACTTCTAATAATATTAATTTTAACAATAAGCTTGATTTTTTCTCTTTACCTACTGAAAAGCTTACTGAAAAAAAGAAAATAATCCAGGCTCCTTCGGGGGTCTCGGACCGTCGATAAACCCACTAGTAAATTGGGTTTATCGACGCTTTTTCTATATTTATCCTCAAATATATTAATTTTTCAAATAGTGATGCAAATCCGATTTCTTTTTCTTCTAGTACTTCGCCTTTAGGGTAAACAAAGTCATTTTTGCCTTTGTTGTTTAAGCTTTTGTCTATAGTCTGAGACCACTTCAGAGGTCTATTTTTTATGAATTTTACTAGGGCTTAATTTATTCTTTACAAAAATCCTTTACTATATTCTATAGTATAAAGCTAAGGAGGAAAAATGTTAAATATAGCCCATAGGGGATTTAAGGGAGCATATCCAGAAAATACAATGCTCGCCTATGAAAAAGCAATAGAAACGGGAGCGGATGGTATAGAATTTGATGTTCACCTTACAAAGGACAGTGAACTTGTAATAATTCATGATGAAACTTTAGAAAGAACTACAGATGGAAAGGGTCTAATAAAAGATAAAACTTTGCAAGAACTTAAAAAGTTAAATGCTTCAAAGGGATATCTAAATTGTGAAGTTCAGACAATACCTACTCTAAGAGAATACTTTGACTTTGCTAAAAACAAAGATATCATTACAAACATTGAACTTAAGACGTCCATTATAAGGTACGAGGGAATAGAGAAAAAAGTTTATGACTTAATAAATGAATATGGTATGAAGGATAAAATAATAATTTCGTCTTTTAACCACAATTCTTTAATCAAGATGAAAGAAATAGATAGAGAAATAAAATGTGGAGTCCTAGAATCATCAAGACTGTATAAACCATGGGAATACGTAAATAATATGGGAATGGAATATTTCCATCCATTAAATTTCACCATTAACAAAGAAATAGCAGAGAAATTCTTAGAAAATAACATAGGATTAAATATTTGGTTTGGCAAAGCGGACTACGACTTCAGCAAATGTCTAGACCTTAATCCGACAGGCCTTATAACAGATTTTCCTGATAGGGTTAATGACTTACTTACAAAATAAATTTAATAAAAAATAGGTTTATTTTACATAGACATTACAAAATTAATAAAAGAATTTGATATATTTCCTTTATAATTCTAAAGGAAATGAAATAAATGGAGGAATTATGTTTAAAAAAATCGCTAGAAGACTAATGTTAGTCTTGATGTTCGTTACTTTAACTGCATGTGCAGGACGTAATGAGGATTCTAAATCAATTGATACAGGAAAAGATAGTAAAAATAGTGAAAGCTCTGAATCAAACAGTAGCAATGATAGTTCAGATGGCAAGACAACTATAGTATTTTGGCACTCAATGGGTGGTAATCTTAACGATGCTATAGACCATCTAGTTGCTGAATATAACGAGTCACAAGATAAATATTTTGTGAAGGCAGAATTCCAAGGAGAATACGACGATGCTCTTACAAAACTTAGATCATCTGCTTCAGGCAAGGACGTAGGAGCTGATATTGTTCAGGTTTTTGAATTAGGAACAAGATATATGATTGACTCAGGTCTTATCAAGCCTATGCAAGATTTTGTTGATGAAGAAAATTATGACACAAGTCAACTAGAAGATAATCTTCTTGCTTATTATACAGTAGATGGGAAATTAAATTCTATGCCATTTAACTCTTCAACACCTCTTCTTTATTACAACAAGGATATGTTTGAGGAAGCTAACGTTGAAGCTCCAAAGTCTTTGGAAGAGATGAAGCTTGTAGGTCAAAAACTTAAAGAATCTGGTGTTACAGATATGCCTATTTCATTTAGCGTATATGGTTGGTGGATTGATCAATTTATGAATAAACAAGGGCTCGACCTATTTGATAATGAAAATGGTAGAAAAGCTAATCCTACAAAATCAGTTTTTGAAGAAAATGGTGGTGTTACTAATATACTTAAGGCTTGGAAAGATCTAGCTGATGAGGGTATAGCGCCTAATGTTGGTAAGCAAGGTGGAACTGCAGAATTTAATTCAGGAACAAGTGCTATGACATTTGCATCAACTGCTTCTCTTACACAAATATTATCAGAAGTAGGAGATAGATTCGAAGTTGGAACTGCATATTTCCCATCTGTAAAAGATTCTGATAAGAATGGAGTTTCAATCGGAGGAGCATCTTTATATGCTATAAATTCAGGTGATGAGGAAAAAATGGCAGGAACATGGGATTTCATCAAGTTCTTAGTAAGTGTCGAATCTCAAACATATTGGAATGCAAATACGGGATATTTCCCAGTAAATAAGGGAGTACTCGAGACACAAGAATTCAAAGACCTAATCAAGGAATCTCCACAATTTGAGACTGCAATCAATCAATTACATGATTCAAAACCGGAAGATCAAGGGGCACTTGCAACAGTGTATCAAGAATCTCGACAAATTATGGAAAAGTACATCGAAGAGGTCCTAAATGGAAATATAAGCCCAGAAGATGCAAGCAAAAAGATGGCAGAAGAAATAGATGCTGCCTTAGAATCATACAATAAGGTTAACAAATAATGAATAAATACAATAATAAAGCCTATCTTTACATGCTTCCAGCACTGGCTCTATTAGCACTATTTGTATTTTATCCTTTCGTACAGACTATTATTCGTAGTCTGTACGCGACGGATAATATGGGGGCCAATACTCTTTTCATTGGATTTAAAAATTATTCGGATCTTCTATCTTCCCCATCTTTTTGGAACAGTCTAAAGGTAACCATGATTTATGTTGTTATAGTTGTAATTATAGGTGTTCTAATAGGATTTTCTACAGCACTATTGTGCAGAGTAAATTTTCCAGCTATCAGGTTATTCTCGGCTGCTTATTCTCTTCCTATAGCTATAGCTTCATCAGGTATGGCTCTAGTATTTAAAGTAATGCTTAACCAATCTGTAGGAATTTTAAATGTGATTTTAAAAACAAATGTGAACTGGCTGGCCGACCCTAACTGGGCTCTTGTAAGTGTAGGTATTCTTACAGCTTGGCTAAACTCAGGTATGAATTTCTTATATTTTTCATCGGGACTAGCTGGGATAGATGACAGCTTGTATGAAGCTGCTTCAATTGATGGAGCAAATAACTGGAATCAGTTTAAGCATGTTACCCTTCCTTCAGTAAGACCTATAATGTTTTTTGTTGTAGTTACTAATATAATCAATGCCTTCCAATCATTCGGACAAATAAAGCTTCTTACTCAAGGTGGACCAGGAGAGGCAACTAATGTAATAGTGCATGATATTTATAAAAATGCCTTTATGAACTACAGGTATGGTTATGCTTCTGCTGAATCAGTAGTTTTATTTTTTATAGTTATGATTCTTACAATCATAGCCTTTAGATCAAACGGAGATAATAATGCAAGTAAGTAGCAATATAAAAGAGATTAATGCTAAACAAAAGGAAAAATCTATAAAAAGAAGTCTTAAAAAGACTGAACTATTAAGATTGATTTTAAATATTATAGTAGTTTTCTTCGTACTATTTCCTATAATCTATGCATTCGTTATGAGTGTAAAGCCTAGTCAGGAATTGTACGATAAGACTTTTTTTACAGCAAATCCAACTATTAATAACTATAAGGATGTATTTAAGATAGCCCCAATAGAAGGCTATATAATAAATTCTCTTATAGTTTCTGTAATCATAACCTTATTCCAAATGGTAACTGCAATTTTATCTGCTTTTGCCCTTCACTTTCTAAATTTTAAGAAAAAGGGAATTCTATTTGCGATAATAATGGCGACAACTATGATTCCTGGAGAAACTACCATAATTTCGAACTTCTTGATGATTTCTGGATGGGGCTTTACAGATTCGTTTTTTGGATTGGTTGCACCTTACTTAACTAGTGCCATGGGAATCTTTCTCTTTAGACAAGCTTTTAAGTCTTTTCCTATGGAAATTTATGAGGCAAGTAAGATAGACGGAGCAAGTGATTTGGGTTTTATATTTAGAATCCTTATTCCTCTTTCAAAACCGACAATAGGAGCCTTGGCTGTACAATCTTTCTTGGGAGCATGGAATATGTATATGTGGCCACTTCTTATAACTGGATCTGATAGATATAGGACGGTGCAAATTGGTATATCTATGCTAAATTCAGCAGATTCACAATCGATGCTTTTGATGATAGCAGGGGTTGTAGTTTGTATGATACCATCGCTAATAATATTTATGTTCGCCCAAAAGAATATGGTAAAGGGACTAACTACAGGAGCAATAAAGGGGTAATTATGGCAAAAGTAAAATTAGAAGATATTTGGAAAATATATGATAATGGCTTCGAAGGAGCAAAGAATATAAATCTTGATATAAAAGATAAGGAGTTTGTAGTCCTAGTTGGCCCTTCTGGCTGTGGTAAGTCTACGACACTTAGGATGATTGCAGGTCTTGAACCAATAAGTGCGGGAGATTTGTATATAGATGAAGCTAGGATGAATGATGTAAACCCCAAAGATAGGGATATAGCTATGGTATTTCAATCCTACGCCCTATATCCTCATATGAGTATCAGGGAAAATATGGGATTTGCTTTAAAGATGCAAAAAGAAAAGAAAGATAATATAAATCAAAAGGTTGAAAAAATTGCAAAAATATTGCAACTTGAAGCTCTCCTAGATAGAAAACCAGCCCAATTATCTGGAGGACAAAGACAAAGAGTCGCCCTGGGAAGAGCAATGGTTAGAAATCCCAAGGTTTTTCTATTAGACGAGCCTTTATCAAATCTTGATGCCAAGCTAAGGGTGGAGATGAGATCTGAAATAGTCAGACTTCATAAGGAGTTAGATACAACATTTATCTATGTAACTCACGATCAGATAGAAGCTATGACAATGGGAGATAGGATTGCGGTTTTAAATCAAGGAGAACTTATCCAATTTGATACACCTCTAAACCTATATTATAGACCAAGAAATAGATTTATTGCAGAATTTATTGGCTCTCCTAAGATGAATATAATTGAAACCAATTTAATAAAAGAAGGATCTTCGATTTATGTAGAACTTTTTGACAAGAAGATTAAATTACCTGACTTTAAAACAAAAGACCTTCTAGAAAAGGGAGTACAAGAGGGAAGAATCCTTTTAGGAGTAAGGACAGAAGAATTTAATTATGATAAGGAATCTGATATAAAAGTGAAGTTTTCAAATGTTGAATATATGGGGTCGGATACCTATGGTTATACTAGAACTGATAATGGAGAAACGGTAGTGATGCGTTTTGATTCTAAAGATCCTATATTGGCGAATAAAGAAATTCATATAAGCATTAATATTGAAAATACGTATATATTCGATGCAGAAACTGAAAATTGTATTTCTTTTCCTGAAAAAAATGTAGATCCTATAAAATTACAAGAAGTTATAGATGAATAAAAAAAGACATACCTAGTCGTTTTAGGCTAAGTATGTTTTTATTTTTAGATTACAACTTTTTAAAAATAATATTAAGAAGCTCTTCCTTTCTCTTATAGGATAGGTCTTCTTCTTTTACTCTCTTACTACTTTCTTTCTCGATTTTTTCCTTGATATCGCCCGTCAACCTATCTTCTGCAAAATTATAGACTGTGGAGTTTTCCTTATCTATATGGCTTCTTAAAAGATTGACATAGGCCATGGAGTTTGCAAGTATCTGCAAAACAGCTTTATCATCCTTCTTCATCTTGTAAGAATTTAGGGAATTTTCAAGCTCGAAGACATAGCCCCTTGCGAGTTGATGCTCGACAAGCATGCCGTTTTTTATAACTTTTTCTCCCAAAACCCCGAGCTCTTCTAGCATATATTTAAAAAGGATATCTTCTTCCTTCTTGTGATGGATCCCATCTGCAAACTCCCTGATAAAGGAGATGCTAGCCCTGAAGAATTCTTCATCTATGGCTTTACCATTGAGAATAGAAAGACATTCTTCCTCTAACCTATCCAAAAACTTTGTTATTTGATCGTGTTCTTTTACTAAATACTCTATTGCTTTCATATTATCACCTTTTAATATTATACTTGAGCTTTTGGGAAAACCACTAGTCTTCTTGTATAATCTAAGTACGAGGAGGAAATATGCATTACACAGGAAATGAAATATACAGACCGCCCCTTGAGGCAAGGACGCCTTTATTGGAAGTAACTAGAGGATGCTCACACAACAAGTGCGTGTTTTGCACAATGTATCAGAGAACTCCCTTTTCTATAGCTCCCAAGGAAAATATAATAAGTGACTTGGAAGAGTTAGCCTTTTACTATCCAAATCTTGAAAGAATATATCTCTTAAATGGAGATCCCTTTGCCTTATCCTTTGAAAAACTAAAGGATCTAGGAGAATTGATCCATGAATATTTACCAAATATCAAAACCATAACTTCATATGCCTCATTTTATAATATGAAGAACAAAACAGTAGCAGAACTTAAAGAGTTAAAGAAATTGGGATTTGACGAATTGTATATAGGAGTGGAGACGGCTTATGAGCCTGCCCTACTTATGATAAACAAGGGTTGTAACTTAGAAGAATATAAAGAGTCCCTAGGGAAATTAAAAGAAGCAGGAATAAGCTATCATGCTATCCTTATGATGGGGGTTGCGGGACGTGGTAATTCAGAAATAAACGCAAAAGCTACGGCAGAATTTCTAAATATCTACCCATCCAAATCTGTTTTTCCGATGACAACATCAGTCCAGTTTGGATCTGAGCTTTACAAAATGAGGGAAGAAGGAGACTTTAAGGAAGCAAGTCTTGGAGAAATTATAAAAGAGCAAATAGTCCTAGTAGAAAATCTAGACTATCCTGACGAAAGTCTTTTCTCATCAGGCCATATGGTAAATCTTATAAATATAAGCCATAGATTTAAAAACAAGGATAAAATACTGGAAAAATTAAATTACGCCCTAGAAAACCTAAGCCCAGAGATATTGAACTCGACAAATGAGAGACAAGCTAGATAAAGAAAAATCGCCCCGGAGGCGATTCAGAGTATAGAAAAAGTAGATTTAATTAAAAATTTTTATATTTAAGTCACCCTTATCTCGACTAAGTGAGTGAAACGAACGCATGGAGAGATCTAATTAGATTTCTCCACTCACTACGTTCGGTCGAAATAAGGGTAATTTCGATTTTATCTACAGTCTGAAATCGCCACTTAGGCGATTTTTTAATCTTCACTATAGGATTTGAAAGGCTGATCTGTTTTTGGAAGTCTATCTGGACTTATAGAAAGCCCCATTTTATTTTTCTCGTGCTTAAGCTCTATGAGTAAAGAAATCATCATAAAAATTATTACCAGAGAAAAAGGTAAGGCTACAATGATTAGGGTATTTTCCAGAGCAGTAAGGCCGCCAGAAAATAGAAGCGATATGGCTATAAGGGCAAGCAGAGCTCCCCAAACTATTTTCTTCTTATTGGATGGGTTAAGCTTTCCTTTTTCAGATAACATAGCCAAAACAAAGGTTGCAGAGTCAGCAGATGTTATGAAAAACGAAACAATTAAAACCAGGGCAACCAAGGACATGATTTTGCCTAAATTATAATGGGAAAATGTTGCGAAAAGAATTTCTTCAGTTGCAAAGCCAGTCAAATCGAAACCTGCTTCTTGAACGCCAGTTGATAGGGTACCGAAACTTGTAAACCAAAGGATACTTAAAATAGTTGGAACAAGCAATACAACCGCAATAAATTCCCTGATAGTTCTTCCCTTTGATATCCTAGCTATAAAAACTCCAACAAAAGGAGACCAGGATATCCACCAAGCCCAATAGAAAATAGTCCAAGAATTAATCCAACCACGCTTTTCAGGATAGAAGGAGGCTGATCTAAAGCTCATAGCTAAGAAATTCTGCATGTAATTTCCTAAAGAATCAGTTAAGTTATCTAAAATCCTTACAGAGGGGCCTACTACAATGGCAATGGCCAGTAGACCTATAGCTAGAATCAGATTTAAATTTGATAAAATCTTTACTCCCTTACCCAAACCTGACATGGCGCTTAGGATAAATAGGAGGGTTGTGATTAATATAATTATAGTCTGGATCTTGAAATTATTTGGTATGCCAAATAGATAAGAAAGCCCACCGTTAATTTGACTTGCTCCAAAACCTAGGGTTGTAGCAACCCCGATAACAGTTGCAACAATAGTAATAATATCAATTGACTTACCTATAAAGCCATTAGTATTATCTAACAAAGGCTTGAAGGTCTCTGACAAGAGATATCTCTCTTGCTTTCTAAAACCAAAATAAGCGAGAGCTAGACCCACTATAGCATAAACACCCCAAGCGTGTATACCCCAATGGAAGAAAGTGTATTGGAAAGAATCCTCCAAAGCTTTTCTAGAAGAAGGATCTGCTAGGGGTGGGTTTATAGCATAGTGGCTGAGGGGTTCTGCTGCCCCATAAAAAACAAGGCCTATACCCATACCAGCTGAAAACATCATTGCTATCCAAGAAGCAGTGGAATGTTCTGGTTTTGAATTAGGATTACCCAATTTAATTTGACCGATAGGACTAAGGCATAGGTATAACAAATAAAATAAAATACCTGTAACAAGTAAAAGGTAGAACCAACCAAAGTCCTTAGTGATACTTGTAGTTAGATTCCTAGTTACTTCTCCAAAAGAAGAAGGAATGACAATTCCCATAGCTACAAGGACTACTAATAATCCTAGAGCTAAAACAAAAACCTTATTATTTCTTATGTAAGATGATTTTTCTTTCATATAAACTCCTTTCATATATTAATAATCTCAATAAATTTACTAGACTATAATATTGTTTTTATAATCTAAGTCAAACATTTGTGTTAACTTAAAGAAAAAGGATAGAAACAAATATAGCATATATAGTAAGAAAAATAAAAAAAAGAAATTGTTTGACAAGAAGAAAAATCCATAGTATTATAATATGGCATGTTCAAAGAGCGAGCGGCAAATATTAAAATAAAAATTATTTGACAAGTTACTCTTGAGGGTGTATACTTATTTTATACCGCATGAGCTTGGAGCTTTGGAAAATTAAAAAAATCATAAAAAATTGATAAAATGATTTGACAAGCAAAAACTTATGTAGTATTATATAAGAGTCGCAAGATACAAGCGACATTGAACCGAGATTAACATCGCAAGATGGTGATCATAAATTATATAGAATACAATAACAACAACCAAAGTTAATACTTTGAGTACAATGATTCTTATCCTTATATATAAGAGATAGGGACAAAATTTAAATCACGCATTTGATATAAGTCAGATGTAAATGATAGAGTCTTGATCAGAGACTTTCATAACAAACTATTTATGAGAGTTTGATCCTGGCTCAGGATAAACGCTGGCGGCGTGCATAACACATGCAAGTCGAACGATGAAACTTAACTGATTTCTTCGGAATGATTTTAAGCGGATTAGTGGCGGACGGGTGAGTAACGCGTGAGTAACCTGCCTTGCACAAGGGGATAGCCGTTGGAAACGACGAATAATACCCTATGATATCAACCTATCGCATGATAAGTTGATCAAAGATTTATCGGTGTAAGATGGACTCGCGTCTGATTAGCTAGTTGGTGGGGTAAAAGCCTACCAAGGCAACGATCAGTAGCCGGCTTGAGAGAGTGTACGGCCACATTGGGACTGAGACACGGCCCAGACTCCTACGGGAGGCAGCAGTGGGGAATTTTGCACAATGGGGGCAACCCTGATGCAGCGACGCCGCGTGATTTAGAAGGCCTTCGGGTTGTAAAAATCTTTTGTATGGGAAGAAAATGACAGTACCATACGAATAAGGACCGGCTAATTACGTGCCAGCAGCCGCGGTAATACGTAAGGTCCGAGCGTTGTCCGGAATCATTGGGCGTAAAGGGTACGTAGGCGGATAAGCAAGTTAGAAGTGAAATCCTATAGCTCAACTATAGTAAGCTTTTAAAACTGTTCATCTTGAGGTATGGAAGGGAAAGTGGAATTCCTAGTGTAGCGGTGAAATGCGCAGATATTAGGAGGAATACCGGTGGCGAAGGCGACTTTCTGGCCATAAACTGACGCTGAGGTACGAAAGCGTGGGTAGCAAACAGGATTAGATACCCTGGTAGTCCACGCCGTAAACGATGAGTGTTAGGTGTCTGGAATAATCTGGGTGCCGCAGCTAACGCAATAAACACTCCGCCTGGGGAGTACGCACGCAAGTGTGAAACTCAAAGGAATTGACGGGGACCCGCACAAGCAGCGGAGCATGTGGTTTAATTCGACGCAACGCGAAGAACCTTACCAAGTCTTGACATATTACGGAGGTATGTAGAGATACGTACTTACTTCTTCGGAAGACTGTAATACAGGTGGTGCATGGTTGTCGTCAGCTCGTGTCGTGAGATGTTGGGTTAAGTCCCATAACGAGCGCAACCCCTATTGTTAGTTACCATCATTAAGTTGGGGACTCTAGCAATACTGCCGGTGACAAACCGGAGGAAGGTGGGGATGACGTCAAATCATCATGCCCTTTATGACTTGGGCTACACACGTGCTACAATGGCAGGTACAGAGGGAAGCGAGACTGCGAAGTTAAGCAAAACTCAAAAAGCCTGTCCCAGTTCGGATTGCACTCTGCAACTCGAGTGCATGAAGTTGGAGTTGCTAGTAATCGCAGATCAGAATGCTGCGGTGAATGCGTTCCCGGGTCTTGTACACACCGCCCGTCACACCATGGAAGTTGGCAATACCCGAAGCCTGTGAGCTAACCTTTGGGAGCAGCAGTCGAAGGTAGGGTCAGTAACTGGGGTGAAGTCGTAACAAGGTAGCCGTATCGGAAGGTGCGGCTGGATCACCTCCTTTCTAAGGATGAGAAGTCGACACGTTGACTTCTCACACGGAAAAGAATATAAAGATCGTTGATATTAAAATATTAAGGTATCTAAGAAAATTTAAATTAAAAACAATATAAAACATGGGGATATAGCTCAGCTGGGAGAGCACCTGCCTTGCACGCAGGGGGTCAAGAGTTCGAATCTCTTTATCTCCACCATAATGACCTATCCCAATTTTGCGAAGCAAAATTGATGGAAGGTCAGACGTCGCGGCGTTTCAAAGTTTCGAAGAAACTTTGTCAGCAAGCCGACGAGTTTGGCAAAAGATAGAGTCATTAGAAACTGAACCACTTAGCAATAGCTAAGATAAAACTAAATAGCAAAAAATATTTCCAGTCAAGAAAGAAAGGGCGCAAGGTGGATGCCTTGGCACATGAAGGCGAAGAAGGACGTAAGTGAACGAAAACTAGGGCAAGCTCACAACAAGCACTGACCCCTAGGTCTCCGAATGGGGAAACCCGTCTGTGGAAGACACAGTCATTACTAAGTGAATACATAGCTTAGTAAAGCAAGACCCTGTGAACTGAAACATCTAAGTAACAGGAGGAAAAGAAAGAAAACTCGATTTTCCAAGTAGCGGCGAGCGAAAAGAAAAGAGCCTAATCCATTGAGGAATATCTAGTTAGTCGAATCATCTGGGAAGATGAACCAAAGAAAGTGAAAGTCTTGTAGACGAAAACTAAATAAACCAGGGAGGAAAGTAGCACCGGACACGAGGAATCCGTTGTGAAGATAGGGGGACCATCCCCTAAGGCTAAATACTAACATGTGACCGATAGCGAACAAGTACCGTGAGGGAAAGGTGAAAAGAACCCCGAAAGGGGAGTGAAACAGAACCTGAAACCTAGTGCCTACAAGCAGACAGAGGGCTAAAGCCTGATGTCGTACCTTTTGTAGAATGGGCCAGCGAGTTATCGTATTTAGCAAGGTTAAATCTTTAAGAGATGAAGCCAAAGCGAAAGCGAGTCTTAATAGGGCGAATAGTTAAATGCGATAGACCCGAAACCGGGTGATCTATCCATGGTCAGAGTGAAGGTGAAGTAAAATTCACTGGAGGCTCGAACCGGGTACGGTTTAAAACGTATCGGATGAACTGTGGATAGGGGCGAAAAACCAAACGAACTCGGATATAGCTGGTTCTCCTCGAAATAGCTTTAGGGCTAGCCTTTGATTAAGATTTAAGGAGGTAGAGCACTGAATGGTCTAGGGCGGCTTACCGTACCAAAACCTATCAAACTCCGAATGCCAAAAAATCAGATCAAGGAGTCAGACTTAGAGGGATAAGCTTCTAAGTCGAAAGGGAAACAGCCCAGACCGACAGCTAAGGTCCCAAAATCTGGATTAAGTGGAAAAGGATGTGAACCTACTAAGACAACCAGGACGTTGGCTTAGAAGCAGCCATGCATTTAAAGAATGCGTAATAGCTCACTGGTCAAGTGGGTTTGCGCCGAAAATGAACGGGGCTAAAATCCAGTACCGAAGCTTCGGATTGATAGAGGATTTAAAAGTAACTATGAAAAAGGTTAGAAGAAAAACTAGACGGAAATATTTAAAAATATCAACAAGATAAACGAGTTATCAATAAACTAATTACGCAAACAAGTAAAAGGTAAGTTGTAAACTACGAAATCACCAAACAGTAAAATCTGGTTTAAGTATTCAAACCAAAATCATAGCTAGTTTTAAAGCCTCTATCAGTGGTAGAGGAGCATTGTATGGGCGAAGAAGCATAAGCGAAAGCACGTGTGGAGCGCATACAAGAGAGAATGCTGGCATGAGTAGCGAGAAGGGATGTGAGAATCATCCCCGTCGAAACCCTAAGGATTCCTGAGCAAGGCTCGTCCCCTCAGGGTAAGTCGGGACCTAAGGCGAGGCCGAAAGGCGTAGCCGATGGATAACAGGTTTAAATTCCTGTACCGCTTAAAGTCGCTATAGAGAAGTGATGACGCAAGAGGATAAGCTAAGCTAGCTGATGGATGCTAGTCTAAAAAGTAAGGCTTTCATGTAGGCAAATCCGCATGATAGACGGCTAAGCTTTGATAGGTATCGAAAACACAAGTAGAGAAGTAGCTGATTTCAAATTGCCAAGAAAAGTCACTATCAAGACCAAAGCGCCCGTACCAAAACCGACACAGGTAGGGAGGTAGAGAATACCAAGACGCGCGGAAGAACCTTTGTTAAGGAACTCGGCAAAATGTCCCCGTAACTTCGGGAGAAGGGGAGCCAGAGCGATCTGGCCACAGAAACCAGGCCCAAGCGACTGTTTACCAAAAACACAAGTTTCTGCAAAATCGAAAGATGAAGTATAGGAGCTGACACCTGCCCGGTGCTGGAAGGTTAAGGGGAAGGCTTAGCATAAGCGAAGGCTAGAACTTAAGCCCCAGTAAACGGCGGCCGTAACTATAACGGTCCTAAGGTAGCGAAATTCCTTGTCGGGTAAGTTCCGACCCGCACGAAAGGTGTAACGATTTGGGCACTGTCTCAACAAAGGATCCGGTGAAATTGTAGTAGTCGTGAAGATGCGACTTACCCACGCTAGGACGGAAAGACCCCGTGGAGCTTTACTGTAGGCTGATATTGGACTTTGAGATTAGACGTACAGGATAGTTGGGAGACTTAGAAACACGCACGCCAGTGTATGTGGAGTCATCCTTGGGATACCAACCCTCTAATATTAAAGTTCTAACGATGACCCTTGAATCAGGGCATCGGACATTGTCAGTTGGGCAGTTTGACTGGGGCGGTCGCCTCCCAAAAAGTAACGGAGGCGTTCAAAGGTTCGCTCAGAATGGACGGAAACCATTCGTAGAGTACAAAGGCAGAAGCGAGCTTAACTGCAAAACCTACAAGTTGCGCAGAGTAGAAATACGGACTTAGTGATCCGGTGGCACCGCATGGAAGGGCCATCGCTCAACGGATAAAAGCTACCCCGGGGATAACAGGCTTATCTCCCCCAAGAGTCCACATCGACGGGGAGGTTTGGCACCTCGATGTCGGCTCGTCTCATCCTGGGGCTGAAGTAGGTCCCAAGGGTTGGGCTGTTCGCCCATTAAAGAGGCACGCGAGCTGGGTTCAGAACGTCGTGAGACAGTTCGGTCCCTATCCAGCGTGGGCGTAAGAAATTTGAGAGGATCTGTCCCTAGTACGAGAGGACCGGGATGGACACACCTCTGGTGTACCAGTTGTTCCGCCAGGAGCATAGCTGGGTAGCTACGTGTGGAATTGATAAGTACTGAAAGCATCTAAGTACGAAGCAGGCCTCAAGATAAGATTTCTCAGAGTAGGTAAAGAAAATACCTTTGATAGGTCCAAGGTGTAAGTGCAGTAATGTATTAAGCTAATGGATACTAAACTTTAAATCTTGACTGGAAATATTTTTTTAGAGACCTAACCCGATTTGTGAAACAAATCGATGGTAGGTCCTAGTCGAGAGTTCCCCAAGGTTTCGAAGAAAGCTTGGCTAGGAACTTACGGACCAATCCTAAGCTTAATGATAGCTTAGAACGGAGAAGTTTAACTCGGCTGCTATTTAGTGAATAAGAAGGTTCAACCTAACGAAAACAAGTTTTCGGGTTGGGTCATGAATATGGTGATGATGGCATGAGGGATACACCTGTTCCCATATCGAACACAGAAGTTAAGCCTCATAACGCCGATGGTACTCGGAGGGCAACCTCCCGGGAGACTAGGAAATCGCCAAACAAAAAAGACTCAGTTGTTTGACTGAGTCTTTTTTGTTACATAAAATTATAAACCATACATCGCATAAAAAAAGTATATATTAATATTCTAACTAAAAAGAATTATGAGCTAATCGAACGGCAATAGATACATCTTGTCACGAAAACCCGTTTGCTTCGCAAACTATTACGCACTATCGTGCTTTGTTTTCGGCATAAACATGCTAGTTAAAGCATGTTTATGTATACCGAACACAGAAGTTAAGCCTAACAAGGCCGATAGTACTCGGAAGTAGCCGTCCGCTTGCTTTAGGACAAACCTCCCGGGAGACTGTTAAAATGCCTAAATGGCATTTTGACCCTGAAACAAAGCTGCGGAAGCAGCGAATGAGTTTGCGTAAGCAAACGGGTTTCAGTGGAAATCGCTAAACAAACAAGACTTGGTCAAAAGACTGAGTCTTTTTCTGTATAATAAAATAAAAAGCAGGGAACCGGGAGACTCTTAAATCACCTAAATGGTGATTTAAGCCTGAAACGTAGCTACGGAAGTAGCGGAGGAGTTTGTGAAACAAACGAGTTTCAGTGGAAATCGCCAAACAAACAAGACTTGGTTAAAAGACTGAGTCTTTTATTGTGTTTAAAAATGTATAATTTATGGAAAAGTCAACACCTGTCACGAAAACTCGTTTGCTTCGCAAACTATTACGCACTATCGTGCTTTGTTTTCGGCATAAACATGCTAGTTAAAGCATGTTTATGTATGACCTGTCACAGAAAACATGCCCATCCGGCTCTCATAGAGGATCCTCCACGGGAGTGGTTCACCGAAGGTGAAAGCCTGATAACGCCGATGGTGCTTGGAAATAGCCGTCCGCTTTCTTTAGGACAAACCTCCCGGGAGACTGTTAAATTGTCTAAATGACAATTTAAGTCTGAAACATAGCTACGGCAGTAGCGGAGGAGTTTGTGAAACAAACGGGTTTCAGTGGAAGCCGCTAAACAATTAGGACTCAGTCAGTCGACTGAGTCTTTTTCTGTATAAGAAAATAAAAAGCAGGGAACCGGGAGACTGTTAAATTGTCTAAATGACAATTTAAGCCTGAAACGTAGCTACGGAAGTAGCAGAAGAGTTTGCGAAACAAACGAGTTTCAGTGGAAATCGCCAAACAAACAAGACTTGGTTGAAAGACTGAGTCTTTTATTGTGTTTAAAAATGTATAATTTATGGAAAAGTTAACACCTGTCACGAAAACTCGTTTGCTTCGCAAACTATTACGCACTATCGTGCTTTGTTTTCGGCATAAAAATGCTGGTTAAAGCATGTTTATGTATGACCTGTCACAGAAAACGAGCCCATCCGGCTCATAGAGGATCCTCCACGGAGTGGTTCACCGAAGGTGAAAGCCTAACAACGCCGATGGTACTCGGAAGTAGCCGTCCGCTTTCTTTAGGACAAACCTCCCGGGAGACTCTTAAATCACCTAAATGGTGATTTAAGCCTGAAACATAGCTACGGAAGTAGCGGAGGAGTTTGTGTAACAAACTAGTTTCAGTGGAAATCGCCAAACAAACAAGACTTGGTCAAAGGACTGAGTCTTTTTATGTATAAGAAAATAAAAATAGGGAAACGGAACACATAGGTATTAAAACATCCGTCACCTTAATCACTTAGATAATTTTAGAAGGCATTTGTATTAGCTAAACTACATATGATGATAAATTTTTAAATTAGCTATAGACAAATCAATAATAAAAGGTATCTTATAACTTGTAAGTTATATTTTTGGAATGTAGCCAAGTCGGTAAGGCACCAGATTCTGACTCTGGAGAGCACAGGTTCGAGTCCTGTCATTCCAGCCAAATTATTAGGTCCGTGGATGAAAATCTGCGGATTTTTATTTTACAAATTTTTAGAAGAGATAAAAGTTTATATGCCCTTAGATTTAGTATTTCCCAATGCTCGCTGAGAACCTATTAATTGATTAAATTAAGCTTGTAGTTTGGAAAGTTTTTTAAATTTGGTATTTAGAGAGTAGTTTGAATCTGAAATTATATAAGTTATATGGATATAGAAGAGGATTCTACAGGCGTTCGCTAATGCTCATTTAGTCGAAGCTAAGGCTTATGATTTCGAAATTATATCTACATACAAACCACGTAGTATCCTTATTCGGCAATGATTCTTATTCGGCCATGGCAGCTGGCCTTGCCTCCCTCAAAGGACCAAGGGACGGCGGCACTAACATAAAAGTAGCCAAGATGCTTGATAATATAAGGGAAAATGTAAAAGAGAAGGGAGATAAAAAAGAGATAAGGGACTACCTAGAAACAATTCTAGATAAAAAAGCCTTTGGAGGCGAGGGACTAATTTACGGCCTAGGCCACGCAGTCTACACCCTATCAGATCCAAGAGCAGTCCTCCTTAAGGAAAAGGCCAGATAACTTGCCAAAATCAAGGGCAGGGAAGCCGACTTCGCCTTCGTAGAAAACATAGAAAAAATAGGCCAAGAACTAATAATGGAAAAATTCAACAGACCCTATCTACCCTGCGCTAACGTAGACCTATATTCAGGTCTGGTTGACGATATGCTAAAAATCTCAAGAGAAGTTTTCCTCCCAATCTTTGCCATAGAAATAACAGTAGGCTGGTCCGCCCACAGGCTAGAACAAATCGTAGATAAGAAGATAATAAGGCCTGCCTATAATTATCTGGGTGAGAGGAAAGAATACATAGGGCTTGATGAGAGATGACAAGTAAAAAGAGGGAAAAAATTTAAAAAATCTTAGTTGATAAAATCCCAAAATCTGAAACGAGGATTAAGGGGTTCTATTATCTTTATTTTTATGAGCTTAATAGACGAAAAAGATTGAAACAAAATATAAGAGGAAGGCAAATACATAATATTGTACACTATGAAGTATAAACGTTTGCAATAAAGTATATTTAATTACAATTAGTATTTCATCTATTTTATAGTGGATATGAAATTATTGATGAAAACTATTGACAAATTTTAAATTTAGTATATACTCAAACATAAGAGATAAAAAACAAACAAATATAAACGTATATGGTTAAGGAGGACTTATGGAAAGAAAAGATATAATAAGCAAGAGAGTGAAAATATCATTTTATTTAGATGAATCTAAATCTAATTTATTGCAATCCAAATAAGCATTAAGGAGTAATTATGTATGAATTAGTAAAAAAGATAGAAAAATCAAAACCCTTTTTCGATAAAGTATCTAGAAATATATACTTAAGATCAATAAAAGATGGTTTTAACTCTGTAATTCCTTTAGTGTTATTTTCAAGTATTTTTATTCTTATAGCCTTCGTACCAAATGCCTTTGGTGTGGTTTGGTCCGATAGGACGGTAGACCTACTTATGAAGCCTTATAACTACTCAATGGGTATCTTAGGTTTTTTAGTAGCAGGTACTACAGCCAAGTCCTTTACTGATATGGTAAATAGGAGCATGGATAAGAAAAAACAAATAAACTTTATGTCTACCATGCTTGCGGCTATGGTTGGATTTTTAATCCTTTCGGCAGATCCTGCAGAAGAAGGTGGATTTTTAAGTGCCTTTATGGGAACTAAGGGTCTTATTACAGCCTTCATAGCAGCCTTTGTAACAGTAAATATTTACAAAGTTTGTATGAGAAATAATGTTACAATCAAGATGCCTAAAGAGGTACCACCAAATATATCTAAGGTATTTACTGATTTAATACCTTTTGCTATATCAATTATAGTAATATATGCCACTGATACAATAATTAGATATTTAACAAATGCTAGTTTAATAGAATTTATAAATCTAGGATTTAATCCTATTTTTAAATTGTTAGATGGATATATTGGTCTTACAATTATTTTTGGATCGTATGCTTTTTTGTGGTTTGTGGGGATCCATGGTCCTTCAATATTAGAGCCAATATTGATAGCTATTTTATATTCAAACCCTGAAGTAAATTTGAATTTAATGCAAGCTGGAGAGCATGCTAATAGAATTATAAGTTCTGGAACCCAAATGTTTATAGTGACATTTGGTGGAACAGGAGCAACTCTAGTAGTTCCTTTTATGTTTATGTGGCTATCAAAATCTAAAAGAAATAAAGAAGTTGGGAGGGCTTCAGTAGTTCCTACTTTCTTTGGAGTAAATGAACCAATCTTGTTTGGAGCACCAATTGTTATGAACCCAACATTTTTTGTACCATTTATTTTAGCGCCTATCGCTAATGTTTGGATATTTAAGTTTTTTGTAGATGTACTGAACATGAATGGATTTACAACTAACTTACCTTGGGCATTACCAGCTCCTATTGGTATTATTTTAGGGTTAAATTTTCAAATGAAATCAGTAATATTAGTTTTAGTATTGATATTAATTGATTCATTAATTTATTACCCGTCCTTTAAGGCTTATGATAATAAAATTTTAGTAGAAGAAAAAAGTGGAAATACTTCAGAAAGTAAGATTTTAGAAGAAAAGGTTAAGGCTAGTTTTGATACAAAAGAAGCCAGTTCTATATTAGAAAAAAACAAAAAAGAAGAGAATAGCACAGAAATATCTTCTCCAACAAAGGAAGTTGCGAGTGATGAGCCAATCAATGTCTTAGTTTTATGTGCGGGCGGAGGTACAAGCGGACTTTTAGCCAATGCCTTAAACGAAGCGGCAGAAGAACACGGAGCAAATGTAACAGCTGTAGCAGATAGCTACGGCGCTCACAGGGATATCCTACCAGACTTTGACCTAGTAGTATTAGCCCCACAAGTTGCTTCAAACTATGATGATATGAAACAGGAAACCGACCCACTAGGAATTAAGTTAGTTAAGACTCAAGGAGCTCAATATATTGGACTTTCAAGAGATGGACAAGCCTCGCTAGATTTCGTAAAAGAGAGCATGAAATAGTGAAAAAACTACCAGAAAATGTTATATTAAGAGGCATAATATTAGCCGGTGACTAATATTTTTTATAAAATATAAAGGAAATAATTTATAATTTAAAAATAAATGATTGAAATCTTGATATTATAGATGAAGATTTAAGAATCTTTCCCATAACAAAAGAGAATGATGATTTTTCAGATATAAACTTTTATATTAGAAATTGGATTAAACACTTTTTGTTGAAGAATAAATTTAAAGGGCAAGCGATAAAAGATGGATGTATTTATGAAAATAAAGGAGGTGACATAAGATAATTTGATGCATATGTTCGCAGAATTCAAAGAGGTTGTATTCTGAATCACTTAGAACTTTATGATCAAATCATGAGGTTTTAGAAATAGTATCCAATTCATAAAAATCTACATCATAAAAAATGACTTAAGATTTGAAGGGAAAAATTATTTAAAATAATAATGTATATTATTGTTATACGATTAAATTTAAAAATGTTTTGAAAATCAGATAGGAGTATTGTCAAATTTTTTGTGTAAACTCCAATTTATAAAATAGGGTTTTATAAATATAAATTTATAATAATAACATCTATTTCTTAGGAAATAGCGAGAATTTAAAGGAGAATTTTAATATGGAAGAAAAGAAATACCTTAAATGGTATAACAAAGTAGGTTATGGATCGGGTGATTTAGCAGGTAATGTTGTATACGCCTTCTTATCATCATTTGTTATGCTGTATCTAACAAATACTGTAGGATTAAATCCTGGAATCATTGGAACTCTTATTATGGTTTCAAAAATATTTGATGGAATAACAGATATGTTCTTCGGAACTTTGATTGATAAAACAAAAAGTAAACTTGGAAAAGCAAGACCATGGATGCTTTATTCATACATAGGATGTGCAATAACTCTTGTTGCAAACTTTGCAATTCCTGCAAGTCTTGGTTCAAAAGGTCAATATATATGGTTTTTCATTTCATATACATTATTAAATGCAGTATTTTTTACAGCAAATAATATAGCGTATGCTTCACTTGTAACATTTTGTACAAAAAACAGCAAAGAACGTGTTGAGATGGGATCATTCCGTTTTATATTTGCATTTTCTACAAGTTTACTTATACAATCAGTTACAATTCAATTTGTGAAAGCGGCAGGAGGAGATGCAGCTGCATGGAGACTAGTAGCAGTAGTTTATGCAATAATAGGACTTATAGTTAATACTATTTCGGTATTATCAATAAAGGAATTATCAGAAGAGGAATTAAAAAAAGGAAAGAATCACACTGATGAAAAATATAGTTTAGGAGAAGTAGCAAAACTTTTATTTTCTAACAAATATTATTTGATGATTTGTGGTACTTATATCTGTCAACAAATTTATTCAGCTATGCTTAATATGGGAATTTATTATATGATTTACATATTGAAAAATGAAAATTTATTTGCTGTATTTTCTTGGGCTATTAATATTCCAGTAATTATTGCGATGTGTATTACTCCTACACTTTTAGAAAAGATGAATGGATTATATAAAATGAATCTTGCTGGATATATATTAGCAACACTTTCACGTGTAGGAGTTATTGTTGCAGGCTATATGGGAAGTGTTCCACTAATGATTGCGTTTACAGCAATTGCAGCATTAGGAATGGCGCCATGGCAAGGAGATATGGGTGCAGTTGTTGCAAGCTGCTCCGAATACACTTATCTAAAAACGAATAAGCATATAGATGGGGCTATGTTTTCTTGTACTTCATTTGGAACAAAGATCGGTGGAGGTTTAGGTGTTGCTATAAGTGGATGGTTACTTAATGCGAGTGGATTTGTAAAAGATGCAACCATACAACCAGATTCAGTTTTAAGTATGCTTAATGTTATGTATTTATGGATTCCTATGGTACTTTCATTAATTATAACTTTTATAATGTCAAAAATGAATGTAGAAGAAGCAAATAGGAAGCTTAAATTAGAGATGGAGGAAAATTAATATGTTATATGAGGGAATTAAAGAAGATCAACGTTTGGTATCAGTTGTACCGAGTAGGAGACAAATTGAGTATCATAATTTAGAATATTTTTGTTTCATTCACTTTACTGTAAACACCTTTACGGGTAGTGAATGGGGCTCAGGTAATGAATCTCCATCAATTTTTAATCCAGAAGAATTAGATGCTCGTCAATGGGCTAAAACAGCTTCTGAGGGTGGTATGAAAGGTCTTATACTTACTTGTAAACATCATGACGGTTTTTGTTTATGGCCAAGTAAGTACACAGAACATAGCGTAAAAAATTCTCCATATAAAAATGGTAAAGGGGATATAGTTAAGGAAACTGCGGAAGCATGTAGAGAATATGGATTAAAATTCGGAGTATATCTTTCTCCGTGGGACAGAAATAATGAATCTTATGGGAAAGGTGTAGAGTACGATGATTATTATATTAATCAACTTACAGAACTATTGACAAATTATGGGGATATATTTGTTATTTGGCTTGACGGTGCATGTGGAGAAGGAAGTAATGGCAAAAAGCAAGTTTATGATTGGCAAAGATATTATGATGTCATGCGTAAATTACAGCCAAACGCAGTAATATCAATTTCAGGTCCAGACATTCGTTGGGTTGGGAATGAAGCAGGAGAAGTTCGAGAAAGTGAGTGGAGTGTAGTATCGGAAGATATGACCGACCCGGCAATTACTGCACAGCTAAGCCAACAAGAAGATAATGAAGAGTTTCGTAATCGACCTTTGGATGAAACTCAGGAAGATCTTGGAAGTAGAGAATGTTTAAAATCTGAGGAAAAGTTAGCTTATTATCCAGCGGAAACAGATGTTTCTATCCGTCCTGGTTGGTTTTATCATGAAGAGGAAGACGACCAAGTTAGATCTTTTGAAAATTTAAAAAAAATATACTTATCATCAGTCGGAGGCAATACTACACTTCTATTAAATTTACCGCCTATGAAAAATGGAAAACTTCATCCAACTGATGTTAAAAATGTAAAATTACTTGGAGATTTTATCAAAGAAACATTTAGAGAAAATTTAACTGAAACTTCAGAAATCACTACTATACCTGAAACAGATGTCGATGGTAAAAATGCTGACTGTATTAGGATAGATGATTATGAAAAAGTATTTAAAAATAAAGATGGTGATAGAGAACTTTCAATTAATTTTAAATGGAAAGAAAAAAAGAAGTTGTCTTATATGGTGTTAAAAGAAGCAATAGCTTTTAGTCAAAGAGTGGAAAAATTTTCTATATGGTATAAAAATGAAGAAAATAAAATGGAAAGAATTGCTGATGCAACAACTATAGGTTACAAAAAAATTATAGATTTAAAAGGTATTAATACAAATGAAATTGAAATCCACATTGAAGATTCTAGGGTAGCTCCTATAATTTCTTTTGTAGGAGTGTATTAACTTTAATTGCGTTTTTCTAAAATTGTGTTTTTAAATAAAAATCAACCAAATTCTTAATCAGGGATAGATTTTCTATCCCTGAAGTTTTATTTTGATAAAAAATATAGAGGACTTTCATCTTCTATGGTAAGAAGTTTAGCTCTTCAAATTAAAGCTGAAAACTCGCATGTAAGTCCGATATATACGACTCAATTTTCTCATACAGCGTCTATAAATACAGCAATAAGGGCTGGATTTGAGATGAATGTTTGTATTTGTGCTAATAAAAATTAAGACTCAAAATACCTTTATTTAAGATATATACTTAACTAAGGGTATTTTTATTTTGAAAATATTAGAAAAATATTTTTTGCAAACGCTTGACAAATGTTCGAGTATGATGTAATATAAAAATAAGCAAACAAAAAGAATAAATAAAAAACAAAAACAAACACAGGAGGTTTTATGAATGTGTATATTTCTTCCGACAAGGATGCCTTAAAACTCAAGGATGCCTTGATCGAAGAGTTAGAAAACTTATCTGTCGCTTATGAAGATTTGACAGAAGATGGTTTTGATTTTGTGGACAGCTCTAATGCAGTTTGTGAAAAGCTTTTAGAGGTGGACGGAATCTTAACAACAGGAAGTGATGATGCAAGTGTAGGGATAGTACTTGATAGATACGGTGCAGGAAGCTATATGGCTTGCTCAAAGCATAAGGGAATGGTTGCTGCAGAAGTATCTGATGAGAGAAGCGCCCTAATGACCAAAAGACACAACGGAGCAAGAATTCTTGTGATGGGATCAGGAGTAGTGGGAGAAGATTTAGCGAAATCTTGTCTAAGAAACTTCCTAAGCCATGGTTATGACGGAGGCCGTCACCAAATAAGAATCGACATGCTCAACAAAATGATGTAGGAGGTAAAGATGAAAATAGCATTAGGATGTGACCACATAGTCACAAGTTTAAAAATGGAAGTATCTGACCACCTCAAAAGTCTGGGCCATGAAGTAGTAGACGTAGGAACATACGATAACACAAGAACCCACTACCCAATCTTTGGAAAAAAGGCAGGAGAGTTAGTAGCAAAAGGTGACTGTGACCTAGGAGTGGTTCTTTGTGGAACAGGAGTAGGCATATCAGCATCAGTAAACAAAGCCTTCGGCACACGTTGTGCTTTAGTAAGAGATTGTGCGACAGCTATCTATGCCAAAGAAGAACTAAACGCAAATGTGATAGCCTTTGGAGGAATGATAGTAGGAAGAGACCTAGCTTTTGAAATAATAGACTCATTTATCAATGCAGAATACAAGAAAACAGAAGAAAATGAGAAACTAATAGAAAAACTAATGGCAATAGAAGAAAAATATAAAGAAGATGAAAAAGACCAAGTGTCTAATGATAAATTCTTTGATGAATTTATAGAAAAATGGGATAGGGGAGAATACCACGATTAGGTAATTATGTCAGAGTTAATAGTAAGAGATAATGTATATATATCTGATGCTTCTAGCAAAGAAGATCTATTTAAAGAGCTTTACGATAAACTTAAGGCTGATGACTTGGTAAATGATAAGTTTCTTCAAATGGTTGAAGAAAGAGAGAAAAATTATCCAACAGGAATGGATATGTCTCTTGTAAGCGATAGCTTGCCTAATATAGCTATACCTCACACAGAAGCGGAAGCTTGTAAGGTTACTAGGGTAATACCAGTTAAGTTAAACAAAAAGATAAGCTTTAATAATATGATTGATCCAGAAAAAGAATTAGATGTTTCATTTATCTTCATGATATTAAATAATGAAGGTGGAATGCAGACAGATGTTCTCGCAAAGATAATGGATTTTGTTACAAAAACACAAGGAATAGAAGAGCTTTTCAGTTTAGATAGTGAAGATAAAATTTACGAATTTATTGAGAAAAATTTTTAGGAGGAAATTATGATTAAGATTTTAGCAGCATGTGGAGCAGGAGTTAATTCAAGTCACCAAATCAAGAACGCCTTAGAAAATGAAATGAAAAATAGGGGTTATGAAGTAAAATGTGATGCAGTTATGATAAAGGATATCACAGAAGAAATGATTAATAAATATGATATATTTGCCCAAATTTCAAAAACTGATTTAGGATTTGATGTAAATATTCCTGTAGTAGATGCAGGTCCAATCCTTTACAGAATGCCAGCTATGGCTAAACCTGTTTACGATAAGGTAGAAGCAATAATAAAAGAAGGAAATCTAAAGTAAATTAATAGATATAAAACAATAATTAACAAAATGGAGAAATAAAATGAGTGGAATAATAGAATTTGCTAATACCTATTTGGGAAAATTCATGGATATTATAATTCCTTCTGTGCTCATGCTTTTGGTACTTACAATTATATCTTTAATTGTAGGAGTTAAATTCTCAAAGGCCTTAGAAGGTGGTATTAGGCTTGCAATTTCAATTACTGCTATTGGTGCGGTAATGAACATACTTACCTCAAGTTTCTCAGAAGCTTTGCAAGCTTTCGTAGGAAGAACAGGTATTGAATTAAGTATAACTGATGTGGGTTGGGCTCCTCTTGCAACAATAACTTGGGGATCTCCTTACACCTTATATTTCTTGCTGGTAATGATAATAGTAAATATAGCTATGCTTTTACTAAACAAAACCAATACATTAGACGTTGATATTTTTGATATATGGCATTTGGCTATAACAGGTCTATTTGCTATGTATATGGGTGCAAATCTACTTGTAACAACACTTCTAGTAATATTTATAGGAGTATTAAAGATTATAAACTCAGACTTGATGAAGCCAACCTTTAATGATCTTTTGGATGCACCAGACGAAAACCCAATGACAACTACCCACATGAACTATATGATGAACCCAATAGTCATGTTATTTAATAAGATTATCGATAAGATATTTCCATTCTTAGATAAATACGATTTCGACGCTGCAAAGCTTAACTCTAAAATCGGATTCTGGGGATCTAAGTCAGCTATAGGAATCTATCTAGGATTGTTTATTGGTCTACTTGCAGGCATGCCTTTGATGGATACCTTCACCCTTGCCTTTACGGCAGCAACTTGTTTGGAACTATTTTCTGTAATAGGTCAATGGTTTATCGAATCAGTTGAGCCACTATCTCAAGGTATTGCAGACTTTGCCAACAAGAAACTTGGAGGACGTAGTCTAAATATCGGACTTGACTGGCCATTTATCGCAGGACGTTCAGAAATGTGGGCAGCTGCAAATATCCTAGCACCAATTATGCTTTTAATAGCAATCATACTACCAGGCAATAAAGTCCTACCATTAGGTGGTATAATAGCGATGGGACTTACACCAGCACTTTTGGTAGTAACTCGTGGTAGAATCATAAGAATGATACTTATAGGTATATTTATGTTACCAATATTCCTATGGTCAGGTACTTTGATAGCTCCTTATGCTACAGAAGCGGCTAAATCAGTAAATGCCTTCCCAGCAGGCCTATCTGAGTCAGCTCTTATCACTCACTCAACTCTCGAAGGACCAGTTGAAAAGTTTGTAGCTTACTTTGTAGGACTAGCAAATACACAAGGTGGAAAACAAATACTTATTGCTCTAGTAGTAATAGCTGTATATCTAGCCCTATTCCTATGGTATAGAAAAGAGATGATTAAGAGAAACGAGGAATACAAGGCTGGAAAAGAAGATGTAATAGAATAATAATAATTAAAATACCGTCAATCATAGTAGATGACGGTATTTATTTTAAAAGGGAAAATATATGTTAAAAGAAAAACGACAGGAGCTAATCCTATCTCAACTAGCAAACGATGGGATTGTTCAAGTTTCTAAATTAAGCGAGTTTCTTAAGGTCACTGACATGACCGTAAGACGAGACTTAAAGGAATTAGAAGATAAAAATCAACTTGTTAGAGTTCACGGTGGGGCCAAGAGTCTTGAGAAGGCTCTTCCCCGTGAGTTTTCTAATGAGGAGAAGATGTTAAAGAACAAGGATAAGAAAGAATACATTGCCAAAATCATTGCATCTCTTATAGGAGATGAGGAAAATATATTCCTTGGGGCAGGAACAACTATTGAGTATGTGAGTTCTTATATGACTAACAAGAACTGCAATATATACACGAATTCCTTGTATCTTTTTGAAAAGCTCAAAAAGATTAGAGGAACTAGGATATTTCTTATTGGAGGAGAATTTAGAGAAAGTACTGGTGCTTTTGTTGGCAGCCTTGCCCTAGATCTTGTAGAGAAAATAAGATTTACCAAGGCCTTTATTGGAGTAAATGGTATCAGCGATTCTTTCGCTTACACTTATAGCGTAGATGAAGGAGTTCTACAATCCAAGATATTGGATAATTCAAACAAGGCTTATCTAATAGCAGACTCATCAAAAATCGGCGTGGAAGACTTCTATGCCTTCTATAATATAGAAAACGCTGATGTCATAAGTGATGATAAAATATCCTTAAAAGGGAAGAAAGATATAGAAAGCTACACTAAGTTAATAAACTAAATTACCATGCAATAAATATCTTTCTAATAAAGATGTATTAGTTTTCAAAATAAATCCTTGGGTTATTGATAAAATAGCCTAGGGATTTTTGATTTAAAATATTCTATATAAAAAATATATATCTCAGTTTAAATCCTTGACAAATCTATTTAGGTGTTGTACTATACTCATGAACAAACAAAAACAAAAAAAAGAAAACAAAAACAAACAAAAATGTTGAGAAAGGATGTGAAATTTACTTTTTCTATCATTAAATTAAAATAATAATAGTGTTCTATTATATGGAAATGGGTTTTTAAAGATTTGCTTTTGATCAAAATAAGCGTTTTCTGAATAATAAAACTCTAGAAATAAATATAGTTGAGTATTTTTTAAAAAATAATAAATTTCCAAAATATATAAAAACGTTAGTGGGTATAAGTATATCAAAGAAAGGTGGTATTTATGAAGATGTATATTTCTTCCGACAAGGATGCCTTAAAATTAAAGGATGCCTTGATTGATGAGTTAGAAAACAAATCTATCGCTTATGAAGATTTGACAGAAGATGGTTTTGATTTTGTGGACAGCTCTAATGCAGTTTGTGAAAAGCTTTTAGAGGTGGACGGAATCTTAACAACAGGAAGTGATGATGCAAGTGTAGGGATAGTACTTGATAGATACGGTGCAGGAAGCTATATGGCTTGCTCAAAGCATAAGGGAATGGTTGCTGCAGAAGTATCTGATGAGAGAAGCGCCCTAATGACCAAAAGACACAACGGAGCAAGAATTCTTGTGATGGGATCAGGAGTAGTGGGAGAAGATTTAGCGAAATCTTGTCTAAGAAACTTCCTAAGCCATGGTTATGACGGAGGCCGTCACCAAATAAGAATCGACATGCTCAACAAAATGATGTAGGAGGTAAAGATGAAAATAGCATTAGGATGTGACCACATAGTCACAAGTTTAAAAATGGAAGTATCTGACCACCTCAAAAGTCTGGGCCATGAAGTAGTAGACGTAGGAACATACGATAACACAAGAACCCACTACCCAATCTTTGGAAAAAAGGCAGGAGAGTTAGTAGCAAAAGGTGACTGTGACCTAGGAGTGGTTCTTTGTGGAACAGGAGTAGGCATATCAGCATCAGTAAACAAAGCCTTCGGCACACGTTGTGCTTTAGTAAGAGATTGTGCGACAGCTATCTATGCCAAAGAAGAACTAAACGCAAATGTAATAGCCTTTGGTGGAATGATAGTAGGAAGAGACTTAGCCTTTGAAATAATAGACTCATTTATCAATGCAGAATACAAGAAAACAGAAGAAAATGAGAAACTAATAGAAAAACTAATGGCAATAGAAGAAAAGTATAAAGAAGATGAGAAAGACCAAGTGTCTAACGATAAATTCTTTGATGAATTTATAGAAAAATGGGATAGGGGAGAATACCACGATTAGGTATTATCTTTTATAAATATTATAAAATATAAGGAGGAGTATATGTCAGATAAGGAAATGTCAAGGAAAGATATAGGTATGCTTGGTTTTGAAATCGTAGCATATGCAGGAGATGCTAGGAGTGGTTTACTAGAGGCTATAAAATGCGCTAGAAATGGAGAATTCGATAAAATTGATGGTCTTGTAGAAAATGCTCAAGAGAACTTAAATATTGCTCACGCAAAACAAACTGAAATGTTGGCCCTAGATGCACAAGGTAAAGACCTTGATATAGGAATTATTATGATTCATGCTCAAGACCACTTGATGACAACTATGTTACTGAAGGATATTGTATACGATATATGTGAGATATACAGGAAGAGGTAATAAATGGATAAGTTAGTTGAAAGAATCGAAAAGCTTAAGCCATTTTTCGAAAAATTATCTAGAAACATCTACCTGAGATCTATTAGGGATGGTTTTATAGCTGGTATGCCAGTGGTTCTATTTTCAAGTATCTTTATCCTTATCGCATTTGTGCCAAATGCATTTGGTTTCGTATGGAGTGATAAGACAGTAGAAATGCTTATGAAACCATACAACTATTCTATGGGAATTTTAGGATTTCTAGTAGCAGGAACTACTGCCAAATCATTTACTGATATGGTAAATAGGACTATGGATAAGAGAAAACAAATCAACTTCATGTCTACTATACTTGCGTCTATGATTGGATTTTTAATTTTATCATCAGACCCTGCAGAAGAAGGTGGATTCTTAAGTGGTTTTATGGGAACTAAGGGTCTTATTACAGCTTTCATAGCAGCCTTTGTTACTGTAAATATCTACAAGGTATGTATGAGAAATGATGTTACAATAAAGATGCCAAAAGAAGTGCCACCAAACATTTCCAGGGTTTTTACAGACTTAATACCATTTTCTCTAGCGGTAGTTATACTATACATTGTAGATATTATTGTAAGAAATATATCTGGCTCAAGTGTTGCAGAATCAATAAGTTTAGGACTCGCTCCACTTTTCCAAGCAGCTGATGGTTATATTGGCCTTACCCTTATATTTGGTGCCATTGCCTTTTTCTGGTTTGTAGGTATCCACGGACCATCAATAGTAGAACCGGCTATAGCAGCAGTTTCATACTCAAATGTGGAGATAAACCTTGGCTTAATGCAGGCAGGACAACATGCGGATAAGGTAATTACATCTGGTACACAAATGTTTATAGTAACTTTAGGTGGTACAGGTGCAACGCTTGTAGTTCCATTTATGTTTATGCTTTTGGCAAAATCAAAGAGAAACAAGGTAGTAGGAAGGGCATCAGTTGTGCCAACCTTCTTTGGTGTAAACGAGCCAATCCTATTCGGTGCTCCTATAGTACTAAACCCAGTTTTCTTTATACCATTTATCTTTGCTCCAATCGTGAATGTATGGATATTTAAGTTCTTTGTTGATACCCTTGGAATGAACAGCTTTACAACCAACCTACCTTGGACAACACCAGCTCCACTGGCTATGCTTTTAGGACTTAACTTCCAAGTTAAGGCGATAATCTTGATCGTTATTTTACTAATAGTAGATACTATCATTTACTATCCTTTCTTTAAGGTGTATGACAAACAAATTTTAGAAGAGGAAAGGTCTGGAAAGACAGATGGTTCTAGCGAGCTTCAAGAAAAAGTAAAGGCTAACTTCGATACAGAAAAAGCTGATAAGATTTTAGCTGATAATAAAAAAGAAGAGGTTGAAAAGAAAGAAACTGTAGAGGAAAAACCTTCAGAAAATACAGAGGATGATAAGCCTATCAATGTACTCGTTCTTTGTGCAGGAGGAGGAACAAGTGGACTTCTAGCAAATGCCCTAAATGACGCTGCAGAAGAACATGGAGCTAATGTGTCAGCAGTAGCTGATAGTTATGGAGCTCACAGAAACATATTGCCAGATTTTGATCTAGTAATCCTTGCCCCACAAGTTGCTTCAAACTATGAAGATATGAAAAAAGAAACTGATCCACTGGGAATCAAGCTAGTAAAGACCCAAGGAGCCCAATATATTGGACTTTCAAGAGATGGTCAAGCTTCACTTGATTTCGTAAAAGAAAGTATGAAATAATGAGAAAACTACCAGAAAATTTTATATTCGGAGGCGCAACAGCCGCCTATCAATGCGAAGGTGCAACAAAAACTGACGGCAAAGGGCCAGTGGCTTGGGATAAGTACCTTGAAGATAATTATTGGTACACAGCTGAACCTGCAAGTGATTTTTATCATAAATATCCAGTAGACTTAAAACTTGCAGAAGAGTTCGGTGTAAATGGAATAAGAATCTCTATAGCATGGTCTAGAATATTCCCTACAGGATTTGGAGAAGTTAACCAAAAAGGTGTTGACTTCTACCATAGGGTATTTGCTGAATGTAAAAAAAGGGGAGTTGAAGCATTTGTAACACTTCATCATTTTGATACGCCAGAAGCCTTACACTCAAATGGAGATTTCCTAAATAGAGAAAATATTGAACATTTCGTAAACTATGCTAAGTTTTGCTTTGAAGAATTTAAGGAAGTAAATTTTTGGACAACATTCAATGAAATAGGACCTATAGGTGATGGACAGTATCTAGTAGGTAAATTCCCTCCTGGAATAAAGTATGACTTAGGGAAAGTCTTCCAATCCCACCATAACATGGTGCTTGCTCACGCAAAGGCGGTTCTATACTACAAGGAGAAAGGTTATGATGGGGAGATTGGAATAGTCCATGCCCTACCTACTAAATATCCTTACGATCCTACAGACGAAAGAGATGTAAGAGCAGCAGAACTTGAAGATATAATTCATAACAAATTCATACTGGATGCGACCTATCTTGGTAAATATTCAGAAGAAACCATGGAGGGCGTAAAGCACATCCTCGAGGTAAATGGTGGTAGTCTTGATATAAGAGATGAAGACATTGAAACCCTATCTAAGGCAAAAGACTTAAACGACTTTTTGGGAATAAATTACTATATGAGTGACTGGATGGCTCACTTTGATGGAAAAACTGAAATTACTCACAACGGAAAAGGTGTAAAGGGTGGATCAGTTTATCAAATCAAGGGAGTCGGCAAGAGGATGTTTGATGTAGATGTTCCAAGAACAGACTGGGACTGGATGATATATCCAAAAGGACTTTACGATCAGATAATGAGAGTGAAAAGAGACTATCCTAACTACAAGAAGATCTATATTACAGAAAATGGTCTTGGATATAAGGATGAGTTCAAAGATGGAACTGTCTATGACGATGCAAGAATTGACTATATCAAGCAACACTTCGAAGCAATCTGTGATGCTATAGATGACGGAGCTGACGTAAGAGGCTATTTCTTGTGGTCATTAATGGATGTGTTTTCATGGTCTAATGGTTATGAGAAAAGATACGGGCTCTTCTATGTGGACTTCGATACTCAAGAAAGGTATCCAAAAAAATCTGCCTACTGGTATAAGGAGTTAGCTGAGACAAAGGAGCTTAAGTAAAGGCATTAGTTTATCTCACTTATAGAAAATAATATAATCTTTTTAGCTGAATTTAGGAATCATTGGCTATACTGGTTGACTTAAGAAGCCATAGCTTATATAATTATAGTGGTAGTTACCAGTAGGAGGTATAAATGTTTTTAGATTCAGATTATATTAAGAAAAATGATGCTATAAATACTTATAGTGAGATTTTTCAACAAGCGACTATTTGGGAGCTTGTTTATAAAGAATATAGTGAAAGAAAAAATGGTATAGAAGAATTTTTGGCTAAGGCAAAAGGCGCTAGGGTTATCTTTACGGGTGCTGGTACTAGTGAGTATGTAGGCAATATCGCCAAGGAATACTTAAAGGCCCATGGTGATTTTGAATTTGAGTCTGTTGCTACAACGGATTTGGTTTCATCTCCTTATCTTCACTTTAAGAAAGATAGAAAGACGCTTCTAGTTTCTTTTGCAAGAAGCGGTAATTCTCCTGAGTCTCTAGCTGCGGTAGAGCTTTTAGAAAGCTTGGTGGATGATTTTTATAATCTAGCTATCACTTGTGCTGAAGATGGCAAGCTTGCTGAGAAATTATATGATGATGAAAAATCTTACGTATTTATAGAACCGGCTGGTACAAATGACAAGGGTTTTGCTATGACAAGCTCTTTTACTTCTATGCTTTTGACAAGTCTTTTGATTTTTGATAAGTCATCTATAGACAAAGAAGAAGCTGTCAAAAAGCTAGCAAAGGCTGGAAGAGAGATCCTTGATGATAAGGAAAATATTGAAAGTCTAGTAGATTTTGATTTTGACAGGATAATCTATTTAGGAAGTGGTCCTTTATATAAGCTTACCAATGAGGCAAGACTTAAGGTCCTTGAGCTTACTGCTGGTAAGATAGCAAGCATGTATGAGTCAAGCATGGGCTTTAGACATGGTCCAAAGTCTTTTGTGGATGATAGGACCTTGATCGTATCCTTCCTATCATCAAACCCTTACACAAGACAATATGATAAGGATATTTTAGATGAGCTATGTCTAGATGGTATCGCCAAAAGGATAATAGGAGTCTCAAGCGAAGAAGTCGAAGGAGACTTCGATAAGTTGGTTTATAAAGTAGACGGACTAGGAGATGCTTATCTTTGTGTCTTATTTGCTATGGTAGCTCAACTTATAAGTCTCATAACTTCTCTAAGGGTAGGAAATACTCCAGACAATCCTTCCAAGTCTCACACAGTAAACAGGGTTGTAAAGGGAGTTACTATCCACGAGTACGATAAGTAGGGCTTATGAGTCTTTATTCTGAGATTATAAAGGATATTACAGAGAAAATCTCCACTATGGAAAAGGGAGACAAGATTCCTTCTGAAAGGCAGCTTTGCATTGACTACGATGTGAGTAGGACGACTATTAGAAATGCTATAGGAGAGCTAGTCAATAGTGGTCTTATAGTTCAAATCCAAGGCAAGGGGAGTTTTGTTACAGGTAAGCATAATTTGAGGGACAATCTTTCAAATTACTATTCCTTTACCCAGAGGACCATAGCCAATGGTATGAAGCCAAAGTCTGAGATAATCGACTTTAGGATCAAGAAAGCCAACAAGGACTTGGCAGGGCAGATGAAGCTTGAGAATATGGACTTGGTGATTGAGCTTGTTAGGCTTAGGCTTGCAGATGATGAGCCTATGATGTATGAGACAACTTACATTCCCTATGAGAGGTTTACTAATATTTCTAGGGAGCTTGTAAGTAAAAAGCCCCTCTATGATATATTTGATGAATCAAATGCTGCGATTTTCACAGTAAATGAGAAGTTTTCTGTTGGGAATTTGACTAAAAAGATTGCAGGCTTCTTGGGACAGAGACCTGATGCCCCAAGTCTTAAGATTATAAGAAAAAGTTTTGATTTTGACGAGAATTTATTAGAATATACTATATCCTACGCCAGAGGAGACAAGTTCTACTATGAAACGAGTTATAGTCCGAGATAAGCTAAGGAGATTAAATGTATTATTCAGCAAAATATATAGTGCTAGAAGATAAAGTTTTAGAAGATTATTATATGGAAGTGGAAGATGGGAAAGTGAAGTCATTTTCCAAAGATAAGCCAGAAGAGTTTGAATACTTGGGAGAGATAATAGCTCCAGGTCTTGTAGATACCCACATTCACGGCTATGCCGGTAAGGACATCATGGATTGTGAAAAGGGCTATCTAAATGAAATATCCAAGGGGATTTTGGAATGTGGAGTTACAAGCTTTCTTCCAACAACCCTTACAGATACTACAGAAAAGCTCGATAAGGCTTGTGAGGTAATTGGCGAAGAATACGAAGACGTAGAAGGTGCCAAGGTTCGTGGAGTCTTCCTTGAGGGGCCTTTCTTCACAGAAAAGTATAAGGGAGCCCAAAATCCTTCCTACATGTCTGATCCTTCTATAGATAAGCTAAAAAGGTGGAAAGAGCTCTCTAAGGGCCTTGTAAATAAAATTGCCATTGCTCCAGAAAGAGATGGGGCAATCGACTTTATCAAAAAAGCCAACGCTATGGGCGTAAGAGTTGCCCTAGGCCATTCTGATGCGAGCTTTGAAAGGGCAGTAGAGGCAGTAGATGCTGGAGCTGATATCTTTGTCCATGTATATAATGGCATGAGTGGCCTCCATCACAGAAATCCTGGAATGGTGGGAGCTGCTATGAAGACTGATTCTATAGGAGAATTAATATGTGACGGCCATCACGTAAATCCTGCCGCAGCAGAGATCTTGATGGACGCAAAGGGAAGAGATAGGATAGCTCTTATTACAGATTGTATGTCAGCAGGTGGTATGGCTGAAGGAGATTACAAGTTAGGAGACTATCCTGTAATAGTAAAAGATGGAACAGCAAGATTAAAAGACAGCGGAAACCTTGCAGGATCTATCTTAAAACTTAAAGAAGCTGTCAAAAATGTTGTAGAATGGGAGATTGCAGATGTCTTTGAGGCTATCCAAATGGCAAGCCTTATTCCTGCCAAGTCTGTCGGAATCGACGATGTATGCGGCAAGATTCACGAAGGCTATGACGCAGACTTCATAGTCCTTGATGATAACTTAGACCTTACTGCGACCTTCCTAAATGGAGAAAGGGTATTTGGATGATACTAACGATAACAGCGAACCCTTCTGTAGATATTTCCTACCAATTAGAAAAGTTCAACATAGATGATGTTACAAGAACTAGTGATATAGAAAAGCATGCTGGTGGTAAGGGAATCCATGTTGGATATGTTCTAAAAGAATTGGGAAGTAAGCCTGTACACTCAGGATTTGCAGGGGGAAAACTTGGAGAATTTATAGAAGAAGGCCTAGAAAATAGAGGCCAAGAGGCAAGATTTGTTAAGATTAAGGGCGATACGAGAAATTGTATAGCCATCCTTCACGAAGGTAAGCAAACCGAAATCCTCGAGGCAGGCCCAACTATAAGTAAAGAAGAGGAAGAAGAATTCCTAAATAAGCTTGATCAAATAAGCGAGGGCTGTAATATAATAAATATATCAGGATCCCTTCCTAAGGGGCTTACAAGTGATTTCTACAAAGAGATAATAAAATATGCCAAAAAACATGATAAATTCGTCTCAGTAGACACTTCTGGCAATACCCTTAAGGACATGATCAATGCAGAAGAAAAACCAGACCTCATAAAGCCTAACGAAACAGAAATAGCTGACGTATTAGGCAGAAAAATAGAAAAGAAAGACCTTAAGGAAATTCTAAAGCAAGAACCATTTAAGGATATCCCATATATAATAGTGTCTATGGGAAAAGATGGAGCAATGGTTAAGATTAAAGATAAAATCTACAATGCCAAGGTTCCAAAAGTAGAAGCCGTAAATCCAGTAGGAAGCGGTGATTCATCCCTTGCAGGGGCGCTTTTTGCAATAGATGAAGGAAAATCTGACGAAGAAATAATAAAGACTTCAATGACTTGTGGTCTATTAAATGTTCTAACAGAAGAAATCGCCCATATAGAAATAGAAAAGTTTGACAAATATTTTGAAGAAATAAAAGTGGAGGAAGTATAATGAAAATTTCACAAGAAAAACTAGAAAATCTTAAACAATTAATCAATGAAGAAGGAGCCATAGCTGCCCTTGCAATTGACCAAAGAGGTTCAATGGAAAAGATGATGGGTAAAGCTAATCCTGACCTTAACAATGTAGAAGGAATAGGAGCATACAAGGAATTAGTTTCAAAAGAACTAACACCATTTGCCTCATCAATCCTACTTGACCCAATCTATGGAGAAAAAGGAATTGCAGCTAGGGCAGATAATGCAGGCCTTATCCTAAGCTACGAGCAAACAGGTTATGATGAATACGATGAAGGAAGACTTCCAAGACTTATTAACTTCATGAGCGTACTTAGAGCAAAAGAAATGGGAGCTAACGCTATAAAGACCCTTCTCTACTACGACTGTGATGATGAAGAAGAAACAAATGACATCAAAAGAGCTTGGGTAGAAAGAGTAGGCTACGAATGTGAAGGCCTAGGACTTCCACATTTCTTGGAAATCATCACTTATGATAGAAATATGGAATCTGAAAAAAATGCTGAATACGCAAAGGTAAGACCACACAAGGTAAATACTGCTATGAAAGAATTCTCTGATCCAAAATACAAGGTAGACGTTCTTAAGGTTGAAACACCAACCAATATGAACTTCGTAGAAGGACTCGGCAAGGAAGAAGCAGTTTACACAAGAGAGGAAGCAATCAAACACTTCAAAGACCAATCAGACTCAACTAACCTACCATTCATCTTCCTATCAGGTGGAATTACTGCAGAACTATTCCAAGAAACATTAAAACTTGCCAAAGAAGCAGACTCAAACTTCAACGGAGTTCTCTGCGGTAGAGCAACTTGGAAAGATTCAGTAGAAATATTTGGTAAAGATCAAGAAGAAGCCAAAAAATGGCTAGAAACAACAGGAAAAGAAAACATCCAAACCCTAAATGAAGTATTAAAAGAAACAGCTCACTCTGTTTTTGAGAAAATAGAAGAATAAAAAATAATGCAGGAAGCAAGGAGATTTTGCTTTCTGCATTTTATTTTAAGAAGAAATACTAGCGCTTTTTACAAGGCCATTTTCGATTACGAGTACAAGGCCTAGACCTGTGTCCTTACATTCTTCTAGGTAGGAATTAAACTCATCTACTGTCATGATTTGAGGCTCGGCCATGCCGCTTGTAGTTTGAAAGACTGTATCCTCATCAAAGGAGAAGTCATAGGTCGAATTTGCCATTATTTGGTAGTCATCCAAGGTTCCGACCTCTTCGCTATAGGATAGGCTACCCTTTATAGTAAAAGTGCTTGTAGAAGCGTCTGCGAAGGCTTCTTGGCAATATCCTATAGTACCCTGGGCTTTCCCGCCGCCTTCAGAGGCAAGGATAGTCAAGTATTGGCCATCAGCTAGGAAATCTTCACTTTCTGAAGGAGAGTCCTCTTGGATTTTTTTATCTTCAGAAGGACTTTCTTCTTGCTCCTTCTTATTTTCTAAATCTTCGTCCTTAGGAGCTTCTTTTTTTTCTTCCTTTTTCTCCTCTTTATCTTTCTTTATTTTTTCCTTATCCTTGGATTTTTGCTCTTCATTTTTTTCTTCATTCTTAGATTTTTGATCAGCTTTTTCTGTAATTTCTGCCTTACTATTTTTATCTTCTTTATTTTCTTTATTACTACATGAGCTAATAAATAGGGATAAAACTAGTAAGATGGAGATATTTTTAATTGATTTTTTCATATTTTCACCTCTAGGCTATTTTACCCCTATTTCGAATCTTTAGTATATTTATAAAAAATAAACGATTAAAAGTATTAGAAATGGGCTATATATAAACTAGGAAAAGCTTTTTAGATTTGCTTTCGATTTATCTTAAAATATAGTAGAATTTCTTAGCTAAAATTAAACTATTTCATAAAAATTTTAGAGATATTAGTAAGAATTTTATAAATATTTTGACAGGTAAATATATTTGACAAATCTTTTTATTAAGGCTACAATTTAAGTAGATGACAATTATAAAAGGAGGATTTTATGCTTTTTAAGACAACAGATCAACATGAGGCCCTACGTAAAAAAGTTAGAGCTTTTGCTGAAGAAAAAGTAAAACCAATAGCATTCGACCTAGATCAAAAGAATGAATTCCCAGATGACATAGTTAAAGAAATGGGAGAATTAGGATTCTTAGGAATACCTTATCCTAAAGAATACGGTGGTCAAGGTCTTGACGTTATTTCTTATGCAATCGTTGTAGAAGAATTATCAAGAGTAGACGGTGGTGTTGGTGTAATTTGTTCAGCACACACATCTTTAGGTTCATGGCCAATTTTTGCTTTTGGTACAGAAGAACAAAAGAAAAAATACCTAACTCCACTTGCTAAGGGTGAAAAACTCGGTGGATTTGGACTTACAGAAGAAAACGCAGGTTCAGACGCTGGTGGAACAGAAACAACAGCAGAACTTGATGGTGATAACTACATCCTTAATGGTAAAAAGATATTTATTACAAATGCTCCAAAAGCTGATACATATGTAGTATTCGCGGTTACTACACCAGGTATAGGAACACATGGAATTTCAGCTTTCATAGTAGAAAAAGATTTCGAAGGCTTCACCTTCTCTGATCACTACGACAAGCTAGGTATCAGATCATCTTCTACAGCTGAACTTCACTTTGAAAATGTTAAGGTTCCAAAAGAAAACTTACTAGGTAAGGAAGGTCAAGGATTTAAGATCGCTATGGCTACCCTAGATGGTGGTAGAATTGGTATAGCATCTCAAGCTTTAGGTATAGGCCAAGGCGCTTATGAATCTGCCCTAGCTTATGCTAAAGAACGTGAACAATTCGGTCTTCCAATAGCTCACTTACAAGCAAATACCTTTAAACTTGCTGACATGGCAACCCACCTACATGGTGCTAGACTTATGATTTATCATGCAGCAGAACTTAAAGAAAATCACGAAAGATATTCTGCAGAAGCTGCTATGGCTAAACAAGTTGCATCAGACCTTGCTATGAAGATAGCAACAGAAGCTGTACAAGTTTATGGTGGTTCTGGATTTATCAAGGGTGTTGATGTTGAAAGATTCTTCAGAGACGCTAAGATTACACAAATCTACGAAGGAACTAACGAGATCATGAGAGTTGTAGTAGGTGCTAATACTGTAGGTCGTGCTCCAAAGATGAAAAGAGCAGGGGGAAGAGGCAAAGATGCTGGCCCAATAGCAGGCTTACGTAAGAAAGAAATCTACACAGGTGATCCAAAAGAAGCAGTTGAAAAATTAGTTGCAGCTCTTAAAAAAGACGGATATGACTTCACAGTTGGAATCGATCCAAACACACCAATCCCAGAAGCACAAAGAGTAGTTGTAGCAGGTCGTGGTATTGGTGAGAAGAAAAACATGAAACTAATCGAAGATCTAGCTTACCAAGCAGGTGCAGCTATTTCATCATCAAGACCAGTTGCAGAAACACTTAAATACATTCCACTAGAAAGATACATCGGTATGAGTGGTCAAACCTTTAAGGGTAACCTCTATATCGGAGTTGGAGTATCAGGAGCAGGTCAACACTTGAAGGGAATGAAAAACGCTTCAACAATCGTTGCAATCAACAGCAGCGCTAATGCTCCAATCTTTAATAACTGTGACTACGGTATCGTAGGCGATGCTATGGTAATCCTTCCACTACTTATCAAAGAACTTGATAATGGAGAAGAAAAGAAACCAGCACCACCTATGAAGAAGATGAAAAGATCTAAACCAAGGAAAATGGCTCCCAAAGAAGATATTTACGTGGATTTGGGATCTGGTTACGAATATGACCCAGAAGTAGGCGATCCTACACAAGGAGTTGAACCAGGAACACCATTTGACAAATTGCCAGATGAATGGGTAAGTCCAGTTTCTGGAGAAGCTAAAGAAGAATTCATCAAAGTTGAATTCCCAGAAGACAGAAAGTAGTAGGAGGATTTAATGTATACAGTTAGAAAAGTAACAGATGATTTATATTATGTAGGTGGGGATGATAGAAGACTTGCCTTATTTGAGAATATATTTCCTATTCCTCAAGGAGTCTCTTACAACTCATACCTACTAATGGACGAAAAAACAGTTCTAATCGATTCAATAGATTGGGCTGTAACAAGAGAATATATGGTAAATATAGCAAGAGTTCTAGATGGTCGTGACCTAGACTACATGATAGTTCACCACATGGAACCAGACCACTGCTCAGCTATAGAACTTATGCTACAAAGATATCCAAACATGAAGATAATCTCTTCTGAAAAGGGAGTTATGTTTATGAGACAATTTGGTTATCATGTAGATGATAGATACATCGAAGTAAAAGAAGGCGATACATTTAGCTTTGGTAAACACGAATTTACATTTGTAGAAGCACCAATGGTTCACTGGCCAGAAGTTCTAATGAGCTATGATAGTACAGATAAGGTATTATTCTCAGCTGACGCCTTTGGTTCATTTATAGCAAACAACGGTAGATTATTTGCTGACGAAGTAGATTGGGATAGAGACTACCTAGACGAAGGACGTAGATACTACACAAATATCGTAGGTAAATACGGTACATTCGTACAAAAAGCCCTAGAAAAAGCAGGTGGCCTAGACCTTAAATATATCTGCCCACTTCACGGCCTAGTATGGAGAGATAATTTCGGCTATATTATTGATAAATACGTTCACTGGGCAACCTATGAGCCTGAAAAAGAAGGTGTGTTAATCGTATATGCATCAATGTATGGTAATACAGAATTTGCAGCCCAAGCCCTTGCAAGTAAATTATGCGAAGCAGGAATTACAGATATCTCACTAAGAGACGTATCAAACACAGATGTTTCTACCCTAATAGCTGAAACATTCAAATACTCTAACCTAGTTTTAGCATCTGTAACCTACAACCTAGGTATCTATCCAAAGATGAAGGACTTCCTAAACGATATGGCTGCTCTAAACTTACAAAACAGAGCTGTTTCAATCATAGGAAATGGTACATGGGCTCCACAAGCAGCAGAAAAAATGGAGAAATTCCTAGACGAAGAAATGAGACTAATGGACGTACTTCCAGAAGGACTCGATATAGTATCAAGCCTTAAATCATCAAAAGAAGGCGATATGGACGCTATAGTTGAAGGAATCAAAGACTCTATGAAGAAACGTAGAGAAGAAAAAGAAAAGGCTGCTTCACAAAAGAAATAAATCAAGTATTATATATTATGCTGTTTAACTCAGAAAACCTCCCCAATGCGGGAGGCTTTTGTTTTGGAAATTAATATGCTAGTATCTGAAAATAAAAAACTAAAATTTAACAAGGGATGATTTGGATTATGGATTTTTAAATCTAGATGTCTTATGTTTTTTGAGACTTGAGCTTTTTATTATTTTTGCAAAGTCTAAGACAGAAAATTATAAGAGTTTTCTAATTATTTGTTTTTCTGTAAGAAAATTATTCTAGAACCTAATAATTGTTATAAGAATTATTAAAATAAATTAAGCTTTAAATCCAATCCAAAAACTCCCAGATCAATTAAAATCTAGGAGTTTATTAACGGAGAGAATATGCTATTTAATTAGTTTCATAAATTCATCGTAAACAGCTTGGACTTGTGGTCCTATGATTACTTGGACAGCCTTAGGGCCTGGCTTCATAACTCCAGCTACTCCTGCTTCCTTTATTCTTTCGTCACTTACCTTTTCTTGGTCATGGACTGTTAGTCTAAGCCTTGTTGTACAATAGCTTGTGGTGTCGATATTTTCCTTGCCACCGAGACCTTCTAATATTACCGCCGCTGTCTTCTCGTAAGAATTTGAGTGAACTATCTTTTTCTCGTTTTCTTCTTCTAGTGCGCTTTTATCATCTGGTCTAACTTTCCCTGTATCTTCTGTTTTCCTACCTGGTGTAGCTATATCCCATTTTTCTATCAAAACACTAAAGACAAAATAGTAAAGAGCAAAATACACTATACCCATAATTACAAGTATTAGGATATTGGCGTGCATTGGGTTTTTTAGTGAAAGGATAAAGTCTACTAGTCCTGCAGAAAAACCAAATCCTGCGTAAGCCTTTAGACTTGCTGCAATAAAGACAGATATGCCGGTAAAAGCAGCGTGGATTAGGTAAAGTTGTGGAGCAGCGAACATAAATGAGAATTCAAGCGGTTCTGTAACTCCTGTTGCAAAAGATGCTAGAGCTGCGGCTATCATTATGGCCTTGGTTGATTGTTTCTTATCATTATCAGCCTTTTTGATAATAGCAAGGGCGGCTCCTGGAAGACCGAACATCATGATTGGGAAAAATCCGGCTTGATACATTCCTGGGTGATAGACCTTTGTGATTGATTCTTGAACATTACCCAAGAAGTTAGGAATGTCGTTGATTCCTACAAGGTCGAACCAGAATACTTGGTTAAGGGCGTGGTGAAGACCTGTAGGGATTAAAAGTCTGTTAAAGAAAGCATATATTCCTGCACCTACTGGACCTAGATTTAGGAGGATTTGTCCGAAATTAACAAGTCCTACATAAATGATTGGCCAAAGGATAAAGAGGATTCCTGAAGCGACCATGGCCATAAATGAAGCCATGATTGGAACAAGTCTTCTACCTGAGAAAAAGGCCAAGAAATCAGGAAGTTTAGTTGAGAAGAATTTGTTGTAAGCAAATCCACCGATAATACCTGATAAGATTCCAACAAATACATTGCCGTTTCCCATTGTTCCAAAGGCTGTTGCCCTAAATTCATCAGCTGCAGTCCATGTTTCTAAATCCAAGCCTGAAAGCATGGCTACTGTGTTTGGAGCGAGCAATCTTATAATGGTCAAAAATGATACAAGACCTGCTAGAGCACTGGCTCCGTGGTTGTCGTGAGCTATACCGTATGCTATACCAACTGCAAAAATAATACCTAAATTGTCGAGGATTGATCCTCCAGCAGAGATTAAGAAGGCTGCTATTGGTGATCCACCTCCCCATAAGTCTGGGTCGATTGCATAACCTATACCCAAAAGAAGAGCTGCAAGAGGCATTACAGCGACTGGTTGCATTAGGGATTGCCCTAATCTTTGTAGTTTTTCCTTCATAACTACCTCCTATATAAAACGTTTACACTATAATTTTATCACACTAATAAGGCGTATTTCAATATTTTATAATAAGATGTTAGAGAGAAATCTCTTGATAGTATATAGTTTATCTATAAAAATTTTCTTATAGGAAATTTGGAATAATTAGATAAGAGCTTAGTTTAATTGGATTCTATAATCTTTGTTCGAATCATAATTTACTAAGCTATATCTATCTTCTAAGCTTAAAATTTAGAATATAAAAAGCGAGGAAGGCTTATTGAATTTATAGCTTCCCCGCCTGAATTTAGATTTTATAGATAATCCTATAACAGATACTTTCTGTAATCGGATTATCATTTCATAGATTAAGGATTAGTCGTCTACCACTTCTCCTGTTAGGGCGTCTACTTCTTTGTCGTCTCCATTTTCTACGTCGATTTCGTATTTTGTCTTGCCATCATCTGTTGATAGGCTCCACTCAACAACTTTGGCATCTTCTTGACCTGTTAGGGCCTTATCCATTGCTTCTTCTGGGCTTATAACTGCTGCAAAGTCGATTGGCTCAGCTGTTTCGTTATCGTCATCGTCTTCTTCGTTTTGAGCCTTGATATCAGCTGTGTTGGCATCAAGAGTTAAGCTGTATTCTTTGTTGTCTTTTCTACCTTCGATTTCGTATTCATATTCTCCATTTTCAAGTTCTAGAGAAACACCTTCTATAGCTATTTCTTCGTCGGAGAAAGTTTCTTTGAATTTGTCAACTGCTCCATCGAGGTCGATTTTTACTTCTTTGATGTCGCTTGTTGCAGTCTTTACTGCAGTTTCTACATCATCTTTTGTTTCTTTGGCAGAATCTTTCGCATCTTTGGCAGAATCTTTTACATCTTCTACCTTTGTCTCAGCTTTTTCGTTAGTTTCGTTAGTATTTGTATCAGTATTGTTGCCACAAGCTGCAAAAATCATTCCTGCAGAAAGTGCAAGGGCTAAAAATTTTTTATTCATATACTCTCCTTAATTGTTTTTCTTCATAAAGATATTATAACACAAACTTAATAAATGTAAAGTTTAGTTTTAAAATATTGGTATAAGAGCTTATAATTAAAAAGAGCCGGCCTAGGCCAGCTCAATAGGATAAAACTATTTGTTTTCTCCTGCGTTATCTTCTGTTTCTAATTCTTCTTCTGCAGCGTCTTTTGCAGCGTCTTTAGCGTCATCAGCTTTTTTGTCTACAGAGTCTTTTGTGTCATCAGCTTTTTCATCTACTGCGTCTTTTGCATCTTCAGCTTTTTCATCTATAGCATCTTTTTTGTCTTCAGCTTTTTCGTCTACAGATTCTTTTGCGTCGGTTGCTTTTTCTTCAACTTTTGTTTCAGCTGGTTTAGCTTCTTTGTCAGCGTTGTTTCCACAACCTGCAAGTGCAAATGATGCAACTAGTAACATTGCTGCTAATTTGTTTCTTTTCATTTTTATCACTCCCTTATTTTCGTTAACAATGAATTGTTACGTATTTATTATATACCCAAAACATTTTTTGTAAAACATTTTTTAAAATAATTAATAATTCTTAACTAGAAATTAATCTATTTATGATATAATTTTTAATTAATAGGAGGAGAATAGATGAAAGTACTGATAGTTGAAGACGAAAGAAAGCTTTTAAGACTTCTTGATGAAGGCCTAAGCCTTTTGGGTTATGTTACAGATACGGCAAAGGATGGGAAAGAGGCGATAGATCTAGCCTACATAGAAAATTATGACATTATTATCCTAGACATTAATTTACCTAAGAAGGATGGATTTGAGGTCCTAAGAGATATAAGACAATTTGACAAGGAAGTAAATATTATAATGCTTACAGCAAGAAGTGACATAGATGATAGGGTAAGAGGTCTTGACTTTGGAGCCAACGACTATATGACCAAGCCCTTTGATCTTAAGGAGCTTGATGCGAGGATGCGTTCTCTTTTAAGGAGAAAGTCTATTATGGAAGAAAAAGATATCACAATTAACGGAGTATGCTTTGATACTGTAAAAAGAGAGGCGAGTTTTGAGGGAAAGCCACTTACTCTTACAGCTAAGGAGACGGGAATTATCGAGTATCTTTTCCTAAATAGGGAAAGGTATGTAAGCGTTGAAGAGCTTATGGATCATGTGTGGGATTCCAATGCAGATGATTTCTCTAATACTGTAAGGGTCCATATGTCTTCTTTGAGAAAAAAGATTAAGAAGGCTACTGGCAAAAATTTCATAGAAAACGTCATAGGCAGGGGTTATAAGATTTATGAAAAATAAGAAATCTTACGATTCTATAATAACAAGGTTAATTTTCTCAATAGTAATAATCTTTATACTGATGGTCCTAATTTCAAACTTTCTTATAAATAGGAAGCAGATTATGATAATGGAGGAAGTCTTTGAAGGATTTTCTAGAAATTTTCCAGAAAATAATGAATCTGTAGTCCTTCTTATAGATAGTGCCCAGGTCCAATCCACAAGCTCCTTCAGGGTGTATTTGGCTTTTGTCGTAGCGTCAGTTGTCCTAATTGGATCTTTAGCCTTTGTTTTTATAATCAAAAAAACCCTAGAGCCCTTAAAGAAACTAGAAGATAAGATAGGAAGGGTAGATATAGAAAATCCCGATAGCTTTTCAGAAAAGCTCGTCGTAGTCGATGGGCCTACGGAGATTAAGGAGCTTTCCGAGAAGTTTGATGATTTAATCCAAAGGATTTATAAGGATTACAAAAAGCAAAAGGAATTCTCATCAAATGTCGCTCACGAGCTAAGGACACCTATAGCTATAATGCAAGCCCAGGTAGATGTTTTTAGTAAGAAGAATAACGACGAGAATAATCTAGACTTTATTGAAACTATGGATGCTAATCTAAAGAGACTTAAGAAGCTTATAGATTCTGTCCTGCTTTTAAGCAAGAGAAATAAAATAAAAATAGGATCTGTCAATCTCGATAATATGATAGATGAGATTTTTCTTGACCTAGATGACTTTGCTTCTAGTAAAAATATTAGCCTCGACTATCAATATTCTAATATAAGCATTAATTCAGATGATGTCCTAATCCAAAGGCTTATCTTCAATATAATAGAAAATGCAATCAAATATACAGAAGATGGCGGGTTGGTCGATGTTAGTGTAATTCAAGGTCAAAAAGAGACGATAATAAAAATCGCCGATAATGGAATTGGGATTAAAGATGATAAAAAAGAAGAAATATTTGATCTTTTCTATCAAATAGATGACTCAAGAAACAAGGAAGGCTTTGGCATAGGTCTTTCTCTATCCAAGGATATAGCAGAAACTCTGGGGGCTATCATAGAAATAAGAGACAATAATCCTAAGGGAACAATATTTTTGATAAAATTTAGGAATATTTAACATAAATTTAACAAGGTCTATGCTAAGATATAATCGAGGTAAGGATATGATATACAAAAAAAGAAGAAATGTTGGAATTTTACTTTTACTAATCTCAATAGCCTTCATCATTTATGGAGCTATGAGAGGAGAGATGGATACGGTTTTGGGAAAGGCGATTAAGTTATGTTTGGAGTGTATAGGAATTGGATAAGATAAAAAATATAAATCGTATGGCTATCCAAGCTATAGCGACTCTACTTACAAATATCCATATCCCAAACTTCTTTAAAGGAAATATCTATACAGGCTCTACTAAAAGGGCTTGCGTACCTGGACTTAACTGCTACTCCTGCCCGGGCGCTGCTGGATCTTGCCCCATAGGATCTATGCAAGCTGTAATGGGTGCCAAAAAATACAAGTTTTCCTACTATGTAATAGGATCTATGATGTTTTTTGGAGTAATATTTGCAAGGCTTATATGCGGATTTCTTTGCCCCTTTGGATTTTTTCAAGATTTATTGGCGAAGATTCCCTCTAAAAAATTAAGTACTAAAAAACTAAAGCCCTTGCGCTATGTTAAGTATCTGATTCTAATAGGACTAATACTTGCTATGTCACTTGTACTAGGCGATAAGTACGAAGTGGTTCCTCCCATATTTTGCAAGTATATTTGTCCTCAAGGAATCTTAGAAGGTGCGATCCCACTTGCTATCAAAAACCCATCCCTAAGATTAGGACTCGGAAGCTTATTTAACCTCAAGCTTACGATTTTGATCATAACGATTATCCTATCTATAGTATTTTACAGACCCTTCTGTAAATGGATTTGTCCATTGGGAGCCTTCTACTCCCTATTTAACAAATACTCCTTCTATCAGATGAATGTAGATAAGCACAAATGCATAGACTGCGGCAAATGTGCTAGGGTTTGTAGGATGGATGTGGATATAAGAGAAAATGATCACCATCTAGAATGTATAAGATGCGGTGATTGCAAGAAGAATTGTCCAACAAAGGCCATATCTTCCTCATTTAGGCAAAGGAGAGAAAATGAAGAATAAAATAATATTTGCCCTAATTTTAGCTTTAGGTCTTACGTCTTGTGGAAACAGCACGCAAAAGGCAGACGATAAGGCTAAAGACATGGCGGAAACAAAACAAGAAGAAGTCAAAAAAGACGAAAAAGACGACAGCAAAGATTCAGATATGAAAGAAGAAGCGGTAAAGGCAGATGACAAAGAAAAAACAGAGTCTGTAGATGCTTCTAAAGCTCAAAACAAAATGCTTCCAGACTTTACATCCAAAGACCAAGATGGCAACCCTTATTCTAAAGAAGACATCGCTAAAAACGATGCGACCGTAATTAATTTATGGTTTACAGGTTGTTCTGCTTGCGTAGAAGAGATGGATGATCTAAACGAATATTCTAAAAAACTAAAAGAGCAAGAGGGAGTTGACTTTGTATCAATGTGTACAGATGTAAACTACGATGATTCAACTAAAGAAGCTTTTGAAAGAATCATGAAAGACAAAAAGCCAACTTATAAAAACCTTGCAGTGGACTACGAAGGAGAAATCAAGGACTTCCTAGAAAATATCTTCGTATATCCAACGACAATAGCAGTTGACAAAAACGGCAATGTAATAGGAGATCCAGTAGAAGGAGCCCTAAACATTCCAGAACAACAAGAAAAACTCCAAAAGAACATTGACGCGGCTATAGAAAGCAGCAAAATGGCAAAATAATTTCATAAACAAATCATAATATCTCAGACCCCACAATTTATTTCTCCATATAAATTGTTGGGTCTTTTGTTTTATCTGCTACTTTGTTGTTAAAAATCTCCTTTTATTATATAATAGTTATATACTAAAGGAGTAGAGGATGAATAATAAAAAGAAGATAATTGCTATTTTGCTATGTTTATCTAGCTTTACAAGCTTAAGTCCTTCATTTGCTGATGGAGGAGATAATATAGGGGATAACATAGATCAAGAAAGCCTTTATAATGAAACTATTGATAATATTAGCGAAGACACAGATGAAGTTAATATAAAAAAAGAAGACCTTCCTAGTGAAGATAATCTTAGCCAAGATACCAAAGAAGATCCTTCAGGAAAGGATATTGACCAAGAAGAGATCCTTGAGATATTAAAAGAAATTGATGAAGAAGATCCGCTATCTTACGAGCAGGAAGAAGAAATCGAAGAGATATCGAAAGACCCTAAGACTAACACAGGAGACACAAGTAGCCTTCCTATAGTCTATTACGACACTTCAGATATAGATGAAATATTTAAGAAAAACAATAAAAAAGCTGATGATGAAATTAAAGTTAGCGGAGATTATAAATTAATTAATAAAGATGAGTCGACCTATCTTTATGACAAGGAAGGCAAGAAGCTTTCTGGAAAAAGAGAGCTTTCCGGCAAGTCCTATTATTTCGATAAGGATAAGGGCCTAGTAAAGGGAAATGAAGTCATAGCTGATGGAGGAAAGTTTACCGCAAACTCTAAGGGTGAGCTATCCCTAGTAGAAAAATCTAAGCCAGGCTGGATAGACCTAGAAGGCAGGAGCTATTTCTTCCAAAATAACGGCAAGCTTGCCAGAGGCCTTTACGATACGGGAGCTAATAGGTATTTCTTCGATAAAGAAACTGGAGCCATGGCCCGTAACGAGATTAACACTAAGGGCTTTGACAGAATATATTCTGAGGCAAACGGCATAGCCCATTATATAGGTTGGGATTATTCCAAGGGAAAACTTGGATATTTCAATGAAGATGGAACATACACCAAGGGCCTTAGGACGATTGACGGAATCACCTACGGTTTTGACCAAAATGGCAAGATTTTTAATAGACAATACAAGAAGTTTGGCAATCAATGGTACTATTTCAACAAGTACGGTGAAGCTAGTAAGCATTCAGGAAAGTTTGCTACAGGCTGGGTTGGAGATAGATATTACTTCTCTGACGGAAAGCCTGCAGAAGGCCTACAAAAAATTGGCGGAGTAACATATATATTTGATGAGCTAACTAAGGAGACCATGACCAATACGACCAAGGTAATTAACTTCAACAGATACAAGCTGGATAGCTATGGCCGTGCGACCCTTATCGGGAAAATCGACACTAGACAAGCGGTTAAGGGAACCAGGGGACTTTTTGAGCCTGGATTTTCTCAGTATCTTAATAGGAAAACTCCTTACTTTACCCAGAGAGATCCTAGATGGGCTAATAGAAGATTTTCGAATGGAACATTTTCAGGATATGGCTGCGGACCAACTGCCATGGCCATGGTCTTATCAAGAGAGCTTCATAGAAATGACATCTACCCAACTAATACAGCCATAGATGCCAATGATTACGAAAACGATGGAACCGAATGGCAATATTTTATGGAAGCTCCAAGGATGTATGGACTAAATTCTTATGATGTCCCAGTAAACAAAAAAGCCTTCATCCAAGCCCTAGAGACTGGAACTATGGTAGTAAGAGTTGGTCCTGGTTATTTCATAAATGGAGGCCATTTCTTGGTAATAGACTCCTACAAGGATGGATACTTTACAATAAACGATCCATACTACTCACAAAGAAACACTCTAGACAAACATACTTTCGAAAGACTAAAGGCGGAAGTTACAGTTGGCTGGGTTATCAAAAAATAAGAATCTGAGGCGGGCCCTGGGCTCGTCTTTTTTTGGTGCAAAAATCATTTAGGCTATAGAAACACTATGGTTGGACAAAGTATAGAAAATAAAAAACTAGTAGAACTTTAGTTTATTAGGATGTATATGGTTTTATTTTATGTTTTATTCTTAAATCCCAGAAATCTTATTCAAAAAAACCTTTTCTTGGGTTATAATAGATGTATAGACCAGCTATCAAATGTCAAGAGGAACTAAAAAATAATTACTCTTGAAATTTAAGGCACGTCAAATAAGCCTAAAGTTTAGGCTTAGAAAAATTAAATAACAATTGAATAACAATTAAATATTAGGTATGTAAGCTTTGTTATCCCTCAAAACAGCAAAAATAATGTTAGTAAGTTTTCTAGCAACTGCACCAATAGCTGTACCATGAGCTTTACCCCTTTGTCTAAGTTTTTGATAATACACAGACAAAGCAGGATCCTTAAAAGCAGCAACACTAGCAGCAAGCCAAATAGCACGTCTAAGATAAGGAGAACCACGTTTAGAAATCTTAGTATCAGTAGCATTAAAATTGCCAGATTGCTTAACAGCAACATCTAAACCAGCATAAGCAACCAACTGATTAGCTCTCTCAAAACGAGACATATCACCAATTTCTGAGAAAATAGCTGCACCTAAGACATCACCAATACCGGTGATAGAAGTAATAACAGGGCATAAAGAATTAATCATAGAAGAAATTTCATCTTCAATCTCAAGAATCTGATCTTCAAGAAAAGAAATTTGAGCAATAATCTGTTTAATTTGAAAAGAAAAAGACTTTAAAGCAAACTTAACACCAAAAGAATTAGAAGCCTTCTCTTGAATTTCTTTAGCCTTATCAATACCAAAGTGACCCTTACTACACTTAGACAAAAGCTTAGCAAGCTCATCAGCAGGAATAGAAATCATATCCTCAGGCAAAGGATACTTACTCAAAAGCTCCTTAGAAGCTACACCATAAATATTAGAAAAAAGAGAAGAATACTCAGGGAAAACCTGATCTAAAATAGCAACAAGCTTTCTCTTCCAATCAGAAGCTTCATCAACAAGAGCAAACCTGAACCTAGAAAGATTCCTTAAAGCAAAAGTATCCTCATCAGAAAAATGAGAAACAGAAAACTCACCAAACCTAAGAATTTGAGCAATAACAAAAGAATCAACAGAATCATTCTTAGTCTGTCTAATATACATCTTTCTAAAAGCATCAGATTGAATAGGGTTAATAACAACACAAGAAAAACCTAAATCAATAAGGAAAGAATAAAGAGACAGCCAATAATGTCCGGTAGCTTCCATACCAATAATACAATTGTTAGAATCAATCGAAAAAGAGGAAATAAATTTCTGAAACTTCTCTAACCCTCTAATAGAATTAGAAAAAGAAAAAGACTCAGAAACAAGTTTCCCATCAGAATCAATTATTGAGGCTTCGTGGTTGTTCTTTGCAATATCAACACCAATGTAAAACATAAAATCACCTAGCTTTAATATAAATTTAGATAGAGAAAGGACCCTCAAAAACTTTACGACAATCAAACCTCGTTAGACATACAGCAACGAAATGTGCTATCCAGCTCATACTGATAAAGACGTAAAGAAGAGGCGTAACCCTAATTTAGGAAGACTAGCTTCAAGGAGGATAACTACGACCTCTATCTATACAATTATTATCCCATAAGAATTTGGGATTGAGAACAAAATATAGTATCAATTACTACAACTATAATATACGAGGAGGATATTATGCAAAATTTTAGGATTGAAAGTGACTCATTAGGAGAAATTAAGATAGACAAGGAGGCTTATTACGGAGCTAATTCTAAAAGAGCCTTGGATAACTTCCCTATAACAAAAAGGCCTATGGATCCGTTTTTGGTAAGGGCTATAGTGGAGGTTAAGAAGGCTTGTGCCATTGAAAACAATAAGGTAGGGATCCTTTCTGATAGGAAGAAGGAGGCTATAGTTTCTGCCTGCGAGAAAGTTTTGGCAGGAGGGTTTCTGGACAATTTCGTAGTAGATCCGATCCAAGGGGGAGCCGGCACTTCCTTTAATATGAATGTAAATGAGGTTATAGCCAATATCGCCAATGAAATTATGGGAGGAAGTCTCGGAACTTACGAGTTTATCCATCCCAACGATCATGTAAACAAGGGTCAATCTACAAACGACGTAATTCCTTCTGCAGGAAAGATCGCCCTTATAAGATATATTAATGAGCTTAAAGAAGAAGTTGACAACTTGATTAAGTCTTTGGAAAATAAGGCAAATGAGTTTGATTCATATATCAAGATGGGTAGGACCCAGCTACAAGATGCTGTGCCAATAACCTTAGGCCAAGAGTTTAGGGCCTATGCTAGGGCTATCAAGAGAGACTATGAGAGACTAGGAGCGGCCATTCGCCAACTTTCCTACCTAAACCTTGGAGGAACTGCTATTGGAACAGGACTTAATGCTGATGACTCTTACATAAAAGAAGTCGTGCCAAGTTTAGCTAAGATTTGTGACATAGAGCTTTACCAAGCAGAAGATTTGGTAGATGCAACACAAAACCTCGATTGTTTCTTATTTACTTCATCAGTCCTTAAGGCCCTGGCTAGTAATCTTTCAAAGATTTCTAACGACTTAAGACTTCTATCTTCAGGACCAACAACAGGAATTAGCGATTACAATCTTCCAGCCAAACAAGCTGGTTCATCAATTATGCCAGGTAAGGTAAATCCAGTTATACCAGAGGTTGTAAACCAGGTTGCCTTTTTGGTTATCGGCAATGACATGACTGTTACTATGGCCGTTGAAGGAGGACAACTCGAGCTTAATGCCTTTGAACCAATAATATTTTATAGCTTGTTTGAATCACTTAAGACCTTAAAGGCAGCGATCCACACCCTTTATACAAATTGTATTGACGGAATTACCTCCGATAAGAAAAAGCTAGAAAAGAGAGTAGAAAATTCTGTCGCAATTATAACTCCTTTTGCCCCACATATAGGCTATGATAGGGCAAGCAAGGTAGCTAAGGAATCCTTGAGGACCGGAGTTTCTGTAAGGGAGATCTTAATCAGGGATAAGATTATGACAAGCGATGAGATAGACAAGATTTTGGATTATGAGAATATGACCAAGCCAGGAATCTTGGACGAAGATCATATAAGTAAGGATTAGACATGGATAAGAGAATTGAAAGAGATAGCCTTGGTGAGATAGAAGTCGATAATGATAAGTATTGGGGTGCTCAGACCCAAAGGTCTTTTATGAACTTCCCAAAAGGCTTAGACCTTATGCCAAAAGAAGAGATAAGGGCCCTAACTCTTATAAAGAAAGCTGCAGCTATTGTTAATTTTGAATTAGGAAAAATTGATGAAGAAAGAAAAGATCTCATTGTCTATGCAGCAGATAGGATCCTTGATGGAGACTTTGACGACCAATTCCCACTTACAGTTTGGCAAACGGGATCTGGTACCCAAAGCAATATGAATGTGAATGAAGTTATAGCCCATATTGCCAATGAAAAGTGCGGGGGAAATTTAATTCACCCAAACGATCATGTGAATAAGTCCCAAAGCTCAAACGATACCTTCCCTACAGCCATGTACATGGCAAGCCTTAATCTTTTGGAGAATGAACTTTTGCCAGAAGTTGATAAATTCGTGGATGCCATCGATAAGAAGGCTAGGGAATTTGATGAGATAATAAAAACAGGAAGAACCCATCTTCAAGATGCAACTCCTATAGCCCTATCTAGTGAAATCGGCGCCTATAGCGAGATGGTAAGAAGGGACAAAGCTGCCTTAATAGACTTAATGGAAGATCTTCGTAGACTGCCAATCGGGGGAACAGCTGTTGGAACTGGCCTTAATGCTCCAGAAACTTATAGTAGGGAAATGATTAGTACCCTCGAAAAGCTCAGCGGTCTAAGACTTATAGAAGATTCCAACAAATTTGTAGGACTTTCATCCAAACAAGCTATGGCGAGAGTCCACTCTGGACTAAAAGTCCTTGCCGAAGACCTTAACAAAATCGCCAATGATTTGAGATTCTTATCCTGCGGACCAAGGACTGGCATAGGGGAGTTAATCCTTCCGACAAACGAGCCAGGTTCGTCAATCATGCCGGGAAAAGTTAATCCTACCCAAGTTGAGATGATGACTATGGTAGCTATCCAAGTTATGGCTAACGATACAGCTATATCTATCGCCAATGCGAGCGGACAGCTGGAGCTTAATACCTACATGCCTTTGATAATTTATAATATGGTTAAGTCAATTAAGCTTCTAACTAAGGCTATGACTTCCTTTAGGATTCACCTAATCGAAGGACTTGTAGCAAATAAAGAAAAAATCGAAGAAAATCTCAATAAGTCTCTCATGCTCGTGACTTCCCTAAGTCCTCTTATAGGCTATGATAAGGCAGCAGAGCTTGCAAAGTTTGCCCACAAGAATAATTTGAGCCTAAGAGAGGCTAATAAAGAGCTAGGATTTGTATCCGATACCGATTTTGTAAAAACAGTAGATCCAAGAGAGATGATATGAAAACATATATCAAAAGGTTAAATTGGGAAGAGAGCCTTTATCTAGCCATTAATGAGCTTATAGCAAAACATGGCAAGGATAACGAGGCCTACAATCCAGATAATAAACCCTTCGCAGTCTTTGATTGGGATAACACTTCAATCATAGGAGATGTTGAAGAAGCTCTACTTTACTACATGGTTAGGAATGTAAGCTTCAAGATGGATCCAGAAGAGTTCTATGATTTGATTAGAAAAAACGTGGACAGAAAAGATTATTCAGATCAATTCAATAATCTAGATAAGCAAAGGGTAAACATCGACCTAATTTCCCAAGATATAAAAAGAGCTTATGAGAAACTTTATGAAAATCTCGATAGTTTTGAAGGAGGAAAGACTCTGGAGGAAGTCCAAGATACAGATTATTACCAGGAATTTGTAAGCAAGATGCTCTACAGATATAGGGCGAGCTCTTTTGATGAAGACGCAGAGGACCCTTATTGTTGGATGAGCTTTCTTCTTAAAAACTACAGGACTGAGGAAGTCTACGATCTTTGTAAGAGTGCCTACGCATCCATGAAAAAAGAAAGGATAAGAGTAGAAGAATTTATATCACCAGAGATAAAATTTGCGGCAGGTAGGATCTCTATTAAATATTTTGTTGGAATAAGACCCTTAGATGAGATGGTCAATTTGTACCAAAGTCTTGAAGAAAACGGCATAGATTGCTATATAGTTTCCGCCTCCTTCATTGATATAGTGAGGGCCTTTGCGACAGACCCTAGCAATAATTATAAGATGAAGGAAGACAAGGTCTTAGGCCTAAGACTTATGAAAGACGATGAGGGAAAAATTCTTCCGAAGTTCGACAAAGATTTTCCTATAAGTATCAGAGAAGGCAAGGTCCAAACTATTAATAAACTTATCAAAAACAACAGAAATTACGGGCCTATAATGGTTGGAGGAGATAGTGACGGTGATTTTGCCATGCTTAAGGAATTTGAAGATACAGATATTTCCTTGATAATCCATAGGACAAATTCCGGCTTAATAGATGATTTAAGACGAAAAGGTCGGGAGGGATCTCTTAGGTATTACTGCCAGGGAAGAAATCTGCTAGAAGCATCTTTTGTTCCAAACAACAAATCAGAAGGCTATAATGAATAATATTTTAATCTCGTGAGCTATCTTGCGAGATTTTTATTATTTCGGGTATTAAGTTACTAGGAGGGTATATGTTTTTTGAAGACTATGAGATTGGACAAGTTTTTGATGAGGAAATAGAAGACGTTATCTTTAGCGAGGAAGAAATCATAGAAGCATCCGAGAAATATGACCCTAGAGATATCCATGTCGATAAGGAGGCTGCCAAGGAAAGTAGATTTGGCGAGCTTATAGCGCCTGGGGCTTATGCCAACCTAGTCTTGTGGGCAGCTTGGGTTAGGACAGGAATCGATAGGGATGGTGTTATAGCAGGGACTCGAATCTTATCATGCAAATGGATAAGACCCGTTTTGGCAAATACAAGATATAGGGTTAAGGTTGAAATAGTAGGTAAGAAGAAAAGAGAAGGTAGAAATGATGGCCTAGTAGACTTTAAAATGACAGCAGAAAATCCTAAAGGAGAAATAGTAACGGAATATATAGCCCAGGCCTTGGTCAGATCTAGGGTAAGTGTTTAGGAAAAAGATTCTATATATTTTGATAATTATTTATCGAGATAAACAATAGCACAAAGAAAGCTTGCTATTCAAATGCATCTAGAAATCACTTGATTTACAAACAATTACTCAAAATTAAGAAAACGTTTGATAAAAATGTTGACATTAATTTATTTTTCTTGTATAATTGAGTTCTGAAGAAGATGTTAGTTAAGATTTCATAAATATATATTACTTTTATTATAAAAGCAATTTTACATAAGCATCTTCTTTATTGATGCAAAGGTTTACAAAAATGCAATTAAAAAGGAGTACTTATGCAAAAAACTAAAAAAATTGGACTAATTCCAAGAATGATTCTTGGTATCTTAATCGGTATCTTGGTAGGTTTGTATCTACCAATGTGGTTTACAAGAATAACAGTAACATTCTCGTCAATCTTTGGGGCTTTCCTAAACTTCATAATCCCACTTATGATTTTAGCTTTTGTTACCAAGGGTATAGCAGACCTAGGCGAGGGGGCAGGTAAGCTTTTAGGAGTAACAGTTTTGCTTGCTTATTTGTCAACACTAATAGGTGGTTCTTTGTCATACTTTATGGCAAATTCAATTTTCCCTGGCTTTATTTCGCCTGAACAAGTTTCTGCTATCCAAAGCTCTAACGAAATTAGCATAGATCCATACTTCGAGGTTCCTATCACACCATTTTTCGATGTGACTAGTGCTATTATCTTTGCTTTCATGCTAGGTATCTCAATATCTTGGCTAAGAAAGACAAATCAAGGAGAAATCCTTTACAAGGCAGTCGGCGAATTTAATATAATAATTACCAATGTTTTGGCTAAGGCTATAGTTCCACTACTACCATTTTTTATCTTAGGTAACTTTGCGAAAATGGCAAAATCTGGATCAGTATTTGCAGTATTATCAATCTTCTGGAAGATATTTATCTGCGTTATAGCCCTTCACTTGATATATGTTTCTGTTTTATTTATAATATCAGGATCATATACAGGAAAGAATCCTTTCACTATGCTCAAAAATCAAGTAAGAGGTTACCTAACAGCAGTTGGAACTCAATCATCTGCAGCAACTATCCCAGTAAACCTACAATGTGCGGAAAATAACGGTGTAAGTCGTGAGATTGGTGATTTTGTAATCCCACTAGGTGCAACAGTCCACATGCCAGGTTCAATGATTACAATCACTGCTTGTACATTTACAATCCTTACTATGTACGATATGCCACACTCTTATGGACTTATCCTAAGGCTTATAGCAATCCTAGGAATTGCAATGGTTGCAGCACCAGGAGCACCAGGTGGAGCAGTAATGAGTGCCCTACCATTCCTACCTGTAGTAGGAATCTCACCAGAATCAACAATGGCAAGCTTACTAATAACTTTATATCTAACCCAAGACTCATTTGGTACAGCTGCCAATATTTCTGGAGACACTGCACTTGCAGTAGCAGTAGATAAAATTTATAATAAGAAGATACTAGGTAAAAAAGACTGGCAACCAGCTCCAGTCAAAACTAAATAGGCTAATAGCCTTATTACCTTTGCAAAAAGAATGGGGCGGCTATGCTGCCCTTTTGCTTATTAAGAAATATAAGGAGACGATATGACAGTTAATGCATCAGTTTTTGATATAATCGGACCAAATATGGTTGGTCCATCAAGCTCGCATACAGCTGGAGCTTGTAAGATCGCTCATACAGCAAGACGTATGGTAGATAGGAATTTCAACGAAGTTATCTTCTACCTTCACGGCTCATTTGCCAAGACCTACAAGGGCCACGGTACAAATAGGGCCTTGGTTGGAGGAGTTTTAGGCTTTGACCCAGAAGATGAAAGGATTATCAATGCCTTCGAATACGCCGAAAAGGCAGGCATTAAATATTCTTTTGTAGAAACTGACCTTGGAGATGTTCATCCAAACACAGTAAACATAGTGTTCAAATATCCTGACAGGGACGCCCTTTCAGTTCAGGGTTCATCCATAGGTGGTGGAGCTATAGTTATTACAAAGATGAATGGTAATGCAATCGAGTTTAAGGCAAATAAGCCTACTCTTTTCATGAGCTATGCAGAACAAAAGGGAGTAATTGCCTTTGTTTCAGGAATTCTTTTCGATAATGGCTACAATATCAATACTATGAAGACTATCAAAGAAGATGATAATGTAATGCTAGTTTGTGAGCTAGACGAACCACTAAGAGACGATATTTTGCAAAAAATTAGAGATGGTAAAGATTTTACCTTTATCAAATATATAGGGGTATAGTATGTTAACTAAAATGAAAAATTTAAAAGAAAGATGTGAAGAAAAAAACTGCGATCTTTGGGAAATTGCTCTAGAAGATGAAATTGAAAACACCGGAAAAAGCGAGGAAGAAATCTGGGATAGACTCCAAAGAACCCTCGATGTAATGAAAAAATCAGCCCAAGCAGCTCTTGAAACAGAGATAATTTCAGTTACAGGTATGACTGGTGGAAATGCTAAAAGCATGCACGATTATTTCCTCAATGGAGAATCTGTCCTTGGAGATACCCCAGCCCTTGCTATGGCTATGGCTCTTTCTACATCAGAAATAAATGCGGCCATGGGTATCATAGCTGCAGCTCCAACTGCAGGATCGTCGGGAATCCTTCCAGCAACACTTATGACTATGTATAAAAAATACGGCTACAGTGATGATGAGCTTAAGAAGGCTCTTCTTGTAACAAGTGCAATTGGTCAGGTAATCTTCGACAATGCGACCTTCGCAGGAGCTGAGGGTGGATGTCAGGCTGAAACAGGTTCTGCTGCGGCAATGGCAGCTGCTGCTGTATGTTTCCTAAGAGGCTATGACATCCAAATTCAAGAAAATGCAGCCACAGCAGCCCTACTAAATATACTAGGACTTGTGTGTGATCCTATAGGTGGCATGGTTGAGTTTCCATGTAACTTAAGAAATGCCAATGGAGTTATGAATGCCCTAGCAAGTGCAGACATGGCTATGGCCAATGTAAAGATGATTGTAACCTTCGATGAAGCAGTAGATGCTCTTAAGAGAGTAGGAGACGTCCTACCAGCAAGATTAAGAGAGACAGGTGAAGGCGGTATAGCCGTTTGTCCATCAGCTCTTAAACTTAAGGCAAAATATATAGACGGTGAATAAAAAGAGTGAATTAGGTGCGGGTAAAGCTCACGATTTTGATAGATATATACGTAAAGAAATTCTAGATATATATAAAGAGTCTAAACATCATCGTAATAATCAAATTTGTGAATTTACAAATAATGTCTTTTTAAGAAATGAATCGTTAAATTTATAATTTAGGGGGATTGATGAAAAGAAGTTATATGAAGTATATTTATAGTCTATTTATAGCCATAATTCTAATTATGATTATAATCACAATAATGAATTATAGTGATTTGCCTTATAGCATCCCTATTCATTGGTCTGTAAATGGAACTGTAAACGGAACTATTAAAAAATCGTTATTTATCCCCCTATTGGTTGTACTTTTAGTAACAAATATTGTTTTAATCTATATTGAAAAAGTTAAAACAAGTACTATTTCTGATAAAGTTATAATAACTATTACATTGGCAATATTTGTTTCTGTGATAGGAATTATACTAATTAACGCTTTAAACTAATCCTTCTACAATTTTATAAGATGTATTTTATATACTCATGATTTCTTATTTTAAAAAAGCACTTGACTAGCTAATGAGCTGACCCCCAAAAGTTGGACTTTAAAACCAACTAATGGAGGTCAGTTTTTATTTCCAATAATCTAATTCTTCTTTTATTCCAATATCTTTTGCGACAAAGCTTGGGTCTTTACCTTCTTTTATTTGAGTCTTGTAATCTTTTAGGCAGGCTAGTAATTTATTTGATAAGATCAAAATCGTTGGCAAGTTTATCAAAGCCATTATGCCCATAAATAGGTCTGAAAGGTTCCAAACGAAGGCTTGCTCTTGGATAGCACCGAAAAATATTAAGAAAGCCGCTACAAGCCTATAGGGTATTCTTTGTTTCTCATCGAGTTCTTTCTTAGCTAGATAGTCAAAGTTTGAATCTACATAGTAGAGATTTCCTATAAAGGTTGTAAAGCCAAAAAGCACGAGCGATGCTGATATAAAGTAATATCCTAAGTTACCGAAGACACTTGCTAGAGCTTCTTGGATAAAAGGAGCTCCTTCAAGGGCAGGACTTGGATCTATACCTGAGCTTAGGCCCATAAAGGCTGTGGATGAGCAAATCAATAAGGTATCGATAAATACTGAAAGCATTTGAACAAGTCCTTGTTTTACTGGATGGCTTACCTCGGCAGCTGCTGCAGCATTTGGTGCAGAACCAATACCGGCTTCGTTAGAATAAAGACCTCTTTTCATACCCAAAATCATGGATGAGCCAGCAAGACCTGAAAAAATCGCCTTGAAGTTGAAAGCATCTTCTATGATTTTCCTAAATACTTCAGGAATTCTTCCTATATTTAGAATTATCATAATAAGAGAAACTAGAACAAAGATTATTCCCATAAAAGGAACTAAATTTTGGGTTATTTTAATTATTCTCTTACCCCCTCCGAGGATGACAAAGGCGACCGCAAGGGCGAAGAATCCTCCGATAATCTTCGGACTTACTTGAGGATCATAAATCCCGTAAGATTGGAATGAAGATTGGAGATTGAAGCTTGCAAGCATATTAAAGCCAACAGCATAGCAAACTATAAGGGCGATTGAAAAAACCACTCCGAGTTTTCTGCTCTTTAAACCTTCTTCTATGTAGTAAGATGGACCACCGTAAGAGCTGTGCTTTCCTTTTTTCTTATAAATTTGGGCGAGGGTTGACTCAGCAAAGGCACTAGCTGAACCTATTATAGCCACAATCCACATCCAAAACACAGCTCCATAGCCTCCTAGACATATGGCAGAAGATACTCCAACTATATTTCCAGTTCCTACTCTGGATGCTGTGGATATCATCAAGGCTTGAAAGCTTGATACATCTGATTCGTCCTTTGGTTTTTCCTTGATTACCTTGAAGGCTTCCTTTAGAAGGCTTACTTGGATAAAGCCAGTTCTTATTGTAAAATACAGGCCTACAGCTATAAGTAAGACTACAAGGATCGGGAAATACAAGACAGTATTGATCTTTCCTATAATAATATTCAAATTTTCCATTATTCTTCTCCTCATTTAATTTCAAATTAAGCTATGCTTAGTAAATAACTTTAGCAAGATAACATAATGATAGATTATACCTTTGGTAAATAAATTTTTAAATATCATAACTTATTTTTATTTCTTTATGAAAATCACCAAAAATTATTGTACTGTTTATTCTTTATGATGGAAATACTTGGGGTTATAGATATTAGACTTTTGCTAAATATAGTTTTTTAAAATTCCTATATATACTTATCTAAAAAGCATATAAAAATTTTGACTTTCTGGGATTTAATTGTTCAATAATAAAATGCTAATATAATGTATAGAGAAATTTTATTGAAAGAGAGGCGAGTTATGAATCAGAAATTAGATCTTACAAGAGGCCCTATCTGGCAAACCTTGGTTAAACTTTCAATCCCCCTAGCCCTAACAGCCTTTATACAAATTGCTTACGGTTTTGTAGATATGATTTGGATATCAAGGCTAGGGACCGATGCTGTCGCAGGTGTGGGTATTGCTGGATTTGTCTTTTGGATAGCCAACTCCCTTGCCCTTATACCAAAGGTGGGCACAGGGGTTTTCGCATCCCAATCCTACGGTCAAGGCAACGAAAAGGAGACTGTAAGGGTAATAAATAATGGAATAATTCAGGCGATGATTTTAGGTTTTTGCTTTACTATTTTTGTCTTAATTATTAGGAACATATTTATAGAAGCATATAGCTTGGGAGATGCTGCGGAACTTGCTGCGAAGAGATATCTTTTTATAGTGGCTTGTGGGATGATTTTCTTTTTTATAAATCCAATGTTTTCACAATCCTTCACAGCCCTAGGAGATTCTATAAGCCCCTTTAAGATAAATGCAGTAGGTCTTCTTGCAAATATGATACTAGACCCGGTTTTGATCTTTGGTTTTGGACCCCTACCAGCTTTAGGAATAAGAGGAGCTGCTATAGCGACTATTTTTAGTCAGTTTTTGGTTAGCCTTTGTTTTTTGTTTGTTATCATAAGAAAGGACGACATAATAAAGAAATCCATATCAAGGATTGATTATAGGATGAATTGGCAGAAGGAAATATTTAAGCTAGGACTTCCTGCTGGAGTTTTGAGTGGTTTTCATGCTTCGATTTCTATGATACTAAATAGATTTATGGCAAGCTTCGGCCCGGTTCCAGTAGCAGTAGCCTCAATCGGAGCTCAACTTGAGTCGATTTCTTGGAATACGACAGAGGGAATACAAGTAGGAATCCAGGCTCTTGTCGGACAAAACTACGGGGCAAAGAAGATCGATAGGGTAATAGATATAATAAAGGTAAGCTTTAAGCTTGTGGCAAGCATCGGCCTTATAGCAAGTCTTGTCCTATTTTTCTTTAGATACAATCTCTTTAGTCTTTTTACTCCAGGAGATAATGAGGCCATAAGCTTAGGAGCTGATTATCTATTGATTATTTCTCTAAGCCAGCTTATGATGGCAACTGAGATCGGTCTTGCTGGGGCCTTCAATGGTCTTTCAGATACCAGGACTCCAGCAGTAATAGGTCTTGTGATGAATACATTGAGAATCCCGATCGCCCTAATCCTTATGCCATTTTTGGGAGTTCATGGAGTATGGATCGCCATGAGCCTAAGCTCAAACTTTAAGGGGATTTTTTCTATAATTTTCCTAGCTAGGAAGGTTAAGAAATTAAAAAATGGACATTATAAAGAGCCAGGAATATAAATAAACTGGCTCTTTTGATTGAATATTAGAAATTTTCGATTTCAAATTCAGAAATATTATTTACATAGGAATCGGATTCTTTCTTGATATAGTCCCACTCCTTCTCATTCCAAGGAAAGTCCTTTATGCCGACTGTCTTGATTCCTTCTTCCTTTGCTGCCTTTATGGCGTAGAGAGCGTCGTCGAAAAGGATTAGGTCTTCTGGGGATTTTCCGTGTTTTTTGATCGAATATTCCCAGAAGTCTTTCTCCGACTTATTAAATCCTGTAGTATCTGGTGTTGCCAAAAAGTCGAAGAGGTCGAATACTTCTAGTCTCTTTAGGGCTTTTTCTAGATATTTGTAGTCGGTAGAAGATGCTACAGAAAGTGTGTAGCCCTTTTTCTTTAGGTCTTTTAGGAAATCTACTGCTCCATCTTTAGGCAAGAGATCATTTGCATAGGCATTATCTATAGTTTTTTCAAAATAATCAATAACTTCATCCTTAGTCATATCCCTTGCTATATTTTTCGATAGAAAATCACACATATCATAGAAAGGAAGGGCCTCTATATGGCCTTTTTTCTCTTTTGGGATTTTATTTAAGTCATAACCATACTTCTTAAAGATATCTTCGAGGGGTTTGATCCATATATGCATAGAATCGAGAATCGTTCCATCAATGTCAAATATTAGTCCGTACATTTGTATCCTTTCGTCTATCTTTGTGCGTGTCTGTAACCTTTGCTGATGGCTTCTTCTTCTGAGTAAAACCAGGTTACATTTTCCACAGAAATCTTATTATAGTCCCTCTGACCCCTGGTGTGATAGACTCCTGTTTGTCTATTGCCCTTGATCGGACCCTCTGTAGAATCTGCTGTATAGTTTTTCTTTCTACTAGTTTAAGGTCTAGTTTTTTGATTTTCAATTGGTCTATCTCCAGCAGGATATGGGAAATTATCCTTAGAACTTTGTCCAGAATCAGAATCACCAGTAGATTCAGATGGACTTTCGTCCTTTTCTTCTTTAGAAATTTCATCTTCAATAGAATCTGTTGCTTTTTCTAAATCGGAATCTTTTGTATCGTCTCCTTCTGGACTAGAAGAATCTTTTTTATCATCATTTGAAAGTCCGATAGCTTCGTCTAGGTCGTAATCCTCGTAGTAAATGATAGGTAAGTCTTCAGGGTTATTATCTGCAAGACTGCTAGATACAAAGCCCAAAACTCCTAGAGATAAGAAGAGAGCGAGCAAGTTTTTCTTTTTCATAAATATCCTCCTTCAGCTTATATATCCATTATACCATATGAAAGGCTTTGCCTCTTAGCTAGAATTACTATATAATTAGCTATAAGGAGATATTATGAATACTTTATTAGAACTTTATTTGACATTTTTTAAGATGGGACTTTTTACCTTCGGTGGGGGCTACGCCATGCTTCCTATTTTGGAAAGAGAAGTAGTCGATAAGAAGGGCCGGGCAAGCCATGAGGAAATATTAGATTATTATGCAATTGGCCAATCCAGTCCAGGAATTATTGCCATTAACACCTCGACCTTTTGTGGTTACAAGGTAGGTGGAAACATCGGAGGCATTGTAGCAAGCCTAGGCTTTATTAGTCCATCTATAATTATAATTTCTATTATAGCAAAATTCCTACAAAGTTTTAGTCATCTAGCCATAATCCAACATGCCTTTGCTGGCATAAGAGTTGCGGTTTGTGCCTTGGTTTTTTATTCTGTTCTTAAGATGATAAAAAAAGATGCCAATACAGGACTTAAATTTATGGTATTTATTTTGACCTTTGTAGCTATAGGATTTTTGTCTATTTCGCCAATTGTAGTCGTGATTACGGTTGGAGTTTTCGGAATACTTTTAGGAAGGGGAAAGAAAAATGCTTAGATTGATGTGGGAGTTTTTTAAGATTGGACTTTTTGCAGTAGGTGGAGGAATGGCAACCATTCCCTTCCTTTATGAAATAGGGGAGAAGTTTGGCTACTTTTCTAATGAAGAGCTACTAGATATGATTGCTGTATCTGAATCAACGCCTGGGGCGATTGGAATTAATATGTCTACCTACGCAGGAATTAATGCCCAGGGCTATCTAGGAGGAGTTTTAGCTACGATTTCACTAATAACTGGACCTGTGATAATTATTCTATTTATAGCAAGAGCTATGGATAAGTTCAAAAATTCTAAAGTCGTAAAGGATGCCTTCGTAACCTTAAGACCTGCTACAGCGGGCCTAATACTAGGAGCTATGAGCTCGGTATTATTTGTAACTTTATTTAACTTAGAAGCCTTTAGGCAAAGTGGAAATATAATAAATATAGTAAGGCCAATTCCTTTAGGAATATTTTTGGTATTTTTAGGCTTATTAATGAAATTTAAGAAATTAAATCCTATCGTCGTAATCATAATAGGAGCTCTGCTTGGAATTTTCCTAAAACTCTAAGTTAGGCTGGGTATAAGTAGAAGGTAAGAGAAAGGATAAGAAAATGTTAGTTTATATAGCAGGAAGTGGCGCTATGGGATCAACCATAGGCTATCATATAGAAAAAAATACAGAGAGCCAAGTTATTTTACTAGATTACTGGCAAGATCATATAGATAAAATTAATGAAAATGGACTCAAAGTTTCTTGTAAAGTAGAAGATACAATAAAAATAAAGACTATGAGACCGGAAGAGGCGAAAGAAAAAGCCGACCTAATAGTAGTAATGACCAAATCAATGGCCTTAGAATCTATGATGGAAGCTATAGAGGGAATTATTGGAGATAAGACTCAAATTCTTTGCCTCCTAAACGGTATGGGCCATGAGAAAATTCTAGAAAAATTCGTTGATAAGAGCCAAATCAATATGGGAGTTACCATATGGGCTGCAGGACTTACAGGTCCTGGTCAAATAGAAATTACAGGCAAAGGCACAATAGATGTCCAAAATATTGGAGACGATGAGGAGAATGGTAGAAAGATTGCGGATCTCTTAGCTAAGGCAGGTCTTGGTGCCAAATACGATAGTGATGTAATGTTTGCCATATGGAGAAAGGTTATGGTAAATGGAACAATGAATTCCATGACCTCACTTATGGAATGCACTATTGGAGAATTCTTCGATTCATCTACCTCCAAGGATATTATAAGTGAGCTAGTAAAGGAATTTACAGAAGTAGGTCGTGCTGAAGGAATTGATCTTGATAGAAAAGAGATGCTAGAATACATTTACAAATCAGCCGAAGAAGCCAAAGACCACCACCCTTCAATGTATCAGGACCTCATAGAAAGAAATAGAAAAACAGAAATAGACTTTATAAATGGAGCAGTAGTGGAAAAGGGAAAGAATCACAAAATCGCTACTCCATATAACAAGATAGTAACTCAATTAATCCACGCCAAGGAAGATATTAGAGGAGCGAAATAAATATTCAGAAGTCCGTGAGGGCTTCTTTTTGTTTGGGAGACATTATCGGTATAGTAGTAGATGAACTATTCCTAGGAGAAGGAGATAAAATGGACTATATTTATAAATTTGATACGGATAATGGTTTTGAGAAAAGTGATATAAAAAGTTTTTATGATGTTATAGAAGATGATGATTTTTACCTTATGTATTTGGGCAAGGATAGTTTTATTGATTTTGCGAAGACCTATAAGCTCGATAATGCGATTATTGATTTGTTAGTTTCTGATATTTCTACTAAGACCTATATGGCGGTTGAGGATAAGTATACTTTTGCAATTCTTGAGATGCTCGATATAAAGGGTAATCTCGATACATCAGACCTAGTTGGCTTCTATATAGAAAATAATAGGCTTATAATCGTAGACCTCTACGATAGGGATGCTTCTACTTCAGTTGCCTTTAGACGAATGCTTAATAAAAAATCAGCTGCGAGATCTCCAGGAAGGCTCCTTAAATTTTTCATAGCAGCCCTTATTAGCAATCATACTAGGGTTTTTGAAGATATTAAAAACCAAACGGCAGCTGTCGAAGATAGGATTATAAAAAATAAAAAGCTTACAAGTAGTATAGATATCATCACAGACAATAGGCATAAGGCCCTAAATCTCTACACTTCTTATGAGAGGCTTATAGATACCTTGGAGCTTCTTACGGAAAATGAGAATGATATTTTTGACGAAGATGATATCAAGCACCTTAAATCAATAACCTTTAGGGTGGAAAGATATTCATCAAACATCACCTATCTCAATGATTATATAAACAACGTCAAGGATTCCTATACATCCAAGATGGACCTTTCGATGAACAATACCATGAAGGTCCTTACTGTGATTACTGCGATTTTTACGCCGATTACAATTATAACAGGTTGGTACGGGATGAACTTTGATAATATGCCAGAGCTTGAATGGAACTTTGGTTATATATATGTCATAATCCTATCCCTAACTAGCATTATTTTAGGATTTATTATTTTTAGAAGACTTGATAAGTAAGATAAAAGCGGAAAAGACATTAACTACAGTCATATTCCGCTTTTTTCTATTTTACTTGATGTTTTAATGGAGATTAGTAGAAGAGTAATATATTTTTAAAGTGTAAAGCTAAAACTAGGAGAATAGAATTTGTGATGTTTATAAATTAATTGACTGAAATTTGACTATTATACCTTATAATATAAGAAAGAAATCAATAGGTGGGTGGTTAAATGAAAATTCTAATTATAGAAGATAACAAGAGTTTAGTATCGACTTTAAAAGATGTACTTGAAAGTAGTGGTTACGAAGTAGACTACTTCACAGCTTTAGAACAAATTGATGATTATATAATTCTTAATTCGTATGATTTAATAATATTAGATCTTATGCTTGGCAAATATAGTGGTTATGATTTTTTAAAAAATATAAGAGCTGATATAAAAACACCGATAATAATACTTACAGCAAAAAATACTAAAGAAGATATTATGAAAGGCTTTGGGTTAGGAGCAGATGATTATATAACGAAACCTTTTGATATGGATATACTATTAGCCAGAGTGAAGGCTAGGATAAAAAGATTAGATCAAGAAATTTCTTACAAAAATACAAAATTTGATTTTGATAGATTTATTATATCTAAGGAAAGTGATTCAGTACAAATAACATCAACAGAAGCCTGCATTTTAAAGTTCTTGTATGATAACAAAGGTATATTTTTGACAAAAGAAAAAATACTAGTAAACACTTTTTGCTCTTTTGATGCTAGTGAAAGGGTTGTTGTTTCACATATTTACAATATAAGAAAAAAATTATTAGAGTTAAATGCAGATGATCCTATCGAAAATAAGTGGAAGGTCGGCTACAGATGGAAAGAAGATTAAAAGAGTTAATACTATCTGAGTTAATGGATAGTATGGTAAAATTTTCATTAGCATTTTTTCTAAGTTACATAGGATTAAAGCTACTAATGGAATTTGAGAGAAGCCAAAAATTTATACTTAAAAGTTTAAAATCTCAAACAGATATTATGGTTGGCTTGTCTCTTATCTACCTAGTATATTTTGCCTATGTCTTTTACAAAAATATAGATTCATATATTTTTAATGAAGTAGATAAATTAATTTATTCTATAAATGAAAATTCTTACAAAGAAGAATATAAAACGTACGAATTTAAGAAAATATCAGATGCCTTGAATAATAAAACCCAGGAGATAATAAAAAAAGATAAGGACCTCGTTAAAGGAATTTCCTATATAAGCCATGATATGAAAACACCTCTAACGGTAATAAATACTAATGTATCTTTGATTAAAAAATCAAATGAGGAGATTTCTGATAAAAATCTCATTAGAATGGACAGGATTTTTGAAGAAAGTGAAAAAATATCTACATATATAGATAAAATTATGAAAATTGCAAAAAGTCAATTAGAAGAAAATAAGATTAAAAAAATAAAGCTAGACGATATAGTAAAATCACTAGAGAAAAGCATTATTATTTATTCTGATATGTTAGAAGAAGAAATAGAAATTGCAAAACAAATTGATAATTTCAATTGTCAAATTAACCTAGACAGAATACACTAAATTCATAAATTCTTCTAACGGTGTTTTGTAGTTCAAAGACTTTCTTGGGATATTGTTTCTGTAGCTAGCTACAGAAACAATATCCGTCTCACTTTTTAGCCTAAAGTCAGTTTGTTTTGGTAATCCATCTTTTCTTAATAAACCATTCGAATTTTCATTTAACCCCCTTTGACTTGGGCAGCCTGGATCTGCGAAGAATATTGATATATCATGCTTATTGCATACACTTTTCCAGTTTGAAAATTCTTTTCCGCAGTCAAATGTTATTGATTTTACAAGGTGTTTAGGAATTTGATCTAACCAACTATTTAGCCTATTTTCTATTGCTTTTGCTGTCCTATTTTCTGGTTTTAAAGTTATTATTGCTTTTGATACTCGTTCTACTAAAGTTATTACACAACTTTTATGATTCTTTCCTACTATGGTGTCCCCTTCAAAATGCCCAAATTCATTTTTGAAATTAGGATATGATTTATTCCTACTATGAATACTTCTTTTAAAGGCTTGCTTTCCTCTTTTTTCAACACTTCCATTCTTTTTTCGTTTACCTTTCATTGGTAATAGTTTTTTATCTAAACTACCGTCTTTAAAACGCCTGTATAGTGTTCTAGAGCTCATTGAAAGCTTAATTTCTCCTCTTCCAATTATGACATCTGGGGTCCATCCTTTATTTACTTTATCAAGAACATAGTCATATTCTTCATCACTTAATTGTTTAATCTTTGCTCCACATTTTGATTTATTTTTCTTGTAGCTGTCGTAGTATTCTTGTATGGTTGAGCCTTTTTTTAGCCAATTTATTACATTGTATATGGTTTGTCTTGCTCTTGACAAATATTTTGCTATATTTGCAACTTTTTCTCCAGATTTATAATATTGCTCTATCCAAATTAACTCTTTTATGGTAAGATGATTGTAAGCCATTTTGATACTCCTTAATGTTTTTTGTGTAATTTAAGTGTATCATAAATGGCTTTTTATTTCATTTAAAAGTGTCTAGCTTAATTTTACTATCCAAGTAACAATAAAAAAGTTATATACGCAAACACGTCAAATATAAATGAGTGTCTAATTCACCTTCTAAATAACGCCTACGAACATAGGAAAGATAAGATAAAAGTAGAAATAAAAGCAAAAGATAGGTTAGAAATTTCTGTTATAGATGATGGAAGTGGTTTTGATGAAGATATTATTGGTGAAAGTACAGACTTGTTTGTGACAAGCAATGTAGCAAGAACTTCAGGTAAAGGATATGGAATAGGTTTGTATTATGTAAAAACTTACCTTGAAAAAATTTCAGGCGAATTAGAATTGATAAATAAAAACCGAGGTGCTATTGCAAAAATGATTATACCAATGGAGGATTCCGATGATTAGATTATTTTATATTTTAACTATTGTATTTATAGGTCATGGAATTTTTAATGTATCTTCTGGTAAGATGAATTTTTATAATTGGTACGAAGCTTTTGTACTGATAATCTTAGATAAATTCATTATAGTAGGGATTCCATCTTATAGCAGACTATTAATTTTGTTGTATTTTTTATTTCTAACTATATTATCAAATAGAAAACTTAATTTACTAAAAATTGACTATGATTTGCTAAAATAAGAAAAACTAGGAGGACATTATGAAAAAACACAGCTTAACAGAAATATTACTTTATCTAATAACAGGATTAGTTCCTCTTATAGGATATTATTTTTTGATGAAGGAATATTTTAAAGTCAGCCCTTTTGAAGGATATTACTTACTAATAACAATATATTTGATTATTTGCTACTTATTATATCCTATATCAGGAATAAAACTAAGCGAACACATAGTTAATAAAGCATCAGATAGATTGCTTATGCCTCAAAGTAAGATGCTTATAGCATTTATTTTTGCGCCATTTATAGTAGTTTTTAAAAGAAAGAAATGACGTTAATATTCTTACTCTTAAATAAAATTTACTAAAAATTGATTAGTTAAGTATACAATGAAAATGTAAAATCCATATTACAATTTTTATCATTTAAGAGAGGATAGTATTATGAAAAAATTAATGTCATTTATATTAGCGTTATTTATGACACTAGGGAGTATTGTACCAACTGTAGCAATGGCTTCAGGGGTAGATGAGAATGATAGTGATTCTGAAGTTTATGAGTTAGCTTCAGAATTAAAATTTTACTTTGAAGAAGTTGGATACTTAGATAAAGATGGAAATTATTATATAACAAATAGCTCATTATTAGAAGACAGAGCTAATCAAGGCGATGAAAATGCAAAATTACTACTTGATTTGTATTTTGAACGACAAAATAGAAGCGCTAAAGATTTTGCTGTATGTATAGCAAAAGACTATTTTGGAGTGTATATAGATTTATTAAATGGTAACTTATTTGACGCTTTTGTAGGTAAGGTAAAATCTAAGGCATGGTATGAAGCAGCTAAGATTATTTTGAAAGTAGCAGGGAAATCAGCATCTAAAGCAAATATCGTGACTACAGCTGGAGAGGTAGCTGTGGCTGCGTATAATTGTAGAGGTGAATGGTAATATAGGATAAACCAAAAATATATTTAAAGTTGTAATATGGTAAATAGCTAGAAATGTAGATTTCTAGCTATTTTTATATGTCCACTTAAGTGAGTTGAGCGAACGAAAGAGAGTAAAACAAAAAGGTGATGGTGTAGAATAGTTAAATCTATTCTGCTCATCACCTTCAAATTATTTATTATTTTCTTCTAACAACTTTTGAAATCTCACCTAGGACAAGTGGGATTAGGGAAAGTATTAGAACTGGTATCCATTCCCAGCTTAGAGATACTACTTCGAAAAGATCTCTTAGGACTGGTACATACATTACCACTAGTAGTAGGGCAAATGATAGGATGGTTGCCTTGATTAGTTGTGAATTTGAGGCGAATCCTAATTCCTTTAAGGTGAACTTCTCTGATCTTACTGAGAAGGCTCTTAGAAGCTCGCTTGTTATAAGTGTTGCAAATACCATTGTGTGTGCTCCCTCAATTGAATTAGGGAAGATCCACTTAAGTCCTACTAGGTAAGCACCGAGTACCGCTATTGTTATAAATATTGATTGAGAGATAAGATTTGTCTTTGTCTTTCCAGATATTATTGACTCGCTTGGATCTCTTGGATCTTCTTCCATGATGCCTGGCTCTGCTGGCTCAACTCCAAGGGCTAGGGCTGGGAAGGCATCTGTTACAAGGTTAAGCCACAATAGTTGGATTGGGGTAAGTGGGCTTGGAAGGCCGAAAAGTATTGACAAGAATACTATAAGTACTTCTGCTATGTTACAAGATAGGAGGAAGGAGACGAACTTCTTGATGTTAGAAAATATTACTCTTCCTTCTTCTACTGCGTTTACTATAGTTGCGAAGTTATCATCTACAAGAATCATATCTGCAGTATCTTTTGCAACATCTGTTCCTGTAATTCCCATTGATATACCGATATCGGCATTCTTGATAGCTGGAGCATCGTTTACTCCGTCACCTGTCATGGCTACTATTTCTCCATTTTGGCCTAGGGCCTTTACAAGTTGAACCTTGTTTTCAGGAGAAACTCTGGCAAAGATTCTCTTAGTCTTTACTATTTCTCTAATTTCTGCCTCTGTCTTGTTGTTAAGTTCGCTTCCTTGCATAGCTTGGTCACGGCTTGTTGCTATGCCTAAGTCCTTAGCTATGGCAAGGGCTGTTTCGAAATAGTCTCCTGTAATCATTATTACATCGATTCCTGAAGCGTGGCATTCCTTAACAGCAGCCTTAGCTTCTGGCCTTGGTGGGTCGATCATGCCAGTTAGACCGACAAATACCATATCGTGTTCTATATTTTCACTAGTTATTTCTGTATCAAGACTTTCCATTGGTTTAAAGGCATATGCCATAACACGAAGAGCTTGACTTGCAAGACTTGTATTAACTTCGAGTGCTTTTTTCTTTAAATCATCTGTAAAGTCTACGATTTCTCCATTTACTAGAGTCTTTGAACATTTGTCTATTACTACATCTGGAGCACCTTTTGTGTATCCATAATTTTTGCCGTCCATTTCATGGAAGGTTGTCATCATCTTTCTTGTGGAATCGAATGGGATTTCCTCAAGTCTTGGGTGGTTTTCGTTTAGGTTTTCTTGGTTGATGTTCCATTTTTCAGAAAGTGTAAGCATAGCGCCTTCTGTAGGGTCACCAGTAATCTTGTAGGTGTCGTCTTCTCTTATTAGGTTGGCATCGTTACAAAGACTTGCTATAGTCATGAGAAGTTTGATTTGATCGTGATTTTCAACAACTTCTCCATCCTCATCTCTTACATCTCCCTTTGGCTCGTAGCCTGAACCTTCTACCTCGAACTCCTTACCATCTGTGTAGATTTTGGTGATGGTCATCTCGTTTTGTGTAAGAGTTCCTGTCTTATCTGAACAGATTACAGTGGTTGAACCTAGGGTTTCTACTGAAAGGAGGTTTTTAACTATTGCCTTTCTTTCTGCCATTCTGTTCATTCCGATTGATAGAACGATGGTTACAACTGCGGTTAAGCCTTCTGGTATAGCAGCTACAGCAAGTGATACTGCAACCATGAAGTTATCTAATAGACCCATTTCAGATCTAAAATATCCTACTACAAATACTAGTATAGAAACTATTACTACCAAGATAGCAAGGAGCTTAGATAGCTTTTTAAGTTGCTTTTGTAGGGGAGTATCTTTTGATTCTACGTTTTCTAGACTTGTTGCGATTTTACCGATTTCTGTTTCGTGGCCTGTGGCTGTGACTAGTCCCTTGCCGTGGCCGTAAGTTACTATAGATGATGAAAAGGCGTAGTTATCTCTATCTCCGATTCCAACATCTTCGTTAAATTCCTTACTAAAGTCCTTTTCTACTGCGACAGATTCTCCTGTAAGGGACGATTCGTCTATTTGTAGGTTGCTTGATTCGAGAAGTCTCATGTCAGCTGGGATGATATCTCCAGTTTCAATGATTACAACATCTCCTGGTACAAGCTCTTCGGCCTTTAGTTTTTTCCTAGATCCATCACGGATGATGGTAGCTTCTGGTGAGCTCATCTTTTGAAGGGCTGCTACAGAGTCTTCTGCACGACCTTCTTGGATGATGGACATAATAGCGTTGATTACTACTATTGCAATAATTATAACAGCTTCTACAGTATCTCCAGTAAAGGCTGACACAATCGCAGCTATTACAAGAAGGATTACCATAGGATCTGCTACTTGCTCGATGATTTTCTTGGCAAGAGATTTCTTGTTAGAAGATTCGATAATGTTTTTACCATACTTATCGAGTCTTTTACTTGCCTCATCGGAAGTAAGACCACGGTTTGGGTCACTATTATGTTTTTTGATTACTTCATTTAAACTTCCTTTATAGTCCATAATTCCTCCATTAATATTAACAAAAGGTATAAAAAAAACTTTTGGCAAATCCATGCCAAAAGTCTTGCCACCTTCTGGGGTTTATCCAACCGGGAAAATTCCGTTTTGACGATTGAATAATTGGGCTACTCCCTTTTGCTTACTTATATTATATAACAAATTGCCTTTATTACAAGACTATTTTTGTACAAAGTGTAAGAGCAAATTGTAAAGAGATATTAATCCTTTTTCGTGAGTTCTCTCATAGCCGTGGCTTGCTGCAACTCCACTTCCTACTAGGGCGTGACGGAAGTCATTATCACTTGCCACTGCAGCGGAGGCATCAGATCCGTAGTAAGGATAGATGTCTAGGCCGTAGTCTATATCAAGACTTTTGGCAAGGTCTACTAACTCATTGGTCAAATCATAATTGTATGGGCCAGAAGAGTCCTTGGCACAGATTGAAACCATGGTCTCATCACAGGCGAGATCGTCATAGACAACTCCCATATCGACAGCTACCATATCTCTAATTCCCTTTGGGTGACCGCTTGCTGCTCCGTGGCCTACTTCCTCATAGATGGTAAAGGTCATATAAAGAGGTCTATTTATCTTGATATTCTTTTCTTTGATTTCCTTAGCAAGGGCTAAGAGGACTCCTGCACTTGCCTTATCGTCTAGATGACGAGATTTGACGAAGCCATTATCAATTCTAAATCTTGGATCAAGGGAGATGAAGTCTCCGTTAGTAATACCTAGGGCCTTGGTCTCTTCGGCAGATTTTGTTATAGCATCTACTACAACCTCCATTGTACTATCATCTCTTTTGGCTTCCTTTGGGTCGGATGAGCCGTGGACTGCAGGTTCATTTAGTCTGAAGACTCCTGTATAAGTTTTGCCGGATCTTGTGTGGATGGTTACATTTTCTCCTTCTGCGTAGTTAAAAGGATAGCCCCCAAGGCTTGTTACCTTAAGCCTACCGTTAGACTTTACACTTCTTACCATAAGGCCCAAGGTATCTACGTGGGCAGAGAGCAAGAGACCATTCTCTTTTCCTTCTACTATAGGAACGACTACATTGCCCTTGTTAGTTTGGTAAGGCTTGTAGCCTAAGTTTTTAAATTCGTCCATGAGATACTTCTCGGCAAGTTTTGTAAAGCCAGTTGGTGATGGTGTATTGGTGAGTTCTTCTATATATTTTGTTATTGTTGATATTTCCATGTTTTCTCCTTAATCATTATTCCTAGTTGATTCCTCTTCAGTGTCCTTGATGTTGTTCAAGGATAGGCAAAGGGCTATGAGCTCTTCTGTAAAATCCTCCTCGTAGACCTTAAGTTGGTATTGGTCGGTGAAGGATAGGATTTTCTTACTAACTTCTCCTATCAAATCACCCTTAAAGTAGGCCTTAAATTCATAATCCCACAAGTTTCCCTTAACATTAATTTTGCCCTCTTCGCTTATGACATCAATTGATTTTCTGAAGATAGAAATATTAGATTTTATAGTCATTTTCTTCTTAGAATCCTTGAAATCAACCTGATAGACTGGAAGAAAGGAGATGAGTTTCTTGTTTATAGTAAAAATCTCTACATCATTTGCATCGGAAACAGTCGCCTCATATCCTAGAAACTTAAACTTCTGATCTACAAAGAAGGCCTTTCTTCCTTTATCATCAAGGATGGGGTAGTGGTCTGTAATTTTAAAAAATTTCTCTTTGAAATAGTATTTTTTCATAAAAATTCCTTTTCTTTTTATTATACCCAAAACGATACGGCTAATTTTAGGGGAAACAAAGTCACTTAGTAGAATCCCTCAAGATAAGTCTTGCTTCTGCGGGTTCTATTACATCCTTCTCATTTCCCTCGATTTGATTGATGAGACTTTTGATAGCATCTGTCCCAAGTTTTTCGTAAGGGAAGTCAACTGTAGTGAGGGCAGGGTTTATTATAGAAGATATTTCGTAATTGCCAAAACCTGCCACAGAAATATCATCTGGAATTCTAATTTTCTTTTCCCTAAGGGCCTCTATGATACCGAAGGCTATATTATCGGTAGCTCCTATATAAAAGCTTGATTTTTCCTTATCTAGAATCTCTTTTGCCTTCTCGTAGGCTGTCTTTTTGGTAAAGTCGAAGTGGTGGTGGTTGATTTTTATATTTGTATCCTTAAGTCCCTCACTTAATCCTAAAAACCTATCTCCTACGGCTTGATCGTATTTACCTACATCGAAATAAGAAATTTCTTTGTGAGAAAGGGTCTTGATATAGCTTGCCATGAGTCTTCCTGCTTCATAATCGTTGGCAATAATTGAAGTAAAGCCTTCAAGCTTTTGGCCGAAGATTACAAGGGGGATGGTTAGATTTTTTATAATTTCCTTGTGTCTTTTGCTTATATTTGAGGCGAAAAGGATTATTCCTTCCACATTAAGACCTGCCATCTCTTCGATGATCCTTACTTCTTCGTCCATATCGTCATTGGAAGAAGATAGGAGCATGGAATAGTTGGTATCCTTTAGGTAAATGTTAATAGCATTTAGGGCGGTGTTTTTTGTATAGCCTATAAAGTTTGGGATGATTACACCTATGGTATTGGTCTTGGTCTTTTTGAGATTTCTCGCATAAGAATTTGGAACATAACCAAGCTCGTCTATTGCTTCTTTAATTTTCTTTTTTGTCTTATCGCTTACTGAACCATTGTTTAAATATCTGGAGATTGTAGATTTTGAAAATCCTGTTAGCTCAGCGATGTCTTTAATATTTGCCATAAATCCTCCACTCATATAATATCAAATAAATAAAAATAATAAAAATCATTTGACAAAGTAAACGTTTTTGCTATAATTATATTAACGGAACCGTTCCCAATTGTTTGTAATTATTTAAAGGAGAAATTATGGATTACAAAAAAGCAGCAGAAGGAGCCATAAGGGCCGCTGGAGGAAGAGAAAACATTTCCTCAGTCGCACATTGTGCAACCAGACTTAGAATCGAAGTCTACGATAAGGACAAAATCAATATGGACATGGCCAATGACCTTGAAGGAGCCAAGGGTGCAATGTTTAATGAAGGCCAGCTTCAAATCATCTTTGGCACTGGAACAGTAAACAAAGTTTACGATGCCTACGAATCTCTAGAGAAAGATTTACCAGATGACTTTTCTAAAATTCACGATAAGGCAGTAGAAAATAAGGCGAAAAACCAAAAGAACCCACTAAAACGTGCTATAAAGACCTTTGGTGATGTCTTTGTTCCTATTATTCCAGTCCTAGTAGCTACAGGACTTTTCATGGGACTAAGGGGACTTTTCACCCAGGAGGAAGTTCTTAGAGTTTTCTCTATGACGCCAGACGATATTTCCCAAAACTTCTTGATGTGGACACAAATTCTAACAGATACAGCCTTCGCTTTCTTGCCAGCCCTAGTGGCTTGGTCAGCCTTTAAGGTATTTGGAGGAAGCCCTGTCATAGGAATCGTCCTAGGCCTTATGCTAGTTCATCCAAACCTACCTAATGCCTACCAAGTAGCAAGTGGAGACGCAAGTCCAATAATAATGTTTGGATTTATACCAGTTGTAGGCTACCAAGGAACAGTACTTCCTGCCTTTATTTCAGGCCTAATTGGAGCAAAACTTGAGAGAAGTCTTAGAAAAGTAATACCAGATAGCTTAGACTTACTTCTAACTCCTTTCTTAGTTTTGGCTATAATGAGTGTGCTTTCCCTATTTGCAATTGGACCAGTCTTCCACCAACTAGAAGTCGTAGTGCTCGAGGCAACTAAGTGGGCCCTAGGACTTCCTTTTGGTATAGCAGGAATCCTAATCGGAGGACTCCAACAACTAATAGTAGTTACAGGAATCCACCACATCTTTAACTTCCTAGAAGTACAACTCCTAGCAGATAACGGAAGAAATGCCTTCAATGCTCTTTTATCAGCAGCGACAGCAGGTCAAGCAGGAGCAGTTCTTGCAGTAGCTATCAAGACCAAGGATACAAAGATCAAACAAATCGCCTACCCATCAGCCCTATCAGCAGCCTTAGGTATCACAGAGCCAGCGATTTTCGGTATCAACCTAAGATTTGTCAAACCATTTGTCATGGGCATGGTCGGTGGAGCAGCAGGAGGATTTTTCGCTTCAATCTTTAAGATAGAAGGAACAGGAATGGCAGTAACAGTTATTCCAGGTATGCTCTTATATCTAGATAACCTCTTAATGTATATCCTAATGCTTCTAATAGCAGGAGGAGTAAGTTTTGCCCTAACTTATACTATAGGATACTCAGATAAGATGCTTAAAGAAAAGTAAAACGAGAAAAAGACGGGAATAATGATTAACTCTCGTCTTTTTTCATGCTTATTATTTATGTTTTCTTCTGATTGATGCAAAAATTGACCCGGATATATTATGCCATATTGAAAATATTGCACCAGGTAGGGTTGCTAGTGGATTTAGGGCGAAATTTGCTGTTGCAAGTTGTATGGCGAGTCCGCTATTTTGCATGCCGACTTCTATAGCTAGGGCTGTTTCTTTGTCGTAGTCCATCTTTGAAAGTTTTCCTATAAAGAGTCCTCCAGCAAGGCCTAGGGCGTTGTGGATCATAACTATGAGTAGGACTATAAGACCTGATTGTCTTATTTTTTCTGAGTTAGCTCCGATAATACCTGATATTATTAGTATAATTGCCAAAGATGATATCAAAGGGAAGATGTCCTTTGACTTTTCTACGCCCTTAGGGCTTATTTTTTTGGCGAAAATTCCAAGAAGTACAGGCAGAAGGATTACTGTAACAACTGATTTGAACATTGCAAATATTGAGACTTCGACCCATTTACCAGCTAGTAAGTAGACTAGGAGGGGAGTTACAAGAGGGGCAAGGAGCGTGGAGAGAATCGTCATCGATACAGATAAGGATACGTCTCCATTTGCTATATGGGTTATCACATTTGAAGCAGTTCCTCCAGGACAGGACCCAACGAGTATTACTCCAAGGGCTATGTCCTTATTTAAGCCGAAAACTACTGCAAGTAGGTAGGCTATAAGAGGCATAATAGTAAATTGGGCGAGAGAGCCTATCATTACTTCCTTGGGATGTTTGAGAATTTCCTTAAAGGAATCTCCGCCAATACTAGTTCCCATACCAAACATGGCAAGGGCTAGGAAGATGGTGGTATAGTTTGTCATCCAAGAAAAATAATCTGGAAGAAAGTAGGCTATTACAGAAAAAACTATAATTATTAGGCCTATATTTTGGGTGATTTTTCTTGAAAGTGAAGATATTTTTTCCACAATATTTAACCCCTGTAGATAAAGTTATCTATTAGACGAGTTTTTCCTATATAGACAGCTATAGCTACTAGCCTATCTCCGTTAAAATCACTCGCATCTTCCATGGTTTTAAGATCGACTACACTAATGTAATCTATTTTTGAAAGCTCTTCGCTATCGATTATTTCTTTCATTTTTCCTATTACTTTTTCTACACTTCCGCCTTCCTTAGCTAGTTTTTCTCCAGCAAATATGGCCTTAGATAGGCAAAGGGCAGCTTTTCTTTCTTCTTTTGATAAGTAGGTGTTTCTAGATGAAAGGGCAAGTCCGTCTTCTTCCCTAATTATAGGGCAAGGGATTATTTCTATAGGCATGTTTAGGTCACTTACGAGTTTTTTGATTATTGCGACCTGTTGGGCATCTTTTTGTCCAAAATAGGCTCTATCAGCTCCAGTAATATTAAACAATTTGTTACAAACTGTAAGGACTCCTCTAAAATGGCCAGGACGTTTTGCTCCACACAAGTGATCAGACATATCCTCTATATCTACAAAGACTTTTCTATCTTGATACATTTCGCTTGCTTCTGGTGCAAAAATATAATCTACTCCGATTTCTTCGCATATTTTGCTATCAGCCTCTAAGTCTCTTGGATAGGTAAGTAAGTCCTCATTTGGTCCGAATTGGATAGGGTTTACAAAATCAGATACAACTACTATATCATTGTCTTTCCTAGCCCTTCTTATAAGACTAGCGTGTCCTTCATGTAAATAGCCCATAGTAGGTACAAGACCTATAGATTTGCCCTCGATTTTTGCTTTCTTAAGATTTTCTCTTAGTTCATCAATACTTTTGATAATTTTCATAAATTCTCCTCTAATTTTATTAGAGATAGCTCCAAACACCACTTGTTTTTATTTATGATAAAGTTCCGTATTTTTCGTAATTAGATATCTTGGTAATCTTATTATCATCATCTACAAAGACAACTTTTGGTTTGTAATCTTTAAGCTCATCTTCGCTATAAGAAGCATAAGCCATGATAATTACCTTATCACCAGTAGAAAAAAGTCTTGCAGCTGCTCCATTTAGGCAGATTACTCCGCTATTCTTTTCTCCCGCTATGGTGTAGGTTTCTATCCTATTTCCATTATTAACATCGACAACTTGCACTTTTTGATATTCTCTTATGCCAGATTCTTCTAGCAAAGAAACATCAACTGTTATAGAGCCTACGTAATCGAGATTGGCCTCGGTGACTGTAGCCCTATGGATTTTTCCTTCTAACATTTCTATATTCATACATTCTCCTTAAAAATAAGGCTATCAATAGTTTATTTTTTAACAATAAAACCTGCTAACAAAAGTCAAGGAGAAAAGCAAATTAATTTTGTATTTCTCCTTGTTAATTAGAGTTTAAATTTGAGCATACCAAATAAACCGGTTACTATCGGCTTGTTTTTTTACTATTGCATTCTTAATTCTAGGCTACTTTTAACAACTTCTTTTCTTGTTTTGATGCCATAACTTTTGCATAGTATATTCTTAAGAATTTATTTAATCCTGCAAATTTACATACTTTTTTCGCTTTTCCATCGTTTTCTTTTTTTACCATATACAGATATATTTCATTTTCAGGATCTTTTGCACTCATCATACATTTCATAGCTTGGTAACCTACTTTTCTTAGTATTGCATTGCCTCTTTTTGTTATTTTTCTCTGGTCTGCTTTAAAATTCCCTGATTCATATGGTGGTGAATCTATTCCTACAAAAGATATTAAACTTTTTTTATTTTTGAATTTTGATAAGTCTCCAAACTCTGCTGTGATTTGTACTGCTAATTTATCTGATATTCCTGAGAATTTTTTTGCTTCTTGATATTCTTCTAGGGGCTCGGCAATTTCTATCATTTGTGATAAAATAGTATGTAGAATTTGATTTATATGTTTTATCAATTCTATTCCTTCTTGTATGCTAGTCTTTATATATGAGCTATTAGAAGGTTGAGTTGAGATACTTTCCTCTGCGAGCTTGTATATGGATTTAGCTTTATCAGCATTAGGATGGTATCTCTTTTCTTTTGCCCAGTTTTTAAAATCTTCTATGAATTTTTCTTCTGTTTTTTCTAATACTAGGTTTTTATGCCACCATCTTTCTAAGAAGTCTAATAGTTTATCTTTTGAAAAGTCTCCTGACGCGTGTGGAATTAATTTCTTTATTCCTGGAAATGTTTGACTTATTGTTTGGTCTATGAAGTTCATTTGATTTATTCTTAAGTCCATATAGTGCTGATAGGATCTGTTTAATTCTTTTAGGACTCTGAAATTTTCTGAATCTATTTTGTATTCTTGTAATTCTTTCCAGTACATCAAGCCATATTCTGCTATTTGTATGGCATCTATATTATCATTTTTTGCTTTTCTAAAGTTAAGTACTCGACAAAACTGTTTCATTTTCAAAGGGTTTACCACAGTTACAAAGTATCCTTTGTCTTTTAATTCATAGAGGATTGGAAGATGGTATTTACCTGTTGCTTCCATGATTATTTTTACTTCTTCGTTTAATGAATCTAGTTTCTTTAAAAATTCTTCTACTTTTGTTTTCTTAAGATGGACATCAAAAGGCTTCCAAATGATTTTGCTACCTTGTTCTAGTGCACAGACTGTAAACTTCTCTTTTGCTATATCTATTCCTATAGATATCATTTTATTACCCTCTTTCTTTTAATTTGTAGTTCCTACCTGCACCATTACACTCATTTTAGCTCGTGACACGGACTTTTTGCCCAACCTGCTTAACCGAATATGAATAATGAAGAGATAGATGACAGTTTTATTGGCGGATGTTTAAACCCTAAAAGACGGTCGTCATACTACATCTTCATTATACAAAAATAGTGCAAGATAGAAATTAATTTCTTTCTTACACTATTTATGGTACTAAAATCGATAGCCTTTAAGTAACAAATTATTTGAGTCTTATTAGCTAAGTATATAAGCTCGTTTTTAAAATAAAAAATAATGGTGTTATAGAGTATAGTTTCCAAAAGAAATACTATCTCTAAGTTTATATTATAAGGCCGAGTTATTAATTTAACAAGTATATAAATTAAAGTTATGAGCCTAAGATTATAAACAAGTTCCGGATCTTAATTTATAGGGATTTCTTAGTAGAAATTATTCTTAATTGTTGGCTAAATTGCCAATCTATCCTAGATAGAGGAGATGGTTAATCCTATAGATTGCCAGGAAATCCAAAGAATTTATCTAATTATATGAAGAAGGGCTACTTTTTATAAATCCATCCTCCCGTGAAATTATATATGCTATTATTTAAGAAAAAAACAAATCCTCAAGCATAAAGTAACTTTGCTTAAGGATTTGTTTTTTCTTATTCTAGCGACCTCCGCCGCCACCTCCACCGAAGCTTCCGCCTCCGCCGCCAAAGGATGTGCTTCCGCCAGCTCCTGCTGATGTAAAGCTTGTTATATTGGCTTGGGTCATAGTGGAGTAGTTTCTTGAATTTGTAATCATATAGTAGTTAAAGACTGAGTTGTTGCTATAGTTTGGATAAGTTTTCTCTAGGTTTTTAAAGACCTTACCACTTATGCCGTAAATTGCTGCATATATTAGGAAGTAGTCCCAAATATGAACTTCATTAGCATCTCTTTCTTCTATCAAGGAATAATCTTCTAGGTAATTTCTAAACTTAATTAGATTTTCATAAAGATTAATTCCTTTAGGAGTAACTTCAAGCTCGGATCCTTCTCTTTTAGTCCTAGCGAATTTCTTCTCAAATCTTATATCTTTTAAGTATTCTCCTGCCTTTAGGCCATCCCTTGACCTAGGTAAGAAGTCTTCATAGAAGTCTTCTGTGATTTCCTTATTTTTCTTGAAATATTTCCCTATATTTTTGTTTGAGACAAGACCGTCTTTGGAATATTCTTGTGACTTTTCGATTATATCAAAGAAGGCCTCCTCCATCTTACCCATATCAGTAGGTCTATTGATAATTCTTATCTTGGCATTTTTATCCTTTTCCTTTCTAGCTTTGATTTCGATATTTTTATCGTAAATCCATTTTAGGATAAAGGCATTCATGTAATTTCCTTGATTAACCTCATAAGGATAGGCCTTTTCTGCCAATAGATAGGTATCTTCTATATGGGAATCATAGGGGATATCCCTAAAGTACTGGTCTTTGAAGGTCTTGGCCTTTTTGAGTGCCTCATCATTTGTAATATTATTCTCATCAAAATGAAGCTTCTTCGCCCTAACTCCAAGAAATATTGATCCTAAGCCTAAAAGGAGAATGAGAGGGAGGATTACTTTGACATACCAAGGAGTTGGGTCGGTATTAGCCTCTCCTTCTCGCTCTTCCCATTTTGATCCCTTAACTGCCATATTGGCATAATCGTCGAAAGTTTTATCTTCTTTATAGGATGTATTGAAATAGCCTTTAGGAAATTTTAGCATGACTGTAGCATAGTCAACTTCTCCAGTAGATTTAAGGACTATATTTCCATTGGTATTATGGATATCTCCAACCAGGCCAAAGCCCCACATCTTTACATTTTGATCGAAGGGCTCAAAGCCTTTGATATTGATATTGACCCTTCCTGGCTTGTGGTCAAAGTTTTCTCCGACAAATTGGAAAAAGAGCATATCACTATCTTCGAGGCCTATTATTAGAGGATTTATCTTGTAAGATAGCTTGTAGGTGTTAATTGCGTATCGGCGGGATATACCCCAAATAAGTTCCGTCTCGTCATTCCTATCGATTCTTCCATATTTGTAGGCTTTTTCTTCAAAAGATAGGTCTGAGTCCCAGGGATTCATCTCACTAAAGTCCTTGCCTAGGGAAGAAGTTAGGGAAAAGTCCTCTATCTTTATTCCTCTCAAATTTTCTATAAGTTTGTATCTTTCGGTGTAATCTCTTTCGTCTTCAACTATTTGCCAAACTTCTTCTACACTTCCTACACCATTCTTATCGATGGTAACGTCCATATCTAGTGAATCGAAACTATCGGCAAGAGAGATTCTAGGAAGTAGAAAAAGTATAAGGGCTAGAAGATATTTGCTTAGTTTTTTAATTTTCATAAGGCTCCTATTTAAATTTTGGTATAGAAGATGATTCGCTTGTATTTTCGAAATAATCTTTAGTATTTACGGAAAAAATATTAGCAAGGATATTTGCAGGAAAAGATTTTATTTTTCTGTTAAGCTTAGTCACGGTGTCATTATAGACCATTCTCAAATGTCTAAGAGTTTCTTCGTGTTTTGTCATAGTAGCCATAGTCTCCTTGTAGAGATCACTTGTTTTAAGACTTGGATAATTTTCTGCGACTGCATAGAAGGAAGAGAGGGCTTTTTCAAATTCTCTGTTTTCGCTTTCAACTTCCTTTGCATCGGAAGTTCTGTTTATGTCTGTCCTGTTTTTTGTAATTTTCTCTAGGGCTTCTATTTCAAATTGGCTGTAGTCCTTGGTCATATCAATCAAGTTGTTTAGGCTGTCCCACCTAGCTTGAAGTCCAGTTGCTATTTGAGCCATGGAGTTTTCTACCATCTCATTAAGCCTTACAAAAGTATTGTAAGTTGTAACTGAATATATGACTATTACAAAGACTAGAATAATTAAAATTATTAATAGGGTCATATTTTCCTCCTTTAGTATTTTATACCCAGCAAACTTACCATCGAATCGTTGACAAAAAATAGGTCAAGATGTAAAATCCTCTTAAGTTAGGGGAGGGCAAATCTAGATGTCAGCCCCTTTGATTGTGTAAGGAAGGTTATCATGGAAAAAAATATTTTGAAAAGAACTTTCGATAAGGCTACAGAAAATCCTGCCTTTGTTTTGTCCATGGGATTTTTGATTTTGATAAGTCTGGGAGGACTTATCCTATCTACTCCCTATGTAACTCAAACAGGTAAGAGTACTGGACTTATCAATTCGTTTTTTGTTGCGGCAAGTGCTTCTTGTGTTACGGGGCTGACTCCGGTAAATACTGGAATATATTGGAATACTCTTGGCCAGGTTGTAATTATCATTTTGATTCAAATCGGTGGGCTGGGAATTATGACCCTGGCTTCACTAATTCCTTTAATTTTAAGGAAGAAAATTGGTATAAAGTCTAGGCAAATACTAAAAGAGCAGCTCAATGTGGAGAGTATGGAAGGCATGGTAAGGCTCTTTAGATATGTACTGGTCTTTACCCTCGTAGTAGAAGCTTTGGGAGCCCTATTTCTTTCTATAAGATTTATCCCGACCTATGGATTGGGAAAGGGGATTTGGTATTCGATTTTCCACTCTATATCAGCTTTTTGCAATGCAGGCTTTGATATAATGGGAGATTCTATCTATCCATTAAGGAAAGATCTTTTGGTAAATACCACCCTCATGCTTTTGATTATTATAGGTGGACTTGGCTTTATGGTTACAAGCGAGTTTTTCTATAGGAGAAAGTTTAAGCAAGTCTCAACTCACTCAAAGCTTGTTTTGGTTATAAATGCAGTATTGATCTTGTTTGGAGCCTTGGGCTTCTTACTTTTAGAGTCAATCCAAAAGGGTGTCCTTGTCGGAGAAGGCCTTAAGGGATCTATAATAGAGTCCTTCTTCCAATCAGTCTCAGCGAGGACAGCTGGATTTTATTCGGTTAATCTTTCAAATATTAAAGATTCGACCTCGCTTTTACTGATAGGTCTTATGTTTATAGGAGGATCTCCTGGATCTACTGCAGGAGGTATCAAGACTACGACCTTTGGAGTTTTAGTTCTTGCGACATATTCTATAATCAAAAGGCAGAAGGAACCGGTTGTGTTTAATAAGCACATAGGAGATGAGACTATCAAAAAAGCCCTATCTATCTTTATGATTTCCCTTGCCTTAGTATTGATGGTAACTTTCATTATTACTATTACAGATGACTTTGACTTGATAGATACCCTATATGAAGTTGTATCTGCCCTTGCGACGGTAGGAGCTACTAGGGGGATTACAGCAAATCTTTCAAAAATTGCTAAGATATTAATAGGTTTTTGTATGTATTTAGGTAGGATTGGTCCAATGACTATGGCCCTTGCCTTTGGTCTAAAGTCTGATGAGAAGTTGATCAGATATCCAGAATGTTTTATTAGTATAGGTTAGGAGAAATTATGGAAAAAAATGTTATAGTTTTAGGTCTCGGAAGATTTGGTTACGCTGTTGCTACCAAGCTTTTCGAGAAGGGAGTCTATGTAACAGCAGTAGATTCTAATTATAAGAAGGTAGAAAAAATCGCAAACTTTGTCTCAAGTGCTGCCCAAGGGGATATCACAGAGGAAGTCGCTATGAAGTCTTTGGGGATAAACAACTACGACGTGGCAATAATTGCAACAGGAACAGATATCGAGGCATCAATAGAGGCTACCTTGATATGTAAAGATAGCGGGGTAGACAAGGTGATAGCCAAGGCTACTAGCCAATCTCATGCGAGAATTTTAAAGAAGATAGGGGCTGATCAAATTGTTTACCCAGAACTTGATACAGGAGAAAGACTTGCAAGGTCTCTTGCAGGATCCAATCTCTTGGAGCTTGTTCAGTTTTCCAATGACTTCTCCCTAATAGAAATTAAGGCCCATGAGGATTGGATAGGTAAGTCTCTTATAGAGCTTGACTTTAGAAAGACTTACAAGATGAATGTAGTCGGCTTCGAAAGAGATGGCCAGATGCTAATGGATATAGATCCAAGTACCGATATTAGAAAAGGTGACGTCCTAATCCTAATAGGAGATAATGAAAACGCTAAAACCCTCGAGGAAAATTCCTAGGAAGGAAAACGTAAAGAACGTTAAAAGGCGTGATTATAGCTGTAAAAATAAATTTAAGAAAAAGTTTGCACAAATAGGAAAATGATGTTATAATAAAATCAGCTATTAAATAGCTAGGTTTTTCATTATTAATTCCTTATAGTTTTCCCTTAGAAAACTAGGACTAACTTATTCTTTTCTATAAAGGAGGAGGGCTCTAGGAGCCCTTTTTCTGTGTCCAAAATTCCAATTTGGGTATAATAAGAAAAAAGAAGGAGATAAAATATGTACAATCCATATTACTTTGGCTCAATGTATTTTGACAAAACCTATTTTTTAGTAATAATAGGTGTCATAATATCAATGATTGCCCAGGCTAATATACAAAAAGCCTTTAACAAATATAGTAAAATCAAATCAAAAAAGAATATAACAGGCTACCAAGCAGCGAAATATATACTCGATACAAATTCATACAATGATATTTCTATAAAAAAGATTGGAGGAAGCTTATCTGATTACTTCAATCCTGCTACAAAGGAAGTCGCCCTATCTGGGGACTCCTTTACCGATACATCTATAGCATCTATTGCTGTAGCAGCCCACGAGTGCGGTCACGTCATCCAATACAAGGAAGGCTATACTCCTTTAAGGATTAAGTCTTGGCTAGTGCCTGCGGTAAACTTCGGATCAAAGCTTGCCTTTCCAGTTATACTATTGGGGATTTTTCTATCTCAACAGAAGCTTTTAGATCTAGGACTAATACTTTTCTCACTTGCCCTAATATTTCAGTTAGTGACTCTTCCGGTAGAGTTTGACGCATCGAGGAGGGCCATAAGAGTAATAGACGAAAGCGGTATGCTTTACGGCGAGGAGCTTGATGGAGCAAAAGCCATGCTAAAAGCGGCAGCCTTTACCTATGTAGCAGCGACCCTATCCACAGCCCTACAATTGTTGAGATTATTTCTTCTTTATGGAAACAGGAATAATAGGAGAGATTAGTATACTAAGTGGCTCCCGCGAGGATGTTAATCTTTGTGCGGGAGTTTTCTTAATATTTTATTAGATTTAAGCTAAGGTAAGCTACTTGCAATCATCTTGCTAAATAGTACAATTTTACTAGGAATCATTAAGATTCTTTATTTTTAAAGAAGAAGGTCAGAGATAGTCAATCATTTGACTTAGATTAATATATAGAAAGAGTGGTGAATTATGGCAGGTCTTACTTCAGAAATCGAGAGATTTCTAAAAATGATGTTAGAAGATTCTGTTGACGGAATGCTTGAGATCGGCAGGAATGACTTGGCGACACGTTTTGATTGTGCACCTAGTCAGATAAACTATGTTCTTTCTACAAGATTTACCCCATATAATGGGTACCTTATAGAAAGCAAACGTGGTGGCAATGGATTTATTAAAATTATAACCGTTGTGGATGAAGATTCTTATATTTCTTATTTGACCAAAAATCTTAAGAAGAGTATGAGCCAAAACAATGCCGAAAGCCTTTTTAAAGACTTGTTGAGGAGAGAATACTTTACAGAAAACGAGTATTTGATGGCAAGATACGCCACAAGCGATAAGGCTCTTTCAAAAATAAGTGAAGTTAAAGATAGAAATGCCGTAAGAAGTGATATTATAAGAAATATTCTCTTAAGTCTTATGGCGAGGAGTAATCAATATGAAATGTGATAAATGCGATAATGAAGCGACTGTTACAGTCAAAACTATAATAAATGGAGAAGAGAAGAACTTCCATCTTTGTAATGATTGTCTTATGAAATTCACTGATGTCTCAGTCGATGAAAATGGCAATATCAAAGAGGGAGGAGAAAATCTCAATAGAAAAAACATAGAAAATTTGATAGAGGAGTTTTTGCCAAGCCTTGAAGAGGTCATAGATTCCTATTATGATTATAGGTTTAAAGAAAATAATTACTCTTATGGTCTCCTAAACAACCTAGGAGATGAGGCTTGCCCAACTTGTGGCAATCTTTCATCAAACATAAAGCATGGTGTATTTGCTTGTCCTGATTGTTATAAACTTAATGATAAACTTACAACGAAGACTTTAAGGACCTACAACAACCTAAGGACCTATGAGGGAAAATTTCCTAGAAAAGAGAGAAACTTTAAAGATATAGCTACAAAGATTAAAAATCTTCAAGAAAAACTTCAAGTTTCAGTTGAAATAGAAGATTATGAACAAGCTCAAAGCATAAAAGAGCAAATAGATGAATTGAATATGCAGGTGAGAAATTGATAGAATACAGCAAAGATATAATACTTTCTTCAAATTTCTCTCTTAGAAGAAATCTTGAAGGTTTTGACTTTCCAGCTAGCATGACGCTTGAAGCAAGCAAGGAAGTTATAGAAATCTTTAGGAAAATATATGGGGACAAACTAATTCTTCTGGAAGATTTAGGCGAAGATGAGCTAGAAGATTTGATAAACTCCTTTGTCCTATCAGAAGATTCGCCAAACAAACTTTCTGAAATAGGTCTTGTCATAGAAGATGACTATATACTTACGATTAACGATAGAGACCATTTGGCGATAAATATAAAAGATTTTAATCTTGATTTAAAATCTGCCTACAAGAAGGCCTATCTGATAGAAGAAAAGCTTGACGAAATCCTAGACTTTGCCTTCTCCCAAGAGTTTGGCTACCTAACTCAGGATGGGCGAAATACGGGAAATGGAGTAGAAGTTTTCGTAAAGGCCTTTCTTTTTGCTATGGTAGATGATGACAAGGCCTATTTTGGCCTAAAACAAAGTCTCCTTCACGAAAGAATCTATATTGATAAATTCCTTCCAAAATACTACAAGAGATATGCAGACGACATTTATATAATCAAAAATATTGGAAATTACTGGAAGGACATGGACGAAGCGATTGAGAAATTCGAGAAGGCTTTGGACACTCTTGTAAGAAATGAGAGAAGATTTAGAAGAGACTATCAAGTTTTAAATAGTATAAAAGATGAAGAAATAGAAGATTATATAAATATTATGGAAAATAATATAAACTTGGGCTTAGACAAGAGCCTAGAGCTTATGAGTAAAGATATATATGGTCTAAAGAAATACAATATTTTAGACTTTGATACAAACTTTACAAACGAGGAGCTCGACTATCTAATATTTAATCTTTCTAAGAATAAGTATAAGGGAAATAGGGATGAAGATAGATACCTATTTCTTAAGGAATATATTAAGGAGCGATAATGGAAAATAACAGACTAAATAGGCTTACCTCCCAGGCAAGAAGAGAGTCTTATTCCTTAAACCACGACTATATAGGAAGCGAGCACTTGCTTCTTGCTCTCATGAAGACAGGCTCTATTGCGAACAAGGCCTTGGAAAAAAGCGGGGCTAATTACGACCTTTTTAGGTCCATAGTAATAAATAACATAGGCAGGGGCAATTCTCAAAGACCTGCTACAGAATTTTCAAAGAAAGTAAGGATGATATTTGAGAAGGCTAGAGAAATCGCTATAGCGAGAAAAAGCTCTGTAGTTAACGAAGAAGATATCCTTCAAGCTTTGATAAATGATGATGATTCATTCACCAATCTCATGTTTCTCCTATCAGGCCTTGATAAGAAGGTCATAGGGAAAAACTTAGACGATATGCTAAAGGAAGTATACAAAACAAAGGGGTCATCTTCGAAATTTTCTGAAAATGTGACAAAATATACAAATGACCTAAATGAACTAGCAGAAAATGGCAAAATCGACCCTGTAATAGGAAGAGATACAGAAATAGAAAGACTTGTACAAATCCTAATGAGAAGGAGAAAAAACAATCCAATCCTAATAGGAGCTCCAGGAGTGGGTAAGACTGCCATAGCAGAAGGCCTTGCCCAAAGAATTGTGGCAGGTGATGTACCAAAGATTATAAAGGATAAGAGGATCCTAAGCCTTGACCTTGCTAGCATGATAGCAGGAAGTAAATACAGGGGAGACTTTGAAGATAGACTTAAAAAACTCTTTGAAGAAATTGGAAAAAGGGACGATGTAATCCTCTTTATAGATGAATTCCACATGGTCTTAGGAGCAGGAGCCTCTGAAGGTTCTATGGATGCAGCAAATATCCTAAAGCCAATCCTAGCCAAGGGAGAAATCCAAATCGTGGGAGCAACCACAATAGATGAGTACAGAAAGCATGTTGAAAAAGACTCTGCCCTTAGTCGTCGTATGCAGCCAATTCAAGTTGATGAGCCAAGCCTTGAAGATGCTAGAAAGATTATCCAAGGACTAAAGGATAAATATGAAGACCATCACGGGGTAGAAATCACAGATGAGGCCGTAGAAGCTGCGGTAGATTTATCTGATAGATATATATCTGACCGTTACCTTCCAGATAAGGCTATAGATTTAATCGATGAAGCAAGCTCTAAGATTAGGATAGCTGCCTTCCAAAAAGAAGACGACTCAGAACCTAGTGAAGATAAGCTAGAAAAACTTAACAAGGAAAAAGAAAAAGCCGTAAGAGACCAAGACTTCGAAAGGGCAGCAGAGCTTAGGGATAAGATAAATCAAGCGAAATTCGACCTAGAAATTGAAAAAGAAAAAGAGAAGGAAAATAAGGACAGGCTCTTTATATCCTACGATGATATAGCAAGCGTTGTGGCAAATTGGTCCAAGGTTCCAGTAGAAAAACTCACAGAAGATGAGATGGAAAAATACGCCAACTTAGACGAGGAGTTAAAACTATCAGTAATTGGTCAAAAAGATGCTATAGATTCAGTAGCTAGGTCAATCAAAAGAGCAAGGGTTGGCCTAAAAGACCCTAAAAAACCAATAGGATCCTTTATCTTTGTAGGACCAACAGGAGTTGGAAAGACCTATCTTGCCAAAACACTCGCACAAAATCTCTTTGGTTCAGAGGATAAACTTATAAGGATGGATATGAGTGAATATATGGAAAAATTCGCCGTATCAAGACTAGTAGGTTCTCCTCCAGGATATGTAGGATATGAAGAAGGTGGACAATTGACAGAAGCTGTAAGGACAAATCCTTACTCCGTAATACTTTTTGATGAGATAGAAAAGGCCCATCCAGATGTCTTCAATCTTCTCCTCCAAATACTAGATGACGGAAGACTAACAGATGGCCAAGGAAGAACGGTAGACTTTAAAAACACAATCATAATCATGACAAGTAATATTGGTGTCAGAAGCCTATCTACAAGTAAGAGCATAGGATTTGAGCTTGGTGATCAAAAAGAAGCAGAAGAAGAAAGAACATCAGAAATCATAGAAAAAGCTATCAAAGATTCCTTTGCACCAGAATTTCTAAACAGACTTGACCAAGTCATAATGTTTAAGCCATTAGGAGAAGCTGAAATAGGAGAAATCTCAGGCCTAATGCTTGAAAAAACTAGACAAAGACTAAACGAAATCGACCTAGATATAGTCTATGACCAAAAGGTTGTAAAACTTCTAGCCAAAGAAGGCTTCGATCCAGAATACGGAGCAAGACCATTAGAACGTCACATAACAAAAATGATCGACGATAGACTAGCAGAAGACATCCTAGATGGAAAACTAAAAAGAGACGAAACAATCAGAATTTCAGTTAGGAAAGATAGCTTAGTCTTTAGAAATATAAGCAAAGAGAAAAGAAGAAGAGAGAAGAAAAAAGAGCTTGAAAAAGTAACAGAATAAGATATAGCCATTCCTTTAGGGGAATGGTTTTTTATTAAGAACATTAATATTTTCATTTTCCTTTAATATGCTCTATAATAGAAATATATCATAAAGATTTTATTTGATGAATTTTTTTGGAAATATCTATTTACATCAGTCTTTTCTAGGAAAAGTATTTTGTCATTTAAAATCTAACAAAGGGAGGGAAAATGAAAAAGATTATTGGAAAGTTATTTGCTTTCTCGGCTGCTTTAGTTCTTACAGCTTGTGGGAATAAGGCAGATAAAGAAGAGGGCAGGTCAGCTAAAGATGTGGACAAGGAAGCAAATATCAAAATTTCTGTCCAATTAGAAGAAGATTGGATGAAGCATTATGAGGCTGCGGCGGAAAGAGTTAAGAAAGAATTTCCTAATGCCGAAATCGAGCTTAGAACAATAGGCGGTTTGGAGCATATAGAAATAATTGACTCTACAGATGCTAACAATGAAGACGTAGCGGACCTATTTTGTATACCAGCTGATAGACTAGCAGGTCTTGTAGGAAATGAAGTTTTAGGAGCCATAGATTCTCAAAAACTTGCTGGAGAGATTGGTGGTTGGGATGATTTCGATAGTGGCTTGGGCGGAGAGTTCAAAGTGGATGGGGAATACTTTGCCTTTCCTTACAATATCGAAACTCTAATTACCTATGTGAATACTCAAAATGCAAAGGAAAAAGGAATTGATTTAGAAAAGGATATAGAGATCAATGATGTCAAGGATGAATCAACTGTCCTATTTCCTGCCTTTGACGCTTGGTATGGAGTAGCAGCGACAAACTCATCAAATATCGAACTTTTAGGAAAAAATGAGGATGGAGCATTTTTCTCTGATATGACGAAAGAATGGGATGAGCTTGATGAATCGCAAAAAGCAACCATCAAGGGTCTATATGAATATTGGAAAAAACACAATGAGGCTCACACTCAACTCTTCGACCCGGATGCAGGCTGGGGTTATGTAGATGAAACATTTAAGCCAGGAAATGGTGGAGTAGCAAGACTTGGCGGAGCTTGGGATGCACAAGCCATATTAAAACAAGCTGGAGTTGGAAACCTTGCGATTTATCCTATGGAAAAACTTACCCTAGCTGGAAAGGCACTAGCCCACTGGCAAAGTGGTTGGGGACTTGCTATAAACGCTAGACTAGAAGAAGATGCGGAGAAGAAAGCCCTAGCTGAAGCTATGATCAAGGAGTTAATTAATCCAGAATACGCTGAAGACCTATACAAGTATTCAGGAAAAATTCTTGAAAATGTATCAGCAGAAGAATATCAAAATTCAAATCTTGATCAAATCGACAAGGATATAATTAAGGCTACTATTGACTCATACAAGAAGGCTCCATCAAGACCACTGTTTAAAGAGTGGGGAGATGTTTGGGATACCTACTCAAATGCAGTTCTTTCTTGGAACTCAGTAAATCCACAAAATGAAGAAGATGCTTACAAGGCTCTAAAAGCTTCATTTGAATCTATGATGGCAAATTTTAACTAATAGTTAAATCTTAAAAGTAAGATTGTAATAATACTCTCAAGGTCTATTTCATTATGGCCTTGGGAGTTTTTTTAAGTTAAATACATTGACAGAGCTTATGTGAAAATTCACACAAAAAATAATCTAAATTTTCCTTGGAATTCCTTTTCCTTTTTTGATTTTAAGAATTTATAAAACTTGCATATTTGTATTATTTTTAGATGATCTTTATCTTGTAAAGTCTATTTATAGCATTCTTTATTTCAATATTAAAAATTTGTTTCTTATATATTTTCTCCTAAATAATGAGATGAAATCAAGCTTTATACTCAATATTTCTATATTTATACCTGATAACTTTATAAATCTGGCATCTGAATTTACTAATAAGAGCTAAACTATTTCTATTAAAAGCTAGAAATTCAATACTCAAAAACTGTATAAAAATTAACAATAACTTAGAAAGATAATATCTGACTACTTCCATTTATTTTCAAAGTAATGTATAATGTATATACAGAATCAAATAACGTTTTCACTAAAGGTGAAAATAAGGGAGGATTTTATGAAAAATAAATTAAAGATGTTGATGGCTTTATCGCTATCAGTAGTACTTGCTGCATGTGGCGGTAAGGGAGCGGATAAAGGTGAAGAAGCTCCTAGTGATCCAGGTGATGTTTCAGGCAAGATTTCCGTTCAAGTTGAAAAAGAATGGATGGATCATTATGAGAAAGCAGCTGAGAGGGTTAAGGAAAAATATCCTAATGCAGAAATCGAACTTAAAGAAGTAGGAGCTTTCGACCACTTGGATATCCTAGATCAAACAGATGCCAACAACGAAGATGTTGCTGACCTTTTTGCAATACCAGCAGATAGACTTGTTGGACTTGTAAACAACGACATCCTTGGAGCAATCGACTCTAAGACTCTTGCTGATGAAATCGGTGGCTGGGATGACTTCGATAAGGGAATCGGTGGAAACTTCAATATAGATGGTGAATACTTTGCTTTCCCATATAATATCGAAACTCTTATTAATTACGTAAACAAGAAAAATGCTGAAGAAAAGGGAGTTGACCTATCTAAACCAATCGAGCTTAATGACGTAGCAGATGAGTCAACAGTTCTTCTTCCAATCTTTGATGCTTGGTACGGAGTTGCTGCAACAAACTCATCAAATATCGAGCTTCTAGGTAAAGATGAGGAAGGAAACTTATACTCAGACTTAACTAAAGATTGGAAAGACCTTGAGCCTGAAAAACAAGCTACAATTAAAGCTTTGTTTGAATATTGGAAGAAACACAACGATGCTGGCACACAACTATTCGACCCAGATGCAGGTTGGGGATATATAGACGATACCTTCAAAGAAGGCAAAGGCGGAGTTGCTAGAATTGGTGGTGCATGGGATGCTGCTCCAATTTCTGAACAAGCAGGTGAAGGAAACCTTGAAGTTTATCCAATTGACAACATTACTATAGCTGGAAAAGCTCTAAATCACTGGCAAGGTGGTTGGGGACTTGCTATAAATGCTAGAATCGAAGAAGATGCTAACAAGAAAGCAATAGCTAACGAAATGATTAAACAAGTTGTAAATCCTGAATTTGCAATAGATTTATACAAGTCTACAGGAAAGATTCTTGAAAATGTAAAGAACGAAGATTACCAAGCATCAGACTTACCTGATTCTGATAAGGCAATCATCGAAGCTACAATCAAATCTTACGAGACTGCTCCAGCAAGACCATTATTTAAGGAATGGGGAGACGTTTGGGATACTTACAAGAATGCAATTCTTTCTTGGAACTCAGTTAAACCAGCTAACGAAGAAGAAGCTTACAACCAACTAAAGGCTTCATTCGACTCAATGATGGCAAACTTTAGCAAATAGTTAATAGGATAAGAGAAAGGCCAAGAAAGCTAAGAGAAACCTGATTTAATTTTAATGATCAATATAGGTTTTCTTGGCCTAGGCCTTTCTTTCACTATTATGAAAAGAGAAGAATTAGAGAAAAAAAGAGAGAAATTTCTCTTAAAGATTTTAATAGTATCAGCCTTAATTATCTTAGCTTCTTCTATAGAAGCCTTGATGATGGCTAAAGATATCGAAGTTTATAGAGAAATTCTCAAAAATAATCCAGGTCTTGGTTTTGATGAATATATCAATTCTGTTGTTTTTAATTTATTTATCAGAGTCTTAAGTCCTGTAGTAATTTCCCTTTATACATTTTTTACAGTAAAAAAGTACGGAGTCAATTTCTCTTATAAGTTATTTTTTGGAGGAATGACCCTAATAGAAATCGTTCAGTTGATTTTACAATTTAGAATCGGATCTATATTTTATTATATAGTCATTATTTTAAATTTTATTTTATTATTTATTATAGGAAGGGAAGAAAGGGTGTAGGCGATGACATACGAAAGAAACCTTATAGATGATATTGGTGAGATTCGTCCTAGAAAGAACGAGTATATAATAGACTCTATTAAGGCAGAAGAAAATGGCGGAAGTAAAGTAGACGCCAAAAACCATCCTTATAATCAAAAGCTAAAAAAATACGAAGAAGAAAAGAAAAAACTTTTGGCTCAGGCTGATGAAGCTGCCAAAAAAGATCCAAATTACAAACTCGACCAGAAATACTTGAGGGACTTGTATTATAGAAAGTTTATGGCAAATTTCTGTCTGGACTTTTATGAGAAAAACAAGGACCTATCCTACGATAGCGAGCTTGATTATAAGTTATGTAAGTTAGAATATGAGCAAATACCAAAGATTATTGAACATGATTTGCTTCTTAAAAGTCAACTAGAAAGAGCTAGCAATAAGCTAGAGAAATTGACTAGCGAAGAAGTAGAAAGAGCCAAAAAGCTAATCGAAGAAGATAGAATTGTTCTTAAAGAAAAATTCGAATCGGATAATAAGAGCTTAGAGGATTCTTTTAAAGAGGGAAGAATTTCAAAGAAGGCCTTCAAGAGTGAGAAAGAACAGCTCAAACAAAAGTTCAAAGACCAAAACAAGAGGCTTGATTATAGAAATCCAGAAGTTTCTCTTAAAGAAGAAATAGAATCAATCAAATACAAGATAGACAAAGACTACAAGAAGGAGATGAAAATCCTCGAGGCAGATGAGGCTGAAGCTAGGAGGAGAACCCCAGTAGAGGTGGAAAAGACTTCTGCTTACAGATCAATACTTACCTTCCCAATCCCAGGTCTTGGCCAAATCCTAAATGGCCAATGGCAAAAGGGCTTATTATTTTTACTAGGCACTTTATTTATCTATCTAATAGCAATACCTTACGCCCTAGGTTTTGGAAACTACCAAGGTGAGGGTATAGCAGGACTTATCTCTCTTGCCCAAGGCGGAAAGAGACTTGATAGATCAATACTCTTTATGATTGAAGGTATCTTATCTATAGTTTTTGTAGCAATTGCTGCCCTAATCTACATCCTATCCTTTAAGGATGTTAGGACAACTGAGAAAAATGAAATGAAGGGTATCAGACCTAACAACTTCTTTGAGACTAAGAAGATGTTAAGGACTGATGGATTCCCATTTTTAATTACAGCACCAGCTCTAATAGTAATTGTATTTATAGTAATAGTTCCAATACTTACAGCTATAATGATTTCCTTTACTAATATGGATCCACAAAATCAAAACAAGTTCACTTGGGTTGGCCTAAACAACTACTTGACCATAGCCAAGGGTCAAGGTATTGCAGGACAAGCCTTCTGGCACATCTTCGGATGGACTGTGGTTTGGACCTTGCTTGCATCAACACTTGCAATTGTATTAGGCTTTATATTTGCTTTACTAGTAAACAATGAGAGAATTAAGGGAAAGAAGTTCTTTAGAACGGTTTATCTTTTGCCTTGGGCTATACCTGCCTTTATCACAATCATGTTCTTTTCAATAATGACAAGTCGTGGTGGGGTAATAGCAGAAGCACTAAACTCTTTGTTTAACATAAGTTTGGATATAAAAAACAACACCTTCCAGACCAGGGCTACCCTAATCTTGCTTCAAGGATGGCTAGGACATTCTTATATCTTCTTACTTACTACAGGAGTACTCCAAGCTATACCAAAAGACTTATATGAAGCGGCAAGTATTGACGGAGCAACAGGAATTCAAAGAACCTTTAAGATTACAATTCCTTTAGTTCTTTTCCAAATAGCTCCAATGCTTATTAACCAATACACCTTTAACTTTAACAACTTCTCAATCATTTACTTGTACAACCAAGGTGGACCATTCAACCCAGAAGTTTATGGTAACCTTGCGGGATCTTCAGATATTTTGATCTCCTACATCTACAAGCTAACGATGGAGAGTCAGTATCAAGCTATAGGTGCTGCGATAACAGTATTTATATCCATAATTCTAATAGTTATTTCATACTTTGGATATAAGAACTCTTCAGCTTTTAAGGAGTATTAATATGTTTAAGAAAAAGAAAAATAGTGATTTATATCTATCAGATCTTCAACCCTTATCTGCTGGCGGAAAGACCCTACTAACAATTACCTATATAATCTTGTTAATCTGGGCAGCTTTCATCTTAGTTCCATTGGCAATAATGGTTATATCATCCTTTAATGGAAACCAAGGTCAATATATATCAATGTCAGGAGACTACGTCTTCTCCCTTGATAACTTCAGATATTTGTTTAAGGAAACCCAGTTTCTAAAATGGGTACTAAACACCCTAAAGATAGCAATAGCGACAACATTGCTTACCCTAATCTTCGTATCTTTTACAGGTTATGCCTACTCAAGATTTAGATTTAAGGGAAAAAGAGCAAGTCTTATAACAATAATGTTAGTTCAGATAATTCCGGCCTTCGCAGGTATTACTGCCTACTATGCGATTCACTCCATAGTAAGTGGAATCATTCCAGTATTTTCAAGATCGGCCATGCTAGTTCTCATATATTCAGGTGGAGCAATCGCTACAAATACCTTTATCCTAAAGGGTTATCTTGATACAATCTCTCCAGAGCTTGACGAGGCTGCAAAGATTGACGGTTGTTCAAATATGCAAGTTTATAGACTAATAATAATGCCACTTGCCCGTCCGATGCTTGCAATAATTGCTCTCCAATGTTTTATTGGACCATTCTTAGATTATATGATGCCAAAAATATTACTGACAAATCCAGGAGAGTACACACTTGCGACAGGACTGTTTACACTAATATCAGATGTTAGAAATATGAATCAGCCAGCCTTTGCTGCAGGAGGATTCTTATCTGCTGTTCCTGTAATGTTATTGTTCTTAGCTTTACAAGATGAATTAGTAAGCGGGCTTTCATCAGGTGCAGTTAAGGGATAGGAGTTAAAAATGAAAGTAATTTTAGATAATATAGGAAAGAAATACGAAGGTCGTGAGAACTTCACGATTAGAAATATAAATCTAGAAATAGATGACAATGATTTTTGTGTAATATTAGGTCCGTCTGGTTGCGGTAAGTCAACTCTTCTTAGGATGATTGCAGGACTTAACTCAATTACAGAAGGAACCCTACGTTTTAACGACAAGATCATGAATACAGTCGAGCCAAAAGATAGGGACATTGCTATGGTTTTCCAATCATATGCCCTCTATCCACACATGACAGTTTATGATAATATGGCTTTTTCATTAAATATGAAAAAGGAAAGAAAAGAAGTAATCGATCAAAGGATACAAGATGTAGCAAAGATTCTCCAATTAGAAGATTATCTTTACTCAAGACCATCTGACATATCCGGAGGTCAAAGGCAAAGGGTTGCTCTAGGAAGAGCTATTGCAAGAAACCCAGAAGTCTTCCTCATGGATGAGCCATTATCTAACCTTGATGCTAAGCTTCGTGAGCACATGAGAGTAGAGATTGTAAGAATCCACAATCAATTAGATACTACAAGTATCTACGTAACTCACGACCAAACTGAGGCTATGACTATGGCTACAAAGATAGTCCTCCTAGATAAGGGAGTTATCCAACAAGTTGGAGCTCCAAATGAGTTCTATCAAAAACCAAACAACCTCTTCGTAGCAGGATTTATAGGCTCTCCTACAATGAATATAATAAAGGGAAAGATCAAAGATGGTCTTTTTGTAAATGACTCAGGAGAGATCAAGGTAAGACCTAGTGATGAAGACCTTGATAAAATCAAGACTTACGAAGGAAAAGTTATTCATCTTGGAATAAGATCTGAAAGATTTATAGCAGAAAAAAGAGACTACAACTCTGTAAGTGCTAACATAGAAGTTATAGAGTCTTTGGGTAAGGAGCAACTCCTTTATACAAAACTTAAGGATGGAACTGGACTAACCATAAGCCAACCTGGATACTTAGACTATGCTATAGGAGAAGATCACGACTTTACCCTAGACCCAGAAGCCCTACACTTCTTTGATGGTGAGACAACAGAAAGAATCAACTAGAATCAAGAAAGAGCCCTCGGACTGAGGGTTTTTTCCTTGTCTAACTTTCAAGCTTTAGGAGAAATCTTTTTACTTCTACTCCATAGGCAAAGCCTCCAAGCTTACCGTCAGACCTTTGTACCCTATGGCAGGGATAAATTATAAAGAAGGGATTTTTTCCTATTGCATTAGCTACAGCTCTTGTCGCCTTTTTTCTATTTATATTCTCTGCGACTTTCTTGTAGGTCGTTTTTTCTCCGTAGGGTATGTTTCTAAGCTCTTTTATTACTTCTTTTTGAAAGTCAGTCCCCATAATCTCTAGGAGATCATAAATTGTAAATTCCTTCCTCTCTCCCCTAAGGTATTCCTCGATTTGTCCAAATACCTTATCAGTAGCTGGTGTCCTTTCGGATAAATTATTCGCTTTTTCCACTAAACTTATAGATTCGATTTTTTTATCGTAGGAGAATTTCAAAATCCCAATCCTACTTTTGTAAAATGCGTATTTCATAAGATAATTATATGTCTTTGGGATAAAGTAGCTAGAGGCGTATAATGATAGAAAGCTAAATGAAGAAGGTTTAATATGAATTATAAAGAAAAAATACAAAAAATCGTTAATTATATAAAAAGTGGAGAAAAAGATCCAAAGGACTTTGCTATAGGCTTTGAGTCAGAACATTTTGTAGTTGATGGCACAAGCCTTGAGACTGTGTCTTATTATGGAGAAGATGGTATAGAAGAGTCAATGGAGGAGATCTCTAAAGATTCCTACGAAAAACATGAAGAAGATGGAAAGATTTTGGGCTTGAGCAAGGAAGGCTTTGATATTTCTGTAGAGCCAGCCAGCCAATTTGAAATCGCTCTTAAGTCTCGTAAAAATATTGATGACTTATACGAGGATTATAAAAAAGCTATGGGAGAGCTTGTCCCAGTTTTTGAAAAGAAAGGGCAAGTTTTAGCGAGTGTTGGCTATCATCCAAAAAGCAAGATAGAAGATATCAAAATCATCCCAAAGAAAAGATATGACTATATGTACGAATATTTTAGAATTAATGGGGGAGCCTACGCCCACAATATGATGAAGGGAACGGCAAGCCTTCAATGCGCCATAGACTACGCAAATGAAGAAGATTTCAGGAAAAAATACTTTGTGGCAAGCGCCCTTTCTCCTTTCCTCTATTCGATCTTCGATAATGCCTATATTTTCGAAGGAGAAGTTTACGATAAGAGAAATCTCCGTCAGATGATTTGGGATAATTGTGATAGGCAAAGAACTGGAGTCTATCCATTTGCCTTTGATGATGACTTCTCTTATGAAAAATATGCAGAACAAATCCTAAATACAGACATAATATTCGTCCATGAAGATGGGGAAGATCATTACAAGGGAAGGCTTAAGTTTTCAGAAGTGATGGATAAAGACTCAAGCGATGAGATGATTTTCCATGCCCTATCTATCGTATTTCCAGATGTAAGAGCTAAGAAATATATAGAAATTAGGATGCCAGATGAAGTGCCTTATCCATATAACTTTGCAGCTTTAGCCTTAATCAAGGGACTCTTCTATGATGAAGAAAATCTTGATAGACTCTATGAGATTTTTGCCGATATGGATTATAGGTCACTTACAAATCTTAGAAGTAGGACTGAAAGATACGGCCTTCATGCGACCTACAAGGATAAGGAAATCTATAAATGGGCCTTAGAATTTGTAGATATGGCAGAAAGATCTCTAGAGGATGAGGCTCATTATCTAAATCCTTTAAGGGAAATCCTTGAAGAAGAAAAGAGCCCTAGAGATATCTATGAAAGCCTATACAAGAAAGATCCGACAGAAGCCATAAGATTCTTTTCTGCCAATGAATCTCTAAGGAAGATGTAATGGCGAAAGCAAAAAAAGCCTATGAATGTGCATCCTGCGGCCATACCCAAGGAGTTTGGGCTGGTCAATGCCCAGAATGCGGTAAGTGGGGGAGCATGCATGAGGTTATTGTTGATAAAAAAGCTACTAAGCAAAACATAGTAGTAGAAGATAAAAATGCCAAAAAGCTTAAGTCGATCGCTATAGATGAGTCTGAAAGGATAAAATCAACCTATAGCGAGTTTGATAGGGCTGTGGGAGGAGGGCTTGTGAGAGATTCAGTTTCGATTCTTACAGCAAGACCAGGCGCAGGAAAATCCACCCTCCTCCTTCAACTTTCAAAGTCCTACGCAGATAAGGGCCTTAAGGTAATATATATTTCAGGAGAAGAGAGCGAGAGCCAAATCAAGTCACGTGCAGACAGGATTATGTCTGACCTTTCTGAAAATATCTGGATTCTTTCGACAAACTCAATGGACCTTGCTATAAAGGAAATAAAAAATGTGGATGCCGACATAGTTTTTCTAGACTCTATCCAAACCTTTAGCCTGGCAGAACTTGATAACAAACAAGGAAGCCCAACCCAAACTATAGAGGTCGCCAACAAGGCGGTTGACATTGCAAAAGATAGCGAAAGAAAAAGGGCTGTTATAATGATAGGCCATATGACCAAAAAAGGCGAGATGGCAGGTCTTAGGACATTGGAGCACTTGGTAGATACGGTCTTAGTCCTTGATGGAGAAAGCGAGGAAGACCTAAGGATTTTAACTTCGACTAAAAACAGGTTCGGTAGAACTGGAGAAATCGGCCTATTTTCTATGGATGAAGACGGTCTAAATGAAATCACAAATCCTAGTGAGTATTTTATCACAGAAAGAAGCGAAGATATAGAAGGATCAGCTATTTCTGTAACAAAAGAAGGCTCTAGGCTACTAGAAGTTGAGATAGAATCTCTAGTATCAAAATCCTTCATGCCCTACCCACAAAGGATAGGAGATTCCCTAAGAAGAGATGACCTAAACACCTTAATCTCAATTCTTCAAGAAAGAGCAGGCCTAAATCTTTATGACTACAATGTAATTATAAAGACAACTGGAGGCATCAAGCTAAGCGAGCCTTCAGTAAATCTAGCTATAATGGTATCCATTGCTTCATCCTTGATGAAGGTACCAGTTTCTGACAAGAGCGTCTTCATAGCAGAAGTAGGACTTACAGGAGAGCTTAAGAAGGTTCCTCAAATCAAACAAAGGCTAAAAGAAATTGAAAGATTAGGCTATAAGGAAGCCTTCGTAGCCAAAAACTCAATCGATAGCAAAGACTTCAAGGACTTAAAGATTTATCAATTAGCAAATATCAAACAAGTCATTGACCAAGTTCTAGTAAAAGCTTAACCCTTTAGCTAATTAAGATAGAACTTTAAAATGTTATAAATTTATCTTAAAAATTTAAAGAAAATTCTAGGAAAGTTTAGGAATTTGCAAATTGAAAACGTGTGTAGTATAATCAGAGGACAAAGGAAAAATAAAAGGAGAATTATATGAAAAACATAAAATCATACGCAGCAATCGCAGCACTAGCACTTGCTCTTACAGCTTGTGGAAACAATGCTAACGATGCTAAACCAGAGGATGCTTCTAAGGAAGCAACTACAGAAGAAGCTGCAACAACTGAAACAGGTGAAAAAGTTGGTGAAGCTACAGCAGCAGGTTACGGTGGAGACATCAAAGTTAAAGTAACTATGGATGGAGACACAATCAAAGACATCCAAGTTGACCACACAGAAACAGAAGGAATTGGAGCAGACGCAATTCCACAATTAGTTGAAGAAATCAAAAAGAACAACGGAACTGAAGGTGTAGATAACGTATCTGGAGCAACAGTATCAAGCGAAGCTCTAAAAACAGCAGTAGACGAAGCAATCAAAGCTGCAAAATAATATAAGCACAAAGAAAATCAAGTCCTAAAGTCTAGTCTTTAAAAATAAGATTAGCCTTTGGGGCTTTTCTAATATTTAAAAGCTGATTAAATCGAATAAGGAGAGATAAGTGAAGAAAAAATATGGGATTTTGATAGGTCTTGGTCTAGTTTTTCTTATTGGATGCTTACATTTTTCAAAAAAGAATTCGAAATTTGATATAGAAGATTCTAAAAGCAAGGCTGTTTATATATATAATCTTACAGATGATAAAAAAGTCTACGGAAAAAATGAAAATAAGCCTCTTCCTATGGCTTCTCTTACCAAAATCATGACCCTTCTTGTAAGCCTCGACCATGTTTCTGACCTGGGAGAGCTTGCTCCAATCGATTATGATTCCTATATGAGAGCTGTAAGTGAAAATGCATCTATGGCAGGTTTTCTTGCCAATGAAACAACGACCTACCGAGACCTTATGTATGGGACAATACTCGCATCTGGAGCAGAAGCAGCAGATTCCCTTGCGATTAATGTGGCAGGAAGCATAGATTCTTTTGTAGACCTTATGAACGAGAAGGCAGGAGAGCTTAATCTAGAAAATACTACCTACGCCAATGCCGATGGTATGGATGATAAGAGAAACTTTCAGTCGGCTAAAGATTGTGCTATGCTTATCAAATATGGCCTAGAAGATGGTAATTTCAGGGCGATTTTTACTAAGAGAGACTACCTATCGCAAGCGACAAATGAACATCCAGATGGAGTCTACATAGAAAGCACTATTTTTTCTCACCTTAAGGATTATGAAGAAAATGGTTTTGAGATTATCGGAGGAAAGAGTGGAACTACGGACGATGCAGGCCTTTGCTGGGCGACTCTTGCCGAAAAAGATGGCAAGGAATATATAATAGTAGTAATGGGAGTTTCTTTTTCCGATATTGATGACCTTCCAGATGCCCATATCAGAGAAACCTTAGAATATCTAGACAGGATCTAATTAATAATAACTATCAATTCATATCTTTTTCGGTAAAATAATATTGAGGTGAAAAAATGATTAACAAAGATAAATTTAAAGACTTAGACGAAAAATTTTATGCTGACAGGGCAAATGTGATTGCCCAAAGTGCAGTTACAAGAAATGGAATTACAGAAGCTGCAATTGATCCTGATGTGATCAAGGACATGCGCCACTCCTTTTCGATTGAACTTAAGCAAGGAGAGATAACAGACCAAAAGCAATCTGGTCGTTGCTGGATGTTCTCTGCCCTAAACACCATGAGATATAGGATTATCAAGGATTACAATCTCGAAACTTTCGAGCTTTCCCAAGCCTATCCTCTATTTTTTGATAAGCTAGAAAAGAGCAATTATTTCCTAGAATCTATTATTAAAACTGTAGACTGTGATCTTCAAGGAAGACTTGTGAAACACATCCTTGCTGATCCTCTGGGAGATGGGGGACAATGGGATATGTTTGTAAATTTGGTTAAGAAATACGGAGTTGTTCCAAAATATGCCATGCCTGAAGTGAAATCCTCATCTGCTACAAGAGAGATGGATGCATATCTTACAAAAATGCTAAGATCTTTTGCTAAAGATTTAAGAAATGCCCACAGAGAAGGAAAGAGCCTAGAAGACTTAGAAGCTATGAAGGAGGGCTTTAACGAACATATTTACAAGGCCCTAAGTGTAGTTTTAGGAACTCCTCCAAAGAAAATCGACTTTGAGGCGAGAGATAAGGACGATAATTATATAAAGGAGAAAGACCTTACTCCTAAGGAGTTTTTCGACAAATATGTGAAGATGGATATAGATGACTACATTTCTCTAATCAATGCACCTACCGAAGATAAGCCATTTAACGAAACTTTTACGGTAGATTATCTGGGTAATGTCGTAGAAGGAAAGGAAGTTAAATACCTAAATCTTCCTATAGATGAATTAAAGAAAGCGGCTATCAAGCAACTTAAAGACGGTTTTCCTGTATGGATGGGCTGCGATGTAGGCCAAAGCTTCATCAGAGAAGAAGGAATCCTCGATACCAAGGCCTTTAATATCAAAGAAATCTTCGACTTAGACTTTGAGATGACTAAGGAAGAAAGACTTGACTACTCAGAAAGCTTGATGACTCACGCCATGGTATTTACAGGAGTTGACCTAGACGAAGACGGAAAACCAGTAAGATGGAAGATAGAAAACTCTTGGGGAGATAGGGCAGGAAACAAGGGCTATCTAGTAATGAGCAATGCTTGGTTTGATGAATATATGTATCAAATCGCAGTAGATAAGAAATATCTAACAGAAGATCAGAGAAAAGCCTGGGACAAAGACCCAATCCACCTAAAACCATGGGACCCAATGGGATCTCTTGCAAGATAAATAAGAGGGCCTTTCGCTCCTTTCAGAGCGTAGACAAAATCCAAAAACGCTTATCCAACTACAGAAATTTAGGAATTCTAAATCTCATAATACTGTAAATCGCAAACTCGCTAAGGCCCGAACAATGCGATTTACGGGCGTTTATTTCGATTTGAATTTCTTGAAATTTCTTCCGAATGGAACGCTTCCTTTTGGATTTTGTACCTTATTCAACAGTCTGAGAGGGCATTTGGTCCTTTTTTGAGCTTAGATTTCACTTTTCCTAAAATTTATTATAAGATAAGAGAAAGAAAACGAAAGAGGAGATTTTATGGAGAAAATTTTATTCCTAGAAGGAAAATTCAGAGAGAAAATCTGGGGAGGAAAGAGACTTAGAGAAATCTATTCTTACGATATTCCATCAGATAAGACAGGTGAGTACTGGGCTATCTCTGATATGGGAGATATGAGCTCTGTTATCACTAATGGAGAGTTTAAGGGAAAAAGCCTAGAAGAAGTCTACCAAAAGCACAAAGACCTTTTCGGAAATCCAAAAGAGGCGACCTTTCCACTTCTTGTTAAGATTATAGATGCCAATACTGACCTATCAATCCAAGTTCACCCAGATGACGTTATGGCAAAAGAGCTTGAAGATTCTAGGGGAAAGACAGAATGTTGGTACATCCTAAATGAAGAGCCTGCCTCAATTATCTACGGCCTTAAGGTAGATGATAAAAAGGAAGCTATAAGACTCATTGATGAGAGAAAGTGGGATGAGCTTTTAAGGGAAGTTCCAGCGAGGAAGGGCGATTTCTTTTTCGTAGAGGCAGGCACAGTCCATGCCATAAAGAAGGGCTCACTAATCCTAGAAATCCAACAAGCAAGCGATATAACCTACAGGCTCTATGACTATGATAGAAAAGATGATGACGGGAAACTTAGAGACCTCCACTTAGAAGAGTCCAAAAAGGCTATTAAAATAAACAAAAACAAGGAAAAAATCGAAGAATTCGAAAGGGACGGCCTTAAGGGGAGAATCCTGACTCGTAATAGATACTTTGAAGTTAATGAATATAAGATAGAAGGAATAAGTGAATTTGAAAGGGAAAAACCTTATCTTCTTTATAGTGTAGTTGATGGAAGTGGCGAGATTATTATAGAGGATAAGTCCTATGAGATCGAGAAGGGAGACTTTTTTATCCTAACAAATGATGTGAAGAAATTTGACTTTAAGGGAGATTTAAGTCTTGTAGAAGCCTCAACAGTAAGCGAATAAAACATTTGCATGACATAAAATGAAAATATTTTCAAAAGGTGCAAGGAGTGGATAAATATACTGAAAATGTGTTTATTTACCTATTTCCTTGCTTTTTTTATGCAAATATTATAAAATAATATTAGCGATAAGCGAATTTACATAATAGTAAATCCTTTTCATAAATCATATGTAAGGAGTAATAATGGCAAATTTAAAATTAGAGCACATAGATAAAATTTATCCTAATGGAGTTCAAGCAGTATTTGATTTCAATTTAGAAATTGAAGATAAAGAATTTATTGTTTTTGTCGGACCATCTGGTTGTGGAAAGTCTACAACACTTAGAATGATAGCAGGTCTTGAGGAAATATCTGAGGGGAATTTATACATCGACGGCGAGCTTATGAATGAGGTTAGCCCTAAGAATAGAAATATCGCCATGGTATTTCAAAACTACGCCCTCTATCCACACATGACAGTTTTTGATAACATGGCCTTTGGTCTTAAGCTTCAAAAGGTAGATAAGAATGAGATTAAGAAAAAAGTAGAAAGAGCAGCAGAAATGCTCGAGTTGACTAATCTTTTGGATAGAAAACCAGCAGCCTTATCCGGAGGTCAAAGACAAAGAGTTGCCCTAGGACGTGCTATAGTAAGGGAAGCTGATATCTTCCTTATGGATGAGCCTCTATCTAACTTAGATGCTAAGCTTAGGGTTCAGATGAGAACAGAAATATCCAAAATCCATGACCAGCTTGATACTACAACTATCTACGTAACCCATGATCAGACTGAGGCTATGTCAATGGCTTCAAGGATTGTAGTAATGAAAGATGGCTACATGCAACAAGTTGGAACTCCGGAAGAAATCTACGATACTCCAGCTAATATTTTCGTAGCAAACTTTATTGGATCTCCTCCAATGAACTTTTTCAATGGTAAGGTAATAAATTCCAAGATTCAAGTTGGTAATGACGATATTCCAGTAACTGATGAACAAAAAGAAGCTTTAAAAGCATACGAAGGAAAGGAAATAATTGTTGGTATAAGACCAGAGTCTTTTTCTGTGAATACTGAAGGCGAAAGCGCAAGATCAATCAAGGCAAGGATAGAAAATATAGAAATGCTTGGTGATGAATCGATTCTTTATGCTAGAGCGGAAGAAGCTGCAAGTCAGATAGCAGTAAAGGTCCAAGGTAAATTTAAAGGAATCGATAAAGACGACGATATAAATCTAGATATCAACTTAGATGAAATCCATTTATTCGATAAAGATACATCAATGAGAATTGTATAATGCAAGCTCTATCAAAATCTTTGGGCAAGGTCGGGGAGCTTATACTCTTCGTTCTTTTGTCTATAGTATATACAAGCTTGATAATTTTACCCTTAATTTTGGTAAATCTCCTAATCGAGGGAAGTCTAATAAGATATATTTTATTGTTTACTCCCTTAATTGGTCTTTTGGCCATTGCTTTGGAAAGGGAGTTTGTAGCTGTAAAGTCAGTTTTTGTTGATTACAAGTCCTATTATAGGCCTTATTTTAAAGATGTTTTTGGAGAAAGTTTCATCAAAAAGTATTTGACTTATGCTTTGATATTTAGTCTCTACTTTTATTTCTCTGATGCCTTAAGAATTTTAGAAAGTGATGCGTTAATCCTCTTTGTATTTAGGATATTTTTAAGCTTAATATTTAGAAATATAATTTTCTATACAATATTACAAAGGGCTTTTAGAGAAGAAATTGGATTTATAAAGACTATCAAGAATTCAAGCTTACTAACATTTAGATTCCCAATATATGCAATTATTATCGGCTTTGTCTGGGAAGTTATAGAAAGTTTACTTATTACAAATATCCTTTGGACTTATGTCTTTGTAATTATAATGGGATTTTTGGGAACTTTCATAAATGAGACTAAAGTCAAGAACTTATAAGGAAGGTTAAAATGGAAAATAAAAATCAGGGTCAAGTAAAAGTAATTGACCAAAAGGAATTAAAAAGAAGAAAGAAAAAAGCCAAAAAACCATTTAGCCAAAGATTTAAGAAAAATCTACCTCTTATGGCCTTTTGCCTGCCAGGCTTTATCTGGTTTGCTATAATGAGCTATTTGCCTATGTTTGGGGTGATCATTCCCTTTAAGGACTACAAGGTCTTTTCTAAGAATTTCTTCTATAATCTCTTTCATAGCGAATGGATTGGATTTGATAACTTCAAATTCTTCTTTCAAAGTAATGACGCTTGGACTATCATAAGAAATACGATCTTGTACAATGCCTGCTTTATAGTTGTGAATATAGTTCTTGCTATGTTTACCGCCATAGCCCTACATGAGCTTTTAAACAGGAAAGCTGCGAAGTTCTATCAAACTTCGCTCTTTCTGCCATATTTCTTGTCTTGGGTTGTAATTTCTTATGCGGTATTTGCCTTTCTATCACCAGATAAGGGCTTGATAAATGCACTTATTATGAAATTCGGTGGAAGAAGTAAGAATTGGTACACAACCAAGACTTGGTGGCCTGTATTTTTGGTAATCATTAATGCTTGGAAGGGCCTAGGTTATAACACTGTAGTTTATCTATCGGCCCTATCAGGAATAGATAAGACCTATTACGAGGCAGCTGTAATGGATGGGGCAAGCAAGTGGGAGCAGATAAAATACATCACCATACCAATGCTAAAACCTGTTGTAACTGTTTTATTTATAATGAGTCTTGCTAATATATTTAGGGCAGATTTCGGTTTGTTCTACCAAGTACCAAGAGATTCAGGACCTTTGTATTCAGTGACAAATGTAATCGATACTTATGTATTTAGGGCTCTTATGAAAAACGGAGACATAGGCCTATCATCAGCCGTATCCCTTCTCCAATCAGCAGTTGGAGCAGTCCTAATCATCGGTGCCAATAAGATTGTCAAAAAATACGATCCACAAAGATCACTTTTCTAGGAGGATATATGCAAAAAGTAAATAAGAAAAAGCATTTTGATCCCTTAGAAGTAAGTAAGGGAGCTAACATAGGATTAAATTTATATCTGATACTACTTACTATATCAGCGATTTTGCCTTTCCTCTTTGTATTTATTATATCAATTACGGATGAGTCAACGCTTGCTACAAATGGTTATAGTTTGTTTCCGGAAAAAATTAGCTTCGATGCCTATAAGCTAATTTTTAGCTCGGGTTCATCAATAGTTCAAGCCTACAAGGTATCGATATTTATAACAGTGGTTGGTGTAATACTTGCCCTAATCCTTACTACTCTGTATGCCTACGCCCTATCCAGAGATGACTTTGAATTTAAGGGATTTTTCACAAAAGTCTCAACTATACCAATGTTGTTTTCCGGAGGACTTGTAGCAAGTTATCTAGTAATGACACAATTTTTAGGTCTTAGAAATTCGGTGTGGGCGCTTATCTTACCCTTACTTCTAGGAACCTTTAATATCATAATAATGAGGACGTTTTTTCAAACAAGTATACCAAAAGCCTTGATAGAGGCTGCAACGATTGATGGAGCTAATGAATTTCAAATATTTTTCAAAGTAGTGCTTCCCCTATCCTTGCCGGTACTTGCAACAATTGGACTATTCTTAACATTAGGGTATTGGAACGATTGGTATAACGCTATGCTATACATAGATGACTTAGATAAAATACCTGTCCAATATCTCTTAATTAGAATACAAAATTCAACGGCTTTCCTCGCATCAAGAGGTAGCCAAATAGGAGGTGTAGCGAATCAGGCGATGAAAACTTTGCCACAGGAGACTTTGAGAATGGCTATAGTAGTTATAACAACTGCGCCAATTGCAATAACATATCCATTCTTCCAAAGATACTTCATAAGTGGCCTAACATTGGGAGCAGTTAAGGAATAATTCATTAATAAGGAGGGAAAAATGAATTTAGTTAAAAAATTTGCTTACACATCAATGGCTCTAATGCTTGCTCTAGGCATTTCAGCTTGCGGAAACAATGACGGAAATGTAGAAGAGAAAAACAAAACCGAAACTAGCGAAAACGCAGAAAACAAAGAAAACAAAGACGATAAGAAAGACAAGAATGCTAAAGATGATGAAGTTCCTACCCTAACTTATCTTAACATAGGAACTCCACAAGCAGGAACTGAAGAGACAGTAAGTAAGATTAACGAATACCTAGATGAAAAAGAAGCGGGTTACCACCTAAATCTAGTCTTCTATGATTGGGGAGATTATGAACAAAGACTCCAACTTGCTTCATCAACAGGAGAAGATTGGGACCTAGCCTTTACTGCAAGCTGGGCAGGACCTTACAAAACCCTAGTATCACAAAATGCCTTGATGGATCTAACAGACCTAATGGAAGGCAAGGAATTTGTTGATTTAATCAATCCTGATATGCTAAAAGGTGTTAGTGTAGATGGTAAAGTTTACGGAATCCCTGCAGCATATCCAGGAGTTGTTGCAGCTAACCAATTCGTATGGACAAAGAGCATGGTTGATAAATACAATATCGACTACAAGAATATCCAAAATATAGACCAATTAGAGCCTATCTTTGAAGAAATAAAAGAAAAAGAAGGCGTACAATATCCATTTGGTGTATCTAAGGACTTCTTGTTCGCTATGCCAGAACCTGTATATCAAGTTACAGATGGAGTTGCTGTAAGAGAAGAAGATGGCAAGCTCAAAGCTTACAACCTATATGCAGATGATCTTTATAAAGAACAAATCATGAAGATGAAAGACTATATGGACAAAGGCTACATCTCACCATCAGCTCCACAAGTTGAGCCAGGAACAGTAATGCCAGAAAATGAAGTTCTACTTACTGAAGGTGAAGGAGAGCCAGGTTCTGCAGCTATATGGTCAGTTGCACCACGTAACGAAGTAGTATCAAATATCATTGGAGATAAGGTTCTTATATCTAACGATAAGGCTACAGGAAAGATGATTTCTATTAACTCACAAACTGATAAGGCAGAACTTGCTATGGACTTTATCAACAGAATGTTCACAGATAAAAACCTACAAGATATGCTATCTTACGGTGTTGAAGGCAAAAACTTCGAATACAAAGACGGAAAAGTTGTAAAACACAATAAGGATTCCGATGGAATAGATAATGATTACGATGTACCATCATTTACCTTCCTATGTGCATTCAACAGAACTCCACTAGATGGAGCTCCTGGAATTGGCGATGAAGAATTCGATAAGGAAGCAAAAGAATTTGAAGACAAACTAGTAGCATCTCCAGTATTAGGATTTACCCTAGACGAATCAAAAATCGCAACAGAAATAGCAAATGTTCAACAAACACAAAGCGAATACACCATCAACCTTAAGACAGGTGCCTTTGACGAAAGCTACTATCAAGAATTCCTAGACAAACTAAATACAGCAGGAATCGAAAAGGTAATAGAAGAAGTACAAGCACAATTAGATAATTGGGAAGGCGCTGATAAGTAATTAGAAGAAAGCAGGAGAGATGAACTTACTAAAAAAAATTGGCATAAGCACACTCCTAGTTGGACTTAGCCTAAGTCTTTCTAGTTGTCAGGCTTCAGATAAGAAAGAAGAAGTCAAAAAAGATTCAGAAGAAATTCCTACCATAACATATTATGATGTGGGAACTCCCCAAGAAGATACAGGAGAGGTTGTAGAAGCTATTAATAAATATCTAGATAGCCTAGATGCAGGTTATCATATAAACCTACAATTCTTCGATTGGGGCGAATATGAACAAAGACTTCAACTCGCGTCAAATGCAGGAGATGACTGGGATATAGCCTTTACAGCTAACTGGTCAGGTCCTTACAAAAACTTAGTAGAAAAGGGAGCTTTTGCCGACATAACAGAACTTATAGATGAAAAAGGTCAAGCTATAAAAGATTCTCTTTCAGAAGATGTATTAAAGGGAGCTTCTATCGAAGGAAGATTATACGGAGCTCCAGCAGCTGCCAAAAATGTCGTTCCAGGCAACTATTTTGTTTGGAATAAAGCTTATGTAGACAAATACAAGATCGATATAGATAGTGTAAAGACTATAAAAGACCTTGAACCTTATCTTAAAGAGGTAAAGGAAAATGAAGCAAGCGTCGATTACCCTTTCAACATAGTAAGTGATTTCCTCCTCCAAACACCAACTCCACAGTCTGAAGCGACACCAGGAGTTGCAGTAAAAGAAGAAAATGGAAAGCTCATTGCCTACAACAGCTGGGCTGACCCAGAGCTTAAGAAACAATTAGACGTTCTAAAAGACTACATGGACAAGGGTTACATTAACCCATCAGCTCCTCAGATGAATGCGGGAGATGGTGAGGAAGGAGATAGGTGGCTAGTAACCAAGGCTGAAGGAGGGCCAGATTCAGATGGGATTTGGTCTAACTCCTTCAAGTGCGAAGTCATATCCTCCCCAGCAGGTAACAAAACAATAGTAACAAATCAAAAAGCTACTGGTTCTCTTGCCGCTATCAACTCCCAATCTGAGCACAAAGAATTGGCTATGGATTTTCTAAACAGAATGTATAGCGATAAGGAGCTTATGAGATATCTAACCTATGGAATAGAAGGTAAGCACTACGATTTAGTAGATGGAAAGGTTGAAAAATACGAAGATACTAAATATGACGTACCAGCCTTTACATTCCTTGCCTCAGAAAATATGACACCACTTACTACATCTGAAGATTCTGACACGCCAGAAGCTAAGAAAAAACTAGATAAGTTTTTAGAGAATTTAGAGCCTTCTCCTATACTAGGTTTCAACTTTGATAGGAAAAGCGTTGAAAGCGAGGCAGGAAATGTTGAACAGACAATTTTCGAATACGAGAAAAATCTCAAAACAGGTGCCTTCGACGAGGACTATTATCAAGAATTCTTAGATAAGCTTAATACTGCTGGAATTGATAAGTTGATATAAGAAGTCCAAGCTCAATTAGACAATTGGGATAGGAAGTAGAAATAATAAAGACTTATGTTTAGGCATAGGTCTTTACTTTTGCAAATTATAGTGAAAATTATTTCATTTATTGGAAGTATTTTTAGAGAATATGAAAAGATTTAGGAGTTAATATGCTAGAAAAAAGAGGTGTTATAGAAGGATTCTACGGGATTCCTTGGAGCTTTGAAGAAAGAATGTCTATGATTAAATTTCTATCCGATATAGATATGAACCAATATGTCTATGCACCAAAGGATGACCCTTACCATAATGTAAAATGGAGAGAACCTTATCCAGAGGATAAATTAGCTGAGATAAGTAAGCTTGCCAGTCTTTCAAAAAACGAGGGAGTCGATTTTGTTTGGGCCATTCATCCAGGACAAAATTTGATAGATTTTAATCTATATGAAGAAGAAATCGATAAGTTATTTAAAAAGTACGATAGCCTTCATGAAGCTGGTGTGACTTCCTTTGCCCTTTGCATGGACGATATAGACAGAGACTTAGCCTACGAGCAAAGAGAATTTCATTTAAGATTAGTGAAGGATATCTTAAAGAAATTGGATACTTATGAAAATGGCAAACTTTTATTTGTCCATCCTTGGTATAATAGTGCCTGGATTGATGAGAAGGGGGAAGAATACTTTAAGCTCTTTTCCGGTCTTGATAGATTAGAAATCTTGTGGACAGGCTATGACGTAGTTGTACCTATTACAAAGGCTTCTCAAGAAAAATTTACAGAGCTTTCCCAAAAGGAAGCTAATATATGGCTTAACTGGCCGGTCAATGATTATTTAAGAGATAGAATATTTATGGAAATATTTGAGTTTTATGATTCAAGTGAGACAAACTATAAGTCAATCCTATCAAACCCAATGAATCAGGCAGAGTTAAGCAAGATATCTGTCTATCAAATAGGAGAATTTGCCAAAGATCCAGAAGGGTTTGTCCCTGTTGAATCTTTCAAAAGAGCCCTAGCCTACATTGACGAAAAAGTAGCGTCAGATCTTTTCGTAATAGCTGATTCCTTCTTTGCCTCAGGAGTTTATGATAGATTTGATGATAAGAAATATAAGGAAGATGGGGAAATTGCCCTAGCTTATAGGGATAAGGACTTCGAAGAAGTAAAAAGCTTGCTTGATAAGAAGATAGGAGCTATAGATTCATACTTTAAAAACTACAGCAATGATAAATTGTACGATGAGGTAAAGCCATTTTTCACCTGCCTATCATATCTATCAGAAGCTGTTAAGGCAGCAATAGACAAAGATTTTAAGAAAGCTTCAAGCTTCTATGATAAATGTAGCGATTGTAAGGTAAAAATCTATAAAGAATTTAGACTAGATACTATAGAAGATAGGAAGGTCAAAACTTCTAGAGTCTTGGAGAAAATCTACGAAGAACTCATGGAGGATGTAGAAAAATGAAAAAGACCATCCACGTAGTAAGCCATACCCACTGGGATAGAGAATGGTACATGCCTTATGAAAAGCACCATATGCGCCTAATCGATCTAATGGATGGGGTGATAGAAGCCTTCGAGGATCCTGATTTTAAGTATTATTGGCTTGATGGCCATTATCTTCCTATAGAAGACTATCTTGAAGTGAAGCCAGAAAATAGAAAGATAATCGAGGAATTAATCGAGGCCGGTAAGCTAAAGCTAGGTCCTTGGTATATCTTGCAAGATGCCTTTCTCACAAGCGGCGAATCTAATATCAAAAATTTAAGTCTAGGAATAGAAAGCATAGAAAAGTGGGGAAAGCCTTCGATGATTGGCTATTTCCCAGATACATTTGGCAATATTGGTCAAGCTAGCCAAATTCTTCAAAAAGCTGGAATTAAAGTCGCCTACTTTGGAAGAGGTGTCAAGGCTACAGGCTTTGACAATGTGGTTATAGACGATTTCACTTCCAAAAACTCAGAGATTTATTGGAAGGCTCCTAATGGTGACGAGGTCTTGGGGATTCTTTTTGCTAACTGGTATAGCAATGGACTAGACATTCCTGAAGATGAGCGTGAGCTTAAAGCTTATATGGATCAGAAGATTGAAGATATGGAAAGGTACGCCTCAACTAATCAATTGCTCTTGATGAACGGTTGCGACCACTCTCCAGTTCAAAAAAACATTGGGCAAATCATAAAAAAGGCAAACGAGCTTTATGAAGATTATGAATTTGTTCACTCAAACTTAGACCTTTATTTTGAAAGTGTAAAAAAAGAAGTTAAAGATATCGACACCATAAAAGGCGAGCTTAGAAGTCAAACGACTGATGGTTGGTGGACTTTGAATTCTACTTCATCTTCTAGATATTATCTAAAAAAATACAACAAGACTTTGGAGATGAGACTTGAAGAGATCATCCAACCACTGTTTACTCTTTTTGTCGAAAGTAAAGACTATCCTAGGGAAAAGATCGATTATTTCTATAAAAATCTAATCAAAAATCATCCCCACGACAGCATATGCGCTTGCTCTGTAGATTCGGTTCACGATGGCAATCTCAGACGCTTTAAGAGTGTAAGTGAAGGAGTCGACTATCTCGAAGATTTAGCTAGGGAAAAAATCAGAGAAAACACCCAAAATATCAAGAAAAATAGTATCTGTGTCATAAATACCCTTCCTTACAGGAAACTTAAGGAAGTTGAAAGAGAAATAGAAGTTGATAGGAAGTTTTTCGGCATAGATTTCCCAGAAGTTTACGATAGCTTATCTGAAAAAGAGATAAAAAGCTACAAGCTAGTTGACGAAAAAGGCGAGGAAATTCCCGCTGAAATCACATATTTGGGGACTGGATTTTCCTATGAACTTCCTAATGATAAGTTTAGAAAACCTTACTTTGCCAATAAAATCAAAATCCGTTTCAGCCTAGAACTTGACTCTTTTGAGAAGAAAATTCTAAGGTTAGTAGAGGGACAATCTTCCTTTGAATCTAAAGAAATAGAAGAAAACATAGTCGAAAATGCTTATTATAGGATAGAAATTAAAGATAAGGCAAGCCTTGATATTTACGATAAGACAAATCAAATAACTTACAAAGACGTCCTCACCATAGAAGATACAGGCGATATAGGAAATGAATATATTTATAGACAGTCTTCTGACAAGCTAAGGATTGTTGGAGGAAAATTGATAGATAAAAAAATCATCAGGGAAAATGATAAGACTATCATTAGGCTTAAGGAAAAATTCTCCCTGCCAGAAGGAGCGGAGGATAAGCTAAAGGATGAGCAAATTCGCCTTAATGATATCACAAGAAGAAAGGCTAATAGGAGTAAGACCTATGTCGATATGATAATCGAAAAGGAGATAAAAATCTTCGATAAGAAAGCTCCTATAGAAATTAAGATAAGGCTTAAAAATGTAAGCAAAGATCACAGGATGAGAGTGCTTTTCGGTCATGATTTAAAAACTGATAAGGTGTTTGCTGAGTCTATCTTTGAATGTGTCAAAAGAGATGCCTATGCTCCAGAAACATGGAAGAACCCAGATTATTCACAAAATTTCAACAGATATGTTCAAGTTATGGATAATGATAAGAGAGGTTTTGGAGTATCAGCCCTTGGTCCTGCGGAATATGAAATGGTAGAAGATGAGGGTCTTTTCATAACACTTTTTAGGTCAGTCGGAGAGCTTGGAGATTGGGGATATTTTTCTACTCCAGATGCCCAGCTTATAAAAGACGAGCTAAGGGATATGGAGTTTGACTTTTATTTTGATAGTTTTAAGGAAGATATTGATAGAAATAGGAGAGATATCCTTAAGGCTAGAGTAGACTTCTTTAGCCTAAATCTTTCGGATAAGAATGATAAAGATATATCTTTGACAATCCCTAAAATAGATTTGGGAGATAATCTATTTTCTACGATTTTTAGAAATGAAGAGGGAGAAGCCTTCCTTAGAATATTTAATCCTAGTCCTTATTCTAAAGCTATTGATATTTCCGCGGATGAATATGACATTTTGGCGAGAAAGAAGATAAAAGACGGACCTTTTGGAGAAATTCCTCCTTTTGAAATTAAAACATTTAGATTGGAGCTTTAATGAAAGAAATTGTAAAAGAGTTGACCAGTAAGGTTAAGGAAAGTGATGATCTTAGCCCAGATATAAAGAAAATTTTCGAAAAGGCAATCAACAACACTTTCACAACGACTATGAAAGAAACCGAAAGGGGAGATGTCTTCGTAATAACTGGAGACATAGAGGCCATGTGGCTAAGAGATTCTAGTGGACAAATCAGACCCCTCTTTTATGTAGATAGCAAAGAGGCGGATGAACTTATTAGGAAAGTTCTAAAGAGACAAATATTTTGTCTAGACAAGGATCTCTACGCCAATGCATTTAACCAAAGTGCTAGCGGAAGGAGTTGGAGCGATAAGGACATAACAGACTTTGATTCTCCTTGGGTTTGGGAGAGAAAGTACGAGCTAGATTCGCTTTGTTATGTCATGGAAGTAGCTTATATGTACTATGAGAAAACTCGTGATAAGACGATTTTCGACGAAAAATTTTTAGAAGTTTTAGAAAAAATCCTTGATCTTATTAAGCTTGAGCAAAATCATGAAAATTCGTCCTATGAATTCGAAAGACCTGACCCTTGGGCTCCTTCAGATTCCCTAAGAAATGGCAAGAGAGGAACTGAGACAGGCTTTACAGGAATGAGTTGGACAGGTTTTAGGCCTAGTGATGACTCCTGCCTATACCAATACCTTATTCCTGCCAATGCCTTTGCTACTGTAGCTTTGAAAAGACTTGCCAAAGCCCTAAGACATGCAGAAATTAGGCTCGACCTATGTGATAATATGTACGACTTGGCTTGCGAGATAGATCGTGGAATTAGAGAGTATGGAATTATAGAAGATGAAGATTTTGGCGAAATTTATGCCTACGAAACTGATGGGCTTGGATCTTATAATTTGATGGACGATGCCAACATCCCAAGCTTACTTTCCCTTCCTTATTTGGGTTATGTAGATAAGAAAGATCCAATTTATAAAAACACCAGAGCTTTTATCCTTTCAGATAAGAACAAGAATTATTTTGAAGGAAAGGCGGCCAAGGGAATTGGATCAGACCATACCCCCAAAGACTATATCTGGCATTTGGCTCTAGCAATGGAGCTTATGACAGCAGATTCTAGGGAGGATATGGACCGTATTTTGGCTTATTTTGAAAAAACTCACGCAGGAAAATATTTGATGCATGAGGGCTTCGACAAGGATGATCCTAGTAAATATACCAGAGATTGGTTCTCTTGGGCTAACTCTATATTCGTTGAGGCAGTCCTAAGATATATAGGGATTGATCTGGTAAAGGCTAACTAAGATAGGCCTCACAAATCATATCAAGGATCAAGGTCACAGGAAAAATCTTTGAAATCTTATATGAATAGCTAGGATAAGGAGGCAATAAGATAGTATTTGTCGCTATATTTTTTAGAGTAGACTCCTTATTGCCAGTTATGGCGAGGATATTTGCCTTTTTCTCTTTAGCGAAGCGAACTCCTTCTAGGAGATTGTGATTTTCGCCAGAAAGGGAGATAGCTATCAACAAGTCATCTGCACCAAGGCTTTTCGTAAGAAGATTTATACTGTAAGGCTCCTTGGCGTAGTCGGTATTATTTAGACCGATTTCTCCAAATTTGTAGACGAATTCATTAGCGCAAAGGCCAGATGAGCCGATTCCTATAACGGCAATCCTTCCAAAAGTATCAAAGGATTTGATGAATTTAACCGTATCCATATCGAAGGGCTCGATAGAATCAATAAAATTCATATAAATCTCTTGGCTAAGCGACTTAGTCATCCTAGGTTTTTTAGAAATATCAAACTTTAGCTCAGAGAAACCATCAAAGCCAAGCTTTTGGGCAAATCTAGTTATGGTAGAGTTTGAAACGTCTAGAATCTCGGATAAATCATTGATATTTATATGAGTAAAATCGACATCTATATCTTTGATTTTATCGACGATTATATTTTCAGACTTAGATAAATTTATATTTTTTGAGCTTATTATATCCATAATAAAATTGTAATTAGCGTTTGTCATTTGATCACTCCTAGAGATAATTATAACACAAGAGGAAAACAATGTATTTAGTATTTGATATTGGTGGCTCATCCACCAAGTATGCACTTATAGAAAATGAAAAAATAATTATGAAAGACTCAGAAAAAAGCCTTCCGACTATGAAAGAATTTTTAAAGTTTTTAGAAGAGACGATAGAATCTTTCCTTAAGGATTATGATATAGAAGCTATAGGATTTTCATCTCCTGGAACGGTGGATAGCAAAAGCCTTAAAGTAGGAGGATTAAGTGCTCTCAATTACTTGGCTGAGGAAAATTTTGCAAGTCTCATAGAAGATAAATATTCTATCCCGGTTGCTATTGAAAATGATGCAAACTGCGCAGCTCTTGGAGAAATCTATTACAAAAAACCTAAAGAAAATCTCCTGGCCTTTGTCATAATTGGCTCAGGTATAGGAGGGGCCCTAGTAAAAGATTCCAAAATCATTAGGGGCTTAAGTCTTGAAAGCGGGGAGTTTGGCTATATGCTCTTTAATGATTTTGGTAAAATCAAAAATCTATCCAGTCTAGGCACTTTGCCAAATGTAAGGCGTACTATAAAAGAAAAATACGGTATAGATTTGGACACATATGAAATATTTGATAAGTATCTTAAGAAAGAAAATCCTTTCTATGAAGAGGTAGATAAGATGTTTACCTATCTTGCCATGGGTTTATATAACATAGCCTATGCTATTAATCCAGAAGTAATCTACATAGGAGGGGCAATTTCTGAAGATGAGAGATTTATAAATTCTCTTAAAGAAAAATTACAAGATGATGTTTTCTCTGGAGTTAGCCTCAACATAAGACCGGTGTCGTTTTTTAATGATAATAATCTCTATGGAGCCTATGCAAATATTAAATTAAAAGAAGAAAGGATAAAAAATGATTAAATTTCCTAAGGATTTCCTATTTGGATCTGCAACATCCGCCTGCCAATCTGAAGGTGGGCAAGTTGATGGTAAGAGTGAAAGCATTTGGGACTATTGGTATGAGAAGGATCCCTATAAGTTCCACGATAGGATTGGACCAGAAAACACTTCAAACTTCTACTTTGAATACAAGGAAAATGTAGAGCTTTTAGAAAAAACAGGCCACAATTCCTTTAGGACTTCTATTTCCTGGGCAAGACTCATCCCTAAAATGGACGGTAAGGTTAATCTCAAGGCAGTGGAGTTTTACGAGAATTATTTTAAGGCAATCAAGGCTAAAGGAATCAAGCTTTTCGTAAATCTCTTCCATTTCGATATGCCTATGTATCTTCAAGAAATAGGGGGATGGGCAAACAAAGAAGTTGTTGATAGATATGTATCATATGCTAAGACTTGCTTTAAGCTTTTTGGTAAATACGCTGACTGTTTTTTTACCTTCAATGAGCCAATAGTTCATGTAGAATGTGGTTATCTATACCAATATCACTATCCTTGCGAAGTAAATCCCAAAAAGGCTGTCCAAGTTGCCTATAATACCCAGCTTGCCTCATCTTTGGCTATCAAAGCCCTAAGGGAAATAGATAGGGATAAGAAAATTGGAATAATTTTAAATCTAACCCCAGCCTATCCTAGAAGCGAGAATGAAAACGACCTAAAGGCTGCTGAGATTGCAGACTTATTTGCCCAAAAGTCCTTCCTCGATCCATCAGTTCTAGGAGTTTATCCTAAGAATCTTGTAGAAATAATAAAAAAAGAAGGGCTCATGCCAGAATACAGCCAAAAAGAGCTTGAAATAATAAAAGAAAATACTGTTGATTTTCTTGGAGTAAATTACTACCAACCCCTAAGAGTTAAGGAAAATCCTTATAAATATAAGGAAAGCGCAATCTTTATGCCGAGTAAATATTATCTTTCCTATGATATGCCAGGTAAGAGGATGAATCCATACAGGGGCTGGGAGATCTATCCAAAAGCCATCTATGATATAGCCATGAATATCAAAGAAAACTACAATAATATCGACTGGATGATTACAGAAAATGGCATGGGAGTAGAAAACGAGGAAAGATTTAGGGAAGATCATAGGATTGAGGACGATTACAGGATTGATTTTATCAAGGAACATCTGACCTATCTAAGTAAGGCTATTGACGAGGGTGCCAACTGCAAGGGTTACCACTTGTGGACCTTTATAGACAACTGGTCCTGGCTTAATGCTTATAAAAATAGATACGGACTTGTAGAATACAAGCTCGAAACAGGAGAAAGAGTAATCAAAAAATCAGGCCTTTGGTTTAAGAAGCTCAGCGAGGAGAGGGGATTCTAGGAAAAGTATTATCTATTTCAAATCAATTTTTAAAATTTAGAAAAATCCCTTATAATATAAGTAAGAACTATAAAGGAGTAAGTATGTACGGATCTATTGAATTGGGCGGAACCAAGATTAGGTGCGCCATTTTAGATGAAATCGGAAATATTGTCAAAGAAATTAGAGTAGAGACCAAGGATCCTGAGGAAAACATGAAGGATGTGGTGGATTTTCTTAAGAAAAATCCTGTAGAAAGCATTGGAATCGGAGCCTTCGGACCAATTGATGTGGATAAGGAGTCAAAGACTTATGGCTTTGTCCTAGAAACTCCAAAGAAGCTTTGGAGAAACTTTGACCTTCTAGGATCTATCAAGAAAGAACTCGACATACCTATTGGCTTTACTACAGATGTTGGAGCTAGTGGAATTGGTGAATATAGGTATGGAGCAGCCAAGGATAAGAGATCTTCCCTCTACCTAACTATAGGAACTGGAGTCGGTGGGTCTTATATCCAAGACGGGATTCTGCTTGAAGGATTTTCCCATCCTGAGATGGGACACATTGAGATTGTTAGAGAAGAAGGAGATGAGGTAGAAAGCTTTTGCGACTTCCATGATTCTTGCTTTGAAGGACTTTGTGCAGGACCTGCCCTTGAACTAAGGACTGGCCAAAGAGGAGAAAATCTCGATAAGGATGACCCAGCCTTTGATATCCTCGCCAAATATATAGCCAAGGGACTTATGACCTACACCATGATTCTAAGACCTCATATCATAATAATCGGAGGCGGAGTAGCTAATAAGGAAGGCATGATTGAAAAAATCAGAAGAGAATTTGAAAAATTAGATAATCACTATATAGATATTCCTAATGCGGATGAATATATAGTATTTCCAGAGCTTGGTAACGAAGCAGGACTAATCGGAGGTTATGTACTTGCCAAGGAAGCCTTAAAGGAAGAATAAAAATAAGCTCTCTCTTGGATGAATCCCAAGTGAGAGCTTTTACTTTACTTTCTTTTAGCTTCTAGTATTAGATTTTGTTTTAGATTCCACAAGTCTTGAGATAGGTCGACGTAGTAATTGTGTGGTTGGTCGAATCTCCTAACTTCTTCCCATAAGCTTTTAACTTCTTCTTTAGAATAAGTTGCAATTTCTTCAAGGCTTGGACTTTCGTAGACTAAATCTCCCTTATCGAAGATTTTTACTTGCATCTTTCGAGCTGTATAGTTTTCCATTCTTTTCATTTTCCAGGTAAAGAGTGGATCAAATATTACCATTGGTTTAGAATCGTCTAATTCTTCGCAAGCTAGGGCGATGTAGTCTGCCTCTGCCTTGCCAGTTTCTTTGTCGTAGAGTCTGTAGACTTTCTTCTCGCCTGGAGTTGTGATTTTTTCTACGTTTTCTGAGACCTTTATCTTAGCTTCGATCTTTCCTTCAGTCTCTATTGCTACAAGCTTGTAAACTCCACCGAATACTGGGTCTGATTTGGCTGTTATTAGCCTTTCCCCTATACCAAATGAGTCGATCTTTGCTCCTTGGGAGAGGAGGGATTCGATCTTGAACTCATCTAGGGAGTTACTAGCCACGATTTTGGCATCTTTGAAGCCATTTTCATCTAGGGTTTTCCTTATTTCCTTGGATAGGTAGGCCAAGTCTCCTGAGTCAATTCTTACTCCTCCACTAATTCCTTTTGGAACTAGTTCTTCCTCAAAGACTCTCATAGCATTAGGAAGGCCTGATCTTAGGGTATCATAGGTATCGATTAAGAGGATACAATTATCAGGATAGGACTTAGCATAGGTCTTAAAGGCCTCGTACTCCGTCGGAAAGGCCTGGATCCAAGAGTGGGCCATGGTACCACCTGCCTTAAACTTATATTTTTGGGCAGAGTAGGTGTTACTTGTAATAGGTGCCCCTCCTATATAGGCAGCCCTTGCTCCGTTTATGGAAGCATCTGCTCCCTGGGCGCGCCTTGCCCCAAATTCCATAACTAGCCTATCTCCAGCAGATCTTACGATCCTGTTAGTTTTGGTCGCAACAAGGGAGTTAAAGTTCATGGACAAGAGTAGGTAAGTCTCTATAATAGAACATTCTATAATAGGGGCCTTGACTGTAACTATAGGTTCGTTAGGAAACATTACAGAACCTTCAGGAAAGGCCCAAATATCTCCAGTAAATTTGAAATCTCTCAAATAATCAAGAAAACCCTCAGAAAAATCAGAATTTTCTCTAAAGTATTCGATGTCTTCTTCGCTAAAACTTAGATTCTTAACATATTCTATTATATCGTTAAGACCTGCGAAGATTGAAAATCCTGCATCATCTGGGTTTCTCCTATAGTAGGCATCAAAGACTGCTACTGTGTCTTTCATACCATTGTTAAAGTAAGCATTTGCCATAGTGAATTCATAAAAATCACTAAGCATGGTTAAGTTTCTATCTTCTTTCATAATCTCCTCGTTTTCTTTTTGCTTTTTAATATTATACCCTATTAGAGTAAGGATTAGATATTTTTTAACAAAAAGGGTAAAAGACTAGTAAAGACTTAGTTAAGAAGAGGAGAATGTATGTATATTTTTGATATAGACGGTACTTTGTTAAACACGATAGACTCAATTAGCTTTCATATAAATAAAACCTTGGAGGAATTTGGTCTAGCTAAGATTGATAAGGAGAAGGTTAGAGCCTTTGTGGGAAATGGTCCTGTAGTCTTGGTAAATAAGACCTTGGACTTTTTGGGGGTAAGTGATGAGGAAGACTTTAGGAATAAATTCCTAGACACTTACAACAAATCCTATGATGATGATCCAACCTATCTACTAAAGCCCTATGAAGGAATAAAGGAAAGCATTGATATCTTAAAGGACAGAGGGGAAATAATAGCTTGCTTTTCTAACAAACCAGATTCTACCTGCAAGAAGGTCATAAGCCATGTTTTCGGCAAGGATTATTTTGACTTTATCCTAGGATATAAGGAAAGTTATGAGAGAAAGCCATCTCCTGAAGGCATAATGATAATCAAGGAGAGATTCGGGGTTGATTTTTCTGATATTTTATACTTCGGAGATAGCGAAGTGGATATGAAGTGCGGGAAAAACTCTGGAATCTTTACTGTAGGATGTTCCTGGGGTTTTAGGTCAAGGGAAGTTCTCGAGAAAGAAAATCCAGACCTTATAATAGATGATCCAAAAGAGATTAAGGATATAAGGAGGGTATAATGGGAAAAGTAAAGCTTTGTAGGATTGACTCAAGATTATCTCACGGCAAGGTAGTTGAAATTTGGTCTAAGGAATTAGAAATCAAAACTGTAATCATAGCTAATGAAGAAGTAAGTGAGGATGATTTTAGAAAAAAGGTCATGGACCTTACTATTCCTGATGATATATCGTCCTACTACTTAAAGCCATCCGAAGTAGGAGCTTTCCTTAAAGATTATGATAAAGATGTATTCTTGATTGTTGATAGTGCCCAGGATTTAGAGGCTATAAGTAAGCAAAATATAGAAATTCCAGAAGTAAATATCGGGATAATCCATATGACTATTGGAAAGAGATCCCTAACCGAAGAAGTAGCAGTAGATGAAGATGACCTTAGAATATTTAGAGAGTTTTTAGAAAATGGGTCTGACGTCTACATTAGACTAAGCCCATATTCCCAAAGAATGGAGCTTAAGAATCTATTTGATAAAAATTAATAATAAAAAGGGGCTGTTGCAGAATGAATAAATCGTACCATTATCGTTAGAAGAACCTCTACGGAAAGTCTCAATAAGCCGACGGGCTAATCGCCTCCATCAGCCGGCAGGTGCGCCTCCTTCTGCCGGCAGGCATTTCTTGGCCTACCGGCTAGGAGAGGTAAAATTTCCTAAGAGAACCTTCTAACGATGGTACGATGATTATTCATAGTTTTGCAACAGCCCCTTTTTCATTACTCATCTTTCAAAGAAAATTTCTTCCTCATCCACATCTTCACTATAAAAAATAAAAGAATCATATAAAGTATTACAAGAAGGGTGATTAGTATAGAAAGATAATTTCTATTGTTCCCAAAATAAATACAAAGGGGAAAGATTAGCCCGAAAAATACAAGGCCTAAGCATATTGCGACCTTGCCAGCAAACTTATTTCCATAGTCCCAAGTTTTTTTAGAATAGCACACTTCCCAAACGTGAAAGCCAACAGCCATTTCAGGGTAGGAAGAGTGAAATTTTATTAAAAATATGCCGATATAAATACTGAAAATTAAAAGCAGGATATCGGTTATTATCAAAGGTCCCATATTTCACCTCACTTTCTAGTATTATACCAATAACAGCCCATTAAACGAGTCCATTTACTTCCTAAAAAATAATATTTATGTTATCCTTATTAAGAGGTGCTTATGAAAATACTAATAACTAGTGACTGGTACTATCCCGTTGTAAATGGAGTAGTTAGGTCAATATTAAATCTTAAAGAATATCTAGAAAATAGGGGTCATGAAGTAAAAGTTCTGACCCTTTCAAATACGATGAAGTCATACAAGGCGGAAAATATCTACTACATAGGAAGTCTTTCTGCGAGGAAAATTTATCCAGAGGCTCGTGTTAGCAATCTCTTGTCCAAAACTCATATAAAAGAATTAGAATGTTGGAATCCAGATATAATTCATTCTCAGTGTGAATTTTCGACCTTCATCATGGCTAAGACTATAGCTCATGATCTTAAAATCCCTATTATCCACACCTATCACACGATTTATGAGGATTATACTCATTATTTTATAGGGAATAAGACTATGGGGAAAAAGGCTGTTGCCCTTGCAAGCAAGAAGTTCTCAGACCTTTGCAATGGACTTATAGCGCCTAGTGAGAAGACGGCAGGGCTTCTTAGAGAATATGGAGTGGAGGATGGAAAGATTTCTGTAATAGCTACAGGAATCCGTATACCAGATCTCCTATATGAAAATCCTAGGAGGGATTTGGGGATTGATGAGAAGGAAAAAATCCTCCTCTACCTTGGTAGGATAGGCAAAGAGAAAAATATAGAAGAACTTGTAGAGTTTTATCAAAAGATAGAAGATCCCGATATCAAGCTTTACATAGTTGGCGGAGGTCCCCACCTAGATAATCTTATGGAATTTTCTAGAAGTTTTCCCAAAAAGGTCAATTTCCTAGGAATGGTTAATCCGGAAGATGTAAATAAATACTATCAGATGGCAGATGTCTTCGTCTCAGGCTCTACTTCAGAGACCCAAGGCCTTACCTATTATGAGGCCCTATCAAATGGAACTGTTGCAGTGTGTAGGAAGGACGAGGCTCTTTGTGGGGTGATTATTAATGGATACAATGGATATGTATATGAGAGCTTCGAAGATTTTGAAAAGATTATAAATAAGGTTTTAAATAAAGAATTTAAGACCTATCTTTCTAAAAACGCTAGATCCTATGCCATAGAGAACTTCTCCATCGAGGCCTTTGGAGAAAAATGTGAGAGTCTTTACCGAAAAGCGATTGAAGAGTACGAGTATGAAAGTTTTAATATATTCAAAAGATTATGATAAAGTAAAAGAAAGCGGAGTGGGCAAGGCCATAGATCATCAGAAGAAAGCCTTGGCCAAGATAGGATTTGATTTTACTACAGATGAGAGAGAGGACTTTGACCTAGTCCATATCAATACCGTCCTTCCAGGGGCCGTTACCTTTGCTAAGAAGGCTAAGAAAAGAGGGAAAAAGATAGTCTATCATGGCCATTCTACCATGGAGGATTTTAGAAATTCATTTATTTTTTCAAATGAGCTAGCTCCCCTTTTTAAAAAATGGCTAGTCCACGCCTACAAGCTAGGAGACTTAGTCCTTACTCCGAGCGAATATTCTAAAAACATCCTAGAAACTTATGGTATAGATAGAGAGATTTGTGTCATCTCCAATGGAATCGACCTTGACTTCTGGAAGCAAAAAGACGGAGATAGGGATAAGTTTTATGAAAAATACGGACTTGATAAAAATAAGAAATCAATAATTTCCGTAGGTCTTCCCATCAAGAGAAAGGGCATAGATGATTTTATAAGGCTAGGTCAAAGCCTTCCCCAATATCAATTTCTTTGGTTCGGAAAGCTCGATAAGGCCTTGATGAGCCCAAATATCAAAAAACTTATAGACAAAGCTCCTTCCAATGTAAGCTTTCCTGGTTATGTGACTAGCGACGAATTGAGGCTTGCCTATTCTGGATCTGATCTTTATCTTTTCCTAACTCATGAAGAGACTGAAGGAATTGTCCTACTAGAAGCCCTTGCTACTAGGGCAGATATTCTAATTAGAGATATAGAGATATTTGAGAAGGACTATGAAGATGGAGTTAATATCTACAAGGGAGATAGCCTAGAAGATTTTGAGGAGAAGATAATAGGTATTTGCGAAGGGAGGCTAAAATCTCTTAAGGATTTTGCCTACAAGAAGGCCTGTGATAAATCTATAGAAAAAACAGGGAGAAAACTTGTGGAAATATATGAAAGGTTGATGAATAATGAGATCAGTTGTTAAGCTTTTAGCTTATATCCTACTAGCAGTACTTGTGCCAAGCCTTATAATGGGTGCGGTAAGTCTTTTGGGCGCTTCTAATATTGTTGTAATCATAAGCCAATTTGTGATAATGATAATTATGGTGTTTGCCTTTACCAAATCCTTTGACTATATGAGAAGATACGAGAAAAATACCATGGATATGATGGAAAGGGCGAAAACTGTCGGAGAGCTTAGAAAGCTTAGGGAAGAAAGACTTTCCTATAAGTCCAAGGCTATGATTACAAATGAAATACTAAATAGGGAATTTTCCGAAGAAGAAGCTGAAAAGCTCAAAAAATACACCAACTCCACAGAAGATATGAAGCATTACTATTCAGCCCTCATATCGAATTCTTCTGGAAAGAGACGAGAAGAGCTTAAGATAAGAAGAGATAATTTCAAGAAAAAATACGGAAAGAAGACTATGGTATATCCCGACTTTAGGGAAAATCTTAAGACTTGTGGAAAATGGCTGGGCCTATTTTTCCTTTTAGCCATATTTTTTGCTTCTATTAAATCTCGGGTTTCTGGAAATCCAGGATTTGCTATGTTTATCTATATAATCCAAATTATTATGCTATCTGCTTTTATGATCAATGCCATAATTTGGCTTATAAGATGCGTCGTATCCTTTTGGGATAGGAAATTTATCTAAGAAAATTGCAAGGAAACTTGCTTTTTTTTATTTGTGATAAATTCATTCTTATAATATTATCATAAATATATTCAATAAATAAATTCAAGAAATTAAAATAATCAAACTTTACTTTACAAATATCAAAGAGGAAGTATAATTTTATCAAAAGGGAGGTTCTATGATTAATAAATGTCCAAATTGTGGTGATGAAATGGTGATCACCTCTTATAGATGCAATTCATGCTATACAGAAGTTACAGGTGAATTTGAAATTGATAAGTTTCAAAGATTAGATAAAGAAGATAAAGAATTTATTGAGTTATTTTTACAAAAAAGAGGTTCTATAAAGGATGTTGGAGAAGAGATTGGAATTTCTTATCCGACAGTAAGAAATAGAATCGATAGGATAGTATCAAAACTTGGAGGAACTGTCGATAAGAAGGCAGGCAGGATTGATATCCTAAACATGCTAGATAATGGAGAAATTACTGCAGAAAAGGCTAAAAGCCTACTAGAGGAGCTTAAAGATGAATGATGAAAAACAAATGATTTTAAATATGCTCAAAGAAGGAAAAATCACTGTAGAAGAAGCAAGTGACCTCATAGAAGCATTAGGTAAAAACAACAGAAAAAACGACAATCTTACAAACAAAATTACAGGGGCAGTTGATAATATAATAAAAAAAGCAACCGATACAATCCAATCTATCGACCTCGATCAAACCCTTGACTTAAGTCAATTTAATATTAAGGGAGATTACAACACCCAAAAGGAAACTAGAATCGATGATGAGATCAATCATATCGAAATTGACATAGTAAATGGCGATATAGAAATCGATAGATCTGATGATAATACGATTGTTATTAGCCAAAGTATCTGGGCTAAGAAGGCTGATCTTAATGATTTTCTAGATATTGAAGTTAAGGATGACCTCCTTACGATCTCAATTAATGAAAATTACAAAAATATCCAAGCAAGTTCAGATATTAGACTAAGTCTTGGAAGTAACTTATATGAATCCCTAGACATCAACCAAGTAAATGGCAAGGTCGATATATCAGACGTTGATTTTAATAATCTTGACTTAAACAATGTAAATGGCAAGATCCTTCTTATTAACATCAAGGGTGCTGTTAATGTAAACAACGTAAATGGCAAGATTGATGTCAAGAATATCTTTGGTCCAGTAGATATAGAAAATGTGAATGGACCAATCTACCTATACAATATTTCTGGAGAATATGCTGATGTTTCAACTGTAAATGGCAATATCAGAGTAGATGGACTATCTTCAGAAAAGCTTAAGGCAAAGTCAAACGCAGGAAATATCAGAGTCTTTAATATCAAAAATACCAAAGACATTGACCTTGATTCAGGTTTTGGCAATATGGTAGTGGATACAACAGATTTCGATGGAGTTATCAGAGCTAATGTTGAAAGCAAGGCAATAAATATTACAGAAAAATTTGCCAACAAAATCCAAGATGGAAAGGGCTACGAGATAAGCACAAGCACAGAAGAGCCTGACCTTAGGATAAAGATTGATTCTTCATTTGGAAAGATTTCTCTAAGATAGACAAACAAAAGACCCGCGGCAAGCGGGTTTTCTTATGCTTATTTTCCCGATTAGCGAAGGAAGATAAGCAAGGAGCAAAACTGAGGGTTAGGTTTTGCTTGTGGAAAATAGAGCCATAATTTAAGGAAGAGTACGTCTGTAATGAAAATTAATTTGTTTACTCTATTTTCTCTATATCTATAATAGAATAGATTTGTTTCTTTACTTACAAATTCATGTAAAGTTTATGTAAAAAATTATATTAAAATTAATAGAGTTTTAGATTTTTCATGTTATAATAGAGCTAAGAGAGAATATATTATGGGATTTGCCTTATTTACGACAATCGAGCTTTTGATTTTTCTAATCGGCCAAGCTATCGATTTCAAAAACAAAAAACAATTGAATATTCTAGCTGGACTGATGTTTTTTATAATGTTTGTCTTCGCAGGAGTCAGAGGCTCTGGTGATGCGGACTATTATAATTATTTGTGGTTTGTTAAAGACTTGGGAGTAGACTACACAAGGCTTTTTGATTTTACATATCCTGTGGAGTTTGCCTTTAGATTTTTTGCCCTTCTGGTAAATACCTTAGGGCTATCCAGGCAGTGGGTTATAGTTATAATGAACCTATGTTCAATTCTTCCTATAGCCTATATTTCAATCAAAGAGTCAGCTAACCCCTTCCTTTCGGCTATAATATTTTTGCCTATCTTTATCCAATTTGATATGCAAACATCAAGGACGGCATCAGCTATAGGACTAAGCTTTTTGGCAAGTTACTTTGTCTCTAAAAAGAAGTATTTTAGGTCGATTCTTTTTTTTGTTTTTTCACTTGCCTTTCACAAGTCAGCTATGATCATGCTTCCATTCTTGATATTGATTAACTTTAGGATAGGAAACTTATTTAAGATAATTACGGCAGGTTTTGGCCTTGTGGTGAGTCTCTTTTCCTTAAGAGTTTTTAGCCTAGTAGCTATAATCGTATCCAAGATGGGTCTTGGGGTGATTTCTAGAAAGATTGATACTTATGTATTTTCGGGAGGTATGTTTGCCTTTCCGATGAAGTTATATGATCCAAGGATTATCTTTGGCCTAATGCTTTTCGCCTTTTCTTTGATGTATTTTAACAAATACAGCTTTAGGAAAAACTCGATGATTGAAATTAGCTCCAAGGCCATGTGGTTTGGTCTAATAGTATTTCTAGTCTTTAGGTCGTCTACGGCAGTTGCCTTTAGATTTGGGAACTTTTTTACAGTTTATCAAATGATTTTTATTCCTGAAATAATCAAGGAAGCAAAAAAGGATGATAGGTTGGGTGTTATAATTATTGCCTTATCTATAATACTTTTCGTCCTACCCTATGCAGGATTTTTGATGATGAAGGCTCCTTCTTACGACTTTTTCTTTACTAATCTTAATGCAATACATTCACTAAAATAAAAGAGGAAATTATGAGAAAAATTACTACAGAACATTTACTTAAACAAGCAAAACGAAATATCTTACTTATAATAATCCCGGCCCTTCTTGTTTTTGGCCTAGTCTTATCTAAGACTTTGATTAAGGATTCTAAAAACTTTGAGGCTACATCCATGCTCATGGTTACTGGAGAAAATAAGGATGATGCTATAAGTTATAACAACATAATATTAAATGAGAAGCTTGCTAATATTTACAGCAATTTCTTAGAATCAAGCGATTTATATGAAGCTGTAAGCAAAAAACTAGGCCAAGATTATGATCCAGAAGATATAAAATCAAATCTTGATTATGAGGTTAACCCTCAAGGTGGAGTAATATCTTTTACCTATACAGATACGAATGAAGACAGGGCAAGCGACACCCTAACATTGGTTACAGAAGAGTTCAGGACCTATGCCCTAAACTTCTTAAATATGGATAATATAGAATATCTTCAAAAGACCAAGGTTGACGCTCCTTCAAAGATTAAGGGAATCATATTTTCCATCTTAGGCCTTGTCGCTGGAGCTCTTCTGGGGATTCTTATAACTATAATAAAGGAAATTCTTTCAGATAAAATAAGAGATGCGAAAGATATAGAAGATTTGGGCATTAGAGTTTTGGGAGACCTTACTAAAGATTCTAAGACAGCAATCTATAAGACGAAGGCAAGTATAGACTATCTTACAGAAAACTCAGTTATTGGAATAACTTCCCTAAATCCTAAAAAATCCACCTATGACTTTACTGAAAAACTAGCCCTCGCCATGTCTACATCCTTCGGACTTTGCCTTATCGATTCTTTGGCAGAAAATAAAGTGGTAGACAAAAAGTACGAGTCAAACGAAGAAGATATCAAATTAATCAGATATAAGGGAGTGGATTTTATCAAACTAAGAGAAAAATCTCTGGATATTTTAGATTCTTACGTATTTGAAGATAAGATTTACGAGCTAAGAGATACCTACAACTATGTTTTAATCAATGAATCAAGCCTTGATAGCTTGGAAGCTATGGTAGGCTTAAGATATGAGGATTATAGGATAGTTGTTGCTAACGACCCACACATAGGAAGAGAAGAATTAGTAAGAAAGATCAATTCCATAGAAGATATGGGATGTAAGATTTTGGGAGTGATTTACGATAAATAGAAAATTAATACTAGGGCTTAGCCTGATACTTCTTACTTCTTGTAAAAAGGATAAGCCCTACCAAAAACAAGATATAGAGATTAGACAAAGAACTTATAGAGAGAAGGAAAGTGACCTAAGTCCTGAGCTTAGTTATCTAGTAAATGAAGATTCCAATCTCTATGGGGATAAAGATGGTGATGTTATAGTTGACACGCTAGATAAGGGATCTGTCGTAAAGATGATCGATCCAACAGACGAGAAATTTGCCTTAATTGATTTTAATGGCAACATTTCCTACATCGAAAAGTCTAAGCTTTCTGACTTTTAATTTGCAAATAAATAAAAAAACAATATTATATAGATAAACACTAGGGGTGCCCTAAAGGCTGAGATAAGACCCTTAACCTGATCCAGGTAATGCTGGCGTAGGAAAGCTGTTATACCTCGCTGACATTGTGTTAAGGAGGTATTTTTTAATGAAGAAAAATTGGACAGTAAAGATGTTAGTAGAAGGTGGACTTTGTATAGCCCTATCCTTCGTATTAGGATATATTAAGCTATTTTCAATGCCCCAAGGAGGCTCTGTTACAGCAGGTGAGATGATTCCTATAATCATATTTGCCCTAAGACATGGCTCTCTTCCGGGTATTATTGTAGGAGCGGTTTATGGTTTGGTTCAAATGCTATTTGGTGGATCAATCTTTCACCCAATCCAAGCTATCTTGGATTACCCGGTAGCTTTTGGAGTATTGGGACTTGCTGGAATATTCTCAGCTGAGTTTGAGAAAAACAAAAGCATTAAACCAGTCCTTGCAGGAGCAAGCCTAGGAATCGTCCTAAGGATGATTGCCCACACCCTAACTGGTGCAATATTTTTTGCATCCTATGCTCCAGAAGGACAAAACCCTTGGGTTTACTCTATAATCTACAACGCAAGCTATTTAGTAGTAGAATTTATTATCACTGTAATAATTATCTATCTACTAAGAAATGTAATAACAAAGGACCTACAAAGAATATAATATTTTAAAGTGGAAGCCCCTCAATTCTTTCTATGAATTGAGGGGCTTTTGTCTTAGTTTCTAACCTTAAAGGTCCTTGGGGCGAGTCTGTATACTAGGATTTGGCTTATTATTACAAAACAAATTATAAAAATGGAGATACTTATGAGAAAGACTCCATAAGAAATCTTGCTTGTAACTTGGGGAAGAACGAAAAACACAGCTGCATAGATTAGATAATCTATTAGGATAACAGCCTTGCCTGTCTTCTGACCTTCCTGGTTGAAGGGGCTTAGGAGATAGTATTCCATAAGGGGAAGGCTTACGAAAAACAAGGCTAGAAGAGCGATGTATACTAGGCTTAAAGCTTTTTGCTTAAGACTAAGAGTTCCATCAAAACTTGCAAGTATTAAATAACTAACTGCCAGAGCAAGGCTTGGGATGGCCATAATTTTAAGTAGGGACTTAAATCTTTCCTTGTACATGGCGAGTACATTCTTCCCCTCCCTATAGAAGCCGTATGGCATAAGTCCCTTATCGCAATTAAGATACATGCTCCTTAGGATATTATCTTGTTTTAGGAGTATATACATAACTAGGGGTATGAGGAAGGTAGAAATCTCATCAATATTTCCGTTTAGATCGAAGCCTTTTACATGCATATAGGCTGAAATAACCAGACTTATTAGCAAAAGAATCGTACTTTTAATAAGAATCGGCTTTCTGATAATCCTTCTGTGCCTTAAGAAAAATACTTGGTTGAGATAGGCGAAGCTTTCTCCTTTTACTTTTCTCTTTCCTATATCTTTTTCCTTTATTTTTAGGGGATTTGCTGCATTATCCGCCACAGTATCTAGGGCTATTTGGTATTTTCTTGCTGCCTTTTCTATAATTTTCCCGTAAGAGTTAAAGTTTTTCATGTACTTATAGGCTGGTATGAAGGCTATTATGGATAGAATAAGGAAGCTAAATGAACTTACCCTACTAGGAATCTTAAAAAAGCTTACAAGGACATAGAGGATAAGGCTTAGGATAAGGCCTACAGCTAATTGGATAAAGCCGCTATCTAGGATTGATTTTTCCTTATCTTTAAGATATCTTAGCCAAAATATCGATGCGGAAAGCTCCGTCATAAGTATGGCAAGAGACATGGCGAGTGTATCTATGATAGGCACATCAGCCAAAAACTTAAAGGCAAAGACAAAGACCAAGCTTCTTCCTACAAATCTTAAAATAGGTATGTAATAGAGATGGGCCTTGGCGATTTCCTTGGCGTCAAAGGCGAAATTTGTAAATAGCTCATAGATGGAATTTCCATTATCCACTATCATATTCCTAAAAATAGCAAAGGATATATAGATAAAGCAAGGCACTAATAAGGATGCTGTATACTGATTTAAGCTCAAGGCGCCGATTTTACCAGCTAATAATTCTTCAGCACGAAATACTTTCCCAAAGAGTTTATTTGCATAGATCATCCAAAGGAAAGTGATGGCAAAGACCATGGCGGATTTGATTATTTGCCAGATTATGGCAAATATGGGATATAAGAAAAAAACTATCTGTTTTAATTCGTAAAACCTATATTTATCTCCTAAAAATCTTCCAAGTATAGGAATCTTCCTAAAAAAGTAAACTATACCGTTTATTGTTTTGGCTAGACTTATTTTTTGTATTATAGAGAAAGTTCTAAGACTCTTGTTCATGGCCCTCTCCTAAGTTTTCTTCTATAGCCCTGATATCTTCATCTAGAGCCTTTCCTGACAAGAGGTTTATGATTGTATCTTCAAAGTCCGGATCATCTTTGATTAGGCTATCAACTGTGTGTAAGCTCTTTTCGTGAAGAAGGACGATTTTGTCACATATATCCTTGGCGAGTTGGAGGATATGGGTTGAAAATATTATAATGTGGTCCTTATGTATTTGTCTAATAATTCTTTTCATCTGAAGTTGTATTACTACATCGAGACTTGTGAGAGGCTCGTCCATGAGTATCACTTTTGGCTTTAGGATTAGAAACATTAGCATCTGGAGTTTGTTTTTCATACCTGTTGAGTAATCCTGGATTAGCCTATTTGAATCATCCTTATCGAGCTCCACTATTTCTAGATATTCGTCAATGTTTTTAAGATTCTTTATATTTTCTCGATTTGCTTCTATGAAAAAACTAATAAACTATCTTCCTGTAAGAAACTTAGGAAGTTCTGGTTCGCTTACCATAAAAAACACATCCTTAAAGTCGATTGGATTTCTCTTCCCGTCTTCTTCCAAGAGAACCTCTCCCGAATCTTTGTCTAAAGACTCGTTAATTAGCTTAAAAAGAGTAGTCTTACCAGCTCCGTTTCTGCCCAAAAGGGCATAGACTTCTCCCTGATCGAAAGTGTAGGATACATCCTTTAGGACTTCCTTTTTAGCAAAGGTCTTACTTAGACCATATATAATTAATTTCATAATCGCCTCCTTTTTGATAATTATAACAGAAAAATGGGGGGAGCAAAAGTCTAAAAAATATTTGCAGAAATCTACTAGAGGTGGTATTATTGTACTAAGATAATAATACAATGATACAAAAAGGAGCTGAGATGGAATTTGATAACAATAGACCCATTTACCTCCAATTACTCGAAGATTTCAAAATTAAGATATCTGTAGGAGATTGGAAGGCTGGAGAGAAGATCCTTCCAGTAAGGGATTTGGCCAAGATTTATGAGGTAAATCCCAATACGGTCCAAAGGGCTCTTCAGGAGCTAGAAAGGGAAGGTCTTTGCCTAAGCAAGAGGACCGCTGGAAGATTTGTAACAGAAGATAATTCGTCAATTGATAAGTTATCCAACAAGGCCTTTAACCAATTGGCCGATGACTTTATTACAGGTTCGGTCAATCTGAATCTAGGAAAGGACGAATCGATAAAATTACTTAAGAAATATTGGGAGGAAGATTATGATAGAAATTAAGGACTTAACTATGATTTATGGAGGACGCGCAGTCCTAGATCATGTAAATTTGAATTTAGAAAATGGGGAGATTGTAGGACTTCTCGGTGAAAATGGATCTGGAAAAACAAGCCTACTTAGGATACTTTCAGGTCTTGAGAGAAACTATACGGGACTGGTTAAGATTAATGGGAAAAATCCAGGAGATGTGACAAATAAATACGTCTCCTATCAGCCAGATCACTTGCCAGTTGACCCATCCTTCAAAATTAAAAAACTTGGAAAGCTATATGGAAATTTCTTTAGCGACTTTAAAGAAGAAAAATTCATGAATTTAATTGAAGGTTTCGGCATTGATAAGAATCTAAAGATTAAGGAATGTTCCAAGGGAATGAAAGAGAAGATTCAAATCGCTCTAAGCCTTTCAAGGAAAAGCCAAGTCTATCTTTTGGATGAGCCAATGAGTGGGATTGACCCAAAATCTAGGAAGGTCATCCTTCAAACTATAATTGATAATTTCGACTATGAAGGAATCTTATTAATCTCTACCCACCTCATAGGTGAAATAGAAAAAGTCCTCGACAGGGCAATCTTTATTGATCAAGCAAAAATCATAGTAAATGAAAGAGTAGACGATATCAGAGAGAAGAAAAATATGGGTGTCGAAGAATACTTTACGGAGGTAATCTAGATGAAAAACTTACTCAAACAAATAATGAAAGAAGACTTTTTTGCAATCCTTCCTTGGTTATTTATTCCCCTTATAGGAGCCTTTGCAGGACTTTCCCTAAGCCATTTTACAGGACTTGTAGGTTTCGATATAATCACAGTTATAGCTACAATCATTCTAATGGCAGGGCCACTTATTGCCCTTGTAATCCTCGTAGGAAATGATCACAATAGATTTTATGGAAAATATGCAGCCCTTTACTCAAGCTATCCTATAAGTTCTAATAAAATTACCCTAACGAGATTATTAAACTATATAATCTTAGGGATTTTTACTAGCCTAAGCTATCTTTTTAACATCTCCTTGGTTCTGCCATCAGATTTTGACTTAGTAGATTTCTTTAGGGAATTTGGAAGGCTTTTGGGAGAGCTTAGCCCAGACCTATATCTAGATATACTAAAAGTTTTACTGGCTTTGCTTGGCTTTGGACTAATGCTTAGTTTAACTATGATGGCTGCTAACAGTATTGGTAATTCTTATTATTTCAAAAAGCTAGGAAAGCTTGGTCCAGTTGTTGTCGGAGTCATACTTTTTGCCTTAGAAAGCTTTATCCAAATAAGAATGCTTGCTCGCTTCGCAGTAGATAGGACTATAGTAGAAAATCCTAATATGACTATAAACTTCGTAGATACAAATTATATATTTGTAGGAGTATTTATCATAGAGCTTGTAGTGATCTATCTTGCCACAAATTACTTCCACAAGAAAAAGCTTTCTGTAGAATAATTATAAAAATATTATAAGGTCTCTTACAAAATTCTAATCGTTTGATTATTATTTTTGTAGGAGGCTTTTATTTTATAATAAACTAATAATTGATAGGATTAAGCTTTAAAAATAGCTAAAAGAAAGTAAGATTATCCTTAAGATTAATCGTATCAAGGAGATAAAAATGAAGGAATTGTTATTTATATATAATCCTAATTCAGGTCAGCAGACCATAAGCGATTACATAAGCTGGATAGTGGATTATTTTAGCGAAAATGGATATCTTGTAACAATATATGCAACACAAGCAAGTGGCGATTGTAGAAAAATTGTAGGAGAAATTGGCCATAAGTTTGAAAGAATCGTAGTATCTGGTGGAGACGGCACCCTTGATGAATCCATATCTGGTGCGGTTAAGGCGGGAATTAGTCCTAGATTTGCTTATATCCCAACAGGCTCTACCAATGACTTTGCCAAGTCTCTTAATATTCCTCTAGACATAAAAGAAGCAAGTAAGCTTGCAATTAGTGATAAAATAAAGGCAATAGATGTGGGACAAATTGACGATAAGTACTTTGTTTATGTAGCAGCTTTTGGGACCATATCTGATATTTCCTTCAATACAGACCAAGACCTTAAAAATATCTTCGGTAGGAGCGCCTATGTCTTCGAAGGCCTAAAAAAGGCACTCCCATTTCAAACAATGGAAGCAAATAAAGTTAAAGTAGAACTTGATGGAGAAGAAATAGAGGGAGATTTCGTTCACTTTATGGTAACCAACTCCTACTCTGTGGGTGGTTTTACTAATATTTTGGGAGATAATGTAGGTCTTGATGATGGAATATTTGAGCTTACAATGATCAAAAAGCCAAATAATATAGCAGAGATTAACAAAATCATAAACTCTCTTACTAACAAGAAGGAAAACGAAATGGTGATAATGCGCCAAGCTAAGTCCTTTAGGGTAGTAACTGATAGAGAAATATCCTGGTCCTTGGATGGAGAATATGGTGGATCAAGCACTGATGCAAAAATCGAGATTTTAAATAAGAGAATTACGATAAAAAATGGACTAAATGATTGAAAGAGCTAGGTCATTGTGATATACTATTCAGTCTAGCATTTACTAAAAGAGCCAAATAGGTTATAATATAATAGAGGACCTAGGAGGTAAAAATGTTTAAAATCGGCGATAAGATCGTATACCCAATGCATGGGGCAGGTACCATAGACTCAATTGAGAAGAAGGAGTTTTTGGGAGAAGTAAAGGATTATTTCATCCTAAAAATGCCAATAGGAGATATGGATATATCAATACCTACAAATAAAATCAATGAGATGAACATAAGAGATGTAATCACTAAGGAAGAAGGAGATGAGGTGCTTAAAATCCTCGATGACGACCCTAGTGATATGAGCAATAATTGGACTGTAAGATATAGACAAAACCAAGAGATCCTAAAGACCGGAGATATTTTTGAAATAGCCAAGATGGTAAGAAATCTCGCTATCCTTGACAATGACAAGGGACTTTCTACTACAGAAAAGAAACTTTTAAACAGGTCTAGGAGGATTCTTGCAAGCGAGCTAGTAATGGCAGGTTCTCTAAAGAAAGAAGAAGCGGAAGCGATGATAGATGAGTCTATAGGACTCTAAGGAGAAGTAAATGAAAAGAATAATTCGATTAGTGCTTTCAATAATCGGAGCTGTTCTTGGCATTGTGATTTTAAGACTTATAAATGCCGGCACGGGATTTTTACCAGGCGCCGGCTTTGTAAAGATTTTTGCTCATATTGCCGCAGCTTTATTGGGGGCATTAGTTTTTTATATGCTGACTGACAAATTTTCAGGAAAATTTTCAGAAGGCTTTAACTTATTTGAAGAAAACTTGAAGAAAGTCCCGGCTAATAAACTGATTGTTGGAATTGTAGGAGCTATATTAGGATTTTTGATAGCAGCCTTGGTGACCAAACCCCTAACCGAACTAACTATTCCTTACGTAGGAAATTTAATTTTTGTGCTATTATCTATTTTATTATATATAGGTTTAGGATATTTGGGATGGAGAGTTGCATCGAATAATACTGAAGATATCTTAGGAATATTTCAGAAAAAAGAAAATAGGGATACTAGAGATAACAAATCCTTTATCTTTGAGAGAAATAAACGTACAGCAAGCCCTAAAATTCTCGATACATCAGTTATAATAGACGGAAGAATCCTAGATATTATAGAAACAGACTTTCTTGAAGGAGAACTTATAGTAAGTGAGTTTGTCCTAGAAGAGCTCCAACACATAGCCGACTCCCCTGATGATCTTAAAAGAGAGAGGGGAAGAAGGGGCCTTGATACTATAAATAAAATAAAGGAAAATAACAAGATCAAGCTAAAAGTCGTAAACAAAGACTATAAGGATATAAAAGAGGTAGATTCAAAGCTTTTAAAGCTTGCGATGGACTTAAACGGTAAGGTCTTTACCAATGACTACAATCTAAACAAGGTAGCTGATGTACAGGGAATTCCTATATTAAATATAAATGACTTGGCAAATGCCCTAAAGCCTGTAGTAATACCTGGAGAGATTATGAGAATTGATGTAATCAAGGAAGGTAAGGGCAAAAACCAAGGAGTAGGCTACCTAGATGATGGAACTATGGTTGTTGTTGAAGACGGAATAAAGTATATCGATCAGACGATAGATGCTACAGTTACTTCTGTACTTCAGACATCCGCTGGAAGAATGATATTTGTAAGGCATAAGAATGATTGATGGAAAATTTTTATCTGCAATAATTACAGCAGCAGGCTCAGGACTTAGGATGAAATCAAAGATAAATAAGCCCTATATAGAAGTAGGTGGGAGAAAAGTCCTAGAAATCACCCTAGATACTGTAAGAAAAATTAAAAAGATAGATGAGATAATACTTGTCATAAGAAAAGATGACGAAAATATAATAAAAGATATTTTAGAAAAATATGATAAAAATATAAGATATGTATATGGTAGCACAACCAGGGAGCTTTCAACCTTTGAAGGTCTAAAAGCTCTTGATTCAAAAAGCGAATTGGTCTTAACTCATGATGGGGTAAGACCTTTTGCAAGCGAAGAACTTTTCCTAAAGACTATCAATGCTTTAAGGAAAAATAAGGCTGTAATTACTGCTACCAAATCAAAGGATACAGTAAAGATTGTCGATGATGATATGTACGTAGACTTTACACCCAATAGGGACTATGTCTACAACATCCAAACTCCCCAAGCCTTTGACAAAAAGCTTATATATGCCATGTATGAGAAATATCTTGCTAGCGAATTTAAGGTAACGGATGACTCCCAGCTATTTGAATTCTTCGATAGGGATGAGAAGGTAAAGGTAGTTCACGGAGAATACTCGAATATTAAGATAACAACCCAAGAAGATATTATTTTTGCAAATGCATATCTTCAAAAGAAAAAGGACGTATAATGAGAATAGGAATTGGATATGATGTTCACAAACTAGTTGAGGGAAGGGACCTATACCTAGGAGGGCTCAAGCTTGATTATAAGCTTGGGCTTTTGGGTCATTCTGATGCAGATGTACTAACTCATGCTATTATGGATGCCATCCTAGGAGCTCTTGCTAAGCCTGATATAGGAAATTTATTTCCAGATACAGATCCAGCCTATAAGGATATTTACTCTATAGATCTTTTAGATAAGGTAGTAGCCCTTATGGAAGAAGAAGGATATGAGATTGGAAATCTTGATACAGTAACAATCTGCGAGAGACCGAAGATTAGCCCAATTAGAGAAGACATCAGGAAAATTTTGGCAAAACATTTAAAAACCGATATAGATAATATTAGCGTCAAGGCTTCAACAAGCGAAAAGCTCGGCTTTACTGGCAGGGGCGAGGGAATTGAAGCGCGCGCAGTAGTTCTTTTAGAAAGAAGGAAATAATGAAAAGACTTATAACAAGTGAATCCGTAACAGAAGGACATCCTGATAAGGTATGCGATCAAATCTCCGATGCAATCTTAGATGAATGCCTAAAACAAGATAAAAATTCAAGAGTTGCTTGTGAGACAGTAACAACAACAGGTCTTGTCCTAGTTGTAGGAGAAATTTCAACAGAAGCTTACGCACCAATAGAAAAAATCGTAAGAGATACCATAAAAGAAATCGGCTACGACGATCCAAGCCTAGGCTTTGATTATTCAAACGTAGCTGTCCTAACTTCTCTTATAGAGCAATCATCAGATATTGCCCAAGGAGTGGACTCAGCCCAAGATTATGAGACAAGTCACGAAGACTACGATAAAATCGGGGCAGGAGATCAAGGAATGGTATTTGGTTATGCTGATAATGAAAGCGATGAATATCTTCCCCTATCAGTAGTATATGCCCAAAAGCTATCCAAAAAGCTAAGCGATGTTAGACGTGATGGAACTCTTTCTTACCTAAGACCAGATGGCAAGAGCCAAGTAACCGTAGAATACGATGATGGAGTGCTCAAAAGAATTGATTCAATCGTAATTTCAGCCCAACATAGCCCAGAAGTATCCTTAGAAAAAATCAAAGAAGACATCAAAAGAGAAGTGATTGATAAGGTGATTGATTCTTCCTTAATGGATAAAAATACAAAGATTTACGTAAATCCAACTGGAAAGTTTGTAATCGGAGGACCTAAGGGCGATAGCGGACTTACAGGAAGAAAAATAATAGTAGATACCTACGGTGGATACTCTAAGTCAGGCGGAGGAGCCTTCTCAGGGAAAGATCCAACAAAGGTAGATAGGTCAGCAGCCTACATGGCAAGATATGCAGCCAAAAATATGGTTGCTGCAGGGCTTGCTGATAGGCTAGAAATCGGCCTATCCTATGCCATAGGAGTTGCAAGACCCCTATCAATCTATGTAGATAGCTTTGGCACAGGCAAACACGATGACGAAAAGCTTCTAGAGATTGTAAAAGAAAACTTTGACTTTAGACCTCAAGCTATAATAGATAAACTTGATCTTAGAAGACCAATCTACAAGAAGACAGCAGCCTTCGGTCACTTTGGAAGAGATGATAATGACTTCACTTGGGAAAGAGTCGATAAGATTGATCAATTAAAGAAATACTAGGAGATGATATGGCAAGACTAAGAAGATCTATAGCGATAGATTTAGGAACTGCTTCTGTCCTAGTGTATGTCTCTGGCAAAGGAATAGTTCTAGAAGAGCCTTCTGTCATAGCGATAGATGTATTGACTGATGAAATACTTGCGGTAGGTAGCGAGGCAAAAAAGCTTATCGGAAGAACTCCAGGAAATATCAAGGCCATCATGCCTATGAAAGATGGTGTGATTTCTGACTTTAAGGCTACAGAAAGAATGCTAAAATATTTTTTGGACAAGGCAGTTAAGAAGGCCTTGCTCAAACCAGACCTATTAATCTGTGTTCCTTCAAAATCAAGTCAGGTTGAAAAAAGAGCAGTCCTTGCGGCAAGTGATAATGCAGGAAGTCATAGGACCTATCTTATAGAAGAGCCCTTAGCTGCAGCAATAGGAGCAGGATGTGATATAACCGATCCAGGAGGAAATCTTGTGATAGATATCGGAGGCGGAACTTGTGATATAGCTGTAATATCTATGGGCCAAGTTGTAGCTAGTAAGTCTGTTAATACAGCAGGACTTTCCTTTGATAAGAAAATAAAAGACTATATTAGACAAAGATATGGTATATTAATAGGGGATAGTAAATCCGAAGAGATCAAAATCGAAGCAGGACTTGTAGGAAGCGAGCAATCTATAGAAGTAACAGGAAGGTCAATTTCAAATGGGCTTCCACAGAAAATCTTCCTTCCGGTTGCAGAAATCTATGATGCAATAAGGCCTGAGATTGATTTGATTATAAATGGGGTGAAAAACCTATTAGAGGTAACACCGCCAGAGCTTCAATCTGATATATACGACAGAGAGATCATCCTTACAGGTGGGGGAGCTTATACTCTAGGTCTTAGACAAAGGCTTACTGAAAAGCTTCAAATCGAAGCGAGAATAGCAGACGATGCGACAGAGTGTGTTATCATAGGTACATCCAAGGCCCTAAACTGGATGGAATCCCTAGATGAAGAGAGAAATGATGCCATAAAAGGCAAACAAAAAGAGTTAGAAATGGACGAGAAATTAAGGAGAAGATAATGACAAAAAAATTAGTTCTAGTAAGACATGGCCAAAGTGAATGGAACCTTGCCAACAAATTTACAGGTTGGGTTGATGTAAACCTATCTGAAAAAGGGGAAGAAGAAGCTAAAGAAGCTGGTAGAAAAATCAAAGAAGCAGGAATAATGTTTGACCATGCTCACACATCAGTTCTAACAAGAGCGATCAAAACTTGTAACTATGCCCTAGAATACTCAGGACAAATGTTTGTTCCAGTAGAAAAGTCTTGGAGACTAAACGAAAGACACTACGGAGCACTTCAAGGATTAAACAAGGCTGAAACAGCTGAAAAATATGGAGATGAACAAGTTCACATCTGGAGAAGAAGCTATGATACACTTCCACCAGAACTAAGCGAAGAAGAAGCTAAAAAACAAGCTGAACTTCCAATGTTCAAGCACCTACCAGCTGACGTTGTTCCAACAGCTGAAAACCTAAAAGTAACTCTTGATAGAGTACTTCCTTACTACTTCGACCACATCGCTCCTCAATTACTTGATGGAGAAACAGTCCTAGTTGCAGCTCACGGAAACAGCCTAAGAGCCCTAGCAAAACACCTAGAGAAAATCTCAGACGAAGACATCATGGGTCTTGAAATCCCAACAGGTCAACCACTAGTTTACGAGCTAGATGATGAGCTAAACGTAGTTAAAAAATATTATCTATAAGATGATAGATAAAGGAGGATGATAGCTCCCTTCTTTAGACAAGGTTTAATATTATTTAATAAGTCTAAGTAGGGGAGTTATTGACTCCTTTTTATGTACCTAAATTTATAGATAAAGGAAAAGTGTATTAACTATATAGGATCAGACTTAACAAATTGCTGTTTTTTGCAGAATGTAACAATTTGTGGTAAAATTAACACTAGAGGTGCGTGTTTGCACTTTTATTATTTTGTAATTAATCCTTGGATATGGAGGAAATTATGAGGATTCTATCTGTAGAAAATGAGAATGGGGTATCCTCACTTATTAATTCTCGTTTTAATAAAAACGAAGTACTTGTAGAAAAAATCGATTCAGTAGATGATCTCTTGTTTAGGGACCTAGAAGGAGTCGATCTAATCTTAGTCGATATGACCCACAACAAGTGCTTGCAAGTTATACAATTTATAAAACAAAAGACTAATATTCCTGTTATATATCTAACAGAAAGATATAAGAAAAATCCTTACGAAGCAGAAATAGAAGATAAGGACTTTGTGATTCATTCTGTTACTAGACAGGAGTTTATTAAGGATGTATTTAGGAAAGTAGAAGAGCTTAGAGAGGCCAATATTATAAGCATGGGCATCTGTAGTCTCGAAGAGGACAATGGGATCTTTAGGATTGGCAATGATATCCTAGATTTAACCAAAAGCGAGATAGCGATTTGCTCAATTCTAATCAAAAATATGGGAAGTATCCTAAGTAAAGAAGAAATCGTTGAAGAAATGGCCAAAAAAGGCTTTGACACGACTGAAAGGTCAGTTAGAGAGTACATAAGAAAGATTAGAAGTCAATTTAAAAAAGCAAAGCTCAACCCGATAAAGACCGTAAGCAAGAAGGGCTACAAGTGGGTTTTAGATAAGTGTGAAAACGAATAGCATTTTTCTTGCAAAAGATTTTTTGCAAGGTATGATAAAACTAAGAAATAAACTAAATAGAATCGCTTAAGCGATATCTTCAGGGAAAGGTGAAATTCCTTAACCGGCGGTAAAGTCCGCGAGTCAATTTGACTGAATTGGTGCAATTCCAATACCGACAGTAAAGTCTGGATGAAAGAAGATTAATAGTAATCTGCTTTTTTTGCCCTGATATCGGGCATTTTTTATTGCCCATAAGGAGGAAGTATGAATAGAAGTAAGACATTTAGTTTAAACTCAGTTGTTAAAGTTGGTATCTTGGCAGCCTTTGCCTATGTATTGATGTTTATCCAGTTTCCAATACCAATAGCCCCACCTTTTATGAAAGTTGACCTAGCTGATGTGCCAGCCCTCATCGGTGGCTTTGCTATGGGACCTTGGTATGGTGTTCTGATTCAACTTATCAAAAACATCTTAAATCTAACCAAGACTACTACAGGGGGAGTTGGAGAGCTATCTAACTTTATAGTCGGAGCAGTTTTTGTCTATGTTTCATCAAGTATTTATAAAAACAGAAAGACTAAAAAGACAGCTATCTTTTCACTAGCTCTTGGAGTTATTGCAATGACTGCAGTTGCTACACTTTCAAACGCCTTTATAGTTTTCCCAACCTATGCTAAGGTTATGGGCCTTGACCTAAATGCCTTTGTGGGAATGACTGCTAAGACAAATGGTCTAGTTAAAAGCTACTTTAGCCTAATGCTCTTATCTATTGCACCATTTAATATTGTAAAAGGTTTTGTAGCAAGCTTTGTAACGGAATTAATATATAAAAGAGTTTCCCCAATCATCAAAAGAAGATAAGAAGAGATTCTTAAGCTCAATCATTGTGGTTGGGCTTTTTTTATTGGGTCTTCTTAAGTATAATAGAAGCTAAGAGGAATTATGATTATTAAAAACTTAGAAGAATTAAAAAAATTTGCTTATAAATTTGCCTCTCTTTTAAAAGAGGGTGATGTTATAAATCTTAAGGGAGATATGGGAGCGGGAAAGACTACTCTAACTTCCTATATATCAGAGTACTTTGCCATAGAGGACTCTTCTTCTCCTACTTTTGCCATTGTAAATATCTATGAGGGAGATAAGAAGATTTATCATTTGGACCTTTATAGGTTTGATGAGCCAGAAGATATCTTCGATATAGATTTCGAGGAGTATTTCTATCCAGAAGATTCTATAACAATCTTAGAGTGGGCAGAAAATGTAGGGCCTTACTTGCCAGACGAGATGATAGATATAAGGATAGAAAAACTAGGCGAAAATGAGAGAGAGATTACAATTGACTCTGGGTCAATTAGAGGAAGTGAAATAAATGAATATTTTAGCAATTGATACATCTACAATGATCTCAACCGTAACTGTGTCAGATGGGGTGGAGATTATTGGAGATTTTAATGTCAACCAACAGAAAACTCACAGCGAATCCTTGGTTCCTATGATTGAGACCTTATTAAATCTTTTGGGGATGAAGGTAGGAGATATAGATAAGTTCGTTATTAGCAAGGGACCAGGATCTTTTACAGGCCTTAGGATAGGGATGACTATAGCAAAGACACTAGCCCAAGCTACAGGCAAGGATCTTATCGCTATATCGACCCTCCTTGCCCTTGCTAACAATTCATCATCAGCTAGATATAAGGTAGCAATGATAGATGCCAGGGGTAATAGGGTCTATGCGGCAGTGTTTGACGAAAACTTTAATGAAGTGATCAAGGAAGATTTATACACCATAGATGATTTTTCAAATAGGGTAAATGACTTAGCTTGTGAAGTTGAGCTTATCGGAACTTTGAATGAAAAATATGAGGATAAGTTTGATAAGGCTATAAGTCTTCCTTTAAATTTCAATAATTCTATAGGAAGGTCTCTGGTAAAGATTGCTATAGAGGAAGATTTTCCGAAAAAAGAGCTTTACGAGATTGTTCCAAACTACCTTAGAGCCAGTCAGGCAGAAAGAGAGTTAGCTAAAAATGATAAGAAGGATGGAAATAAAGGACGCCGATAGGGTTTATGAGATTGAAAATGCTTCATTTTTTGAACCATGGACTAAGAAGAATCTTATAAAAGAGCTTACTGCCAATTCGTTCTTAAACCACTATGTATATGAGCTAGATGGCCAGATAGTGGGCTTTTACATAGCGAGCAAGGTCCTAGACCTTGTGGAAATCTTTACCATAGCAGTAGATGAAGACTACAGAAAGCGTGGTATTGGTAAAGAACTCCTATCCCACCTTATAGAAAAAAGTAAGGAGAGTGGGGCTAGGGAAATTTGGCTAGAAGTTTCTGTCAAAAACTTTAAGGCTATAGGACTTTACGAAAAGTTTGGCTTTGAAAAAGATGGTATCAGGAAAAACTATTATCAGAAACTAGGAGAAGATGCCTACAATATGAAAAGGAAATTATATGAGTGATTTTTATACTATGGGAATCGAGACAAGCTGTGACGATAGTTCTGTTGCGATTCTCAAAAACGATAGAGAAGTATTGGTAAATTTGATATCATCACAGATTGATATTCATGCACTTTTCGGAGGAGTTGTGCCAGAGATTGCAAGTAGAAAGCATCTCGAAGATATAAATCCCCTAATAGAGAAGGCCTTAGCCGATACAAACTTAAGCTATGAAGATATAGATCTTATATCTGTAACCAAGGGACCAGGGCTTATGGGATCGCTCTTGGTTGGGATTTCTGCAGCTAAGGGCCTATCCCTTGCTACAGGTACTCCTTTGATTGGAGCCAATCACATGCAAGGACATATTTGTGCCAACTATTTATCAAACAAGGACCTAGAGCCTCCCTTCATAAGTCTAGTAGTATCCGGAGGTCATACCTACCTATGTAAGGTCAATTCCTATACCGACTATGAAGTCATCGGAAAAACTTTAGATGATGCAGCAGGAGAATCCTTCGATAAGGTTGCAAGAAAAATTGGCCTCGGCTATCCAGGAGGCCCAAAGATCGATAAGCTGGCCAAAGAAGGCAATAAAGACGCTATAGACTTTCCTAGGGTAATGCTTGAGAAGGGATCCTATGATTTTTCCTTCTCAGGTCTTAAGACAGCAGTCCTAAACTACGCCCACAAGCTTGAACAAAGGGGCGAAGAAGTAAACAAGGCTGATCTTGCAGCAAGCTTTCAAGAAGCTGTTGTCGATGTCTTGGTAGATAAGTCCATGATGCTTCTTAAAGAAACAGGCCTTAAGACTCTTGCCGTAAGCGGGGGAGTTGCTGCAAACTCTAGGCTTAAGGAAAGACTTAAGGAAGAATGCGACAAAGAAGGAATCAAATTCTACCATCCATCTGTAATCTTGTGCACGGACAATGCTGCTATGATTGCCATGGCAGGTTACTTAAATTATAAAAACGGAGTCGTAGACGATAATTTCATGAAAGTCTACCCGAATTTGGAATTATGATATGCGAAAGAGAAATAAGAGAGAAAGAAATCTCATAAAAAGATACAACAAGCTAGTAAAATTAAGCAGCCTCTTGTATTTTCTTGCAGGCTTAGGAGTTCTTGCCTTCGGCATTTATTATAGGGAGATTTTTGAAATAGTTTTTGGAGTCTTTGCCCTTGTATTTTCCTTCGCCAACCTTAAAAATAAAAACTATAGCCAAGCTTCTATCAGAAGACTTGAGCAGAATAGACTTTCCTTTATTATAGTATTTATCATAATATATTCTCTGGTAAATCCTATAGGAAACATCCCCCTCCTCTACGATCTCTACAAGAGAGATTTGGTGTTAAATGGAGGATTTCTAGATGAATAAGAGATTAAAGCTTGCAACTATCATCCTATCTTTAGTTCTCATGACTTCATGCGTTGGTAGAAGGCTTGATTCTATGAAAAGTAAAAGGGCCATGAGAGAGTACGATAACTCAGGGATCATCCTATCTGACGGTAGTTTCTTCCCTGACAAAATCACAGGCTTTACAGTTGATGAATACTTAAAGTGGTATAAAAACCTTAACGAGCCCCTAAGACTTCAAGTCCCAAAGGCACAAAGACCTAAAGAGTTAAGCAAGGAAGAAAGATTAGAAGATTTCGACTATTTCTTCAATCAAATTCAAAACAATTACCCCTTCTTTGGAGTTTTGAAGAGAAAACACAATATCGACTTTCTAAATAATTACGAGAAATACAAGAAGATGGTAGAAGGATGCGAAAATGATGAAGAATTTAGAAAGGTCATGGAGGAGATTTGTGGAGATTTAAGGAATAATCATACAGGAATTGCCGATAAGGCCTATGTAGAAAAGACCCTCCTCTATTTTTCAAAAAACTGGAAGTCGCCTTCGATTTATTATGAATTTTTAAATCTAAATAGGCAGGTCGTAAGAAACAGGTACGGCCTAGATGGTGTCCAAAGTGATGTAGAAAGTCCCTTGGGTCTTTCAAGAAGATCTGCTTTTTTTGATAAGGATACTACTAGTAATCTTGAATTCGAAGAAGCAAGCGATGATATAGCAATCCTTAGGGTGAAATCTATGGCAGGAAGCGAGAAATATACTGAAGACCTCAAGGTCCTAAAAGAATTCTTGAAAAACAAACACCTCTACAAGGCCCTTGCAATTGATATTAGGGGAAATGCCGGAGGTAATATGGAATATTGGCAAAACTTCCTCCTCCCAAAGCTTATCACTGGGCCAAAGTCTGTAACTAATAATCTGTTTTTCAAAGAGTCCAACCAGGCAAAGCTTATGTTTGCTGACGATAGCTACAATGTTGAAAGACTTTCTAATGTGGATATATCGGCGATCAAACTCGATAATGAAGAAGACTTAAAGCGATTTGACTTTTACATGAAGGATATAATAACAGTAAATCCCGACACTTCAAGCAAGGACTATGGCTTTGATGGGTCTATGTATCTTTTGGTAGATGGGAATGTATTTTCGGCGGCGGAAGGATTTGCTAACTTTATGAAATATTCAAATACAGCAACCCTTATAGGAAATAAGACTGGGGGAGATGGGATAACTCTTGGAGTGATTAACTCTGTAATGCCTAATTCAGGCCTTGTCTTTACCTACACCAACACCCTAGGCTATGATCCAGCAGGGAAAATCAACGAGGAAAATCCAACAGCTCCTGATATAATTTCAAATTCCTACAGGGATAGCCTAACTACTATAGAAAAGCTATTAGGAGCTAAGGAGTAAAGAAGCTTCCAGGACTATAATATTTGTCTTGGAAGTTTTTGTTTTTAGAAATTGACTAGTAATAAGTCTGTATGTATTATTATTAATAGAAAACAAATTAAGGAGCTAATAATGAGTGAGAAATTAGATATATTAGAAGCTACTAGAGAAAGATATAAGAAGGCTTGCGATAAGCTTAAGCTAGATTCTTCTGTTTATGAAATATTAAAAGAGCCAGAAAGACTTATAGAAGTTGCTATTCCTGTAAAGATGGATGACGGCAAAACAAGGGTCTTCAAGGCCTTTAGGTCAGCCCATTCTTCCGCCCTAGGTCCATCCAAGGGTGGGATAAGATTTGATAAAAATGTTACAAGAGAAGAAGTAATAGCTCTTTCTATGATGATGAGTATCAAGGTTGCTCTTTTGGGACTTCCTTTAGGAGGTGGCAAGGGTGGTGTCATTGTAGATCCTAAAGAGCTTTCTGAAAGAGAAATCGAAAGCCTATCACGTGGTTTTGTCCGTGCTACTAATAATTATTTAGGAAGTAGAATAGATATTCCAGCTCCTGATGTAAACACAAACGCCAAGATCATGGGATATTTCATCGATGAGTATATAGCCCTAAATGAGGGCAAAGAAGATATTGCGACCTTTACAGGTAAGCCTCTTGCCCTCGGAGGATCTTTTGCAAGAGATCAGGCGACAGGTTTTGGCGTAGCCCTTGCAGTAAAATATGCTTACGAAAGAAAAGATGAGAGCCTTGAAGGAAAAACATTTATTTGCCAAGGCTTTGGTAATGTAGGCTACTTTGCTGCTAAGTACATGACTGACTTTGGTGCAAGGCTAATCGCTGTAAATGCAAGTGATAGTAAGGCTCCTTCAGGTTCTTCTGCCATTATTAATGAAGATGGCCTAGATGTGGAGGAATTAAGGAAATTAAGAGAAGGTGGATCTTCAGTCCTAGACTATGCTGATTCTAGAAAGATTAGTAACGAAGACTTCTTTGCCCTAGATACAGATATAATACTTCCTTGTGCCCTAGAAAATGTAATTACAGAAAAAATTGCAAAGACCATAAAGGCTGAGGTCATATCAGAGGGGGCAAATGGTCCAACAAGCCCAGCTGCAGCACAAATCCTAGAAGATAAGGGGGTTACCCTTATACCAGATATCCTAGCCAACTCTGGTGGAGTTTTAGTAAGTCATTACGAATGGATCCAAAACCAAATAGGATATTATTTTGACTATGATAAGGTTAAGGATAAAGAAGAGGGAGATTTACTCAAGGTATTTGAAAGAATCTTCGATATGGCGGAAGAAGAAAATGTCGATTTGAGAGAGGCTAGCTTTATGGTAGCAATCAAATCCATGGCAGAAGCCCTCAAGTATAAAGGAAGATATTAAATTAATAAGGGAGCTTAGGCTCCTTTTTTCTTTAAGATTAAACTTCCATCTTGTAGGAGTATTTATTTCGAATATAATAATAGCTAGAGAAGATTTACTAAAATTAGATAAGGAATGATAATGAAGATAAAAAGATTTGTGGCTATAGTTTTTGTCGCAATAATCGCCTATTTTGGATCTAATACCATTCTTGATAGGCTTGAAAATAATGAACTTAAGAAAACTTACGGGGATGATTTCTCATTTGATGACGATGCTATAGCAAGTAACGAACACGAACACCTATTTTTACTTGTTGGAGTAGATAAGAACTCAGACGATGATGACAATGATGATTTTACAAGAACTGATACCATAATGTTAGTTAAAGCTAATACTGAAACAGGTAAAATCGACATCTTATCTATCCCAAGAGACTCCAGGGTTAAGATTAGACAAGAATTCGATAAGGTAAACCACGCCCACGCCTTCGGTGGAATAGAGCTTACCATTCAGACTCTAAGGAATTTCTTAGGGCTTGATATCGACTATTACGTCCAAGTCAACTACAAGGCTGTGGAAAATATAATAGATGCCCTAGGAGGGGTGGACTTCGATGTTCCTAAGGGAGTATCCATAGATGTAGGAAGCCTCAAGATTAGAGAAGGGATGAATCATTTCGACGGCCAACACGCTCTATGGTATCTCAGAACTAGGAAAATTTATGAAAACGGTGATATAGGAAGAGTAGAGGCCCAACAAGGCTTTATGAAGGCCATGGTAGATCAAATAGTAGAAAAGTCAGAAAATATCAATCTAACGACTTTTGTGACTAACTATTTAAAATATGTAAAAACTAACCTTCCAATGTCAGTTCTTATGGACTTGACCAACAATATAGACAAATTCTCATCGGACAATGTTTCAACATTTACAGTTCCAGGTAGAGAGCAAACTATGGAAGGGACTAGCTACTATCTACCAGACTTCGAGAAGACTTGGAGATTAGTGGATAAGGAGTTTGAAAACTTTAAGCTTAGAAATTGGGATAGGACTAAGGCTGGAGTTGATGAAGATGGAAATATCTTAGATGAGAGAAAGACAGAAAGCCAGGAAGTTCCAGAAGAAAATCCAGAGCCAGCAGTAGAGGCACCAATTAGGGAAGAAGTAATAGAAAATACCGAAACTTACTACTATGAGCCTGAACCAGCTCCTAGCTATGAGTACGAATACTATGAACCAGAATATGTAGAAGAAGAGATAGAAGAGGCACCTCCTGAAGAGGTTCCTGAAGAAAAGGAAGAAAGCTCTAAAAAATCTGAGGATAAAGTAGAAAAAGCTGACGCTAGTGATAAAGATGAATGATAGGTGGGAAATGGAAGATAGAAGACGAAGAAAAGATGAACATATAGAAAATTATCTCAAAAGTGAAATCATAACAAATACCTTGCTAGAAGATATCTACATTGAGCACAATGCTCTTTCTAATGTGAATATGGAAGAGATTGATACCTCAATAGAATTTCTAGGAAGAAGAATATCCATGCCCCTTATGGTTAACGCCATGACAGGAGGCGGGGAAGCTGGAAGTGATATTAACGAAGACCTATCCTCAATCTGTGAAGCAGTAGGCATACCCATGGCCTCAGGTAGTGAAGCCATAGCAATAAAGGATGAAGAAAGTCGTGATTCTTTCACACTCCTTAAGGATAAGGATATAATAAAAATCGGAAATCTAGGATCTGAGAGAAGCCTTGAAGATTTTATTTTCGCCAAAGATTTGATAGATGCAGACCTTATGCAAGTCCACCTAAACATAGCCCAGGAGTTAGTTATGCCGGAAGGAGATAGGGACTTTAGGGGACTTGGTGAAAATATTAAAAATCTAGTAGAAAAGCTTGATATCCCGATTATAGTAAAAGAAACAGGATCAGGGATTTCTAAAAATGTCGCCCATAAGCTACTAGACATGGGAGTAGCATACATTGATGTAGCTGGAAAGGGCGGAACCAACTTCATAGAGATTGAAGATTTAAGAGATGTTGAAACAGACTTTTCCGAATTTTACGATTGGGGAATCCCTACAGCAAAGTCCATCATAGATGTAAGGAGTGTATCTGAAGATGTTTTTATCATTGCATCTGGTGGATTAAGAAATGCGACAGATATTGTAAAATCGATCATTATAGGAGCTGATATGGCTGCTATGAGCGGAGAAGTACTAAGATACCTTCTTCATGGAGGCTACGAGGCTTGCGAAGAATTCTTAAAAGATTTACAATACAAGATAAAAATAATAATGTGCCTACTCGGAGTCAAAAATATAGAAGAATTGAAGAAAGTTGACTATAAGGTTGTTGGCAGACTTAAACAACTTTTAGATTAGATAGTCAAATTAGCCCTAGCAGAAACTGCTAGGTTTTTTTTGTTAAGAATTGAAAAAGTTTAACTGTTAATGTACAATATATACAGTAGGAGGAAACAGTGGATATTAAGATTAAATACTCGAGTGATGATCCTATATATTTACAGATAAAAAACCAAATACAAGATGCGATTTTAAATGATGAAGTTGACAAGAATAAAGCCTTGCCTTCTATTAGGTTTCTTGCAAAAGAACTTAGAGTAAGTGTTGCTACTACTAAAAGAGCCTATGATGAGTTAATTAAGGATGGATTGATAGATTCGGTTCCTGGCAAGGGAAATTTCGTAAAGGATATTAATCCCCAGTTGATTAGAGAAAAATATACCTTACAAATCGAAGAAAAACTAAAAGAAGCTATCGATTTATCTAAGCTTATAGGTTTTAGCAGGGATGAACTTCATGATTTACTGGATCTAATGGAGGAAGAATATGAATGACATCTTAAGTCTTAGACAGGTCGAAAAACAATTCGATAACTTTCATCTTGGTCCCTTGGACCTTGATATAAAAAGAGGTTCCGTTTTAGGTTTGATAGGTGAAAATGGAGCTGGGAAGTCTACTAGTATCAGGCTCATTTTATCTAATATTGAAGAAAAAGAAGGAGAAATTTACATATTTGGTAAAAAGAAAAAGGATTTGACCGAAAATGAAAGAAAAAAGATAGCCTTTGTTTTTGATGATTTATATTTACCCCAAGATATGAATCTAAAGCAAGTGGAAAAATTTCATAGTTTATTTTTTGGAAGCTTGTGGGAATCCAATATGTTTTGGAATTTAGTGGAAAAATTCGATTTACCAAGAGATAAAGACCTAAAATTATTCTCTAGGGGGATGCAGATGAAAACATCTCTTATCCTAGCCTTAAGTCACAATGCAGATTTACTTATTTTGGATGAAGCGACAAGTGGCCTTGATCCTATAGCAAGAGACGATATACTAGATCTTCTACTTGATTTTATTCAAGATGAGAATAAAAGTATACTTATTTCTTCTCACATATTATCCGATCTTGAAAAAATAGCTGATGATATTGCCTTTATCCATAGGGGAAAATTAATTTTTCTAGAGAATAAAGAAGACTTAAAAGAGAAATATGGAATTGCTACTCTAACTAAAGATGAATTTGAAAGCCTAGATAAGAAAGCTATTGTAGGAGTTAGAAAGCATTCTTTTGGAATAGAATGCCTTATAGAAAAAAGCTTGGTCCCAGAGGGACTTGATATGGATAAAGCTAAAATAGAAGATATTATGGTTTTTATGATAAAGGAGAAATACAATGAGAGCCTTGATATATAAAGATTTCTTGGGAATAAAAAAGATATTTATTTACTTATATTTACTGACAGGAGTAGTAGGAATATCTTTTGTAAAAATGGATAAATTTTTTATACTTCCCATGTACTTTGTAATAATTCCTATAAGACTTATAGGTGCTTTATTTGAAACGGACAATAATTACTCGGTAGATAGGTACTTAATAGCAAGTGGATTTTCAAGAAGAAAAATCGTCATATCAAGATATGTCTTTCTTTGGATTATAACTTTAGCATCTCTTTTAATTAGTCTGGCATTAATATTTTTCTTGAAAGTGAAAATTGAAAACTTAAGCTTACTCCTATTTTTATCTATCTTAATAGTTGCATCTGAATATATTTCATTAATTGAAATACCTTTGATGTACAAATTAGGATCAAACAAAACAAGACAATTAACCTCTATTTCATATCTCTTGGGATTTGCTATATTTATGATAATAGGAAAAAATAAAGAAAATCTGGGAAGATTTTTGCTTGGAAATCTATCTATAAGTGAAAACACCTTAGCTTTTGCAATTCTTATTTTCATAATCTTATTAAATCTAGTGTCTTTACTTGTTTCTTTTAAGATTTTTGATAATAAAGAAGTTTAATTAACTTATAAAATATCGTAAAGAGGCTGTTGCAAAACTATGAATAATCATCGTACCATCGTTAGAAGGTTCTCTTAGGAAATTTTACCTCTACTAGTTGGTAGGCTAATTAGAACCTGCCGGCTGATGGAGGCGATTAGCCCGTCGGCTTATTGAGACTTTCCGTGGAGGTTCTTCTAACGATAATGGTACGATTTATTCATTCTGCAACAGCCCCTTAAATATTTATTTTAACCTTGAAGGCCTTCAGCTTGTCTTTGCATATTTTCTACTACTATGTCGTGGATTTCGCCAAGGCTTGCTGCGTATTCCAAGACTTCCCAAGGTTTGTTGGAGTGGAAGTGGATTTTTATTAGATCTTCATCTCCTACAGCAAGGAGGCTGTCTCCTTCTAGATTTTCTGTTATATAGTCAAATATTTCGTCTTCGTCTAGGTCTTCGCCTGCTATTAACATTTGGCAGTCGAATTTAAATTCTAATTGTTCAGTCATTCTTTCTCCTTATTTGTTAAGATTTCTTTTTAGTTCCTCTTCTAAGCTCTTGATCTCAGCTTTGGCAAGCTCTCTATTCTTCTTACCCTCGATTTGGATATTTCTAACTTCCTCTATGGTTGAAATCAAAGCCTCGTTGGTATGCTTTATGGTATCTAGGTCGATTATTCCACGTTCTGTGGCCTTGGCTGTCTCGATTGTGTTTTGTTTTAGGGTATCTGCGTTTTTCCTTAAGAGATCATTGGTCAAATCGGTAACTCTCTTTTGGGTCCTTATAGCCTGGTCGGTGTGATTCATGCCTAGGGCTAGGACCATTTGATTTTTCCATAAAGGAATTGTGTTTACTATGGTTGTTTGAATTTTTTCTGCCATAATTGAGTTTGAAGATTGGACCATCCTGATTTGTGGAGCCATTTGGATTGAGACCATCCTTGTAAGGTCCAAATCATGGAGTTTTTTCTCAAAGCGGTTGGCCTGAGCCTTTAGGTCGTTTACCTTCTGGGCGTCAAGAGGGAGATTAGACTCACTGGCCTTGGATTCAAGAGCAGGTATATCTTCGTTGTAGGTTGTCATAAGCTTTCTATTACCTGCTTCTATATACATTGAGATTTCCTTATAATAATCTTCGTTTAGCTCATACATCTGATCGAGCATGGAAATATCTTTCATCAAAGTTATTTGATGGTTTTCTAAGATTTTGGATATATCTCCTATGTTTTTTTCTGCTGATTGGTATTTTGATTTTAGGGCATCTACCTTGTTTACTTGTTTTTTGAAAAATCCCAAAGGTCCAGAAGTCTCTTCCGCATCCATTGACTTAATATCTACAACCAATTTGTCTAGGAGGCCACCGATTTCTCCAAGGTCCTTGTTTCTTACGGTATCCAGGGTCTTTTCTGAGAAGTTTGATATCTTCTTTTGGGCACCGGATCCGTATTGGAGGATTATATTTGTATCTTCTAGGTCGATTTTTTTGGAAAATTCATCGATCATCTTCTCTTCGTCAGGGGAAAATGTGATTTTGTTCTCGACTAAGTCTGGACTATCATTAGTAATCGCGGCTAATTTTTGATCGTCTTCTTGGTCATTACCGTCTAAAGTTAGTTTAATATCACTCATTATTTGCTCCTTATTTATTCGCCATATCCATCTAAATCTAAGATATTATTCAAAGTTTCTTTCTCTGCTTTGATATCAATGGACTGGTAATTAAGTATGTCAAGCTTTAACTTTCTAAATCCATCTATCAATATTAGGATAGACTCATTTATTTCTGCCAAGGAATTTTTGACTAAAGAATCATCTAGGTTCATTTCTTCGAATTCCCTATATGATTTGATTAATTTACTTGCAGTTGGTAAGTAGTATGTTTCAAATTTATATAGTTTACTATAAAAACCAGGATATTTGTCTAAATAATTTAGTATATCAGCTAGCTCAGTTATAAGTAGGTCTACATTTTTTATAAACTTTTGATTTTTAATATTTACTAAATTGTCATTAATCTCTTGGATTATAAAACTACAATTTTCAATTACTTCATTTGCTTTTTCTCTTTGTAAATCCATAGCAGATAATTCAGGAGTCTTATCTTCTGTATTGGCTTCTAAGATTGCTGATTTTTTCTGTTTATAGATTTCGAAAGTATGCTTATCAAGTATTAGAAGTGAATTATCCTCAGCTAGCCTTGCTTCTTTGAAGTATCCCTCCTGTATCATATACTGTAAGTCATTAATGGTTTCTTCTTTATCCAGAGCCACAGTACTAGCAAGGTCTTCAACTGCGATTATTCTATTATCTCCAATTTCACTAATATATTTATTGTATCTTTCACTTAATTTTATGAGTCTTTCTGTTTCACCATAGGCTATAATAGGGATAGTAAAAGCTATACATCCCAAAAGTAGTGTAGGGACAAACCACAAGATACTCAAACCATGAACTAGGCCATATATTAGCAATATTGTTCCTATAGCCAGTATTATAGCTATAGGAAATGAAATGCGCCTTATAAACAATAAATGTTTAAGATCGGGAGCTTCTTCTTGGTATAAGTCTATCTCATTATGGTTAAACTCATTAGACAACTGGTAAATTTCATCCTTTATTTTAAGGCTTAAATCTTTGTATCCAGATTCTGAAGTTTTTTCTGGTAATTTCATTAATTACCCCAGTCATCTTCTGTTAGTCCCTCTTGTTTGAGCAAGAGGTTAATTGTGTCGATTTCTGTCTTTACATCCATAGCCCTATCGTCTAGGAGGTCGATTTTCATCTTGTCGAAGGCTTCGGCTATGGTTTTTATAGATTCTTCGATTTCTCCCATAGATTTTACTATCCTAGAATCCCTAGAATTTACCATTTCAAATTCTTTGTAGGAAGTGGCAAGCTTAAGGCTTGTTGGCAAGTAATAAGTTGAAAACTTGCCGAGGCCTGTTGCTTTATCTGGATATTTTTCTATGATTTTTAGGATATCTGTAGAATTTTCTATTAGCTTTCCTAAAGACTCTTTGAAGCTAGGACTTTCTATCTCGTCTCTTTTCTCGCTTAACTTATCAAGAGATGTGATTGACTTGGCAATAATCTCTTGGGATCTTTCCTTATTTAGGTCCTCTACTGATAGGTTTTCTCCGTCCGTTTCTACATCGTCAGTGAGGTTTTTCCTGTAAGAAGGGATTTGATCGAGCTTTTCCTTGTAAAGCTTGAAGGTTGGGATATCTAGAATAAATATCTTGCCATCTTCTACAATTCTTGCTTGTTTGAAGTAATTTTTCTTCATCATGTAGAGGAGGTCCTTGGTAGTTTGCTCTTCACTTTGGGCAACTCCGCTTGCTAGATCTCTTACAGAGATTACTGTATTATCTCCAAGCTCTCTTAGAAATCTCACGTAGTTATTGGATAGTCTTTTATACCTATTTCCTAACTTCCAAAGGGCATAGGGAACTGATATAGTAAGGGCTAGGGATATAAGGGTTACAAATAGCCTAGTAAATCCGCTACCATAATATATTTCTGTAAAAGAAGCTATGGTCATTCCAAAAAAGCTAAGAGCAGTAATAATCGAAGCTATTTTTGCTAGTAAGCTGTATCCTGCTTGAGGTATCTTTTGCTCACAAACTTTTGGATTTCTTGTTGCTGGTAAGTTTTTCTTACTAGAAGATGAGAAAGCTTTTATGGCTCCGTTGACTGAATTTTTAATCTTTACGCCGATTTCTGCGAAAGGAATGTCATCGAAGTCGAAGTTTTCTATATCTTCTGCGTAGTTATAAAATGATTTTTTGTGTTTTTTGTTTTTATCTGACATAATTCTTCCTTCTGTTTTCTTAATTACATCATACTACAAATCAATATATTATAAAACTAATTTTAAATATATTGTAATATAAATTAATTATATTAATCGGATAGATCTATAATCTTATCGAAGAAGTCCTTTTTCTCAAGGATTTTTTCTCTATTACCAAAAACAAGGATATTATTGTAAGCCAGGGCCTTATCTAAAACATCCGCCAAGTCTCTTATATCAGATAAGTCTGCTTCTTTGATTTCTTTTAGGATTTCCTCTTCATCTTTAGGATTTTCCTTTTTGTAATTAAGGAAATCAGAATCAGCCTTTTGGGAAGGAGACTTTGGCCTTAGAAACTTACCCATGGTGGATATTTTTTGGTTTGCAAAGTCTCTTTCGTCCATATCAAGATTTCTTGCGATTTCAGAAATCTTATCATAGCTTGCTAGAGTTTTTTCTATATTTGGGTCCCTGTAGGAGTAAGTTGAAAAAAGAGCTGACCTATCTATAATCATTCCTGCTCCATAAGCCCCACCCTTGGCTCTGATTAGCTCGTATAGATAAGGGTTTGATATAATTGAACTTGCAAGAGATAAGCTTCCCTTATAGGAAATATTAAGATCCTTAAGATCTCGTGATTTGGAAATGTAATTTACACTTGCATCGGATGCAATGGCTTCTTTTATTGGGTTTTTCTTGAAAGCTAGTGGTTTTTTATCGAATCTTTCATTAAGGAAGGCAAATTCTTCTAAGATATTTTCCTTCAAGCTTTCGAAATTTTTCCTATCTCCAGTAATATTTAAGGTCAAATCTGAAGATAGGACTTTGCTATAGAGATTTTCAAGATTACTTTTTAAGGACTCAAAGTCTTCGCTTGTTTTTTGGATAGCATCTTTTATGAAAAGATAGTAGTCTATTCCAGAAAGTTTCTCCTTGATATAGGATAGCTTATCTATATGGGAATTATTCCTATTTATGGCTATGAGATGGCCTGAATCATACATGCCTGATTCAAAGACAGACTTTCTTATCCTTAGAAGCTCTAGGATTCTTTTTTGGTCATCAAAGGTGGTATTTATCAAAAAGTCCTTCACTATTTCAATAGCTTTCTGGATATTTTCCCTAGTAGTCTTGAAAGTTACTTTAAAGCTATTTTCGATTTTGTCGTCATTTATCCTAATGCTTGCTATAGTGAAGTTTAGCCCTGTTAGATATTGCCAGATTACATCATCTATATCCTTGTAGGAAATATTTTTGGTATCAATTGATCCTAATAGCTCTCCGATTAGCTGGAGATTTTGCATTTCATCTAAGCTTAGATGGTCTATATTAAAGTAAAGATTAGCATAGATTAGGCCACTTGTTTCAAGTTCATGGTAGACGAATTTAAACTTATCTTCATGGACTTCTCTAGGGGTTTTAGTAAGAGTCGTAGGCACATCGCGAAGCTTAAGTCTTGGTATTGTAGCCTTTTCTTCGGGTGTGTTTTCCCTATTTTGATAATCTTTGAGGGCTTTTAGGTCATCTTCGATTTTCTTAAAAGTTTCATGAGTCATATCCTCGTTTAACTTTTCGATTTTTTCATTGAATTCCTCATCTTGCTTTTTCCTATAGTCCTTGTCGGCTCTTGCTATATGGACGAGCTTGGTCTTGTTATTTAGGAAGTATTTCTTAATGAAATCCTCGTAATAACCAGTACCGATTAGGCTTCTTAGCTCATCTAGGGTATCGACCAGCCTATATACAGAGAAGGGATCTGCGTCAAGACTTGTCATAAGTATATAGGAAAGTCCGCGACTAGTATCGTTTAAGCTTTCTCTTTGGGCAAAATCAAAGATAGAAAAGGCAGACTTAAGACTTTCTATAGAAAGATTCTTGCTTGCTTCTTCTAGGCCCCTTTCTATTATTTCTACAAATTCATCGATCTTACTTCCGTCAGTCTTTTGGGCTTGGATTAGGACAGAGGACCTGTTGCCGTAGCCTGGTCTTGCGTAGAAGTACTCTGGAGCAAGTTTCTCATTAATTTCATTTCTAATCTTTGATGAGTCCATATTAAAGATGGTATTTACAAGGATAGAAAGGGTTAGATAGTCTTTGCTATCAAGGGCAGAACTTGCGAGAAAAGCATAGGAAAGATAGTCGGAGTCCTCCTCGATTTTGCTTGCTGGATAAGTGCCTTCGATTATTTCAGGATAGTAATTCTCTTTAACTTCTATCTCATTATCAAATTTTCTAAAGTCATACTTGCTTAGGTATTCTTCGTCCAAGCGGGTAAGGAGTGGGTCTATGTCCATATTTCCATAGAAATAAATTAGACAGTTGGATGGGTGGTAGTGGTTTTTATAAAAATCAACAAACTCATCATAGGTCAAATCGCCGATTTCTCTTGGATTTCCTCCGGATTCATACTCGTAAGGACTATCCTTATATAAAAGAGAATTTATATCGTTATAGATTAGACTTTCAGGATCAGATAGGGCTCCCTTCATCTCGTTATAGACAACGCCAGATATGCCAGTGATTTTTCCATCTTCCATTTCATAGTGCCAGCCTTCTTGGTCTAGGATTTCCTTTTTCTCTATGGCTAGGGGATTAAAGACTGCATCTAGGTACACATCGACTAGGTTAGAAAAGTCCTTGTCGTTTTCGCTTGATACAGGATAGACGGTCTTATCTGGATAGGTCATGGCATTTAGGAAAGTCTCGAGACTAGATGAAGCCATATCCATAAAGGGGTCCTTGGTCCTATATTTTTTTGAGCCATTAAGGACAGAGTGCTCCATTATATGAGCCTTACCCTTAGAGTCTGTCGGTGGTGTCTTAAAGCTTATGGCAAATGTCTTGTTTTCGTCATCTGTTTTTACATATATAATATTGGCCTTGGTCTTTTTATGTTCATATAGAAAAACTGTTAGGCCTAAGTTTTCAAAATCTTCTTTCTTTAATAAATTGTAAGTCATAATTCCTCCGTTTTTTTAACTATACTTCAATAAAAAATTATAGATATAGGGTAAAGTTCTTATAAAGACTAATTAAGGAGGGAAGATGAAAAAAATCAAAACCAAAGAGTTAACCCTTATGGCCATATCCGTAGCCTTGATGGTCATTTTAGGTACTATTTTATACTTTGTAGGCAGGGCCCTGCCTATACCAGGAGGAAGACTTTTGGCCATGGCACCAGCTTATAGCTTTATTTTTACAGCCCTAATCCTTAGAACAAAGAGAATGGGAATTATCTCCCTAGTTTCCTTTGTATTTGGATTTTTCTTACTTAAATTTACAATTTTTGGAGTAATGGCAATTTGGGCCAGTGCATTTTTGGCGGATATCCTGACCTTTATTCTTATAAGATCTTATAAGTCCTATAGGGATATCTACCTAACAGTGCCTTTAAATAGCTTCTTTCAAATATGGACTTCATATTTTGTGGTCATAAATTTTGTGCCAGATTCAAAATTCACCCAACAAGCTTTTTGGCCAACTCTGGGAGTTTCTATTTTGATCTATATAATAAGCCTTATATCTTCAAGATATTTTATAAAACTTATGGAAAAAAGGTCCCTATTGGGAAAAGAATTTAAAGATTCAAGATTAAAAATAAATCAAGAAAGTAGGCGATAATGAAATTAGGAATAATAGGTTCTGGTAAGATTGTAAAAGAAGTGCTGCCAGTTTTAGAACAAGTAGAAAATATAGATATAGTGGCCATAGCAGGCCGCAATGAGCGAAATTTAGAAGATTTAGTAGAGGAATTTAATATAGGAAAATACTATATAGGCATAGATGATCTTTTAGCTGACCCTGATATACACACAGTATATGTAGCCCTCCCAAACAAGCTCCACTATGAAGTTATGGATAAGGCTATCGAATTTGGTAAGGATATTATATGTGAGAAGCCTTTTTGTGGAAACTTAAGGGAGAGTGAGGATATCTTTGAGAGGGCCTTTGCCAAGGGGCTAATAGTTCTTGAGGCAGCAAGTCATAGATTCATTCCTAATGCCCTAGCCGTAAGAGATGAGCTCAAGAAGTTAGGAGATATAAAAATCGTATCATTTAACTATTCACAATATTCTTCTAGATACGATAAGTTCAAAGAAGGGGAGATCGCTCCAGTTTTTGATAGGTCGATGAATGGTGGGGCTCTTATGGATATCAATTTCTATAATGTAGATTACCTTTCTATGCTTTTTGGAAGGCCAAAGGCTGTCGAGTATTTTCCTAATATGGAAAAGGGAATCGATACATCAGGCATTCTTTACCTAGACTATGGGGACTTTAAGGCTGTTGCTATAGGTAGCAAGGATTCAGATGCAAGTTTAGTTAATACTATTCAAACAGATAGGGGAAGTATAGAAATAACGGACGCTATCAATTCATTTTCATCCTTTAGGATTAAGGAATCTGGAAAAAATGTTTTTAGAGAAGTAAACTTAAATAAGCCTTGTCATAGGATGGTCTATGAGTTTAGAGAATTTCTAGAAATTATTAGCCAAAGGGATATGGAAAAAGCAAGGAAGCTTTCTCATATAAGTCTTGATACTTCATGGATTCTCACAGAAGCTAGGAAGTTTTCTGCTATAGATTTCCCAAATGATTAAATGATTTATAGAATCTAAGGCAAAGTGTTATAATATATATAGTACGAATGTATTATTAGAAAGAAAGGAGTTCGTATGGTAGGAATAATACTCGCAAGCCACGGCGGTTTTGCCGATGGTATCAAAGAATCTGCTCAAATGATCTTTGGCGAGCAAGAAAAATTCGAATCAGTATGCCTACTACCTTCAATGGGACCCGATGATTTCAGAGCAAATCTCGAAAAAGCCATTGAAATGTTAGATACTGAAGAGATTCTTTTCTTGGTTGACCTTTGGGGCGGTACACCATTTAACCAAAGCTCAAATTTATTTGAGGGAAATGAAGATAAATGGGCAATCGTTGCTGGTATGAATCTTCCTATGGTCATAGAAGCTTTAAGCGAGAGATTTACTGCAGAGAAATCTCACGATATAGCAAAGGCTATAGTAGGATCAGCCAAAGAAGGAGTTAAAATTAAGCCGGAAGAGCTTAATCCAGTAGAAGAAGCGGAAACAGAAGTCAAGGAAGATAATATCCCTAAGGGGTCTATCCCAGAAGGAACAGTTCTTGGAGATGGTAAGATCGATATTGGTCTTGCAAGAATTGACACAAGACTTCTCCACGGACAAGTCGCTACAAGCTGGACAAAGTCAATAAAACCTGACAGAATCATAGTAGTAAGTGATAGCGTAAGTAAAGATGAACTAAGAAAAAGCATGGTAATGGAAGCAGCTCCTCCAGGAGTTAGGGCTCACGTAATTCCTATTTGGAAGATGAAGGAGATTATGGATGATCCACGTTTTGGAGCAACTCGTGCTTTATTATTGTTTGAAAAACCACAAGATGTCCTAGAATTTCTAGAACTAGGCGGAAAGCTAGATAAGGTTAATCTAGGATCAATGGCTTACAAACAAGGAGATATCAACCTTACAAACGCTGTTTCTATGAATGCTGATGATGTAAAATGTTTTGATAAAATCCTAGAACATGGAATAAAAATTGATGTCAGAAAAGTTCCAGCAGACAAGAACGAAAATTTCGACAACTTGATGAAAAAAGCTAAAAGAGAATTAAATATTAATTAATAGGAGAAATTATGAATATACTTAATGTTATTTTGATCGTCCTAGTAGCTTTTCTTGCAGGATGTGAAGGAATCTTAGACCAATTCCAATTTCACCAACCACTTGTTGCTTGTACCCTAATAGGTCTTGTAACAGGTCACCTAAAAGAAGGCGTTATCCTGGGCGGTTCTTTACAACTAATAGCCCTCGGTTGGGCAAATGTAGGTGCGGCAGTTGCTCCAGATGCAGCGCTCGCATCAGTAGCCAGTGCTATTATAATGGTCCTTGCCCTAGAAGGCGGAAGCGAGAATGTAACTAGTGCGATTAATACTTCTATTACGCTTGCAATCCCACTTTCTGTAGCAGGACTATTCCTTACAATGATAGCAAGAACTCTTGCTATACCAATGGTTCACGGAATGGATGCAGCAGCAGAAAACGCTGACTTTAGAAAGATTGAAGTTATTTCCTGGATGGGTGTATGTATGCAAGGACTTAGAATTGCAATACCAGCCCTTGTGCTTTGCTTTATCCCACCAAAGGTAGTAACTGATGCCCTAAATTCTATGCCAGACTGGCTAACAGGAGGAATGGCAGTTGGTGGTGGAATGGTAGCAGCTGTAGGTTATGCCATGGTTATCAACATGATGAGTACAAAGGAAACTTGGCCATTCTTTGCCCTAGGTTTTGTCTTCGCTGCAATCGATCAAATCACCCTAATCGGTCTTGGTGTAATAGGTGTTGTACTTGCGATTGTATATATGACTCTTAAAAATCTTGCAACAAGTAACCAAGGTGGAGGACAAGGATCAGGCGATCCTCTAGGCGATATCATAAACGATTATTAAAAAGGAGCAATTATGACTGAAAATATAAACAATAATGAAGAAAGAATTGTCCTAAATCAATCTGTTCGTAGAAAGGTATGCAACCGTCACCAATTCCTCCAAGGAACATGGAACTACGAGAGAATGCAAAATGGTGGTTGGGCCTTCTCAATGATTCCAGCTATCAAGGCTTTATATAAGGACAAAGAAGATCAAAAACTAGCGCTAAAAAGACACCTTGAGTTCTACAACACCCACCCATACGTATCAAGCCCAGTAATGGGAGTAACACTTGCTATGGAAGAGGAAAGAGCAAATGGAACTCCAATTGATGATGCTGCAATCAACGGTGTTAAGGTTGGTATGATGGGACCACTTGCAGGTGTAGGAGATCCAGTATTCTGGTTTACCCTAAGACCAATCCTAGGAGCTCTTGGAGCATCCCTAGCTCTTTCAGGAAACCCACTAGGTCCAATAATATTTTTTGTATTTTGGAATCTAATAAGATATATATTTGAGTGGAAAACTCAAGAGATGGGATATAGGGCAGGTAACGAAATAACAAAAGACCTTTCCGGAGGACTTCTAGGTAGAGTTACCCTAATGGCATCAATCCTCGGTATGTTTATAGTAGGAGCCCTAGTACAAAGATGGGTATCAATCAACTTCACAGTAAATGTATCAGAAATTACCCAACAACCAGGTTCATATATCGATTGGGCATCTCTTCCAGCTGGAGCTGAAGGAATCAAAGAAGCCCTAACTCAATACCATAACATAGGTGCTACAGCCCTAGATCCTGTAAAGGTAACAACCCTACAAGATAACTTGGATAGCTTAATTCCAGGTCTTGTACCACTTTTACTAACTCTAGGAATCTGTAAACTTCTAAAGAAAGATGTATCTCCAATTGCTATAATAGTTGCTCTATTCGTAATAGGAATCATCGCTAGATTCTTTGGAATTATGTAATGGTTCAATCGCAAAACACCAAAGTCGATTTAACTATCCCTGCCACTAACCTAAATGGCCTTACTTCTCAAGGTAAGGTCATGGTTGGTGATAGGGCTTTTGAATATTACAATGATAGGAACAAGGCCGATTTTATCCAAATACCTTGGAAAGAAATTAGACTTGTGACTGCAGCTGTTATCTTTAAGAAGAAAATCACGAGATTTGCCATTCATACCAAAAGCAATGGAGATTTTATTTTCTCTACTAGAGATAACAAGAAAACCCTAAGAGCTATAAATAAATATATAGCAGACGATAAACTAAGGAAGTCCTTGACTGTACTAGATTATCTAAAAAGAAAATAATATTATTAAGCCCCTAATTTGGGGCCTTTTCTGTCGACTTTGTGAAAACATTTTCTAACTAGTGGATAAATTTTTCGTTTTGTTATATAATTATAGTATAAATTTAAAAAAGAACATTTTATTATACAAGAGAATAAATGTTTTCACAAAGGAGTAAATATGAAAAATTATGACACATCAAAAATCAGAAATTTAGCCTTAGTCGGTCATTCCAAAGCAGGTAAGACCTCTTTGACAGAATCACTATTATTTAAAACTGGTGTGATCGATAAAAAGGGAAAGGTTGAAGAAGGGACAACTGTTTCGGACTATGAAACACAAGAGAAAAAAAGAAATATTTCCCTCCAAACTTCAATTATTCCAATCGAATATGATGATTTTAAGATTAATTTTATAGATTCTCCTGGATTTTTTGATTTTGAAGGTGAAGTTTTGCAGGCTCTAAGAGCAGCGGAATCTGCACTTTTTGTTATAGATGGAGAAAATGGTATAGAAGTAGGAACAGAAAAATACTGGAAATACACCCAAGAGATCAACCTACCTTCTATAATTTTCGTAAATAAACTAGATAAAGAAAATGCTAACTTCAACAAGGTAGTTTCAGATCTTCATATAGAATTTGGCAAGAAGATTATCCCTCTAACCTTAATTCTAGGTGAAGGAGAAGACTTCGAAGGAATTATCGATGTAATCGAGAAAAAAGCCTACACTTATGAAAATGACGAGAAAAAGGAAGTAGAAATTCCTGAAATAAGAATGGCAGAGGTTGAAGAAGTCTACAACCAAGTTATAGAAGCTGTTGCAGAATCAGACGATAGCCTCATGGAGAAATTCTTTGAGGGAGAAGAATTTTCAGAAGAAGAATTCATGAAGGGTCTATCCAAAGCAATACTAGAAGGAGATGTAGTTCCTCTAATAGCAGGCTCTAGCGAAAAACAAATCGGCCTAAGCTCTCTTCTTGATTGCATAGTAAAATATATGCCAGCAATTGATGATGAAGCAGCAAACATAGGCTATAGGGTAAAAGAAGGCTATGAAGCTTTCGAGCCAAAGGGAGATGCACCTTTCTCTGCTGTGGTATTTAAGACAATAGCAGACCCATTTGTAGGTAAGATTTCTATCTTTAAGGTCCTATCAGGAGCTATAAATAAAGATGATAAGATATATAATGTAAGTAAGGATGTGGAAGAGAAAGTAGCAAATCTCTTTGTCCTTAGAGGTAAGGAACAAATTAAGGTAGATAAGCTAGTGGCAGGAGATATAGGAGCCTTCTCTAAGGTGGATTCTGCATCAACTGGAGATAGTTTAGCTACAAAGGAAAACAAAATAGAATATAAGAGAATCAAATACCCACAAGCAGTTTTATTCTTCGCTATCAAGGCCCTAAGTAAAAATGACGAGGATAAGATTTCAGAAGCCTTACAAAAACTTGCCGAAGAAGATCCAACCTTCAAGGAAGAAAGAAATCAAGAGACAAGCCAATCTATCCTATCAGGACTTGGTAATGTTCAACTAGAAGTGTTGATGGATAAACTAAAAGATAACTATTCAGTAAATACAGAAGTAGTAGAATACAAGATCCCTTATAGAGAAACTATCAAGTCCAAATCAGATGTTCAAGGAAAACACAAGAAACAATCCGGTGGTGCTGGCCAATACGGAGACGTGTTTATAAGATTTGAACCTGTTGATGAAGACTTCGTATTTGACGAAGAAGTATTCGGTGGAGCAGTTCCTAAGAACTACTTCCCAGCGGTAGAAAAAGGATTAGTAGAATCTTTAGCGGAAGGTCCTCTAGGTGGGTATAAAGTTACTGGAATAAAGGCTACCTTGTATGATGGATCCTACCACCCAGTAGATTCAAATGAACAAGCCTTCAAAACTGCTGCTAAGATTGCCTTCAAAAAGGGTATAGAAGAAGCAGATCCTATCTTACTAGAACCTGTCATGAAACTAGAAATCAATGTTCCAGATGCTAACATGGGTGATGTAATGGGAGATATGAACAAGAGACGTGGAAGAATCCTCGGCATGGAGCCACAAGCTGATGGAAGTCAAGTAATCCTTGCTGAAGCTCCACTAGCTGAAGTTCTAACCTATGCAATTGACCTAAGAAGTCAAACATCAGCACGTGGTTCATTCTCAATGGAATTTGTAAGATACGAAGAAGTACCAAAAGAAATAACAGCAAAAGTATTAGAAAAATAATTATAGAAAAGAAAGTAAGGAGTATGCTATGGCAAAGTGGGAAATATTAAATATAGATCCTTGGCTTAAAGATTATGAAAATGATATTAATTTGAGGATGGAATCTTACGAAAGGCAAAAAGAAAAACTTTTAGGAGATGGAAAAAGACTCACGGAATTTGCCAATGCACATAACTATTACGGCTTTCACAAGACAAAAACTGGCTGGATATACAGGGAGTGGGCTCCTAATGCAGACGGGCTCTACCTTATAGGTGACTTTAACGGATGGGACAGACATTCCCATCCTCTTACAAAAATAAATGACGAAGATTGGGAGATAGAGATTAAGGGAATCAGGACTCTCCCTCACAAATCAAGAATCAAGGTCCTGGTAGATGCAAATGGGGCCATAAGAGATAGGGTTCCTTTGTACGCTACTAGGGTTGAAAGAAACGACGAGTTAGACTATGCGGCCCTAATCCAAAATCCTAGGAAGAAATTCAAATGGGAAGATGATGACTTCAAAATCCAAAAAGATGATCTTTTGATATATGAAGCTCATATAGGAATGGCTGGAGAAGACGGTAAAGTTTCTTCCTATAAGGAATTCGAGAAAAATGTCCTTCCAAGAATAAAAAAGGACGGATATAACACAATCCAACTTATGGCTATAGCAGAGCACCCTTATTACGGGTCTTTTGGTTATCAAGTATCAAACTTCTTCGCACCAAGCTCTTGGTATGGAGAAAATGATGAATTAAAATCACTCATAAATGCTTGCCACAAGGAAGGAATCAATGTGATTATGGACTTGGTTCACTCACATTCTGTAAAGAATACGGCCGAAGGCATCAATGAATTTGATGGAACAAGCTACCAGTTCTTCCATGATGGAGGTGAAGGAAACCACCCTGATTGGGACTCTAAGTTATTCGATTACAAAAAACCAGGAGTCTGCCATTTTCTCCTATCAAATATAAAATATTGGCTAGAAGAGTTTCACTTTGATGGATTTAGATTCGATGGAGTGACTTCTATGATCTACAAGGACCACGGAAGAGGAGAAGCCTTCGACTCATATGCTAAATACTTCTCCATGAATACAGACATAGAAGCCCTAAACTACTTGCAGCTTGCCAACGAACTTATAAGAGAAATCAAAAAGGACGCTATAACAATAGCAGAAGATATGAGCGGCATGCCAGGAATGTGTCTTCCAATAGAATACGGTGGAATTGGCTTTGACTATAGGCTTGCTATGGGAATGCCAGATTTCTGGGAGAAGTCCCTAGAAAAACGAGATGAAGATTGGGACCTATCTAAGATGTGGTATGAACTATCAACTCACAGACCAGAAGAAAAGAGGGTGTCCTACGTAGAAAGCCATGACCAGGCCCTAGTAGGATCAAAAACTACAATATTTAGACTAGCTGATCAAGAAATGTATTGGAATATGAGAAAAGACGACCATAATATGATCATCGATAGGGCAATCGCTCTTCACAAGATGATAAGATGGATCACGATATCCATGGGAGCTGATGCCTACCTCAACTTTATGGGTAACGAATTCGGCCATCCTGAATGGATTGACTTTCCGCGAGAAGGAAACGGCTATTCCTATCATTACGCTAGACGCCAATGGTCCTTGGCTGACTCTAAAGACCTAAAATATCAATTCCTAAATAATTTCGACAATGCCATGATAGAATTTTCTAAGGAAAATGATCAACTAGCGGGCGAAACATACAGACTGTGGATAGATAATGACAGAAAAATCATAGCATTTAGAAACAAGGATATAGTATATATCTTTAACTTCCACCCAGAAAACTCATATGAATCCTTCCAATTGCCAATCCATGATATAGGAGAATTCAAAGTCCTAATGGATACTGATGAAGGAAGATTTGGGGGATTTGATAGGATAAGTCACGAATTTACTTATCAGACAGAAAAGCTTTCTGGAACAGACTATGACGGTATAAAGATCTACATCCCATCTAGGACAGGTCTTGCCTTAAAGAAGATATGACAAAGATAATTTGCTTAGGAGATTCATTCACCCAAGGCTATCTTGTAGAAGATAAAAACTACACCCGCTTTCTCGAGAAGGCGGGCTTTCTCGTTAGAAACCTAGGTGTTAATGGATCGACAACGGAGGAAATGCTAGAAAGATACAAGAGGTTTGAGGCAGAAGAAAGAGAAGATGTCCTAGTAGTGTTTGGTGGGACGAATGACTTTTTGAATGGAATATCTGCTCAATTTGCCTATGAAAATCTTAAAAGTATACTAGAAATGTCGGATGTTTCAAAAAAAATTCTGATAATCCCTAGTTATGTCGAAGAGGAAAGCATATTTCCAGCCTATAAAATGACTAACGACAAAATAGATTTATTCTATGAGATTTTCAAAGAAGACTTATCATATAGGAAGGATACTTATATGATAGATTCAAGGAAGATCGAAGGAAGATTCATTGATGGCATACATCTAGCTAGTGATTTTCATGAAAAATTAACGAAAGAAATATTAAGGATAGTAAATGATTGATCAAATAGAAGATACACAAGTTGTAAGAGATTTGATGAAAAACAAGATAATATTCGCTCTCGTAGCTATAGTTATAATCCTTATTGTTAGCAAACTAATATTAAATATCCTCAAAAGGTTAATTAATAAATTGCTAGAAGGAAAAGCTGTGCAAAAATCATCTCTTAACCAGAACAAGGTAAACACCATATCTAGTGCAATATATTCTGTTATTAGAGTAGTGGTAATATTTATAGCAATAACCCTAATACTAGATGTTTTTGGAATAAATACCTCAACCCTAATAGCTACAGCTGGAGTTGGAGGTGTGGCGCTAGCTTTAGGAACTCAAACTGTCATTGCAGATTTCATAAAAGGAATCCTAATAATAGTAGATGATAAAATAAGAGTTGGAGAATGGGTAAAGGTAGCAGGTATAGAAGGAGAAGTTGAAGACTTAGACTTTAGAGTAACAAAAGTAAGAGATTTTAATGGCTCACTTCACATAATACCAAACTCACAAATAACCAGTGTCCAAAACTTCAACAGAGGAGAAATGATTGCTGATACGACATTTTCAGTATCATATGATACGCCTTTAGATGAAATAAAAGACATGGTTGACGATATCAGCAAGAAGCTCTTAGACAAAGAAGAGAATAAGGGCTTATTTATAGAGAGGTTTAAAATATTTGAAATAAATTCTCTAGAAGCCTTCTCTTATAAGGTGAGAATTACTGCGACAGTAAAAGTTGGTGAGCAATGGCAAATAGGAAGACAGGCTCGCGAGATGATAAAATATGAAATGGAAAAAAGAAAAATAAAAAGCGCCCTAGTGGAGTATGAAGAAAATGAAGAAATATAAAGTAGATGATATTGTAAGTCTAAAGAAAGGTCATCCATGCGGAGAAAACTTATGGCAAATCCAAAGAATGGGAGCAGATATAAAACTGAAATGTCTAGGTTGTGATAAAAATATATGGATGAAAAGATTAGACTTCGACAAAAAAATAAGAAAAATAAAAGATAAAGATGGAAAGATGGTAGCCATAGTCAACTACAATCCTGATGAAGAATAAGTAAAAATCGCCGTTTAAAAAGAATCGGCGATTTTTTTAATAAAAAAATTGACAAAAGAAAAATAAGAGTGTATTATATTAATTGTCATTCGGGAGATGGCAAGCGAGAAAAGCTGAATTAAATAAAAAAATTCAAAAAAAGCTTGACAAAAGAAAATGACCGTGGTACTATATAAGAGTCAACGCGGTAAGCGAATGACATGAACCTTAAAAAATAATATCAACGATCTATATAACTTTTAGTTATATAAGATATAAACGAAAACAACTAAAACCTTTAGTTAATTTCTTTATATAACAATGATTCTTATCCTTATATATAAGAGATAAGGACAAAATTTAAATCACGCATTTGATATAAGTCAGATGTAAATGAATAAGCCAGAATAAAAACGGCTCATATTATTTATGAGAGTTTGATCCTGGCTCAGGATAAACGCTGGCGGCGTGCATAACACATGCAAGTCGAACGATGAAGCTTAAATGATTTCTTCGGAATGAATTTAAGTGGATTAGTGGCGGACGGGTGAGTAACGCGTGAGTAACCTGCCTTGCACAAGGGGATAGCCGTTGGAAACGACGAATAATACCCTATGATATAAACTCTTCGCATGAAGAGCTTATCAAAGATTTATCGGTGTAAGATGGACTCACGTCTGATTAGCTAGTTGGTGGGGTAACAGCCTACCAAGGCAACGATCAGTAGCCGGCTTGAGAGAGTGTACGGCCACATTGGGACTGAGACACGGCCCAGACTCCTACGGGAGGCAGCAGTGGGGAATTTTGCACAATGGGGGCAACCCTGATGCAGCGACGCCGCGTGATTTAGAAGGCCTTCGGGTTGTAAAAATCTTTTGTATGGGAAGAAAATGACAGTACCATACGAATAAGGACCGGCTAATTACGTGCCAGCAGCCGCGGTAATACGTAAGGTCCGAGCGTTGTCCGGAATCATTGGGCGTAAAGGGTACGTAGGCGGATAAGCAAGTTAGAAGTGAAATCCTATAGCTCAACTATAGTAAGCTTTTAAAACTGTTCATCTTGAGGTATGGAAGGGAAAGTGGAATTCCTAGTGTAGCGGTGAAATGCGCAGATATTAGGAGGAATACCAGTGGCGAAGGCGACTTTCTGGCCATAAACTGACGCTGAGGTACGAAAGCGTGGGTAGCAAACAGGATTAGATACCCTGGTAGTCCACGCCGTAAACGATGAGTGTTAGGTGTCTGGAAAAATCTGGGTGCCGCAGCTAACGCAATAAACACTCCGCCTGGGGAGTACGCACGCAAGTGTGAAACTCAAAGGAATTGACGGGGACCCGCACAAGCAGCGGAGCATGTGGTTTAATTCGACGCAACGCGAAGAACCTTACCAAGTCTTGACATATTACGGAGGGATTTAGAGATAAATTCTTACTTCTTCGGAAGACTGTAATACAGGTGGTGCATGGTTGTCGTCAGCTCGTGTCGTGAGATGTTGGGTTAAGTCCCATAACGAGCGCAACCCCTATTGTTAGTTACCATCATTAAGTTGGGGACTCTAGCAATACTGCCGGTGACAAACCGGAGGAAGGTGGGGATGACGTCAAATCATCATGCCCTTTATGACTTGGGCTACACACGTGCTACAATGGCAGGTACAGAGGGAAGCGAAACTGTGAAGTCAAGCGAAACTCAAAAAGCCTGTCCCAGTTCGGATTGCACTCTGCAACTCGAGTGCATGAAGTTGGAGTTGCTAGTAATCGCAGATCAGAATGCTGCGGTGAATGCGTTCCCGGGTCTTGTACACACCGCCCGTCACACCATGGAAGTTGGCAATACCCGAAGCCTGTGAGCTAACCTTTGGGAGCAGCAGTCGAAGGTAGGGTCAGTAACTGGGGTGAAGTCGTAACAAGGTAGCCGTATCGGAAGGTGCGGCTGGATCACCTCCTTTCTAAGGATGAGAAGTCGACACGTTGACTTCTCACACGGAAAAGAATATAAAGATCGTTGATATTAAAATATTAAGGTATCTAAGAAAATTTAAATTAAAAACAATATAAAACATGGGGATATAGCTCAGCTGGGAGAGCACCTGCCTTGCACGCAGGGGGTCAAGAGTTCGAATCTCTTTATCTCCACCATAATGACCTATCCCAATTTTGCGAAGCAAAATTGATGGAAGGTCAGACGTCGCGGCGTTTCAAAGTTTCGAAGAAACTTTGTCAGCAAGCCGACGAGTTTGGCAAAAGATAGAGTCATTAGAAACTGAACCACTTAGCAATAGCTAAGATAAAACTAAATAGCAAAAAATATTTCCAGTCAAGAAAGAAAGGGCGCAAGGTGGATGCCTTGGCACATGAAGGCGAAGAAGGACGTAAGTGAACGAAAACTAGGGCAAGCTCACAACAAGCACTGACCCCTAGGTCTCCGAATGGGGAAACCCGGCTGTGGAAGACACAGTCATTACTAAGTGAATACATAGCTTAGTAAAGCAAGACCCTGTGAACTGAAACATCTAAGTAACAGGAGGAAAAGAAAGAAAACTCGATTTTCCAAGTAGCGGCGAGCGAAAAGAAAAGAGCCTAATCCATTGAGGAATATCTAGTTAGTCGAATCATCTGGGAAGATGAACCAAAGAAAGTGAAAGTCTTGTAGATGAAAACTAAATAAACCAGGGAGGAAAGTAGCACCGGACACGAGGAATCCGTTGTGAAGATAGGGGGACCATCCCCTAAGGCTAAATACTAACATGTGACCGATAGCGAACAAGTACCGTGAGGGAAAGGTGAAAAGAACCCCGAAAGGGGAGTGAAACAGAACCTGAAACCTAGTGCCTACAAGCAGACAGAGGGCAACAGCCTGATGTCGTACCTTTTGTAGAATGGGCCAGCGAGTTATTGTAATAAGCAAGGTTAAATCTTTAAGAGATGAAGCCAAAGCGAAAGCGAGTCTTAATAGGGCGATTAGTTTGTTGCAATAGACCCGAAACCGGGTGATCTATCCATGGTCAGAGTGAAGGTGAAGTAAAATTCACTGGAGGCTCGAACCGGGTACGGTTTAAAACGTATCGGATGAACTGTGGATAGGGGCGAAAAACCAAACGAACTCGGATATAGCTGGTTCTCCTCGAAATAGCTTTAGGGCTAGCCTTTGATTAAGATTTAAGGAGGTAGAGCACTGAATGGTCTAGGGCGGCTTACCGTACCAAAACCTATCAAACTCCGAATGCCAAAAAATCAGATCAAGGAGTCAGACTTAGAGGGATAAGCTTCTAAGTCGAAAGGGAAACAGCCCAGACCGACAGCTAAGGTCCCAAAATCTGGATTAAGTGGAAAAGGATGTGAACCTACTAAGACAACCAGGACGTTGGCTTAGAAGCAGCCATGCATTTAAAGAATGCGTAATAGCTCACTGGTCAAGTGGGTTTGCGCCGAAAATGAACGGGGCTAAAATCCAGTACCGAAGCTTCGGATTGGTAGAGAATTTAAATCTATCACAAAAAGAGAAAAGGTAAAAGAAAACTTAACTAGGAAATATTTAAACAATCAAGATAATAACGAGTAACAAATCAAATTACGTAAAAAGGTAAGTTGTAAATTACTATCGTCGGCAACATGACAAATCAAAGATTTGAAACGTTGCGACGTCTGACCTACTAACCAAAACAAGTTTTGGAGTTAGGTCATGAAATTATCACCGAATAACAGTCATACAATAGTATGAACCTGGTAAGTATTCACTAACCAAACATCTTTATGTCTAGATTTAATTTCTCTACCAGTGGTAGAGGAGCATTGTATGGGCGAAGAAGCATAAGCGAAAGCACGTGTGGAGCGCATACAAGAGAGAATGCTGGCATGAGTAGCGAGAAGGGATGTGAGAATCATCCCCGTCGAAACCCTAAGGATTCCTGAGCAAGGCTCGTCCCCTCAGGGTAAGTCGGGACCTAAGGCGAGGCCGAAAGGCGTAGCCGATGGATAACAGGTTTAAATTCCTGTACCGCTTAAAGTCGCTATAGAGAAGTGATGACGCAAGAGGATAAGCTAAGCTAGCTGATGGATGCTAGTCTAAAAAGTAAGGCTGTCATGTAGGCAAATCCGCATGACAAACGGCCAAGCTTTGATAGGTATCGAAAACACAAGTAGAGAAGTAGCTGATTTCAAATTGCCAAGAAAAGTCACTATCAAGACCAAAGCGCCCGTACCAAAACCGACACAGGTAGGGAGGTAGAGAATACCAAGACGCGCGGAAGAACCTTTGTTAAGGAACTCGGCAAAATGTCCCCGTAACTTCGGGAGAAGGGGAGCCAGAGCGATCTGGCCACAGAAACCAGGCCCAAGCGACTGTTTACCAAAAACACAAGTTTCTGCAAAATCGAAAGATGAAGTATAGGAGCTGACACCTGCCCGGTGCTGGAAGGTTAAGGGGAAGGCTTAGCGAATGCGAAGGCTAGAACTTAAGCCCCAGTAAACGGCGGCCGTAACTATAACGGTCCTAAGGTAGCGAAATTCCTTGTCGGGTAAGTTCCGACCCGCACGAAAGGTGTAACGATTTGGGCACTGTCTCAACAAAGGATCCGGTGAAATTGTAGTAGTCGTGAAGATGCGACTTACCCACGCTAGGACGGAAAGACCCCGTGGAGCTTTACTGTAGGCTGATATTGGACTTTGAGATTAGACGTACAGGATAGTTGGGAGACTTAGAAACACGCACGCCAGTGTATGTGGAGTCACCCTTGGGATACCAACCCTCTAATATTAAAGTTCTAACGATGACCCTTGAATCAGGGCATCGGACATTGTCAGTTGGGCAGTTTGACTGGGGCGGTCGCCTCCCAAAAAGTAACGGAGGCGTTCAAAGGTTCGCTCAGAATGGACGGAAACCATTCGCAGAGTACAAAGGCAGAAGCGAGCTTAACTGCAAAACCTACAAGTTGCGCAGAGTAGAAATACGGACTTAGTGATCCGGTGGCACCGCATGGAAGGGCCATCGCTCAACGGATAAAAGCTACCCCGGGGATAACAGGCTTATCTCCCCCAAGAGTCCACATCGACGGGGAGGTTTGGCACCTCGATGTCGGCTCGTCTCATCCTGGGGCTGAAGTAGGTCCCAAGGGTTGGGCTGTTCGCCCATTAAAGAGGCACGCGAGCTGGGTTCAGAACGTCGTGAGACAGTTCGGTCCCTATCCAGCGTGGGCGTAAGAAATTTGAGAGGATCTGTCCCTAGTACGAGAGGACCGGGATGGACACACCTCTGGTGTACCAGTTGTTCCGCCAGGAGCATAGCTGGGTAGCTACGTGTGGAATTGATAAGTACTGAAAGCATCTAAGTACGAAGCAGGCCTCAAGATAAGATTTCTCAGAGTAGGTAAAGAAAATACCTTTGATAGGTCCAGGGTGTAAGTGCAGTAATGTATTAAGCTAATGGATACTAATACTTTTACTCTTGACTGGAAATATTTATTGCTATTTAGAAGGTTCAAAAAGTATAGTGGCGATAGCGCTAGGGATACACCTGTTCCCATACCGAACACAGAAGTTAAGCCTAACAACGCCGATGGTACTCGGAGGGAAACCTCCCGGGAGACTAGGAAGCCGCTAAACAAAAAATCTATAAGTGAGTCTCCCTTAGAAGGGGGAGGCTTGTGAAAGATTGTTAACCTATAGTATAGTTACGATAGCATGAGGGATACACCTGTTCCCATACCGAACACAGAAGTTAAGCCTCATAACGCCGATGGTACTCGGAGGGAAACCTCCCGGGAGACTAGGAAGTAGCTAAACAAATATCTAAGCAAGTTAGATAAAAATGTTGACAGTGATTAAAATTGATGTTATAATTAAATCACTGCGATGCTTAGGTAGCTCAATGGTGGAGCACCCGGCTGTTAACCGGTAGGTTGTGGGTTCGAGTCCCACCCTGAGCGCCAATTATTGATGCGCCGGGGTGGCGGAACTGGCAGACGCACAGGACTTAAAATCCTGCGGTGGTCAAACACCGTATCGGTTCGATTCCGATTCTCGGCACCATTATACCACTACTCTACAATTATCGCGGGATGGAGCAGGTTGGTAGCTCGTCGGGCTCATAACCCGAAGGTCGTAGGTTCAAATCCTACTCCCGCAACCATTTAAATTATATTTAAGTGAATAATAGTTCATAACATTTATGGCCCTATGGTCAAGCGGTTCTTGATCCTAACCCGATTTGTGAAACAAATCGATGGTAGGTCAAATGTCGCGAAATAGAAATCTTTGATTTCGTTATGTAGACGACAAAGACACTTGAAGCGAAGCTTCAATATTATAAGATAAATTTAATATAACGATTATTATATATAAGGCCCTATGGTCAAGCGGTTAAGACACCACCCTTTCACGGTGGTATCCCGAGTTCGAATCTCGGTAGGGTCACCATAATTAACCTAGTTAGGTTATATAAAGAACATCTTCGTATCAGAGGATACCACCGTGTGCACGGCGGTAAGTTCTTTGGACTCACTAACGTTCGTCTCAAAGATTTCAAATCTAACGATTTGAAACAGCACAGCTGACTGAGTTACGAATCTTGGTAGGGTCACAATTTGGAAGTATAGCTCAGTTGGGAGAGCATCTGCCTTACAAGCAGGGGGTCACAGGTTCGAGCCCTGTTACTTCCACCAGAAGATAATTTATTCATAAATTATCATTTTAGGAAAATCTTCGTTTGAAGTGATGTCGTATTTGACACCACTCCGTGGAGGCTCCTCTATACGCCGGAGAGGCGTGTTTATGGCCTGGTAGTTCAGCTGGTTAGAATGCCGCCCTGTCACGGCGGAGGTCGTGAGTTCGAATCTCATCCAGGTCGCCATTTGGATTGCAATAGTGATCCAATATGCTGATGTAGCTCAATTGGTAGAGCAATTGATTTGTAATCAATAGGTTGTAGGTTCAAGTCCTATCATCAGCTCCAATAAGAATTTGGATAATTAAATATGTGGGGATGTTCCAGAGTTGGCCAAATGGGACGGACTGTAAATCCGTTAGCTTTGCTTTCAGTGGTTCGAATCCGCTCATCCCCACCAACCTTTTACATCTTTGCGGGTGTAGCTCAGTGGTAGAGCCCCAGCCTTCCAAGCTGGTTGCGAGGGTTCGATTCCCTTCACCCGCTCCATGCGCCCTTAGCTCAGCTGGATAGAGCATCGGACTTCTAATCCGTGTGTCCCAGGTTCGAATCCTGGAGGGCGCGCCAAAGACAATTTCTAATAGAAAAGGTAAGAACTTAATTATAAAAAAAGCTTGACAGCAGATTTAAGTTATGATATAATTATACCGTACTTTGAACGTTGGGATATAGCCAAGTCGGTAAGGCACCAGACTTTGACTCTGGTATGCGTAGGTTCGAGTCCTGCTATCCCAGCCAATATGATCCATTAGCTCAGCCGGTAGAGCACCTGACTTTTAATCAGGGTGTCCGGAGTTCGAATCTCCGATGGGTCACCAATTATCAGCACTCATCCCGTTTTAGGGATGGTGTTGGAAATTCGTCGATATCCTCGACGATTTAATTTTATGGATATGTTTATTTTCTAGCCATTTGATTACTTATCAATAATTAAATATATGGAGAGGTACCGAAGCGGTCATAACGGGGCGGTCTTGAAAACCGTTAGAGTCTTTGGCTCACAAGGGTTCGAATCCCTTCCTCTCCGCCAATATCGCTTTTATTAGCGGATATGTAAGCTTATTAACAAGCTTAAGGAGAAGTACTCAAGTGGCTGAAGAGGCTCCCCTGCTAAGGGAGTAGATCCTTTCAAAAGGGATGCGAGGGTTCAAATCCCTCCTTCTCCGCCATAACAAGCCCAGATAGCTCAGTCGGTAGAGCAGGGGACTGAAAATCCCCGTGTCGGTGGTTCGATTCCGCCTCTGGGCACCAATTTTTTTGGATGGATAGGTTTATATCAACGACCGGTTATTATAACTATTCAATCTAGGGGAGTAGTTCAGCTGGCAGAACGTCGGTCTCCAAAACCGGATGTCGCGGGTTCAAATCCTGTCTCCCCTGCCAAATATGGACCTGTAGCTCAGGTGGTTAGAGCGCACGCCTGATAAGCGTGAGGTCGGTAGTTCGAGTCTACTCAGGTCCACCACTTTAAAATTAAGTAATACTTTAACGGAAGTTATTGTGGGCCTCTAGCTCAGTCAGTTAGAGCGCACGAAAACTCGCTTCTTCGAAGCTTTTCGCACTATAGTGCTATGTTTTCGGGGTAAATACCCGAAATCAACGGGTATTTACCTGGCACATAACCTTTGTTTTTTATAAAAGAATTACTTAAGAAAATTATATTGTGGGCCTCTAGCTCAGTCGGTTAGAGCGCCCGGCTCATAACCGGTAGGTCCAGGGTTCGAGTCCCTGGAGGCCCACCAAACATCTCAATTACGAGGTGTTTTTTTTTACCCACAACCGGTTATGAGCACGCTCATAACTGTTCTCTGGGCTCATTTCATTCGCCTCAGAGATTTTAAATGCTAACGCATTTAAAACCCTACAAGGGACAAGGTCGCAGGCTTCGAGTCCCGAAAGGCCCACCAAACATCTCAATTACGAGGTGTTTTTTTGCCCGCCGTACCGGTTATGAGAGGCCGCACGAAAACTCGCTTACTTCGTAAGCTTTTGCGAATACTCGATTCTTGTGAATCTTTTCGTGCTATCGCACTATGTATTCGGCTTAAATAGCCGAAGTCAACGGCTATTTAAGTGCACTTCGTGCTAAGTTTTCGGGATAAAGGTCCATTTAGGACCTTTATCAGGTCCAGGCTTCGAGTCCCGTAAGGCCCAGCAAACATCTCAATTACGAGGTGTTTTTTTACCCACAACCGGTTATGAGCACGCTCATAAGTGTTTACTGGGTTCATTCCATTCGCCTCAGAGATTTTAAATGCTAACGCATTTAAAACCCTACAAGGGACAAGATCACAGGGTTCGAGTCCCTTAAGTCCCACCAAACATCTCAATTACGAGGTGTTTTTTGACTGTATGGTTATGATTATATTATTAAGTTTTCTGTATTTTTTGTATTCGTTTAAGTGAACCTGTCACTATTTTTATTTTAAGTTCTGTTTATTTCATTTTGATCTAATATTTGTAAATAATATAAGCTAAATATATACATATCTAGTATAGTGTTAGTGTAAAGGAGGGGGTTATGGATAGAAAGCTATGTGAAGAGTATGAAATAGTTTGTGAGATGATTGATTTGTATCATAGGAAGAATGATAGGTTTTCTGATGGTGATATTAGTGATCTTAAGGCTTATGTCAAAAGTAAGCTTTCTTCTTGCCCTCATGGTTCTAATAAGCCTTTTTGCTCTTATTGTAAGATTCATTGCTATGAGCCAGAAAAGCGATGCGAGATTCGAGAGATTATGAGATTTTCAGGTCCACGCTTTATCTTCTATAGACCAGGCAAGTCTATAAAACATCTATTATATAAATCTAGTTTTATAAGAAAACTTGCAAGTAAAAAGTCCTACAGAAAATAATATTTACAGTAGGACTCTTTTCTTTACTCGATATCTAAGTCTAATGGTTCATCTATAGTTTCTGAGACATATTTGCCGTCTTTTTTTCTTTGTTTGACACATTCTGTGAGGAGGTATTCTATCTGTCCATTTATTGATCTAAAATCATCCTCGGCCCATTGGGCAATTTGCTTGTAGAGCTTTTCCGACACCCTTAGGGGTATTTGTTTTTTGGCCATTAATATAAGCTTCCTGTATTGACTATTGGGCTTGCTTCATGGTTGCCACAAAGAACAACTAGGAGGTTTGATACCATGGCTGCTTTTCTTTCTTCGTCTAGGTCGACTACTCCATTTTCTTCAAGCTTTTCAAGAGCCATCTCTACCATGCCCACTGCTCCATCTACTAACATGGCTCTAGCGTCGATTAGGGCTGATGCTTGTTGTCTTTGAAGCATCGCTGCGGCGATTTCAGATGAATAAGATAGGTGGGTAATCCTTGCTTCTATTATCTCAAGACCTGCAAATTCTACTCTTTTTTGAATTTCTTCTTTGATTCTTCTAGCTACTATTTCACTAGAACCTCTAAGAGATCCATCATCTGGCTCTCCATCGCCTGTTGTATCGATTTGATAATGAGGGTTTACATCGTAAGGATATTGGCGAACAATATTTCTTAGGGCTGTATCTGTCTGTAGGGATAGATATTCCTTGTAATTGTCTACATTAAATACTGCCTTGGCAGTGTCGTTTACCTTCCACATTACTGCTATGCCTATTTCTACAGGATTTCCTAAATAATCGTTGATCTTTTGTTTGCTGTTATTTAGGGTCATTACCTTTAGGGAAATTTTCTTATTGGTAGATTGGTAGGAATTAGACTTATCAAAAATCTTTATGCCATCACTCACATCCCCAGATTGGCCTAATTTGGTGTTGGCAGCAGGATTTACTGCTGAAACGAAAGGATTCACATAATAGAAGCCCTCGCCCTTTATAGTTCCAATATATTTACCAAAAAGTGTTAGAACCAGTGATTCTTGAGGTTTTAGAAGCTTAAGACCTAAAAGCATAATCCAACCTAAGGCTGCAAAGACTATTCCTATTACTAGAAATACTATATTTAGGCTTGAGTAATTACCGCTATCGATAATATTACCATTTACTGCTATCGTTAAAATTGCTCCTGCCAGGAGAATAAAGTAGACCAAAAGCATTAGAAGACCATTCTTCTTTGCCTTAAGGATCTTCTCTTCGACATTATCAGAGTTTTCGAGTTTCTTTTCTAACTTGTCCATATTTTACTCCTTATATATTTAATATCATAATGATATCACTTTCATTTCATTTGGTCAATAGGTTTGGATAGATTTTACATAAGCTTTGGGGTAAATATATGCTAGGAGGATATATGAAATATTTATATAAAAGTATCAGAGCTAAAAACAATGACCTAATCAGGGGAGTCCTCAATGCTCCTGATGATTTTTGTGAAAATAAAAAATACCCAGCAATAATATTTTTCCATGGTCTTATGGATGATAGAAATGGGATTAATTATATGTCTATCCAGCATGCAAAATATCTCACTGCGGCGGGTTTTCTGGTTTATAGATTTGACTTTAGGGGATGCGGTGAAAGCGAGGGAAGTTTTTTCGATCTAACCTTCACTAGACAGATAGAAGACGCCCAGATTATCTATGACTTTGTGGAAGAAGAGAAATTTGTAGATAGGGATAAGATATTTATCAGGGCCCACTCCATGGGAGGGGCTGTCGCCATAAAGCTAGCCCAGCTTAAGGAGCCTAAGGGCCTTATACTCTATGCACCAGGAAGCAACTATTCCTTGGAAAACTCAAATCTTATAAGGTCCTTAGATGATTTATCCAAAAGTCAAATACTTGGGGAAAAGGACCTGGGAGGTCTTAGACTATCGGCTAAGATTGTAGAAGATAGTAGGAAATATAATTTTCTAGAAATGGCGGAAGAATATAAGGGCAAGGTCCTTATGATTAGGGGAGAGAAGGATCCCGTAATAGAAAAAGAATCCATGAGCCTCCTAGAAGAGAAGTTCACGGATTGTAAATATATAGAAATAGAAAATGTCGGCCATAACTTCACAAGTTATGAGAAAAGACTTGAGATATTTGCCTTAACTAATGACTTTATTAGAGAAAATATTTAGGATTTCTTCTCTATTGTGATTACATAGGGGGAGATGTCTTTCTTGTTTGGGTAGGATAGTTTGAGAATGGCAAAGTCCCTTGGATCAAGTTCTTCTAGGAAATGATCAAGCTTATCTGCTTCAATCTTTCCTTGGGCATGGCCTGGATAGATGGTTATAAGTACCCTGCCCTTTTTTCTTAAAAGACTTAGGACCTTCTCTAAACTTTCTATAGTAGAATCGGCTCTAGTAGTGATAGTCTTATCAGAATTTGGTAGATAGCCTAAATTATAGACGGCTAAGTCAATTTTTTCTTTGATGTACTTATCAATATTGGCATGACTGTCCAAAATAAAGATAAAATTATCTCTAGGGCCAAGAAGCTTTAAGGTATTTTCCCTTGCAGCCTTTTGAATATCAAAGGCAATCAACTTTTTTGCTCCCAATACATCAAGGATAAAGGCTGAATCATTCCCATTCCCTGCCGTCATATCCACAGCAAGGTCAATATCCTTCTTTCTAATAAGAATTTCCTTAACAAGATCTGTTACTCTTTCAATCATAATTGCTCCTTAGAATAATTATACTAGTAAGCTATTTTTTTATATTATTGAATTTATGTAAGATAAAATAATAAGTATCAGGGTCAGTTCTTTTAGAAATGTCGAGGGCTTCTTTTATATAATCTTCGTAAGGAAGCTTATCATCCATTAGGATAATAGCTTTTGTATAAAGCATTACAGCCGACTTAGGATTCTTCGAATTATTAGCTAGGGCCATATTAATATATTCTAGAGCTTTCTTATTATCTTCCAATATGTAATAAATATTACTAATATTATGATACAAAATTGCCCTGGCATTTTCATCTAAGACTTCGCTATCTTCTATAAACTTACAAATTCTTAGCCTTTCTTGGATATCATCTAAACACGTTGCATAGTTCATCAAAATCCTATAATCTATATTATCATAATAATTATTATTTAGATTGTTGAAATTAAATTTTCCACCTGCATTTAATGCCTTTATAATCAAATTCTTTCTAAGAGCAGGATTATCTTTGATTTCCATACTCCTAAAAAACATAATCAACTTATAAGCCTTAACCTTCACAACATCTCTAGAAGTTCTTTCTTTTATTTTTATAAGTTCATTAATCTCAGGGGACTGATCTTTCCCCTCGTACCTATCTTTGCTATTTAAGGAAGAAATGATGTTTTCAATGCTTGAGCTATCCTCATACATTATCTCAAAATACTTTTCAATCAGATCGACAGACAAAACGGAAGAAAGCCTATCCAAGTTATCCAAATCAAAATTAACCTTGGAATTTTCCATATTAGAAATAGTTTTAATATTAATAAAACTAAGCTCAGCCAATCTCTCTTGACTTAAATTTCTCTTATTTCTAATATCCTTTAAGAATTTCCCAAAAATATATTTTCTATCATTCATATACATCACCTAAATAATCATTTTATCATATATTTATATATTATTCCATAGACAATTTGTCATAGAGTTTTCTATGATATTTTGGTAAAATAAAAATAGTAGATTAAAAAAATTCTATAATGAAAGGAGTAAATTTGGCTGGTGATTATGAGTACATAGGGAGTGAGATAAAAAGAATTAGAAAAAGTAAGGGGTTATCTCAAAAAGATTTGGCAATGTATGCGGGTATTAGTGAAGAAAGCCTTCGTAGAATTGAGAACAATTATAATAATCCGAGATTTGACAACCTAGATGATATATTAAATGCTCTAGGAATAGATTTCGAGATTACCTTGATGAACGAAAAGGGCTCCTCTTGGGAGACTATCAATAACAAGATTAATAAAATAGACAGAAATTTTTCAAATACCAATTATCGAAGTCTAGAAGAAGATATTGAAGAGTTAGAAGACTTGGATGTACATTTGCCTAATAGGTACAAGAATATTTTGAATCAATATATCTTATATTATAAAGCAATATATGAAAAGAAGTAAAACACGAAGATGAAAAATGTAGAGATTATTTAATAGAAGCTCTTGAAGTTAAAGACAGTGAGATAAATCCTATATCTTACATTCCTGCTAGCGATATAGAAATTAGAATAATGACAAAGCTATCCGAGTTTTATGTGAATACAGAAGATATACATAAGGCAAGAAAAATTTTAGAGAATCTGTTAGATAATTTAGATATTTATAATCCTAACTATATCAATATCCTATACAATCAAGCACGATTTTTTTATATGACTTCTTCCTATCAGGAAGCAGTAGATATTTCCTATAAGGCTCTTGAGCTAAGCTCTGCTATTAATAATTATAATAGGATAATTTTAATCTACTACCTTTTAGGAATATCCAAGTACAAATTAGGAGTGATAGATTACATAGAAGACATAGATAAAGCATTAAAACTTTGTGATTGGATGCTTAAGAGAGAACTTAAATTATCCCTTATTAAAAGTGTTAATCATATAACAAAAAACAATTCCTAGTAACCCCGCAAAAGTATGGGTTACCTTTTTTGAAGAAATTTATTATAATAAAGAAAAGGAGAAAAATATGAAATATACAAAACCTAAAATTTATACTATTCTAGAAGAAACAAAATTCGATAATTTGATTAATTTTCAAAGTAATGTTATATTAATGATATTACCAATGATAAGTCCAATTATAATTGAGCAAATTGCGGTTTCTCCATCGCACGGCAAAGAGGTGAACAAATGTTAAGAAAATTTATAAACAAAAATTTAAATTTAGAAAATAAAGGAGACTCTAAGAAGTATTTCTATATAAATTTAGTGATAATATTAATTATGTTTTTAGTTTCGGCATTTTTTATTAGCAAACTTCCGGTTCAAATACCTATTTTGCATGAAGGATCTAAACAAATATATATAGATTCTAAGATAGGGGTTTTTTTAATACCAGTTTTAGCCTTGATTACAAATATGCTGTTTAGTTTACAAAAAAGATTATACATTTTTCATTCCATAATATATTTATTGGTGCTGATTGGAATGTCGTACTACTATTATACTTTAATATAGAGTGTATTAGAATATAATTATGTAAGCTATGTTTAAGATAAATATATTTATAATTTAAGTTTAAATTATCTTTAAGCATAAACTATAATAAACTCAGTAATTTTGAGGAAAGTATGGGAAAGGTATTAATTAATAAAAAGTTGATGAATACTGATATTTTTTATGATACTGAAAATATCAGTATTCGTATAACTGGATATATAGTTGCTGCATATTTAAGTTATTTTATCACATATTTTGCTACAAACAAAGAGCTTTTATTACTTCAAGTAAAAGAAATATTATTAACAATTATTTTATCTTATATTTTAATGATTATAGTGAAAAAACTTATATTACCTAAAAATAATAAGATTATCTCAATATATCCACTAAAATTAAAAAAAATTATCTTAAGAATATATATATATGAGTATACAAAATATTTATTGTTGAGTTCAGCATTAATTTTGCCAGATGTTATTTTTGGAAAAATAAATTTTTTATGTTATTGCATGTTAATGTTATCATCGTTATTAACTATAAATATTGGAATTATAATTATTCCACAAAATTTAAAAAAGAATATTTTGCTATCTAATTCATTTATTAGTTTGAGTATATTATTTATATTTAGTTCTGTTTTAATGCATTTAATACTCAACTATTTAGAGGATTGTTTTTTTGTATTATTCGTTTTGATTTTAGCTGATATGGTTACATTTTTCATTTTATGCAAGGATAAAAATGAATTATTTGTATCTAATATATTTAGGTACTCATACACATTAACTCAAACTAAAAAATCAATTTTGAAGGAGAGAGTAATAAAAGCATGTGATAAATATTTATTCAAATATAAATATTTATATAAGAGAGAATTAGAAAAAATGTTATTAAATAAAATGTTTGAGTTAAATTTGATTCGATCTTATATATTAATGATATCGACAATTATTTTTTTAAAGGGACATGAGTATGATAGTATATTATTTTTTGATTTAACTATTTTATTGAGCTCTGTAAATTATTTTTCATCTAGTGCATACTATATAGAAAATTCTATATGCACTCTACGAGATATAGTGCCATTGGACGAACTAGAATTGTTTAATGTAAAAGTTATCAGTAATACATTTATTTGGATGCTAATATTTTTACCTTATATAGTGATTGTTTTGTGCAAAGTAAAAATAGCGTTTATTTTGAATGTGCTATTTATTTTAACTAGCCTATTTTTATGGTCTCAAGTAGCTTTATTTGTTGATTATTTGCTTAATGCAGATAAAAATGAAAGGGAAAAAAACATATATACAAGATTTATTGTGGTTATTATTTCATTAATATATTTAACTTTTTTAAAAGATAGTATATCTATTTTTGATTGCGGCTTAAAATTAGAAATCTTAGCGTGCTCTATATTGAATATTGTAGTTTTATTTTTGTTAAGGAGGGCTTTTATTGCTAGAGTTAGTAAATGTTACAAAAAGTTTTGAAAATAAAAATGTATTATTAAATATAAATGCAATATTCGAATGTGGAAATATAAATATACTTCTTGGGAAAAATGGTATAGGAAAGTCTACTCTATTGGATTGTATAGTAAGGCCGTATTATTTGGATGAAGGACTTGTTTTGTTAGACGGTAAAAATGTCAATAATATAGAAATTAGAAGAAAAATATTTTATTTACCAAGTTACTCTTTTATTGATGAAGATATAAAAGCTATTGATTATTTGAATTTTGTAAGTAATGTTTATACTGATAAGAATCTCTCATTTGAAATATTTAAGAAAGATTTACAAATTTTAAATTTAGAAAATAATATGAACGATCGAATAAATACTTTTTCTCTGGGAATGAAGAAAAAATTATACTTTATTGGAAGTATAGTGTCATGTGCAGATTATTTGATATATGATGAATTATTTAATGGTATAGATGAAGAATCTTCTCATTATATGTTAGAGAAATTAGATTTATTAAAAGCTAAAAGAAAGTGCATTATAATATCTACTCATAATAAGACAAAATTGATAAATATATCTGATATGCAGTATATATTAAAAGAAAAGACACTTTTACAACAAAAATTAATCAATAGGTAGACATATAAACTTATTATAAGATTTAATAATATGGTTATAATATTGTGAGTCTGTTCTTTTCTAAGTTTTTCACATCAGCTAAACAATTATTTTATCATATATTTAGATATTATTCCATAAATGGTTTGTCTATAGAGATTCCTATAATATTTCCATATAATAAAAATAATAAGGATGATTAAGTATATGGTAATTAGTGAAATACCTGACATAAGAGAAAGTAAGAGGTAAGGAAAGACTCCACAAGTAGAAGCTAAGCTAAACAATCTATCATTGGCCCAGGTAGATACAAGGTGTTTGATAAGATAAATTTGGATATAGGAAAAGCTAAGCCCTATGTTAGAATCGGAAATGCTGTATCTGGTAAGTCTATCCTTGCCAAGATTCTTATGGAATTAACTGAAGACTATGAGGGAGATATTCTAAAATAATCTAACATTGGCAGGAGATGATTTATTAATACGCCCTATAATAGGAATTTATCTAGATAGTAGGCTATGCCGTCCTCGTCATTTGAGAGGGTTACGTAGTCTGCTATTTCTTTTATCTTACTTACGGCATTACCCATGGCGACTCCTACTCCAGCAGCCTCTATCATAGTTTCGTCATTCATTTCATCACCGAAGGCGATGATGTCCTTTCGATCTATATTAAATATTTCTGCGATCTCTAGAAGGCTATTTCCCTTAGAAAGTCCCCTAGGCATAACTTCGTAATAGAATCTTGCTGATTTGACTTGCTCTGTTAGGTCTCCAAATCTCTCTTTAAGCTTACTAGTTGGCTCATCTATAAGGTCAGGGTCTGCTGCAAAGAGGATTTTGTTTACTGGAAAGTCGAGTGTTTGGTCGAGATCTTCTACTTCTTCAGCCGTCATCATGAGAGTCCTTGCCTCGCCTTCTGTGTAAGGTCCGATCTTTGGACTATAAACAGTATCCCTAAAAGGCACCATAGTCTCAAGGGGCAAGCCTTTGGCAAGTTTTATCATCTCTACTGCAAGGTCATGGTCCATTTCGTGGTTGGCGAGGACCTTACCTGTGGCAAAGTCTGTTATGGCTCCTCCGTTAAAGCTTGAAATAAGACCGCCGTATTTATCAAATTCCAAGGCCTCTGCCAGGTTTCTCGCTCCTGCTGTTGGTCTTCCTGTAACTATTACGACCTTATGGCCAACCTTCATAGCGGAAATCAAGGCCTCTCTTGTCTTTTCTGTGATGACTCTCTTGCTATTTACTAGAGTTCCACCGACGTCTACTCCGATTAGTTTCATTATTTCTCCTTAAGTATATTCTTTTCTATATAATAGGCTATCCCATCCTCGTCGTTTGAAAGACTGATGAAGTCTGCCTCTTTTTTTAATATTTCGCTTGCGTTAGCCATAGCGATTCCAGTTCCTGCCATTTGTATCATTTCCATATCGTTAATCTCATCTCCAAAGGCTAGGGTGTCCTTGGACTCGATCGAGAAGAAGTCTGCAATTTCTAGGATGCTCCTGCCCTTATTGATATCAAGGGGCATGCAGTCGAGAAATTGGGGCATGGAGTGGATGGGGTTTACTCGGCTTTCAAATTTTTCCTTAAACTTCTCTATATTTTTATTTATGATTGAAGGCTCTGCTGAGAAAAGAAGTTTATTAAGGGGAAAGTCTATTTTCTCTTCTAAATTTTCAATGATCCTATAAGGCATTTTATTTTTCTTTGCCAGAAATTCTAGGCTATGAGCATGTTCGTTTTCTGCTAAGATTTCTCCCTTATGATAGATTATATAGTCAAAGCCGAGCCCTTTGGCAAATACAATCATTTCTCTTATTAGAGTCTGGTCTATGGTGTGGTTTATGATTGCCTTCTTAGCCTTCATATCATAGACATGGGCTCCGTTAGATGAGGAGACGAGTCCTCCGAACTTATCAAAATCAAGGTCTTTGGCCAGAAAGTCTGCCGCATAAAAGTCCCTGCCCGTAATAATTGCGACCTTGTGGCCGATTTTACTTGCCTTAATAAGACTAGCTTTCGTCCTAGTAGTAAGTTCGTTTTTACTATTTAGAAGAGTGCCGTCTATATCGACTCCGATTAATTTCAATTCTTCCTCCCTATTAATATAAAAAGGGCTGCTACAATTGCAACAGTCCCCTTGTTATTAAGCTTCAATCTTTAGTAAATCTTCTCCGTGGTTGATTTGACCAAGTTTTAGGCTTGTTATTGTCTTATCGTCTGTATTTGTTATGATAACTGGTGATTGGATTTCCTTACCAGCAGCTTTGATTTCTTCGATGTTGAATTCGATTAGAAGATCGCCACGTTTTACATTAGCATTATTTTCTGCTTTGATATCAAATGGTTTTCCTTCAAGCTCAACTGTATCAAGTCCTATGTGGATTAGTAGTTCTGTACCATTTTCTGATGTGATTCCAACAGCGTGTCCTGTCTCAGCAAGCATTGAGATCTTGCCATCAACTGGAGCATAAACTTTTCCTTCAGTTGGAACAATGATCACTCCCTTGCCTACGATTTCTTGGGCAAATACTGGGTCGCTACATTCCTTGATATCCTTAACTTCTCCTGTAAGTGGAGCAAGAATTATCTCATCTGATCTAACTTCTCTTACTTCTTCTACATTTTCGTTTTTATTGCTATCTCCAGAAAAAGCACCCTTGATTTTATCTAAAAATGACATAGTACCTCCTTGTTTTCATGTTTATATCATCTTTCTTATTATTAATATACTAATATTTTAGCAAAAATCATTTTCTGTAACATATGTTACAGATTATATATACACTTGTGGTTTATAATAGAGACAGTTAAGTTAAGAAAAATAAAAAAGGAGTTTATTTATGTTTTGTTTTCAATGTCAAGAAACTTTCAAGAATGAAGGATGTAAGGTCCAAGGCGTATGTGGAAAAAAGGAAGATACAGCAAACATGCAAGACCTTCTCGTATATGTAACAAAGGGACTTGCTGAAGTAATAAATAAAAAAGGAGAAGTAGAAGAGAGATTTTACGATAGATTATCTAACAACCTTTTCGTAACTATCACCAATGCAAACTTCGACACAGAAGCAATTCTTTCTATAGTAAAGGAGACTATAGCCATGAAAGATGAGCTTTTGGGAGAAGTTTCTAAGGAAGGTCTTTCTGACTTTGCCCTATACTCATCAGACGATGACGACGAGCTTTCTAGAAAAGCAATCGAAGTTGGTGTTTTAAATATAGTAAATGAAGACGAAAGATCTCTTACAGAGCTTGTAATATACGGACTTAAGGGAATGGCTGCCTACAACCACCATGCCAATGTCCTAGGCTTTAGGGATAAAGAAGTAGATGAATTCATTGCAAAGGCCCTTGAAGAGACTACAAAAGGATATACAGATATATCTAAGCTAATCGACCTTGTGATGGAGACAGGAAGCCACGGAGTTAAGGCTATGGCCCTACTTGATAAGGCTAATACAGAAACTTACGGCAATCCAGAAATCACAGAAGTAGATTATTCTGCAGGAAATAAGCCAGGAATTCTAATCTCAGGCCACGACCTTCACGATATGAAGATGCTCCTAGATCAAGCAAAGGATAGCGGAGTAGAAATCTATACTCACTCAGAGATGCTTCCAGCAAACTACTATCCAGAATTTAAAAAGTACGACAACTTCCACGGAAACTACGGAAACAGCTGGTGGAGCCAAAACGAAGAATTTGAGAAATTCAACGGTCCAATCCTTATGACAACCAACTGCATCGTTCCAATGAAGAAAAATAACACCTACCAAGACAGGATGTTTACAACAGGAAATGCAGGTTATCCAGGATGTAAACACATAGAAGCAGACGAAAATGGCAACAAGGACTTTACAGAAATTATCGAAATGGCCAAAAAATGTAAAGCTCCAACAAATCTTGAAGATACAAAAGTAGTCGGAGGTTTCGCCCACAATCAAGTGATAGCCCTTGCTGATAAGGTAGTTAGCGAAGTTAAGGAAGGAAATATCAAGAAGTTCGTAGTAATGGCAGGTTGTGACGGAAGACACAAGGACAGAACTTATTACACAGACTTTGCTAAGGCTCTACCAGAAGATTATGTAATTCTTACCGCAGGTTGTGCAAAATATAGATACAACAAGCTAGGTCTTGGCGATATCAATGGAATCCCAAGAGTTCTAGATGCTGGTCAATGTAACGACTCTTACTCACTCGTTCAAATTGCCCTAGCCTTAAAGGATGCATTCGGCCTATCTGACATAAACGACCTACCAATCGAATACAACATAGCATGGTACGAACAAAAGGCTGTAATAGTTCTATTAGCCCTATTAAGTCTAGGAGTAAAAAACATCCACCTAGGACCAACACTTCCAGCCTTCCTTTCACCAACAGTAGTAGACTTCTTGGTAGAAAACTTTAATATCGCAGGAAATACTACAGTAGAAGAAGATATGCCACTTTTTACTAAATAGAAATCCCAAGAAAGGCTAGAGAAATCTAGCTTTTCTTTTTTTGTTAGAAATTTTCTTAGAAGTATATTCATATTGAGAATATATAAAGGAAGTAGTATGAATTTAAAGTTATCTGATAAAGATTTAGAAGAAATTATAGAAATTAGACACCAAATCCATATGCACCCAGAAGTATCTGGCAAGGAATATAGGACTACTAAACTTGTAAGAGATTTTCTAGAAAAACTTGAAGGAGTCGAAATAATCGACTTTCCCATAGAAACAGGCCTAATCGCAAGGCTTAAGACAGGAAAAGCTGGCAAGGTCATAGGACTAAGGGCAGATATCGACGCCCTATCCCAGAAGGAGGAGACTGATATTTCCTATAAGTCCAGGGAAGAAAATACCATGCACGCCTGCGGACACGACTATCACACAGCAAGTCTTTTGGCTGTCGCGAAAGTCCTCAGTGAAAATAGGGATAAGCTAATGGGCGATGTGGTATTTATCTTTCAAAGGTCCGAGGAGATCACCAGGGGAGCCAAGGAATATGTGGACAAGGGGCTTTTCGACAAAGTCAAAATCGATAGGGTCTTGGGCTTTCACAATTGGCCAGAAGTAGACTCCGGTAAGGTTATAATAAAAAAGGGTTCCTTGATGAGTTCCAAGGTAAACTTCAAGATAGATATCTTCGGCAAGGGTCAACACGGGTCTATGCCTCATCTTAACATAGATCCTATAGTTTGTGCATCAAACATAGTCATGGCCCTCCAGACCATAATTTCAAGAAACGCTAACCCCTTCGACTCGACCGTCCTTTCAGTAAATTCTATAAATGGAGGATCAGAAGATAATCTAGTAGTAGATAAGACTCACCTATCTGCCACCATTCGCTCTCTTTCTGAGGAAAATCTTGAAAGAGCCATTGAAAGGATGGAGGCCATAGTAGAGAATATGGCAAGGGCCTACGAATGTAAGTATGAGATTACCTACACTGAAAAGATTCCTTCTGTATGTAATGGGGAAGATATGTATAAAAGGGCTCTTTCTTCCGCGAGTAAAGTCTTGGGAGAAGAAAATATCCTAAAGGAAGGCCACACCATGGCCAGTGAAGATTTCGCCTTCTTTATGAAGGAAGTTCCTGGATTTTTCTACTGGTTTGGAAGTGGGGAAGAAGGACATCCGAAAGAAGCCCTTCATAGCAAGAATTACTTCTGTTCAGACAAGGCCATAGCCCCAGCCGTAGAAGTCCTAGCTAGAGCTGTTTTCGATTTTCAAGAATTTTAACTATATTTAATCAAAGGCTTGTAGAAGATTTAGAAATTTAGTATAATTGATATCGAATTTAATGAAGGAGAAACTAAGGAGAGGGAATGAAGATTAAAAAGATTTTTGCAAGTGCCATGACTCTTGTCCTAGCTTTTGGCCTAATGGCTTGTTCAAATGATGCTAAGAATAATGAGGATAGCAAGGAAGAAACAAAGGTAGAGGAAAAGGCAGAAGATAAGACTTCTGAGGACAATTCCAAAGAAGATAAGAAGGAAGAAACTGACAAAGAAGCTAAAGACAAGAAGTTCGATAGCCCAATCTACGATGTAGCTTATAACTGTCTTCCGGAAGACTTTGAAGAAATCTTCAGAGACGAAAAGGAGGACCTTTTGACTATAGAGTTTGGTCTAAAGAAAAATCCTGCAAAAAAAATCACTGTACAAGTCTCTGACAATGAGGAAAGATTCAAGGAGCTTTTTAAAATACCAGAAGATGCTGAAGATGTAAAAGTAGGCGAAGAAGACGGCAAATTCTGGGATGATGGATCATTTAGATACCTAGTAGTAGAAAGAGAGAACTACTCAATCTATGCAAGATCTACCCTAGATAAAGATGAGACAATCAAGGTCGTATCTGAAGCTAAATAAAACAAGCAAAAAGACCTCTTGGAGGTCTTTTATTGTGCAATAATTTCTCTTAGAAGTTAAAATATATAAAAGACAAACTTTCTCAAAAGTAATAATTAGCTCTTTAAGTTAAGAACAAATTTAAATATCTTCCTAGTAATTGCACTTACTATCTTCTATATCCCTAAAAAAGGTCGAACATGAGGGGCTTTCCTTTCTTATAGGCATACCCATCCTGTGCATTTCATTTAACTTAAAGATCATAAGATTTACATTTACATCGTACATACTGGCGAGTTGGTTGTAGGTATAGCCTTCTTTCACATCTTCTATAAGAGATTTTTCGTCTAGGAGAAGGTGGGCTGCGAAGATATTGGCCTCAAGTTCCATTTCAGAATTGATATCGAAAAGCTCATATTCGATAAGGTCATTGGCGGCGGCATCCTCGTGAAAAAGATGGTGGCCCAGCTCATGGGCAAAGACCATATTTTGGATCCTCTCATCTACGAAGGGATTGTAGAAGACAAAGCTTACTCCCTTAATAATCTTATACATGCCCAAAAGTTTGGTGTTTGACTTAAAGGCTATAAGATGGACACCTCTTCTTTCTAAGATATCCCTGGGGTCTCTGGACTTGTAGGTATCTATGACCTCCCTCGCCTTTTTGTAGATACTATCGTATGATACTCCCATTATTTATCCTTCTTTTCATTTTCCATCTTGGCTATATAGTAGGCTTCAGATATGGCATCGAGGATGGCTCTCTTGTCATCTTCTGGAAGCTCGCCTCCTGCCATTAGGCCAATCACTCCATTTATCATATCTTGGGCATCCTTTGCTCCGCCTTCGCCGAAGTTTTCCCTAGCCTTTAGGATAAATTCGTCCTCATCAGTTACCAAGTAGTCGTGAGTTGTATCAAGGTGTTTGGCCAAAAGGTCGTAGGTCTTCCTGTATCTTGGTTTGGACTCTCCTAGTTCGTATCTTGATATGGTCTTGGTTGAGACATTACACAACTTGGCTAGGTCTTCTTGGGTTAATTTTTTGATTTCTCTTAATTCTTTTACTTTATTAGCAAATGCCATATGCTCTCCTTTAGCTTACAGACTTTTATTTAGAAAAATGGTTGACAAAAGACACTCAAGGTCTTATAATATTCTTAAGTCATTTATTGTCTAAATTATACATTAACAGTCTGTGAAATTCAAGGAGTAATTATGAAAAAACTTATACTACATTCAGATATGAACGCTTGTTATGCATCAATAGAACAAAAGCTTAACCCAAAACTTAAGGGAATTCCAATGGCTGTCGCAGGAAATCCTAAAAATAGGAACGGAATTATCCTTGCCAAAAGCCAAGAAGCTAAGGAAGCTGGGGTAAAGACAGGTGAAGCCTTGTGGCAGGCCTTCGCTAAGTGTCCTGACCTTACCATAGTTCCTCCCCACTATGACGAATATCTCAAACACTCAAAGCTTGCGAGAAAGATTTATTATGAATATACCAACCAGGTTGAGCCCTTTGGCCTTGACGAGTGCTTCCTTGATGTAACAGGATCTACCCATCTTTTTGGGAGCGGGGAAGAGATAGCCAACAAAATCCGTAAGAGGATGAAGGAGGAAGTCGGTATAACAGTCAGTGTCGGGGTGAGTTTCTGTAAGATTTTCGCAAAACTTGGATCAGATATGAAAAAGCCTGACGCAGTTACCATTATAGGAGAAGATAATTTCAAAGAAATTGTCTGGCCCCTTCCTGTAAGAGAAATGGTGGGTGTCGGCAGGGCTACAGAAAGAAAGCTAAATGGAATAGGGATCTTTACCCTAGGAGAGCTTGCCCAGACAGAGCCTGATCTTATAAGAAATCTCTTGGGCATAAATGGGATCTACCTATGGGAATATGCCAACGGCCTAGACATAAGGCCAGTCCACGACAGGGACCACAAGGAGCCAGTAAAAACTATAGGAAACTCTTCTACCTGTAGGAAAGATTTACTTAATAACAGAGAAGTCTTCAATGTCCTCCAGGAGCTTTCCTTTTCTGTCTCAAGAAGGCTCAGACAAGCAGGACTTGAGGCCTGTGGTGTAGAAATTTTCGTAAGAAATAATGAGCTCCAATCCTACAATTTCCAAAAGCCAATCAAGCTTGCTAGCCAGTCATCCATTGTCCTTGCCAGAGAAGAATTCGACCTATTTAAGGAAAAATACAAGTGGGACTTACCAGTAAGGGCAGTCGGCATTAGGGCAATCAAGCTTAGAAAAGAAGGCGGTGGAAGCCAGATGGATGTCTTCTCTGATTACAAAAAGTTAATCAAAGACGAAAATTGTGATACTGCAATTTATAAGATCAGACAAAAATACGGCAAAGATGCCATAAGCTTTCTAGGCCTTATGCGAGATATAAAGCTTCCAAAAGAAATCAACGAAATAATAACCCTACCTATGAATCATTACAACTTCTAGGACTCTTGCAGAATTATCTAATCGTCCTCTTATTAGACAAAATTTAATGATGGGACGATTAGTATTAATATTTTGCAAGAGTTTTTTATTTACAAATTGATAGACTTGTTATATAATAACTATAACAAGAAAGATAAAAATATAAGGAGGGTCTATGTTTTTAGAAATTGATTTTGCTTCTGATCAGCCAATCTACGAGCAAATCAGACGCGGGATAATCAAGTCCCTGTCCCAAAATGACCTTGAATTCGGCGAGACTCTTCCATCAGTTAGGCAACTTGCATCAGATATTGGAGTCAATCTCCACACTGTAAACAAGGCCTACAAGATGCTAGAAGAAGATGGGATCATAGTCATGGACAGACGCTTTGGATCGAAGATTGTAGACAAAACGCCTGACATAAGCGAAAGTCAGAAGAGGAAGATAAAAGAAGAACTTGATTTTATCATAGCCCTTGCCAAGGTCAAAAATATAGAAAAATCCGACCTTGATAGGCTAATAGAAAATATTTGGGAGGGAGAAGATGAATGAAAATATGAGTATTGCAATATTTTATGGGATAATGATAATTTTGATAAGTCTTATCCAAGCCTTCGTCACATCCTACTCCAAGAGGGGCTATGTCCTAGGAGTAAGACTATCAGAAGGCTTAGAAAAGGATAGAGAAGTAAAAAAGATAGTAAAAGACTATAGGATTTTGACAATTCTTGTAGGATTTGCCCTAGCTTTATTTATACTTGGCTTAAGCTATCTTATAGAAAATGAAGCCTTGCTTAATTTTATCTATATTCTTTCAATCTTTCTAACTTATATCCCTTTAGTTCTTGCTAATAAGAAACTAAAATTATTAGCAAAAGATCAGAAAGTGGATAAGAGAAAGCTTGTAAGTCTAGATTATTCTAAGGTAAAAATCTTTAACAAGAGGGAGTTTTTCGGATTATACCTAGGCCTTCTTCTTATAGTAATAATTTTTGCCATAAGGATCCACCTAGACTATGAAAACTTTCCAGATAAATTAATCATGCATATGAATAGCAAGGGAGAAATTGATGGAATTGCCGACAAATCTTACTTATCTATCCAGTCGCCAACCATGGTAAGCTTCTTTATGTTAGCTGTGATGTTTTTTACCAATCTATCACAACTTCTATCAAAGATGAGAATTAGCCCAGATATACCAGAAGAGTCCTTGGATAGGCTCTTAGAAACTAGGAGGATTTGGACCTATTATTATGCTGCATCAGCAATTTTGTTTATAGCTTTATTCCAAGTAGGAATCCCTTCTTTTATGAAAACTGGAGACGACTCTTTGGTCGAGATCCTAGCCCTAATCGCAGTCGGATTTTCTATAGGAGGAAGCATTCTAATAGGAAAGTTTAGGTCAGTCGACGGCTCAGCCTTAAATAAAACTGGCAGATATGGCTACGAAGAAGAGGATGATAAGTGGATTCTGGGTGGTCTAATCTATTACAATCCGGACGATCCAGCTATCTTTGTAGAAAAAAGGGTAGGAGTTGGAACTACCATGAACTTCGCCAACAATTGGGTAAAGTTGATATTCCTTGCAGTACTACTTTCTCCATTTGTACTAGGAATCGTGCTTAATATATTGGAAGGATAGGATAATATGTTAGAGATAAAAAACGTATCCAAATCATTTGGAAGGCTTAAGGCCTTGGACCATGTAAGTTTTAAGGTCAATAAGGGAGATCTTTTCGGTATAATTGGACAAAATGGAGCTGGTAAATCTACACTTTTTAGGTGTATAATGGACTTTTTCGACTCATATGAGGGAGAAATCCTATATGATAATAAGCCAATGAGTAAAGTTTCCCTAGAAAAAATCGGTTTTCTTCCAGAAGAAAGATCTCTTTCTCCAAAGAAAACTGTAGCAGAAGAGATTAGATATTTTGCGAGTCTTAATTTAATGAAAAATCTAGATACTAAGACCCTACAAGCCTATTTCAATAAATTTGAAATAAAGGGAAGCCTTAAGGATAAAATCAAGGACTTGTCTAAGGGAAATCAGCAGAAGGTTCAGCTCTTAGCAAGTCTTATCTACAAGCCAGAATTTGTAATCTTAGATGAACCCTTCTCAGGTCTTGACCCTTATAATATCAGGCTCCTACAAGATATTATTAAGGAAATTAATGAAAGTGGTACGACTATAATATTTTCGTCTCACAATATGGAAAATATTGAAGATATGTGTAAGAATCTAGTTATGCTCAAAAATGGAAGGATTGTTCTTGAAGGATCTCCGAGAGAGATTAGAAATTCATATTCTAGAGATAAGCTTTTAATCGAATGTGATAAGGATATAGGAGAAATCTTGGATAGCTTTCCTTTATCCTACATTCGAGATGAAAATACTTACAAAATCAGCTTAAGTGATGTTAAAGATGGGGAGGAGCTTTATAAAATTTTGACAGAAAAGTTTTCTTATCTACCAGTATTTGCCCAAACTCCTCCAAGCCTCAATGAAATATTTACAAGAAAGGTGGAAGAAGATGTCTAGATTTTGGACTGTAGCTGTAGATTCTTGGAAGAAGCAGATGAAATCCAAATCCTTCTGGCTTATGGTAATCTTTCCTATAATAATGGCAGTAGCAGGGACAGCTATTTCCTATTTTACCCAAGATAATAGCGAAAATATTAGCTATATAGTGGCAGATGATGGACTAGAAGAATTATTTAAGTCTTATCCAGATATAAAAATTAGCGATGAGAAAAGCGCTAAAAAACTAATGGAAGATAAAAAGATAAAAAACTTTGCGGAAATTAGTGAAGAAGACGGCAGGCTTAGGGCAGACTATCACACAAGAAAGCTTGATTCCAAGAATATCTTGACCTTTAACTCTATCCTAAAAGAAGCTCAGGATTATTTGAATTTAAAAAATGCTGATATAAGCCCAGGCAAAGAAGAAATTCTTAAGAGAGAGCCTAGCTTTAAGCTAGTAGAAGAAGGAGAAGAGTCAGGGATAATGTATGTTTTCTACTTTGCCTTGGTATTTTATATGTATATGATGCTTGTTATGTATTCCAATATCTTGGTTGTAGAAATCGCAACAGAAAAAGGATCTAAGATGATAGAATTTATCTTCTCATCCATAAGGGCAGGTAAGTATTTTGCTGGAAAGATTTTTGGAAACTTCTTGGCAATTCTAACTCACACACTTATCTATATGATTATAGGAATAGGAGGATTTATCCTAATCAAGTCCAAGGGAATATTTGATAAGTATCAAATCAATTATGGTAAATATTTAAAAAAGATTAATATAGGAATGCTAATAGAGATAGGGATTTTGGTAGTTTTAAGTCTACTTATATTTATGATAGTAGCAGCCATGCTAGGTTCTCTTGCCCAAAAGCAAGAAGATGCTGGAAAGGTATCGACTCCAATGATGCTTGTCATAGTATTTGCCTTCTTCACTTCTATAATATTCATGGAAAAAGACGAAAATCTCCTAATTAAAATCCTATCCTACCTGCCTTTTGTATCAGTTTTCTTTATGCCTTTGAGGATGATCAAGGGAAGTGTTGGACTTTTATCTGGAATCCTTGCCATTGGTATACTAGTTCTTTCAATATTTGTAGTCTATAAGATTGCAAGCAAGGTTTATAAGAAAAATATATTAAATTACTCTTCAAATTCTTTTATGAAGAAGATTTTAAGAAAAGCCTAGTTAGGGCTTTTTCTTATGTTTTAAAAAATCGTTTTCTATGTTAAAATTATTATAGGAAGAAAAGGAGTAATCTATGAATGTATATGAAAAAGCTTTAGAAAAACATGAGAAATGGCAAGGAAAAGTTGCTACAGATGTTAAGGCTAAGGTAAATAATGCTGAGGATTTGACCTATGCCTACACACCAGGGGTTGCAGAACCTTGTAGGAAAATCGCCGAAGATAAGAAGAAGGCTTACACCTACACATCAAAGGCCAACACAATCGCTGTAGTAAGCGATGGGTCCGCTGTCCTAGGTCTTGGAAATATTGGCCCTGAGGCTGCTATGCCTGTTATGGAAGGTAAGTCTGTTTTGTTTAAGGAGTTTGGTGATGTGAATGCTGTGCCAATCGTCCTTGACACTCAAGATGCCGATGAGATAATTAATGTCGTAAAAAACATAGCTCCAGGCTTTGGCGGAATCAATCTCGAAGATATTTCATCTCCAAGATGCGTCTACATAGAAGAAAAACTCAAAGAAGAGCTCGATATACCAGTCTTCCATGACGACCAACATGGAACTGCAATAGTAACTCTCGCAGCCCTTATTAATGCCCTTAAGATCGTAGGAAAGAATAAGGAAGATATCAAGGTAGTAATTTCAGGAGCAGGAGCTGCTGGTTTTTCAATAGCTAAGCTTCTAAGAGATTATGGGGTAGGTCATATTATAGTATGTGATTCTAGGGGAGCTATCAACAAAGACCATCTAAAAGGAGATAATCCTGTCAAGGCGAGGATTGCCGAATTTACCAATGAGGAAAACTTTAAGGGAAGCTTGAAGGAAGCTATGGTGGATTCTGACGCTTTTGTAGGAGTTTCTGCTCCTAATATCATAGATGGAGAAGATATTAAGAATATGAAGAAAGACGCTATTGTCTTTGCTATGGCAAATCCAGTTCCAGAAATCGACTACGACGAGGCAAAAAAGGCTGGAGCGAGAATTCTTGCGACAGGTAGGAGCGATTATCCAAACCAAATCAACAATGTCCTAGCCTTTCCTGGAATATTTAAGGGAGCCTTGAAGGCCCATGCTTCAGCCATAACTGATGAGATGAAGCTTGCTGCGGCTATTTCCCTTGCTCAAATGATCGATGATGATAAGCTAAGTGAAGAATACATCATACCAGGAGCTTTTGAGGAAAATGTAGCTTGTAAGGTAGCCCAGGCTGTGATGGATTATGTTAAATAGTTAAGATATTGGGGCGAAGCTTCTAGCTTAGCCCTTAATTTTTATCTAAAAAGGAGAAATATTTATAAAATTTTTCTTCCAAGTCCTTGTTTACTTCGTCATTAAAGTCCTTGTAGGCGGTCATTATTTCTCTTCCCTCGTCTGTTAGGATACTCTTTCCCCCATCTGCTCCACCTCTTTGGCTTTTTATAATATCAAAGCCTAATTCTTTCTCGCATCTTTTGATAATCTTAAGAGCCTTGGAATAAGATAGGCCCATGGCCTTTGCAGCCTCCTTTGTCGATTGGTACTCATCTATTAATAATAAGAGCTCGTTTATACCCGGCCCGTAGAAGTTTGTTCTATCACTTTTGATAACAAGTTTTATTTTTGCTTTATATTTTCTCAAGATATATCCTTTCTTTGAAATCAACGCTTTTAATTATTATAACACTTCTTTTACCTAGCCTTCAATCAGATTGAAAATAAGCCCTTATCTAGTATTATAATATAGTCTATAACGAAAGGGAGACTTATGAAAAAAGATATAAAACTAATTGTATTTGACATAGATGGTACTTTAGTAAATGATAAAAAAGAAATGCTTGACGAAAATGTCGCAGCTATAAAGAAACTTAAGGAAAAGGGGATTAAGATAGTCTTAAATTCCGGCAGGACCTTCAATGGTATGTGGAGGATGCGTCAAAAGCTTGACCTTATGGCCTATGATGACTATTCTATCTGTGGAACAGGAGCCTTCGTGAGGAGAAACGCTGACGGCAAGGCCCTTATCTCCAATCCCTTAGGAAAGAAAGATTACGAAAAGATTAAAAGTATGGTTGGAGAAGAGGACCTACAGATTACAATTCACACCATGAATATTCTCTACTTAAATGCAGAAGTTCCTAACGATGCCTTCTTGTACGACCAATGGCAGGTTTCTATGCCTTGGTTTAAGTTTGAAAAGTTTGAAGACATAGAAGACAGCATATGTAGGATTGGCATTACAGGAGAAAAAGACCTTCTGGATAAGTTCACTGAGGAAAATAGGAAAGAGCTTGTGAAAGACTATAAGATTATGAGAAATGAAAAGCATCTTCTAGAGATCCTAAACAAAAACTCAGGTAAGTCTGAAAGTCTAAAGAAACTAGCTCAAATGCTTGAAATTGACAGAGAAAACATCATGTATTTTGGAGACGGAATGAATGATGTAAAAAGCTTGGAGTTTGCAGGATGTGGTGTGGCCATGGCTTCTGGAATGAAAGAAGCCCAAGATGCGGCAGACTTTGTCATAGGATCAAACGAAGAGCCTTCCATAGCTGAGTTTCTTAAGGAGTATTTTAATCTAGATGTCTAGATTTGTAACCTTATCTTCTGGATCATCAGGAAATGTAAGCTTTCTCGAATATAAGGGATGTCGCATACTAATCGATGCGGGATTTTCTGGGAAAAAAATCGAAAATCTCCTAGCCCAAATCGGAGAGAAAGCAAAGGATCTCGATGGGATATTTCTCACTCACGAGCACAACGACCACATCCAAGGAGCAGGAGTCCTATCGAGGAGATTTGATATTCCAATCTATGCCAACGAGGGAACCTGGAAGGCTTTTGCCAAAAAGGCTAAGAGATTGAAGGAAGAAAATATAAAGATATTTAAGACAAACCAGTTTATAAACTTTAAGTCAATGGATATCCTCCCCATAGACATTCACCACGATGCTATGGAGCCTGTGGGATATGTTATCTATCTGGGAAATAAAAAGATAAGCCTTATTTCTGATACAGGAATAATAGATGAGAAGATTGCCTACGAGATTAAGGGTTCTGATATCTATTATATGGAGGCAAACCACGACCTAGAAGCCCTAAAGCTTGGGCCATATCCTCATAATCTTAAGCTTAGAGTTATGGGAAAGATGGGCCACTTGTCAAATGACCAGTCGGCGGAAGCCCTAGCTGATGCATTAGTTGGTAAGAATGAGACGGTTTTTTTATCTCACCTATCAGATACCAACAATACTCCAGAGCTTTCAAGACTTACAGTTGATAATTATCTCAAGAGTTTGGGACTGGATACAGAAAAAGATATAAACTTGGAGGTCTGTGAAAGATACATACCTTCAAAAATAGTGGAGTTATAATGGAATTAGTAGAAATTGAAAGATCACTTATAAAAAAATATAGGAAGGAAATCTGGTCGCCCTTTATCAAGGCGGTCAAGGAATTTTCCTTGATAAATGAAGGAGACAAGGTAGCTGTTGCCATATCTGGCGGCAAGGATTCCTTGATTCTTGCAAAGCTTATAGAAGAATTACATAAGCACTCTAGAGTAAAATTTGATGTAGAATACATCTCTATGGACCCAGGCTACGATAAGGAAAACAGAGACCTACTAGAAAAAAACTTAGCCTACCTTAACATAGATGCGACAATCTATGATTCGGAAGTTTTTGAAGTAGCAGAGACCATAACCAAGGGAGACTATCCTTGCTATATGTGTGCGAGAATGAGAAGGGGCTTTCTCTATGCCAAGGCAAAGGAGTTAGGCTGCAACAAGGTTGCCCTAGGCCATCATATGAATGATGCAATCGAGACAACCATGATGAATGTCCTCTATGCAGGAAACTTTAAGACTATGAAGCCTAAGCTCATCGCTCAAAATTTTGACGATATGGAGCTAATCAGACCCCTCTATTATCTTCACGAGGACGATATCAAAAGGTGGAGGGATTACGTATCTCTGTCTGCCCTAAATTGTGCCTGCACAGTCACCAAATCTAGCGAATCCTACACTAGAAAGAAGATAAAAGAGTTGATAGCAGAACTTAAAAAAGACAACCCAGACGTAGAAAAGTCAATCCTAAGATCAGCAGAAAATGTCAATTGCGATATGGTCTTAGGCTACCAAATAAAGGGAGAAAAACGCTCATTCTTGGAGGAATTTGAATGATAATAGATTTTATAAAAGTCCTAATCCTTTCCATAGTGGAAGGAGTTACAGAATTCTTGCCAGTATCATCGACTGGACATTTGATATTGGTAAACCAATTTGTAAAGCTTGAACCAGAAGGCTTTTCCAACGCCTTTAATATAATCATCCAACTAGGGGCGATCTTATCTGTTGTAGTAATTTATTTTAAAAGACTCAACCCTTGGGATAGGGAAAAGACAGAAAGATACTTCCCAAAAAACTACGATAGGCTAAACGGTCAATCTAGATTCTACTTTAGATTAACCCATCCTGATAAGAAGACCATAGAGCTTTGGAAAAGAGTTATAGTCGGAGTACTTCCAGCCATGGTCTTGGGTCTACTTTTTGATGATTTCATAGACGAACATCTCTTTAACCCGATGGTAGTTGGGGCTATGCTACTTGTTTGGGGTCTAATAATAATCTTTGTAGAAAAAAGAAATAAAGGAAACAAGGGCTTTAGGCACGATAATATAGCCATGGTTTCCTATAAGACTGTACTTGCTATAGGATTTTTTCAAACCCTTGCCATGATTCCAGGAACAAGTAGGTCAGCTGCGACAATTATGGGAGCCATGATCCTAGGATTATCCAGATCTGCTGCAGCGGAATTCTCATTTTTCCTAGCAATTCCTACCATGCTTGGAGCGACTTTCCTTAAAGTTATCAAAAACTTCGGAGGCTTTACCGCCTACCAGTGGCTTCTTATCCTTTTGGGAATGGTCCTAAGCTTTCTTGTAGCATATTTTGTTATCAAGAAATTCATGGCCTACATCAGAAACAATGACTTCATACCATTTGGAATTTACAGAATAATACTAGCTATAATAGTATTTATTTACTTTTTATTCTTCTAGATGAAAAAAAGATGTGAATGGGCAAAGGGAGAGCTCTTAGAAAAATATCACGATGAGGAATACGGAAATATAAGCCATGACGATCACTATATCTTCGAGATCCTCGTCATGGAATTTATGCAGGCGGGTCTTAGCTTTGAGATAATCCTAAAGAAAAGAGAAGCCATGCGTAAGGCCTTTGACGGCTTTGATTACAGGAAAATCGCAGGATATGACGATAGAAAAATCGCAGAGCTCATGGCAAACGATAAAATAATCAGAAACAAGAAAAAACTTATAGCCTTGGTAAAAAACGCCAAGGCCTTCATAAAGGTAAGAGAAGACTATGGGTCTTTTGACAAATACCTAGAAAACTTCATCAAAGAGCCCATAGACTACAAGAGAAAAGAGGGGGAGATAATTGCGAAAAGCAAACTTTCCGCCCAAATATCCAAAGATATGAAAGATAAGTCCTTCTCCTTCGTAGGACCAGTCACAATCCACTCCTTCCTAGAAGCCATAGGAAGAATAAATTGTCACTGCATTTCTTGCTTTAAACACTAAAACAGCTAGACTAAGTTAAGCCTAATCTAGCTGTTTTTCTATGTGAAGATATAAATATTATGCCTATCTGTAATCGCTAGGACTTTTGTCATAGAATTCCTTAAAGGCCTTAGAAAAATATAAGGGGTCCTTAAAGCCTACTGAATAGGCTATTACTTTTATGGATTCTCTGGTATTTTCTAAAAGTTGTGAGGCCCTCTTCATCCTAATCTCTTGAAGATACTGTTTGGGAGACATAGCTGTGTATTCCTTAAAGATCCTTGTCAGATAGGTCCTATTGACATTAAGCTTAGAGGCAATATCTTGGATTGATAAATCGGCCTTGTTGTACTGGGTTTCTATTATACGCCTACAATCAAGGCATATTTTCGTTCGACTACCCACCGGCTTTTTGTTATTTTGGGGACCTATCCTAATCAACTCATATAAAACTTCGTAGCTTTGACCAATAAGTTTAAGAAGCTTTAGGTTATGGTCGTCTATACTTTCAGAATCCTCGACCATCGATTTTATTATGCTTCCTAGCTTTTTCGTATCACAAGTATCAGTTGACCTGATATAAGAAATTTCATGAATCCTAGATAAGGATAGATAATCCTTAATCCTATTGCCATTTATGCCAATCCAATAATAAGACCAAGGCTCGTCCTTATCTGCTTGGTAGTAGGTAAGCTCATTTTTCTTTAATAAAAACAAGTCACCTTTCTTCAAAAAAAATTTTTCCTTCTTGTAATGAAAATAGCCAGATCCACTTGAAATATAATGAAGGACGTAAGTATCTCTTATAGCAGGGCCAAAATCTTGCAAAGATTTGCAGTCTTCGTAGCCCACAAAATCAACTGCTACATCCATACTAAGTGTATCAAATTCAGAATAAATAACCATAGTACTCTCCAATAGTAACATTTTACCATATAAGAACAACAAAAGTCCATTCAAGGAATCGCTTTCATATTATATAATTTATATAAATAGAGGAGGGATCTATGGGAATTATTATTAAAGATAGGCTCTACTACGTGCATGCTAAGGGTCTGTCGATGATTTTAGAAAATCGTGATGGAGATTTGTTACTTAAACATCTAGGAAAAAGTATTAAGGATTATAATTTTTCCAATACGATATTTGAAAAAGACCACGCTTTTTCAGCCACACAAAGTCCCGATGACAGGACTTATAGTTATGATACACAAAGGCAAGCTTTTGGAGTCCATGGCTTTGGGGACTTTAGGCATCCATCGATTAAAATTGAACATGGAAACAATGAACTTACACTATTTAAAATAAAAGAGAGTCATATTCTAGATTATGAAGTCGATGCAAAAGGCCTTCCAAATCCACACTCTAGAAAGGGAGCTGAGACTCTTCTTTTAGTTTTGGAGGATGATCTTAGTGAGCTTGAATTAAGAATCTACTACACAGCATACGAGGATTCTCCAACCATATCTACCTTTACAAGCTTGGTAAATAAGTCGAACCAAGAAGTAGTTATTCACAGAGATTTATCTGCTATGTTTGATATGCCTGCTTCATCTTATGATATAATAAGCTTACAGGGAGCCTACGCTAGAGAGAAAACTCTCCGTCGCCGAAAAGCAGATCAGGGAATGTTTTCGGTATTTTCAAATCGTGGGGCTTCTGGCCACGCTCAAACACCAGCTATAATATTGGCAGAAACTCTAGCAAATGAAGATTATGGAGAAGCTTGGGCCCTTCAGCTAATGTATAGCGGCAATTTCCAAGCGAATGTTGAGAAAAGCCAATTAAATGAAGTCAGGATGTCGATTGGAATTGCTGACGATAATTTCTCCTGGAGACTTAAGCCAGGTGAAAGCTTTGATACTCCAGTGGCCCTACTAACTTATTCAGACCAGGGTCTTACAAAACTAAGCCAGGAAAGCCAAAGTTTTGTTCAAAATCATATCATGGCCAAAAACTTTGCTTATGAGAAAAGACCAATCCTAATTAACAACTGGGAGGCGACATACTTTGACTTTGATAAGGAAAAATTATCTAGCTTAACTGATGAAGCAAGTAAGCTTGGAATTGAGCTTTTCGTCCTCGATGATGGCTGGTTTGGCAATCGTTTTGATGACAATAGGGCTCTGGGAGATTGGCAGGTAAATGAGGAAAAGATCGGTTGTAAGCTTAGTGAACTTATAAGCGATGTTCATAAAAAGGGGATGAAATTTGGCCTATGGGTCGAACCTGAGATGATTTCTGTTGATAGTGATCTTTACAGAAAGCACCCGGATTGGGCCATCCAAGCACCTAAGAGGGGTCATAGCTATTCAAGAAATCAACTTGTCCTTAATTTAGCGAATCCAGAGGTAGTGGCTTATCTTAAAAAAGTCTTAGATGATCTTTTATCAAATCATGATATCGATTATATAAAATGGGATTATAATAGAAATATTACAAATATCGGAAATGGTAAAGATTATCTTGAAACGAGGGAGCAATCTCACAGATATATGCTAGGATTTTATGATCTAGTTAAGTATTTGACAGAAAAGTATTCAGACGTACTCTTTGAGTCATGCTCGGGAGGTGGTGGAAGAAACGACCTTGGAGTGATGAGATATTTCCCCCAAGTTTGGGCAAGTGATAATACAGACGCCATAAATAGGCTTCCTATCCAATACGGATCGACCTTCCTTTATCCAACTATAAGTATGGGGGCTCACGTTTCAGCCTCACCTAATCACCAGATGAAGCGAGTGACTTCTCTTAAAACTAGGGGCCATGTCGCTATGATGGGTAATTTTGGCTATGAACTAGATTTAAGCAAATTAAGCAAGGAAGAAAAAAACGAGATAAGAGAGCAAGTAAACTTGTACAAAGAAATTCGCCCTATAGTCCAATTTGGAAAGCAATACAGGTTAATTAATCCGAGCAGAGAGATTAATGAAGTTGCTGTAGAATTTGTTAAGGACGATAGGATTCTAGTGACTTACGTAAGGAAACTTTCGACTATAGAAGAGATCGAGACGACTCTTAAGCTAAAGGGCCTTGAAGAAGAAAGTTTCTATCGTTTACATGGAACAAATAAGATCTACTCAGGTGCAGAGCTTATGTATGCTGGTCTAACTATAGTTATGGATGGGGGAGATTTCCTAAGCAAACAATATTACTTTAGTAAAATCGAAGCTTAAATTTCTAAGAAGGAGAAAGAAATGAAAAAAAATAAGAGATTTATTATAAGGAGGATGGTCTTCTTTTTGATCGTTCTCATAAATCTTACTTCCTGTTCCAATAAGGAAGAAAAGTCCGCAGACGGTAGGGTTGTAATTGAATTTTTCAATCAGAAAAAAGAGATGGTCGACACCCTAGAAGAAATAGTAAAAGATTTTGAGAAAGAAAATCCAGACATAAAGGTTAATATGACAAGTGTACCAGATGCTGGAACAGTCCTTAAAACCCGTATGCTTGCAGGCGATAGCCCAGATATCATCAATATCTATCCGCAAAACATGGACTTTAAGGAATGGGCCAAGGCGGGCTACTTTAAAGACCTAAGCGAAGCCACTTATCTTTCCAATATAGTAAATGATTATGAAAAAAAGTACGCCATAGATGGCAAAATTTACAGTGTTCCTCTCTCAGCTAACTTTTATTGTATCTACTACAACAAGACAAAATTCGATGAATTGGGACTAAAGGTACCTGAAACATGGGAAGAATTTGAAAAGCTCGTAGAAGATATCAAGGCCAAGGGAGAAGTTCCTTTCGCCGTAGCAGGTAGTGAGGGTTGGACTCTAAATGGATATCATCAACTTTCCTTGATTAATATTACAGGAAGTGATGAGGGAGCAAACGATTATCTAAGATATTCTGAGGTAAATTCAATTAATGAAAATGACGAGACTCTAGTAAAAGACAGCGAGTACCTAGACTTACTAGCAGATGAGGGAAATGCCCAAAGAAACTGGGAAGGGGCCTCCTACAATGATTCTGTGGTTGCCTTTGCAACAGAAAAATCCCTAATGCTTGCTGGTGGATCTTGGGTGCTTGCGGCAATTAGTCAACAAAATCCTGAATTTGAAGTATCTACTTTTGCTTTCCCAGGAATAAATAAGGGAGAGGAAGTTACAGTAGGAGCAGGAGATTTGGCTCTTTCAATATCTGAAAATACCAAACACCCTGATGAAGCAGAGCGTTTCCTAGAATACATGACAAGTAAGGAAGCCATGCAAAAATACTACGACGTAGATGGGTCCCCAGTTGCTGTAAAGGGAGTTAAAGAGAATGAAGATTCGCCACTTGCACCTTTGTATAAGCTTGCCTTTACAGACAAACACTATGTTTGGTTGGGTCAAGAGTGGAATAGTGAAGAGGACTTCTTCCAAGCTACAGCTAATTATCTACTAACCCAAGACAGGGCTCAATTAGCCAAGGAGCTAAACGCTTTCTTTAATCCGATGAAAGCTAGCAACAAAAAGGAGTAAATAATATGAGAAAGTTTTTAAACAAATATTGGGGTTGGACCTTTTTGATCATACCTTTGATATTACAAGCTATATTTTTCTATTTTCCAATGTTACAGGGAGCTTTTTATAGTTTCACTAACTGGACAGGGCTAACCTATAACTTTGATTTTGTAGGAATAAATAACTATTCAATCCTTATGACTGATGAGAAGTTCTTTAAGGCTTTAGGCTTTACCTTGATATTAACTATATGCCTTATAGTTGGGGAAATAGTATTTGGTATATTAATAGCTAGAGCTCTCAATTCAAAAATAAAGGGACAGACATTTTTTAGAGCTTGGTTCTTCTTCCCAGCTGTCCTATCAGGCCTAACCGTATCTTTGATTTTTAAGCAAATCTTTAACTACGGACTTCCAGCCATAGGAGAATCCTTAAATATAGAATTCCTAAAAACTAGTCTTTTGGGAACGACTTACGGCTCTGTCTTTGCGGCTATATTTGTAATGCTTTGGCAGGGAGTTGCTATGCCAATTATAATTTTCCTATCAGGCTTACAGACAATTCCAACAGAAATAAAAGAAGCTGCAGCTATTGACGGGGCGACTAGCAGACAGACATTTTGGAGCATAGAACTACCTTATCTCTTGCCAAGCATATCTATGGTCTTTATCATGGCCCTTAAGGCAGGGCTTACAGCCTTTGATCAAATCTTTGCCCTTACAGGAGGTGGCCCTAGCAATGCCACAACCTCTATAGGACTTTTGGTTTATAACTACGCCTTTAAGAGCAACCAATACGGCTACGCCAATGCTATAGCCCTTATACTATTTTTGCTTATAGCCATAGTTTCTATTGTTCAGATTAAGATATCAAAACGTTACGAAGTATGAGGTGAAAAATATGAAAATAGAAGAAAATAATAATAAATTCTGGAAGTATGTTCTCTTGATAGTGGGATCTTTCCTAATATTGATTCCTCTACTAGCTACGATTTTTAGTTCCTTTAAAACTACCAAGGATATAATGCAAAACTTCTTTGGCTTTCCAAATCCAGTTACCTTGGATAACTTTAAGCGCCTAATAGAAGACGGAATCGGAAAATATTTCTTAAACTCAACTATAATTACAATAGCATCAGTTGTCCTAGTAACTATATTTATACCAGCTGCTGCTTATTCAATAGCAAGAAATATGTCAAAGTCCCGTGCATTTAATATTATGTATATCCTACTAATTTTAGGGATTTTTGTACCCTTCCAAGTCATTATGATTCCTATTACAGTTATGATGAGTCGTCTTGGAATGGCAAACATCTTTGGCCTAGTAATCCTATATTTAACATATTCAATCCCACAAACCTTGTTCCTCTATGTAGGCTATATCAAGCTAAGCGTGCCAGATAGCTTGGATGAGGCAGCTGAGATTGATGGAGCTGATAGATTTACAACCTACAGGAAAATTATATTTCCTATGCTTAAGCCAATGCACGCTACTGCCCTTATTATAAATGCCCTTTGGTTTTGGAATGACTTTATGCTACCACTTTTGATACTTAACAAGTCATCAGACCTTTGGTCATTACCTCTTTTCCAATACAACTACACAGGCCAGTATCTAAGTGACTACGGTCCAAGCTTTGCCTCTTATGTTGTAGGTATTATTACCATCACAATAGTTTATCTAATATTCCAGAAGAATATTATTTCAGGAATGAGCAAGGGTGCTGTTAAATAGGCATATCTACTTATGAGAAAATAGGAGAAACTTATGGGAATTCAAAACAAAACTATGCTTATTACTTATTCAGATAGTTTAGGCAAAGATTTAAAAGATTTAAAAGAAAATTTAGAAAAATATTTTAAGGATGCCGTAGGGGGCGTCCATATATTACCATTTTTTCCATCGACAGGGGATAGGGGCTTTGCTCCAATCGATTATGACGAGGTAGATCCTGAGTTTGGAGATTGGAAAGATATTAAGGCCTTAGGTGAAAGATACTATCTTATGTTTGATTTTATGATCAATCATATTTCTAGAAAGTCAAAATACTATAAGGACTATCAGGAAAAGCATGAAGATAGTGAATATAAAGATTTATTCCTAAATTGGGATAAGTTCTGGCCAGAAAATCGTCCTAGCCAAGCCGATATAGATTTAATCTATAAAAGAAAAGACAGGGCTCCCAAGCAAGAAATTAAATTTAAAGATGGATCGGTTGAAAATCTTTGGAATACATTTGGACAAGAGCAGATTGACCTAGATGTTAGGACTGAAGTCACTATGGATTTTATAAAGAAAAATATAGATAATCTTTCTAAAAATGGCTGTGACATCATAAGACTTGATGCCTTTGCTTACGCTATCAAAAAGCTAGATACAAATGACTTTTTTGTAGAACCTGAAATATGGGATTTACTAGATAAGATAAGAGAGATGGCAGTTAAAAATAATGTAGAAATACTGCCTGAAATTCACGAACATTACAAGATACAGTTTAAAATAGCAAGTCATGATTATTTTATATATGATTTTGCCTTGCCGATGCTAACTTTATATAGCCTTTATTCTGGAAAGGTAGATAGACTTAAAAATTGGTTAGAAAAAAGCCCTATGAAACAATTCACTACCCTAGATACCCACGATGGTATTGGTGTGGTTGATGTAAAAGATATAATGACCGATGATGAAATAGCCTTTACTACAGACCAGCTTTATAAGGTTGGAGCCAATGTTAATAGGAAATATTCAACAGCAGAATATAACAATCTCGATATATATCAGATCAATACTACTTACTATTCAGCTCTTGGAGATGATGATAAAAAATATTTTATAGCTCGCCTTATCCAAGCTTTTGCTCCTGGAATTCCTCAAGTTTATTATGTGGGATTTCTAGCGGGAAAAAACGACTTAAAGCTTCTTGAAGAAACAAAAGAAGGGCGAAATATAAATCGTCATTATTATTCCAATGAGGAGATAGCTAGGGAAGTAGAAAGACCTATAGTGAAAGCCCTTCTAATGCTTTTTAAATTTAGAAATAGGTCAGAAGCTTTTGACCTAGAAGGTTCGATCTCAGTCGAAAATGAGGGAGAAAACATAATAATAATTACTCGTAAGAATAAAGATGGAAGTGCAGTAGCTAAAGCAAGAATAGATCTTAAGAATCTAACCTATAAAGTTACTGAAAATGATAAAGAAATAGAATTTTTAAATATATAGTTAGGAATTAGCAAATGACAACTTTAAAATTAAATCATATATACAAAAAATATCCGAAATCTACCCACTATGCAGTAGAAGATTTCAATCTAGACATAAAAGACAAGGAATTTATTGTCTTTGTAGGACCTTCTGGTTGTGGTAAGTCTACCACCCTCCGTATGATTGCAGGTCTTGAAGATATAACAGAAGGGGAGCTTTATATTGATGACGAGCTAGTTAATGAAAAATCTGCCAAAGATCGTGAAATCGCCATGGTATTTCAAAACTACGCCCTCTATCCTCATATGACTGTCTATGACAATATGGCCTTTGCCCTAAAACTTAGAAATCTAAAAAAGGATGAAATTGATAGGCGTGTCAAGGAAGCTGCAGAAATCCTTGGATTGACAGAACTTTTAAAACGTAAGCCAGCGGATCTTTCAGGAGGTCAGAGACAACGTGTGGCAATGGGAAGGGCAATTGTGCGTGAAGCCAAAGTCTTCTTGATGGATGAGCCCCTATCAAACCTAGATGCTAAGCTTAGAGTTTCAATGAGGGCAGAAATTTCTAAGATCCATCGCCGTATAGGAGCAACAACCATATATGTAACCCACGATCAGACCGAAGCCATGACCCTAGCTGATAGGATTGTAATAATGAGCTCAAGGAAAAATCCAGACGGGTCCGGTACCATAGGAAGGATAGAGCAAATAGGAACTCCTTATGAGCTTTACAATAAGCCAGTCAACAAATTTGTGGCAGAATTTATAGGAAGTCCTTCAATGAACTTCTTTGAAGTAACTGTTCTTGGATCAGAAATGATTGATAGTAATGGCCTTTGTATACAAATACCAGAAGGACACAGAAAGACCCTAGAAAAGAAGGGTTATATTGGCAAGAAAGCTATTTTCGGTATAAGACCAGAAGATATATCAAGCAGCGAAATAGCAAGAGAGACCTACCCAAGTTCAACTATTGATGCGGAAGTAGTAATGTCAGAGCTACTTGGAAATGAAACAATTCTTTATACAAAACAAGGAAATAACGAGTTTGCTTCAAGAGTTGGGGCAATGGAGTACAGAAACCCAGGAGAGCGTGTGAAGCTTAGCCTAAATGTAGCCAAGGGACATTTCTTCGATATAGATACAGAAAAGACCATTAGTTAAAAATATTTGTTAGATATTAGAAAAAGACTAAAATGAAATTATAGGGCAAAATTTGCCTTAAAGAATTTAGAAAAGATTATAGAGAGGTGGAATATGAAAAAACATTGGTGGCATAAGGCGACTATTTATCAAATTTATCCAAGGTCCTTTATGGACTCAAACAATGATGGAATAGGAGATCTTAGAGGAATTATTTCTAAGCTCGATTATCTGGAAAAGCTTGGGATTAATGCTATTTGGCTTTCTCCAGTTTATCAAAGTCCTATGGATGATAATGGATATGATATTTCTGACTATAGGGCTATTGCAGATATTTTTGGCAATATGGATGATATGGAAGAGCTTTTGGCAGAAGCTAAGAAAAGAGACATTAGAATCATCATGGATCTTGTTGTAAACCATACCTCAGATGAACATGCTTGGTTTATAGAGGCGAGAGACAATCCAGCTAGCCCTGAGCGTGACTATTATATTTGGAGGAAGGAGAAAAACGGCCTAGAATCTTCCTTCTCTGGCTCTGCTTGGGAGTATGATGAGGCTTCAGGCGAATATTACCTCCACTTATTTAGCAAGAAGCAACCAGACCTTAACTGGGAGAATGAAGACTTGCGTCATGAAATCTACGACATGATGAACTTCTGGATTGATAAGGGAATCGGGGGCTTCCGCATGGATGTAATCGATCTTCTAGGCAAAGTTCCTGATAAGGAAATAAGGGAAAATGGACCGATGCTTCACACTTATCTAAAGGAGATGAACAAAAATACCTTTGGCAAGCACGATCTTTTGACAGTAGGTGAGACTTGGGGAGCAAGTCCTGAAATTGCCAAGAAATATTCAAATCCAGAAAATGAAGAGCTTTCCATGGTATTTCAATTTGAGCATATTGGCCTTCAACACAAGGAGGGTATGGCTAAATGGTTCTATGAGAAGGACCTTGATATAAGTAAGCTTAAGGAAATTTTCGCCAAATGGCAAACTGAACTAGAGCTTTGCAAGGGTTGGAATTCGCTATTTTGGGAAAACCACGACCTTCCTAGAGTCCTTTCACTTTGGGCAGATGTCGGCGAATATAGAGAAAAATCAGCCAAGGCTCTCGCCATCCTCCTTCACCTTATGAGAGGAACTCCTTATATCTATCAAGGAGAAGAAATCGGCATGACCAATTATCCTTTCAAGGACTTGTCAGAATTTGAAGATATTGAATCAATAAATTATGCCAAGGAATGCCTAGAAAAGGGAGAAGACGAGGAAGAGATCCTAGATAGGGTATCTGTTATAGGTCGTGACAACGCTAGAACTCCTATGCAATGGGACGACTCCAAGAATGCTGGCTTTTCTGAGGCCGATTCAACCTGGCTTCCTGTAAATCCAAATTACAAGGAAATAAATGTAGAAGAAGCTCTCGAAGATCCTGATTCAATTTTTTACACCTACCAAAAACTAGTTGACTTAAGAAAAAAGAAGGATTGGCTAGTAGACGCTGACTTTAAACTTTTAGAAACAGAAGAGAAAGTCTTCGCCTACACAAGAGAGACTGACTTAGAAAAATATCTAATCGTAGTAAACTTTTCTGGAGAAAGCCAAGACTTTGACTTAGAAGAAGATTATACTGATAATGTAATTTCTAATACAGATGTCAAAGAAGTTAAGAATTCAGGCAAGCTTAAGGCCTGGGACGCATTTTGTGTGAAAATTAAATAAACAAAAGGGGGCTGTTGCAGAATGAATAAATCGTACCATTATCGTTAGAAGAACCTCCACGGAAAGTCTCAATAAGCCGACGGGCTAATCGCCTCCACCAGCCGGCAGGTGCCAATTAGCCTACCGGCTAGGAGAGGTAAAATTTCCTAAGAGAACCTTCTAACGATGGTACGATGATTATTCATAGTTTTGCAACAGCCCCTTCCTATGCCAATAAATCTATAAAAAATGTAATAACTAAGGGATTGAAGAGATTTACTGCTACTGCTAGGACTATGGGAAATATGAACATTGCTATATCTGCAGGTCCCTTTTCTTCTATAACTGCTTCCATATTTGCCATGGCGTTTGGTGTTTGTCCAAGTCCTACCCCGCAATGGCCTGCTGCCATTACTGCAGCATCGTAGTCTTTGCCACAAAATCTGTAAGTCACAAGACTTGTATAGATTCCTATAAAAATCGCTTGGGCTACTAAAATTACAAACATAGGTCCTGCAAGGCCTATTATTGCCGAAATGTTCAGATTGATTAGGGCAAGGGATAGGAAGAGGTTGAGGGAAATATTTCCTACTATGTTTACATTAGTAAGGTCCACGTCTTTTCTTAGTAGGTCGTAGATATTTCTTACGATAAGACCTCCGAATTGGCAGCCTACATAGTAGGGAAAGCTTAGGGAAGTTAGGGCAAGGATCTTGTTAATGAAAGTTCCCAAGAAGGCTGAAAGACTTACCAGTACTATAGCCTTCATCAAGGAAGATTGATTTATTATTCTTCTAATATTGTTATCTTTTGATTCGTACAAGGCGCCTTTTGATCTAAGCGAGTGGGTCTTGATGAGTCTTTTTGCGACAGGTCCTCCTACCAGGCTTCCAACCAAAAGTCCGAAGGTCGCCGCTGCCACTCCTATGGAGGTGTTTCCTACTGCTCCCTTAGCTTCCATGATTTTGCCGAAAGATATGGCAGATCCTATTCCTCCAGTCATTGAAGTAGATCCCATAGCCACACCGTGGAGGGGATTGATGCCAAGGATTATGGAAATTCCTACAGAGATCATATTTTGTAAAGGTAGGAGGAGGATTATTACGATTGCAAGCTTAAGACCAATCACTCCCGCCTTTTTCAAACTCTTAAAGGATGCAGCAAGTCCTATGGATGCAAAAAATATATTCATAAAGAAGTCTTGGAGGGTTCCGTCGAATTTAAAATCGATCTTGGCCCTTTCCTTGATTATAAATATCACAAGGCTAATAATAAGACCTCCTATTACAGGAGATGGAATGAAAAATTTCTTAAAAAATTCAAATTTGTTTTTGATTAAGACCCCCATAATATAGGCAATCATCCCGATGCCTAGAGTCTGTATTATGTCTAATTCTATTGTCATTATGTATCCTTTCTTATTTATTAGTTTATCCCTAGAGAAAAATTTTACAAGTTCTTACAAAAAAAGCTTGAAAAAGAGCAATCTTAATTTGCTTACAGTATAATGAATGTTATATAATAAGCTAAGGAGAGTGCTTATGAAGATAATATTTTGGGTGTCGGCCTTTGCGATATTTTATCCCATGATAGGCTACCCATTGACACTTTTATTATTAGATAAAATTATAAAAAGAAAAAACATAAAAGATTACACATACAAGCCCAAAGTTTCGGTTATCATATCAGCTTATAATGAGGAGAAAGTCATAGAGAAGAAGCTTAACAATATTATAAGGACTGACTATCCAGACTTTGAAGTTATAATTGCAAATGACGCTTCAAATGACAAGACTGTGGAGCTTAGTGAAAATTTTATAAAAAGTCATCCGGACTTTGATATTAGAGTAAATACTGTAAGAAATCATTTGGGCAAGACCAACGCCCAAGACGAGGCGGTAGAGGTAGCCAAGGGAGAGATTTTAGTATTCTCTGATGCAAATTCGATCTTTAAGGAAGATGCCATAAGTGAGCTTGTTTCCTATTTTACTTCAGACGATATAGAATATGTCTGCGGGTCTCTTATCTACAAGGAAGATGAGACAGCTTCGGTTGTAGCGGAGAATACCTACTGGAATATGGAACTTACTATGAGAAAAATCGAGTCAAATATTAAAACAATAGCTGCAGGAAATGGTGCGATTTATGCTTGTAGGAAGAAGGACTATAGGAACTATGACCTAGTAAGCTCTCACGATTACGAGATGCCCCTTCACGCAGCTCTTAATGGTAAGAGGGCCCTTTATAACGAGGATGCCCTAGCTTTTGAGAAGGCAGGATCTACTACAAGTGATGAGTTTAAGAGAAAGGTCAGGATGCAAAGAAGGATTCTTACAAATATTAGGACCAATCTTAGAAGGTTAAATATTTTCAAATACGGTTGGTTTTCCTTCTTTCACTTTAACCATAAGACCTTAAGATTCTTGCAGGCTTTCTTTCATATAGTATTATTTATAAGTAATATATTTCTTATTAGACAAGGATTTATCTACAAGCTAATCCTTCTAGGCCAAGTAGTCTTTATAATTCTTGCCATTTTGGGTCAAGTAAGCAAGGCGAAAAGTAAGATCGTCTATTTTCCAAGATATTATTCCATGATGATGCTTGCCCAAATACTCGGAGCCAAAAATGAGCTTACAGGTAAGAGTGCGGCAACTTGGGAAAAGGCAGAAAGTACGAGGTAATATGAGTATAGAAGTTTTGATTTCTGCTATGAATGTAGATGACATTAGTTTTTATAAGAGATTTAACTTAAGTACGGATTGCCTGATTATCAATCAAACAGACCATAATTCCTACGAAGAAATCGAGGAAGACGGTTTTAAGGTAAGGATGATATCGACTGATACGAGGGGACTTGGTAGGTCGAGAAACCTCGCTATTTTAAATTCTAGGGCAGATGTCGTCCTATTTTGTGATGACGATGAAGTCTTAGAAGATGATTACGAAAGAAAAATCAAGGAAGCCTTTATCGAACATCCTGATGTGGACTTTTTTGTAATGAAGACCATTATTTATAAGGATGGGGCTGAGACTATCAAGGTAAAGGAAGAAAAAGACCTAAAGATCTACAATGCTTTAAGATATGGATCAGTTCATTTCGCTTTTAAGCGAGAGAAGATCCTTGAGAAAAATATATTATTGTCCACATATTTTGGAGCAGGAACTGGAAACGGTGCGGGTGAAGATTCGATCTTTATCGCAGATTGCATTAGAAATAAGTTAAGAGTGAGGACTTCTACTAAGCTTATAGCGAAAATCTACAATGATGATTCGACTTGGTTTACAGGTTTTGACGAGAAGTTCTTCTATGATAAGGGAAAACTTTCCAGGGCACTTTTTCCTAAGATGTATAGGTTTTATATAGAATATTTTGTTAGAAAGTATCCTGATAAGGTAGGAGAATTAGGCATAAGAAAAGCAAGACAGTTGATGATTGAAGGCGCTAAGGATTTTGGAGGTTAAAATGAAAGAAAAAAGATCGCTATTTAGTGCAATTCCAGCAGGACTAATCGCAGGAATTCTAGCAGCAGTTATCTTCTACTTCGCCCTAAGTTATTCAGGTTTTAATGAATATAGGGCAAAAAGTAAGATTATAACTACAGGAATTGAAAATGTAAATGAGGATGCAGGAGATGCAAGTACCTACGCAGCTACTATTAACTCAAACAAGATTAAAAAGACAGTACTAGACAATCTAGGGATCGATATGTCTTTGGGAATGCTTGATGCAAAACTTAGAATAGAGCCTATAGAAGGCTCATCTGTAGTAGATATTGTAGTAACAGATACAAATAAGCTTAGGGCAGAAGACATAGCAGATGAATACGCAGACCTTGCAGTAAGAGTTATAGGAAATATTTACGGAACAGATGCCCAAGTTATGGAATACTCCTACCAATCTGCAGGTAGGGTAAACAATGGTAAAACTTACGCATCTATTGTAGGACTTGGAGTATTCATCATAGCGACTCTTATTGGAATGATTAGGGTAAACTCCTTTAATAACAAGGTCTTATTAGCTAAGGCACAAAAGGCAGAAGCTAATGAAGAAGAACTCGAAGAGTACGAGACTTATGAAGATGATTATGGGAAAATCACTTCTGATTCCAAAAGAGAAGTAAAGGATGGAAGAGTAAGTTTTAAGAAGGAAGAAGACTATTCATCCTATGCCTATAATGACAATGATGACGACAAGGCTGATGATAGGGACTTTACAGGTACACAAAAAATTGATCCAGTAGACTTTGAAGAAGAAGACTTCGGCGAGACTACAATAATAGACCAAGATGAGATCCTTTACGGAATCAATAGACAAAACAGATCCAATAAAGATACTACAAAGAAGGACTATCCAATAATTGGTAAGCTTGCCCCATACAGCAAAGGAGAATTAGATGTTTAGGAAAAAAGACGAAGAGAAAAAGGAAATAGCTCTTCAAGCCTTTTATGACCTTGAAGATAAGCTAGTAAAAACGCTGGGATCTAGCGATAAGCTTATAGGATTTACATCTACAACAAATCATACTGATCAGGTATTGAATGTTTATATTATGGCCAAGCATCTAGCTGAAGAAGGAGATAGAATCCTAATAATAGATGCCAACCTAAGAGAGCCTGCCCTTGAAGATTTGACTGATAAGTTTGAGGAAAGGGGCTTTATAGATGGAGTCCTTGGAGATTATTCAAAAGACGACCTTATCAAATTCGATGAAAAGTTCGACAATATCTACCTAATGTATTCAGGAAAGGTCTCTGATTATGCTGATGAGTTCCTAGAACCAACGGATATCAAAAACTTCATAGAAAGCCTTAGAGATTCTTTCGATTATATCTTTGTAAATACAACCGCAAACAAGGATATACCAGAAGCTAATATGTTTCTAGCCCTATGCGATAAGGTTTTGGTATTTACGACTTTTGCCAACAAGGACAATGACCTATACAAGGAATCTATAAAACAACTTGAAAATGTAAATGCAGAAATCCTAGGTATAGTTCTAACCAACTACATCTACAGCGAAACTGAAGTTAGAGAAATGTTTGGAGAAGATTAATGAAAAAGATTAAAGTATTGATGATATTAGCCCTAAGCCTTGGTTTGGCTTCTTGTGCTAATGACACTTACGAATCTAAGCGTCATCCAGAGGCAAGTGAAGAAAGCCAAGTTACAGAAAAGGCTGAAGATACAAACAAAGAAGAAAATATTGAAGAAGAAAATACTGAAGAAAATGAAATGGTTGAGACTCCAGAAGAAGAAACAGAAAATGAAGGTTCTGATGTGATGGCTGGAGTAGATTACAAAGTAGAAGATATTGTAAATATAAGACTTGATCCAACGACAGATTCTGAGATAGTAGGGGAAGCTCACCCAGGAGATGAGATCCTAGTACTATTAGAAAAAGACGGCTGGTCAAGAGTATCAGTAAATGGCCAAGCAGGCTACATCAAGTCTGACTTGTTAAAGCCAGTAGAATAATAATCATAATACCAAGCATGGGCTAAGCCTTATTCTTGGTATTTTTTTGTAAAATTTCAAATTATCAAGTTTAATTAGGGTAAATACTATTAAATATAAATTCAGATATGATATAATTATATACAGAGGTATTATGATAAATTTATTTTTCGATTATTTATTATGGCCCTTGCTTATGGTAGTTGCTGCTATAAGTTTTCTTAATTCGATTATGGAAAATAAGAAGAGCAAAATCATTATTTCGGTAATACTTTTGCTTGCGGCTGTAGTAATAATGATGTTAGTTTACAAAAAATTTGATGAGGGGATTTTTATACAGATTTATCTATTCCTATTTTTCTTATCAATAGCCTTGGTAATTCTGGCCCTAAAGAAACAAGAAGACCGGTTCACTCTAATAGGAATAGGCCTAATGCTTGCTATGCTAGTAATCTTGTTGACCTTTCCCTTAGAATAATTATTAAAGAGGTATTATGATTAATATTGAAAATCTGAACAAAGTTTATGAAAATGGTTATGAGGCCTTAAAGTCTATCAACTTAGATATAGAAGATGGAGCCTTGGTTACTCTTCTAGGGCCTTCTGGCTGCGGTAAGTCTACTATACTAAACATAATAGCAGGAATCCTTGACCCAACTAAGGGAGATATCAAGTTCGATGGGGAAAGTGTAATAAATAAACACCCCAAAGACCGTGATATAGGCATGGTTTTCCAAAACTACGCCCTATATCCCCACATGACAGTTCTAGAAAATATTATCTTTCCGCTTACGGTTGGGGATAAGAAAGTAAAAAAGCAAGAAGCAATCAAGATTGCCCAAAAATACATGGATCTCGCCTATATCGGAGAGATAAAGGATAAAAAGCCGAGTCAAATCTCAGGTGGTCAACAACAAAGGGTGGCCATAGCTCGTGCCCTTATCCAAAATCCAAAGACTCTTCTCCTAGATGAGCCTTTAAGTAACCTAGACGCAAGACTTAGGCTTTCTATTAGAGAAGAGATTAGAAATATAGTAAAGGAAGTTGGAGTAACTACGATTTTTGTAACTCACGACCAGGAAGAGGCTCTTTCTATATCTGATTATATAGCCTTGATGGATAAGGGAGTTATCCAACAATATGATAAGCCACAAAATCTCTACCTAAATCCAGCAAATCTATTCGTTGCGAAATTTATTGGAAATCCAATTATTAATATTTTTGAATTTGAAAAGAAGGATGACAAGCTAATTTCTTCTGATCTAGACCTTAAGCTAGATGATTTTAAGAAAGAAAGATTTAGAAAAGAGTTAAAGGATGGAGATTACCTAGTAGGTATTAGACCAGAGCACTTTATCCTTTATGATGAGAGTGATATCAGGGTAAGAGTTGATTCTATAGAAATGATAGGAAGATATATGATCCTTCACTTTGACTTAGATGATGTAGCTTCCAAAATGATAGTAGATAGCAAGCTTGAGATTAAAGCAGGAGATGAGATAGGAATATCTATAGACTATCCATCAATTTATATTTTTGAAGAAGACGGAAGTAGGGTTTACTAATGAAAAAGCTTAAGTATTCTGCGGAAAAAAACAACAAGGCTTGGCTATATCTAGCCCCAGCCCTTATATCTATCCTTGTTTTTTCTGTCTATCCTTTGATTAGGACCTTTGTTATGAGTATGCAAAATAATAACATACTCGCACCTAGCTTTGTTGGATTTTCAAACTTTCCGATTGTTTTGAAGGATCCTCTCTTTAAGAGGGCTATGATAAATACCTTAATCTATGCGGTAACAGTTGTTCCTTTATCAATAATTATCGCCATGCTTATAGCCCTAGTCCTTAATACCAATATCAAGGGCGGGAAGTTCTTCGAGACTCTATTCTTTATTCCTTACCTAACTAGTGTTATAGCTATAGGTATTGTGTTTAGATATCTATTCCATGGCCAATACGGTTTCATCAACTACCTTCTAGGTTTTGTAGGTCTTGGACCCATAGATTTTCTAAATAATCCTGATTATAATATGACAGCCCTTATAATATTTGGTGTATGGAATGCCTTGGCCTTTAACATTATAGTAATACTCGCAGGTCTAAGGTCAATTGATAAAAATTATTACAAGGTGGCTGAGATGTTTGGTGCAAGCAGCTGGGAGCAATTTAGAAAGATAACCCTCCCACAGCTTAAGTCAATCATTACTTTCTTGTTTCTTACAAGCTTTATCACAGCCTTTAAGGTCTACAATTCAATCTTCGCCCTCTTTAACGGCAGGGCAGGAGTCGGCAATAGACTTGTAACTGCAGTCTTTTATATCTACAACAAGTTCTATGTAGAATACAGATATGGCCAGGCTATGGCTGCTGGAGTGATTTTATTCTTATTCCTCTTAGTACTTACTTTCTTACAAAAGAAGGCAATAGAAAGGTTGGCAAAATAATGCAAAAAGTTTTAAGAGTGATTGGATATATCTTTGTTGTAATCATGGCGATTATTACAGTATTTCCTTTCCTTTATATGATTTCATCATCGCTAATGAGCTTTCAAGAAGTAACGAGTATTCCTCCTAAGCTTCTTCCAGAAAAGCCAATATTTTCAAACTATATCGAGGCTATGAAGGTTGCTCCTTTCGGAAGGTATTTCCTAAATACAGTTTTTGTATCTTTGACCAATACCATAGTTACCTTGATAACTACAACCCTTGCGGCCTTTGCCCTAAACTTTTGTAATTTCAAATACAAAAAGCTCCTAGAAGCCTTCATGCTATCGCTTCTAATGATTCCCTTTGAGATAATAATCTTTACTAACTTTTCAACAATTGCAAGACTTGGTCTTATTGATACTTATACTGCCCTTATTATTCCTTTTTTGGCATCAGTATTTTATATCTTTTACCTAAAGGAATTTCTCAAATCCATACCGATGGATTTCTACAAGGCAGCCAAGGTAGATGGGGCAAGTGATTTCGAATTTATTAGAAAAGTAATGATTCCTATGAGCAAGTCAAATCTATTTACCATAGGACTTTTAAACTTTATTACAGGATGGAACTCTTTCTTGTGGCCAATCCTTGTTACAAACACCACTGAGATGCGACTTATATCAAACGGTCTGTCAGCCTTTGCTAGTGAAGCAGGCCAATTAATTCACCTTCAAATGGCAGCAAGTACTATCACTATAATGCCAATTTTAATATTATATTTCCTCTTTAGGAAACAAATCCTAAGTGGAGTTTCCTATGGGGGTATCAAAAGATAGAAAAATGGTATATAATATTAATGAAGGAAAATATAACAAAGGAGATTTTATGAAAAAGAAATTATCGTTGTTAATGGCTCTAGTTTTGTCACTTGGAGTATTCACAGCATGCGGATCTAATGAAGACGCAAGTGAAGAAAAGGCTGACAGCAAGGTAGAAGAAAGTGCTGATCAAGCTAAAGATGACAAGAAGGAAGAAGAAAAAGAAGAAGACAAGGCGGAAGGTGAAACAGAAATAGTATTCTGGCACGCTATGGGTGGAGGCCAAGGCGAAGCTCTTGAAGATGTGACTAAGAAATTTGAAGAAGAAAACCCAAATATCAAGGTTACCCTTCAAGGTCAAGGAAATTACGGAGACTTAAACCAAATCCTCGTTGCATCTATGCAATCACCAAAGGAACTTCCAACAATAACTCAAGCTTATCCTGACTGGATGCTTCAATTCAAAGATGCTAATATGATAGCAGATCTTACAGACTATGTAAAAGATGGTATTGATGATTACGATGATATCTTCCCAGGTATAAGGGATGAAATCGAACATGATGGCAAGATCGAAGGACTTCCATTTAACAAGTCAACAGAAGTATTTTGGTACAACAAAGACCTCTTCGATGAACTAGGACTTAAGGTTCCAACAAACTACGAAGAGCTTAAGGAAGTATCAAAGAAAATTTACGAAGAAAAGGGAATACCAGGAGTTGGTTTCGACTCTCTATCAAACTTCTACATCACTTACCTTAAAAACAAGGGCATAGATTTTGATAAGGATCTAGATGTAGCAGGTCCTGAATCAGTAGAAGCAGTTGAATATTATCTAGAAGGAATCAAAGAAGGTTACTTTAGAATCGCGGGAACTGACCAATATATGTCAGGCCCATTTGCTAATGAGCAAGCAGGCGCCTACATCGGTTCAAACGCTGGTGAAGTATATATTAAAGAAGGGGTAGACGGCAAGTTCGAATACGAAGCAGCTCCTTATCCAGCAGAAAAAGCCTTCCAACAAGGTACAAATATCTATATGTTTGACAAAGCTAGTGATGAAGAAAAGAAAGCAGCTTTTGATTATATCAAATACCTATCTAGCAAGGATGGCCAAATCGACTTTGCTCTAGCAACAGGCTACATGCCAGCTAGGAAATCTGCTGTAACAGATGACAAGTACAAATCATCTGACTCTAAGATTGCTCCAATCCTAGATGATGCAAGTGAGAAGTTATTCTCTAGACCACTTGTTCCAGGAAGCCAACAAGCCTACAACGACGTAGCAAGCTTACTTGAAAGCATCCTTTCAAATCCAAATGCAGACGTTAAGGCAGAGCTTGAAGCATTCGCACCACAATTTAAAGCAGACTTTGAAGCTCAATAAAGTTAAAGAGAAACAGGCGAGAAATAATAATCTTGCCTGTTTTTCTTTACTCAATATCTAGCTTGAGCTGGATATTATATTCGTCTTTTATCTTTTCAATAAGTCTTCTCGCAACTTCTTCCATATCCTCGCCCATAAGAATTTCTTCTGTCTTTACCATATCATAGGGTAGTAGGACATAAGATATCTTGCTATTTTTGATAATTGCAGCATAACCATTTCGATCAGCCGCCCTCGTTATTTTCGAAAAATTAGAATTAGCTTCGGACATAGTATATAGATTTTCATCAGAAAATTTCATAAGAGCCTCCTATATACATTATATCATAATTGTATGATATTTAATCACCAAGACAAAGCGATAATATATAGGAAATCTCGCTTTCCTTTTTTGAATTCCCAAATAGGGGAAATGAAGATTAACGCAAAATTTTATAAATCGAAAAATTCGCAAGCAAAAAGCCAAAGGCATATGTGCCCTTGACTTAATAGACTTATTTGTTTGCAGCATCTACTATAAGTTGTAGGTAATTTGCTGTATCTTTTAGGGTTGCTCCTGTTACAGAATCAATTGTTCCGTCTTCGTTTTTAGCTGCTATAGCTTCTTCAATTTCTGCTGCAGTCTTTCCAGCAACGAATTTTTCGATTGCTTCAAAGTTGTCTTTGATTGAAACTGTTGATTGAGCTTTTTCTGTCATTAGAGACGAATATTTATCGTTATTTTCTAGCTTAGAAACTAGGGCCTTGTTGCTATCAGCATAGCCTTGAGTAAAGTCATCTTCTGCATTTGTGATTCCTTCAGAATCTTCCATGTATTGGAATTCGTCGAAGCTTGCTGCGATGATCTTATCGCCTTCCATAGCTAGAACGCAATCAGCAAATGATTTGTCTCCGTGAGGAGCACCTGTAACAGCCTTAAATGTAATATCTTCTGGATTTTCTGCATGTCCTACAGATAGGAATTGGTCATCTCTTGCAACTGTTACTACGTGGTTTAGTAGGGCAGGAGTTGACTTGAATGTTGCTCCTGTTACAGCTTCGATTATTTCGTCTTCACTATTGTCTTTTAGGAAGGTTTCAACTTCTTCGATTGTTTTACCCTTTACGAACTGAGATATTCCTTCGTAAGTTTCCTTAAGACTTGTAGGAGATCCTGCTTCCTTCATTTCTGATGAATATTGCTCTTCGTTATCCATCTTTGAGATAAGTATTTTTCCTTCAGCTGTTCCTTCTCCAAATCCCTTATCAGAATTTGGTGTAGCTTGATAGCCCTTATCGTCTCCAGCGTATTGGTATTCGTCGATTGATACTCCAACAATCTTATCTCCACTTGTTGCAACAACTATACGAGGGAAAGATCTGGCTCCTTCGCTTTTTGGATAGCCCCTGTGAAGAATTACATTGCCTTCAGCTTGTTCAGCATTTTCTGGCTTAACTTCTTCGACCTTTTCCTCTTCCTTGTCGGCTTCATCTTTGTTATCAGTAGCCTTATCGTCTTTGTTTTCGGCAGATTCTTCTACCTTAGTATCTTCTTTCTTGTCAACTTCTTTGTCAGCTGTGTTTCCACATGCGCTTAGGACTAAAGCTGTCGCAAGCATAAGAGATGCTATATTAAATTTTTTCATTAGTTTCCCTCCTAGTATAAGATATATCTAATTCACATTATATTTGAATTAAGTAAGTTTGCAAGTTTAGACGATGGTAAGCTTTTCTTTTGTCAGAATTTTGGGTATAATTAAGATATAAAATTAAAGATGTTGGCTGGGCTAATTGATTATAGGTAGTTTTTTGAGAAAGAAACTGCCTTTTTTTAAGGATATTTAAGGAGAAAATATGAATAATATCAACGTAAATAACGAAATCAACAAACTCAAGAAGGTCCTCGTACATAGGCCAGGCGATGAGCTACTAAATCTTACACCAAATGCCTTGGACGAGTTACTCTTTGACGACATACCTGACCTAGACAAGGCCAAGGAAGAGCACGACGAATTTGCTAAGATTTTTAGAAATGAGGGAGTAGAGGTAGTTTATCTAGAAGACTTGATGGCAGAGACTTTAAAAGATAGTAAGGAGCTTAAAGAAAAATTTCTTGACCAATACCTTAAAGAGGCAGATATAGAAGATGAAATAGTCCTTAGTGAGGCGAAAAAGTTATTAGAATCTATAAAAGATGATAAAGAATTCGTCCTAAAGACTATGGCAGGCCTTACCCTAAATGAGCTAGGAATCAAAAATGACCACGTCCTATTTGACTATAAATACACCGCCATAAATCCTATGCCAAATCTTTACTTTACCAGAGATCCTTTCTCCACAATAGGAAAGGGAGTATCCATCAACACCATGTATTCAGTTACAAGATCAAGAGAGACAATATATGCTGACTATATATTTAACTACCACAAGGATTACAAGGGGACTAAGAATTATTATGGTAGGGGAAATAGATACCATATAGAAGGTGGAGATATATTAAATATAAATGAAAATCTCTTGATGATTGGCATAAGTCAAAGAACTCAACTAGCGGCAATCAAGGACCTTGCTCACAATATCTTATTTGATGAGGAGTCCAAGATTAAAGAAATTATTGCAATAAACATCCCCAATGAAAGAGCCTACATGCACCTAGATACTGTCTTTACTCAAATCGATTATGACACCTTCACCTACCATCCTGGAATAATTTCTACTTTCCATGCTATTAAATTTAGCAAAAAAGATGATAGGATTATGGAAGAGATTATAGAAAAATCTCTAGACGACCTTTTAAAAGATGCCCTAAAGCTAGATGAAATAAAACTGCTTCCATGTGGCGGCGGAGATCCAATAGCAGCCCTTAGAGAACAATGGACAGATGGATCAAACACCCTAGCTATCGCTCCAGGCAAGGTAATAGTCTATAAGAGAAATACCGTGACCAACCAAATGCTCGAGCTAAACGGCATAGAAGTAATAAAGCTTGACTCATCAACCCTAACTGTAGGTAGGGGAGGACCAAGATGTATGTCTATGCCACTTGTAAGAGAAGATTAAAGATAAGTTAAAAACAAAAACATATAAATTAATATAAACTAATTTGAAAATCAATAATATGGAAAGTATAATCAAGATATAGAAAGAAAGGCCAACTAGGGTAGAAGATCTACTCTTTTGAAAATTAAAGAAAGAGGCAGAAATGTTTGATTATAGAAACAATAGAGGAAGAAAAGAAGAAAATACAGTAGGAAAAGTACTATTTACAGCTGCTGCAACAGCAGTAGGAGCTTATCTATACCTCAAAAACAATAATAAGATGGACGAAGTTAAAGATAAGGTAGATGATATAAAAGACGAAATAATAGATGCAGTAAAAGGCGAAGACCTTTTGTAAAATAAACCATAAAGCTTTTGAGATCGGCAAGTCCACTAAGTTAGGATTTGTCGATTTTTATTTAGGAAATATATCATTAGATATATAGATAAAAAAGCAAAAACAAGTAAAAGACAAGGCAGTAGTTCGCACCTACTGCCTTGTCTTGAATCTCATGAAGATTCATACTCTACATTTCCTTGAAGTTTAATCAAGGGCTTTTTTGGAGATTGAAAAGCTTGCTTCTCCTAATGATATTATATATTTTATCCTTTAATTTTCAAATATTTAAGTTCGTTAGAAAATAGTTTCCAACTCTTAATTTACCTATGAAGAAAGTTTTACAGTTTTTGATTAAGGATATTTACATATAATATAGAATAAATATTTTAACAAGGTACATTAATTTTAAAGGAGTTATGATATGGATATGAGCGAGATTTTAAAAATTGATAACGACTTAGATAGGAACGAAGAATTATATAAGGTATTTGATGAAGATAAACGCCTTAAATCAAGAACTGGTCTTGTAGAAAAAATAACTACTCTAAAAGAAATAGAAAAACTAATTAGTTCAGACTCAAAAATCCTTGATGTTGGTGCTGGAACAGGAGCCTATACCCTTCCACTAGGTCAAAAAGCTTGTGAGATAGTAGCCTTTGAGCCATCATCTTCAAATTTTAAACTTTTAAAATCTAGGTCAAAAGCCTTTGCCAAGATAAAAGCCTATAATAAGTCCTCTTATGACCTAAAAGATCTAGAATCAAATTATTTTGATATAGTGCTTTTGTTTGGTCCAATGTATCATCTATCCAAGGAAGAAGACAGAAGAGATGTGTTTAGACAGGCAAAAAGAGTGTGCAAAGATGATGGTTATATATTAATATCTTTTATAAATCACGACACTGTCCTAATAAGTGAAACTATTAATTATAACACAAATATTTTTTCTAGTGATTCTTATATTAGCGAAAAGCAGAGATTAATAGATAGACCTTTTGTATTTTTCAAATTAAATGAAGCGAAAGAAATGATTGAAAAAGCAGGTTTAACTATAAAAGAAATAGTTGCAAGCGATGGCTTTGCTGAGATTTTAAGCCAAAAATTGGAAGAAATGGCGGAAGAATCATTTAATAATTATCTAGCCTTCCACCTTAATAATTGCAAAAATCCAGAAACACTAGGAGCTAGTAACCACTTGCTTTTTGTGTGTGAGAATAAAAAATGAATAATATAAAATTATATATACCAAAAGAAAATGAATTAGATTTTGCCAAAATTCTATTAAATGATCCTCTTACTATGGCTTACAACAAAGGATATGATCTGCAATTTGCTGGCTATGATAAGACTACAGGCTGCATAATTCCCGATAGAAGCTATCGGGAAAGACGGTATGATATTTATTTTTTTAATCCAGGTGATTATTTTTACGCCTATATCTATGATGAAGAATTAAAAAAATTTGTAGGTGATGTAAATTTTCACCCTTCAAGCTTAGGATTTCGCACCAGGGACATAGGTATTGTAATTAAAAATGAGTATAGGGGACAGGGTTACGGTAAGGCTGGTCTAAAACTTTTAATCGATAAGGCTTTTTCCTTTGAAAATATAGAATATCTTCATAATAATTTTGAGAAAACACGAACATATGCTTATAAAATCCATATAGACCTAGGTTTTAAAGTTATTGGGATAGAGGATAATATTGTCGAATTAGTTTGTGAAAAATAAATAAAAAGATATTTAGATAGAAATTTATTTTAATGATATAGTTTGACAAGTCCTCTCTATTTTGCTACAATATCATGTGGAAATTTAGGGAGGTATTATGAAAAATTCTAAGAAAATTTACAAAGTAGAAGAAAAAGTTCCATTAAAATTATTGTTACCCTTGTCGATCCAACATACTTTTGCAATGTTTGGCGCTAGTGTCCTAGTTCCTATTTTATTTGGCATTAATCCAGGTATCGTATTATTGATGAACGGTATCGGAACTTTATTATTTATATTAATTACTAAACAAAAAGCACCTGCTTATTTGGGTTCTTCATTCGCATTTTTAGCTCCAGGTACAGCTATTATCGCAAGCGAAGGTTTCCAATATGCTCAGGGTGCTTTTATTGTGGTCGGAATTGTCGGCTGTATCTTAGCTTATATAATATATAAGTTTGGTACAGGTTGGATAGATGTCCTTCTTCCACCTGCAGCTATGGGAGCAGTTGTTGCCCTTATAGGTTTTGAGCTTGCTGGAAATACTGTAACAGGAGGAACAATTGGGGCCAATCTTATGACAGATACAGCAAGTTCTAAGGACTTTTTGGTCTTTTTTATAACACTATTTACAGCAATCATCGGTTCAGTTGCCTTTAAGGGATTCTTCTCAACAATTCCAATCTTAATCTCAATTGTAGTAGGCTATATTGCTGCGGTATTTTTCGGTATGGTAGACTTTACTCCCGTAAGAGAAGCAAGCCTATTTACCCTACCAAACTTCAGGGCACCTAGGTTTTCAGCTAGTGCAATCCTTGCTATGCTTCCAGTAATCCTAGTAATCACGAGCGAGCATATTTCTCACCAAGTAGTAACAAGCAATATCATAGGAAGAGATCTTTTAAAAGAACCAGGTCTACACAGATCAATCTTTGCCGATAACTTCTCATCAGCCCTATCAGGACTTGTAGGCGGTGTTCCTACTACAACTTACGGAGAAAATATCGGAGTTATGGCTATTACAGGAGTCTACTCAGTCCAAGTTATTGGGGGAGCTGCAGTTATTTCGATAATTATGGCCTTCTTCGGACCCTTGGCTGCAATTATTCAAACTATTCCAGGAAATGTAATTGGAGGAGTTACCTTCTTACTTTATGGAATGATAGGTACAAGCGGTATAAGACTATTGGTAGATCAGAAGGTAGATTATTCTAAATCTTATAACTTAGTTTTGACATCAGTAATATTTATAGCAGGTCTTTCAGGGCTTTCTTTAAAGTTTGGAGCAATAGAGCTACAGGGAATGGTCCTAGCTTCAGTTGTAGCGGTTGTACTTTCTGCCCTTATGACCCTTCTTAGAAAATTAAATCTAATTAATCAGTAAAAATAAAGCTCCCCGTTAAGGGGAGTTTTTCAGTTGATATTATTGTAAAAATAAGTGTTCGATTAAAATTTTCGCTCCAAGGCCTATGAGGATTATTCCTCCTGCAAGCTCTGCTATCTGCTTACTCTTCATGCCAAGTTTTGAGCCAATCTTAAAGCCTATTACTGAAAGAAGGGCAGTTACGATCCCTATTGTAGATGCAGACTTTACTATATCTATATTTAAAAAGGCAAGCCCTACTCCTACAGCTAGAGCATCGATAGAGGTAGCAACTCCCATTTTTGATAAGGATAAGAAGTCAAAGCCGTGATTAACTTCACAATAGGCATTTCTTGATGCTTTAATCATCTCAAGGCCTAAGATTAGAAGCAAGAAAAATGCTATCCAATGATCAATAGCCCTTATAGCTTCCGCAAATCTTCTTCCTAACAAGAATCCAATAACTGGCATAAAGGCTTGGAAAAATCCAAAACAAAAACCAACCGACAAACTGTTTTTTATAGAATGTGTCTTCTCAGATAAGCCCTTGCAGATACTTGCGGCAAAAGCATCCATGGCAAGGCCAACTGACAATATTAATAATGATGCTGTATCCAAAAATCCCCCTTTATCTTCCTTAAGTAAATCGCTTATATATTTAACCAGAAAGCTAACTTAATGCAAGTATAAAGAAAAATCGGCCAGCGTGGCCGATCTTACTCTACTCATTTATTCAAATTGACTTATTATACTTTCTGCTTTTGCAATAATTTCGTTACTTCTTCTTATAATGTCGTTTGCTCTATCACCCATTGAGCGAGCTAAGGCAGGATATTCACTCATTATATAATTAATTGATTTTATAGTAATTTTATGATCGTCAATAGTAGCTTTTAATTCTTGAACTGCTAGTATTTTCTTGCCATATTCTTTTAGATTATTCTTGGCATCGTTAAGTCCTATTGTCGCATTTCTAAGCTCTTCATAGCTTGCATTTTCATTATTTAGGACTGACTTAGCATACTCTAGGGCCCCATTATATTCTGCCTTAAGGCTTTCTTTATTTATTAGTCCGTATGCTTTAGATGCGAAAATATTTTCGCTATCATTAACTCCTTTTTGCAATTGTTCTCTTTGAGTTGCTATTTCGTTTTCAGCTGCATAGCTTATGCTTACCGGAGATATGGTTTGAAAACCTGGTACTGTTGCTAGAAAAGCAAAGTTTATAGTAAATATTAGGGCTAGTAGTTTTTTCTTAAGCATTCTTACTCCTTTTCTTTATTAATTCATTCCATATTGTTCTAAGATTTTGTTAGCTTTTTCGATCACCTTAGCAGATTTTTCGAGGTAAGCTCTGATTCTATCGCCGTTATTTTTGGCAATAGATGGGTAGTCTAAGAGCATTTTGCAAGCCTTAACTGTTATTTGGTGCTCTTTTTTAGCTGCTTTTAACTCTTCTAGAGCCTTTTTTATTTTTTCTGCATCTTCTTTAAGTTTTAGACCTTCTTTTGCTTCCTTTAAATTATTTATGCTTTCTTCATATTCTTCAAGCTTTGAATTAGGATTGTTTTCTATTGATTTTGCACTTGTTAGAGCAAGTTCAAACATTTTGTAGGTATTTTCGGTGTATTTGTCCTTTTCTTTAACAATTTCTTCTGATTCTTTAATTTCTTTAGCTAGGTTTTCTTTTGTTCTATTTTCCTTAACAGCTCTGATTATAGCTTCTCTTGCTTCTCTTATATCTGAGACTGCTTTTTCGTATTCACCTTCAGATAATTTATTAGATCCTTTGTTGAAAACTAAGTATCCATTTGTAATCGCAAGATCATAAAGGTCTTTTTTATCTTTTGGAGCATTTTTATAATTGGAATCATTTCTTACGAAACCTTGGGATTCCATTAATAATTTGGCTAGGGTTTCTGTATCTACACTTTCTCCGTTTAGCTTATCTTTTGCTTCATTTAGCAAGGCTAATTGAGATTTTGCTTTTTCTGCTTCTATCTTGTAAGCTTCATCACTGGTTAAATCCTTTTCTTCTTCTAGGAAAGCTTTAGTCTTTTCCATTATTCCATCAAAAGATGCCTTTGGATAAGATGTTGAGTTTATATAAGTATAGTCATCATATAAGTTAAGGTAAGAATTGTAACTATCTTTTAATTCTTTAAAAGCATCTTCGTATATTTCTTGTACGCTTCTTTCTTGGTTAATTTCTGAGGCTGCTTGTACATTTGTTAAGCTTTGTCCGTTTCCTAGGACGAAACTTGTAGCTAGTGCTACTGCTAGTATTCCCTTTTTAAGATTATTCTTTTTCATAAAAACTCCTTTTTCTAGTTTTACTTTCCTTTATTATACCATAGAACCCTTAAGCTTTCAGTATTTGTCCTATCTTTGCTGACAATTTAATTTATTTTTCTTCTTGTGTGTATTCTTACCCCTTTTGTGATATAGTATATTATATATTAATGGAGGCTATATGAAAAAATTTGGAAAAGTTATATTGGCTCTTGTCCTAACGGCAGGAGTTGGTTTTACAGGCTATGTTGTTGGCCTAAATCGTGATTTAAATGCTACAAATAAGAGTGAAGACCAAGCACATATCGAAGATATGCATATGCTAGAGAGCTTACTTGATAAGAACTTCCTCTTTGATTATGAAAAAGAAGATCTCTATGAAGGATCTCTTAAGGGAATGTTTGCTAATCTAGGCGATCCTTACACCCAATATTATAGCAAGGATGAGTTTTCCAAGCTAATGGAGACTCTCGACGGTAGATATAAGGGAATTGGAGTTTTGGTTCAAGCGAGCAAGGAAGGCTTTATCAAGGTCGTTCAAGTCTTTGACGGATCTCCTGCTGCTGAGGCTGGCCTTAAGGAAGGCGATTATATAATCAAGGTCGAAGGTAAGGAATATTCCGCAGATCAAATGGAAGAAGCTGTCGCTATTATGAAGGGTGAGGAAGATACTAGTGTCAAAATCACTGTAAGAAGAGTGGAAGAAGACGGTAAGAACTTCAAAGATATAGATATGGAAGTCGCAAGACGCGATGTCAAAGTCGATACTATTGATGAAAGTCTTATGGAAGCAAGAGATAAGAAAATCGGCTACATTCACATCAAATCCTTTGATGATGTAACAGGAGAAGACTTCGAGGATTCCTACAAAAAGCTAAAGGATGCTGGAATGGAAGGGCTTGTTCTAGATCTTAGAAATAACCCTGGCGGATCTTTGGATGTATGTCTTGATATAGCAGATAAGTTCTTAGATAAGGGAGTCATAGTTACTACAGAAGATAAAAACGGAGAAGTAATCACAGAAGAAAGTGATGAAGGTAAAGACGATATCCCAATGACAGTTCTAGTAAATGAAAACTCTGCATCTGCAAGCGAGATTTTATCTGGAGCGCTTAAAGACAGAGATAGGGCAAAGATTATAGGTAAGAAGACTTTCGGTAAAGGAATTGTACAAAAACTTTTCCCACTAGACGATGGATCAGGGGCTAAGATTACAATAAGCGAATACCACACACCATCAGGTGCAAAAATTAATAAGGTCGGAGTAGAGCCTGATATAGAAGTAGAAAATAGTGAAGAAACTCTTGAAATCTCAAAGGATAACCTCTCAAAGGATGATCAATTCAAAAAGGCCCTCCAAGTCCTCTTAGACCAAATGGGTGAATAGATGCAAAACTATGATGATTATTCAAAAAGAGTAGAAGAGTTAAACTCACTTCTAGAAAAGCGCGACGGGACCAATCTTTCCAAACTTTTAAGAAGGACTAATCCCGTCGATATAGAAGAATTCATATCGACCCTAAGCGCAGAAGATGCCCTAATCGTCTTTAGGCTCCTCAAAAAGGAAGATGCGATAGAAGTTTTTGCAGAGCTTGGTCCAGATGATAAGGATAAGATAAAAAAGGGACTAAATGATACAGAATTTCATTCGCTTTTAGACCAACTAGACTTTGACGATATGATAGACACCCTAGAGGAGATGCCAGCTTCTGTTGTTCAAAAGATTCTAAGAAATACTGATACAGAAAAGAGAAAGAAAGTAAACCAATATCTTAAGTTTCCGGAAGATTCTGCAGCAAGTCTGATGACTCCAGAATTTGTGGAGCTTAAGATAACAATGTCTGTAAGTGAAGCCTTAAGGACAATAAAAAGGATTGGCAATAACAAGGTCACTGTCTATACATGTTATGTTACAGATTCTACCAAAAAGCTTTTAGGCTATGTATCTTTGAGAAATCTCGTTACAAGTGATGGGGATACTTCGATATCAACTCTTCTCTATGAAGATGTGATCACAGTTAGAACAGACGATGACCAAGAAGACGTAGCAAGGACCTTTCAAAAATACGGCTTCACTGTCCTACCAGTAGTAGATAAGGAAGATAGGCTCGTAGGAATTATCACGGTAGATGATATCATGTGGATAATCGAAAAAGAAGCTACAGAAGACTTCCAAATCATGGCTGCTACCACACCAGAAGAGGAAGAATACAGCAAGATGAGCGTTTGGGACCTTGCCAAAAACAGGATTCCCTGGTTGATGTTTCTTATGATCTCATCTGCTTTTACCTCAACTATACTTAAAAGCTACGAGGCAGTTATCCAGTCGATAATTGCCCTTAATATGTTTATACCGATGTTAACTGACTCTGGAGGAAATGCAGGAAGCCAGACCTCAACCCTTGTAATCCGTGCCATGGCTACAAAGGACATAGAACTATCCGATTGGGCCAAGGTAGTTTGGAAGGAATGTAGGATTGGAATGGTATGCGGTCTATTTTTATCCGTAGTAGGATTTTTCAAATGCTATCTTTTTGATAAGGTAGGAGTTGAGATTGCCCTTATGGTTTCTGTTACACTTTTCTTTATAGTTGTTAGTGCCAAGGTGGTAGGCTCTCTTCTTCCAATAATTGCTAAGAGACTCGGGGCAGACCCTGCTATAATGGCAAGTCCCCTTATCACAACCATAGTAGATTCCCTGGGCCTAATAGTTTACTTTAACATAGCTCAAATGTTTATGGATGTTGCACCAATATAGGGAGAATTATGAAATATAAGAAAAAATATACTATAGGACATATGTTTTGTGACCGCTATGGGTATTTGACCATGAGAAATTTGGCAAGTCTAATGTTTGATGTTAGTTTCGATCAAGCAAGTTCCCTCGAAAAGGATATCGACATGGAAAACTTCAGATGGATTGCTTATTCATGGGAGATAGATATCAAAGAATGTGTAAGGCTTGATGATGAGATAGAAATCACAACCATACCTACCCATATGAATAGGTTTTATGCCTATAGGGATTTTATAGTAGAAAAGAATGGGGAAATCCTTGTTAAGGCTAAGGCAGTGTTTTTATTGATGGATATAGAAAGACTTCGTCCAGTGAAAATCCTTGATGATTTAGTAAAGGCCTACGGCAGAGAAGAGGAAGTATTTACTGCTAGGGATGTGAAACTAGAAAAAGACCTTGAATTCATCAAGGATATTTATATTAGGAAGGCAGATATAGATACAAATTTCCATGTAAACAATGCAGTTTACTTCGATTATATCGAGGAACTTTCGGATATTTTCGCCAAAGATATAGGATATATCAAATTAGTTTATAGAAATGAAATTAGAGATAAGAAAAGCGTAAGGGCCTTAGGGAAAAAGAGCGGAGATGAATTCTCCTTTGCCCTAGAAGATGGGTCTTCTAAGACCTACGCTTATGGAAAGATAAGATTAGATGTATAAAGAAGGATTTGGGAATATTCCCAACAAGGATAAGATAATAGATTATTTAGAAAAAGGCTTTAAGGATAAGTCTGATAGGTGGATTATAAAATCCTGGCTTTGCGGGAAAACTGCAGAGAAAATGGCTGAAGACTTGGGACTTGACCCAGATATAGCTCTGGCTTCTGCCTCCCTTGCCCAGATCGGTAAGTCCTCTACTAGTGATAATAATTTTCTAGAAGGCTTTAAGATTCTTAGGGCAGATTCTTATTTTTTCCCAGCGAAGGTTGCCATAAGCCAGAGCTTTCCCCTAAAGGACTTAGAGCTTTACAAGGATATTTACGACCTAGATCCCAAGGAGGAAGAATTTATAAGAAATTTCTTATATATTTATGATTACACAGACTATGACTACCTAGTCCAGTATCTTTATGTGATATTTGATGAAAACTTTGTAGGACTTGAGAAAGGGATGGAACTTTTCTTAGATGAATCCTATCCAGCTTACTTTAGGGAAAGATTTTATGAATTAGAAGAATATTTCCTACCTAAACTCAAAAAAGAATTAGAAGACTATCTCATTAGAGCCAAAAAATCCAAGTTTCCCTACAAGCTTTTTAGGGACTAGGATTATTAAAATTTAAAGAATATACAAGCTAGATCTTGTTTGCAAATATGAGTAACAGCAGTATATTATTAGTGAATTTATTTTACCAAACCCAAGGAGGCTGTTGCAATCTCGCAAGAGTCTCCTGATTTTTTTATAGGAGTGTTTATGAAAGTAAAAGTGTGCAAAAATTGCTCAAACGTTGATATAGATAAGCTAGAAAAACTTAGTGACGAATATGGATTTAAACTAAAGACAGGCTGTATAGGTCATTGCAAAAAGGGACAGAAAGATCAATCCTTTGGAGAGATTAAGTCAAAATTTGTCAAGGTAAAAGACTCTGATGAATTTATGAAAAAGGTCGAAAAAAAGGCTATCAAGGCAAATAAATCCAAGAAAAATAAAAAAGATAAAAAGAAAAAGAAGAGTAAGTAGATATATATGGAACTTAAAAATACTAAACATTACGATGATGAAACTCTAAAAAAATGGATAGAAGACGAAAGCCTAACAGATGAGCTTAACAAGAAGGCTGATGCTATTAGAAAAGAAATCTATGGGGATAAGGTCTTTGTCAGGGGTCTAATAGAGTTTTCAAATATATGCAAGAACGATTGTTACTATTGTGGGATAAGAAAGTCCAACGACAAGGTCGAAAGATACAGGCTTAGCGAGGAGGAGATTCTCGCTTGTGCAGACCTTGGATATAAGCTTGGATATAGGACTTTTGTCCTTCAAGGAGGAGAGGATGGACATTTCACAGATGATATGTTCATAGATATAGTCAAAAAAATCAAAAATCTCCACGATGATGTGGCCATCACCCTATCTTTGGGAGAAAGATCTTACGAATCTTATAAGAAATTGTTTGAAGCGGGTGCTGATAGATATCTTCTAAGGCAGGAGACTTCAGACAAGGACCATTACTCAAAGCTTCACCCAGAAACTATGAGCTTTGAAAGTAGGAGACAGGCCCTAAGAGACTTAAAAGAAATCGGCTTTCAAGTTGGGGGAGGCTTTATGGTAGGATCTCCCTACCAAAGGACAGAAGATATCATAAAGGACTTGCGATTCCTAGAAGAGCTAGAGCCTGCTATGATTGGAATAGGCCCTTACATGACCCAGCATGATACTCCTTTCAAGGACTTTCCTAATGGATCGTTTGAAATGACCCTAAGACTTGTCTCAATACTTAGGATTCTTTTCCCTTATGCCCTAATACCAGCTACAACCGCCCTAGGAACAATCAATCCCTTGGGTAGAGAAAGGGGCCTTCAAGCAGGAGCCAATGTCCTCATGCCTAATCTTTCGCCAACCATGGTGAGGGAGAAATACTCACTCTATGATAATAAAATCTGTACAGGAGATGAGGCGGCAGAATGTAGGGCTTGCCTTGAACTTAGAATAAAAAATGCAGGATACGAAATCGTAACCGACAGGGGAGATGTAATAACCTACGATAAGAAAACAAGAAAATACTCATAAGAAAAGACCTAAAAGGGGTCTATAATAAATCGTGTTGGTAGAAGTAAATGGTACTTCTGTCAGTACGATTTTTTTGTAAAAAAAAGAAGACATATTTAATCATTTACCCTATAATTAAATTAACCACAACTTAAAAGGAGATTAAATATGTCTAACAATTATTTTATTACAAATTTACTAAATATCAAAGATGAAAATCTTAATTTTTCTGATGGAATACACCACAAAGTCATTAAAGGTGTAACATATACAATTCTAAAAGCTAAATTAGAATATTCTGATCAAGTTTGCCTTCATTGTGGCTCTAACCATAACTTAATTAAATACGGCTTTAAATCATCTACTGTAAGATGTTCCAGAGCAGGTGATCATCCTGTTTTAATTGACTTGAAGAAGCAGAAGATGTTCTGTAAATCGTGCAATAAATATTTCTTACTTGAATCTAATATAGTCGATAAGTATTGTAATATTTCTAATCAGGTTAAAAGACATGTTCTTTCAAGTTTAACAAAAAAGCTATCTATGAAAGATATATCTGCTGATAATTACATATCTACAACTACAGTTGCTAGATTTATGGCTAAGTATGATAATGAATTCAATGTAGACTTTTCTTATCTACCAAAACACCTATCATTTGATGAGTTCAAATCAACCAAAGATGCTAAAGGAGCTATGAGCTTCATATATCTAAATTCAGATAATCACAAGGTAATTGATATTGTAGAGAATAGACAGCTATATTCCCTAAAGAAATATTTCTTATGCTACCCTAGGTATGTTAGAGATAAGGTTAAGACTGTATGTATTGATATGTATAGTCCCTATATATCACTCATTAAAGAACTGTTTGTTAATGCAGAAATCATTATTGATAGGTTCCATATCGTAAAACTATTTACAAATTCTTTTAACCATACTAGGATTGACACGATGAAGGAGTATTCTACAAGCAATATTAAATACAAAAGACTTAAGAAATATTGGAAACATTTTTTAAAGCCATACAAACTCCTTGATCCTATTCATTTTTTTAAACGTGTTCACTTCCCTAGTAAATTTGTTTCTGATGAAGATATTGTCGATATCAGTCTTGATGTTGATAAGACTTTAAAGAATACTTATGACTGTTACCAATGCTTAAGAGAGGATATTGAGAAAAAGGATTTTGAATTGTTTAAATTTCATTTAAATCACTTCAAGGATAAAGTTAGTGATAGGATGAGAACATCAATAGATACTTGTTATTATTACCTAGATTTCATCAAGAACTCATTTATTTATGATTATTCTAATGGACCAATTGAAGGGGTTAATAATTTTATTAAGGTTTTAAAGAGGATAGCTTTTGGATACAGGAATTTTGCTAATTTTAGAACAAGAATATTTATCACAAGAAATTTATTAGCTAGTTAAAAATTCAGGGATAGAAATTTCTATCCCTGATTAAGAATTTGGTTGATTATTATTTACCAACACGATTTGACAAAGAGCCCTTAAAAGCCTTAAGTACAAGTAAAAGCTTTTAGGTCTATTTTATTCTGGCAAAGATACGTCTTCGAGGATTCCCTTAAGATAGGCTATAGTTATGCCGTAGTTGGTCATAGGGATATTTCTATTCTTTGCCTCATCTACCCTGCTTAGCATAGTAGTTCTATTGAACATACAAGCACCACAAGATATGATTAAGTCGTATCTATCATAGTCGATAGGATCATCGCCTCTGTTAAATTCTATTTTAAGCTCTGGATATTTTTTCTTTAACATCTTTGGAATCTTGACTGTTCCTATATCCTCATCGATTGGAGGATGGCTACAGGCTTCTGATATTAGGATTCTTTCTAAAGGCTTATCAAGCCTTTTTACAGAATCTATAAAATAGGCTAAGTCTCCCTTAAAGGCAGAAAATAGAACGGAAAAGCTAGTAAGTCTTGTTCCTTTTTCTAGTAGATCTTTTGTTTCCTTAAAGACTTGTGAGTCGCAAATTACAAGGTCTGGCTTATCCTTTAAGGCCTTTAGGGTGTTTTCTAGGCTATCGAGGTCGCAAGATATGGCTGTAGCCTTCTTATCTATAAGCTCTCTTATAGTCATAACTTGAGGCTTAATAAGCCTACCCTTTGGAGCTGCCTTATCCTGTGGGATTACGAGAAGGACTATATCACCGCTTTTTACAAGATTTCTGGTGATAGTTAGGTCTTCTTTTTTGTAAAGATTTTTTATCTTAGCGAAGATCTTTAGCCTGTCGTCCTTATTTCTCACATCGATTGGGATAGGGGAAAGGGCCTGGTATTTTTCGTAAATCTTAGCCCCTTCGGCCATATCTTGCTTGCCTGCTACATAGATTATTGGCTTATTTTTCTTTTTTATTTCATTTAAGATTTCAAAATCTTCATCTAGGCTTAGGCAGTAGATAAAGATATCACACTTATCTATTATAGCTAGACTTTTGGCAATTCTCTTACTGCCGAGAACACTTTTATCAAACACTCCAGCCGTATCTATGAAAAGGACTGGGCCAAAGTCCGTTATCTCTATGGCCTTTCTTACAGGATCTGTCGTAGTTCCAGCAACTTCTGATACGATTGCAGTCTCAGTCCCTGTCATATAATTTAAGAGGGTAGACTTTCCGGCATTGGTCTTACCGAATATTCCAATGTGAACTCTCTCACTATTTTGCGTTTTCATATTAGATATAAAGGTCTCTTTGTCCTTGTTTGATTTTTTCTAGATTTTCTCTAGTTGATTCACGGACTTCTGGGTTTGGAATATTATTAAGCTCTCTTTGGATAAGGGCTTCGGCATCCCTTGCTGTCTTATCACTTGCGTAATCTATTACATATTCTTCGAGAGTTGTGAGGGCGTTTGGATGGCAAATATTGCCGATTCCGTGTTTTTTGACCATGCCCATAAAGGTCTCGCCAGTTCTGCCCATCCTGTAGCAAGCTGTACAGAAGCTAGGTACGTGGTCTTTTGATATTAGCCAGTCGATTACTTCATCTAGAGTTCTGTTATCTGATAGTTCGAATTGATCACTACCCTTGGTTTCATTTTCTGTATATCCTCCTACAGAAGTCTTGGAACCTCCAGAGATTTGGGAAATACCTAGATCTAAGAGCTTAGCACGGACCTTCTCGCTTTCCCTAGTTGATACGATCATACCAGTATATGGTGCGGAAACTCGTATGCAGGCTACGATTTTCTCAAACATTTCATCAGATAGGGAATTGTCGAAGTCGTTTGGATCAATATCGTCAGCAGGTTGGATTCTAGGAACAGAGATTGTATGAGGGCCGACATTAAATCTCGCCTCAAGGTGTTCTGCGTGCATCAATTGGCCAACGAATTCATATTCATAAGAATCAAGTCCATACAAAACTCCAAGTCCTAAATCGTCGATTCCTCCCTCGAAGGCCCTATCCATAGCTTCAGTGTGGTATTCGTAGTTAGATTTTGGACCGAACTTGTGGAGGGATTCGTAATTTTCCTTGTTGTAAGTTTCTTGGAAGAGGATGTAAGTTCCGATTTCTGCCTCGTGAAGCTTCCTGTAATTTTCAACAGTAGTAGCTGCGATATTTACATTTACCCTTCTTATAGCTCCGTTTTTGTGTTTGATATTATAGATTGTATCGATTGACTCTAGTATGTATTCTAGAGGGTTATTTACTGGATCTTCTCCAGCTTCTAGGGCAAGTCTCTTGTGTCCTAAGTCTTGTAGGGCTATAACTTGCTCACGAATTTCTTCTTGAGTGAGCTTTCTTCTTGGAATAGTTCTGTTTTGGCCGTGGTAAGGACAATAAGAGCAACCATTCACACAATAGTTAGACAAATACAAAGGAGCAAAAAGCACTATTCTATTTGCGTAAAACTTGTGTTTAAGCTCTTTGGCAAGGTTAAAGATCTCTTCGTTTAGGTCTTCTTCCTTACAAGATAAAAGCACAAAGGCTTCCCTGTGGCTTAGGCCCTTAGCCTTTTTTGCCTTATTTAAAATATCTATGATAAGCTCTCTATTATGGGCGTTTTCTCTACCATAATCAAGAGTCTCTAAAATTTCTTCATGGTTAATAAATTCACTAGCCTTGCTAGATTTTGGATTATATACTACCATATTACCTCCCTTTATAAATTCATTTATATTATAATACTTATCGGCCTAAAATGAAAATTTATCTATCTTTTAAGGGTAAATTTTCCCTAAAAATTATAAAAATCTGCTATAATTAAATTGTTATCATCCCTATACTGGTAACAGTTAGGAGGTGTTTAAGTTGGAAAAGTTGTATTCCCTTATCTTAACTATTACGGCAGATATAGTAAGCTACTATATTTGCAAGTGGCTAGATAGTAGAAGAGATGATAATTAGCCCAAAATAAAAAGCAGGAGCTACCACTCCTGCTTTTTTGTGTTTAAGTTGAACTTATATTCCCTTGTTCACTTTTATTATACAAGGATTTATCATTATTTCAATAGGCCTATTTGACGCTTTAAGGCTAAACTTAGGAAATAATATTTATACTTATACAAATTATTTTAAATTATTTGACAAGGGAAAAATACCATGGTATTATAGGATTATCAAATAAATAAAGTTTTGACACCATTTGAAAAGAAGAGTAGTCTAGAAAGATATTCTACAGAGAGCCCCGTTTGGTGAAAGGGGTGGATGTTGATTTAGATGAAGATGGCCTTTGATGGGATAGTTCGATATTAGAGCTATACGGGTCTTCCCGTTACAGAAGTAGAGTATGTCTGTACTTGATGAGTGCCTATGCGTGTGAACGTATATGAATTAAGGTGGTAACGCGAATTTTCGTCCTTAGTTTCCTTCGGGAAGCTGGGGACTTTTTTTATTACAATATTAGGAAGGTAAATATGATTGAGCTAAAGAATATTACAGTCGACTTTGATGGCTTTAAGGCAGTCGATGATGTAAGTATCAAAATCGAAAAACAAGATGCTTACGGGATTGTGGGCTTTTCTGGGGCTGGTAAGTCAACTCTTGTAAGGACTATCAACCTCCTCCAAAGACCAACTGAAGGAGAGGTCATAGTTAAGGGGGAAAGGCTCCTAGACTTATCCAATAAGGAATTGAGAAATAGGAGAAAGAAGATCGGGATGATCTTCCAACACTTCAATCTTTTGAATAATATTACAGTTTTGGATAATGTAATCTTTCCAATCAAGAGAGATAAGATTCCTAAAGAAGAAAAGATCAAAAAGGCCAAGGAACTTTTAGAGCTTGTGGGAATTGGTGATAAGGCTGACTCCTACCCTAGAGAGCTTTCCGGAGGGCAGAAGCAAAGATGCGCCATAGCCCGTGCCCTTGCCTCAGACCCTGAGATCCTTCTTTGCGATGAGGCGACAAGTGCCCTAGATCCAAAGACTACCAAGCAAATCCTAGCCCTCCTTAAGGAGCTCAATGAGAAGCTTAAGCTTACTATTGTAATCATCACCCACCAGATGGAAGTTGTAAAAGATCTTTGCAACAAATGTGCCGTGATGCAAGGCGGAAGGGTTATCGAAGAAGGAAATACCTTGAACATTTTCTCAGACCCAAAAGAAGAACTTACCAGAGAATTTGTAGAAACTTCAACCAATGTCGAAGCTACAATCGAAGAAGTTAAGGAAAATATAGGAATATTAAAAGAAGACGAAATCCTAGTCCAACTTAACTACAAGGGAGCAAGCACAACAGAGCCACTCATCAATGAAATCTATGATAAGTTTGGAATAAAGACCAATATCCTTGCAGCAAATATAGAATTTATTAGTCAAACGCCAGTTGGCAATCTCATAGTAACGTTTAAGGGATCAAATGGAAGTCTTGACGAAGTGCTAAGTTTTTTAGAAGAAAGAGATGTAAGAGTTAGAATTTTAGGAGGTAGAGATGGGATACTTTGATTATGCCTTATCCATATCAGATAGGATTGTAAAAGAAACTTGGGCGACCCTTCACATGCTTGTCGTTTCTGCAATATTTGCAGGAATCTTTGGCCTCATACTTGGAGTAATCCTCGTTGTGACAGACAGGGGAAGAATATTAGAAAACAGAAAACTTTACTCAGTACTCGATAAGATAACTAACACCTTTAGGGCAATTCCATTTGTAATCCTTCTTGCCCTAATTGCACCAATAACCAAGCTTATAGTTAACACCAGGATAGGTCCAACTGCAGCTATTGTTCCATTAATATTTTCAACAGTGCCATTTTTCGCAAAACAAGTCGAACAGGCCCTAGCAGAAGTAGATCCTGGAGTAATAGAAGCAGCAGAAGCGATGGGTAAGGGACCGGTTGAGATAATCTGGTCAGTTTATCTTAGAGAAGGACTTCCTTCCATAATCAGAGCCTCATCAATCACCCTAATCTCCCTTTTAGGTCTTACAGCAATGGCTGGCCTAATCGGAGGAGGAGGAATCGGAGATCTTGCCATAGCGGTAGGCTATCAAAGGTACAAGGACGACGTGGTCCTAGTATCTGTAGTAATAATCTTAATCATAGTATTTATAATCCAAGGAGTATCAAACATACTCATTAGAAAGACTAGCCACTAGGAGAAAATATGAAAAAAATATTTGGAATTCTATCGGCCCTGACCCTCGCAGTTTTAATAACAAGCTGTGGCGGTGCTGAGAAAAACGAAAGCGAAGAAGTGCTTAAGCTTGGAGTAGTAGGCGAGAGAAATGTCGAATACGAAGAAGCCATCAAAAGATATGAGGAAGATACTGGCAAAAAGATTGAGCTTGTAAGATTTAACGACTACAACCAACCAAACGATGCCCTAAAAGACGGTGATATTGACCTATCATCCTTTGCGACCTATATATTTATAGAAGACTATAACAAAAATCAAAATGCAGACTTCACTTATCTTGCAGATACAATAATATCGCCAATGGGAGTTTACTCACAAAAAATTAAAGATATAGGAGAAATTCCTGAAGGAGGAAAGATTGCAATACCTGTTGAAGTATCAAACAACTCCAGAGCCCTATACATCTTAGAATCTGCAGGAGTGATTAAGATTAAGGAAGGAAGCGGAGACTTTATAACCCTGGATGACATAGCAGAAAACCCTAAAAATATCGAATTTGTAGAGCTTCCAGCAGACCAAGTTTCAAGAGCCCTAGAGGATGTGGATGCAGCCCTTATCAACTCTGATATGGCAATGGAAGCGGGACTTTCCCCAACAGAAGATTCAATCTTTCTTGAAGATCCAGAAAATGAAAGAGCTAAGAACTTTATAAATGTAATAGCAGTAAAAGAAAGTAATAAGGACAATGAAGATATCAAAAACTTCATAGAAAACTATTATCTAACAGATGAAACAAAAAAGGTCATAGAAGACGAATACAAGGGAGCAGTAATCCCAATATTTAAACTAAGATAGGTTATTAAGATTAATATCTTTAATAATATAAATGTAAATTATAGGAGGAAATAATGAAAAAATTTACAAAAATCGCCCTAGCACTTGCTCTAGTCCTAGGATTTAGCGCATGTGGAGCAAACAATGAAGAAAAGCCAGCGGACAGCAAAGAAGAAGTAAAAACAGAAGAGACTTCAAAAAAAGAAGACGGCACAATTAAAATTGGTGTTGTTGGTGAATACAACGACGTCCTAAATGAAGTGATCAAAAGATACGAAGAAGGAACAGGCAAGAAGGCAGAGCTTGTAGTATTCTCAGACTACAGCCAACCAAACGAAGCTCTTCTAGCAGGAGATATCGACCTAAACGCCTACCAACACCACAAATTCCTAAACGAATTTAATGAATCAAAAGGTTCAGATTTAGTATCAATCGGAGATACAATGCTTGCCCCAATGGCCCTATACTCAAACAAGCTCAAATCAATTGACGAGCTAGAAGATGGAGCTAAAATCGCCATACCAAACGACCCAACAAACGGAGCAAGAGCCCTCTTCCTACTTCAAGAAGCAGGCCTAATCAAAGTTGAAGGTGAAGCAGGTGACCTAATAGGACTTGACAAAGTAACAGACAACCCTAAAAACCTAGAACTAATAGAAATGGACGCATCCCAAACAACAAGAAGCCTAGACGACTGCGACCTAGCAGCAGTAAACGACACCTTCGCCCTAGACGCAGGACTAGATAAAGAAACGGCAATATACAAAGAAGACCCAAAAACAGAATCAGTAAAACAATACATCAATGTAATAGCAGCAAGAAAAGAAGACGAAAACAACGAAGACTACAAAGAATTCGTAAAATACTACCAAACAGAAGAAACCAAAAAAGACATGGAAGAAATAACAGAAGGAGCATGGTTACCTGCTTGGTAAGCGCCGCTGACGCGCCGCTACCCGACCTGGTAGGGTCGCAAAGTAGCGAAGCGCTTTGCGATTTATTGTCTGCCTTGTTTAGAGAAAACAAGGCAGATACATAAGAGCAATAAATCTCCTAAATGGAGATTTCGTAGCGGAGTAAGTATTAAGATTACCAATCTGACCCGAAGTAGCGAAGCGCTTTGCGATTCAAAGTCTCTCTTGTTTAGAAAAAAACAAGGCAGATATATAGGAGCAATAAATCTCCTAAATGGAGATTTATTAGCGAAGTAAAACCAAAGGAAAAGTACGCTTTCGTAAGAAGAAAATAGCGTCATCTCACTTGTTTGAAAACCAACATGCCCCGAATCCACAAAGGATTATCCCAGAGCAAACTATTCTGACCCAAGTAGCGAAGCGGTTTGTGATTCAAATCCTCACTTGTTTATAAGAACTAAACGATGAAAAGATTTTTAATCGAGCCTTTGACTCTATGAAATCCATGTGAAATTTATCACTTCCAAAACAAGAAATATTAGCATAAAATGCTGGCTCATTATTTTCTAAAAGCATTTGTCTCTCCAAGATTTGAAATAATTATTATGGAAAATATGGGCTGGTATTTTTTTACCCAAAAGGAGGTCTAAATGAAAATTTTAAAAGAAAATAAATCGTCCCTAATATTATTACTGTCGATGTTTATTGGAGCTATTCTAGGACTTATCTTAGGAGAATCTGCAAAGAGCCTTCAAGGAGTAGCCAATATCTTCCTAAATCTCCTGTATGTATCAATAGTTCCAATGATTTTTACATCAATTGTATCATCTATTACAGGAATGAAGACTACCAAGACTATCGGAAAGATTTTAGGACTTATGTTTCTTATATTTATTATTACAGGCCTATTTGCAGCAATTTATATGATAATTTTCACTCAAATATTTGATCCTAGCAAGAACGCTGTCTTAAGTTTCGAAGATTTCGCTATAGAAAAAAGCGCTAGTATCGACTTTCTCGCTATGCTTACAGTAGATGATTTTTATAAATTACTATCTAGGGAAAATCTGATGGCCCTTATAGTCTTTTCCTTCTTCGTAGGACTTGCTATATCTAAGCTTGCTGATGAGGCAAGGCTTGTAAAGGACTTTATAGACCAATCCTCTAAGGTCGTTACAAAGATTATTTCATATATAATGAAGCTTGCTCCAATAGGCTTGGGTGCATATTTTGCAGTTCTTTTAGGAGAAAATGGCAAACAGATTGTAGGCCCCCTATCAAGGACAATCCTGATATTTGCCCTTGCTTCAATCATATATTTCTTCTTTGTAAATTTCATAATGGCCTTTATTGGAGGTGGTCTTAGTTCTTGCAAAAAGCTATTTAAGTATATGTGGCCGCCAGTTCTTACAGCCTTTGGTACAAGTTCCTCTGCGGCCGCCCTTCCTTCCAATCTTGAGGCAGGAAAGAAAATTGGAATCAGAGAAGATGTGAATTCAATAGTCCCTCCCATAGGAGCAAATCTCCACAAGGACGGGACGGTATTGATTCAGATTATAAAGATTGCCCTCTTGTGCCCTATATTTGGAATAAACTTGCTAGATCCAGATAATCTTTTGACAGCTATAGCGGTATCTGTAATAGCCTCATCAGTTATGGGGGCAGTTCCAGGAGGAGGCTACACCGGAGAAATTTTCCTCCTATCAGCCTTTGCCTTCCCTCAAAGCTCAATTCCAATAATGGTCCTAATAGCAACCATAGTAGATCCCCTAGCCACAGCCATCAATACAAGTACAGACCTTGGGGTAGCTATGATAGTAGAAAGATTTGTAAAATAAAGTAGAGCAGGATGCTTCAATGGCTCCTGCTTTTTACCTACAATTTTTTCTAATTTTCTGTACGAATATCGTGTTTATAGCCATAGGGACAGGGTAAGTGAATAAGGTGGGGGCTTTATGAAATAAAACTTAAAGCCTTAAATTAAAATAATAGGGGAAGATTAATTATGGAGAAATTAAATGAAGAAAATTTAGATAGGATTATTGATGAATTGCTTAAGGATGATGAAATATCTATAGAGGAGAAGAAAATCTTATTTAAATACAAGAAAAATCAGAATAATAGCTTTATGAATAGGATCCATTATCTTAAAGAAGATTTATCAATTCTAAATCTAGAAAAAGGAATAGGTGAAGGCCTAAGTCCTAAGCTATTAAAATTATATAAGGAATTGCTAAGGCAGTTGCCTAAAACTGGACCTTCTTCAATATTTAATGGACTCATAAAGTGAAATATCCATAATTTAGAAATGATTCTAAGCTATGGATATCTTAAAATTAAAAGCAGGAGGTCTAACTTATCTCAAATCGAAAATTGACGAAATAAGTTAGCTTATAAATCCTGCTTTTTTAATCTTTATTTAATCGTCTCTACATCGGAGATCTTGTATGGGGTGTGTTGGTAGACATAGTGGTTGATCCAGTTGTTAAAAAATATGTATCCAGTTGATCTCCATCTCTGGATAATTTTTTTATTTGGATCATCGTCTAGATAATAGTTTTCGGCAGGCTTGGTCTCAAGTCTATTTTTCTTATCTCTTCTATATTCATCATCTAGGGTATTAGTATCGTATTCTAGATGATTTAGGTTAAAGACAAATCTGTTGTCGATACTCTTAATAATAGTAGCTCCCATCTTATCGTCTGAAAGGAGGACTTTAAGTCTTGGAATCCTTTCGATTTCTTCTTTTCTGATTGTCTTATATCTTGAGTTTGGCATATAGAAGCTATCGTCAAAGCCCAGAAAGAGAGGATCGGAGCTTTCCTTATAGTACCTGTTAACTGTAAATATTTTCTTATCCAATGAGTCGATATTAACTCCATAGTAATAATCAAGTGCGGCTATGGCAGACCAGCAGATGAAAAGGGTCGAGTAGACATTTTTCTTTGCAAATTCAAATATCTTTTTGAGTTCCTCCCAGTAGATTATATCGTCGTAGGCCTTATGCTCTAGGGGAGCTCCGGTTATGATCAGACCGTCGTATTTTTTATCCTTTATTTCTTCATAGCTTACATAAAATTTCTCCAGATGTTTTTGATAATTCGAAGACTTGTAGCTTGCCATCGCTATCAAATCTATTTCGATTTGGAGGGGAGTGTTTGAGATTAGTCTTAGAAGCTGAACCTCTGTTTCCTTTTTGGTTGGCATGAGATTTACTATGCCGATCTTAAGGGCCCTTATATCCTGTGACTTGGCCCTTTCTTCTACCATGGTGAATATATTTTCTTTGTCTAAGGTTTCTTTGGATATTAAATCTTCTGGTATTATTACTGGCATCTTATCTCCTTACAGCCTTATCTAGGGCTTGGCTTATATCTTCGATAAGGTCATCTGCATCTTCTATTCCTATTGAAAGGCGGATTAGGCTCTTTGATACTCCAACCTTTTCGAGTTCTTTATCAGATAGTTGTCTGTGGGTAGATGAAGCTGGGTGAAGGGCGAGGCTTCTTGCATCTGCCACGTGGACTGCGAGTGTGATTAATTCTAGGGAGTCGATGAAACGACTCGCCTCATCTCTTCCTCCTTTTATCTCAAAGGACACAACTCCAGAGCCTCCCTTAAGATATTTCTTGGCATAAGGATAAGATGGGGAGGATTCTAGGAAAGAATAGGAAACAGATTCTACCTTGTCGGAATTTTCTAAAAATTCTGCGACCCTTAGGGCATTTTCTGAATGCTTGTTCATTCTCAAGGCTAGGGTATCGAGACCTAGAATTGTTAAAAAGGCGTTTTGTGGAGAGATAACTGCTCCGTAATCTCTTAGGCCAACTGTCCTAAGCCTTGCCCCGTAGGCTGCTTTTTTAAATTGTTCAGTAAAGATAAGCCCGTGGTAGGACTCATCTGGCTTAGTAAGTCTATCGAAGTCTCCACTTGCCCAATCGAAGTTTCCAGAATCTACTATAAGGCCGCCAAGGGCTGCTGCGTGACCATCTATATATTTAGAAGATGAGTAAGTTACAATATCGCAACCGTAATCGATGGGCTTAACTAGGGCAGGGCTTGCTAGGGTATTATCTAATATCAATGGAATATTATGCTCGTGGGCAATATCTGCGTAGGATTTGATATCTAGAACACTTGCCTTAGGATTTGATATAGTTTCTCCAAAGACTAGCTTTGTCTTATCATCAATTGCAGCCCTAAGCTCATCTAAGTCGTTGTGATTTACAAATTTTGTTTCAATGCCTAAATCCCTTAGGGTATTGGCGAGAAGATTGTAAGTTCCTCCATAAATATTATTTACAGCGACTATATTATCGCCTGCCTTGGCTATATTTAAGACAGCTAGGAGGTTGGCTGCTTGTCCAGATCCTGTCGCTACTGCGCACACTCCTCCGTCAAGGTCGGCTATCTTCTTCTCTAGGGCATCTATGGTAGGATTTCCCAGCCTAGTATAGAAAAATCCGTTTTCCTTTAGGTCGAAAAGGTCAGCAATCTCACTTGTCTTCTCGTAAGAAAATGTAGTCGACTGAACTATTGGAGGAAGATTACTTTCTCCGTTTTTTGCTTCATAACCTGCTCTAACACAAGCTGTATCAATGTTTTTGTATTTACTCATAATAGTAACTCCTTAAATAAATTTCATAAAATTTATATAAAAAAAGTCCCTAGGCCAAAAGACCTAAGGACGAAAATCCGTGTTACCACCTTAATTTAATATATGCTCACACATATAAACTTATCAGGTACAAACATACCCTTGCTTTGTAACGTAAGCTAACGTAGACATCTAATATCGAAGCCTCCTAGATAAAGACCATCTTCATACAATTTCCATCTACTTCTTTCACCAAAACGAAGCTCTCTGTAATCAAGTCCTTGTACTACTCTTCTTTATATAAAGTTTATGATAATGCAATTATATAACTAATTATTAAAAATGTCAACTGCAAAAATACTCCCAAGCTGTATAATATATACTAGAAGAGTCAAGGAGGTTTTATGACTAGTGTATATGACTTTACAGTTTTAGACAAAGATGATAAGGAAATATCCCTTAGTAAATATGAAGGAAAGGTCCTTCTTATAGTAAATACAGCAACCCACTGTGGCTTTACCAAACAATACGACGCTCTTGAGGCTTTATATAAGAAATATAAGGATCAAGGATTTGAGATTTTGGATTTTCCTTGCAACCAATTCGCAAATCAAGCTCCAGAATCTGATGAGGAGATAGATTCCTTCTGTGCCCTAAACTTTGGGACAAGCTTTGACAGGTTCAAAAAAATTGACGTCAATGGCGAAAATGAAGACCCACTTTATACCTTCCTTAAAGAAGAAAAGGCAGGGCTAGGAAAAGCCATCAAGTGGAACTTTACTAAGTTTTTGATAGATAGAGAAGGAAATGTAGTAGCACGCTTCGGATCAAACAAGAAGCCAGAGAATATGGAAAAAGATATAGAGAAATTGTTAGGATAGGAAAATGGACAAATTTGTAAAACTGGCTTTTGATTCCTTAAGGCATTATCTAGATACAGGAAAATATCTTGACAAGTACGATGAGGAATTCGAAGATAACCACAATGGTGTAATTATAGAAATAAAAATGGGAGATAAGAGAGAAAGAGCAGGCTCAATTTATCCGACCAGGAAAAACATAGGCCTAGATATAATCAACGAGACAGTTAATCTCGGAATTTTCAACAATGCCTTAGCTATCAAGAAAGATGACCTAGATGATATTTATATTCAAGTTCTTGAGATCAATAAGGTAAAGCCTATTTCTAAAATCGAAGACTTCGGAGTCTATCACGGTCTCTTACTAAATTACAACAACAACCCTGTCATAGTATACAGAAATGACTACGAAAGTGACTATCAGATGTATGAGGATGCTAAGGACAGGGCCAATATTGACGAGTTTGATGTCTACAACCTAGAGAAGTTTAAGATAGTTAGACACATATAGGAATTATATTTGACAAAAAACAATCTTAGTATTATATTATAATATAAATATGACGTTAAGAAGAAGAGTAACCCTCTATTAATCTAAAAGAGAGGCAGGTTAGGTGAAAGCTGCTAGAGGAGTATTGGGCGAAGATCATCTTCTAGTCTAATAAATGAATTAGTAGTTTATTACGTTACAATTGCGTTAAATTGTCTATTAAAACGGTGGACCGTCCTTTTTAAGGACGGTTTTATTTTTTAGAAATTAAAGGAGTTATTAATGGCAGAATTTAAACCTTTAGACAGCAAAGATGTTAGGAAAAGAGAGGAAGAAGTCGAAAAGTATTGGCAAGAAATAGACCTACTTGATGAGACTTTCAAAACCCGTGAGGATGCAGAAGAATATATAATCTATGACGGACCTCCAACAGCAAACGGAAAACCAGGAATCCACCACGTTATCGCTCGTACCCTTAAGGATATGACAAGCAGATACAAAAACATGCAAGGCTTTAAGGTCCTAAAAAAGGCAGGCTGGGATACCCACGGTCTTCCTGTAGAAATAGAAGTAGAAAAGAGCCTAGGCTTTCATGACAAAAATGATATAGAAGAATACGGAATCGAAAAGTTCAACAAGTTATGTAAGGAATCTGTTTGGAAATACTCAGACCTTTGGAGAGAGATGTCAGATAGGATGGCCTATCTCTACAACATGGACGATCCTTATATCACAATGGATAACGACTATGTAGAAACTGAATGGTACCTCCTAGATAAGGCCTTCAAAAACGGATACATCTACGAGGGAGCCAAGGTTATGCCATACTGTCCACGTTGTGGTACAGGTCTTGCAAGCCACGAGGTTGCCCAAGGTTACCAAATGGATAAAACTATAACCCTTACAGTTAAGTTTAAGAAAAAGGGAACTGATAACGAGTACTTCCTAGCATGGACCACAACCCCATGGACCCTCCCATCAAACGTGGCCCTATCAGTTCACCCAGAGCTAACCTACGCTAAGCTTTACGTAGCAGAGGAAGATTCTTACTATTATTGTGCCAAATCCCTAGCTGAAAATCTTATGGGAGAAAGAGAATACGAAGTCGTAGAAGAATTCCCAGGCAAGGATATGGAATATTGGGAATATGAACAACTTATGCCATATGTAAATGTAGGAGATGATAGGGCCTTTATCATAACCCTTGCTGACTACGTTTCTGCAGAAGATGGTACAGGTATAGTTCACTCCGCTCCAGCCTTTGGTGAGGACGACTACCAAATAGGAAGAAAATACGGACTTGCCTTTGTCCAACCAGTTGACCTTGAAGGTTGCTTTACAGAAACTCCTTGGAAGGGCGAATTTATCTTCGATACCAACGAAAAAATCTGGAGACACCTCCAAGAAGAAGGCAAGGTATTTAACAAACAAACCATAGAGCACAACTACCCACACTGCTGGAGATGCCACACACCACTAGTATATTATGCAAAACCATCCTGGTATATAGAAATGAGCAAGTTCTCAGATGCCATGGTAGAAAACAACAAAAACGTAAACTGGTACCCACAAACTATAGGGGACAAGAGATTTGGAAATTGGATCGAAAATGTAAAAGACTGGGCTATATCTAGGTCAAGATACTGGGGAACTCCACTAAATATCTGGAAATGTGACGAATGTGGCCACACAGATACAGTTGGATCAAGAGCCGAGCTAAAAGAACGTGCAATAGAGGATATATCAGAAGATATAGAACTTCACAGACCATATGTCGACAATGTATCTATCAAATGTGATAAGTGCGGGGGCACCATGCATAGGGTTCCTGATGTAATCGACGTTTGGTTTGACTCAGGAGCAATGCCATTTGCCCAACTTCACTATCCATTCGAACACAAGGAAGACTTTGACGAATACTTCCCAGCAGACTTTATCTCAGAAGGAATCGACCAAACAAGAGGTTGGTTCTACTCACTAATGGCCATATCTACCATCACAACAGGCAAGGCACCTTACAAAAACGTCCTAGTAAACGACCTTGTAGTAGATAAGAACGGTCAAAAGATGAGTAAATCCAAAGGAAACACCCTCGATCCATTTGCCCTCTTTGATAAATACGGGGCAGATGCCGTAAGATTCTACTCTCTCTATGTATCTCCACCATGGATGCAAACAAAGTTTGACGAAAAGGGCCTAATCGAAGTTAAGAATAACTTCTTTAGAACATTCGAAAATGTCTACAACTTCTTCGGTCTCTACGCAGAAACAGACAAATTAAGTTCAGAAGAAATAGCAGGATTTAGCGACCTAAAACTTGAAAAAATAGATAAATGGCTCTACTCCAAACTAAATACCCTAATCAAAAACTACACAGAAGCAATGGATGCTTTTGACTACAACAAGGTAGTTCACATGATCTCAGACTTCGTAGTAGAAGATCTATCAAACTGGTACATCAGAAGAAATAGAAAGAGATTCTGGAACTCAGAGCTTACAGATAATAAGAAAGCAGTATACAAGACTACATTTGATGCAATCCTTACAATATCCAAGCTCATCGCTCCAATCACACCATTTATAGCTGAAGAAGTCTTTAGATCTCTTACAGGAGAAAAGACTGTTCACACAAGCCTCCTCCCTAAGGCAGACGAGAAAATGATCGACACCGACCTTGAAGAAAGCATGGACCTTGTAAGAAAGATAGTAAATCTAGGTAGGGCTTCAAGAGAGAAAGAATCAATCAAAGTTCGCCAACCCCTAGCGAAAATCATAGTAGACGGAGCCTACAAGGAGAAAATTTCAGACCTTAAAGGCTTAATCAAAGAAGAGCTAAACATAAAGGATGTCGACTTCGAAGATGACCTATCAGACTTCATGGACTACTTCCTAAAACCAGACTTTAGAGTAGTAGGAAGAATCTTCCAATCCAAGGTCAACGACTTCGCCAAATTCCTAGCATCCACCGATGCCAAGAAATTCATAGAAGCTGTTGAAGAAAATCCTCAAGAAATCACCCTAGGAGATGAGACCTACCAAGTCACAAAAGACTATCTAGATATAAGAATCTCTGCCAAAGAAGGATTCGATGTAGAAATGGACGGCAATGTCTTCGTAATACTCGATACAGAAATCACAGAAGACCTCCGTGATGAGGGATATGCGAGAGAATTCACCTCCAAGGTTCAAAACATGAGAAAAGATAGTGGATTTGAAGTAACAGACAGAATCAACATCTACTATGAAGCATCCGACGAACTAAACAAATCTCTAGAGAAATTCAAAGAAGAAATCACAAAAGAAACCCTAGCAGATAAGTTCGAAAGAAAAGACCTCACAAGCGAAGAAATCGAACTAAACGATAAGACAGTCAAAATAGAGCTTGAGAGATTATAAACTTAGGATCTATCATTTATAATATGGAGTAAATTCCTTAAAACTAATGAAATTAAGTCGGCATGAAGAAATTAAACTTTGTGCCGATTTTTATATTTAAATTTCTCATAAAAATCCAATAATTTTAATTCTATTTATTTTATGAATTTCTAGTTAGATAAGCTAGCTTACAAAGAATAATTCTTCTTATAGAAGTTACAAAGAATAGATTTTAAATGTGATATAATATAGAAGAAAAATTGTATCAAGTGAAATAAACTGATAAAATCAATACTAGAATTTTATATGACAAATTATGAATAATAATTAATAGATAAATTTATAAAGCCATAGAAAGGGCAGCTCATATATTGGAGAAACAAGACTATATGAGAATCTAAACACTAAGGTGTTAGGTGGACTTTTGATTTTTAAAATCTGATGTATCTGACATATAGGAGTACAAGCTTGAAAATACTAATGATCGAAGATGATAGCACGATTGCCTTTGCTGTTAAAACTTACTTAAACAAACAGAATATTGAGACGGTTATTTATAAGAGTATTTCTCAAACTGAAAATACAAATTTCAATAACTTTGATTTAATTCTTCTCGACGTAAATCTCCCTGATGGCTCAGGATTTGATTTTTTAAAGTGGCTGAGAGAATTTTCTGACCTTCCTGTAATAATGCTTACTGTAAAAGACGAAGACGAGTATGTTATCAAAGGTCTTTCTCAAGGAGCAGATGACTATATTACAAAACCTTTTTCTCTTCCTGTCCTAAAGGCGAGGATAGACAATGTGTTTAGTAGAAAAATAAAAAAAGGTTAACGAACTGACTTTTGAAAATTTATATTTAGATCTCATTTCAAAACAAGCTTCAATAGATGGAAAAGATTTAGATCTTAACTTAAAAGAGTTTGCTGTTTTAGAAATGCTTTTAGAAAATCAAAATATAAATCTACTAAGAGAGCGAATTTTAGATTATGTATGGGGTTATGATTTTTATGAAGTAAACGACAATACCCTAACTGTCACCATAAAAAGACTCAGATCTAAACTTGGAGATTATGGTAATCATATAAAAACAATAAGAGGAATAGGATATAGGTGGGACAATGAGTAAAAACAAAAATATTTTACTTGTCTTAATTTTAAATTTGATAATGTCTTTGTTTGTAGTTTATATCAACCCAAGATTTGATATTCTAACACTTTTCGGCTTTCTACTAATAAATATAATTCTATTTCTAATTATTAGAAAATTTGAAAAGAAAAAAGAAATAGAGCTAGAAGATAAGATTAATAATATATTTAATCTTATCCATTCACTTGATATAAACTCTGATAATTACGAAATTATTGACGATGAATTTGGAAAATTAAGAGATGAGATTATTAAAATTATTATAGAAAGCAAGAAAATAGCTGAAAATGCAGAGAAAAACAAAGATACATTAAGAGAATATACAGAGGACATTGCCCATCAAATAAAAACTCCATTGACTGGATCACTATTATTGCTAGACTTATTAGAAGACGAAGATGACAACTTTTACGAAGAATATATAGAAAGACTTAGAGATAATTTACTTAGACTCCACAACTTATCTGACATTTTATTAAAACTTGCAGCCCTTGATTCTGGAACAATAGAAATGACAAAAGACAGGATATCTGCTCGAGAATTAATTGAAGATATTATACAAAAGCTAAAAGATTATTTTATCAATGATAATGTTGAAATTCCACTTTATGGAGATGACTTTTATCTTATATGCGATAAGAAATGGACTTATGAAGCAGCATTTAATGTGATGAAAAATGGTCTAGAAGCAACAGAAGATAGACATATAGAAATTCATCTAAAAGATACGAACTTATATAAGAGCATATTAATAGAAGATTTCTCAGATGGCTTAGATCGAAAAATGTTAGAAAAAGTTTTTAAACGTTTTTATAAGCTGGATCCAAATTCAAAAGGTTATGGGATTGGACTTCCTATGGCAAAATCTGTTATGGAAAGACAAAATGGAGAACTTTTATATCATAAAGGTAAGAAATCAAATGCCTTTGAACTGAGATTTTATAATTAAATTTTAAGACTGTGTCTAAAAATAAGACACAGTTTTTTTCTAGTCACTTTCTAGTCACTTAAGTCTAATATTATATAGACAAGTTAAGGAGGATACAATATGAATATAGTAAAAACAGTTGATTTAACAAAAACATATAAGGGCGGAGTAGAAGTAAATGCCCTTTCAAATGTAAACTTTGAACTAGAAAAAGGAGACCTAGTTGCCATCATTGGAGACAGTGGATCTGGTAAATCTACACTACTTCATTTACTTGCAGGAGTTGATAAACCAACAAGTGGTGATATATTTATTCAAGATAAAAATATTACCAAGTTTAACAAAGATGAAATGACAGTATTTCGCAGAAGGAATATAGGCGTTGTCTATCAATTTTTTAATTTGATTCCAAACATCAACGTTCGAAAAAATATTTTACTTCCTCTTTTGTTAGACAATAAAAAGGCAGATGACGAATATTTAAAGGAAATTTTATCGATACTAGGAATAGAAGGAAAGCTTGATAGGTATCCAAAACAATTATCAGGTGGTGAGCAACAAAGGGTGGCTATTGCTAGAAGCCTTATTACAAGACCTGCCATTATCCTAGCAGATGAACCTACAGGAAATCTTGATAGAAAAAATTCTGAAGAAATCATAGGACTTTTCAGACTTGTAAATAAGAGACTAAATTCTACAATTATGATCATAACTCATGATGAAAAAGTAGCAAATTCTTGTGACAAGGTCTATAGAATGGTAGACGGTAGGTTAAATTTCTTAGGAGATGGAACTTATGAAAATTATTAATGACCTAGCTGATGGAGCTGTAAAAAATAATAAGAAAGACAGTTTTTCTATTAAAATATCAATACTTTTAGCAGTAATGTTATTAGGAACTGTAATTTTTATCCTCAACTCGTTAAAAACTGACAAGTATGAGTATGTAAAGAAAACTTTTGGAGATTATCATGTGAAGATAACTGGAATTGACGAAGGTTTTTATGATAAATTAAAAAACAATAAAGATATAGAAAAAGTTTCTTTCAATAAAATAATAAAAACAGACTTAAATGCAGTTATATATGAAAATGGAGATCCTGTAAGTCTTTTAGGCTATGACATTAAGGAAGGAAAAAAGCCAGAAAAAGCAAATGAACTTTTAGTACCAGAGAGATTTTTAATAAAAAATAAAGAATATGATTTGGGTTCTGAAATAAATGTTCGTGATAAAACTTATAAAATAGTTGGTACTTATGATGATTTTAGCTCTTCATTTGAAGAGGCTATGTTTGTAGGTTTATCTGAAAGTGATGATAAAAAAGTCTTGTTTGAAAAAAATGATGGAATAGAAGCCCAGATTTGGTATAAAAATATAAGAGATACTTATACAAAGACTAGGGAAATTTTATCAGAAATGAATATTGATGAGAATCATGCCCTAGATATTGGTAGAGTATTTTATAATAAAGATATCTTAGAATATAAAATGGTCTATCCAAAAGGAATCATTCCACCAAAAAGTGTTGTAAACTCAGCTTTAGAACAATATGGATCAGCCTTCTTTCTTTGCCTACTTTTTGCATTTATCATTTATGGGGCTTTTAATGTATGGAATAATAGGGATTTAAAGGAAATTGCTCTATTAAAAAGCACTGGGATGACAGATAAGCAGGTAAAGCAATTAATTCGAAAGAAAGCATTTAAACTTTCAACCTTACCAATAGCCTTGGGAACAATCTTATCTTTGGCTTCTGCAAATCTGCTCTTATATTTGATGTGGCTTAATAATACAAAATCTTATCAAAACATATCAAATATTTTAGGTCAAAGTGTAAAATCTATGGATTTCCATTTCATATTTCCAAGCCCTATATCTATTTTAATAATTGTTTTGTTATCCTTGATAATGGTGTATTTTTCAGCATTGGTCCCTGCCAAGAAAAGTGCGAAGATAAATGTTGTCGAAGGTTTAAATGGGATTACAGAAAAAAATATTAAATTAGGAAAATCAAAAATAAATGGACCAATAGAAAAGACTTTAGCAAAAGATTATTACAGGTCTTATCGTTCAACCTATCGAATTATTGTAATTTCCATGGCTCTGTCTGCCTTGGTACTGACTAATGTTTTAGTAAGTCGGGCATATGGAAGTTTAGAGGAAAAATATAATAACTACCAAAGTCCTTACAATTTTGACTCTAGTATTTATATAGGTGATTTTTTGGATAAAAACTTTGTTCATGATATAGAAGAAGTTGAAGGCATAGACCAATTGCATGTATACCAAAGAGTTGATACAAAATTTTACCTTGGTGATAATAAGGATTTTATTTCTAAGGATTTAAATGAAGCTTTAAATAGCGGTAAAATACTGGAAGATAAATTACATTCCAACATATATGCCTTAACAGATGAGGATTTCGAAAAACTTTTAAAAGAAAATAATATTTCGAATGCAAAGTATTTACTACTAAATAAAATTCCAAAAGATAGTAGAAGCCCTTATTCTTTTAATGAATATATAAAAATTTCTGATAAGAATACTGGAAAAGTAACTTTAAAATATAATGCAGATGGTAAGTCCATGCCTATAAAAATAGATTCAAGTATCGATGAAATGCCTTATAATCTAGAAGCTTATAATGACAATCAAATATCTATCTTTACAAGTGAAAGTACCATGAAAAAATTTATTGATGAATATGGAATAGATGAAGGCGACCCAGTTTATTATTACTTTGTAAAAATTAAAGCTGATAATAATAAAGAAAAAGTATTTGAAGATGCAGAAAAAGTGATTTCGACCTATGTTGCAAAATCTGACCATGGAACTTCCACAGAAATTCTAAAAGCAGCTATGGATAAAGAAGTAATAAGGAATGAAAGACTTCTAAATCTAGCTATCCAAATCATTCTTATAACGATTGCTCTTTCCAATGCCTATAATAGTTTTAAAGGCAACCTTAGAGCGAGAGCCAATGATTTTAAACTTCTATCAACAGCAGGCATGACAGAAAAACAAATGGAAAAGATGGTATTTGGAGAAGGGAAGATATTGTTTAAAAATATTTTCTTAGCCTATATCTTTATGTTCGCTATAGGTATTGTGTTAAGAGCCTATAGGAGTAACTATGAATTAGGATTTGCAATAAAAGGCCTGATAACAAATATGAATTATATCCCTCTAATAATAGTATTTGTATTTATGATGGCAGGAGTTTTAGTAGCAATAAATAGTGGTCTTAAAACAATAAACGAAAACTCAGATAATACTTTCAAGACTATATAAGAAAAGGGCTGTGAGCATTAAACTCATAGCCTTTTACCTTACCACCTAAAGACTTTCTAAATCATTTTCAAAAATCCTAAATCAATGGGCCTTAGGGTCCAATTTTTTGTACAAACTTTTACTTAATTATAAATAACATATAATAATAAGAGAAGATAAAGTTAGTGAGGATTTATGCAGACTAGATTAATGAATATGGTTATGATTTGTGATGAAGTTAATGATAGGGTTCTAGTTCTTGACAAGGTCAAAAAATATGGCTGGGAGGGGCTTACTTTTCCTGGAGGCAAGGTCGAGGAAGGGGAGAGCCTTACCGATTCTGTCATTAGAGAGGCCAAGGAGGAGACTAATCTCGATATCGAAAATCCTAAACTTGTTGGTCTTATCACTTGGATTGTCGAAGGAAGGCGAGATATTGGGTTTCTCTTTAGGACGAGTGACTTTAAGGGAGAGCTTATCGAAAATAATAGGGAAGGTAGGCTCTTCTGGGATTCTTATGATAATATGAAAAAAAGCGACGGGCTTTCTGAGTCAATGGATAGGATTTTTGATATTTATGAAGGGAAATTCCAAGAAATCACCTGGTTTTATGATGAGGGAAGGGTAATCTATCAATAGAATATATTGAAAAAACCCCTAGCTCCTGTTATAATTAAGTAAATGTATGGCTAGGGGCATAACAGTTAATTTGAAGTGAAAGAGAGAGTAATATGATTTTAGATAAAAACAACAAGGACTTAGTTAAAAAATACAATGATTTTATCAAGAATTCGCCATATGGCAACTTCATGCAGGATATGCGCTGGGCGAATATCAAGGCCAATTGGGAAAGCGTCTACTTCTATGTCGAAGAAGATGGCGAAATCAAGGGAGCCCTTTCAGTTTTATATATAAAAGATGGAAAGGTCGGCAAGAACTTCTTCTATGCTACGAGAGGACCTGTCTGTGACCTAAGAGATATAGAATTGGTGAAGGAATTAATTGACGAAGCAAGTGAATTTGCTAAGGAAAATTACGGCTTCCTCCTTCGTATAGACCCATTAGTTCGCAGGGATGAGGATTTAGTTAAGCTCTATGCGGAAAACGGAATTACTATCCGCCATGACAAGACTACTTCATCTCAGCCCCTTCTTAACATGGTCCTAGACATAGACGGGAGAGATGGGGAAGAGATCTTCAAGAATTTCTCCAAAAATACTAGAAAACACACCAGAAAATCCTACAGGGACGGAATCAAGACAAGGGAAGTCGGAGAAGAAGGAGTGGATATCCTCTACAAGCAAGTAGTAGATACTGCCGAAAGAGCTGGTATTAATCACAGACCTTACGAGTATTTCAAGGCTCTTTATGATAATTACAAGGACGAGATAAGGCTTTCAGTTTCTTATCTAGACGAGACTCCACTTTGTTCATCTATGTTAATCTGCTATGGAAACAGGGCCCTTGCCCTTTATGGTGGTTCAAGTGATGAGCATAAGGACATGGGTCAAAACTATCAGATAAACTACGAAGAAGTAAAATATGCAGCAGAAAAAGGCTATGACCATTATGATATGGGAGGAATTTTCGAGGCTGACGATTCCGACGGACTCTACAGATTTAAGAGGAAATTTACAGAAGAAAATGTAGAAAATCTCATAGGAGAAATCGACATTGTCCTAGATGAGAAGCTTTATGACGAATATATCAAGGAGAAAAATCCTCACTTCAAGAAAGAGGAAGAAAAGGAAGACTAGTGAGTTTAATAGAAGTCAGAGGGCTTAAGAAATATTACAAGCTAGGTGGTAATATCATAAAGGCCCTGGATGGGATAGACCTAGATATTAAAAAGGGCGAGTTTGTGGCTCTTTTGGGAACGAGTGGTTCGGGTAAGTCGACCCTACTTAATATGCTCGCAGGTCTTGAAAGACCGACCAAGGGATCTATAAAATACGGAAATATCTCCCTAACCGACCTTAATGAGGAAGAGATTACTAAATTTAGAAACCTAAATATAGGCTTTGTCTTCCAATCCTACAACCTCCTTCCTTATCTATCAGCCTGGGAGAATGTCTCCCTTCCCCTAACCTTCAAGGGACTTAGTAGGGAGGAGAGAAAGAAGGAAGCCTACAAGATCTTAAAGGAAGTGGGTCTTTCTGATAGGATGGACAACAAGCCAAACGAGCTTTCCGGTGGTCAGCAACAAAGAGTCTCCATAGCTCGTGCTTTCGTTGGCCTTCCAAAGATTATCTTTGCCGATGAACCGACAGGAAATCTCGACACCAAGACGAGCTTTGAGATTATGAATCTTATCAAAAAGATTACCAAAGAAAACCAGCAGACCTTTATTATGGTAACCCACGATGAAGAGATGACCGAGTTTGCTGACAAGGTACTTTTTATGAGAGACGGACGTTTAGAGAAAATTCACGAGAAATATACAATTGACGAGGTACTAGAAAATGATGGCTAATATTGACACAACAGAAACTACAAATACAGCTGAAACTTCCTCTGGAGAAGCTATCCCAGGGGCAAATGATACAGGCTCTTCCCAAGGTCCTATCAAAAATCAACCTAAGCTTATAATCTCAGACTATGAGCTTAGCCCATCTATAGCAGAGGCAGGGGAGAACTTCGACTTATCCTTTACCCTCTATAACACTAATAATGAAAACACTATCTACAATCTCAAGGTTACCCTAGAGCAAACCCTGGCATCTGCTCCACAAAATACTAGCACTGCCAACAATACCCTCGTATCTGATGGATCTGTCTTTACACCGGTAGATAGGTCAAATACCTTCTATGTAGCAGCCCTCTACCCTTGGGATTGGACTAGTAAATACATAACAATGAGCGTCCTACCAAATGCAACTCCAGGTCCTTATGTGGTAAATCTTACCATGGAATATGAGGACTATTTGGGCAACCAATACAAGAGCACAGAAACCATTGGCATCCCTGTAGCCCAAAGGTCTGGAGTAAACTTCGGCAAGGTCAAATTGGGAGAGCTAAATGCCAATACTCCTGGATCTTTATCTGTAAATATCTATAATACAGGAAAGGATAATCTCGATACGGTAATGGTAAGGGTCAAGGGAGATGGCTTTGACGTAGATGAAAACGAGAGATTTATTGGAAACTTCAACGCTGGAAGCACGGAGACCTTCTCTTGTAACATAACTCCCAAATCTGAGGGCAAGATATCTGGAACTATAGAGATAATCTACGAAGACTCCAGGGGCAAGGCCTACAAGAAGACTAAGGACTTTAGCACTGAAGTAATGGGAGGCTTTGAAGGAGAAGGCGGAATGATCGATCCTGAAACAGGAGAGATGATAGGAGAAGCTCCTCCTATGGAGGAAAACTCATCAGTGCTCTCATCTCCCTTTATCTGGATAGGAATTATAGTCCTTGCAGCCCTTCTGCTCTTACTTTTGAGAAAGAAAAGGAAGGGGAAAAAGAACGAGGAGCTAATAATAGACGATGAAGATTAGTGACAGATTCCAGATGGCCCTAAGAAACCTAGTCAGAAGGAAGTCAAGGACAGTCCTAACAGTCCTATCTGTAGTTATTGGAGCAAGCTCCATAATCCTAATGATTGCCTTCGCCTTGGGGATTAACCAACAACAAAAGGATATGGTAGAATCATTCGGAGGTCTTACTTCTATTACTATCCTCACAGAAAATAATGGGGGTTCGACTAAGGTTGACCAAGCAAGTATCTCGAGACTTCAAAGCATAGATGGGGTCAAGGTCGTAGTTCCATTCAAAAGCTTCTATAGTGAAATCAAGATAGAAGGAGAAGATGACTACAGCCTAGATAGTCAAATCCAAGTAATGCCAGATGATGTAATCGATAAGCTTACAGGAGATATGTTTAGTTCAGGTTCTAAGATGAATAGGACTGATGACAATAAGATTATCCTAGGATCTGAGGTTAGGCCTATGAAGATGATTCGTGAAGGAGGAGGAGGCTACTCCGGAGAGCCCGTCGAAGATTTCGACTACAGGGGCCATAAGTATTTTATAAGGCTAGGATGGAAAGATGAAAATGACGACGGGGTCAATTTTGGAGATGAAAATCAGGAAAATGGTGAGGAGAAAAAGCCGACCCATGCGGATATTCCTGTGGAGATTTCTGGTACCCTAAACTCCAAGTCCTTTGTAATGGGCTGGTCATCAGTGATTAACGAAAGCCTCTACAAGAAGCTTCAAAAGGAAGATAAGAAACTAGAAAGTCCACAGCTTAACCAAAACTTTGGCCCTGATGGAAAACCAATAGAGGTCAAAGATGACGGTCAGATTAAATACGATAACTTAAGTGTTGTAGTAGAAGATGTTGAAAAGCTAGAAGAAGTCGAAAAAGCCATAAGAAAGGCGGGTTTTCAGACCCAATCATCTGCAGGATCTGCCGAAGAGATCAAAAAGACTAGCATGATTGTAACACTGATACTTGGAGGAATCGGCTCCGTTGCCTTCATAGTTTCGGCTATAGGAATAATCAACACCATGCTTATGAGTATCTATGAAAGACAAAAGGAAATCGGAGTGATGAAGGTAATAGGGGCTTCCATCAACGATATAAGGTCCATGTTTCTTATAGAATCGGGCTTTATAGGATTCTTCGGAGGAATTGTGGGACTTATCATTTCCCTACTTATAGGAAGCCTGATAAATAAATTCGCCCAAGGATCGGGGATCTTTATGGGAGGGGGAGAAGATGCTAAAATCCTCCTAATTCCAATATGGCTAGCCCTAGTAGGAGTTGGCTTTTCATCAATGGTAGGAGTCCTTGCAGGCTATATCCCAGCCAGAAGAGCAACCAAACTATCAGCCATAGAGGCTTTAAGAGCAAATTAAGCAGAGAAATCTGCTCAGAGAGTAGACAAAGTAGCTTTAATTTAAATTTATTTTATAGTTAAGTTACCCTTATCTCGACTAAGTGAGTGAAACGAACGCGTGGAGAGATCTCATTAGATTTCTCCGCTCACTCCGTTCGGTCGAAATAAGGGTAATTTCGATTTTGTCTACAGTCTAAGCAGAGAAATCTGCTTTTTTTATACCAAAAAATTATCATTGGGTATAAATATAAAAAGCGAGGAGGAAGTAATGACTAAATTAAGTAGAGAAATCAAAAAATATCTAGATGAAAATAAACTAAGTCTGGAGGATATAAGAAGTGACCTACAGACCCTAGACGTAGACCTTGTGGGTGAAATGCTGGAAGATAAGGAAAATACCTATGTAATCAAGAGGACTGGAGCTGTCGAGAGATTTTCTAAGGATAAGATTGAAAGATCTATCAAAAATGCTGCAGGAGATGAGAAGGCAGCTATGAACACATCTGACCTTGCGATAATTGTAGATGATGTGTTTGATATTTTAAACTCAGACCCTAGAAAAGTCTATAAGACTAGTGAGATTAAATCCTATATCAAGGATTCCCTGCTTAAGGAAGGCTACTCAAAAGTATATGATTCCTTTATCTCTTACATCAAGGAAGATTAATGAACATAAAGATAGTCGCAGTAGGAAAGATTAAGGAGAAATTCTATAGGGATGCTATAGACGAATATATCAAAAGGATGGGAGCCTACAACAATATTGAAATTATAGAAGTAGCAGATATTATGGCGCCCGAAGGCCTTTCTGAAAAGGAGCTTGAAGAGATAAAGGATAAGGAAGGGGAGAAGATCCTAGCCAAAATCAAGGACGGAGCCTTCCTTGTGACTTTAGAAATCCTAGGTAAAGAGATGACTAGCGAGAAGTTCGCAGACTTTATCAAAGATGAAATGCTTATAGGAGGAGGGAGAGACCTGGTCTTTGTAATAGGCGGATCCAATGGTCTTTCCAAAAATGTAACGGGGCGTGCTAACAAGAAGCTTTCCTTTGGCAAGTTTACCTATCCCCACCAGCTTATGAGAGTCATCCTTTCAGAGCAAATCTATAGGGCCTTTAGGATAATAAATAACCATCCTTATCACAAATAAGAAGGAGTTTTGATGAATAAATTTTTAGTTTTAGTGGCAAATGGCAACGAGACAATAGAGATATTTACAGTAGTTGATTATCTTAGAAGAATTGGAGTTGAGCTTGACATCGCATCTGTCGAGGAAAGTAAAGAGCTTAAGACAAGTCAGGATGTTTCCTTTAAGGCAGATATTAGCTTTTCTGATATCAAGGAAGAAGACTATATGGGAGTCTATATTCCAGGAGGCACAAAGGGCGCCTATGCTATGAGGGATAATGAAAAAGTCTTAGACCTTCTAAGAAGCTTTAACGATGAGGACAAAATCATAGGAGCAATCTGTGCAGGACCAGTAGTCCTCAATAAGGCAGGAATTTTATCTGACAAAAAGGCCACATCCTTCCCAGATATGAAAGATGAGATGGATCAGACAGGGGAGTATGTAGATAATGAGATTGTAGTGACAGATGGCAATATCACTACAGGAAGGGGAGCTGCCGTGACCAATTACCTAGCCCTAAGACTTGCTCATATAATTGGAGGAGATGAGGCGGTAGCCAAACTTAAACACGGCACCCAACATGAGGCAGTCGAGAAATATTTTGGTTTTGAATACTAAGATAATCTAGAAGTAAATAAATCGCCCTATAGGGGGCGATTTTCTTTTGGTCTTAAGTGGAAAATCCTAAAGATCCTAAGAAAAATTAATAATGAGAATACTAGCTTTATAAAAATATCTAAGGCTTATTATCCTAGACCTATTCTCAAATAGAAATATGCTTACTATTTAAACTTCTTAAAATTCTAAGGAAAATCTAATTGATAAAAATCTCAAGGATCTTGCTATAATTGCAAAATTTTTTGCTAAGAAAAAGGACGAGGAAAAATTTCCCCGCCTTATCATTCCAGTTAAAGATAAAATCAAAAGTCTTTATTTTAACCTCATTTATTTTCGATTTCCTTTATTAATTCATTTATATCTTTCTTATTAATCCTAGAAATTCCTGAGTTTTCGCTGTCAAACTTCTTGTTTTCTATAGGATGACCATATTCGTCTTCCATTACTTCAAGGACCCTATTTCTACAGAAGGCACCTTGGCAAAAGCCCATACCCGCACGGGTTCTTCTCTTGACTGCGTCAAAACTTGTAAGCTCGATTCCTCTATTAAGCGCATCTCTAATAGTTTTCTCGCTTACTTGCTCGCACCTACAAACAAGTCTTTCTGGATCTCCCAGAGGGAGGTCGACCTTATCTTTTACTTTGTTAAAGTCTTCGAGGTCCTTATACTCGATTATTGGCTTTCTATTTGGATTGTAAGATGGATCTTCATCTAATTCTAGCCCAATGTCAACTAGTATATCTTCGACCATCTCTGCTATTGCAGGAGAAGAAGTAACACCAGGTGATTGGATGCCGACAACATTTATAAAGCCATCAGTCTCAGTATTTTCGATTATGAAATCTCCAGTTGAAGATGCTGGTCTAAGTCCTGTGAAAGATCTTATAAATTCCCTTAAGTTTAGGACATCTTCTTTGACAGACTTTTGTGCTAGCTTATAGATTTCTTCTAGTCTTTCTGTGTGGGTACCTAGGTCAATTTCTTCCTCATCTATTGCATCAGGGCCGATCAAGATATTGTTATGATAGGTCCTAGTTACGAGAATTCCCTTAGACTTAGGACTAGGTGTTTGGAAGAGGACCTTTTTAATGCGAGATCCAGTTCCCTTTTGCATGATTAGATATTCGCCACTTCTTGGATGGATATCAAAATCAGTTTGAGTAATCATAGAAGAAACCTTGGCACCATTAAGTCCAGTCGCATTTATGACAAATCTTCCTTCGAAAGATTCGCCCTTATCTGTCTTAACCTTAAATACATCTTCTTCTTTTTCGATTTCTACGACTTCATTATCCAGTTTTAGCTTGACACCATTATCCATGGCGTTTTCTACTAGGGCTATTACATATTCATAAGGAGAGCAAACTCCTGCACCCTTACAGTATAAGGCACCTATTGCATCATCAGATACATTTTCTTCGATCTCGCGAAGTTTTTCTTGACCTATGATTTCTATATCATCGAGGCCGTTTTCCTTGCCCATTTGTAAGAGAACCTCGAGCATTTTCATATCGTTCTCATCGAAGGCTAAAACAAGAGAACCATTGGCCAAAAAGCCAAAGTTTAGCTCTTCGTTGAGTTTTTCGAAAGAAACTCTTCCAGGATAGCACAACCTACCCCTAAGCTCCTTGCCACTTTCTGCATATCCTCCATGGACTATGGCAGAGTTGGCCTTGCTTGCGCCCATAGATACGTCGTTTTCTTTCTCAAGAAGGAGTATATCAAGTTTGTAACGGGATAGCCTCCTGGCAATGGAGGCCCCGCACACGCCTGCTCCTATTATAATTACATCAAACATAAACTCACTTCCTATTTTCTAATTTCTATAAATCTTATATAAAGATAAAGTTATAGATTACTACTGCTAGTAGACCACCTAATATTGGTCCTACTACTGGAATCCAAGAATATCCCCAGTTAGGGTCTGCCTTGTTTTTGAATGGAAGTACTGCATAGGCAATTCTTGGTCCAAGGTCTCTGGCAGGATTTATAGCATAACCTGTAAGTCCACCCAAAGACATACCGATAGAGACGATTATTCCAAATACTAAAAACTTATCAACTCCGACAGTTCCTGCTCCGTCTACTTGAGAAAGACCTAGAATAGCTAATACGAGTACGAAAGTACCGATTATTTCTGAAAGTAGGTTTCTAAAAGTATTTGGTATAGTTGGAGCTGTACAGAAAGTTCCTCTTACATCAAGTGGTCTATCGCTAGTTGCATCGTAGTGGTCTTTAAAGAGAATATATACCAAAACAGCACCAACGAAGGCACCAGCCAATTGAGCTATGATATAAGCTGGTAAGTCAGAGTAAGCGACATCTCCCTTAAAAGCTAAGGCGATTGATAAAGCTGGGTTAAAGCTTGCGCCAGATAGTTTTCCAAATATAAATGCAGGGACTAGTACTGCAAGACCCCATGCAAATGTGATTTGGACAGAGCCTCCACCTTTTTGTCCACTCTTATTGAGTAAAACGTTTGCTACTACGCCGTCACCGAGTAGTATAAGAATCATTGTTCCGAAAAATTCACCCATTATAATATCTCTCATATTTTCCTCCTAATATAGATATCTGATAAGTAAACAAAAAGCAACAAGTAAAATATATTGTTGCCAGGCTCTTCGGATATTAAATTGTGAAAACATTTACACTTATAGTATAGCACGGACCTTAAAAAATATCAAGTATTTTATTTAAAATTTAAATTGGACATAGAAATTTGATAAAAACAAAACTTTACATACAAACTATGGACAAAATATGAGATATATTATATCATTATTATGTAACTAAACAAGCATAATTAGGGAGGAATATATGAAAATTAGTAAAATTATGTCTGTTGTTTCTGCACTAACTTTATCACTTGCGCTAACTTCTTGTGGAGGAGATACAGCAAATGATAAGAGTGATGATAATGCAAAAGCTCCAGCTGAGACAAGCGAGAGTGCTGATAACAAAGCAGAAGAAAATAAGGATGGCGAAGCTGAAACTCCTACTGGTGAAACAGTAAAAGTTACTATGGTAACTGATGAGGGTGGAGTTAATGATAAGAGCTTTAACCAATCAACTTTTGAAGGACTAAATGATTACAAGGATGAGGGAAAATCTGACTTCGATTATATAGAATCACACTCAACAGCAGATTACCAACCAAACCTTGAATCTGCTCTAGACAGTGAATCAGACCTAATCCTAACTGTAGGTTACGCTTTATACAACGATACAGTTACTGCTGCAAAGCAAAATCCTGATCAAAAATACGCTATAATCGACAATGCAAATATTGACAAGGTAGAAAATCTATTGGGTATTACCTTTGCTGACCACCAAAACTCATTCTTAGCAGGATATATTGCAGGAATGAAATCAGAATCTAACCACGTAGGATTCGTAGGTGGACAAGTATCAGACGTAATTGACAGATTTGAATATGGTTTCAAGGCTGGTGTAAAACAAGCTGCTAGAGAAAAAGGTACTGACATCAAGGTAGATGTACAATACGCAAACAGCTACTCAGACCAAGCTGCTGGCAAGAACATTGCCAACCAAATGTACCAAGAAGGAGCAGATGTAGTAATGCATGCTGCAGGTGGAGTTGGTATCGGAGTAATCGAAGCTGCTAAAGAAAACGACAAATGGGTTATCGGAGTTGACCGTGACCAATCAGAAGAAGCACCAGATCATATGCTAGTTTCTACAATCAAGGGTGTAGGCGATGCAGTTAAACTTGTAATCGATGGGCTTAACAAGGGTGAATTTGAAGGTGGTACAACAAAAGAATTCACACTTGCAGATGGAAAAGCAGTTGATATTGCTTACGCTAAAAACGACCTAGTTAGCCAAGAGGTCAAAGACAAAGTAGAAGAATTGAGAAAAGAAATCGTTGATGGCAAAATTGAAGTTCCACAAAACGAAGAAGAATTCAATTCTATGGGATATGATAAGTAAAATTTAAAATTAGCAGACTTGCTCCTGAGCATTTGGGAGTAAGTTTTCTGCTTTTTTTTTATAATATTTTTTAAATTTATGATATTATAAAGGTAGAAAGTTATTAAGGGGGAAACCTATGAAAAAATATTTTGATAAGGCCCCAGTTGTAAGTATGAGAGATATCACCAAGCGCTTTGGCTCTAAGGAAGTCTTGACAAATATAGACTTTGACCTTCACAAATGCGAAGTCCATGCCTTACTTGGCGAAAATGGTGCAGGTAAGACTACGCTTATGAATATTCTCTACGGCATGTTTCCACCAAACGAGGGAAGTATTACAATTAATGGCAAGACTTTTGCTTCAATGACTCCTAAAAAGGCCATCGAAGCAGGAATAGGTATGGTGCACCAGCACTTTATGCTTATAGAGCCCTTGACTGTGACAGAAAATATAATCCTTGGCTATGAGAAATCCAAGGGTCTATTCCTCGATAGGAAAAAGGCTTACTCTGAGGTAGAAAAGATAAGTAAACAGTACAACCTAACAATCGACCCTAAGGCCAAGGTCGAAGATATATCAGTAGGTATGCAACAAAGGGTCGAAATCCTAAAGGCCCTATATCACGGGGCAGATATCCTAATCTTCGATGAGCCTACGGCAGTTCTTACCCCACAAGAGATTGTGGAATTTATAGAAATAGTCAAAAGACTTACCGAGCTTGATAAGTCAGTCATAATTATAACCCACAAATTATCTGAAATTAAGGCTATGGCTGATACTTGTACTATAATTAGGAGAGGTAAGTTTATAGACAAGGTCGATGTCGAAAGCGTTGACGAAAACATCCTAGCTGAAAAAATGGTAGGCCGTGATGTAAGCTTTAATGTCAACAAGAAAGCGATCGAAAAGGGCGGAGTTGTCCTAAATATCGAGGACCTATGGGTTAAGGATAAGAGGGGGATTGATGCCCTAAAAGGCCTTGACCTAAAGCTTCACGCTGGAGAAATCTTAGGAATTGCTGGAGTCGATGGCAATGGACAGACAGAATTAATCGATGCCATAACTGGAATGACTAAGACAAACAGGGGAAGTGTAAGCCTGAATGGAGTAGATATTACCAACGCTTCTACCAGGAAAATCCTCGATACTGGTATGAATTCTATTCCAGAAGATAGGCAAAAACGAGGCCTAATCTTAGAATATCCGATAAAGGATAATCTAATACTCGAAAGAGTAGGACAAGAGCCATTTTCTACAAAGGGAAGGCTCAACTTCAAAAATATAGATGATAATGCCAAAGATTTGGTAGGAAAATTTGATATTAGACCAGATGATATAGAAGAAAAGGCTGTAAGTCTTTCAGGTGGTAACCAACAAAAGGTAATAATCGCAAGAGAAATCTCAAATAATCCTGACGTTCTAATAGCAGCTCAACCTACTAGGGGACTTGATGTAGGAGCTATAGAATTTATCCACCAATATCTAGTGGAGCTTAGAAATCAAAACAAGGCAGTCCTTCTTATAAGCTTCGAGCTTGACGAGATAATGGACCTATCAGATAGGATTCTAGTGATCTACGATGGCAAAATCGTAGGAGAAAAAGATCCAAAAGAGACAGACGAATTTGAAATAGGAAGGCTTATGGCAGGAGGTATCGATGACAAATAAAGTAAACAAGAAAAAAAGCTTAGGATCATCCAAGATACTTTTTACCATAATATCAATACTTTTAGGACTTTTGGTAGGAGCCTTGGTCCTTGTAATAGCAGGATTTGATCCAATAGAGGGCTTTAGGAATTTATTTCTAGGTATATTTAAGAGCCCGAGGAATATGGGATGGGCAATTGTAACATCGACCCCAATTATCTTGACAGGTCTGGGTGTTGCCTTCGCTTTTAAGACAGGACTTTTCAATATGGGGGCAGAGGGCCAATTTATAATTGGAACTATAGTAGCCTTTCTTGTAGGTTACAATTTAGATCTGCCTCCAGTTCTACTTCCTATAGTAGCCATAGTCCTTGCCATGGTTATTGGGGCAATTTATGGTGCTATAGCAGGTTTTATCAAGGCGAAATTTGGAATACATGAGGTAATTTCTACCATCATGCTCAACTGGATTGCTTTTTACTTCCAAAACTTTATAGTTTATAGATTTAGGCAACCGAACTCTATGAGCTCCTTTAATGTGGCTGATAAGGCAAAGATTACCCTATTTACTGATGCTGCCAAGAGATTCGATGGATTTTTCTCTAAGTTTTTTAGGGCTCCAATCCACTGGGGAACTATTATAGCTATTGTTGCTGTGATTATTGTTTGGTATATTCTAAATAAAACTACCCTAGGTTATGAGCTAAAGGCAGTAGGCCTCAACAAAGAAGCAAGCCAATATGGAGGAATCAACGCAGGAAATAAGATTATCCAATCTATGGCAATCTCTGGAGCAATCTGCTCACTTGCAGGTGTGACCCAAGTTTTAGGCTTTACTTACAACCTATCGATCCTATCTTCCATGCAAAACTTTGGATTCGATGGCTTAGCGGTTTCTCTTCTCGCGTCCAATAATCCTATTGGAGTAATATTTTCAGGACTCTTCTTTGGATCTTTGAAATATGCAGGAGGCAATCTCCAAAGAACTATGGGAGTTCCAAGCGAGATAATCTCAATTATTATAGGAACTATTATCCTCTTTACAGCTGTGCCTTTGGTATTTAGAATCATTAAAGCTAAAATTAGAAACAAAAATTCTAAAAAGAGAAAGGAAGAAACTGCTGTAGACATGTCTTATATAGGCAAAGAGATAGAAGAAGAAAAGAAGGAGGAATTATGATTAATTTTACAATTCTAGCCCTAATCATAGGAAATACCTTCTCAAATGCTGCCCCAGTTCTACTTACTGGACTTGGCGGAATGATGAGTGAAAAATCCGGTGTTGTAAATATCGGTCTTGAGGGAATGATGACTATAGGAGCCCTAACTGGTGCGGTCCTAGGCTACTATGTAGGTAATCCTTGGCTAGCTCTATTAGGAGGAGGGCTTGCTGGAGCTTTCTTTGGCTTAATCCATGCCTTTATCTCTGTAAGTCTTGCTGGAGATCAGACTATATCGGGTATTGCAATAAATACCCTAGCACCTGGTCTTGCGCTTTTCCTTTCGAGATTGTTCTTTAATGGAGCAACCCAAACTCCATCAATCCCACTAGAAAACAAGATACCAAGGCTTTTTAGGGGAATCTCTTCTAATCAAGTCTTTGACAATATATTTGGCCAATATGCGACAGTATATTTATCACTAATCATGGTTCTAGTTTTGTATGTGGTTTTATATAAGACTAAAATAGGCCTTAGGGTAATATCAGTTGGAGAGCATCCAAAGGCAAGTGAGAGCTTAAATATCAATGTTGTAAAGGTAAGATATCTTTCAGTTATATTTTCTGGATTTATGGCTGGCCTTGGAGGAGCGAGCATGTCTCTTGCAGTAGTTTCATCCTTCTCTCCAACCCTAATCGCAGGTCAAGGCTACATCGCCCTTGTTACTGTAATATTTGGTAACTGGAAGCCACAGGGAGTGCTTGTAGGATCCTTATTCTTTGGCTTAGCCCAGGCTATTGCAACCTACCTAGGTTCAACCTCAATAGGCATACCGATAGAATTTATTTCAATGATCCCATACATCGCAACCCTACTTATCCTTATAATATTTAAGGGAAAGAGCTACGCGCCAAAGGCAAGCGGCAAGCCTTACTTTACAGTAGAAGATATATAAAATATAAGAAAATTTTGGGCCTCCATAAGGGGGCCTATTTTTAGGAGAGAGTATGAAATGTAAAAATTGCAATAAAGAGATAGAAGAAAACTCCAAGGTCTGCCCTTTTTGTGGCGAGGAAACGAACCTGAGAGAAGAAGATTTAGAAGAAAGTCGAGAAGAAAGTAAGGACGAGCTTTTAGAAGATAAAAATATAGAAGACGAATCAGAAGACGACTTATCGGCTGAAGAAGACCTAATAGACGATGATGACTATTATGATGAAGATGAGGAAGAAATCTATAAAGACATCAACGAGCTTTTAGAAGAGCTAGGTCCTCCCAAGGAGAATAAGACTAAAAAGCTAATCGCTACAGCCCTACTAGCTATTCTTGTGACTCTCGTGGCTTTTTTTGGCTTCAAAAAATACAAGGATTCCCAAATAGAAGAAGTAAATATTGACCTAAACTACTATCTAAGCATCAGTGCTGTAGGAGAAAATGGAGATGGAGGCCTTGATATTAAATATGATAAGGAAAGCTTCATAAACGACTACGAGGGAAGAATCTATGATAGAAAAAGCAAGGAGCAGGTCTCAACAGCAAGATTGATAGATGAATTGGAAAAAAACACCAGCTTTGGTGTAAGTAAGGAGCATGGTCTTAGTAATGGAGATCTTGTAAATATTACAATAACTATTAATTATGACAAGGCTAAAGACTTTAATATAGAATTTACCAACCAGGCTAGAGACTACCAAGTAGAAGGCCTTAAAGAAAAACAAGGGTCGCCTAGTCCAGATGAGACTCCTAGCGAGGAAGATAAAAAAGACAATCAGAAAAAAGAAGAAGATAAAAAGGAAGAGGACAAGGAAGAAGAGGACGATAAAGAAGAAAAGGAAGAAAATAATCAGGCATCTGATGATAAGAAGGATAAGTTTAGCAAGTATATAAAAGATCATATTGGGGGAAGTGAACTAACCTCAGTTACCAGCCATGAATTTATGGGCAAGGCCAAAAGAAGTAATGATGAAATTTATGTCTATAAGATCAATAGCAAGGAAAAAATTGGAGATATGACCAAGGCCTTTGACTATTATATAGGCTTAATCGATAAGGAAAATGGTATAGAACTAGTAAGAGATGGTCTTATTCACAGAAGCCTAGATGATAAGACAGACACCTACTATGATATATCCTATGAGGGCTTTGCCCTAGTAGATGATCTTTTAAGCTATTTAAATGATGGTAATCTCAAAGTCGACGGCTTAACCTACTACGACAACTTCGAGGCCAAGGAAGAGCCTGCAGGCTACTATTTCCTTGAAGGCTATAGCTTGTTTTTAGATAATGACAAAAATGTAAAACTAGAAACTGGCTCTACTGTCTATACAGGAAAGTGGTCCAAGGATAATAACACCCTAACTTTAGATATCAAATCCTTCAGCAAGGACCCTATCAAGGCCAACATAGTTGGTGGGGAGTTGGAATTTGACGCAGATGTATTTAGATAAGGATGTATTTAGATAAGAACAGGCTCATTAAGAGTCTGTTTTTATTTTAGAAAAACTCCCAAAATCTTTCTTACTTTGTTATAATATAGGAAAGGAGTTTTTATGTATTTTTTTGTTAATGATTATAATTCGATATGCTATCCAGAAATCCTGGATGCTTTAAAAGAAAAAATAGATGAAGCAAATATAGGCTACGGATTCGACGATCACTGTGAAAAGGCCAGAGACCTAATTAGAAAAGCTCTGGGGGACTCTAGTGTAGATATTCACTTTATCCCAGGAGGAACTTCTGCCAATATCGTAGGCTTAAGTCTTGATATGCGCCAACAAGACTCAATCTTTGCCCTAGAAACCGGCCATATCAAGGGCCATGAGGCAGGATCAATTGAGGCGACAGGCCTTAAGGTCGAGCTTTGTCATTCAGATTCAGGAAAATTAAATCGCCATATCCTAGAAAAAGAGCTTGAAAAGTTTGATACTGAATTTAGTACAAGACCTAGAAAGGTATATATATCCAATACCACAGAGCTTGGAGAAGTCTACACCAAGGCTGAAATTATGGATTTATATGATTTCTGTAAGGCCCACGATATGTATCTTTTCATAGACGGGGCAAGGCTTGCGGCAGCCCTCGTCAGTGAAAAGTGCGATTATACTTTGAAAGATTTGACTACTATGTGCGATATATTCTATCTTGGAGGAACCAAGGCAGGATTTCCTTTTGGAGAAGCCCTAGTCATAGTAAATGATAAGCTCAAAAAAGATAGCCTAAAGCTAATCAAACAAAAGGGAGCCATGTTTGCCAAGGGCTTCATATCTGGAATCATGTGGGAGAGAGTCTTTGAAGAAGAAGACTTTTACTTAAGAGGAAGCAGGAAGGCATTCGCTATGGCCAAAAAGCTCTCTTCGGGAATTGAAGCAAAGGGTTATAAGCTTACTTATCCCTTCGAGTCCAATCAGATATTTGTAAACTTAAGTGATGAGGATCTAGAAAGATGGCAAAAGCTTGCCCAATTTGAAGTGATGGATAAGCAAGAAGATAGCAATATCGTAAGACTTGTAACAACATTTAGAACAAGTGAGAAGGACGTTAGGGGATTTTTGGAAGAGATTTAATATGGAATATAAGAAGTTTTTAGAATATTTTGCTAAATTCTCTCTAGGAGTTTTTATCCTCGGAGGAATCTATACAATAGGAAGGCCAAAGACAAAAGCTGTCACAGATTATAGGCTGACCGATGATTTAACCTATACAGGAGATCTCTACCAAGGGAAGTTTCAAGGAAAGGGAGTCCTAAAGACTAAAGAAGGTATCTATAAGGGAGACTTCGATAAGGGCAGAATCGGAAAAGATGGAGTCTTTATAGGCGATAGCTTTTATTATATAAAGGAAAAGGGCCAGGTTAAGATTAAGTTTAATGATGGAAGAATTTACAAGAAGACAAATGGGAAATGGGAGGAAGTAGAAGATGAGAATTAAGGGTCTAGATTATCTCCGTGTCTATGGAATATCTATAATTTTAATTTATCATATCTTCAAGGAAATCCTTCCAGCAGGATTTTTGGGAGTAAATATAATGTTTGTCCTCTCGGGCTTTCTGGTAAGCTTTCATCTTTTGGATGAAGTCTATAAGGATGAGAAAATCGATCTTGTATCCTATTACAAGAAGAGATTTATAAGGATCTTTCCTGGAGTCCTATTCATGATCTTTGTAGTAAGCCTTATGGCCTTTGCTATAAATAAGGACTTCACAGTCTCTTATTTTGACCAGTTTATAGCAAGTCTTTCCTTTACTAGTAATTATTACGAGATACTTTCTGGAGGAAGCTACGAGTCACAATTTGTCAAACACCTCTTTCTTCACACTTGGTTTCTCGCTATAGAAGTCCACTTCTATCTGCTTTGGCCCATACTTACCAACTTCATATATAAGACTAGCAAGGGGAGTAAAAATGTAAAAAAGACCTTCTCCAATAGGTTTTTCCTAACAAGCCTAATCCTCTATATCCTAAGTCTAGGCCTTACCATAGGGATGACCGTGCTTGATAAAAATAGGTCCTTTGTTTACTTTTCTGATTTTACAAGGCTATCTTCCTTCTTTATGGGAGCCTTTGTAGCATGTTTTGTCAAAAGATTTGGCTATAGGAAAATCCCTTACAAAGAAGCAAGCCTTGGGGCAGGACTTATAATTTTACTTATGTCCTTTAGCCTATCATACGATATGAAGATCACCTATATATTAGGATTTTTCCTAACAGACCTTCTTACAATTATTGCAATCCTTGCAGCTGTATCGAATGAAGAGATAGAAGAAGTAAGGCCAGTTAAGAAAATAGCCCCATACACCTACTCGATTTACCTCCTCCACTGGCCAGTTTTTGTTATAATGGAAAGTGCCTTTGACAAACCGACAGCCCTCCTTATGACAATCATAGTAACAGGAATTCTTGTTATGATAAACTATCATATCTTCGAGCCAATCTTTAAGGGAGAGGAGATTGACCTTAGGATATTTAAGATAGATCCAAGCACGAGGGCGAGGATAATCACACTCGTAAGTGTCATGGTAATTTCTTTCGTAAGTGCCATAGGCCTATCCTACGCGTCAGATGATATGGTAAGTCTTGAAAAACAAATTTGGATTTCATCACTTAAACAAGACCTGGGACAAATAGATAAGAACAAAGAGGAAATCGACAAACAAATCTACGAGGACGAAAACCCCGACGAAATCCTAAAAGATAAAGAAGTGACTACGACAATAATTGGAGATTCTGTGCTTTTGGGAAATAGGGAGTATATAGAAGAGAAAATTCCGGGGACTTCTGTAGATGCCGAAGGATATAGGCTCCTAGAGACAGCTCCTGATATTATTGAAGAATACAAGAAGGAAGGAAGACTTGGAGAAATAGTGGTCTTATCTCTTGGGACCAACGCTGTAGAAGATCCGGAAGGATCTCTTGAAAGATTAGTCAAGATCCTTCCTGAAAAGACTAAGCTAGTTCTTGTCTCCTGCTTCGACGATAGATACAATCATCCTCATAGGGTAAGTCTAGCTATGAAAAAAATCGCTGATAAATATAAATTTATAACATACATGCCTTGGGAAGAAGAAGCCATGGACCATCCTGAGTACTACGAAGGAACGGACGGAGTCCACTTCTACGGAATAAAGGATGCCTACGATGCCTACAACAAGTTACTTCAAAAGGCCATACTTGAATCGAGCAAAAAGGAAGGAAAGTAGGTTACCTTAGAATGAATTAATAGAAAAGCAAATCCTTTAGCAAAAGACTTTTTAGCCTTTAATTGGATTTGCTTTTATTTTGTGAAAATTAACAAAGCAAAAGCCCTCTTCTAGGAGGGCTCTGGATAAAAATACTTATCACACGTCTTTATTATACTTTAATTATTCAAAAATTCTCTTGATTACAAATGGATCGTTGATTGGGCTTACTATTACTCCCTGGCCTGGGCTTGCTGCGTGGACCATGTTGCCCATACCATCTGCTATTCCTACATGGTAGATATCGTAATAGCTTGATCCGAAAAATACCAAGTCTCCTGCCTTTTCTTCTCCAAAGGCAATAGTTTCTCCATATTCTGCCTGGCTTTTGGCAAGGTGAGGGAGGGCAAATCCATAGTTTTCGTAGGCTCTTAGGACTAGACCAGAGCAATCTATTCCGTTTTCTTTGGAGACTCCTCCAAAGACATATGGGCTTCCTACGTAGTCTAGGGCGTAGTTGTAGATACTCTTACCGATTTGAGAATCGTCACTTTCTATGACCTCACCGTCATCGTCGGTAAAGTAGGTCACATAGATAACTTCATAGACTACTTCTTCTTCCTGGTTTTCTTCTTCCTCTAGCCTTTCATATTTTTCCTTAGTTTCGTTGAGCTTTTTGTAGTTTTCCTTAAGCTTTTCTATATATTTCTTATCTCTTTTGGATAAGTCGAGACTTGAAATCTTAACGAAACCTACTTGCTCGTCCATATCTACGTCTTTGTCTTTTAGCTTATCATTTTCATCAATATTAATCTTTTTATTCTTAGCATCTTTTGGATTGTAGGCGACCTTTACATAGTCTGTGCCTTCCACAAAGTCTAGGATAGTAAGCTTAGTTGGGCTAAATAAGCTATAGGGATTCTTGTTTTTGGCGTTTTTGTCTGGAGCGGTCTTTAGATCGCAAGTCTTTAAGACTTTGACATCCTTTAATCTATAAAACCAGTCCTTTCCCACGTAGGACTTTTCTCCTTCAAAGTCTATAGTATACCAGAACTCATCTTCTGCCTTTATTTCATATCTCGTAAAGTCTTCTATGCCTCCTAATATTTCAGCATAGTTTGACTTTTCACTTCTTACATTCACTCCTTCAGTCTTTTCCCTATCTAACATTATGCTATCAGCTTGGGTTGTTTTTGGATAGGCTAAGATAAGGCCAGCTAGGATAAGACTTTTTGTTAATAATCTCTTCTTAAAATTCACTAGTATTCTCCTTGCAATAATCTCTATATCTATTATAGCATAGATTGCTAATTAATTAAGGAGAAATTTAGAAGTTCTCATAAAACTCATAGGCAAAGTCGACAAGCCCTTTCGAAAAATCATTTCTTAGATAGGCTGGGTCTAGGTGATTGATCCTAACTCTATCTAGACCGTCGGCATCCTTGAAGTATTTGGAAAGGACTTTTGCCCTATCGAAGTCACTTTCTTTCACAAATTCTCTTATAGTCTCATCCATTATCTCATCTTCCCTGGAGTGGGCAGCGATTACTGCCCTTAGAATATCTAGGTCACTTTCCTTAAGGTCGTGAGCGTAAGGGGTAGACTTCTCGGCAGCCCTTTGTCCATGCTCTGTGTCCCATCCGTCGTTTTGCCTTTGGGTATCGTGTAAGCTTGCAGCGTTGATTAATATATAAGTATCGTCATCATCTAGCTTGTAGGCATAGGCTAGGAGGACAGAGTAAAAGATTACCCTTTCTATGTGATTTTTGCCGTGAATATTCGATACAAAAAGTATATCGTAATTTAATTTCTCGTAGGCTTCTACTAGCTTGTCATAATAAATCGATTCCATAAAACCTTTATAAAAATCGTATTTCTTTATCCATTCATCATTATTTAAAATATCTATAACTCTCATAATAACTCCTTTATAATATTGTACAACATATTTTATACTTGATAAAGGGTATCATGTATAAGAGGTGACTTATGTTATATAATAGAGAATTAATTTGTGAGAAATTAGAATATGCAATCGAAAAAAGTAAAGACTACATAGGGATGGGGGAACCTGCAAGCTATATACCAGAGCTTTTGAATGTGGATAGCGATAATTTCGCCTTCTCGCTCGTAACGAATAATGGAGATATCTTTAACTTCGGAGATGAGAATATAGTTTTCTCCATCCAGTCCATATCAAAAATTGTAGATCTAATAATTGCCCTAACTGATAACAACCCCCAAGATGTCTACGATAAGGTGGGCAGTGAGCCAACCAAATACGAGTTTAACTCTCTTGTCCCAATAGGGGATAGGGCGGCCAATCCCTTTATCAATGCAGGTGCCATTACTACGACTTCTATGATATTCGGAAGGGATAATGAGGAGAGATTTGAAAGAATCCTAAACTTCTATCAGAGAATATCGGACTTTAGGGAAAGTGAGTTGATGGAAGATGTCTTCGATTCTGAGATGAAGACTGCAGATAGAAACAAGGCCATAGCCTATTATCTTAAGAGTAAAAATATTTTCACAGCAAATCCCGACGAGGTCCTAGGCCTTTATATCAAGTCTTGCTCCATAAGCTCTAACATCGAAGGTCTTGCAACCATGGGAGCAGTCCTTGCCAACAAGGGTTATGGGGTCAAAAATAGGGACATGTTAGTGCCAGAATCAATCGTCCAAATCGTAGTTAGCCAAATGGCATCCTGCGGCATGTACGAAAACTCTGGCGATTATCTAATGAATGTAGGTATCCCATCCAAATCTGGTGTAAGTGGGGCCATAGTAGGAGTTGTCCCAGGAGTATGCGGCCTTGCCGTCTATTCTCCAAGACTTGATAAGACCGGCAACTCTGTCAGGGGTAAGGAACTTTTTAAAATCATCTCCCAGGACTTGGGTCTAAATATTTTTGTTTAAATTATCCCCCTTCTCTTGACTTTAATATATTAGTAAAAATAGACAAGGAAGAGTAATAAATAAATTAGAGAAAGGCTAGGGGCATTTTATTTTGATGAAAAACCCTGCAAGTAAAAGGAGGGTCACTTGGCCAATATACTCCATGGCGCTTCTCATACCGTGGAGGAGTAAGGCTTCCTCTCCTTAAAAAAGCTGGCTGCTTCTTTTAATTTATTATCTTTTAAAGCTTTCATTTAAAGCTCTTCTAAAATCTAGGAATATCCTTGATTTTGTACATATTTTATAAGGTATAATTATTTTATAGCAAAAGGAGATAAAATGAAAAACAATTTATTAAAATCTTATCTTAAATATTTGATACCGACTATATTGACTATGATTTTATTTTCTACCTATACTATGGTAGATGGGATCTTCGTAGGTCAGGGAGTGGGGGCTAAAGGAATTTCTGCGGTAAATGTCGCCATGCCTTTTATAACCTTGACCTTTTCACTTTCGATTTTGATATCCATAGGAAGTCTGAATCTAATCACCTACCAATTAGGCAAGGATGACAAGGAGAAGGCAGACGAGTTTTTCTCGATTGGTCTTGTCCTATCCCTAATAGTTGCTATAAGCATATCGGTCTTAACTTATATCTTTATGGATCCTTTGATCAAGCTTTTGGGAGCAAGTCCTGAGATAAGTCATATCGTAAAAGATTACTTGTCTGTTATAATATTTTTCACTCCATTTTATGTCATGGCCTACGTCTTCGAGATTATGGTCAAGGCTGATGGTAAGCCAATAATTTCTACGATTTTGATGATAGTATCAGCCCTTACAAATATTATCCTAGACTATGTATTTATTTTTCACTTCTATATGGGAGTGAGGGGAGCGGCTATTGCTACAGGGATCGCCCAAGTCCTACCGACCATAGGCTATGTGGCTTATTTCCTTTCTCCTAGAGCCAAGCTTAAGTTTAGAAGATTTAAGCTTAAGTTTTATAAGATTAAAGAAATCATATCCTATGGCTTCCCAGCAAGCCTTAATGAGCTTTCTTCTGGTTTTGTGATTCTTTTGTTTAACAATGTAATCTCAAACTATTACGGAACAGAGGGACTTGCAGCCTTTTCTGTAATCTCTTATATAATGATATTTGTTGTAAATACAATGATTGCAGTTAACCAATCAAGTCAGCCCCTTCTTTCTTTCTATTTCGGTAAGGAAAGCTATGAGGATGTATTAAGGATAAGAAAGTACATGCTAAGGACGGTTGCTCTATTAAGTATTATGATCTTTGCGGTTATCGAGCTTGAGCCAGAGTTTTTTGTAAATGTCTTTATAGCAGATTATGAAGAAGCTTTCCTTCCCTTTGCTGTAAAAGCCTTGAGGATCTTTGCCCTATCATACCTTATCATGGGCTTTAATATCATAAATGCAGGCTATATGACCTCAGTAAAGAAACCTCGATATGACTTCTATATAACTATCGTAAGAGGCTACGCCCTAATGTCTGTTTTAGTCTACGCCTTGCCTCTAATCTTTTCTAGGGAGATAATCTGGCATGTGGCGACTATAATAGAACTTGTGACTTTAATATTTTCTATATTCTTGATCAGAAGAGAGAGAAAGGAAATCCATAAGTTAGAAAGAATTCGTGATAAGCATATCAAGAAAAAATACCAATGAAAAAAGAGTGTTCACGGGAGAAATCCATGAACACTCTTTTTCTTGTGAGGACTATCTTGCATCGACATCTTTGTATTTTTCATCTTCGTCGAATTTCTTTACTGCGTAGGAGCAGATAGGAAGTATCTTCTTATTATTTTCCCTAGCAGCAGCAACTACTTCATCTAAGAGCTTACCAGCAAGGCCCTGGCCGCCGTATTTTTTATCTACAACTGTGTGGGTAATCTTGTATAGGCCATCACTTTCTTCAAATTGGCAAAAACCAACCTTTTTTCCATCATCTATGGCTTGAGCTTCTTTTTCTTCTTTGTTAAAAATAATTTTCATATTATCACCTCATATATTTCTTACCCAATTGTTGAAATTTTAATAAAAGCTTCCTCTAAGCTACTTTGAAAAGCAAGAGAAAATTTAGTATAGTAAGGTCAAAGTGAGGTATTATGGAAAAAGAAAAAGCGTTTTTATATATAGATACAAATTTCTCAAACGATGAGGCCCTTATGCTCGATATGGCCTTTAGGTCCTTTAACTTCGAGCTAGTAGGCCTTTCATCAATCAGAAGCCAAATGACAGCAGAAGCTGGAGCAGATAATATTCTAGGCCTTAATGAAAGTCACGAACTCTTCCTTCCTATAGCAAAAGGCTACGAAAAAAATCTCAAGGAAGATCAAATGGCTACTAAGGCAGGAGATATCTTTCACTACAAAAATCACAAGGATTATCTGGAAGAGATAGATATAGAAGATCATATCTATGACATAGCCCAAGATTGTGGCAAGATTGATATTATCGCTACAGGTCCCCTAACTAATATAGCAAGGGCCCTAGACAAATACGAGGACCTAGAAGATTATATATCCCATATCTTCATCAGCGGGGGCAATCTTTACGGACCTGACTTTAATTTCAAGGAAGATCCTCAGGCCATAAACAAAATCCTAAACTCATCTATCGATATTTTTATCCTAGCCAAAAACCTAGCAGATGGGATAGAAGTGACAGGTTCCTTCCTAGAAGCTCTTGATAGAGATAATAAAAACAAAGAGATTATAGAAAGACTTAGGGCTGATAAGGATAAAAGATTCCTATACGGCCCACTCCTACTTTATCTAGTAGAAAAGCCAGAAGCCTTTATCTTTGAAGAAACAGGTATTAAGGTAGATGATGAGGAAAATGTTGGAGAGATGATCAGGGTTAATTCTAGAAGAAAGGTCTATCTAGCCAACAGAGTAAATGAAGAAAGCTTCTTAGAATATATCGAAGGCAAATTATGCAAATAAAAAAACCGGGAGCAAGGATCATAAAAACTGGCCTTGCCCTATTTCTATCAATGATTCTTTCTAGCCTAAGGGCAAGCGGCCTTCCCTTTTATAGTGGGATTGCAGCGATAATTTGCATGCAACAAGACGTAGCTTCGACCTTCGTAAAGGGAATAAATAGGGCAGTTGGAACTATAATCGGTGGACTAACAGGACTAGTCTACCTTCTATACATACAAGAAGATAAGATCCCTCAGCCAGTAAACATCCTTCTTCTTTCAATAGCCGTAACTATTCTTATCTGGGTACTTGCGAGTTTTGAGAGAAATCTTGCCATAACCATTGCTGCAATTGTATTCTTATCAGTTACTATCAACCACGCTCATGATGCGGCTGGACCTGTCGTCTTTGCCTTAAATAGGATAATTGACACCATAATAGGAATATTTACAGCCCTATTTGTAAATTGGTTAGATTTTAAATATAGAAAAGGAGAAAGCCATGGCTAAAATATCAACAATAAAAAGGCCAGGACTTAGGATAATAAAAACAGTCCTCGCTGTATTTCTTTCCATGGTAATATCAGAACTAAGACCAGGAGAAGGCCTTCCAATAAATTCTTCCATAGCAGCAATAATCTCTATGCAGACCAACCTAGTAGATACTAAAGATATAGGATTAAACAGGGTAATAGGAACAATCCTTGGAGGTATTATAGGGCTAATCTATCTAATAGTGATCCCAGATTTTAAGGAGCCTTATATCCTAGACTTCTTCCTAATGAGCCTAATAGTAGGCCTAATAATATGGATCATGGCCCATCTAAAACGCTACAATGCCCTAACCATAATGGCCATAGTATTTTTATCAATTACCTTAGATAACGTAAACCAAACAACAGACCTCCCAGTCCTTTTCGCCTTCAACAGAACCCTAGATACATTGATAGGAGTAGTAATATCGATAATAATAAACGGAGCGGAAATTTCTTATAGGAAAAGAAAGTTTCTTAAGAAAAATGGGATAGACAGGTGGGAGAGGTAGATATTTTTTATTGAAATATCTTTGGCTAAAAATTATTTAATATTTAATGTATCTATGTATTAGAATATATCTTCGAGCAGGGTTGGACCCTTCGAACCCTTGGGGGAACGCTAAGGGGGCGGCAGAGGCCCCCTCCAGCTTTCCCCCAAGCCCCCTTTTCCCTCACCCCCTCTGCTCCTTAGCGGAGTGCGAAATCAGTTGATTGGCTAACGCCAATCTTTTTTGTAGGCAGAACTTCTTCGTTTTAGTTTTTTTTAAGCTGGGAATTCCTAATCATCATTCGCTAAAAATTTATAACTCGCTTCGCTCAAACAGATAAATTTTCTTAACGCTCACTCTGATTATACATGCTTCTCGGTAAAGGTTATTTGGAAGATATGCTAAAGCATAATATGTATTCTTATCTAAATAAACCAGAAAATTCTTAGTAGCTTCGCTACACCAGAATTATATAAATATGTGATTTTTAAAATATAATATGATACGCTTTGCGTAAGCAAAGCTAACCCCTTTCTCTACACTGTGAACGAGTAGAAATGTCTAATCAAGTCTCTCGTTAAGAAAATCGATTTGTTTGAGCGATAGCGAGTTATCGATTTTTAGAGAGACGGAGATTAGACATTGTTAAATCCAAGGATAAGTAAGACGAAGGAATCCCCCTACCAACAAAGATTTGCGGAGCAAATCGACCTTTTTCGCACTCCGCTTAAGGAGCAGAGGGGGTGAATGACAAAGGGGTCAAGGGGAAAGGGTAGAGGGGGCCTCTGCCGCCCCCTTAGCCTGTCCCCTTGGGTTCGAAGGGTCCAACCCTGCTTCATGAAAAATCTTAATACATAGATATATTTTTCCCAAAAAATTTAATCTAAAATATTTTCAAGAATACCTTCGTATCTTTCAAGGTTTCGAAGGGTCCAACCCTGCTCGAAACCATATTTTAATACATAAATATATTCAATATCTAAAATATTTAGTCTCAGATATTTTAAAATATCTCCTTCCCAATTTTAATATTCACCCCATCCAAAAGCTCAGCTTTAAATGGGCTATTTTCTAGAAATCCTTTTATAAATTCATATCTCATTTGGTGGTATTTGGATTTTTTCTTATTATTTTCTACTCCACTTATTTTTCCTATTTCAAATGATTCGTGGCTATCGTGGTCGTGGCCACCCTCGCAGCTGTCTGTTAGGGAATCTTCTGGGTTTATTGCCTCTTCTTCGTATTGTTGATGTAGATTAGTGTCTGTTATTAGAAGTAGGTTACCGTCTTGATCCATTCCTGCTCTTAGGGCTCTGTCGCATGGCATGCCGTCTAGAAGTCTTAGGTTTAGTTTATCGAAGACTTCTTCGAAGTTATCAAGTTTTTCCTTACTTCCTTCGATTTTTCCTAGTTCGTAGAATTTTTCTTCTGGATTTTTTGATAAGTTTATAGCCTTGGCTAGTCTGTTTTCAACCATATCGATCCTAGAAGATAGCCAGCCGTGGATATTTTCTTGGTCGACTAAGTCTTCTAAAGGATCTGTCTTTACTTTTGGAAAGTCCTTATCGATTTCTTCTGTCTTTCCTTCCATTAGATAATCTGTTATTTTATCTTGAAATTTAATTTTGTCATACATCATGTAATGTATTGGTCCTAAATTTTTACTCATTTTATCACCTCTTATATTTTTACTTTACAATTTGTGTTATACTATAAATGAAATAAATTTCGAGGAGGTTTTATGAATAAAAATCTAACAACCAAAAAGTTGGTTTATGTTGCGCTTTTTACTGCTTTAGTCTACATATTTTCCAGATTTTTCCAAATCCCAGTCGTGACACCTTTCGGTCAGACTAGATTTCATTTAGGAAATGTATTTTGTCTTTTGGCAGGAATCCTTATGGGTCCAGGCTTCGGTGGGCTTGCAGCAGGACTTGGATCTGCCTTGTTTGACTTATTTGACCCAGTATATTTTACTTCAGCACCTATAACTTTCGTCACAAAGTTTGCCCTAGCCTTTGTTGCAGGAGCAATTTATAGGAAGAGAAGAGAGCTTGTCGATAAGAAAAGACTAGCATTTGCAGCAATCTTTGGTCAGCTTACCTATGTTTTTTTATATCTACTAAAGACTTATATTACAAACAAATTTGTCATGGGCTTTACTAATGAAGCTGTCATGGCAGAGCTTATACCAAAGGCGGGAGTTTCTCTATTTAACGCCCTAATTTCTGTAATTATAGCCTTTATCCTTGCCATGCCTTTGCTAAAATCAGTAAAATTTGAATAAAACAGGCTCTTTTGGGTATTTATTAACTTAGAAAGAAAAATGAAGGGGTTATTATGAAGGAAAGATTAAAAGAATTTCACATGACTTGTCCAGAATGTGGTCATGGTTTTGATGGTGAATTTAATACAGCAGTTTTTGAAGATTCAATCGAGAGGGAGAAAATCCTAGATGGGACTTTTGCTCAAGCGACATGCCCTGAGTGTGGGCATGAGTTTGTCCTAAACTACAGATTTGTCTACACGGATGACTCTCTTAAGTTTATGATTATCAACGATCCGAATTTCGTCGATGTTAAAAACAGGATTGCCCTAAGGTCTTCTTTCAAGCTCCTTGATGTAGTAAGGAAAAACGAGGCAGAGAAGTTTGAAGTAATCCTTACTACAGATATAAATGATTTAAGAGAAAAGATTATCCTAATGGAAGCGGGACTTTCCCTAAGGGCAATTGAGCTTATGAAATATATCCTCTTAGAAAGCGATGACCTAAGCCTAAGTCACGACCAAGCAGCAAGCTTCCGCTACGGTCTAGATGAGTCCTTTGATATCCTAACTAGGGGAGGAGATTCTATGAAGCTTCCTTTCCTAAGAGAAATCTATGAGAAAATCTACGACCAATATAGTCCATACTTTGAAGAAAAGGCTGAAGTGATAGATAGGGCTTGGGCCTTCGATTTTCTTAAGAAGATTAAGTAAGAAGCGGTTCGCCGCTTTTTTTATTTAAGGAAATTCTAGTATAGTATCCCTATGAAATTTTACGTCGCAAATAGTAAGAAAAGAAAACAAGTTTATGACATATTAAATATCTTCTATGACCATGATGACTTGGTTTTTGATGAAGATGCTAGTCTAAAAGTATATGATGAGGAAATTATATTTGGCGAAGGGAAGATAGCCTACAAGGAGGCTGATCTTAAAAGAACTCTCTACGAGCTTTTTGTAAAAGAGACAGGCTATAAGTCTCCTTGGGGTTATCTTACAGGGTCTAAGCCATCCAAGCTCTTAGAGAAGATGAGTCCAATAGATCTTAAGGAAAAGTATTTTCTAAGTGATAAGAAGCTTAAGATCCTTGAAGATATCAGGAACTTACAAGAGTCCATGTCTTTTGATCCACAAGACTTCTCCATTTACATCAACATTCCCTTCTGTCCTACTAGGTGCAAGTACTGCTCCTACCCTACCATTGTGGGAGATAGGAAGGAGAAGGGAGAATATATATCATCCCTAATCTATGAGATAGAAAATATCAAGCTTCCTCAAAGGCTCGACGCCATATATATCGGCGGTGGAACTCCTTCCTTTATAGACGAAGATGACTTAGAAAGGCTTCTTTCTGCAATAAATAAGAAATTTTCCTACAAGGAATTTACCTTCGAGGCAGGAAGGGAAGATACCCTAAATACAAGAAAGCTAGAAATCCTAAGAGAAGGAGGAGTAGGCCGTATCTCTTTAAATCCCCAGTCCTTTAACAAAGAAATTGTCGAAAGAGCAGAGAGGACTTACGACTATGACCACTTCCTAGAAATCTACCAAAAGGCAAAAGACCTTGGTTTTATAGTAAATATGGACTTTATTATAGGCCTTATTGGAGAAAGTAGCGAGCTTTTTAGGAGAAACTTCGAACTCCTCGAGACATTAAAGCCAGACAATATAACCTTCCATGCCCTAGCTATGAAGGTGGGAAGTAAGTATTTTGAAGGAAAAGTCAAGGCCGAAAGGGGAGAGAGCCTTAAGATAAGCCAAATGATAGGAAATTTCGTAGACAAAAACTCCTACAAGCCCTACTATCTCTATAGGCAAAAGAACATAGTATCCAATCTCGAAAACGTAGGCTATGAGAGAGGTGGGACTTCCCAAAGATATAATATTATAATCAATGAAGAGAAAGAATCTATCATAGGTCTTGGCATGAATGCCAACACTAAGTTTATGAATGGGAAGAAATTTAGAAATTCTAGAAACCTAAGGGACTACTTTGCCAAGGTCCAAGAGGAAATTTGGGCTAAAAATGAAATGATTAATGAGTATAATAAAGACAAACATAGGAGGAATTATGGAAATTAAAAATATAGAACCAAAAGAAGTATTTGCTAACTTTTATGAGCTAAGCAGAATACCAAGAGAATCAGGAAATGAAAAGGCAGTATCAGACTTTCTTGTAAACTTTGCCAAAGAGAGAAAGCTTGAAGTAGTTAAAGATGAAGCTCTTAATGTAATCATCAGAAAAGAAGCTTCTAAAGGCTACGAAGATAGACCAACCGTTGCCCTCCAAGGCCATATGGACATGGTTTGTGTAAAAGAAGACGACTCAGACCACGACTTTGCCAATGACCCAATCGAGCTTCTAGTAGAAGATGGCTGGCTTACAGCAAATGGGACAACTCTTGGGGCAGATGACGGAATCGGAGTTGCCTTTATTATGGGAATCCTTGATGATGACAAGCTAGAGCATGGACCAATCGAAGCCATCATCACAACAGGCGAAGAAACATCCATGGTTGGAGCCAACGCCCTAGACCTATCCCAACTTAAGGCAGACTATCTAATAAATATCGATTCAGAAGAAGAAGGGGTCCTTACCATAGGTTGTGCTGGAGGACTTGACCTTGAGATAGAATTTAAGAAAGATTATGAAGATATAAGCGGAGATTTCATAGCAATTGAGCTTTCTGGCTTTGAAGGCGGCCACTCTGGTATGGAAATTGATAAATTTAGAGCTAACGCTATTAAAACCCTAGCCAGACTTCTTCACAAAATAGAAGGCGTACAAATCGCAGACATCAAGGGTGGAGTTAAGAGAAATGCCATCCCAACTACAGCCTACGGCCTAGTAGCAGTTAAGGATAGGGATAAGGCTATAGAAGAGATTGAAAAAAGAATTAAAGATGTCCTAAACGAATACAAGGACTCAGATCCAAAAGGAAAAATCACTGTAGAAAAGAGAGAATATGATGGCAAAGTCCTAAGCCAAAAAGTAAGTAAGGACATCCTAGATGCAATCTTTGCCCTACCAGATGGACTTTACAAAAAATATAAAGACAACATCGTAACATCATCAAACCTTGGTCTTCTAGAAAACAGAGAAGACACCATAATGTTTCACTCAATGATCAGATCTGAAGTAGACTCTGCTAAGCTAAATAGGGCAGAAATCGCCATGGCAATAGTAGAAAGATTCGGTGGATCTTACGAAATAACCAACCAATACTCAGGCTGGCAAAGAGAAGAAACACCACTAATAGATTTAGCCAACGAAACATGGAAAGCAATCCACGGAGATGATCTAATAGTAGGAACAACCCACGGTGGACTAGAGTGCGGTCTATTCAAAAAAGAAATTCCACAAGTAGAAATGATCTCCTTCGGCCCAGAAATCCAAGGAGCCCACTCACCAGCAGAAAAATGTAATATAGAATCAGTTGCTAATAACTATAAGTTCTTGGTAGAGCTTTTGAAGAAAATAAAATAAAATTCCTATAAACTGGCCCTTAGGGGCTAGTTTTTTGGTGGAGATATTTATATATCTGAGACTAAATATTTTTAGGAAATTAAATATAAATAACAAGGCCTATAAAGCCCTACATTTCAATCTATAAGTAAGTACATAATTACCACAAAAATTTGCTTTTTCACGCTAAATAGTTTATAATATCCCTAGAAGTAATATATTCATTAATTTTAAAATAAGAAAGGATATCTAAATGAAAAAACAAAATATTTTGGCATTAGCCTTAGCGGCTGGCCTTGTAATGGGCGGTAGCAATGCATATGCAGCAAACGTAGTAGAAGATACTACACCAAATACAAATGTTTGGGAAGATGTAACACTAAATACAAATGTCAAAGAAGACACAACACCAAATACAAACGTTTGGGAAGATAAAACACCAAACACAAACGTAAAGCCAGACACTGATCCAAATCCAAATGTAAAACCTGACACTGACGAAACTCCAGAAGTAAAACCTGAAGAAAAACCAGAAGTAAAACCTGAAGAAAAACCAGAAGTTAAGCCGGAGGAAAAACCAGAGGTTAAGCCTGAAGAAAAACCAGAAGTTAAACCTGAAGAAAAACCTGTTAAAAAGAACGATAACCCAAAAACAGGTGTAGCAGGTATGTCTACAGTGGCATCTCTTGCAGCAGTATCTCTTGCTGGAATCGTAGCTACAAGAAAAAAGAATAACTAATCTTACAAAAGAAAATATTACTTGAAGCTGGCCCTTAGGGGTCAGTTTTTTGCTGGAGATATTTATATTTAAATATCTGAGACTAAATATTTTAGATATTAGTGTATCTTGATATTAGAATATTTCTCTAAGCAGGGTTGGACCCTTCGAACCTCAGGGAGACAGTCTAAGGAACCCGTAAATTATTTAATATAGTTTATATTGAACTTTTTAGAAATAGTATATCTGGGTAATTAAAATCCATTTCTTATGAAGGCGTCCCTTCGAACCTCTGGGAGACAACCTCTTGGGGCTTTCCGCATGCCCCATCCGGTTTTCTCCCAGGCCCTCTTTTCCACTCAACCCCGCGGGCGGCCTCGGCAGGGGCCAATAAAAGGAAGAAGTTCGCTCCGCGAATTCCTCTTAAGTATTGGGGTAGGCTTTCATATAGAAAGCCTTATTGAAGAAAGATGTAGGCTTGCATAGGCAAGCCTTTTTTAGTGCGAAAAAAATATGATACGCTTTGCCAAGCAAAGCTTACAGCTTCCATTACTCATAGACGATTAGCATGTATAATCAGAGTGAGCGTTTAGAAAATTTATCTGTTTGAGCGTAGCGAGTTATAAATTTTTAGCGAATGATGATTAGGAATCCCCAGCCTTAAAATAAACTAAAACGAAGGGTTCCGCCTACTAAAAAAGATTGGCGTAAGCCAATCAACTGGTTTCGCACTCCGCTAAGGAGCAGAGGGGGTGGTCTCTTAAGGCCGACGGGCCCATTGAAAAAGGGGTCAAGGGGAAAGGTGGAGGGGGCATTTGCCCAAGCGGCACTTAGAGCGCTGCCGCCCCCTTAGCTGTCTCCCTGAGGTTCGAAGGGTCCAACCCTGCATAAGGAAATATTCAAATATCCAGATATCTAAATACTAAATATTTTTAGTAAAAGATATTTAAGAAAAAAATATCTCCCCCAATTATTATAGTTTTTTAATTTCTAGTAGTATAATAGGATATAGGGGATTGAGCAGATTGTTTAATTCCTTATTGTGTTATTTACAGTAAAATTAGTTAATATATGATATATAAGTATATCTTATTTTATAAATAGAAAGGGATCTTATGAGATTACACATGGGACTTGATGTAGGTTCTACTACAGTCAAGCTTGTAGTTACCGATACAAATTTTAATATTTTACACTCTGTATATGTTAGACATAAGTCAGATGTGAAGGAGACTGTAAGGACGGTTCTTTTAGAGGCCTTTGACCAATTCAAGGATGATGAAGCAACTGTCAATGTTACAGGCTCTGGTGGAATGTTTTTGGAAGATTATTTGGGTATTGATTTCGTCCAAGAAGTTATAGCAGAAACAAGGGCTATCAGAGAATATATTCCAGATACTGATGTCCTAATCGAGCTAGGTGGAGAGGATTCTAAGATTACATATCTTAAGGGATCTGTCGAGCAAAGGATGAATTCGATCTGTGCTGGAGGAACGGGAGCTTTTATAGATCAGATGGCCTCCCTCCTAGATACTGATGCGACTGGCCTTAATGAGCTTTCGAAATCCTACAAGAAGGTTTATCCGATTGCTTCTAGGTGCGGAGTTTTTGCTAAAACCGATATCCAAGCCTTGATGAATGAGGGAGCTAGTAGGGAAGATATAGCTATTTCAGTATTTCAATCAGTAGTTAACCAAACTATTTCAAACCTGGCTTGCGGTAGACCAATAGAGGGAAACATCACCTTCCTCGGAGGTCCTCTCCACTTCCTCTCATCTTTGAGGGATAGGTTTGTAGAAACTCTTGGAGAAGATGAAAATACCTTCACCATCCCAGACAATGCGGAAATCTACGTAGCTCTTGGAGCCGCACTCTTATCAGCCGATTCTAAGGAATTTATTCCTTATAGGACTTTAACTGAAAGGCTCGATGGGGATGTTCCAGAAAATCTTGAAATGACAAAAAGACTCGAGCCTTTGTTTGAGTCGGAAGAAGAATACAAAGAATTTAAGAAAAGACACGCCACAGGCCAGGTTGCCTACAAGGATATTCACGACTACGAGGGTCCAATATATGTAGGAATCGATGCGGGCTCTACTACTAGCAAGATGGTTTGGCTAAGCGAAGATAAGAAAATCCTCTTAGAAGATTATAGGATGAATTTGGGTAAGCCACTTGAAGTTGTAATTTCTATGCTCAAGGAAGGATATATCAAGAAGAACCCTAAGGCCTACATCGCTTCAAGCGGGATTTGTGGTTATGGGGAAGATTTCATCAAGAAGGCCCTTCGTGTAGATAATGGAGAAGTTGAGACCATCGCCCACTACAAGGCAGCTCAATTCTTTAACCCTAAGGTCGACTTTATCCTAGATATTGGTGGCCAAGATATGAAGGCAATGCATATCAAAGACGGAATTATCGATAGTATCCAGCTTAACGAAGCTTGCTCATCAGGTTGTGGATCCTTCCTTTCAACCTTTGCCGCATCTGTCGGCATGAGTGTAGAGGATTTCCAACAGAGAGCTATCCTATCCAAGGAGCCTGCAGATCTTGGTTCAAGATGTACTGTATTTATGAACTCCAAGGTCAAACAAGCCCAAAAGGAAGGCTCAGAAGTCGAGGATATTGCGGCAGGACTTTGCTATTCTGTAATCAAAAACGCCATCCAAAAGGTAATCAAGGTCAGAGATCCTAGAAGCCTTGGCGAAAATCTCGTTGTTCAAGGAGGAACCTTCTACGGAGATGCAATCCTAAGAGCCTTCGAGAAAATCACAGGCAGAGAGACTACAAGACCTGAGATTGCCGGTCTAATGGGAGCTATGGGTATGGCCCTAATCTCAATGGATAAGTCCACAGGTCATTCGAGCCTTGCTGATATCGATGAGCTTGAGTCCTTCTCCTATGAGCAAAAGAATGCAAGATGCGGGAAATGCTCTAACAATTGTTCTCTAATTATTAATATCTTCCCAGATGGGTCAAGATATATAACTGGAAACAGGTGCGAAAGGGGAGCAGGAGTTAAGGAAAGCCACAGCTTCGCTGACTACAATATGTACAAGTTTAAGTATGACTTGTTATTTAATAGGAAGACCTTGAAGGATAAAAATACATTCGGAAAAATTGGAATTCCAAGAGTCCTAAACATCTACGAAGACTATCCTTTCTGGCATACTTTCTTTACTAGCCTAGGCTTTGATATAGTTTTATCTGATAGGTCTTCGAGGGAAATTTACGAGAAGGGCATATCTTCTATTTCCTCAGAGACAGCCTGCTACCCAGCCAAGCTAGTCCACGGACACATAGAAAATCTCCTCGAAAAGGACGTAGATACGATCTTCTATCCAGCGATTTTCTATGAATACAAGCAATACAAAAACGCCAAAAATCAGATGAACTGTCCGGTAGTAAGCGGCTATCCAGACCTTATTAGAAATAATGTCGATGATTTAAAAAATATTAGATACATGGCCCCTTACCTATCATTTGAGTCTGAGAAAATTATAGCTGATAGACTTATCGAAGAATTCAAAGACTATAGCTATGAAGGCAAAACCTTAGGCAAGAAAGAAATCAGAAATGCGGTAAGCCTTGCCTGGCAAGAGATGCAAAACTACCACGATGCAATCAAGAAACGCGGCAAGGAAATTCTAGATTTTGTAAATGAGAAAAATCTAAATGCCCTAGTCCTTGCAGGAAGGCCATATCATATAGATCCAGAAGTAAACCACGGCATTGCTGAGCTAATAGAATCAATGAAGATTCCGGTACTTTCAGAAGATGCCATAGCCTACAATTCACCAGACCTTTCCTATGATCTTAGAGTTCTTGATCAATGGTCCTACCACGCAAGACTCTACAGAGCTGCTCAATACGTAGGCCAAACCGACAATCTCGAGCTAATCCAACTTAACTCCTTCGGATGTGGTCTAGATGCAGTAACAAGCGATCAAGTAGCTGATATCCTAAAGGCCAACGGCAAGATCTACACCTTAATCAAGATAGATGAGGTAAGTAACCTCGGTGCGGTTAAGATAAGAATCAGATCTCTCCTAGAAGCCCTAAACCAAAAGAGAATCGAAGGTAACGAGCTTAAAGGAGACATGGATAAGCTCGATTACGAAAGTCCAGAATTTACCAAGAAGATGGTAAAAGAAGGCTACACCATCCTTGCCCCACAAATGGCAAGAGAGCACTTCGCTATAATGGAACCAGTCTTCCATGAATATGACCTAAACATAGAATTCCTTGATGATATCAATAGCGATGTAATAGATACGGGACTTAAATACGTAAACAACGACTCCTGCTATCCATCAATCACAGTAGTAGGCCAGCTCTTAGAAGCTGTAAAATCAGGCCGCTACGATACTGATAAGATCGCCCTTCTCATGACCCAAACAGGAGGAGCCTGCAGGGCAAGTAACTATGTAGGCTACATCAGAAAGGGCCTAAAGGATGCAGGCCTAAATGATATTCCAGTAATTGCCCTCTCAGCCCAAGGAATAGAAACTAACGCAGGCTTTGACCTAAAGAAAGCCTCATCTATACCACTTCTCAAAAAACTAATGAGATCAGTCCTTTTGGGGGATTTAATCAACAGAGCATCCAACGCCACAAGACCTTATGAGGTAAATAAGGGCGAGACCAATAACCTAAAAGAGGCTTGGATCATCAAATGTAAGCAAATTGCTCCAAAGATGACCGGCAAGGACTACAAGAAGTTGGTAGGGGAAATAGTAGAGGACTTTGACAATATCGAAAGAAACGACCTAGTATTGCCAAAGGCAGGAATCGTAGGAGAAATCCTAGTCAAATTCCTCCCAGAAGCTAACAACCACCTCCAAGATATCCTAGAAAGAGAAGGGGCAGAGGTAATCCTTCCAGACCTAACAGACTTTCTAATGTATTGTATGAAAAATACCGAAATCAAGGCAGACCTTTACGGCAAGGATAAGAAAAGCGCTTGGCTAGGTAAAATGGGTATAAGCCTTGTAGAAAAATACAGAAAAGTCGTAAGAGAGGCCCTAAGAGAGAGCAAACACTTCGAAGAGCCTTGCTATATAGACCAAATAGCTGACTATGCCAAGGACGTAACAAGCCTGGGTAACCAAGCAGGAGAAGGCTGGCTTCTAGCAGGTGAGATGGTAGAGCTAATCAAACAAGGCGCCCCAAATATAGTAGTCATCCAACCATTCGGCTGCCTACCAAACCACATCACAGGTAAGGGCGTTATGAAAAAAATCAGATCAGTATATGATGAAGCAAATATAGTAGCCATAGACTACGACCCAGGCGCAAGCGAAGTCAACCAAGTCAACAGAGTAAAACTAATGATGAGCTCCGCTAGGGAGAAACTAAATGAAAAAGAAGAAGCAAAGACTACAATCTAGGAAAAGTCTAGGCTTGATTTAATATAAAGAATTATTAATAAAGAGAAGGACTCTTGCAAAACTAATAAAGCCCACAAGGGATACTATTAGAAAGCAAGAGCCCTTTTTGCTTTTACCCTTACCCTAGCTATTCCAGACCCTTATCCCGACTTTCCTCCCACCCTTATCCCGACCGCAGTGGAGGGATCTCACTAGAGATGTCTCGACTCCGCTACGCTCCGCTCGACATAAGGGGATAGTGGGATTCTGACTTTTTCTATCCCTTATCTCGATCTTTTTCCAGACCTTATCCCAACTTATCTTCATCCCTTATCCCGACCGCAGTGGAGGGATCTCTTGGAGATGTCTCGACTACGCTTCGCTCCGCTCGACATAAGGGGAAGTAGGAATCTCGACTTTTTCAACCCTTATCCCGATCGACCCACACCCCTAATCCCTAATGGTTCTGGCCACAGCGAACATAGTGAGCTGATGGCAGACCTTAATCGAGGCTTGGCGAGGTGAAGGTCTTTGTACCTGAGCCCGCAAGCTACCGTCGACCGCAGTGGAGGGATCTATTAGAGATGTCTCGACTTCACTTCGTTCCGCTCGACATAAGGGAGTAGATGAAAATCGACTTCACTTCCTTTGTCTTGATATAAGGATGGGGAAAGAGTGATGATACTTATTTTCTGTTTTGTGGGCATGCGACTATACCATGGGTACAACCCCCTATATTTATTTTATTTACAAGCACAAAAAAACTCCCCCAACCATATTTTTTACTGGCTAGGGGAGCTTATTTCTATAGAGATTTTATTATTTCAAAAAGTTCTCTGGCGGATTTTTTTGGGCCTTCGCTTTCCATATTGTCTATGGCAAGTTGGGTTCTTATTGTTCCTACTTTTATTTTGTTTTCGTAAAGCTTATCGAAGTATTCTTTAATGAGTTCATCGCACATTTCTTGTTTTTGGTAAGGGCCGAATGGGTTTGCGAAGTAGGATTTGACTAGTCCTTCTTCTGTTGTTGTTCCCTTGGCCATTCTTGCACCTTCTTTGAAGACTTTGATTGCTTCTTCTTTATTTTCGAATAGGCTGATTGATTTTTCTCCTTCTTCTAGCTTGTCATAGTTGTTGGCGTAGAGGAAGAAGTCTACGTGATAGCCTTCCATGATTTGTTTATGGTCTGCTACTGGCATGATTAGCCTTGCGTTTACCTTGTCTGGATTCATAAAGATGGACCTATCTATTTGCTTAAAGGCATAGCCTGAATCTAGGTCGTCGAGCCTTACGAAGGCACCGATTTCTGTTCCGTAGGCGTAAACATCCTTGCCATTTAGTCTGAAAGACCCCATATCGTCAAATATTACCGTCATGTCACGGATATATTCTTTGGCAAGGGACCTAAAGGCTTCGATTGATTCGCTCTTGCCTGCTCCGGAATCTCCAAGGATTACTATATTTGCACTCTTGCTGTTTTGTAAGACTACATTAACTCCTGCTCCGTGGATTGGGAGGAAGCCTCTTTTCATGGATATGATGTTGTTTAGGGTTAGGCACATTTTCTTAAGATAGCCGAAGTAGTCCTTCTTGTCACAGAAGTTACAGTAGCCTATGAATAGGTCGTTTTCCTTATCTTCATAGAAGATATCAAGATCCCTAACGTCTTTTACCCCAAAGACATATATTCCATCAGGCTTGGTATTAACGGCTTCTTCTTCATCACATAACTCGAATAAGTTTGAGGCAGATATACCGTGGGTGATGTAGTCTTGGTGGAAGTAGACATATATTAGGTTATCGGCAATCTTTGCTGGATAGCAGAGGTATTCTTCTGTGTCTATTTCGATATTTTTGATTGGATTGTCGAAGACTTCTTTGAAGAAACCATCACGCTTGTTGGATTTGGTGTAGGTTATGTAAGGAGTCTCGATCATTACTTTTGTTATAAATGGTATCTTGTTGAGCCATTTTAGGTAGTCTGGGTAGTCAATTTTGGACTTTCTTACTATAAGAGAGGAGTTGGCGCCTGCTGGTACTTGTCTAAAGACCTTTGGGTTCTCTCCCGTGATTGATACTTCAACTTTCCTGTAGATTTCTAGGATCATGTCCTTAAATCTGATGTTTGAACCTAAGAAGTTTTCTACTTCGAGCCCTTCCTTGTCGGCGTTTTTTTCTATGATGGAGTATCTTTCGATTTTTCTCCAGTAATCGTACATATCTTCGACAATTCTTATTAGAGCATCACGCTCCTTGTTGAGATCGTGGTACTTGTTGATTTTCTCACTAATCTCATCTATGTTCATTACTGTAAGTATCTTTGTTATATCCCTAAGCTCATTTGAAAGCTGGTCTATATCACTTGCCCTAAAGAATTTCTCTAGATAAGTATAGATTCTTGTGTGATTGTCCTTGTGGAATTTGACAAAGGATCTTAGGACTTCGTAGAAACCATCACTTCTTAGAAGGTCGTTAGTATTGTTGAAGAAGGCCTTGGAGAAGTTTAGGATGGCTTTGTTGTTTGATATTGATATTTCTTTGTTCATATTAGCTCCTAACTATTCTTTTCTATTTATTACTTACTACTTTACCGTAAAACTAGACGAATACTATTTGAATTAAAAACATGTAGAGAATGGTTCCTACAGATATAGACAAGAAGAGCTTCTTGAACCTAAAATGTAAGAAAATCACGACAGCTGATGCAATAATTTCAGCAAGTCCATATGGGTAATGGGTGATATCGATGTTTCTTAAGCCAAAGACCACAAGCAAGGGCATTAGGGCAAAGGGGAGGTACCTACCGTAGTACTTTACTAGATCAGGTAGTTTCCTTTTGCTAAAAAAGACAAAGGGAACAGACCTTATCATAAAGGTTGTAATGGCAGAGGCTGCTATTATCATAATCATTCTATTCATTATAGTCTTCCACCTTTCCTCTTACTGCAAACAGACTCATTACTATTAATAATAGGGCAGGTATCATAAACTTATCCTTGCCGAATATTAATAGAGCTATAATTGACATGGCTAGCCCTATCATCAAGGGCCTGTGGTTTCTGGTAGCATTGAACTGTTCTACCAAAAGCACTAGGAAAAGCGCTGTTAGGACAAAGTCTAAGCCCGCCGTGTTAAAGCTAATCATATTTCCCAAAAGGGCTCCCACATAGGAAGCTAGAGCCCAGACTAGGTAGTTGATGATGCCTATCGCTAGATAAAAGTCCCCGCGATTTACTCCCTCAGGTGGCTTTATTGAAGTATCCAGGGCGAAGGACTCATCTGATAGGGTCAGGATAAATAGTAACTTGGATTTCGAATTCTTAAATTCTTTTAGTAAGGACAAACCATAAAACATCATCCTGATATTTACTGAAAGAGTAAGGATGATGATAGCAAGTACGGTAATGTCGGTTTTGAGCAAGGGTAACAATACAAATTGCATACTTCCAGCATACACCGTAAGTGATATAATAGGAGCGAGGATTGCAGAAAATCCTGCTTGACTAACCATGATTCCAAAGGTAAGACCAAGGAAGACATAGCCTACTATAACAGGGATAGTGTATGGGAATGCTTTCTTAAATGCTTCTCTCATAATATCTCCTTATAAAATTATATACATTCTATCACAAGATTGTTAAAAAATAAATAATAGTTTCATTAAAGACATAGAACTTGTATAATATATTAGGCTAATTATGTAAAGGAGAGTATATGAAAAAGTACGATATCGTAGTAGTAGGCGCAGGAGCAAGCGGTGCCTTCCTTGCTTATGAGCTAACCAAACTAAAAACAAATAAGAAAGTTTTGATAATAGATGGCGGTAGGAAAGTAGCCAACAGGACTTGTCCTATAACAGAAGGCAAAGTTGATCACTGTATAGGATGTAAGCCATGTAACATCATGTACGGATTCGGAGGAGCAGGAACCCTCTCAGATGGGAAATACAACATCACCACAAGCTTTGGAGGAGACCTCCACCAGTACATAGGCGAGAAAAAAGCCATGGAACTTATGGAATACGTAGACTCAGTCCTTATGGACTTTGATGGGGGAAGTGACCTAGAGCTTTACTCTACAGACAAAAACGACCTAAAGACCAAATGTCTACGTCACGACCTTCACCTTCTATCAGCCAAGGTTCGCCACTTTGGAACTGATAGAAATAAGATAATCCTCCAAAGAATATTCGACTATGTCAAAGACACCATAGACTTTGAGTTTAACACAATGGTAGATAAGGTAGAATACGAAGATAACAAATACATCATCCACACAGGAGACGAAGTCTACCAAGCAGAGGACCTAGTCCTTGCAGCAGGAAGATCAGGCTCTAAGTGGATTGCTGATGTCTGCGATAAGTTTGACGTAGGACTTAAGAGAAACAGAGTCGACATAGGTGTCAGGGTAGAAGTTCCTGCAGAAGTCTTCAAACACATCACAGATGATGTCTACGAAGCCAAAATCATGTATCAAACCAAACAATACAACGATATAGTAAGGACCTTCTGCATGAACCCATACGGCCATGTAGTAACAGAAAACACCAACGGAGTTCTTACAGTAAACGGTCACTCATTCACAGACCCTAAACTTCAATCAGAAAACACCAACTTTGCCCTCCTAGTAACCAATAGATTCACCGAACCATTCGAAGATTCCAACGAATACGGCGAATCTATTGCCAAGCTTTCAAACATGCTTGGAGGAGGAGTCCTCATGCAAAGATTTGGTGACCTAGTCAAGGGCCGCCGTTCATCAGAAAGAAGAATGGCTAAATCCTTCACCAAGCCAACCCTAAATGCGACAGCAGGCGACCTATCCCTAGTTATGCCAAAAAGACAACTCGATGATATAATCGAGATGATCTACCAACTAGACAAAATCGCCCCAGGAATGGCCAATGATGACACCCTCCTATACGGAATAGAAGTCAAATTCTACAATTCTGTAGTAGACGTGGACGAAAGATTTGAAACAAACAAGAAAAGACTCTACTGCCTAGGAGATGGCTCAGGAGTAACCCATTCCCTATCTCAAGCCTCAGCTTCAGGAGTAGAAATGGCAAGAATACTAAACGAGCTATAAATGAAATACATCTATTCACAAATCAAAAAAGAAGATGGAATCATCCTAAGAGGAGTGATCAACACTCCTGATGATTTCACAGAAGATAAGAAATATCCAACAGTAATAATTTATCACGGATTCGGAGGAGACAGGAATGGATCGAGCTTCTTTAGGGTACAAAACGCAAGATACCTCACAGATAGGGGCTATATTGTAGCAAGATTTGACTTTTCGGGAACATGCGAGTCCGACGGAGACTTCTACGATATGACCGTATCGAGAGAAGAAAAAGAAGCAGAACTCATCCACGAATTCGTCAAAATTAAAGCCTATGTAGACAATGAAAGACTCTACTGGGTGGGCCACTCCCTAGGTGGAGTCATAGCCACACTAAAAGCCTTCAAGCTTAAGCCAAAAGCCATGTGCCTCCTTGCACCAGCAAGCGATATGAATAACCCTGACTACATCAAAGTCATGGCCAAAACCATGTTCGAAGGCGAGATGAGAAATAAAAAATCAGAAATAGACGGCCACAAAACCTACGCCGAAATCATAAGAAGTGTAGAAGACGTAGATATAGGAGGAGTCAAACTTCACAAGAACTTCCTCATAGACTTTCTAAAGAAAAATATCTACGGGGCTGCCGAAAAATACAAGGGCAAGGTCCTAATCCTAAGGGGAGATGCAGACGACTTAGTCTTTAACGATGCCAACGTAAAACTCCAAAAGGCCTACCCAAAGGCAGACTACGAGCAAATTGAAGGAGCCGACCACTCCTTCAAAAACGAAGACCACAGAATGATAGTCTTTGAGAAAATGTATAAGTTTTTTGAGGAAAATTAAGGGAGCGAAGCTGCTATTACCGTATCCTTATATAGATCGAAGCGAGTTTACCACTTCGTTTTATATCTTATATCGAGTGTAGCCGAGACTCCCACCACTCCCTTATGTCGAGCGGAGCGAAGCGGAGTCGAGACATCTCTACCATAAAGGATAGAGAAAGTTGAATTCCGCACTCTTCCACCTCTAATGGAATTGTCACAGTGAGCGCAGCGAACTGATGAAATTCCTTAATCGAGGCTTTGCGAGGTGAAGCGAAGCTGAGTCCGCAAACTACCGTCGACAGAGCTTCCACGGGGAAGCGACGAGAGGTCTACAGTCTAAGATGACATGTAAATATCAAAGAAAAACTTATCTAGACAAATATCCCAACACCTGAGACTTCTCCACAAGGTCGAAGTAAGGGAAAACTGTGCTTAATATAATAGCAAGAAAGACAGTCCCCTTATATCTAATGGTTCTGGCCACAGCGAACAGAGTGAGCTAATGGCAGACCTTAATCGAGGCTTTGCGAGGTGAAGCGTGGCTGAGCCCGCAAACTACCGTCGAGCGGAGCGAAACGTAAAACTCCCTCCCTTATGTCGAGCGGAGCGAATGCGGAGTCGAGACATCTACGGTGGTTATAAATATCTTAAGTCAAAAGAAAAATATAAATCAAAAAGAGATCTCTCCACTACGGTCGAGATTAACACCCCTTATATCGAGCGGAGCGAAGCGGAGTCGAGATATCTCTGAGAGATCCCTCCACTTCGGTCGGGATAAGGGGTAGAATAGAGTCGGGATAAGGAAAGGTAAAGTCGAGACTCCACACTACCCTTGTATCGAGCGTAGCGAAGCGGAGTCGAGATATCTCTGTATTTCTAAATATCTTAAGTCAAATAAAAATATAAATCAAAAAGAGATTCTTCCGCTTCGGTCGAAATAAGGGTGAATTTGAACTTATTTACATTCTCGCCAGGGCTAAAACCCTGGTTTTTATTTGCCCACAGCTTACAAAATCCAATCCCTTTTATTATTTTTCATTATTTTAAAGAAAAAATCTTCAAAAGGGCTTTAATTCTGTCCGAAAAGTGTTATAATGTAATAAACAATTATATATTTGATACTAATTTGTAACTAATATCTATAAATTGTGGAGGAAATTTAAAAATTTTGCACTTTTTGTAGAAAATGTGTTGCAAATATTTAGAAAGTGGTGTATCATTATAATTGTAAAGTGAGTACTATATTAATAGTTTTTTAAAAACAAAGGAGAATTACAATTATGAAAACAAATAAATTAGCAGCAGGTGCTCTTGCACTAGCTCTAGGACTTGGTGCAGTTACACCAGCATTTGCTGAATCAACAAAAACAGGTAACGAGAAAAAAGGTGAAGTTATAATCACTCAAGAATACAGAGATGCTGAAACAAAATTCGTTAAGGCATTCAAAGCTGTACAAGATGCAAAAGCTAAAGAAGCTGAAGCTAAAAAAGTAAGAGATGCTAAAGAAGCAGCTCACGAAGAAGCTAAAGCAGCAGTTGATAAACACGATGAAGAAGAAGAAGACATCCAAAGAAGATTTGCTTCTATTGATGAAGAAGGAAACAGAATTTTCGAACAACTTAAAGGTAATGGTGGTTCTTCATCAGCTACAGGTTGGATGGATGTAACTAGAGATAATTTTACACTAGGTGCCGGAAACGAAGCTAGCCAAAATGCTCAACAAGCTAGTCTCGAAGATTTACTTGCAAAACAAGCTAAATACAAAGAAGTTGAAAAAGAACTAGAAGGAAGAGAAGAAACAAGACGTAAACTTCAAATCGCAGTTGATAGAGCAGCAGAAGAACTTGATGTTGCTGAATCTAACTACCAAAACGCTGTTATAGAAACAGCAGCTGCTGAAGGAGATTACGGAGTAGCTAAGGCTGAATTCCTAGCAGCAGGTGCTGAAAGAGCAAAAATCGGTAGAGCTGAAAAATACGGAGATCTAAAATACATCACAGTTGACCCAGCTGATAAAGACTCTGAATCTGATAAAGACTCTGAATCTAAAGAAGATGTTCTTGCAAAAGCTGAAAAAGCTTACGAAGATGCAAGAGTTACTGTAAAAGCAGTAGAACTTATCAAAGTTACAGCTCCAAAACTTTATGAAAAGAACAAAGTAGCTATTGACGCTTACCTAGAAAAAGCTAACGCAGCTATCAACAAACTTGGTAAAGCTCTTGGCAAAAAAGTAGCTGTATCTGATCTTCTTTTCTCAACAGCTTACGCTGCTGAAGATGCTAGCCTAGAAGAAATCAAAGATTTAACTAAAGAAGTTGAAGAAGTAGATAAAGAAGGTAAAGATCTTCTTAAAGATTTAAACAAACAAGAAGAAGAAGCTGACAAAGAAGAAGATAACAAAGACAAACCAGCTGATAAAGACGACAACAAAGATAAGCCAGCTGATAAAGAAGAAGATAACAAAGACAAACCAGCTGACAAAGAAGACGAAAAAGACGCTGACAAAAAAGACGAAAAAGAAGACAAAAACGAAAAAGCACCAGCAGCTAAAAAAGCATCTTCTAACGCTAAAACAGGTGTTGCAGGAGTAACAGGTGTTGCTGGAATCTTAGCAGCAGCTTCAGTTGCTTACGCAGCAAGCAAAAAAAGAGACTAATAATACTTTAGTCACTGAAGAGTGCACTCTATAGACAAAGTATTAATTTAGTAACCGCGGTACTCACGATTTAAGACCCTTTCCCCAAAGGGTCTTTTATTTTGGCACAAAAAGGTGGGTAGGGAGATTTTTTTCTAAAATATCTGAGACTAAAAATCTTTGGAATCAAGATATTTATATATTAGAATATGTCCTTAAGCAGGGTTGAACCCTTCGAACCCAAGGGGACAGGCTAAGGGGGCGGCAGAGGCCCCCTCTACCCTTTCCCCTTGACCCCTTTGTCATTCACCCCCTCTGCTCCTTAAGCGGAGTGCGGAAAAGGTCGATTTGCTACGCAAATCTTTGTTGGTAGGGGGATCCCTTCGCTTGACTATTTCTTGTATTTAACAATGTATAATCTCCGTCTCTCTAAAAATCGATAACTCGCTAACGCTCAAACAAATCGATTTTCTTAACGAGAGACTTGATTAGACATTTCTACTCGTCCACAGGGGAAGGGAAGGGGTAAGCTTTGCTTTCGAAAAGCGTATCATATTTTATTTTAAAAATTACATATTTATATAATTCTGATCTAGCGTAGCTAGGAAGAATTTTTCTTATTTATTTAGATAAAGATACAATATATTCTTTAGTATATCTTACAAATAACATTTACCGGGCAGCATGTATAATCAGAGTGAGCGTTAAGAAAATTTATTTGTTTGAGCGAAGCGAGTTATAAATTTTTAGCGAATGATGATTAGGAATCCCCAGCCTTAAGATAAACTAAAACGAAGGGTTCTGCCTACTAAAAAAGATTGGCGTAAGCCAATCATCTAGTTTCGCACTCCGCTAAGGAGCAGAGGGGGTGAGGGGAAAAGGGGTTCTAGGGGAAAGACTGGAGGGGGCCTCTGCCGCCCCCTTAGGCTGTCCCCTAGAGAACGAAGATATTAACTTAATTATAATATTAACTAGATTATTCAGATAACTATATTAAAAACATCTTTAGTAAAAGATATTTCAAAATATCTACCTCTTTCCCTCTGGGGATAATAAGGGAGTCCCTTATAAACTACAAGTCCTTTTGACATCTATCTTAGAAAGCTATATAATTTATATATAATGTAGAAAATTAATAGGAGATATAATGAATAAGAGAAAACTAGGGGCAGCTGTACTTTTACTGGCCCTTGGCTTAGGTCCTGTGCAGACTAGCCATAATTATAATTTAAAATTAAATAACCTTGCTTATGCTGAGGAAGCAGCATCTGAAGTTGGAGGAACAGAAGGTACTCAAGCACCTGATGCAAGTCCTAAAGCTGATGAATCTGAAGGTGCAAATAAAGATGCAGAGAAAAAAGAAGGTCAAACTACTAAAGATGGACAATCATCAGATGATAGTCTTGAAACAGGGGATATTATTCAGAATGAACCTGTTACTTCTGGTGATGGAAAATCTGACGATAAGGATAAAGATGACGAAAAAGAAGATAAAAATCTTGAAGAAAGAAAGAATGAGCTTCTTGCTAAAATCGATGCTTATGAATCAGAACTTGGTAAGAGTAATGCTATAAAACTTGCTACTGACGCAGAGATAGTAGAACATGGAAAAGCTCTAGAAGCTTTTAAAAAGGCAATAAAAGAAGCTGATGGAAAAGAGCTTAAATCACTAGAAGATGATAGCGAAAAAGAAGAAGTAGAAAGTAACTATTATAAGGCAGTTTCTAAGCTTGGATATAGAGTCTATAGTGCAAGAGATGCGAGAACTGAGCTTAAAAAACAAATTGATAAGGCTAGTAAACTTTTAGAGATCAAAAAAGATTCTGGATTAAAAGAAGTACTAGCTAATTCACTTGTGGTTTATGATGATATTGAATCTCAAGCTAAGAGTATTTCAGAAAAAACAGAAGAGCTTAAGAAGGTTATAGAGGAAGTTTCTAAAAGGGAAAACATAGAAGAAGAAAAAATTGCCCTAAGCAAGGAAGAAGAAAAGGCAATCGATGATATGAAGGGCTTCCCAAGTAATAAATTCAATGAATTATCTGACAAGGATGTTTTCGACTACAAGCTTGAAGCTCTAGTAAAAATTGATTTTGATAGAGCGACTGATTTCACAGAAGAAAATCTTAAAAAAGTTGAAGCAAGAAATATTGAGTCTGAAAAAAATTCAGTAAAAAAATATCTTGATGCAAAAGATGCTCTATTGGCACTTATCGAAAGTGATGTGACTGATTCTAATAAAGTATCTAAAGCTTTAGAAAACTACGATGCTGCAGTAGCTGAAGCTAAGAGTCTGGTCAATGAGGAAGAAGAAAAGGGCTCAGATCTTGATTCTGAATATGAAAAGCTATTAAAAGAATACGAAGAAGTAAAAAGTTCTGATATCTATAAAAATGCTTCTGATGAGAAGAAAAAAGCTTATGACAAAGCTCTAGAAGATTTTAAAAACAAAAAGTATACTACACTTGAAGAGCTAGAAGCTGCCAAGACTAAGATGGAAAAAGCAAAGAATGCCCTCAGTGTAAAAGTTTCTACAGAAGAGGAAAAGGAAATCGAATCTGTAATAGAAAAACACGGTGACTTCATTAAAAGTAACGAATATCTAAGAGCAACAGCAGAACTACAAAAGGCATACGGCGATGCTTATGACGCCCTCAAGGAAGATAAGACTAAGGAAAACCTTGATAAAGTAAAAAAAGCAAAGACTGATATTACAGATTACTATTCTAAGTTTAACGCTGAGATTGAATCCTTAGAAAAATATATTGATCAAGCTAAAACAGACAGCTTGACTGAAAAATCTTTGAAGGAATTAAAGAAAGAATACAAGGAAAAATTAGAAGAATTTAAGTCAGATAATTCCAAGACCATTGATGATATTAATGAATTGAAAGAAGAATTTGACGCTAAATTAAATCCAAAAGAACCAGAAAAGGATAGTCCTAAGGCCAAAGAAGATGCTAAGAAAAAAACAACAAAGAAGGTTGTAACATCAAGCAAGAAATCTAAGGGTAAGGTTAGGACAGGTGTAGATGCAATCCTTCCAGTGGTTGGAGGAGTTGCTGTAGTTGCAGCGATCGCTCTAATATTTACAAGAAAAAAGAATAAATAAGGATAAAAAGGAGAGATATTATGAAAATTAAAAACAAAGTAGTTCTAGCAGGACTTTTACTATCTTTATCACTAGCATCATGCAACAACATGAGCGAAAACAAAAATACTGCTGATGATAGCAAAAACGAAACAGAAGTAACAGAAAGCGCTGACTCAAAAGAAACAGAAGAAAAAGCAGACGACAAAGAAGCTGAAGAAAAAGATAAAGACAAAGACAAAGACAACAAAGATGCCGACAAGTCAGATAAGGCTGATAAATCAGATTCTAAAGAAGAAAAGACTGACGATAAAGAAGCTTCTGATAAAGAAGAAACTGCTGATGACGAAAAAGCAGAGGATAAAGAAGCCAAGGAAGATAAGGAAGACTCAGAAGGTGCTCAAACAAAAGAAGAAGCAATAGCTGAACTTGAACAATCAATCTTTGATTCAAGAGTAACAATGAGAGCCCTAGAAATCCTTCAAACAGAAGCTCCAGAAGCAATCGAAGGAAGGGAAGACGAAATCCAAGCCCTAATCGACCACTCAAACGAAGTTATAGAAAGTGCAAGAGAAATTCTAGATCAAGTTCAAAATAACTAATGATACAGGAAAGCCTCCCTTTTACAAAAGGGGGCTTTTTTAGAGATTTTTTTAAAAATATCCTAAAACTAAAAATATTTTTAGATATAGTTTATCTGAACAATCTAGTTATTTTAATAATTAAGTTAATGACTTCGTTCTCTAGGGGACAGCCTAAGGGGGCGGCAGAGGCCCCCTCCAGTCTTTCCCCTAGAACCCCTTTTCCCCTCACCCCCTCTGCTCCTTAGCGGAGTGCGAAACCAGTTGATTGGCTAACGCCAATCTTTTTTAGTAGGCGGAACCCTTCGTTTTAATTTGTTTAGTAGCTAGGAATTTCTAATCATCATTCGCTAAAAATTTATAACTCGCTTCGCTCAAACAGATAAATTTTCTTAACGCTCACTCTGATTATACATGCTTCTCGCTTATGAAGAATTAAAGCAGAAAGCTTTGCTTTCGCAAAGCGTATCATGTTTTTTATTTGTACTAAAAAAGGCTTGCCTATGCAAGCCTACATTTTTCTTCAATAAGGCTTTCTATATGAAAGCCTACCCCAATACTTAAGAGGAATTCGCGGAGCGAACTTCTTCCCTTTATTGGCCCCTGCCGAGGCCGCCCGCGGGGTTGAGTGGAAAAGAGGGCCTGGGAGAAAACCGGATGGGGCATGCGGAAAGCCCCAAGAGGTTGTCTCCCAGAGGTTCGAAGGGACACCTTCATAAGAAATGAATTTTAATTACCCAGATATATTATTCTTAAAAATTTTAATATAAATTATTTTAAATAATTTACGGATTCCTTAGCCTGTCCCCTTGGGTTCGAAGGGTTCAACCCTGCTTAGAGAAATACTCTAATATCCAGATATTCCAATATCAAAACATTTTTAGTGATAGATATTTTAAAAAATATCTTCCTCCCCCTTTTTCTTGATTTTTCCTTCAATTTATATGATAATTATACTAAGAGCAGAAAGGAAAATGTATGATGTTTGAACTTGTTATTGGCTTAAGTTTTGTGCTGGCTGTTGTAAGCTTGATTTCGGTTTTGTTTACTGAGAAGAAGGCTTTTTTTGCTATTAGTGCTTTGGCCTTTTTGGGGGTCTTTTATTTTACTAATTCAAGACATCCGATTGCTGAAGTCTGGCCTTTGATTTCTTTTGTGGCAGGGATTACTCTCTTGGCTCTTGAGATTTTTATTCCTAGTTTTGGCCTTATTGGAATTTGCGGGCTTGTCCTAGTTGGATTATCCCTATACAATTCTTTTATGATGGATGGCAGAGAAGTGATCCTTCTTGTGGCTGCGACTCTTGCTATTGTTATAAGTGTGACCGTCTATGTGACACTTGGTTTTAGGGCCAACATTTTCGATAAGGGAATACTAAAAAGTGTAAATAGCAAGGAAAGAGGCTACAATTCGAAAGCTGATTATTCTCATCTAGTTGGTAAGACTGGAACTAGTAGGTCGATTCTAAGACCTACTGGAAGAATTGAAATCGATGGTAATTATTACGATGCTACTAGCCAGGGGGAATTTATAAAATCCCTCTGTAAGATTGAAGTTGTTAGTGTAAAAGATGGCCACATTGTGGTAAAGGAGATATGATGAATTTTGTAATTTTAGGCATAATTGTCGTTTTATTGGTGTTGTTTTTCACCATGGTTCCGGTTGGACTTTGGATAACTGCTAGATTTTCTGGAGTAAATATTTCAATGCCAGCCCTTGTCGCTATGCGTTTTAGGAGACTTTCTCCATCAAAGATTGTAAATGCAATGATTAAGTCCCACCAAGCAGGGATCCAAATTTCTACCAATGATTTGGAAAGTCACTATCTGGCAGGAGGAAACATCAACCAAGTTGTTGATGCGCTAATTGCAGCAGAAAGAGCAAACATCGATCTTTCTTTTGAGCAAGCCGCAGCTATTGACCTTGCAGGACGTAATGTATTCGAAGCTGTTCAAGTTTCTGTTACACCAAAGGTAATCAACACACCAGTAATCGCCGCTGTTGCCAAAAACGGAATCGAGGTTAAGGTTATAGCCAAGGTTACTGTTAGGGCTAATATCGAAAGACTAGTAGGTGGTGCAGGTGAAGAGACTATCATAGCCAGGGTTGGAGAAGGTATTGTAACTACAGTAGGTTCATCTAATTCTCACGCCCAAGTTCTAGAGAATCCTGACAATATTTCCCAAACAGTCCTTATGAAAGGGCTTGATAGCGGAACCGCCTTCGAGATTTTATCAATTGATATAGCAGATGTTGATGTCGGAAGAAACGTCGGCGCTCAACTTCAAAGAGACCAAGCAGAGGCAGATAAGAATATCGCCCAAGCCAAGGCTGAAGAAAGACGTGCCCAAGCTATCGCCCTTGAGCAAGAAAACAGGGCCAAGGTAGTTGAAGCAGAAAGTAAGATTCCAACAGCTATAGCCAAGGCCTTCGAAGAGGGCAATCTCGGCGTGATGGATTATTACAATATCAAAAATGTAAATGCCGACACCAAGATGCGCGAGTCCATTTCTGGAGAAGATGGGGCTGATCTAGATGTCTAGAATCTTTCCAAAGAAAAAAGATACTGGTAAAAGTCCTAAACCATCCTTTGATGAGTGGATCAAAAAGACTAACGAGCTCCTAAACGAATATATGGATGAGCCTGTAGGCGAGATGTTTGGATCTGATAAGAAAAAGATAAAGAAAAAAGTTTCGAATAATACTAAGCAAAAGCAAGGAAAGCTCCCCAAAGAAGACTTCAGAATAAAAAAGGAAGAGGGAGACCCAGCAGCTGAAAGAAGAATAGAAGAAAGTAGGGCAAAGAGAAAAAAAGAAAAGCTCTACGAAGAAGATAAAGTTAAAAATAAAAGAAGGACTCTTAGAAAGGCCTTGATCTACTCAGAAATTCTGGGTAAGCCTGTCTCTAAGAGAAAGTAGGATGCAAGCTCTAGGGCTTGCTTTCTTACTACTGCCTTGAGGATAATTATTCTTCTTTAATAGGCTACTTGATTTATGAAAATTAAACAGAGATCTCTCGACTCCGCTTCGCTCCGCTCGAGATAAGGGGTTGTAGCTACAATAGGCGTTTTTGCGGATAAAGAGGATAAGCCCGTCCTGCTCATGGAGGATAGCAGGGCTTGACCTTCATCTCGAAAATCCTCGATTGTGAACTCTTCGAGTTCTTGGGACTTATTTTTCAAATAAGTCCCACTATTCGATTTTCTTCAAAAATCGAAGCCCGACAGTCCGGCACCTGCCATCAATTCACTTAGTCCATTGTGGCCAGGACCATTAGAGATAAGGGAGTACTTCCGCTCATTGTAACTTTCAATTGGAAACTAGGGTCCTTCCTCAGACAGAGCCTTTATTTAATAAACTTTTATTTTATATAGAAGTTTTTTTAAATTTCAGAAATTTCAACATATTTGTAACAATAAATAGTATAATATTCTTAATGGAGGATTGATATCATAGAATTATTAGCAATAGAAAACCCTGACCAAGTTATTAGCTTGTTTGGGAGTTTTGACAAAAACAGAAAATATATAGAAGAAAGATTTGATACTAAGATTAAGGTTAAGGATAATGACCTGGAGATTAAGGGAGAAGAGCTTAATACTAAGCTTACCAAAGATCTCTTAGAACAACTCCTTACTCTTATAAGTAAGGGCGAGTCTCTTGACTTTCAAAAGATCAAGTATCATGCAGACATGCTCGAAAGAGAAAACAAAGACGTGATTAAGGGGCTTTTGGGTGATGTGATAGTCACAAGGGCTGATGGCAAGCCAATCAAGCCAAAGACTTTGGGACAAAGGTCTTATATTGAAAAGATCAGAAACAATGATGTCGTCTTTGGTATAGGACCAGCAGGAACAGGAAAGACCTACCTTGCAGTAGCTATGGCAGTTAGAGCCTTCAAGGCTGGAGAAGTGGATAGGATAATACTCACTCGTCCGGCTGTCGAAGCAGGAGAAAGCCTTGGTTTTCTTCCAGGAGACCTACAAGATAAGGTAGACCCATATCTAAGACCACTCTACGATGGACTCTTTGATATTTTAGGCTTTGACACTTATCAAAATCTCGTAGAAAAGGGCCTTATAGAAGTCGCTCCCCTTGCCTACATGAGAGGTAGGACACTCGATAGGTCCTTTGTGATCTTGGATGAGGCCCAAAATACGACCTACGAGCAGATGAAGATGTTTCTTACAAGACTTGGCTTTGGTTCCAAGGCCATAATCACAGGAGATAAGACCCAAGTCGACCTTCCTCGCGGCAAGAAAAGCGGGATAAGGGCGGCAGAGCATATTCTTAGGAATGTAGAAGGAATTGCCTTTATGGAATTTTCTTCTATAGACGTAGTAAGACATCCTCTTGTCCAAAGGATAATCGATGCCTACGATAAGGAAGATGCGAGAAGGATGGCTGAGAAAAAAGAAAAGGAAGCTAATAGCAAGAAAGAATAGGAAGGCTTATGCATCTTTTAATTGAAAACAATACAGAAGAAAAAATAGAAATGGATGCTGACCTAGAAAGAACTGTCAAGGAAGTCCTAAAGACTGAAGGATTGGGCGAAGACTACGAAGTTTCCATCACCTTTGTCGACAGGGAGGAAATTCATAGGCTAAATAGGGAATTTAGGGATGTGGATAGGCCAACAGATGTCCTATCCTTCCCCCTAGATGATACGATAGACTTACCAGACGCTGATAAGATGCTGGGAGATATAGTAATATGTCTGGATGTTGCCAAAGACCAGGCTATGGAGTTTGGCCATTCTCTAAGGCGCGAAATCATGTATCTGACCTGCCACTCCACCCTCCATCTTTTAGGCTACGATCATATGGAAGAAGACGAGAAAAGAGAGATGCGTCGTCGTGAGAAGGAAGTCATGAGAAATCTTAGAGTCTTCAAGAACGACGATCACGAGAACTTTGACCATATGGACAAAAACGACTACGAGAAGGAAAAGGAAGAAGCAAATAAGGAAGATGAAAAGTTTCTAGAATTTAGAGACGAGCTTAAGGAAGAAATCAAGGAAGAGCTAAGACTTGAGCAAAGATACGCCAACGTGGAATACGGGAAGATCTATACCAAGGAGAACCTTAGCCACGGGCAGAAGTTTCTCAAAGGCTTCGACTATGCCTACGAGGGCCTAGTCTTTGCTATTAATCACGAAAAAAACATGAAATTTCATCTTTTAGCTTGCGCCATAGTCTTTGTGGCAAGCTTGTTTTTCAATATTTCTAGGATTGAGATGATGTTTCTAATCTTTGCCATATCATCAGTCATAGCCCTAGAGCTTGTAAATACAGCCCTTGAGAACGCTGTCGATATAGCAGCTGACGGCAGGTGGCTATCTCTTGCCAAGTCCGCCAAAGACGTATCTGCAGCGGCTACCTTCGTAGCAGCCCTCAATGCGCTTTTTGTGGGCTATATGATATTTTTCGATAAGTTCCTTAACTTCTACGATTCAGTAATCTTGAGGATTGCGAGAAGACCGAGCCATTTGGCGGTAATTTCGATTTCTCTAATCATAATCATAACCATATTCCTTAAGGGAATTTTCTACGAGGGTCACGGAACTGCCTTTAGGGGAGGCTTTGTGAGCGGACACACTTCCGTATCATTTGGCCTTGCGACCATAGGAATCCTCCTCGTGGACAATCCCATGGTAATGATCCTTATGGTCTTACTCGCCCTTATAGTTGCAGAATCCAGATACGAGGCAGATATTCATTCGACAAAGGAGATAATTAGGGGAGCCATACTTGGTATAAGCGTGGCCTTTGCAATATTTGGGATATTTTCATGAAAGATTTAGATAAATTAATAAAACTTGCCCTAGACAATAAGGAAAAATCTTACTCTCCTTATTCACACTTTAGGGTTTCGGCAGTTGTCCTAACTAAGGAAGGAGAAGTTTTTGAGGGAGTAAACATCGAAAACGCCTCCTACTCACCGACACTCTGTGCGGAAAGATCTGCCCTTGCTGGGGCAATCTCCAAGGGTTTTAGAGAATTTGATACAATAGTTATCACGGGAGATTCGACAGATACATATCCTTGCGGAGTCTGCAGGCAATTTATGGCGGAGTTTTTTGATGAGGATACGCAGATCGTAATAGCAAACTCCCTAGACGATTATAAGACCTACACTTTGGAAGACCTTCTTCCACACAGTTTCGGCAAAAAGGATTTACAATGATAAAATCAGGATTCGTCTCTGTTGTAGGAAGGGCCAATGTTGGCAAATCAACCCTAATGGAGAAGATTATAGGCGAGAAGATCTCTATAATCTCAAACAAGCCCCAAACTACCAGAGATAAGATACAAATTATATATAACGATGATGAAAGTCAAATTATCTTTCTTGATACACCAGGAATCCAAACTCCTAGAAACAAGCTTCAAGAAAGACTTTTGACCTTCTCAGAAGAAAGCCTCAAGGAATCTGACATCATCACCATGGTTGTGGATGATTCGGAGGAAATTGGAAGGATTGACGGGGAAATCCTAGAAATGCTGGAAAAAATTAAGCTACCCAAGATTCTTCTAATAAACAAGACCGATCTTACAGATAGGGAGAGACTAGCCCATATCAGAGAGAATTTTAGATCTTACGATTTCGATAGGATTATAGAAATATCAGCCCTAGAGGGGAAAAATATTGATGTTTTCTTAGACACTATTAAGGAAATGCTTGACTTTGGTCCAGCCTACTACGATAGGGACATGATTACAGATAAGAGCGAGAGATTTATCGTAGGAGAGATCATAAGGGAGAAGGCTCTTAGAAACCTATCAAACGAAGTCCCTCACGGCGTGGCTGTTAGGATTGACGACTTTAAGGAAAGATCTAACAATAAGCTAATAGATATAAGGGCTACAATTGTGGTGGAGAAAAATAGCCACAAGGAGATTGTTATCGGCAAAAATGGCCAGATGATAAAGAGGATCGGAATGGATGCGAGAAAGGAAATAGAGAAATTTCTATCGAGTAAGGTCAACCTACAATTGTGGGTTAAGGTAGAAAAGGACCGGAGAAAGAAAGAGAAGTTGGTGGACCGCTTTGGCTACAAGTGAGCTTAATGATGTGACAGGCTTTATCTTAAGAGAGTTTAACTATCAGGAGACTAGCAAAATCATAGAAGTATTTACTGACAAGCTCGGAAGAATTTCTATCATGGCCAAGGGAGTTTACAGAAAAAACTCCGGCCTTCTTTCTTTGACAGGAAGATTTATGAAGGTAAACTTATCCTTGTACAAGATGAAGGGAGACTTCTACGGCATAAGAGACGGCTACCTAGTAGAATCCTACAAGAAAAGTGCCAAGAACTTCGACATCATCCTCTACAAGTCAGCCATGTGTGATTTGCTCCTAAAGACTATCGATACAAGCCAGAAGGATACAGTCTTTAAGCTCCTTGATACAAGCTTTAGGGCCTTGGAGGAGGCTCGATCTGGCTATCTTAATATATTTTTGGGATTTTTGATCAAATATATATCATTTTCAGGTCTTAAGCCTAACTTTTCTACTTGCGGCATTTGCGGTAGAATTATAGATAAGGCGACAGGCTACTTTTCTATCAGAGAAGCCTCCCTCATATGCGAAGAGCACAAGAAGGAGGCGGGCGATGTGATTTACCTTACCAGAGATGACCTCTTGTATTTTATGAAGTTATTATATACAAAATCAGACGAGCTTAGTGAGCTCAGCCCTAGCCCTGATTATGAGAAAGTAGCGAGATTAATAATAGATTATTGCTTAATTAGCCTTGATATCAAGAAGTTTTCTTCTATGGATTGGGTCTATAAGAGATTAAGCGAAAGGAATTAGAATGTACTTTGAAGATTTAATAATGAAACTTGAAGAGTTTTGGAAGAATGAGGGATGTTCGGTAATGCTTCCTTACGATACGGAAAAGGGAGCAGGAACTATGAATCCCAATACATTTTTGCGTGCCCTAGGTCCTGAGCCTTGGAAGGTGTGCTATGTGGAGCCATCAAGAAGGCCAGCAGATGGTAGATACGGGCAGAACCCAAACAGGCTCTACCAACACCACCAAATGCAAATTCTCCTAAAGCCAACCCCAGACAATATCCAAGAGCTTTACCTAGAATGCTTGGAAGCAATCGGCATCAACCCAAGAGAGCACGACATAAGATTTGTCGAAGACAACTGGGAAAGTCCAACCCTAGGAGCCTGGGGACTCGGTTGGGAAGTATGGCTTGATGGAATGGAGATTACACAATTTACTTATTTCCAACAAGTCGGAGGCATAAACTGCGAGATCGAAAGTGGTGAGATTACCATTGGTCTTGAAAGAATCTTTATGTATCTATCAGGAGTGGATAATGTATTTGATATTAAGTGGTCCAAGGATTTAACTTACAGAGATATCTTTGGCCTAGCCGAATACGAGAATTCAAAATATTCCTTCGAAGATGCAGACAACGAAGTCCTAGAAGAATTGTTTAATATTTATGAAAAAGAAGCCAACAGACTAATTGATCTAGGTCTATGCATTCCTGCCTACGACAATGTCTTAAAGACAAGCCATGCCTTTAACACCCTAGATGCCAAGGGGGCCATATCAGTTTCTGAGAGAAGCCACTATATCAAAAGGGTAAGAGACGTATCAAGAAAGGTAGCCCACAAGTTTATCGAGAAAAGAGAAGAGTTAGGCTACCCTCTTCTAAGAAAGGATAATGATGAGTAATTACTTATTAGAAATCGGAGTAGAAGAGATACCTTCTGATTATGTCAAAAACACCAAAAGACAATTAGAAGATAAATTTAAGAAACTAATCGAAGAAAACAAATTAACTTGCGAGTCTATCTCAGTAGAGTCAACTCCAAGAAGATTTGCTATCTTGTTAACGGGTGTAGAGGCAGACCTTACAGAAAAGACCGTATCTGTCAAAGGACCAAGTGTGAAGATCGCCTATGACGAAGGCGGCGAGCCAAAGAAGCCTCTTTTAGGTTTCCTAAAGGGTCAAGGAGCGGACATATCTGATGTAGTAATCAGAGAATTCAAGGGCGAAGACTATATCTATGTAGAAAAAAAGGAAAAGTCAAAATCAGTTCCTGAAGTCCTAAGAGAAAATGTCTACGAACTTGTAAAGTCAATTTCCTTCCCAAGATCTATGAGATGGGCAGGAAAGTCCATCAGATGGGCAAGACCAATCAGATGGTTTGTATCAATCCTAGATGACGAAGTCCTAGACTTTGATGCTGAGGGAATTGCTGTAGGAAGAGTGACCAAGGGCCACAGAACTCTTGGATCCAATCATATAGAAATTGACAAGATAGAAAACTACGAAAAGCTCCTTAAGGAAAACTACGTAATCCTAAAATACAAGGACAGAAAAGACATCATCCTAAGAGGACTTAACAGACTATCTAGCGAAGTTGGCGGAGAGTACATGAAAGACGAAGCCCTCCTAGATGAGGTTATAAACATAGTAGAATATCCAACTGTCCTAATAGGAGGAATCGACAAGGACTATCTAGAAATCCCAAAAGAAGTAATAACAACTCCTATGAAGGACCACCAAAGATACTTCCCAGTTCTAGACGAGAACAAGAATCTACTTCCATATTTCCTAGTCGTAAGAAATGGTGACGAAGAATTTAAGGAAAATGTAGTAGAAGGAAACAAAAAGGTCCTAGTTGCAAGACTAGAAGATGCTAAGTTCTTCTACGAGATAGACATGAAAAAGCCACTCGAAGCCTATGTAGACGAGCTAGAAAATCTTGCCTTCTTCGAAGGCTTGGGCAATATGAAGCTTAAGACAGAAAGGCTCACGGACCTTACAGAAAGATACAGACAAGCCCTAGCCATTGGCGAGGATATGGCACATCCTATAGGAAGAGCAGCCTATCTATCGAAGGCAGACCTTGTGACTAAGATGGTAGTAGAATTTACCGAACTACAAGGAACTATGGGAAGAATTTATGCAAGTAAGTCAGGCGAGGAAGAAAGAGTAGCAACAGCTATAGAAGAATCCTACATGCCAAGATCTTCTGGATCTGCCCTACCAAAAACTATCACAGGCATCATTCTTTCTATTGCAGATAAGATGGATACCATAGTTGGTCTCTACGCTATAGAAAAATACGTAACAGGAAGCCAAGACCCATTCGGTCTAAGAAGAGCCTGTCTTGGAATTATAAATATCTTCCTAGAAAACTCTATCGATATAGATCTAAGAAAGCTTGTAAATGATGCTCTCCTAGTCTATACAGAAAAGAACGAACTTGCCTTCGACTACGATACAGCTATGGACAAGGTCTTAGACTTCTTTAGGGACAGACTCAAAAACAAGTTAATCGACGATGGAGTAAGCTATGATACAGTAAATTCTGTAATTAATACTAGCGATTTAAATATCATAAAAATCGTAAAGAAAGCTAAAAGCATTGACCGCTTCCTAGAAGATAATGAAGATCAAGTATCCTACTTTACAAGAATAGTTAATCTTTCAGATTATCAGGTAGATACTGAAGTGAGAGAAGACCTATTTGAAAATGACTTGGAAAGATCCTTCTATGAGAAAATCACAGAGCTTGGAGACTTTAATCCAAGTGCAGAAGCGGACTTTTTGGCAGAGCTTAACAGGATAAAAGAAACTAGCGAAATAGGTAATACTTATCTAGACAATACCATGATCAATGTAGAAGACGAAGAAGTCAAAAATAACAGAATCGCCATGCTAAACAAACTAGCAAGAAGGATTGAGCAAATCCTCGATATAAAAGAAATAGTAAGGTAAAAAATGAAAGAATTGACTACAATACTTATAAGTGATTCGACCGGAGAGACTGCACAAAACTACATCAAGTCAGTGACAAGCCAATTTCCTGACCTTAAGGTAAATCTAATTAGAAAACCAAGCATAGATACAACAGAAGAAATCGACGAAGTGATGGATAAGGCTAACAGCAGCTGTATAGTCGTTCAAACCATAGCCAACGAAGATTTATCCAAGCATCTAAGAGCTGTAGCCAAAGAAAAAAACATCGAAGTATTAGACATCCTAAACTACGGAATCAGAAAGGTAGAAGAAGCGACTGGCCTTAAGGCAGTAAGAGAAATCGGCCTAACCAGAACCCTATCAGAGGACTACTTCAATATGATAGAAGCAATAGAATTCGCCATCCAATACGACGATGGAAAAGATCCTAGGGGCTTTCCTCTATCAGATATAGTCCTAGTAGGAGTATCAAGGACTAGCAAGACTCCTACCACCATGATTCTTGCGACCAAAAACTTCAAGGTCTCAAACCTTCCTCTCGTGCCAGAAATAAAATTGCCACGTGAGATATTTGAAGTCGATCCTGAAAGGATCATAGGTCTTGTGATTGATCCAGACAAGCTATCAAACATCAGGGAAGTAAGGAGTAAGTCCTTAGGTATAGTAGGAGAATCAATATACTACGACGATACAAGAGTCAGAAGAGAGCTAGAATATGCACAAGAAGTCTTCAAGGACCTAGATTGTAAGGTAATAGATGTTACAGAAAACACAATCGAGCAAACTGCAACAGATATTGTCCAATACTACTTCGAAAAGTTTCCAGAAGAGAGCAAAAAGCACGTCCAATAAAAGGAGGGGGCATGAAGAAAGATAAAATTATAGTATTAAACTTCGGCGGCCAATACGACCAACTCATAGTAAGAAGAGTTAGAGAAATGGGAGTATACGCTGAATTATTTGACTGCGACACTAAAATCGATAATATTGATCTTGAAAATGTTGCAGGAATAATCCTAACAGGCGGCCCACAGTCAGTAAACGACAAAAACTCACTAAAGGCTGATGATAGAATATTTGACCTAGACATTCCAATGCTAGGAATCTGTTACGGACTCCAATACATCAACCACTACTACAAGGGAGAAGTCGAAACACCTAAAAATGGTGAATACGGCAAAACTCCGCTATTTGTTGACCAAAAAAGCGAGCTTTTCAAAAATGTACCTCAAGAATCTGTAATCTGGATGAACCACAGGGACAGAGTAAACAAAATCGCAGATGGCTTCAAGAAGATCGCTTGGACCCTAAATGCACCAGTGGCAGGTATAGAAAACAAAGAAAAGAAAATCTATGCGGTACAATTCCACCCAGAAGTAGTCCACTCTGAGTACGGAAAACAAATGCTAGAAAACTTTGTAATAAACATAGCCCAAGCTGAAAAAACATGGACTATGAAAGACTTTGCCAAGGCAAAAATTGCTGAAATCAAAGAAAAATACGCTGGAGAAAAAATGATCTGCGGCCTATCAGGTGGAGTAGACTCATCAGTTGCAGCGACAATCGTATCAAAAGCAATAGGAGATAATCTCCAATGTATCTTTGTAGACCACGGCCTACTCCGAAAAGACGAAGCCAAATCTGTAATGGAAACCTACAAGGACCTTGGTCTAAACGTAAAAATGGTCGATAAATCAGAAGAATTCCTAAGTCTACTTAAGGGAGTGGAAGAGCCTGAAGAAAAAAGAAAAATCATAGGCAACCACTTCGTAGAAGTATTCGAAGAAGAAGCCAAAAAAATTGGCGGAGCCAAATACCTAGTCCAAGGAACAATCTACCCTGACGTAATCGAAAGTGGTAAAGATAAGGCAAGTGTAATCAAAAGCCACCACAATGTAGGAGGCCTTCCTGAAGATATGGACTTCGTAGGACTCGTAGAGCCACTAAGAGAACTATTCAAGGACGAAGTAAGAGCAGTAGGAGAAGCAATAGGGGTGCCACATGATATGGTATGGCGCCAACCATTCCCAGGACCAGGCCTTGCCATAAGAGTAATCGGTGAAATCACCAAAGACAAACTAGATATAGTAAGAGAAACAGACGCAATCCTAAGAGAAGAAGTAGAAAACTTCGGCTTAAAAGAAGACATCTGGCAATACTTCACAGTATGGACCCCAATTAAGACTGTAGGAGTAAAAGGAGACGCAAGAGTATACGAAAACGTCATAGCAGTAAGAGCAGTAACCAGCACCGACGCAATGACAGTAGAAGCAGCCAACCTCCCATACGATCTAATGCAAACTCTATCTAATAGAATGATAAACGAAGTAGCCGGAGTAGGAAGAATAGTCTACGATATAACAAGTAAACCACCTGGAACAATTGAATGGGAATAAATCGACCGTTGATTTCGGTCGATTTATCCGAAAATCAGCTGCGGTAGCAGCGAGATAGTTTGCGCAGCAAACGGGATTTTCGTTAGTCCCACGCTTATGGGTGGCCGATGCTTTGCATCGGTCATTTTCGAGACCAATCCGTGGTGGATCTTCCCAAAGCCAGACGGGCTAGTACAAAACTAAGCGAGAAAACTCCAAAGGAGTTTTCGAGAGGAATCGCAAGCGATGTTTTTACGTTTTTCATCATTTCTCAAGCGACAAAGTCGCGCAGTAGAAATGGCGAAAACCCTTCTGCAGGGAAGAAAAGTCAACGCGACGAATAGGAGCGTTGGCTTTTCTGATTCGCTGAATGGGATTGAAAATTATGGAATAATTTTCAAGTATGATAGTGACGTGCTCAAACTAAGAGAATGAAAAATAGCTACTGCTAGTCAAATGGTAGTGGAAATAAAAAAAAGTAATTAAAATAATAGTTCAAAGCACTTTACATGAGGACAAAAATTAGACCGTAGTTAAAAGCTGCGGTCTTTTTTCCTATATATTATGATGATTAATTTATTTAGAGATCTACAATGGTTAATTTCAAATGCAACAAATAATATAAACTAGATTGCAAAGGCTACTAATACAACTGGTGTTATATACAAAAATGAAATTGATTCAATGAATAAAGAAATAGAAAAATTATCAAAAGAGATATGGGAAATATATTCCCTGTTTCTTTATAAATCAAAAGAAAGTTCTGGTGCTAGTATGGCAGTTACGAAAATGCATCCTATAAAATCAACTCTTAATTTAGCAATAGATTACATTATTAAGAGTGAAAAACTGATGAAAAAACTTAGTATTCTCATGTATAATTTATGAATACAAAAAAGAATACCCTATATAAGAGTATTCTTGACAGGTAATAATATGCTGACCTTTGCGCCTATTGTATCAGTCCTATTTTCTAAAATAAGACTTCCGCTATGCATCTCAATAATTTGTTCGGCAACAAATAATCCTATACCGTAGTTTTCTTTTGAATGCCTGCTTTTGTCTCCTTGATAAAATTGATCTGTAGCATATAATAGGTCTTCACCTGTAAATCCATGTCCTTGGTCTAATATTGATATTTTAAGCTCATCAGCTTTTGAACATATAAGTAACTCAATAGTTGAGCTTTTGGGACTGTGTTCCTCGGCATTACTAAGAATATTAAGAAAGGCTCGTTCAAAATTTTTTAAATCTACTATTAAAAAATAATCATCATAGTTAATATCTTCTAAAAGATTTAACTTATAAGTCGATGTGAATTCTTTAGCTAGTTTTTCAATGTTTTCTACAAATTCTTTTGCTCTAATTTGAGTAAAGTTTAATTCATTTGCTTGGTTAGATTTATTAACAAGCATTAAGGTTTCTATATATTTACTAATACGGTTTGTATTTTTTCTAATATAATTAAGATATGTTTCCTGTTCTTCTGTTAGGTTGGTTACTCCTAATAATTCTGAGTTTCCCTTTATAATTGAAACTGGAGTTTTTATATCATGGCTTAATGCTGAAATCTGATTTCTTTTTTTCTCTTCCTCTCTCCAATTTGTTCTTAAAGATTCACTTAACCCTAACTTTATTTTTTCTAAACTTTCTAATATGGCATTAAATTCCTGAATATTTGAATTTTCTATTTGGAAATCCAAGTTTTGTTTCCTGATTTCTTCTGAAGCTTTTAGTAATGGATTTAATTCTTTTGATATTTTCTTTGCCCAAATTAATGTGATAGTAATAATACTAATAAAACAAAATATTATCAGCAATATTAGTAATAAAGTATTTATTTGTGGTAGATTTTTTTGCATCCAAGGACTTTTATAATAAGGTTTTAGCTTATAAGCTACAAGCACATATCCATCTGATCTCTGTATTTCCATAAAGGATAAGTTGGCATTAGAATAAGCAGATCCCTTATGATAGTTGAAGGCTAAATCTTTAATATTCTTATTCATATTTGTTTCTATAACTTTATCGCCTTTTGATAGAAATAGATAAGATGTATTATCTGGAAGTAATGATTTATCGAAATTTTTTGAAGTTGCAATGTCTGTCCTTTTTTCAAGAATTAAACTCTCAGTATGGTTTGCTGGAAATATCCACTTAAATTGGAAAGAAGCAGATATAAAAGCCATTATTAATCCAACAGAGATTACTAGTCCTAGCCCAATACTTATCAAGTATTTAAAAAGTATATGTTTAAGAGATTGACCTTTTGATTTTAATTCCATTTATATCCGATCCCCCATACTGTTTCAATTGGATTTTTCCCATATTTTTGAAACTTTGCCCTAATATTTTTTATATGTTCTGATATTGCAGATGCATCTCCTATACCATCAAATCCAAAGATAAGCTCGTATATTTGCTCTCTTGAAAATACTTGTCCTTTTCTTCTTGCTAGTAATTCTGAAATTTGATACTCGGATTTTGTCAAATGAACTTTTTTCTCGACTACAAACACTTCATTTGAAGATAAATCAAATCGAATTTCACCAAGATTTAGACTAGTGTGTCGTTCTCTTTTTTCTCGTCTTAAATGTGCCTCTATACGAGCTAGGAGTTCTGCTGCACCGAATGGTTTTGTGATGTAATCATCTCCTCCAATTAATAAGCCTTCAACTATATCTTCTTCCATAGTTTTCGCTGTTAAAAAAAGAATAGGGCAGTCTACTTTAGCTCGAATATCCTTACAGAAACTAATTCCGTCAATACCTGGCATCATAACATCAAGTAGAATCAAATCATATTTACTAAGCTTACTATTATCAACGTCTAAAGGATTTTGATATACATCGACTTCATGGTTGTTCTTTTTCAAAATGTTTCTTATTAGATCAAGCATATCTAACTCATCATCAACTGCAAGAATTAAAGACATTTTATCACCTCATAATTTTAAATTAAAAATTTTTATTCACTAATAGATTTTCCATCCCGCTTATTAAACCAAATTATTGAGGAAATAAATAGGGTTAAGGTAATAATAAAAGCCGAAAAACCCCATAATCTTAGCTCTTTATAAAAAGAGGAATTGCTCATCAAAATATAGCTGGCCGTAAGTCTAGGGCCCCAAGTACAGGGTATAAAATACCAAATACTATCGCCAATTACAGTCATTGACAGCGAAGCAATCATTGTTTCTAGAAAACCCAATCCAATGGATGCACCGCTACTTAATAGGATTGATACCCAAAGATGAATCAAGTATAGAGAAAGGCTGCTGATAACAATTAGGAAAAATTCAATAAGCCAATCTAAAGTATTTTGATATCCAGTTAGTATTGCAAAGATTGTTATAGACAAAGTCAGAGATAGCACAAATCCTATTTCTAATACTATAAGTTTTCCAATATAAGCCTTAGTTCTAGATTTTGTAGTAGATAAGATCATTTGAAATTTCCCAGCACCCATTTCCATATCAACTACTTTTGAACTTATAAAACTGAAAATTATAGGCATTGATGCCCCTAAAAGTACGAAATAAGTTTGTACTATATCACTTTCTTCATAATTTTTTAGTCCAGTGATTTTTGCTGCTCCATAAAATAATAAAGAATAGGCTATAGGTAAAACTATGTGAATCCAAGGGAGCCAGGTGCCTTTGATTTTATATATTTCTGATTTTATTATCTTTATCATTATTTTACCTCTTGTTTTGAAAACCATTTTGCACCTATTATTGTAAGTAATGTAAATAGACTTATAGATAAAATACAAGGAATAAGTAATGATGTGCTTGATACCAAGGGATTTGTTGCATCTATTAATATTCCGTTTGGTAAAATATTCAATACAGGAATCATTAATCTATTTGCCCAAGCATATGGACAATAAATCCAAAAATAACTATCAGCTAACAAGATTCCTAAAGCTAACCCTAATACTGCATTGAGTACAATACTTGCTATAAAGCCAATTTTTTTGGCTAAGAAAAAACAAAAAGGGATTTGCCAAATATTAGTAATTATTAGTAATATGCTTGCAAATAGTAATGTTGAAAATCTATAGGTCGGCGTTAATTGTTTTCCAATAAAAAATTGAAAAATATATACTCCCAGCATATGAATTATAGCAGCAATACTCATATAAATTAATGCTGTGATTATTTTTGAAACCCATAACTTTTTGAGATTAATATTTAGAGGAAAAACTGCTCTGTAGTTTAATTTTCTACTTTCTTTTCTATCCATCATTGCTGGTATTAAGGCAAAAGTTGCTGGCATTATTATGACATACCACCAGTTATAGGAATTTGTAGTGAAATAACTTGGCATAAGAAAGAGTGATAGTAAGATTAAAGTTATTGGCATAATAACTAATAACTTCTTCAAAAAAGTGCGTTTATGTTTTAAATTTTCTGCAAGAATATAAGATATCATTTTTACACTCCCATTTCGCTTTTTATAACATTCATAAAAAGTTCCTCTAAATTGTCATCATGGTTAATAATGTTTTGATATTGCAATTTTCCATTATCGATAATTCCAATATGGTCAGCAGTTTGCTCAACTTCTGCTAAAATATGACTAGACAAAATAACAGTTATTCCTTTTTCTGGGAAAGATCTTATTAAATCACGCAATTCTTGAATTCCAAGTGGATCAAGTCCGTTTGTTGGCTCATCTAAAATCAAAAGCTTAGGATTATTTAATAAGGCAATGGCGATACCTAGCCTTTGTTTCATTCCTAAAGAAAATTGACCACTTTTCTTTTTACCAGTATCTTTTAAACTTACTATTTCCAAAACTTCATCAATTCTGGAATCTGGCAACCCTAACAGAAGGGTCCTTACCTTTAAATTTTCCCTAGCTGATAAGTTCTCATACAAGGCAGGCATTTCTATCAATGCACCAATATCTGATAAATCTTCACGACTCCACTTATGACCTTCAAAAAAAATCTCTCCAGATGTTTTATGAATCATTCCAGTAATCATCTTAAGTGTTGTCGATTTACCAGCTCCATTAGGTCCTAGCAAGCCATAGATAGAATTCTCTTTTATTTTTAAAAAAATACTATCTACAGCTTTTTGATTACCAAAGGTTTTAGTAAGATTTTTTGTTTCTAATATCAATTTGTCCATAAATGAACCTCCTCTTCATTTTATAAACTTAGTATAAAATACAAATTTAAGGATTCCATAAGGAAGATAAGATTCTTTAAAAATTTATTAGCTTATTTTTATCCTAAAAGTAGATATATCATCCGCTACTGGGACTGGGACGGGACTAAAAATTTGAAAATGTCCTATAATTAGGTGGATTTGGTGATATTAAAAAAATAGAATCTAGTATTTTGAATGATTTGAGATATATCGTACGTTTGGAAAAGAAGAACGGGAATAAATCGACCGTTGATTTCGGTCGATTTATCCGAAAATCAGCTGCGGTAGCAGCTAGGCAGTTTGCAAAGCAAACGAGATTTTCGTTAGTCCCACGATTATGGGTGGCCGATGCTTTGCATCGGTCATTTTCGAGACCACTCCGTGGTGGGTCTTCCCAAAGCCAGACGGGCTAGTACAAAACTAAGCTAGAAAACTCCAAAGGAGTTTTCGAGAGGAATCGCAAGCGATGTTTTTACTTAAGTCCTTATATCGAGCACTAAATGCGAAGGTAGATGGATGGCTATCTTTCCTAGGCGAGAATGGTAATAAATTGACCGTTGATTTCGGTCAATTTATCCGAGAATCAGCTGCTAGCAGTAAGAAAGTTTGCACAGCAAAGGGGATTTTCGTTAATCCTATACTTGTGCGTGAAAAGAAATTTGTACTTTTCATTTCCGAGATAAATTTATGTCTCGAAAAGTCGTAAATGGGTCCAGATATTTAAGCAATGAAACTCTAAAGAGTTTCTGAGAGGACTCCTAATAACAAAAGATATTTTTGTCAGAACTTAATCGCTGAAATTCAGTTTCAATAATTGATGGCCTGTTCTCCTTAGGCAAGAAAGAACCTATGCGATAAATAAGAACATGGATAATTTTGAGACGATGGCTTCAAACATAGGTACCATCTCTGTGTTAAGCTTTTTGGACAAAAAGGTTCAAAAAATTTAATATAGAGAACTAAACAAGGGAGCAAGCAAGTCGCAATAGATCCCAAAATATATCATTTTTTAACATAATAAGTTCCCCTACCTTGGCCATATCTTTCAATAGTACCATTCTCAACTAATTTACTAAGTGAGTTTTCAACTGAGGATCTACTTATTGTTGGAGTTAGTTTCGCGATATCAGATTTTGTAAATTTTCCCAACTGACTATTAACTGCTTTCTCGACTAAGGTGAATGCGGATTGTTTTCTATCAAATATATCTACTCTTTGCTCAAAATCCCTATAGGCAGATGTTATTATTCCGAGCGTATATTTTATAAAATAGGTCTTGTCTTCTCCATTATTTTTCCAATTATACCCACTTTTCTCCAATGACTTATAGTAATTGATTTTAGTTTTTTCAATCTTTTCTTCAAGACTTATATATTTACCTATTAAATATCCTTCTTTATATAAAAGTAAGGTTGTTAACAATCTTGACATTCTACCATTCCCATCATTGAAGGGATGGATGCATAAGAAATCATGTATAAAAGTAGGAATTAGTATGAGAGGGTTGATTTCTCCTTTATCAATTTCTCTATTGTAAGAATCACAAATCATAGTAATTGCTCTAGGTGTTTCAAAGGGTCCTAAGGGAGTGAAAATTACATGACTTTGTCCATTGGGTGTCGTTTCAGATATATAATTTTGAGTATTTTTAAACTTACCCCCTATGGATTTTTCTGAGTATTTAAACAGATTCTTATGTAGCTGTAAAATAACATCAGAAGTGACAGGGATATATTCATATGATTCATGTATGATACTTAGGACATCTTGGTATCCAAGGATTTCTTCTTCATCTCTATTTATAGGTTTTATCTTTTTTGAAATAAGATCTCTTATTCTAGAATCAGTAGTTCTAATTCCTTCGATTTGATTAGAACTTTTTGTACTTTGAATTATAGCTAGCTCAACTAGATTATCTATAGTTTGAGGCTTTTGTGATAGGAATATTTCTTGCCTTCCCTTATATTTTTCAATATTAGCTATATAATTTAGGATCTCAAAATCCCATTTTTTTTCTTTTAGAGTTTCATAGTTAAAGTTTCTCATCGCCTAATCCTTTCTCTATCACCTAAAATGTACCTTGTTTTAGGCGATAATTCAATTTTTAGGTGATTATTATAAACTATATCTATAATAGAATTAAATTTATGTCTATATTTGACCAATAAAATAATACCAGTATATTATCATCAACAAATACATACGGAGGTAAATTTATAGTGATTTTATAAGCAATATGGAAATTTTGATACTATTTTTAGCCTATTGAGGCTAGTTTTAGTATGCCATATTGTGGATAAGATTGCTTTGTTTACACGAGGGGAAGGTCTATTCACTTATTTGTGGATGGCCTTTTTTATATTTTATTTATGATCTGGCATGCTTCTCCTAAGGAGGATTTATGTTAGAGATAAGAGATTTAACTATAAGATTAATAGAAGATGATAGGATAATTCTAAAGGATTTTGATTTTACCTTAAATGATGGTGATAAGGTAGGTCTTATAGGTGAAGAAGGTAATGGGAAGTCTATACTCTTAAAATCAATTGTTAATATAGATGATGTAAACAATTACTGTGATGTCAGTGGAAAAATATATCTGGGAAATGAAATAGTGGGGTATTTACCGCAAAGCTTGGAAGAAGAATATTTTGATTTGACAGCTAATGAATATCTCTTTAGCAAAGTAAATATGGAGCTTATAGACTATAATGAACTTTATAAATACCTAGCAGACTTTAACTTATCAGCTGATATTTTATCAAATGATATAAAAATGAGAGAGCTTTCTGGTGGTGAGAAAATAAAGTTTATTTTAGTAGTTGAACTATTAAAAAGTCCAACTATTTTCCTATTTGATGAGCCTAGTAATGACCTTGATTATGAATCGTTATCTTGGCTTGAAAGTTTTATGAAAGATTTAGAAATTCCCTATATCTTTGTATCCCATGATACAAACCTACTTTCAAACATAGCTAATAGGATAATACATCTAGAACAAGTTAGAAGAAGGAGTGAGGCCAAGCATACAGTATCTAATAATACTTATGATGAATATATAAGAAAAAGACAAAACTTTATAGATTCGGAAACAAATAGAGCCTGCAAGGAAAGAGAAGAATTTGATAAAAAAATATACAGGTATAAGAGAGTCCACGATGCAGTCCAGCATGACATTAGAGCTACAAAAGATGATGTGGAAGGTAGGTTGCTAAAGGAGAAAATGCATACTGTAAAATCTATTGGAAGAAGACTAGAAAAAGAGGAAGCAAAGCTTACAAAAAAACCTGATTATGAAGATCCTATAGATATTTTCTTTGATAATAGTATAAAAATAGCTAATAGCAAGCAAATCCTAGACTACAAATTAGATAGTCTAAGGGCAGGTGATAAGGTCTTAGCTAAGGATATAAACTTAAAAATAATAGGTCCTGAAAAGATATGTATCATTGGCAAAAATGGAGCTGGCAAGACTACACTTTTGAAAAAATTAAAAGAAGAGTGCCAAAGTTTAAATCTTAAAGTAGGATATATGCCGCAGTCTTACTTTGAATATGAGAAAAAAGATATAAATGCTATAGAATATATATCTGATTCATTTATAAAAGATAATCATACCAAAGCCTCAAATCTTCTAGCTAGCCTAAACTTTAAAAGAGAAGAAATGTATAGAAATATATCAGACCTATCTGGAGGGCAAAAAGCAAAACTATTTTTCTCTAAAATGAATTTAGATAAGGCAGAAGTTTTAATCCTAGACGAACCAACCAGGAACCTATCACCCCTATCTAAACCTGAGATAATCAAGGCCCTCAAAGATTATAAAGGAGCGATAATTGCCGTTTCTCATGATAAGGATTTTATAGATGAAGTTTTTGATAAGGTATATGAACTAGGTCCTTATGGGCTAAAAAGAGTCAAGTAATCATTTTAAATATTTGCATTTAGTAACAATAGGATTAAGCAAATCTACCTATAACAAATATAGCAAGTAAAATAATATTATTTCAATTGTCAAATTAACCTAGACAGAATACACTAAATTCATAAATTCTTCTAACGGTGTTTTGTAGTTCAAAGACTTTCTTGGGATATTGTTTCTGTAGCTAGCTACAGAAACAATATCCGTCTCACTTTTTAGCCTAAAGTCAGTTTGTTTTGGTAATCCATCTTTTCTTAATAAACCATTCGAATTTTCATTTAACCCCCTTTGACTTGGGCAGCCTGGATCTGCGAAGAATATTGATATATCATGCTTATTGCATACACTTTTCCAGTTTGAAAATTCTTTTCCGCAGTCAAATGTTATTGATTTTACAAGGTGTTTAGGAATTTGATCTAACCAACTATTTAGCCTATTTTCTATTGCTTTTGCTGTCCTATTTTCTGGTTTTAAAGTTATTATTGCTTTTGATACTCGTTCTACTAAAGTTATTACACAACTTTTATGATTCTTTCCTACTATGGTGTCCCCTTCAAAATGCCCAAATTCATTTTTGAAATTAGGATATGATTTATTCCTACTATGAATACTTCTTTTAAAGGCTTGCTTTCCTCTTTTTTCAACACTTCCATTCTTTTTTCGTTTACCTTTCATTGGTAATAGTTTTTTATCTAAACTACCGTCTTTAAAACGCCTGTATAGTGTTCTAGAGCTCATTGAAAGCTTAATTTCTCCTCTTCCAATTATGACATCTGGGGTCCATCCTTTATTTACTTTATCAAGAACATAGTCATATTCTTCATCACTTAATTGTTTAATCTTTGCTCCACATTTTGATTTATTTTTCTTGTAGCTGTCGTAGTATTCTTGTATGGTTGAGCCTTTTTTTAGCCAATTTATTACATTGTATATGGTTTGTCTTGCTCTTGACAAATATTTTGCTATATTTGCAACTTTTTCTCCAGATTTATAATATTGCTCTATCCAAATTAACTCTTTTATGGTAAGATGATTGTAAGCCATTTTGATACTCCTTAATGTTTTTTGTGTAATTTAAGTGTATCATAAATGGCTTTTTATTTCATTTAAAAGTGTCTAGCTTAATTTTACTATCCAAGTTATTAAAAAAATAAATAATCATCTTACTATTTTATATCCAGATTTTAGTGGATGTGGGAAAATAACTTATAAAAGTCTATAGAATTAGGCTTGGTATAAAAGACCTTAATCTAAAAAGTGGATGCTGGCCTAGTTTTCTAGGGCATCCATTTTTAATATCCTTAATTATCAGAAGAAGGGCATAATTCTGAATCCATGAAAGAGAGCCTTGGCTTTTCTGATTCGCTAATGAGATTTTAAATTACCAAGTGATTTTCAAGTATGATATAGACCCACTCAAACGAAGAGATGAAAATGGCTATAACTACTCAAATAGTACTGGAAGTAAAAAAATAAACTGAATAATTATTCCAAGTGGTTTGCATTTAGACAAAAAATTAGACCGTAGTTTCAAGCTTCGGTATTTTTGGCTATATATTTTTATTTTAAAAATCTTGATTTTATATAATTATGTAGGTTATTATAAATTAGATTATTAAATGAGGTGAATAAAATATTGAAAAAGTATAAAAATCATAAGAGGATACTTGATGGAACATTTAGATTATATGGCAAACAAGTAAATTATGCGACTATAAAATGTCGGTTTGAATAAGAATTATAAAAAAAGTAAACACATTGCAATAATGTTGAGATACTGTTTTAGTTTATGGATAAGTGGGAATTTTATATAGTGTATAGGGCTTGACCTGTCCGTTGGGGACCGTGTTATCCTTTAATCAAAGGAGGTAGATAACTATGTTAAGAAGTGAAATTCAAAAAGAAACGGGTCTAACTAGGAAGGCAATAGAGTATTATGAGGATAAAGGACTTATCCATCCTCAGAAATCAGAGAATGGTTATAGAGACTATAGTATAAATGATTTAGAAATTCTAAAAAAGGTATCTATATTTAGAAAATTGGGAATGAGTGTCTCAGAAATTGGTCAGTGTATATCTTCAGGTGGTGATGCTCTATCTTCTGTTTTAAGAGAAAAACAACATCAATTGGATCTTGATGAAAAAAGGAAAAAAATACTAGAAATGATTGTTAAAGGTGAAAGTAATGAACTAATTAATCAGAAAATTTCACTACTTGAGGTGGAAGAAACTATCTATGAAAAACTAGAAATTGCTTTTCCAGGATATTTTGGACAAATGATATTTGCTGCCTATCAACCATTTTTGAATGAACCATTAGAAGATGATGGTAAGAATTCTTTTTATAAATATATAGCTTATCTTGATAGGCTTCCTGCCTTTGAATTAACTGAAGAAGAGAAAAAATATATTGAGAAGATTAGCTCATCCTTTGATATGAAAACCCTAAAGGATGTAAACCAGGCAAAACTTGATGCTATAGAGAGTCCTGAAAATTGGATGAAAGATAATGAAGATGCAATTTCTCAATATGAAAGCTATAAAAATAGTGAAGAGTATCAAAATAGCATGATGAAACAGATTCAGGATAAGCTTAAAAACTTTATGAAGGAAAATCAATACTATGAAATAGCAATTCCGCTTATTAGAAAATTTAGCAAGAGCTATGATAATTACTATAAGAAGCTCATAAAGGCAAATGAAGAGTATCTAAATAATAAATATCAATAATCACAGTTGAGCACTTACTTGTAATTAGTAGGTGCTTTTTCTATGCCCAAATGTAAAGAGTTTCAGGGTTAAGAGAAATTGTTTAATTGTATCAAATATGATTGGAAACTAGATATAGATTTAGGCTTTGAGGCTAGGCCAGATAGCATACAGTGCCCTGGGCATTTTTATGCTATAATATAATTAATAAAGATTAATCGAGAATAAGGGGGGGAAATTGTCAAAAATTAAAAAAGAAAAAATTTCTGCTAAAGGCTTTGATATGTACATGATAAACTAAAAGTGGTCCAATAATCGATTGATTCTAATCGAAAAATGGTCCACTTGTTTTAGTTTATCCTCCGTATGTAAAATATAGGTACGGAGGTGTGTGAGGTGATTAATTTAATGGACAAGCATGCAATAATAAGACTTAAAAATCAAGGGTATTCAAATAGAGAAGCTGCAAAGATTCTTAAGATTGATAGAAAAACAATAGGAAAATATTGGAATGAATACAAGGATAATGTGAAAAAATTAGATGATCCTAACTTAGGTAGGGCTTTAATACAAGAAAAAATAGCAAAGGCTCCTTCCTATGACTCTTCTAACAGGAAGAAAGTTAAGTATACAAAGGAAGTTGATGACTATCTTGATGAAATTTTAGCTATGGAAAAGAAGATTCCTTAGTAGATTTAAATAAAGATTCTTTGATTGAAGAAGAAAAGAAAAAACTTCTAAATCTTAGACCTAGCTATGAACTAGCAAGTATTTCAGAGCATAAGGTAGATAAATATTCTTTAATTCAAGTTGATAGGAACAAGTATTCTGTACCTGAATATATGGTTGGACGAAAAGTCTTGGTAAGAAAGTATGCAAGGGAAGTTAAAATATATGTTAATGAAAAGCTACTAGCGATACACAAAAGAAAAGACGGCCCTAATGAATACAGCATAGATATAACCCATTATCTAGACTCATTAGCACGTAAACCAGGTGCTATTCGTAATTCTTTAGCCTTAAAAAGTCATCCTGATTTGAAAGCCATCTTTGATAAATATTTTACCTCTAACCCGAAGAAATTCATAAGTCTAATAGAAGATAACAAAGATAAGGATATGGATCAACTACTTGGCTTGTTAAAATCTTATGCTAACTCAAAAGATGAAATAGATGTAATAGACATAGTAAAAGTAGATAATGATATTGAAATTAAGGCAAGGAAAATAGTAGCTTCATATGATTCTTTATGCATAGGAGGTAAATAGATATGGACATCAAAGAGGCTTGTAGAATACTTAAACTATCGTATCTTAGACAATCATATGAAGAATTGATAAATGAAGCTAATAATCTTAATTTATCTCTAGAAGATTTCCTAAATCTTTTTCTTGAAAGGGAGGTAGAAAGAAGGAAGAATAATGGAATATCAAGAAGAATTAGGAATGCTAAATTTATCAATAAAAAGTTTATGGAGGACTTTGATAAGAGTAAATACAGCCTAGAGTTAAATAGGAAGTTTGAATACTTAGAAACTTTAAAGTTTGTAGATAACAAAGAAAATATTATCTTAATAGGCACACCTGGCTGTGGTAAAACTCATTATGCAACTGCCCTAGGTATTAAGGCATGTATTGTGGGAAAGAATGTACTATTTACCTCAGTTCCTAATTTAGTAATTGAACTACAAGAGGCTATGAGTAAAAATCAAATTACTAACTACAAGAAGAAATTTGAAAAATATGATTTAGTAATATTAGATGAGTTAGGTTATGTTTCATTTGATAAGATAGGATGTGAGATTCTTTTTAACCTCTTATCATCTAGAAACGATAAGGGTTCAATAATTTTGACAACTAACTTAAACTTTGAAAGATGGGAGGAAGTTTTTAAAGATCCTATGCTTACTGGAGCCATAGTTGATAGACTAGCTCATAGGGCTCATATTATGGATATGTCTAGGGAGAAAAGTTGTAGGATGGAAGATACAATAGAGTGGTCAAAAAATATATGAAATATATATAAATTCCCTTTCCCCTAGGGGAAAGGATGTGTGGTTAATTTTTTACTATATCTGGACCACTTTTCGATAATAACTGTGGACCATTTTTCGGTTGACATTTACTATTTAACTTGCTGCCTAGCAATTTGTACAAGTAGTTACCAAGTACTTGTACTATGACATCAAGTATGAAACTGAACACTTCTCGCATAGAATCACCTCCTTCCATGCTAATGGAAGTGATGATAACGTATATATTATACTTCATTTTATATGGTTTTTTCCTTTCTACAGAATTATTGGATTATTTTCTTAATATTATTATATTAAGTAATTCTCATTCTTTTATTCCGGATGCTTGTAGTTATAGAAGTGTGATTTTTAATTATGAGACCTCTCGACTCCGCTTCGCTCCGCTCGACGGTAGTTTGCAGGTTCAGCTTCGCTTCACCTCGCAAAGCCTCGATTAAGGTCTGCCATCAATTCACTTCGTTCATTGTGGCCAGGACCATTAGAGATAAGGGGACTGTTTCTCTTGCTCTTATGTGAAGCACCAGTATTCCCTTACTTCGACCTTGTGGAGAAGTCTCATTTATTTGGATATTTGCTCAGATAAGTCTTCTTTGTTAGAGTTATATATTATAATTTAGAACCTTAAATTTTCCCAAAGAAAAAGCGGACCAGGGTTTATTTCCTTTGGTCCGCTTTTTCTCCTACAATAGTTTGATTCCCTTGTTTGCTAGGGCTTTTCTTTGTTCGTCTGGCCAGTAGGATACTTGGACTTCTCCTATGTGGGACTTTTGGAGGAAGAACATACATAGTCGGGATTGGCCGATTCCTCCACCTATGGTTTGTGGGAGTTTGCCGTCTATAAGCATCCTGTGGTAGTCGAATTTGAGTCTGTCTAGGTTGTCGGTTTGTTTTAGTTGTTCGTTTAGTCTTTCTGGGTTGACTCTGATGCCCATGGATGAGAGTTCTAGGACATCGTCTAGGACTGGGTTATATACGAGGATGTCTCCGTTAAGTTCCCAATCGTCGTAGTCTGGGGCACGGAGGTCGTGTTTTTCTCCGTTAGAGAGAACTTTTCCTATTTGCATTAGGAAAACTGCTCCGTATTCTTTGACTGCTAGTCTTTCTCTTTCCTTATCGTTCTTTCCTGGATATTTTTGGAGGAGCTCTTCGCTTGTGATAAATCTTATTTGATCTTTTAAGAGCTTTTGTCTAGTTGGAATGAGGGTACAGAGGTATTCGTCTAGGGACTTCATGGTCCTGTAAATTGTTTCTACGATTTGTTTGAGATAGTCCACGTTTCTGTCTTCTTCATTCATGATTAGCTCCCAGTCCCATTGGTCGACGTAGAAGGAGTGGGTGTTGTCAGGTTCTTCGCAGCGTCTTATGGCGTTCATGTCTGTGTAAAGGCCCTCGTGGGTTTTGAAGTTATATTCTTCTAGGGCGTATCTCTTCCATTTGGCAAGGGAGTGGACGATTTCCATCTCGGCGTTGTGGGCTTCTGGAAGGTCGAAAGTTACAGGTTTTTCTACTCCATTTAGGTTATCGTTAAGACCGGATGTTTCTGAAACGAATAGGGGAGCAGATACACGCTTTAGGTTTAGGTTGTTGGCTAGGTTGATTTGGAAGTAGTCTTTGATTTCCTTAATCAACAATTGGGTTCTATATAAATCTTCGTTGCTTTTATAATTTTCTGGTATAACTAACTTACTCATATTAACTCCTTTTCAATAAATAATAGTATACTCGAATTTTCCCTAAAAATAAACAGCTTAGTTCCTATTTGCCTATAATTGTGATATAATATGACCGAGTAGTCGACGTAAACTATTCGACATGTCCTAAAGGAGAAAATGATGAAAAAAATGACAGCAATCTTTTTATCTTTGCTTTTTGCGGTATCACTTGCAGCTTGTGGAGCCAAGGCACCAGAAGGAGAAGATGTGAAGGAAGAGACAAAGGCAGAAGATATGAATAATGAAAAAAAAGATGAAGAGAGGAAGAAAGATGACGCAAGTGCCAAGACCGATCTAAATGTCTTTGCTGCAGCTTCCATGACCGAGTCTCTAGAAGAGTTAAAGACAGTTTTCGAAGAGGAAAATCCAGACCTTAATCTTATATTTAACTTCGATTCCTCAGGAACGCTTAAGACACAAATAGCTGAGGGTGCAAATTGCGACGTTTTTATCTCTGCTGCTAAAAAGCAAATGGATGAGCTTGATCCAAATAGAGCGTCTAAGGCCAGCAATATTACAATCGACCCTAATACAAGGTTTGACCTCCTAGAAAACGAAGTTGTCCTTGCTGTGAAGGAAAATTTTGACAAGGATATTAGGTCTTTCGATGATATTAAAAAAGATAAGGTCGGAACTATTGCTCTGGGCAATGCTGATGTTCCCGTTGGCCAATATTCTGAATCTTTACTAAAGAATATGGGGATTTGGGAAATGATTCAAGATAAGATTAGCTTCGGGTCAAATGTCAAGGAAGTTACTTCTTGGCTTAAGGAAGGAGCTGTTGATTGCGGAATTATTTATTCGACAGATGCTAAGGCAGCGGGTCTAAAAATCGTAGCTACTACAAATCCTGATATGCTTGATAAGAAGGTAATATATCCAGCAGCCCTCATCGAGAATTCTTCTAATAGGGAAGCTTCCGAGAAATTCTTGGAATTTTTGAAGAGCGATAGGGCAAGGGAAGTCTTTGTCAAATATGGTTTTAAGCCAGCAAGTTAGATTAGCTATGAATCTTTTTCCCTTATATAATTCTGTTAGAATTGCTTTGATTTCTTGTTTTTTCACATTTTTCCTAGGGATATTTTTGGCTTATCAAGTAAGAAAGCTAAATCCAACCCTCAAGGGATTCTTGGATGTGGTCTTGACCCTGCCCTTGGTTCTTCCTCCGACGGTTGTTGGATTTTTCTTACTTAAAAGTCTTGGTCCTAACAATTACATAGGAGAGTTTTTCGCAAGGAGGGATATCAGCCTAGTTATGAGATGGTACTCGGCAGTTTTTGCAACTATTATCGTAACTTTTCCCTTGATGTATAGGACGAGCAGGGGGGCTTTTGAATCTTTTGATATGAATCTAAAATATGCCGCCCAGACTCTGGGCAAGTCCAATACTTGGATATTTTGGAGGATAGTCCTTCCCTCTTGCAAGAAGGAGATTCTCGCAGGCATTATCCTTTCCTTTGCTAGGGCCCTGGGGGAATATGGGGCGACTAGCATGGTTTCGGGATTCATTCCCAACAAGACTGCAACCATTTCTACTACAGTCTATCAGCTATGGAGGATCGGCCAGGATAGCCTTGCCTACAAGTGGGTTTTCATCAACCTTGCCATTTCCTTTGTAGTCTTGTTATCCCTTAACCTTCTAGAAAGTAAGGAGAAAAACCATGCTAATTTGTAAGATAAAAAAGGACTTCAAGAATTTCAAGCTCGACGTGGATTTTGAGATGGAAAATGAGAGGCTGGGCTTTCTTGGAGCAAGTGGGTCGGGTAAAAGCTTAACCCTTAAGGCCATAGGAGGACTGATTAAGCCTGATTCGGGTAAGATTATCCTAAATGGAAGGACTCTTTTTGATTCAGAAAAGAAAATCAACCTAAGGCCCCAGGATAGGAGAGTGGGCTATCTCTTCCAGGACTACGCCCTTTTCCCGAACTTTACTGTAGAAGAAAATGTGAGGGCTGGTCTTAGAGAAAGGCGTGATATTACCGATAAACTAAAAGAGATGCAAATCTATGATATCAAGGACAAGCTTCCAGCCTATATTTCTGGAGGAGAAAGGCAGAGGACGGCTCTTTGTAGGATCCTTGTAAATAAGCCTGATATCTTGCTTTTAGATGAACCCTTCTCAGCTCTGGATGAGTTTCTCAAGAATTCAATCGAGACAGAAGTCTTAAATATTATCAGAAAATACGATCTTAAGACGATTCTGGTAAGCCATAACAAGGACGAAGTCTACAGGATGAGCGATAAGATAATAAGTATTAGCAACGGAAAAAGTGGAGAGTTAAAGGAAACGAAAGACTTTTTCGAAAATCCCATAAGCCTTACTGAGGCTAAGCTTATTGGTATAAATAACTTCTCGGATTTTGAGATTGTGAAGGACGAAATATTTCTTAAGACTTGGGGGATAAGGCTAAAGACTAAGACTAAGATTAAGCCCGAAGCAAATCTATGTGCCCTAAGAAGCAGGGATATAATCTTAAGTGATAGGGCCTTAAATGACGATTTTATAAGAATAGAAGAATTTCGTCTAATTGAAAATATCGACTCCTTCCTTGTAATTTTAAATCATGATGATAAAAAGTATGATGATTTGAGGATTGAAATAGATAAGGAAGAGTATAAAGAGTTTCACGATGGGCCAAAGTATTTTGCTATAGATAGCCGCAAGCTATTGTTTTTGAAAGAGGAATGATTATGAAAGATCAATTTGGAAGAGAAATTTCATATCTTAGAATATCTGTCACCGACAGGTGTAATTTCAGGTGCAAATATTGCATGGGAGAAGATGGAATTAAGCTTCTTCGTCACGAGGACATCCTAACTTTTGAAGAGATAGTAGAAACAGCCCAGATTATGGCAGGTCTTGGCATAAAAAAGATCAGACTTACTGGAGGCGAGCCCTTCGCAAGGCGAGGAGTTATGGATCTTATAAAAAGCCTAGCTCAAATCCCAGAGATAGAGGACTTCGCTATAACCACAAACGGGTCTATGGTTTACGATAAGCTTGACCTTCTTAAGGAATATGGGATTTCTAGAATTAACTTTAGTCTGGATACCCTGGACAGGGAGAAGTTTGAGCTTATAACTGGATCAGACCAACTAGAAGAGGTAAAAAGAGCTATCGCCAAGGCAATCGAACTTGACTTTAAGGTTAAGGTCAATGTTGTCTTAATAAAGGGCTTTAATGATAAGGAAATAGGAGATTTCCTAGCCCTTACTGAAAATAACGATATTGAAGTAAGATTTATCGAGCTTATGCCAATCGGGGCGGACCTAGACTTTGATAGGAATAATTATAAGGCGAACAACAATATTCTCGATGGATATAGGAAGAAGGACCTGGGCTTTGACGGAGTGGCGAGGTCTTTTGCCATAGAAGGTCACAAGGGAAGGGTCGGTCTCATATCGCCCCTAAGCCACAAGTTCTGCAAGGATTGTAATAGAATTAGGCTTACTGCGGATGGGAAGCTTAAGGCCTGCCTGCACTCGAGAGAGGAGATATCTATAAAGGGTCTAAGCCTTGAGGAAAAGAAGAAAATAATCAGAGAAAGTATCTACACCAAGCCCAAAAGTCATAGGATATGTGATTTTGGCTCGGAAAGCGTGCGAACAATGAGTTCTATAGGAGGATAGATGGATAAGTTTAGTCATTTGGATGAGAATGGAAGAGCGAGGATGGTTGATGTATCTGGGAAAGATCCGACAGATAGGCTTGCGATAGCGACTGCCAAGGTCTTCTTAAATGAAAAGACCTACAAGATGGTTAAAAACTCAGAGATTGAAAAGGGAGATGCCCTAACTGTCGCCAAGGTAGCAGGTATCATGGCAGCCAAAAACACTGCCAATATGATTCCCATGTGCCATCCTATTAACCTAACTTCTATAGAGATCGACTTTGTCATGGATGATAAGACTCATACAATCGAGATTAGAACTTCTGCAAAGCTTAATGCCAAGACAGGAGTCGAGATGGAGGCCCTTACGGGGGCGAGTGTGGCTGCCCTTACGATTTATGATATGTGTAAGGCAGTCCAGAAGGATATAGAAATTGGCGAGATCAAGCTTTTAAGAAAGACTGGCGGCAAGAGCGGAGATTACAAGAATGAAAGTTATATCGGTTAATATAAGCGAAAAAAAGGGAACGGTCAAAAGCCCCGTCCCTCAAATAGAACTTAGGAAAAATCATGGAATAGTGGGAGATGCCCATGCGGGAAACTGGCACAGGCAGGTCTCTCTTTTGGCGGTGGAATCATTAGAGAAGATGAAGGAGAAAATCCCGAGTCTAAAGCCAGGAGATTTCGCAGAAAATATTATGACAGAAGGGATTAGCCTTCACACCCTTCCTATAGGGACATTTCTCATTATTGGAGAATGTGAGCTAGAAGTGACTCAAATCGGAAAAGAATGTCACAAGGGTTGTGAGATTAGAAACATAACGGGTGAATGCATAATGCCAACTGAAGGAATCTTTGCTATAGTAAGGAAGGAAGGCACAATCTACCCAGAAGATGAGATAAGGATAGGATATGATAGAAAAAATTAGAGTAGAAGATGCAGTGGGTCTCCCTCTCCTTCACGACTTTACGGCGATTATGGAAGATGGCTTTAAGGGAGTCTTATTTAAGAGAGGGCATGTGGTCGAAGAATCTGACATCGAAGCCTTAAAAAACATCGGCAAGGACCATATATATGTAGGAGAGCTTGAGGCAGACCAAGTCCACGAAGAAGACGCAATTGCTGAAATTTCTGAGGCTCTTTTTGGGCTAAATATCGAAGCCTCTGATGTAAGTGAAGGAAAGATCAATCTTACAAGCAAGGTCAAGGGGCTTTTCGTCATAGATAGGACCCTTCTAAGAAAAATCAACGAAATCGGAGATTATACCATAACTTGCAAGAAATCCTACAGCAAGGTTGAGGAAGGCGACAGGCTTGCTGGAGCGAGAATTGTTCCTCTCTGGACCGAGAGAGGTCAAGTAGAAGAGGCCAAGGAGATTCTTAAGAGAGGCCCTATATTTGAAGTGAAGGAATTTAAGAAGCTAAAAGTAGGATGTATCATAACTGGCGATGAGGTCTACTATGGAAGGATCAAGGATGCCTTTAGGCCTGTTCTTAGGGAGAAATTAGCTGAGTTTGGGGCGGAAGTTTTAGGATATGAATTCCTCCCAGATGATGAAGATAGGCTTGTAGCTACTTTCGAGAAATTTAAAGAGGAAGGTGCGGACCTTGTGATATTTACCGGAGGAATGAGTGTGGATCCAGATGATATCACCCCAAGAGCCATTAGAGAAACTCACGCAGAGGTTATAGTTCAAGGAATCCCTATGCAGCCAGGAAATATGCTTATGGTTGCAAGATTAGGAGAGACCTATCTTATGGGAGTGCCTGGAGCAAGTATCCACTCGAAGATTACAAGCTTTGACTTCTTCCTTCCTAGAGTCTTTGCAGAGATCGACCTAAAGAGGGAAGACTTCCTAGAAATGGCGGAAGGAGGGCTCTTGTGAAATTTTCTGCAGGAGTGCTTACGATTTCAGATAGGGCAAGTAAAGGAGTCTATGAGGATAAGAGCGGGAAGGTCCTTGCAGAATTACTAGAAGACTTCGGCCTAGAAGTAAGAAAATACGAGATAGTGGCAGATGATTTCGAAAGCATTAGGGAAAAACTATTAGCCTATACTGATGAAGAAATTTCCCTAATCCTTACCAGCGGAGGCACAGGCTTTAGCCAAAGAGACATCACACCCGAGGCAAGCCTTGCCGTAATAGAAAAAAGAGCGGACGGCATAGTCGAAGCTATCAGGAATGAATCTGCAAAAATAACTCCTATGGCCTATCTATCAAGAGCTGTGGCAGGCATTAGGGGGAAAAGCTTAATCATAAACTTCCCAGGAAGCCCCAAAGCCTCAAGGGAAAACTTTGAAATCATAAGTCCCTTCCTAATTCACGGCCTTGAGACAATCGCAGGTTGTGACAAGCACGAATAGGGTAGCTAGGGGCTGTTTGGGAATGAATAAATCAAATATTATCGTTAGAAGAGCCTCCACGGTAGCCTTACCGACCAGAGGGGTGAATTGGCTCTATCAGTTGCAAGACGAGCCTCCTTAGCCGGCAAGCTCTAATGGCTAACGGCTAGGAGGGGTAAATTTCCTAAGAGAAGCTTCTAATGATGATAGGATAATTATTTATAGTTTTGCAAGAGTCCCTTTATATTTGCCCTAAATGTCCTGAGTCTACTTTAAAGACAAAAAGCCCTAATATAGTATTTGTTTACTAAGAGGGCCTGGCTTTGGAAATACTTTATTATTTTGCCCTCTCTTTTAAATAGACTTCTTATGTATTAATTATTTTGGCAAGGAGGGCATAGGAATCCCATATGATTTATTGATTGTTTTCAAATTTTTTATTTTTCAACATTTAAAAGCTTGCTGATTTTCTCTATTGACTCATCTGTAATAGTTGTAGTCCAATTTTGCCTTAGGGCGTCGAGGGACTTAGCTAGGTCTCTTTTTCTAAGACTGTCTATTAATATGAGGTGCTCGTCGTAGGTCGATGGGGCCTTGTGAACGTCCTTGGCTTGATAGAAGCCTATCTCAAACCTCTTGATTCTCTTTTTGAGCCTATCGATGATTGGCTTGATTTCCTTATTTGGAGAAAGACCTATAATCAAGTCGTGAAACTCATCATCAAGCTCGATTACTCTCATAATATTTTCGTTCATATGTTCCATCTTGATTTGCTTGTTGATCTTCTCGAGCTCATCTACGAATTCGTCCGTGATATGATCAAAGTTCTCCCTAAGGGCGTAGCTTTCAAGTTCGAGAACAAGTGGATAGATGTCTTTTAGCCTTTCGACCTTGATTGGAGCGACCATGGTCCATTGGTTGGCCTTGCTTATAACGAGGTCTTCGTTTTCTAGCTTAAGGATGGCTTCTCTTACTGGAGTTCGTGAAATCCCAAGTTCTTTAGAAAGCTCTGAGATCTTAAGCTGGGTGTAAGGAGTAAGCTCTCCAGAAATAATCTTATCGTGAAGTATATTGTAAGCTTCGTCTTTGACGAAGGTTCTTTTTATTTTATTAGCTTTTTGTGTTGTCATTTTTCTACCTTTCTATAAGTATTATAACACATCTATGAAATCGTTTAATATTTATTTGACAATCTAGGAAATAGGTCCTATAATAGTAGTGATATATCACATACCACTTATTATTATGGCTTAAGATAGAGAATTTGCAAATGCCGAATAAGGGCAAAGTGAAGGATGTATCGAGAAATAATCGAAAGGATGTAATTTTGGAAGAACAATATAAGATAGTACTAAATGATATTAGTAAAAGAGAAAAGGCTTCCCTAGATTTTATCAATGAGGAAGTTGTAAACACTGCACAAAAATTTCATGAGAGTTTCCCTGATTATGAGCCAACTCCACTGGTAAGACTAAGTAACCTCGCCAAGCAATTTGGTGTAAAGGATATTTTCGTAAAAGATGAATCTTACAGATTTGGTCTAAATGCCTTCAAGGTGCTTGGTGGATCATTTGCCATTGGAAAATACATAGCTGATAAGTTGGGAGTTGATATCGAAGAATTACCATTTGAGAAAATGATTTCAGAAGAAGTACGAGAAAAGCTTGGGGATATTACCTTCGTAACAGCGACAGACGGAAACCACGGTAGGGGAGTAGCCTGGACTGCCAACCAACTTAAGCAAAAATGCGTAGTAATCATGCCAGATGGATCAGCTACAGAAAGACGTGACAACATCAGAGCCTTGGGAGCAGAATGTGACATCATGGATGGGCTCAACTACGATGACTGCGTACGTCTTGCCAATAAGAACGCTGAGGAAAAAGGCTGGGTAATGGTTCAAGATACAGCTTGGGAAGGATACGAAAAGATTCCAACATGGATCATAGAAGGATATGCAACCCTTGCTAAGGAAAGTAACGACCAACTTAAAGAAGCAGGTCTAAAACCAACACACATCTTCGCTCAAGCAGGAGTAGGTTCTTTTGCAACAGGAGTTACCGGATATTTCTCTTCAGTATATGAGGGAGAGGAAAAGCCATTCATAACTATAGTAGAACCAGAAAAGGCAAACTGTAACTTCATCACAGCCAAGGCAGATGATGGAAAGATCCACAATGTTACTGGAAAGATGGATACAATCATGGCAGGACTTGCTTGCGGTGAGCCTGTAACAGTAGGCTGGCCAGTGCTTCATTCTTATGCAGATGCCTTCCTATCAGTTCCAGATAAGGCAGCAGCAAGAGGAATGAGAATTCTAGGCAATCCTTTAAAGGACGACAAGAAGATAATCTCAGGAGAAAGTGGAGCAGCAACCATGGGTCCTCTTTCAGAAATCCTCCAAAGAAAAGACTTAGAAGAGATCAAAAAAGACCTAAAACTCGACGAAAATTCAGTAATCCTTCTAATCTCAACAGAAGGAGATACAGACTACGCTCACTATAGAAGAGTAGTTTGGGATGGAATCTATCCAAACGAAGAAGAATACACATACACAATACAAAGATAAATAAAAGGAGAAATAAATGACAGCAGATATCAAAAAACTAATCGACGAACTAAGTGAACTTGACTACGAAAACCTATTTGAAGATGACTTCTTCCACACATGGGATAAATCACAAGACGAACTAAAGGCAATCTGGAAGACAGCTGACATAATTAGAGCTATGAGAGAAGAAAATATCTCTCCAAAAATCTTTGACTCAGGACTTGGAATCTCACTATTTAGAGACAATTCAACAAGAACTAGATTTTCATTTGCATCAGCTTGTAATCTTCTAGGACTTGAAGTACAAGACCTTGACGAAAGCAAGAGCCAAATTGCTCACGGTGAAACAGTAAAAGAAACTGCAAACATGATTTCATTCATGGCAGATGTAGTAGGTATAAGAGATGACATGTATATCGGCAAAGGCTACAAATACATGAAAGACTTCTCTGACTATGTAAAAGAAGGTCACGAGGATGGAGTTCTAGAACAAAGACCAACCCTAGTAAACCTCCAATGTGATATCGACCACCCAACACAAGCCATGGCTGACCTTAACCATGTAATCCACGAATTCGGTGGAATCGAAAACCTAAAGGGCAAGAAAGTTGCGATGACTTGGGCTTACTCACCATCATATGGTAAACCACTATCAGTTCCACAAGGAATCTCAGGCCTATTTACAAGACTAGGTATGGACGTAGTTCTTGCTCACCCAGAAGGATACGAAATCATGCCAGAAGTTGAAGAAATAGCTAAGAAAAACGCTGAAGAATACGGCGGAAGCTTCACAGTTACAAACTCTATGGAAGATGCATTCAAGGATGCTGACATAGTATATCCAAAATCTTGGGCACCATTTGCTGCTATGGAAGAAAGAACAAAACTCTACGGCGAAGGCGACCAAAAGGGAATTGACGAACTAGAACAAAGACTACTAGAACAAAACAAAGAGCACATGGATTGGGAATGTACAGAAGAGATGATGGAGCTAACCAAAGACGGTAAAGCTTTATACATGCACTGCCTACCAGCAGATATCACAGGAGTTTCTGCAGAACATGGTGAAGTAGCTGAATCAGTATTTGATAGATATAGAGTTCCTCTATACAAAGAAGCAAGCTTCAAACCATACATCATTGCAGCAATGATCCTTCTACAAAAGATCGAAAATCCAGAAGAAAAACTAAGAGAATTAGTTGACAAAGCAAACAAGAGAATAGACAAATAAGAAAATAACAGAGGTAGAAATGACAGAATTTAAAAATATAGATTTTGACGCAATCAAAGAAAAAGCAGGCGAATACAAAGAAGACATGGTAGCTTTCCTTAGAGATTTGATTAAGCTAAAAGGCGAATCTTGTGAAGAAGGCGACAAGGCTAAAAGAATAAAAGAAGAGATGGAAAAACTTGGCTTCGACAAGGCTTGGATTGACGGTCAAGGAAACGTACTTGGTGAAATGGGCCAAGGTAAAAGACAAATTGCCTTCGACGGCCATATCGATACAGTAGGAATCGGAAACATCGAAAACTGGGAATTTGACCCATATGATGGATTCGAAGACGATAATCTAATCGGTGGACGTGGTGGATCTGACCAACTTGGTGGACCAGTATCTGCAGTATATGGAGCAAAAATTCTAAAAGATTTAGGCTATCTCAATGACGAATACAGAGTTCTCGTAACAGGAACAGTTCAAGAAGAAGACTGTGACGGAAACTGCTGGCTATACATGATTGAGAAAGAAGGCATCAAACCAGAATTTGTAGTATCAACAGAGCCAACAGACGGCGGAATCTACAGAGGACAAAGAGGAAGAATGGAGATGAGAGTAGACGTACAAGGTGTATCTTGTCACGGATCAGCTCCAGAAAGAGGAGACAACGCAATCTATAAGATGGCAGACATCCTCAAGGAAATCGAACAACTTAACGAAAACCCAGCTGATGATTCAGTAGAAATCAAGGGTCTAGTAAAGATGCTTGACGAAAAATACAACCCAGAATACAAAGAAGCAAACTTCCTAGGACGTGGAACAGTTACAACAAGCCAAATCTTCTTTACATCTCCATCAAGATGTGCAGTAGCAGACTCATGCTCAATCTCACTTGACAGAAGAATGACAGCAGGAGAAACTTGGGAGTCTTGTATCAAGGAAATAGAAGACCTACCATCAGTTAAAAAACACGGTGCCAAAGTTTCTATGTATGACTATAAGAGAGCAAGCTGGACAGGATTAGAATACGAACAAGAAGCCTATTTCCCAACATGGGTAATTCCAGAAGATCACGTAGTAACAAAGGCCCTTGAAGATGCCTACAAGAACCTCTATGGAGATAAGAGAATTGCTCCTCCTATAGCAAAAGAAGAAGAAAAGAGAGCGGCTCGTCCATTAACAGACAAATGGACCTTCTCAACAAATGGTGTTGCAATCATGGGCCGTCACAATATCCCAACCATAGGATTTGGACCAGGAGCAGAAGACCAAGCCCACGCACCAAACGAAGTAACATTCAAACAAGACCTAGTAACATGTGCAGCAGTATACGCAGCCTTGCCACTAGTTTATACACAAGAAAATAAATAAGATGGGTGGGGTCTGTTGCAGAATGAATAAATCGTACCATTATCGTTAGAAGAACCTCCACGGAAATTTTGCCTCCATCAGCCGGCAGGCACCGCTGAAAATTTCCTAAGAGAACCTTCTAACGATGGTACGATGATTATTCATAGTTTTGCAACAGCCCCAATCCTAAAGGACTCTAGAAGTCTACATAAACGAGGAGACAATTATGCAGATTCAAGTAGTGCCCGTAATTATTTTAGTGATCTATGTTATTGGTATGTTTAGCATAGGATTTCTAGTAAATAAATTTTTTATAAAAGATAGTACTGATTATATGGTTGCTGGAAGGCAAATGGGAGTGTTAATGGTTGCTTGCTCTCTATCTGCAAATAATGTTGGAGGTGGCTCTACAACTGGAGTTGCTACAAAGGCATTTGCAGGATGGGGTTTATCTGCAGCATGGTATGTAATAGCTGCTGCAGTTGCCATGGTACCTTTAGCATACTTTGCACCTAAGATTAGGAAAACAATGGCAGTTACAATTCCTGAAGTTGTACATAGGAGATTTGGTTCTTTTGCATCATCTTTTACAGCTATATTAAATATAAGTTCGCTTATATGTCTTACCGCAAGTCAAATATTAGCTTCAGCAGTTGTAATATCATCTATTACTAATATTCCACAAAACGTTTGCTTGTTGATTGCTGCAATTGTAATTGCTGTATACACATCTATGGGTGGAATGATGGCAGATGGTATCGCTGATATAATACAATTTTTTGTAATATTGATCGGTTTAGCTATAGCTGTTCCTTTCATAATCAATGGGATAGGCGGTATAGAAAGTCTTCAACGTGACTTGCCTCCGGTTGAACTTAATTTTTTTAAAGTTGGGATTCCAACAATATTGAGTTTAATTTTTAATTATTTTTGTACTTTCATATCCGGACCAGAAATATCAGGTAGGTTTGCAGGGTCTGAAAATGAGGATGCAACTAGAAAGGCATCTTTATTATCAGCGGTATTTATGGTATTAATGGCATTTTTGCCAACTGTTATTGGCCTATGTGCTCTAGCAGAAAATCCTGGACTTGATGGAGGTGAGGGAACTAGTGCTCTAATGTGGGCAACAAGTACCTATGCTCCAGGGATCATAACAGGTGTGGTATCAGCTTCAATTGTAGCGGCTACAATGTCAAGCGCAGATTCAAATCTATTGTGTGCATCTACTATATTAATTAAGGATATATATCAAAGGTTTATCAATCCGGATGTTAGCGATGATAAATTGATAAGATATACTAGGCTTAGCAATATTAGTATTTGTATACTTGCTACCTTGATATCACTATTTAAGATACCGATTCTTACCCTAAACTTATTTGCCTTCGCTTTAAGATCGGCTGGACCATTTGCTGCATATGCACTAGGCTTGGTTGTACCAAAAGCTACAAAGAATGCAGGAATATATTCTATAATTGTAGGATCTGTAACTGTAATTATTTGGCAAATATTAGACTCACCATTAGGTATACTACCGGTAGTTTTTGGATCTTTATGTGGAGTGATAACATTTATGTTAGTGACCTATATAGAATCAAATAGGGGAGTTAAACCTGCCCCTTCACCATATATTGATTAATTTAAAAATATTAATAAAAATATTAAAAGGAAATTTGATGAGTAAGAAAATATTAGTAGCTCTAGGGGGTAATGCTTTGGGCAATACTCCTTCTGAGCAGAAGGAAGCAGTAAAGACAACAGCTTCTGCTATTGCAGGGCTTGTTAAGGAAGATTATAAGGTTATAGTTTGTCATGGAAACGGACCGCAGGTTGGTATGATCAATCTCGCCATGAGTGCAGGTGCTGAGGTAAATGACAAGATACCCTTTATGCCATTTCCAGAGTGTGGAGCTATGAGCCAAGGCTACATTGGCTATCATTTGCAAAATGCTCTTGAAAATGAATTTATTAAAGAAACTATTGAAAATCCAGTCGTAAGTCTGGTAAGCCAAGTTATGGTTGATGAAATGGACCCAGCATTTTCTAATCCAACAAAGCCAATTGGCGATTTCTACAGCGAAAGTGAAGCCAAAGCCCTAGAAGAGGAAAAAGGCTTTGTGATGAAGGAAGATGCAGGACGAGGATATAGACGTGTTGTTGCAAGTCCTAAGCCTGTCGATATAGTAGAAAAAAGAGCTATCACAACCCTAAGTGATGCAGGTTGTGTGGTAATAGCAGCAGGCGGTGGAGGTATTCCAGTTATCAGACAAAATGACGAGTATGTCGGTGTCGATGCTGTTATAGATAAGGACTTCTCATCAGCGAAACTCGCAGAGCTTGTTGATTGTGATGTTTTGGTAATCCTTACAGCAGTAGAAAAGGTTGCCATTAATTTCGGTAAGGAAAACCAAGAAGACCTCGATAGCTTATCTGTCGAAGAAGCAGAAAAATACATCGCAGAAGGACAATTTGCCAAGGGATCTATGCTACCAAAGGTAGAAGCAGCCTTGGAGTTTGTAACTAGCAAACAGGGAAGAGAAGCAGTAATAACAAGTCTAGAAAATGCAAAAGACGCCCTAAATGGTGCGACTGGAACTTGGATCGGATAGAGGACAAACCCATATGATTGAAAGAATTGTATGGGTTTTTCTTTATAGGAAGGATTGAGTATGAGTGAATATATGAGAGCGATAGAATTTCCCAAGCTTATAGAATGGGCCCTTGCGGAATACAAGAATGAGGGAAGTGTATTTTCTATTGCCAAAGAGAAATTTTATAAAAATAAAACTAATAAAAGGCTAAGGACAGTTTTTGGCGATGAGCTTGGATCTGCTGTAGGACCTGCTGCGGGACCTCACACTCAGCTTGCCCAAAATCTCATAGCTTCCTATCTAGTAGGCGGAAGATATATGGAGCTTAAGACCTGCCAAATCATGGATGGGGAAGAGCTAATGGCAGCTATTCCAAAACCATGTATCAATTCGGAAGATGAGGCCTACAATTGCGAGTGGTCCACGGAGCTTAAGATAGAAGATGCAGCAAGTGAGTACATAAAGGCAGAGCTTGCTATAAGGGTTCTCGCCAAGGAGTTTGGCATATCTTACGATAAGGACTTTGTCCTTAATATGTCTGTAGGATATAATCTCGAAGGAATCAAGTCAGAAAAGGTAGACGGCTTTATCAATTCCTTGATGGATGCGAGCCATACGGAAGTCTTTAAGGATTCAATCAAGTATCTTAAGGATAATATAGACAAGTTTGAAAACGTTAATATAGAAGATATAGAAAAAATTGACGGCAAGATCTGTAATTCTATGACTCTTTCTACTATGCACGGAACTCCAGCAGGAGAAATTGAAGAGATTGCTGCCTATCTGATTGAGAAAAAGGGACTCAATACCTTTGTAAAATGTAACCCAACCCTAGTTGGCTATGACTATGCTAGAAACATCCTAGATGAATTGGGCTACAAGTACATAGACTTTGACAAGGCTCAGTTTGACCATGACCTTGGCTTTGATGAATCCATAGAAATATTTACTAGGCTTTTAGACCTTGCTCGTAAAAATGACCTAGTCTTTGGTTGTAAGCTATCAAATACCTTCCCAGTTATACAAAAAAGGGGAGAACTGCCTAGCGAAGATATGTATATGTCAGGTAGGGCCCTTCTTCCACTTACTATATCTGCAGCCTTGAAGTTATCAGAAGCCTTTGATGGCAAGCTTCCTATGAGCTACTGCGGTGGAGCTGATGGACTTAATATAGAAGAAATATTTGAAATTTTTAACCAACCAATTACAGTTTCCACAACCCTACTCAAGCCAGGTGGCTACTATAGGATGAAAGACCTTGCCGAAAAATGCGAGGGACTTCTGGGAAGAGCTTATGATGGAATAGATAACGAGAAATTAAGAAATCTTGTATCAAGTCTTAAGTCTAATGACCTTTATGCCAAAAATCCTAAGCTTAGACTAAGGACTAGAAAATGGGCGAGTGACCTTCCTATGACTGATTGTTACAGCGCTCCTTGCAAGGATTCGGCTTGTCCTATAGGTCAACAAGTCCCAGCCTACCTTCATTTTGCAGAAGTGGGAGATTACAAGAAGGCCATGGAAGTTATAGCAATAGATAATACTGCTCCTGCGATATTATCAGAGACCTGCTATGAATATTGCAAGAAAACTTGTACGAGGGTCGACTACGAAGCTGGTGTAAATATTAGAGATGTCAAAAAGGAAGTAACAGATGCCTACTACGACAAATATATAGAAGAAATCGAAGTAAGTCCAATCAAGACTTCCGCCAAGGCCCTAATCCTAGGAGGAGGGCCTGGAGGACTTGCAGCAGGAATCTTTCTTAGAAGAAACGGCCTAGAAGCTAAAGTTATTGAAAAGTCCGACAGACTATATGGCTACGCAAATGAGCTTGTATCAGATGAAGCTATAGAAAAAGATATAAGGCTTGCCGAAAAAATAGGACTCGACTATGAGCTTAATACAGACCTAGACCTTGATCTAGAAGAGCTAAAAAAGACCTACAAATATATTATAATAGCTACAGGAAGTAAGACAGATTATGAGAAGCTTAAGGCCTCAGGTATAAAGGTCGACAAGAAAGTCCACATCCTTCCTACAAATGAGACCAATATCGAAAACGTCTACCTTGCAGGAGATATCACTAAGGGAAGAAAGTCTATAGTAAATGCTATAGGAGATTCCAAAATAATTGCAAAAGATATCCTAAAGAAGGAAGATATAAATGATGACTTTAGGAAAGTAACTTATGAAAAAACTCCTGGAGAAATCATAGAAAGACGTGGTAAGCTCGAACTTCCCAAGGACAAAGACGGATCAAGATGCCTATCGTGCGATAAGATTTGTGAAATTTGTACCGAAGTTTGTCCAAATAGGGCCAATGTCGCTATAGAAGTCGAAGGCTTTAGGAATAAGAGACAAACTATCCACCTTGACGGACTCTGCAACGAATGTGGTAACTGTGAAAGCTTTTGCCCACACGAGGGAGCTCCTTACAAGGATAAATTTACAGTTTTCATAAGAGAAGACGACTTCGATATGTCTGAGCAAAGTGGAATATATAGGCTCGAATCGGGTAAGTACAAGATAAGGCTTGAGAACAAAAACGTGATCGAGGCAGACTCTTCTGATGAGAGGATCAGTGAAGCCTACAAGAAACTAATAGGGGCCCTAGAAGAAAGATACAGCTACTACCTATAAGGAGAAATTATGATAATTAAGGCAAAGACCATTATTACCAACGATAAGGCTAACAACTTCTACGAGGATGCGGCAATCCTTATAGAGGAAAACATCATAAAGGAAATAGGAGATTTTGATAAGATAAAAGGAGAAAATCCAGACGAAGAGGTCCTAGACTTTTCTGATAAGCTTGTAATGCCAGGGCTTATATGTGCCCACTCCCACGCCTATTCTGCCTATGCGAGAGGGATGAGCGTATCAAAGCCAACTGATAATTTCTTCCACGTCTTAGAAAACCTCTGGTGGGCCCTAGATAAGGAACTTACCCTAGAAGATGTGAAGCTAAACGCCCTAACTACCTTTATGGAGTCAGTTCAAAACGGAGTGACAACCATTATCGACCACCACTCAGGACCAAATGCTATAGAAGGATCCCTATCTACTATGGCAGATGCTGCGACAGATCTTGGAATCAGAGCAAGCCTCTGCTATGAAGTCTCCGACAGGGACGGAATGGACAAAAGAGACCTAGGCATTGCTGAAAACATAAACTGGATCAAGGAAGCAGAAAAAAGAGACGATATGCTAAGTGCTCTCTTTGGTCTCCATGCTTCCTTCACCCTATCAGATGAGACCCTAGTAAAATGCCAAAAGGCCATGGAAGAAGTCGATTCTGGCTACCATGTCCACATAGCTGAAGGCATAGAAGATGAGTGGGAAACGGTAAAGATGAGCGGGAAGAGAATCGTAGATAGGCTCGATGCCTACGGAATCTTTAACAATAAGACCCTTTCTATCCACAACGTCCACATTAACGAAAGAGAGATGAATATCCTAAAAGAGAAAAATACTATGGCAGTATTCAATCCGGAAAGCAATATGAATAATGCCGTGGGAGCTCCTCCGACAGTAAGGATGCTAGATAAAGATATCCTTCTTGGACTTGGGACAGATGCCTACACCAACGACATGTTTGAATCGATGAAGGTAGCAAAGGTCCTCATCACTCACGAAAACCATGACCCAACCAAGGGCTTTGCCGAAGCTATCAAGATGCAATTTGAAAACAATCCAAAGATTATGGAAAGATTTCTCAAAAGACCAGTAGGAAGAATCGAAGAAGGAGCCTACGCTGATATCATAGCCCTAGACTATGATCCGATAACTCCTTTAGAAAAAGAAAACTGGCCAGGTCACATCCTTTTCGGCTTAAGTGGAAAATGTGTAACAGATTCTATAATAAACGGCAAAGTAGTAATGGCTGATAGAAAGATTAAGACAGTCGATCAAAAAGCAATCCACGAAAAATCAAGACAAAGAGCAAAAGCAATCTGGCCTAAACTTTAGGCTGGATTGGAAATACATAATATACTTAAGGAGAAATTATGGAAAAAAATACTAATCAAGCTGTCTCAAAGTCTTTGTTTGACCTTGATGGCAAGCCTGAATTTAAGAAGGCCTTCCCCATAGCCCTTCAGCATTTGTTGGCAATGATTGTAGGTAATACCCTGCCAGCAATCGTTTTGACAAATACTTTGGCTAATACTGAGCATGCCCTAACAGGGGCGGAGTCGATTTATCTTATCCAAGCAGGAATGTTTGTAGCAGCCCTTGCTACCTTCCTCCAACTTTACCCAATAGTTAAACTTGGACTTGGATCAAGGCTTCCTATGATAATGGGGGTGTCATTTGCCTATATACCTGTAATTAACTCAGTTGCGGTCAAATATGGTATAGGAGCAGTCTTTGCCTCCCAGATAGTAGGTGGTGTAATAGCCTTCCTTGTAGGAATGAATATCAAAAGGCTCTATAAATTTTTCCCACCAATGGTATCGGGAACAGTTGTTCTTACAATAGGTCTTTCCCTCTACTCAGTTGCCCTAAACTACATGGCAGGAGGAAATGGAAACCCTAACCAAGGAGCTATGGTTTATTGGATAGTAGCCTTCATCACTCTTGCAGTTGTTCTTATTTGTAATATGTTTGGTAAGGGTCTTGTGAAGCTTTCTGCAATCCTTATAGGAATCGTAGTAGGCTACATCGCTTCTCTTGCCTTTGGTATAGTAGATTTCTCTAAGCTATCTGATGCAGCTTGGCTTACAATCCCAAAAGTTATGCCATTTAGCCTAGACTTCCACCTAGATGCTTGTATCACAATGGCGGTTATGTTTACAGTAAACTCCATCCAGGCAGTAGGAGACTTCTCTTCTACCACAACAGGTGGACTTGACAGACAACCAACAGAAAAGGAACTTGAGGGAGGAATCAAGGGCTATGGTATTGTAAATATGATATCAGCATTATTTGGAGGACTTCCTACAGCATCTTATTCACAAAATGTTGGTATAGTATCCCTAACAAAGGTTGTTTCAAGACACGTCCTTAAGATTACTGCTACTATGATCCTTATAGCAGGATTTATTCCAAAGTTTGGTGCTCTAATGCTTTCTGTACCTCAAGCTGTAATTGGTGGAGCGACAGTTACGGTATTTGCCCAAATCACTATGAGTGGAATGAGACTTATCACATCTGATGAGATGAGTGTGAGAAATGTAACAATAACTGGACTTGCAATCGCACTAGGTATGGGAATTACCCAGGTAAACCCAGTAGCAATCGAACAATTCCCAGAGTGGTTTAGAATGATATTTATCTCATCACCTGTAGTTCTTTCAACTCTTGTAGTTTTCTTCCTAAATATAATTCTTCCAAAGAAGACTATCGAAGAAGAAGAACGTGAAAGAGAAATGATGGATAAGGAATAAGAGAATCGCCATTAAAGTGGTGTCAGAGTAGTGTAGACAAAATCCAAAAACGCTTATCCAACTACAGAAATTTAGAAATTCTAAATCTCATAATACTGTAAATCGCAAACTCGCTAAGGCTCGAACAGTGCGGTTTACGGGCGTATTATTTCGATTTGAATTTCTTGAAATTTCTTCCGAATGGAACGCTTCCTTTTGGATTTTGTCCCTTTGTTATTAGTCTGTCGCCATGAAAGTGGCGTTTTTCTTTGCTTATTTTTAAAAGAGGGCCATTATTTATGAAATATAAATCAGTCTAAGTTTTTCGAGTCTTCGCACTTTTGTTTAAGATAATAAAAATTTTACAGTAATATATTTTGTGATACAATTATTCATATAGAAAACGAAAGGGAGGATTCTATGAAATCTGATACAAATTCTAGTGTAAGTATTGACAATATTTACCAACTTGATGGCAAGGTTCCTATAGCCAAGGCGATTCCTTTTGGTATCCAGCACGTTTTGGCTATGTTTGTTGCAAATCTTGCTCCAATTATTCTTGTCGTAGGGGCAGCAACAGCGGCAAATCCTGATCTTGATATTGATCTAGCATCTCTTATCCAAAATGCTATGTTCATTGCAGGTCTTGGCTCTCTTATTCAGCTTTACCCAGTATGGAAAATCGGTTCTAGACTTCCAGTTATCATGGGGGTAAGTTTTACTTTTTTGGCATCTTTAATTTATGTTTCTACTAATTTTAACTATGAAACTATGATTGGGGCAGTCATTGTCGGCGGTATTATAGAAGGAACCTTAGGTCTTCTTGCAAAATACTGGAGGAAATTTATAGCACCAATTGTTTCTGCTTGTGTTGTTACAGCGATTGGTTTTTCTCTACTAAGTGTCGGTGCAGCATCTTTTGGTGGTGGCAATGGGGCTAGTGATTTTGGTTCTACTAGAAATCTTCTTCTTGGAACTATTACTTTAATTTCTTGTTTATCCTTTAATTCTTTAGCTAAGGGCTTTTGGAAACAACTTTCTGTTCTATTTGGTCTTATAGTTGGTTACATAATAGCAGTATTTATGGGCATGGTTGATTTCTCACCTATTGCCGAGGCAAGCTTTTTCTCCATACCTAAGTTTATGCCTTTCAAGCCTCAATTTAACCTAAGTGCGATTATCGCCATGGTTGTTGTATTTTTGGTATCTGCGGCAGAAACTATTGGAGATACTACTGCAGTTTGTGCCGGCGGTTTGGGTCGTGATATTACGGAAAGAGAAATCCAAGGATCCCTCGCTTGTGACGGTTTCTTAAGTGCGGTTTCCGGTCTTTTCGGCTGTACTCCGATCACATCCTTTAGCCAAAACGTCGGTCTTGTAGCAATGACTAAGGTAGTCAACAGATTTACTATAATGTTTGGAGCTCTTACCTTGATTCTTGCAGGACTTTTCCCTAAGATCGGTGCCTTATTTGCAACTCTTCCAGAACCAGTTCTTGGAGGATGTACCATAATGATGTTTGGTTCAATCGTGGTAAGCGGTATTGGAATGATCGCGGATTGTGGCTTTAGCCAAAGAAATACTACCATAGCAGCCCTATCTTTGAGTATTGGTATTGGTTTTACCCAAATTCCAGAAATTTACCAACAACTTCCAGCTCTCTTTAGGGATGTTTTCTCATCAAACCCTGTAGCTAATGTATTTGTCATAGCTATCATTATGAGTCTTGTTCTTCCAAAAGATAAGGAAGAAAAGGTAAAAGAAAATTAATATATATACTTCCAGATCCTAGATGATTTGGGAGTGTTTTTGTGTTGGAAACTATTAATTTATCTTAAAATATGATATATTATTTGTAAATAGTCGTAAGTATTAGAAAGGAAAGAATATGTACGTAGGCAAAAAAATCAAGAGAGTAGATGCTTTTGACAAGGTTACAGGTAGGGCTAAGTTTACCGAAGACCTAGTCCCAAAAGACGCATACATTGCGAAGATCTACCATTCAACCATAGCACACGGCAAGGTTTTAAGTATAGATACAGAAGAAGCCATGAAGGTTCCAGGTGTTGTCAAGATAGTAACTTGTTTTGACGTGCCAAAGATTCAATTCCCAACAGCAGGTCACCCTTGGTCTACCGAAAAGGACCACCAAGACGTAGCTGACAGGCTCCTACTCAATGAGCATGTTAGATATTACGGAGACGATGTCGCGGTTGTAATCGCCCGTGACGAAGTAGCTTGCAAACAAGCCTTAAAGAAAATCGTAGTAGAATATGAGGAGTATCCTGCAAACTTTGATGCCCTAGATTCAATCAAGGATGTTAAGGTCCCAATCCATGAGGAAAGCCCTGACAATATCTTAAAACATACTACAAACAATAGGGGTAACTTCGAAGAAGCTATCAAGGAAGAAGGACTGATCAAGGTGGTTGGAGATTATGAAACACCTATAATATCCCACGCCCATTTGGAAAATCCAGATGTATACGCCTATGAGAAGTCAGGCAAGATCGTAGTAGTTGCCTCAACCCAAATCCCTCACATCATAAGAAGAGTTGTCGGCCAGGCCCTAGGTCTTGGTTGGGGAAAGATTAGAGTTATAAAACCATACATAGGGGGAGGATTCGGCAACAAGCAAGACGCCTTGTACGAGCCACTTTGTGCCTTCCTCACAACCCAAGTTGGAGGTCATCCTGTAAAGCTTCTCCCATCTAGGGAAGAGACCTTTGTCTCAACCAGAACAAGACACGCTATGAAAATCCACATAGAATCTTACGTCAGAGAAAACGGAGATTATGTCGCAAGAAGAGTAGAAACTTACTCCAATGGAGGAGCCTACGCATCCCACGGCCACTCTATAGCCGCTAAGGGCTTGAACTGTTTCCACCAACTCTATCCTTGTGAGAATATCAAGGGAGATGCCTACTCAATCTACACCAACCTTCCAGCAGGAGGAGCCATGAGAGGTTACGGTATCCCTCAAGCCATGTTTGCCTACGAAGCCCACCACGATGATGTGGCCAAGGCCCTAGGCATGGATCCACTAGAACTTAAGCTTAGAAATGTTATGCCAAAAGGTTATGTAGATCCTTTCTCTCACAATGAAAACTATTACGATTCCTTCAGAGACTGCCTAGAAAAGGGAGCAGAAGCTATTGATTACTACGCTAAGAAGGAAAAATACAAAAATCAAACAGGAAATATCAGATACGGAATAGGTTGTGCTGTCTATTGGTATAACACTGGAGTATTCCCAATTTCCCTAGAGTCTTCTTCTTGTAGGATGATAGTAAATGAGGATGGATCTGTCCAAATCCAACTACCTGAAACAGAAATCGGCCAAGGAGCTGACACTGCCTTTACCCAAATGGCAGCAGACTCATTAGGCATGAGGATAGAAGATATCCATATCATATCGACCCAAGATACGGATGTATCTCCATTCGGTCTTGGAGCTTACGCATCTCGTCAAACCTACATGGCAAGCTTTTCTATTACCAAAACTGCCAAGGAACTTAAGGAAAAAATCCTAGACCAAGCCTACCTACAGACTAGAATTACTCCAAACAATCTCGATATAGTTGATTCTACTATAGTTAGGAAAACTGATGGCAGGAAGCTCCTTACTATGGAGGAGCTCGCTACAGAGTCTCTTTACACCCTAAAGACAGAAAACCAACACATCACAGCAGAGACAACCCACACAGTTAGGACTAATGCCTTCTCCTTTGGAGCAAGCTTTGCTGAAGTTAAAGTCGACATAGACCTTGCCAAGGTTGAGGTAGTTAAGCTTATTAATGTTCACGATGCAGGAAATATCATCAATCCACAACTTGCTGAGGCTCAGGCCCATGGAGGAATGAGCATGGCAGTAGGCTACGCCTTAACAGAAGAGATGAAATACAACGATAAGGGAAGAATCCTAAACAACAACCTCCTTGACTATAAGCTAGGAACAATTGCGGATACACCAGAATTTGAAGTTTACTTTATAGAAAACCCAGAACCAACTTCTCCTTATCACACCAAGTCTCTGGGTGAGCCACCAACATGCTCCCCAGCGCCAGCTATAAGAAATGCGGTCCTAAACGCAACTGGAATTTCAGTAAACAAGATACCTATGACCCCACACGTCCTCTTCCCATTATTTAAGGAAAATGGACTCATAGACAATGATTTATAAGGAGGGATAAATGTACGATATCAAAGAAATAAAAGAAGCTTACTCCATAGAAGAAGCTACGAACTTATTAAAAGAAGATCCTGAACTTAAAATCATAGCAGGTGGGACAGATGTTTTAGTCAAGCTAAGAGAAGGATCTATCGAATCACCAAAACTCTTATCAATCCATCTTATAGATGAATTAAGTCAAATATCAATAGATGAAGAAGGATCTATAGAAATAGGAGCTATGGCGACCTTTACCCACATAGCAGACAATCCAATTATAAAAGAAAACATAGACCAATTAGGAAAGGCCGTCCTTACAGCAGGAGGCCCACAGCTAAGAAATGCTGCGACAATCGGGGGAAATGTGTGTAACGCTGCTCCTTCAGCTGACTCCGCCCCAATGCTATTTTGTCTGGATGCCAGTGTAAATATAGTAAGTGCAGATGGCGAAAGAACAATGCCAATTACAGACTTCTATATAGGTCTGGGCCAGGTTGACCTAAAGCCAAATGAATTTGTCAAAAGCTTTACTATAAAGAAAGAAAACTACGAGGGCTATTCTGGTAAATACTTCAAGTACGCTATGAGAAACGCCATGGATATAGCGACAAGCTCCTGTGCGACTATGGTAAAGGTCGATTGCGAGGGGAAAATCGAAAAAATCAAGGCTTGTTACGGGGTAGCATCAACAGTTCCTGTAAGAGTCTACAAGGCTGAGGAAGAATTTATAGGAAAAAAACTTGATGATGAAAATATCACAGCCTTCGCCAAACTTGCCTTAGAAGAACTTTCCCCAAGAGACTCATGGAGAGCGAGCAAGGCCCTCCGTACCCAAGTCCTTTATGAAATATGTAGGAGAAACCTAAAAGAAAGCCTAGAAGAATACAAAGGAGAAGACGATGAAGACTAAACACTCTAGAGAATACGGTCCATTTGCTCCACAAAGAGTCAAACTAAGCTATCAAAAGCCTAACTACAAGAGGGTGAAATGTACTATTAATGGAATCCCTGTAGAAAAAATGGTCGATGTAAGGGCAAGCTTAACAGACTTTCTAAGAAACGACTTCGGTTTAACTTCTGTAAAAAAGGGTTGTGAAGTAGGAGAATGTGGAGCATGTTCTGTCCTAATAGACGGAGAAAGCGTAGACTCTTGCCTATATCTTGCAATCTGGGCTGAAGGAAAAGATATCTGGACAACAGAGGGTCTAGTAGCTGATGATGGTTCGATCTCAATCATCCAACAAGCCTTCATCGACCAAGCAGCAGTCCAATGCGGCTTCTGTACACCAGGCTTTATAGTAACAGCAACAGAAATCGTAGCAAGAGGAAAAAGATACGAAAGAGCTGAGCTAAGGAGACTTCTTGCAGGAAATATGTGTAGGTGTACAGGTTATGAAAATATCCTAAGAGCTGTGGAAGAAGCCATAGAAATAGAAATAAAAGGCAGGGCAGAAGACTACGATACAGACCTTGCAGTAGACCCAGACAACACAGGCCATGATCCAATGATCAAGGACTAAATATAAGAACTTAGGCGATGAAGTAGATTAAATTCTACCACCGCCTTTTTTGTGGAAAGAATAATCTTTAGGTAGAAATATATCTATAGACCGGACTTTGTTCAAAATAGTCCTTATATATTAAAGGATCAGAGTGTAGACAAAATCCAAAAACGCTTATCCAACTACAGAAATTTAGAAATTCTAAATCTCATAATACTGTAAATCGCAAACTCGCTAAGGCTCGAACAGTGCGATTTACGGGCGTATTATTTCGATTTGAATTTCTTAAAATTTCTTCCGAATGGAACGCTTCCTTTTGGATTTTGTCCTTTTGTCAACAGTCTGGCCCTTATATATTAAAGGATTTCTATTTCCTAGAAAATCTATTGATAAAACAGAGTTAAAGTAATTAGGTTAGTTTTTTAATAATATATGTCAAGCTTTCCCCCCCCTCTCTTATTTGAGACATCTCAAAAATCCTCTAATAGGCAGGAATATCGCTTCCTTAATCTTCTATTCACTTAGCCTAATAATTCCCATCCATATATGTAATTTATAATTTCCATCAAGGTCTATCAAATCCCTCTTTATCAAAAGAAATAATAGATTTTATATTTTCTATAAAAGATTGAAATAAAGATGAAAAATAGTTAAAATCTGTTATAATATAAGCATGGAAAAAATTATAATTACAACAAGTTTTGGCTTGGAGGCTCTAGTTAAGAGGGAGCTTATTGATTTAGGCTTTGAGGATTTTTCTGTTAGCGATGGGATGATTACTCTTTCAGGCGAACTTTCTGACATAGGAAAACTAAATATTAATCTTAGATGTGCCGATAGGGTCTATCTTGTCTTAGATGAGTTTAAAGCGACTTCTTTTGATGAACTTTTTGATAATATCAAAAGAATCAACTGGACTGATTATCTAAGAAAGGAAAGTAACTTTATAGTAAATGCCAGGACCTATAAGTCAAAGCTTTTTGCCTTAAGGTCGATTCAATCTATTAGCGAAAAGGCAATTATCGATTCTTTGAGGAAAAAATTTAAGATTTCGACCTTCCCTAAATCAGGGGAGAGGGTAGGAATTGAAGTCATGCTTAATAGAAATATCGCTACAGTTACCATCGATACATCAGGCGATGGGCTTCACAAGAGAGGCTATAGGGAGGATTCTGTAAAGGCTCCCCTTAGGGAAAATCTTGCAGCAGCCCTAGTAGATCTTTCTTTCTATAATCCTGATAGGTTCCTCCTTGATCCCTTCTGTGGATCAGGGACCATCCTAATCGAGGCAGCGAGAAAGGCTCGTAACATTGCCCCAGGTATAGATAGGGACTTCGACTTTAGGCATTTCGTCTTTATGGACAAATCTATCTACGAGGATGAAAAGAAAGAAGCCTTGGGAAGGATCGATTATTCTACTAAGCTTCATATACTAGGATCTGATATTTCATCTAGGGCAATTAGTCTTGCCAAAAACAACGCCCTTAACGCAGGTGTTGAGGAAGACATAGCCTTTGTCACAAGAGATGTAGGATCTGTTGCGGTATCTAAGGATGACTATGGTGTATTGATAGCCAATCCACCCTATGGGATGAGATTATCGGATACGGACCTAGATGATATTTACAAGAAGATAAATAATAAGTTTATGAAGCTTGATACCTGGTCCTTGTATTTTGTAACAGCTGATGAAAAGTTTGATAGAAACTTTAGAAGGAAGCTTTCCAAAAAGAGAAAGCTTTATAATGGTGGTGAGAAGGTGGACTACTACCAGTATTTTGGCCAAAGGCCAAAGAATTAGGAGGATATTATTACAGACAATAAGAAAAACAACAAGACCTGGCCTCTTGTTGTACTAGGAATAGTTGGTATTTATTTGATAGTTACTGTTATATTTTCTTTTATAACCCTACCAAATACCTATATAAATGGAAAGAGTGTTTCATTTGCTTCAAGGGGATCCGCCTTAGAAGCTGCTGGAGATGATTTTAAGCTAGAAGTTAAGGGAAGAGATGATAGAAACTTTGTCCTAAATTCTAAGGATATTGCCTACGATGCGAAGATTCCTCAAAACGCATCCATCGACCAAAATCCCTTTGCTTGGCCAATTTATCTTGTAAATGGCAAGAGAGATGATCTAGAATTTGATTATAATATAAAATATGATGAGGATAAGCTCGATGAACTTTTAAAGGAATCTCCACTTTTTACTAATGTGACAGAGCCAGAAGATGCAAGCCTTGTATTTCACGATGGTTCATTTGATGTAAAAGATGCAGTGATGGGTAATAAACTCGACTATACAGATGTTAAAGATAAAATAGTTAAGGCTATTAATTCTGACCACGAGGATATTGAGCTTACTGATGAAGACTATCAAAATCCAGAAGTCCTTTCAGATTCTAAGGAGCTTAACGAACTTAAGGAAGATGCCAAAAAGATCGAAGCTATGAATATCAAGTTTAACTTTACTGGTTTTGATATAGGACTTAAGGGAGATGAGCTTGTAGATATGCTTATCCAAAAGGGCAAGGTCTTCGAGCTTGACTATGATAAGCTACTTGCCTTTATGGCAGAAGTTGCCGATAAGACAGATACTTACGGGACTGAAAGAAAGTTTAATGCGACAGGAGTCGGTGAGATTACAGTAAATCCTGGCGTCTATGGATATGTACTTGACCAAACAGCAACTGCTGATGAAGTCCTTAAGCTTTTCAATGAGAGAAAAAGTGGAGAAATCGAACCTGTCTATGAAAGATACGGCTACGAAAGAACAGCCGATGGGACAGATATAGGAAACACCTATATAGAAGTAGACATCTCCCGTCAATACCTCTGGTTTTATAAAAATGGTGAGCTAATAATAGAAAGTCCACTTGTAACAGGACTTACATCACCAGGATGGGAGACTAATGTCGGAGTTGGATCAATCCTATCTAAAGTGCCTAATGCTAAGCTTGAAGGAGTCGACTTTACAGGAGAGCCTTACAAGACACCAGTTGATTATTGGATGCCAATAGGCTGGGATGGCGAAGGCTTCCACGATGCTCCATGGAGGGGAGGTGCCTTTGGTGGAGGAATATATTTCTCAAACGGAAGTCACGGTTGCTTAAACCTCCCACCTCATGTTGCCAAAACAATATTTGATAACGTAGAAATCCATACACCAGTCATAGTCTATGAGTCAAGCACAAACAACTCACCTGCTATGGCCTACTAGGACGAAAAATGATAAAGATAGAGAATTTAACCTATGTCTATCCAACAGGAGAAGACGAAGAAGAAAAAAAGGCACTGGATGATGTGTCTATAGAAATTGAAAAGGGAGACTTCGTAGCTATCCTCGGCCACAATGGGTCAGGTAAGTCTACCCTAGGCAAGCTCTTAAACGCTCAGATATTTCCTACATCAGGAGATATTTGGGTGGATGATTTAAATAGCAAGGATGAAGATAGGATTTGGGATATCAGAGAGAAATGCTCCATGGTCTTCCAAAATCCAGATAACCAAATGGTAGCCACAACTGTAGAAGAAGAGGTTGCCTTCGGTCCTGAAAACCTAGCTGTCCCTAATCCAGAACTTAGGGAGAGGGTTGATTCGGCAATTGATCTTGTGGGAATGACAGACTATAAGAGGAGAAATCCTTCCAATCTTTCTGGAGGGCAAAAGCAAAGAGTATCCATAGCTGGAGTTATAGCCATGCTATCAGATTATATAATCTTTGATGAGCCAACAGCCATGCTAGATCCAAGGGGTAGGAAAGATGTTATAAATCTTGTTAAAGACCTTAACAAAAACTATGGCAAGACCATAATCTATATCACCCACTATATGGAAGAGGCAGTCCTTGCAGATAAGATTGTAGTCCTAGATGGTGGAAAGAAGGCCTTGGAAGGGACTGCAAGAGAAGTCTTCTCCAAGGTAGACCAGATGAAAAAGCTAGGCCTTGCTGTTCCTCAAGTTACAGAAGTTGCCTTCGCTCTTAGAAATGAGGGAATAGAAATGAACGAACTTCCCCTAAATATCGAGGAGTTTTTAGAACTTATATGAAAATTGAACTAAAAAATGTTGATTACATCTATAACGCTGGTCTTCCTTCAGAAGTATATGCCCTTAAGGATATCAATCTAGAGATCAACTCTCACGAAATCGTAGGCCTTATTGGCCAAACGGGCTCTGGTAAGTCTACCCTAGTACAACTCCTAAACGGCCTACTCATTCCAACAAATGGCGATTGCATAATAGATGGAATCAACTCAAAAGATAAGAAAAAAAGAAAAGATGCTAGATTCAAGGTAGGTCTAGTCTTCCAATATCCGGAAAACCAACTCTTCGAAGAGACCATAGCCAAGGACATTGCCTTTGGTCCTAAGAACATGGGTCTAAGTGAAGAAGAAATCGATGGGCGTGTAAGGGCTGCTATGGCAAAAGTCGGCCTAGACTACGAGACCTACAAGGATAAGTCTCCCTTCGAGCTTTCTGGAGGTCAACAAAGAAGGGTTGCCGTTGCGGGAATTCTTTCCATGAATCCCAAGGTCCTTGTCCTAGACGAACTTACAGCAGGCCTTGACCCAGTTGGTCGTGATGAGATATTTGAAGAGATCATCTCCCTCTACGAGGCCGATCCAGAGCTTTCTATTGTACTTGTAAGTCACTCCATGGAGGATGTGGCAGAGTATGTAGATAGGGTAATCGTGATGAATAAGGGAGAAGTCTACTCAGATAAGTCAACCTACGATACCTTCACCCAGGCAGAACTAAGTAGTATTGGTCTTGACGTGCCACAGATAACTAAGTTTATGAGAGCCTACAAGGAGAAAAATCCGCAAGTTAGAGATGATATCTACACAGTAGACGATGCCATTTCTGAGCTTAAGAGAGTTCTAGGAGGAAAAGATGGCAAACATTAGCATAGGACAATATCTTCCTTTCGATACCTTTATCCACAGGTTAGATCCTAGGGTAAAGATCGTGGGAGTATTTTTATATATAATAACAATATTTTTTGTAGATGACTTCTACGGCTATATACCCTTTGTGATTTTATTAATCGCTATGCTAGCAGTGGCAAAGATTCCAATAAAGAGCGTCCTTAAGTCACTAAAGCCTGTGATATTTATCATAATTATTACAGGACTTATCAATCTAATCACAACGCCTGGAAGGACGATTTTTGAAATCGGACCTGTATCAGTAACAGAAGAAGGAATATATAGGACAGGCTTTACAGTCCTAAGACTTATCTTAATAATCCTATCGACCTCTGTTCTAACCTACACCACAAGCCCAATGGAGCTAACCTATGGACTCGAAAAGCTCTTCTCACCCCTTAAGAAATTCGGCTTTCCAGCAGGGGAGCTTGCTATGATGATTTCCATATCCCTCCGCTTTATCCCAACCCTATTTGATGAGGCGCAAAAGATAAGGATGGCCCAAATGGCAAGGGGAGCGGACTTCGAATCTGGAAATATTATCAATAGAGCCGTGAGCATGATCCCTCTTCTAGTCCCACTATTTATCAATTCCTTCAAAAGAAGTGATGACCTAGCTACAGCAATGGAGGCGAGGATGTATAGGATAGGACACGAGAGGACTAAGCTTAATGAGATTAATATGGGAAGGGTGGATTGGCTAGCTATATCCATCTTTACTATATTTTGCATACTAGTAATCGTCCTTCACTTCCTATGATTAGAAATGTACTTCTAGAAACAGCCTACGATGGGACGAACTTCGCAGGCTTTCAATACCAAAAGGATGAGAGAAGTGTTGAAGAAGAGTTGAGAAATGCTATAAGGAAGGTTACGGGAGAGGATAATAGGCTTGTATCTTGTGGTAGGACCGATAGTGGAGTTCACGCCAGAAGCCACTTCGTAAACTTCCTTACAGCATCTAATATAAGTCCCAAGGCCTTTAGCTTCCATATCCAGCCTCATCTACCAAATGATATCTTGGCTCTTTCTTCGAAGGAAGTTAGTCTAGACTTTCATGCGAGATTTTCCTGTAAATCCAAGCTTTATAAGTATGTGATCTACAGAGGAAGGCTAATGCATCCAGTCTTTAGGAACTACAAGGAAGAAATATCCTATCCCTTAGACCTAAAGAGATTAGATCAAGGTCTTAAGATCCTCGAAGGCGAGCATGACTTTAGACTATTTATGAGAGAAGATAAGAAGCTTAAGATAAATACGGTAAGGAAAATCGATGAGGCCTACTTCGAGGAAGAAGGAGACGACCTTGCTATTTATTTTAAGGGAGAATCCTTTCTTCACAACCAAGTAAGGATTATGGTAGGATCTCTCATAGAACTTAGCCGAGGAAGGCTTAGCCTTGATGATTACAGGAAGTTTTTCGATAAGGATAATGAGACAAGAGCAAATCCCGCCTTGGGAGCCCAGGGCCTATACTTGCGGAGGGTAGAATTTTGAAAGAAAAAACTTTAAATGAAATAAAGGCCATAAGTCTTTTCGCTTTCCTTATAGGATGCGGATATTACCTGAAAGAAGGAATGGGCATTTACTATCTTATAGTTACAATCCTTTTTGTATATCTGGATTCTATCTTCATAAATAGGGAAGGCTTATTTGTATCCAAACATATATTCTACTTACTACTTGCGATTTATAATGTAATTAGTCTGGCCTTTATGATACAATATATAAGAGGAGAGACGCTCGATGATATATTTCTCGCATTCCTTAAACCTTTCTTGGGAGCAAATGACATATACTTCGTGGGGCTACTCCTAATATTTACTACAGGACTTATTGTAAAACAAAACATTATCGGAGCAAATAATGGGAAAGAATAGAAGAAATACACAAAAAACTGACAAAAAAAGACAAAATATCTTGGGATTTTCTAAAAAGAAAATAATAGCTATAGTTGGACTAGTTCTTGTCCTTGCCCTTGCCATATATTTTGGCACAAGTAGGAGAAATCCTATCTCAAACAAGCTAGCTACAACTACAGAAATCGACGACAATTCCTACAATCAATCTAGGATTATGCGTGTAGATCTAAACAAGATCAAGACCATAAACTTCGACCTAGGTACATGTGACGTGAGAATCCAAAGATCTAATACCAACCCTTATGTCGAATATACGGTCCTTTATAGGGGAGAGGAAAACTCCTACGATATGGAGGTAAGCTTTAACGAAGGAGAGCTAAAACTTAAGAATAAGGTTGTCGGCAAGGAACTTTATATGAAGGATAAAATTCCAATAGTTAGAATCTTCCTACCAATGGAAGGCGGTCTTGATGAGATTAAGGGGAAAATTACTGCAGGTGATGTCAAAATCACAGACCTTGAAGTCAAAAACTTCGACCTAAGACTTGATAGCGGAAATGTAAGCGTAGATAATGCCTACTTCCAAGGGGCAATCTCAAACGGATCTGGTTCAATCAACCTAAACAAGGCTGAGATTAATAATACCAAGCTTGAAACAACTACAGGAAATATCAACATAGTAGACTCAACTCTCGGAAATAGACTAGACTTCATCACCCAAACAGGGGACATAATAGTAGAAGCTGATAAGACAATCGATAACTACAATGTAAACGCCAAGCTATCAGTAGGAAACTTCGTCCTAGGAAACATATCCTATAGAAATATCAAGGATGGCTACTCCAGCGAAAACGACGGCAAGTACAAGATCTCCATGAGAACAAAAATAGGAGATATAATCTTTAACCGAGGCGAGGGAGCAACTGTAGATAAGGAAGAATACATCACCAATGAGAGCAAAACTTCGACAGAAGATGAAGAAGAAGGTGGAAAAGACAGCGAAGAAGAATCAGAAGAAGAGAAGTCAGAAAAAGAAGAAACAAGTGATTCCGATACAGAAGATACTGAAAATACACAAGAAGAGGAAAGCTCGGAGGACGAGGGTGTAGATACAGAAGAAGAAAATAATTAGGCTTAGGGCTTAATTATTTTTTTTAGTATGACGGGCATGTCATCAATCTGTGGTGAAAGTCCACTAAGGGCGTAGTTGCCAGCGAACCTCATAGTAATTCCCAAGGTTTGCATCGTGAGATGCAGGCGAGAAGAAGGGATAGCAAAATTGTAGCCTGACGAACAGAAACCTAATACTAAGGCTTGCAGGGTGGACAAGCGGACTAAAAGTCGTGAAGTTCAAAAGGCAACCGTAAACCATGCAAGTAGATTAGGCAGGTAGACAAGGAAAGATTGGTGGCTTATCCCGTGAGGTCTCACTAGCGAATAAGTAGTAACAACGAATAGTGAGAAGTCAGCAAAAGCCATAGTAGTATTGAAGCCTTTGTAATAGAGGTGGAGCGAAGGGCTGAATAATTCAAAGTCAAATGGACTTGCAAAAGTCTGTATCCATATCCGACGAGAAAATCGTACCAAAGACGTAACGGCGGAAAATTTTCACAGGAGCTAGGAGTAAGAGGATACAGAGTATAACAAAGAAAGGAGACAATCCAAATGTCAGAACTGCTAGAACAAATACTCAGTAGAGAAAACATGTTTGCAGCACTAAACAAAGTGAAAGCAAACAAAGGAGCAGGAGGAATAGATGGAATATCCACCGAAGAAATAGACCAATATCTCAAAAACAACTGGGTAGAAATTGGAGACAAAATTCGAAGAAGAAAGTATAAACCAAAACCGGTCAGAAGGGTAGAAATACCAAAACCAAATGGAGGTGTACGCAATCTAGGAATACCAACAGTAGTAGACAGAGTAATAGAACAAGCAATTGCACAAGTTCTAACACCAATAGCAGAACCACACTTTAGTGATAATAGTTACGGTTTTAGACCAAAACGCAAAGCACAACAAGCGATAGTGAAACTGCTTGAATACTTTAACGACGGATACACCTATATTGTAGACATAGACCTAGAGAAATTCTTTGATAACGTCCCACAAGACAAACTCATGACCTTGGTTCATAACCTCATAAATGACCCAGACACAGAATCCCTAATTAGGAAATATCTTAATGCGGGAGTAATGATAAAAGGAAATTATGAGAAAACACCCAAGGGAACACCACAAGGAGGAAATCTATCGCCCCTTCTAAGTAACATAATGCTAAACGAATTAGACAAAGAACTAGAAGCAAGAGGACTACACTTTGTAAGATATGCAGACGACTGCATAATAGCCGTAGGAAGTAGCGCAGCAGCTAACAGAGTAATGGCAACAGTAACAAAGTGGATAGAAAAGAAACTAGGACTAAAGGTAAATGCAACAAAATCCAAAGTTACAAAACCAAGAAAACTAAAATATTTAGGATATGGTTTTTGGAAAGACAAAGCAGGATGGAAAGCAAGACCACACAAAGAATCAATCCGAAGGTTTCAAAGAAAGTTGAAACAGTTGACAAAGAGGAGTTGGTCAGTACCAATGACCTATAGAATCAACAGACTGAACCAAGTAATTAGAGGGTGGATAAACTATTTTAGACTAGGAGATATGAAGACGGCCCTTAGAAAGATAGATGAACGACTTAGAACAAGAATGAGAATAGTCATATGGAAGCAGTGGAAGACAAGTGGGAAACGTCTATGGGGACTTCGAAAGTTAGGAGTTCCGATGTGGATGGCAAAACAGTCAGTAGGATTTGGAGACCACTATCAAGCGGTTGCCAAAACCACAGGACTACATCATATAAACAAAGAAATCCTCACAAAGCGAGGACTTCAAAGTTGTTTGGATTATTATTTGAATTAAACCGCTGTATGCCGAACGGCACGTACAGTGGTGTGAGAGGGGCTACATGTTAGCTCCTACTCGATCAGAATTATTGCTTGGGTTCATTAGAAGATTCTCACTTGATGTGGATTGACCCTTAGGTAAAGGCGATGTTAGCTTTCCTACCCTAGTCCCGACCGAAGTGGAGGGACCTCACGAGATATCTAGGTTACGCCCGACTGTCCGGCACCTGCCATCAATTCACTACACTATTTGTCTTTCAGACAAGCAGTGGCCCAACAGGAAGGCAATCTTGTTTCGACCGAACTTAGTGAGTGGAGAAGCCTCACGAGTGAAAATAAAAATATAATTGCTTTAAAGTTTACAATTAACCGCCACCTCGACAGAGCGAAGCGACGAGAGGTCTCTAGTCTACGATGACACGTAAATAGAATAGATAAAGTTATCTACGAGACTACATAACTAAGTAAAACTCAAATCAAACACGTCCCAAGGTTCTGTAGACCTCTCGTCGCTTCCCTGTGGAAGCTCTGCCGAGATGGCGAGAGAGGAATGGACATATAATAGATATCTCGACTCCGCTCGATATAAGGGAAAGGGATTACTGACATTTCTCCTAGCCATTCTCTCGACTTCAGGTCTCCCCCTTATCCCGACCGAAGTGGAGGGATCTCACTGGAGATATCTCGGCTACGCTCGATATAAGGGGGAAGGGAATATAGACCGTAGTGGAGGAATCTCTTTAGGAAAATTTAGGATGCGAATACAAAGGATATGAGAAAGCAAAGTAGGGATTCAATAAGTAACTTAATAGGCTATAGTCAATTGAGATAAAATTACAAAGCTATTGTAAAATCATCATTAACTAGGCATTATCTTGCCGTATTTATATTTATGAATAAGTATCAAAAAAACTAGAAACAGAGGAGTTTATGACAGAAGAGATTAGAAATTTGAAAAAATATTTTGGATATGATTCTTTTAGAGAGGGCCAGGAGGAGATTATAAAGGAAATTCTCGCTGGTAGGGATGTCTTAGGTGTCCTTCCTACTGGTGGGGGTAAGTCTATTTGCTACCAGCTTCCAGCCCTTATGATGGATGGAATCAGCCTTGTCATATCTCCCTTGATTTCTCTAATGAAAGACCAGGTTGATGCTCTTAGAGAAAATGGAATCGCCGCGACTCTTATCAATTCTTCCCTAAGCCTTGAGGATTATAAGAAAAGTCTATCTGATATAAAGTCAGGTGCGGTAAAGCTCGTCTACATATCACCAGAAAGACTTGAAAATGACTTTTTCATAGACTTTCTAAAAGACCTTACAATTTCCTTTGTAGCAGTAGATGAAGCCCACTGTATTTCCCAATGGGGCCATGATTTTAGGCCTTCCTACAAGCTAATACCAAAGCTTTACGAAACTGTCGGCAAGGTCCAAATCACTGCCTTTACTGCCACTGCAACCAAGGAAGTAAGGGATGATATAATAAATAACTTAGAACTGGAAGATCCTTTCGTTAAAGTCACAGGCTTTGATAGGAAGAATCTCCTTTTTCTAGTAGAAAAACCAAAGAAGAAAATAAACTACCTCAAGGACTTCTTAAGTGAGCACGAAGAAGACTCTGGTATAATCTATGCTTCTACAAGGAAGAAGGTCGACGCCATCCACAAGAAGCTCAAGTCTATGGGTTATGATTGTTGTAAGTATCATGCTGGAATGACTGAAAGCGAGAGAAAAAAGAGCCAGGATGCCTTTATCTATGACGAGGATAAGATAATTGTTGCAACCAATGCCTTCGGTATGGGGATTGATAAGTCTAATGTAAGATACGTAATCCACTACAACATGCCCAAGGACATGGAATCCTACTACCAAGAAGCAGGCAGGGCAGGACGTGATGGAGAGGAGGCGACCTGCATCCTCCTTTACTCAGGTCAGGATATAATCATAAACAAGCACCTTATAAATATGGGAACTAATCCAATCTACAAGAGAATCCAGCTAGAAAAGCTCCAGACCATAATTAATTACGTAAATACCACAGCCTGTCTAAGACAATATATACTTAACTATTTCGGCCAAGATGCGGCGGATGAATGTGGAGCCTGCACCAATTGCCTATCAGAGATAGAAAAAGAGGATGCGACTGTAGATAGCCAGAAGATTTTATCTTGTATCTATCGCCTAGATCAAAGATATGGAACGTCTACTGTGGTGGATTGCCTCATGGGTTCAAAGAATAAAAACGCTAGGGAGAAAGAACTAAGTAAAATATCAACCTATGGAATTATGAAAGATAAATCCAAGACCTACATCAAAGACTTGATAGGAACTCTCACAGCAGACGGCTATATCAAGGTCTCTGGCACAACTTATCCTATCCTTAAGCTTACAGAAAAATCCAAGGACGTCCTTTTCGGTCAGGTTAAAGTCCTAGTCAATATCAGAAAGGAAGAGGAAAGGGTAAGAAAAGACGGCTTCGATGAAAACCTAAGCTATGACGAAAAGCTCTTCAAACACCTGAAAGAAGTAAGGCTAGATATGGCAAGAATGAGAAATATACCACCCTTCATAATATTTTCCGATGCAAGCCTTAAAGAAATGTCCCAGAAAAAACCAAGGACAGAAGACGAAATGCTAATGATCAAGGGAGTAGGAGACAAAAAACTCCTCCAATACGGGGACATATTTTTGGCAGAGATTAGGGAATTTGAGAGGTAAGAGTATTTTAGACAAAGTTTTTAACTATGTTTATGTAAATAATAAATAATATAAGGTATAGTATTAACGTCGTTATCCACCTTCATAGCATGAAGGGAGGTGAGACTGTGCGTACGATTCTAGAAATCATAGCTACAATCGTAGCAGATGTAGTTGGTCACTTAATCTGCAAAGTGCTAGATTGTAAGCTGAATAAGGATGACGATTAGCAAAAATAAAAAGCGAGCTTGGGGCTCGCTTTTTATTTGGTCGGACCATGCTTTGATTCTAGAAATCATGGTTAATCCTATCATACTGCTGATTAAAAAAAAATCAATATATATTAGTTGATATATAAAAAATCTCCGTAGCAGTTTAAATTAGTATAATAATTAATAATAAGTATTACTTAACGATAAAAAGTAAATCCAATAAACAACAAGCAAAAACGGGCCAAAAAGCCCGTATTTTAATTATCTAATTTTAAAACATACTTTCCTTAACATCCTCTTCTCGTCTCTTGCCAAGACCCATCATGCCTAGGATATAGCCTATCACAAAGCATACTAGAGATGGTATGAACCAAGTGAAGCCGAACTCTGCTAGAGGAAGTGATTTTATAGTATCTAGGAGGGATATGAGTCCTAGTTTTTCTCCGAAAGTTTCTATAAGAGCAGTGATTAGGACCCCACAGACCATCAATATATAGGCCATATTGTAAGGAATTTTCTTTTCGAAACTCATGTAGAAGACTAGGGCGATTATTATAGGATAACCTACAGTTAGGACTGGTACAGCTAGATTTATTATTGCATCTACGCCTAGGCTTGAAAGCAAATAACTAATCACAGTAACGACAACCACTGTCACACTATACTTAATCCTACCTCCACTAAGCTCTTCGATGAAGTTTCCAGCAGATGAAGTAAGACCAATCGCTGTAGTAAGACAGGCGAGCGTTACCGCTATACTAAGGGCAAGCTTGCCGAAATTACCTAAAAGCATATAGACAAGATTTACTAAAATATCTACACGAGAATCATCTGGACTAAAGACCTTACTTGCGCTAGCCCCAAGATAGGTTAGACCACCATAAACTATGGCTAGAAATATGGAAGCTACAAGGCCTACCCAGATGATAAAGGACCTTCTCTCTTTCCTAGAGGCTTTTCCATAGCCCTTCCTAAGAATATCTGTCACCACAATACCGGTAAATAGAGGAGATGCGAAAGCATCAAGAGTCTGATAACCTTCGTAGAAACCATTTACGAAAAATCCACCATCCTTAGTATTTTCTATAGGAGTCCCAATAGGACTTACTATAGCCTTTACTATCAAAACAAATAGGAAGAAAAGTAAGGCAGGAGTAATATATTTTCCGATAATATTTACCACATTACTTTCCTTAAAAGAAAGTAAGAGGGTAATAGCGAAAAACACAAAAGTAAGGGCCCAAATAGGAAGATTAGGGAAAAATGGGGCAAAGCCCACCTCATATGTAGTTGCAGCCGTTCTAGGAATGGCAAAGGCTGGTCCAATACAGATAATAGCAGCAAGAGTTAGGACCTTGGAAAAGCCAGAACCAACACGCTTTCCAATATCAATAGCTTTCCCACCAGCAAAGGCAGTTATAAATACAGTTAAAATAGGTATAACGGGGTCGGCAAGAAGGAAACCTAACATTGTCCTAAACCAACCGCTGCCAGCACTTACGCCCAGATATGGAGGAAAAATTAAATTTCCTGCACCAAAAAATATGGCAAAAAGCGCAAGTCCGCTGATTAAAATATCTTTTTTTCTCTTATCCAAAAGTTTCTCCTTTATAATTAAACAAAATTTTTAATAATTAATTAGTATTATACTCACTGGAATCTTTTTAGCAAAAGTATTTTAATGAGTACGAAGACTACTATACTCTAAATAATTCATAAAATCAGAAATTATTTCATTAACAGTAGGAGATTCCATAAGTGTTATAATTATAACTAAAATATTTTGCAGACTAGTACTTGAAGTTGAGATTTAGTTAAAAAAAACCGACGCTAATTTTGCGTCGGAAATACGTGAGATTTATATTTTCTTTTTTAGTATTCTCATTGCCCATAGGATGGATATGATTGAAACTCCTACGTCGCCGAAGATTGCCATCCACATGTTGGCGTGACCGAATAGGCCTAGGATTAGGATTGCGATTTTCACAAGCATTATAAATGTTACGTTTTGTCTTACTGTTGTGTTGGTAAGTCCAGAAATATTGACTAGCTTTTCTATTTGTGAAAACTCTCCGTTTGTTATGAGTATGTCGGATGATTCGATAGCAAGGTCAGATGCAGTTTCTCCCATAGAAATTCCTACATCGGCGTTTTTGAGAACTGGGGCATCATTTATGCCGTCGCCTACGAAGACAGTTTTATCTCCCTTATCCTGGTAGTTTTTCATTATCTTAAGTTTCTCATCTGGCATAACTTGGGCATAGTAGCTATCAAGCTTAAGCTTATCTGCTGTATCCTTGACTGCAGCGAGGCTATCACCGGATACTATGGCTATTTCTTTAAATTTATCCTTAAGTTTCGCAATAGTCTCTTGGGATTTATCCTTTATGTCATCTTCTATATAGACACTTGCCGCAAGCTTATCGTCGATAGATAGGTAGATGGCTCTTTCTTCCTTATCATCGATCTTGAGATATTTTGGAGAGCCAACTTTGATAATTTTTCCATCTTTAGTCTTTGCCTTTACACCTTGGCCCTTTTCGTTTTTAATCTCTGCAAAGAGGTCTTTCTCTTCTCTGTCAAGCTCTTTACTTATAGCCCTTCCAATAGGATGGGTGGTCATGTTTTCTATGTTGAAGAGATAGTCTAAGATTTCTTCACGATCAAATCCTTCTTCGATTTTTATATCCTTGATCTTGAAATCTCCTGTAGTTAGTGTTCCAGTCTTGTCTGTAAGTAGGACTTCTGCCTTATCAAGGATTTCAAAATATTGGCTACCCTTAATTAGGATGCCGTTTTCGCTCGCAAGTCCCAGCCCTGACATAAAGGATAGGGGAACGGATAAAACTAGGGCACATGGGCAGGAAAGGACTAAAAAGGTTGCCGCACGTAGGAGGTAATCAGACCATGCTCCTCCCATAAATACGGGTGGTATGATGGCAAGGGCTAAGGCAAGTCCAACAACTATTGGTGTGTAGATTCTTGCAAAACGAGAGATAAACTTCTCGCTGTCAGACTTACTTGCTGCGGAATCTTCGATTAGCTCCATGATTCTAGCTGCAACAGAGTCGTCGAATTCTGTCGTAGCTTCGATTTTGATTATTCCATCCGTAACAAGAGATGAGGAAATTACTTCATCTCCTAAGTCTACTGAAACTGGCATAGACTCTCCAGTAACAGAAGATGTATCAAGACTTGCGGTACCTTCAATTACCTTGCCGTCTACTCCGATTTTTTCTCCATCTCGGACTAGGATTATATCTCCAACTTCTATATCATCTAGGTCGACTTCTTCCGTGCTGCCATCCTCATTTATCCTATTTGCCACATCTGGTACAAGGTCTAGAAGGTCTTTGATATTATCTCTTGACCTTTGGGTGGCGATGTCTTCGAAAAGTTCTCCGAAGGAATAGAAAAGCATAACAGCGACCGCCTCTACGTATTCGCCTATGATAAAGGCTGTGATTGTAGCAAGGGACATAAGGAAGTTCTCATCTAGGGCAGATCCGTGTCTTATTCCCTTAAAAGCCTTAAGGAGTACTTCCTTGGCTGATAGGATGTAAAGAATCAGGAAGGCCCATTTTCTGAAAAAACCCAGGTAGAAAAACATACTCATAATCTGGAGGAAGGCTCCTAAAAGAGCGAGGATTATGAGCTCGTTTAATCTGTCTCTGTGTTCTTTTGTGATATTCTTAAACATAATTATTTAGCTATAATTTGGCAGCCTGGCTCGATCCTATCAGCAATCTCGTTTGCCTTTCCTAAAATCTCGTCCACATTGGCGTCATCTTCTAGTTCGATTTTGGCTTTTTCTGTAAGGAAGGATACATTGGCATCTATTACTCCGTCGAGCTTTTTGATTTCTCCTTCAATCTTGTTGCCGCAGTTTGCACATTGTAGTCCTTGGATTTTAAATTTCTTTTTCATAATTACTCCTTTATATGTTCTAGTCCTGTTTGTATAATTGTCTTAACGTGGTCATCTGAGAGATAATAAAGCATAGACTTGCCATCTCTCTTGCTTTTAACTAAATTAACATCCTTGAGGTATTTAAGCTGGTGGGAGATGGCAGATTGACTCATATCTAAAGCTTGCTCTATATCACCTACGCTCATCCTTTCAGCAAGTAACCTATACATTATCCTCATCCTAGTCGAGTCAGCAAAGACCTTGAACAGATCTGCCAAGTCGATTAATGTAGTATCATCAATATTTTTTAACGAATTATTCATGCGCCTCCTTTAATATGAGTGTATGCTCATATGAATATTATAACATATATGATAGCGATGTCAATAGGATTTTTCTAAAGTCCGACTCTTTCTATAGGGATTGAATTTTAGGAGAAATTTAGTATATTTATATAACGAGAATAGAATTATTTTTAAGATATTTAAGAAAGAATTAAATTAATATAAATGGGAGAGATAAATGCTATCCTTCTTTCGACTTGCTATAAAGATTCGACCTACAAGCCCCTGCTTCGTTTAGAGTGGAGAAGCCTCATGAGATCCCTCCGCTACGGTCGGGACAAGGGGGGATGAAAGTCAGGAATCCACTCTCCCCCTTATATCGAGTGGAGCGTAGCGTAATCGAGATATCTCCAGTAAGATCCTTCCACTACGGTCGGGATAAGGGATTGGCGAAATTCAGGAGTCCCCTCGCCATCTCGACAGAGCTTCCACAGGGAAGCGACGAGAGATCTACAGAACTTTGGGACATGTTTGAATTGAGTTTTCCTTAGTTATGTAGTATCGTAGATAACTTTATCTATTATATTTACGTGTCATCGTAGACTGGAGACCTCTCGTCGCTTCGCTCTGTCGAGGTGGCGGGTAATTGTAAGTTTATATTTTTATTTTCACTCGTGAGGCTTCTACACTCACTCTGTTCGCTGTGGCCAGAGCCATTAGGGATAAGGGGGGGATGAAAGTGGAGAAGCCTCGGGATAAGGGTTGTGATTAGATAGACCATTACCCTTACTTCGACCTTGTGGAGAAGTCTCTTGAGATCTCTCGACTCCGCTAGGCTCCGCTCGACGGTAGCATGCGGGCTCAGGTCCAAAGACCTTCACATTATTAACTCTGAACGATAGTCATCGTTCTTTTATCCTTTGTTATTTCTTAACAAAGGATACTGCACTGTTTTGCTTTGCAAAACAGTGGCCCATGACGAGGGCTCCCTCAATTTTGAACTCTTCGAGTTCTTGGAACTTATTTTTCAAATAAGTTCCACTTATTCGATTTTTTATAAAAATCGAAGCCCGACTGTCCGGCACTTTACCATTTTATTAATTTTTGTTATATATAAAGGAAGATTTATGAAGTTTAATTTAAAATCGGATTATAAACCTAGAGGCGATCAGCCTTATGCTATAGATAAATTATCAAAGGGAATCGAGGCGGGAGACCATAATCAAATTCTCCGTGGTGTAACTGGTTCTGGTAAGACCTTTACCATGGCCAATATTATCCAAAATGTCCAGAGGCCTACCTTGGTTCTTGCCCACAACAAGACTTTGGCCTACCAGCTTTTTACGGAGTTTAAGGAGTTTTTCCCGGACAATGCTGTCGAGTATTTTGTTTCCTACTACGATTATTACCAACCAGAAGCCTACGTGGCAGCCACAGATACATATATTGCCAAGGACTCCTCTATCAATGACGAGATAGACAAGATGAGGCACTCTGCGACCATGGCTCTTTTTGAGAGGCGTGATGTTATAATCGTTGCTAGTGTGTCTTGTATTTACGGCTTAGGAGATCCTATCGAGTATCAGAAGCTTGTAGTTTCTCTCCGTCCAGGTCAAGAGATTAGCCCGGAAGATGTTATGAGAAAGCTAATCGATGTCCAATATGTGAGAAATGATGTGGAATTTACTAGGGGAACTTTCAGGCGCAGGGGTGATATCCTGGATGTTTTCCCTGCAGGTTTTGACCAAAAGGCTATTAGATTTGAGTTTTTCGGAGATGAAATCGACGAGATATCAGAGTTTGATTCCTTGACAGGCAAGGTTACTGCAAAGATTAGCCACGCTTATATTTATCCTGCCAGCCACTATGCTACATCTAGTGAGAAGACAGAAAAGGCTATTCTTACTATAGAAGAAGAACTTGAGGAAAGATTGGCCGAGCTTAATTCGGAAAACAAGCTCCTCGAAGCTCAAAGGCTCGAGCAAAGGACCAAATACGATATAGAGATGCTCAGGGAGATTGGTTTTTGTTCTGGAATTGAGAATTATTCGAGACACTTAAGCCAGAGGCCAGCAGGGTCTAGGCCTTATACCCTGATCGACTATTTCCCAGAAGACTTCGTCCTAATGGTCGACGAGTCCCACGTTTCTATTCCCCAGGTTGGAGGAATGTATGAGGGAGATAGGTCTCGTAAGCAAAACTTGGTTGACTACGGCTTTAGGCTTCCTTCTGCTCTAGATAACAGGCCGCTTAAGTTCGATGAGTTCGAGAAGTTAATCAATCAAGCAGTCTATGTTTCAGCAACTCCAGGTCCCTACGAGAAGGAGAAGACCCATGGCAAGATGGTCGATCAAATCATAAGACCAACTGGCCTTCTAGATCCATTGATAGAGGTAAGGCCAACAGCAAATCAGATAGACGATCTTATAGAGGAAGTCCATGCGACCATTGCCAAGAAGGAAAGGGTCCTCGTTACTACTCTTACCAAGAAGATGGCAGAAGACCTTACGACCTTCCTTACGGAAAATGGAATCAAGGTAAGATACCTTCACTCTGACATTAAGACAATCGAGAGAAGTGAGATTATTAGAGAACTCCGCCTAGGAGAGTTTGACGTGCTTGTAGGAATCAACCTCCTCCGTGAGGGACTTGATATACCAGAAGTTTCACTAATAACAATCCTCGATGCAGACAAGGAAGGCTTCCTACGTTCTGAGACTTCCCTCATCCAGACCATCGGAAGGGCTGCGAGAAACTCTGAAGGTAGGGTAATCATGTATGCTGATACCATAACTGGATCTATGAGAAAGGCAATTGATGAGACGGAACGCCGTAGGTCAATCCAGGAAGAATTTAACGAAGAACATGGCATAGTGCCAACTACAATCAAGAAAAACATAGCTGAGATCATCCAAATCACCAAGAAGAAGGAAGAAGAGGAAATTGAAGAATTCAGCAAAGACGATATAGAGACAATACTAATCAATCTGGAAGCTGAGATGTATAAGGCAGCAGAGGAGCTTGACTTCGAGCGTGCCGCAGCCCTCCGTGACCAGATTAAGTCTATGAAAGATAATTTTACAGGAGTGATTAATTGACAGAAATTAAGATAAAGGGAGCAAGAACCAACAATCTCAAAAACGTAGATATCAATCTTCCAAGAGATAAGATGATTGTATTTACAGGCCTTTCAGGATCTGGTAAGTCGACTCTTGCCTTCGATACGATCTATGCGGAAGGACAAAGACGTTATGTCGAAAGCCTTTCTTCATACGCTAGGCAGTTTTTGGGCAATGTAGATAAGCCGGATGTGGACTCCATTGAGGGACTATCTCCATCTATATCAATCGACCAGAAGACAACTAACAGGAACCCTAGATCTACAGTAGCAACGGTTACTGAAATCTACGATTATTATAGGCTCCTCTACGCAAGAGTAGGAGATGCCTACTGTCCAGTCTGCGGTAGACCTATAGAAGCCCAAAGTATAGACCAGATGGTCGATAGGGTAAAGGAACTTCCTGAAAGAACGAGAATTCAAATTCTTGCCCCAGTAATCAGAAGAAAAAAGGGAGCTCACAAAAGAGCCCTAGAAAATATCCAAAAGGATGGATATGTAAGGGTCGTAATCGATGGAGAAAAGTACGACTTGGCAGAAGATATCGACCTATCCAAGACCAAAAAGCACGATATATCTGTCGTTGTAGATAGGATTGTAATCAAGGATGGAATCGATGCGAGACTTACAGATTCCATAGAGACAGCCTTAGGCCTTGCAGATGGTTTGGTTATCATAGATGTGATAGGAGAAGAGGAGATACTCTTATCTTCTAAGCTTGCCTGCCCAGAAGGCCATGTTTCCCTCCCAGAGATTACACCAAACATGTTCTCTTTCAATGCCCCAATCGGGATGTGTCCTGACTGTAATGGACTTGGTTTTCACCTTCAAGTCGATAGGGACTTAGTTATACCAGATTATGACCTATCTATAAACGAGGGGGCCATTGACCCTTATGCGACTTCCACCAAGGAGAGCTATTATTATGAGATGATAAGGGCCATAGCAGATCACTACAAGTTCTCCCACGATGATCCAATAAAAAAGGCTCCGAAGAAGATGATAGAGGATATCCTCCATGGTACAGATTATGACCTAAGCTTTGTCTTCGATAGTCATTTTTCTGGTAGGAAAAGATATACAGGACCCTTTGAAGGAGCAATCAAAAACATCTACGACCGCTATCAAAGGACAGGATCTGACGCTCAAAAGAAAAAGTTTAGAGAATATATGTCGGAAGAAGAGTGCGATACCTGCCACGGGGATAGATTAAAGCCAGAAGTCCTTGCTATCAAGATTGGAGATATTAATATATCAGAACTAACCAGACTTTCTGTAGAAAAGTCCGTGGACTTTTTCGCGAAACTCGAACTTTCTCCAATGAAGGCAAAAATTGCAGACCTTATAGTAAAGGAAATTAGGGCGAGACTCTCCTTCCTAAATGACGTGGGCCTTACCTATTTGACCTTAAATAGGGCGGCAGCGACCTTATCTGGTGGGGAAAGCCAGAGGATAAGACTAGCGACTCAAATAGGATCTGGTCTTGTAGGAGTTTGCTATGTACTTGATGAGCCTTCTATAGGTCTTCACCAAAGAGATAACGATAAGCTAATAGCAGCCCTTAGAAATCTCACCGATATAGGAAACACCCTAATCATAGTAGAACATGACGAAGATACTATGAAGGAAGCCGACTATATAGTCGATATTGGACCAAAGGCGGGAGTTCATGGTGGAGAGGTTGTAGCCAAGGGAAGTCTTCGTGATATAATGAATTCTAAAAAGTCGATCACAGGAGACTATCTAGCTGGTAGGAAAAAAATTCCGGTACCTAAAGAAAGAAGAACAAGCGATGAATATATAGAAATAAAGGGGGCTGCGGCAAACAACCTCAAAAACATCGACGTCAAAATCCCCCTAGGAGTCCTCACAACTGTAACGGGAGTGTCAGGTTCTGGTAAGTCTTCCCTAGTAAACGAAATCCTCTACAAGCAAGCAACAAAGAAGATTAATAGGACAAAGATAAGGGCTGGTAAGCACAAGGAAATCCTAGGTCTTGATAAGATTGACAAGGTAATAGCCATAGATCAGTCTCCAATTGGAAGAACGCCAAGGTCAAACCCAGCTACCTACACCAAGGTCTTTGACGCCATAAGGGATGTTTTCGCCATGACCAACGAAGCAAAGATGAAAGGCTATGATAAGGGAAGATTTTCCTTTAACGTCAAGGGAGGAAGGTGCGAGGCTTGCAAGGGAGATGGAACAATCAAGGTAGACATGATGTTCTTACCAGATGTCTACGTTCCATGCGAAGTTTGCCACGGCAAAAGATACAACAGAGAAACCCTAGAAGTCAAATACAAGGGCAAGGACATATCAGACGTCCTAGATATGACTGTAGAAGAAGGAATAGAATTTTTCCAAAACCACCCTAGCATAGTAAGAAAGCTCCAAACTCTCTACGATGTAGGCCTAGGCTACATTAAAATAGGCCAACCATCCACAGAACTATCTGGAGGAGAGGCTCAAAGGGTAAAACTTGCGACAGAACTTGCAAAAGTCTCCACAGGAAAAACCCTCTACATCCTAGACGAGCCGACAACAGGCCTTCACATGGCAGATGTCCACAAGCTAATAGAAGTTCTAAACAGACTAGTAGACCAGGATAACACAGTAGTGGTAATTGAGCACAACCTAGATGTAATAAAAGTCTCCGACAACCTAATAGACCTAGGCCCAGAAGGAGGAGACGGTGGAGGAACTCTAGTAGCTAGTGGTACTCCAGAAGAGATATCAAAAAACAAAAAGTCTTATACTGGGCAGTATCTTAAAAAGATTTTGTAGGAGATATTTTCGGGGAGGAGATATTTTCTTTAAAATATCTGGTACTAAAAATAGTTTGATATATCTATCTGGATAATCTAGTTTTTATAATGATTAAGTTAATATCTTCGTTCTCTAGGGGACAGCCTAAGGGGGCGGCAGAGGCCCCCTCCAGTCTTTCCCCTAGAACCCCTTTTCCCCTCACCCCCTCTGCTCCTTAAGCGGAGTGCGGAAAAGGTCGATTTGCTACGCAAATCTTTGTTGGTAGGGGGACCCCTTCGCCTTACTTGTCCTTAGGTTTAACAATGTCTAATCCCCGTCTCTCTAAAAATCGATAACTCGCTAACGCTCAAACAAATCGATTTTCTTAACGAGAGACTTGATTAGACATTTCTACTCGTCCACAAGGGAAGGGAAGGGGTAAGCTTTGCTTTCGCAAAGCGTATCATTTTTTATTCTTTATATTACATATCACTTTAAAAAATAATTCTGACCTAGCGAAGCTAGGAAGAAGTTTCCAGTTTACTCAGATAAAGATACATAATATGCTTTAGCATATCTTATAAATAACCTTTACCGGGCAGCATGTATAATCAGAGTGAGCGTTAAGAAAATTTATCTGTTTGAGCGAAGCGAGTTATAAATTTTTAGCGAATGATGATTAGGAATCCCGAGCTACTAAGCAAATTAAAACGAAGGGTTCTGCCTACTAAAAAAAGATTGGCGTAAGCCAATCAACAAATTCCGCACTCCGCTAAGGAGCAGAGGGGGTGAATGAAAAGAGGGTTCAGGGAGAAAGGTAGAGGGGGCCTCTGCCGCCCCCTTAGCTGTCTCCCTGAGGTTCGAAGGGGTCAACCTTGCTTAAAAACATATTCTAATATCTAGATATATTAATAACTGAATATTTTTAGTCAAAGACATTTTTAAAAATATCTCTCCTTCCCATTATCAATCAACCTCTCAATAGCATACCCCACTCCAGAGTTTAAGTTGGATTTGGTTATAAAGTCAGCGTGGACTTTGAGTTCTTCTACGGCATTACCCATAGCTACCGCAAAGCCTGCTTCTTCTAACATGGGGATGTCGTTTTTTTCGTTGCCTATTGCCATGACTTCACTCATATTAAGGCCCAGTTTTTTTGTCATTTGTCCTATGGCGTAGCCCTTGTTGGTGTTCTTGTTCATCACCTCTATTAAGAATGGCGCAGTTTGGACTGGGTAGTAGTTTTCTTTTAATTCTTTGGGCATTTTTTTGAGAAAGTGTTTTATCTCATTTGCTGATCCTAGGATAAGAAATCTCCCGAAGTCTTTATCCTCTGGCCAATCCTTGTAGGCTACTGTCTTTATAGGAAGCTTGTTTATTCTAGCGTCCATTTTTGTGTAAAAGTTTGGATTTTTGTGTCTGGTGTAAAATCCCTCGCCGTCCATACTAGATAATTCTAGCTTAAATCCTTCAAGCATTTGATCAATGACAAAGAGGTCTTTGGGTCTTTGGTAAGTTCCAAACATAGGCTTTCTTGTGAAGTTATCATAGATATATGAGCCATTTTGGCAAATTGTAAAATGTCCCTTTTGAGCTAGGTCCAATTCTTCTATAAGATGAATCATGCTAGTAAAGGGCCTACCACTAACTAGGGCAATGTGAATGCCAGCGCTTTTCGCCTTTTTTATCGCTTCTTTATTCTTTTTTGTTAATCTTTTAAGTGGAGTTACTAATGTTCCGTCCACATCTATTGTTATTAGTTTAATCATAAGTTCATTATACTCTATAAAAATTATTAATTTTGCTCATTTTGGGTATATATTATTATGGTAAGACAAAAGGAGGAATTATTTTGATTATTGGAATACCTAAAGAATTAAAAGATCAAGAATCCAGAGTGGCAATCATTCCTGGAGCTTGTACAGAATTAACTAAATCAGGAAACAAAGTTATTATAGAAACTGGAGCTGGACTTGCATCTGGAATCAGTGATGAAGACTATAAAGAAGCTGGAGCAGAAATTGTAGATTCTGCAGCAGAAGTTTGGGAAAATGCAGATATGATTTATAAGGTTAAGGAACCTCTAAAGGAAGAATATAAATACTTTAGAGAAGGTCTTATAATCTATACCTACCTTCACCTTGCAAGTAACCCTGAGCTAACAGATGCTCTTATTGAAAATAAAGTTACAGGAGTTGGTTTTGAGACAGTTCAACTTGACAACAAACTACCTCTTCTACGTCCAATGTCAGAAATTGCAGGTAGAATGGCTGTTCAAGAAGGTGCTCAGTACCTAACTAAACCAAAGGGAGGAAGAGGAATCTTACTTCAAGGTGTACCAGGAGTTCGTCCTGCTAACGTTGTAATCGTAGGTGCAGGTACAGTTGGTACAGGTGCAACTAGAATTGCCGTTGGTATGGGAGCAAGAGTTACAGTTCTTGATGTTAACATAGATGCTCTAACTGAACTACAGAACCTATTCCCAGACAAGATTGAAACACTTTACTCTAACCCACTAAACATAGAAGAAGCTGTCAAAAACGCCGACCTTGTAATATCTACAGTCCTAATCCCAGGTGCTCGTGCACCACAACTTATCAAAGAAGATATGGTTAAACAAATGAAGGAAGGATCTGTAATAGTGGACGTGGCAATAGATCAAGGTGGTTCAACTGACCTAACAAAGGGAAGACCAACAAGCCACACCAACCCAACATTTGTTGAACATGGTGTAATCCACTACGCAGTTGCAAATATTCCAGGTGCAGTAGCGATGACATCAACATATGCCCTATCAAATGCTACTACAAGATATGCAAAGGCCATAGCAGATATGGGTCTAAGATCAGCTTGTGAGAGATTCCCTGAGTTAATCAAAGGAATCAATACCTACGATGGTTATGTAACTTATGAACCAGTAGCTAAAGATACTGATCACGAGTACAAAGAGCTAGATATAGCTGAATAATATAGAAAATATATAATAATTTTAAACTACCAAGCCAGACTTTTATCAGTAGGGCTGGTAGTTTTTTTATTAAGATTTAAAAACAAAGCCCTAAAAATCAATATAAAAACTTTTTGGCTAATATCTTTTAGAAAAGATAAAAAATTGAAATAATTGATAAAATATTTGCGATCTTTCTTAGATAAAATATAATACCTAGTGATATACTAGGGTATATAATTTTAATAAATTATTATCTTATATAGTCCTATTATATTTTAAAATGAGCTAAAAGCCATAAATAGACTCAGGAAGTTATGCCCTTCAAGCTTTAATATTTCTGGGTTTAAGCTTTAAATATCGGAAAATTATATTTCCGACAATAAGAAGGGGGATATATGCCATACAAGTATGTAGACAAAGATTTAGAAGAATATATTATTAAGCACAGGAGATATTTCCATGAGAATCCAGAACTAAGCTGGCATGAGGAAAAAACCTCGACCTATATTTTAAATGAGCTGACCAAACTAGGAATTGAGGCAAGAAAAATAATAGGAACTGGTGTACTTGGAATTATTAATCCTGATAAGAGTGGTAAGGTACTTGCCATTAGGGCAGATATAGATGCGCTTCCCATTGAAGAAAAAACAGACCTTGCTTTCAAATCCAAAAGTAGGGGAGTAATGCATGCTTGTGGACATGATACTCACGCAGCTATTCTTTTAGGAGCAGCCAAGAAACTAGTGACAATGAAAGATGAACTCGGTAAAGTTGTCCTATTATTTCAACCAGCTGAGGAATTTATCAAAGATTCCGGTGCCAAACATGTTATAGAAGAAAAGATTTTAGAAAAAGAAGGGGTAGACAGGATAATAGCTCTTCATATTAGAAGTTCACTAAAATCAGGCGAAGTTGCTATCCAAGACGGGCCAGTTATGGCATCAGCTGATACCTTTAGGCTAGAGATTATAGGAAATGGTGGCCATGGATCGGAACCTCACCTTACTATAGATCCTATAGCAGTCGGATCACTTATAGTACAAAATCTCCAAAATATAGTATCAAGGAAAAATAAGCCTAGTAAGTCCATGGTTTTATCTGTAACTGCCTTTAATTCAGGTAATACTGAAAATGTAATTCCAGATAGGGCAGAGCTTCTAGGAACTACTAGAACTTTTGATAATAAGCTTCGCAACAAATTACCTAATATGATGGAAACAGTAATAAAGGGAATATGCGACGCTAATGAAGCAAAATACAAATTTGAATATAACTTTGGTACTCCAGCAACCGTAAATGAGAAGGAAGCTAGTGAGTTTGCTAGAGGTATTGCGGGAGAAATAATAGGGAAAGAAAATATCGTCAATTTTGAGCCTCGTATGGGCGGGGAGGACTTTGCCAAATATCTGACTCATATTCCTGGAGCTATTATGTTTCTTGGAGCAAGGATAAAAGATGAAGATCATCCTCATCACAGTGGAAGGTTTGAAATAGATGAAAGTGCCATGAAGACAGGATCTGAGTATTTTATTAGCTATGCTAAAAAATATTTTAGCCAAAGTCTATAGATTTACCTTACGATATAAAGATGTTATAATGTATTTATGGAAATAAATAAAAAGCGATATAGGGACCTAGATTCATTTTTCAAGAGAAAATTTCATAAGAAGGTAATCAAGCTTCCATTAGATGGCGGATTTACTTGTCCTAATAGGGACGGGTCTCTTTCTTCTTTGGGATGTATCTACTGTTCGGACTCAGGATCGGGTGAGTGGACCTTTAAAGAAAAGGGAAGTATTTCTCGTCAGATTTCCTATCAGAAAAAACTTTTGTCAAAGTCTGGGAGGGACGAGGCCTATGTAGCCTATTTTCAAAATTTCACCAATACTTACGGGGATTTGGAAAAGATGAGAGAGATGTTTTATGAAGCAATCTCTCAAGATGATATAGTTGCTCTTTTCATAGCTACTAGGGCTGATTGCTTGAAAGATGAGGTCTTGGACCTTCTAGATGAGCTTAATCATAAGACCTTCCTTGTAGTTGAGCTTGGTATGCAAAGCGTAAATGATAAGACGATTTCCTTAATAAATAGGGGATATAGTCATGAAGAATTTGATAAAGGTTTATTAAAACTCAAGAATTTGGGCATAAATATATTAGTCCATATTATTGTAGGCCTTCCTTACGAGGACATGGGAGATTATCTGGCGGATATCTCCTATATCAATTCTAGAAATATTTGGGGAGTCAAGATTCACAATCTCTATATAGAAAAGGGGACCAGGCTTTTGGATTTCTACGAGAAGGAAGAAATAGCCTACACTATGGATAAAGATTCATATGTAGCAATAGTAGTAGCCATGCTTAGAAGACTAGACCCTGATATAGTTATTAATAGACTTACGGGTGATGGGATCAGGGAAAAAATCGCCTATCCTTTATGGTCTAAGAATAAGGCGAAGATTTTGGCTACAATTGATAGAGTGATGAAAGTAAGAGATTATAGACAGGGGGATTTATGTCAAGAAAATTAGATAGCAAGTTTTATATAAATTCATTGGAAGAAGATATTTATCAAAACAGGGAGAAGACTCTACTTCTAGTAGTAGATGAGCAACCAAAGCTAATGAAGACTATGGAAAATGGCGAGAAGACTGTAACAAACACCCTTACTCTCCTTAAGGCCTTTAAGGAATATGATATGAATTATCTTGCGACAGAGCAATATCCAAAGGGACTCGGTAGAAGTGATGATAGACTTTTGGACTTAATCGAAGATGAGAAGATATTTGCGAAATCTCTTTTTGATGCAGCTATTCCAGAAGTTAGAGATTATATTGAGGAAAAAGAAATTACTAAGGTCCTTGTAGTTGGAGCAGAAGGACACGTTTGTATCTACCAAACAGTAAGGAGCCTTCTTGATATGGGACTTGATGTTTTCCTAGTAGAAGATGCAGTATCTTCCTTTACAGAAGATCTTAAGAAAACTGCCCTAAAAAGCCTCAAACAAATGGGTGCAGTCCTTGTAAATACCGAGATGGTTTTATTCGATATAGCAAGAGACTCAAAGGATCCTCACTTTAAATTTATTTCAAATTTGGTTAAGAGCTTAAGATAATAAAGACTTCTTTTCTAGGTCTTTCTAATGTATGGAAGAAGTTTTTTGTCTTAAGTATCCATTAATGATATAATTTATACAAAAGGAGGCTCTATGAAAAGAGAATACAAATTATCATCTATAGTTATAATTCAATTTATAGGAATTGTAGTTGCTATTATAACTAGTACTCTGTTTGAATATATAAGTCAGGACTCGAATGTTTTGACTATTATTGCAGGACTAATTACATCTCTGATTTCTCTTTTGTTTCAATTTGCCATAGCTAGTGGACTTATAAGAAACAGAATGGGATCTGTTGGAGAGTATCTTAATCAGGTAAATCTAATTACAGGAAGAATTATCCTTATAAATATTATACTATCATTGATTGTTAGCCTATTTACTATAGCTATTGGACTTTTGGGGGGAGGAGCAGTCTTTTTCCAAAATATCGTAGCCAATGGTATAGGAAAAAGCATTGGGATGATACTTATAGTTTTATTAATCGCCCTTGTATCCTTGGTATTTTCAATTCTTGTTACTTACGCTAACTTTTATCTGGCAGATAAGCTGGTAGGAAATGAGAGGAAGGAAAGTCTTAAAGAATCAATAGGAAATATATTTAAGATTGGTAAAGACCTTGCAGCAAAGACTATAATAGTATATTTAAAATATATCATTATCCCATTAATCATAGCTATTGTTATTGTAGTATTGATGATGACTTGGGGCGGAAATGATGCTGGGATGGGCTTTATTCTAATTCTAAGTCTCTTATCCCTACTTGCTGTAGTCTATGGGACAATTGCTTCAGCAATAGTACTTGCAAGATTATCTGATAACTATCTGGACTACGTAGAAGAAAACGACATTTAATAAGTAAAAGCAAAAGACGAGCTATTATGAACAGCCCCAAAGTTGGACATATAATAATCTAACTTAGAAGGCCAGTTTGAAAGCTCGTCTTTTAGTGTGGAAATTTGTATTAATTAATCTGAGGGACCTTTCCCTCTTTTCTTAACTTTTCTAATTGGCTAAGGGCAAAGTCTTGAGATTCTTTTGGTGCCTTGGCCATTTTTTTCATCTTAGTCTTGCCAAAGATATTAGTATAAGATCCATCTGCCCAGAAGATATTTCTCTTTAAAAGAGCTGTGATAAGGGCAAAGATTGGATTTAGGAGATTGACGAAGGCGAAAGGGAAAAAGCTTATAGGACTTACTCCCAAAGTCTTCATTTGATAGGCCCCACAGGCTGTCCATGGAAACATTACCGCCCACAAGGTCCCTGCGTCTTCTAGTGTCCTTGAGAGCATATTACGGGAAAGACCTATCTCATCGTACTTATCTTCATACAAGGGAGCAGGAACTCCAATACCTAAAAACTGATCGCACATAGTCGCATCACAGAAAATCGATGTAAGCATTGTAAGAAAAACAAGGCCTCCTACTGAATTTATCTTCTCCTTAAGTGCACCGAAGATCCTTTCAATAATTCCAGCTCGCTCCAAGGCTCCGCCGAAAGAAACCGCAAGAAGGATTAGGTTCACAGTCCACATCTGATTATCCATACCACCCTTAGAAAGGGCCATATCCACGAACTCATTGCCAGTTTCTATGTCTGGGCCGTAGTGGAGAATGGCGAAAATTTCCGCGAGACTTCTTTGTTTTTGAAAGATCATAGAAAATACTAGACCAACAAAAACAGAAATCATAACACCAGCAAGTCCTTCAATCCTTAGGACACAGACAAGAACTATCAAAAGGATTGGCAAAAGAACTAGGGGATTTAAGTTAAAATTGCTAGCGAGAGCTGCCTTGATTCCTTCGGCAATATTTGGATCGTAGTTTGTAACATCAATCCTAAAAGAAATGAAACTATAAAGGATAAGAGCTATCAAAAACACGGGACCTGTTGTAGAAACCATAGCAGTAACGTGGTCGAAAAGGCCGGTCTTTGCTACACCAGCAGCAAGATTTGTAGTATCTGATAAGGGAGAGAACTTATCCCCTATATAGGCTCCAGAAATAACCATACCTGCGGTTATGGCTGGATTAATGCCAAGGCCTTGGCCTATGGTCATAAAAGCAATACCGATGGTGGCTGTAGCAGTCCATGAAGAGCCACAAGCAAGTCCAACTAGAGCAGTGATGATGCAACCTATTGGAAGGAAGAGCTTAGGGCTTAAGAAAGTCAAACCATAATATATTAGAGCAGGAATAGTTCCTGAAATCATAAAGGAAGAAATCAAAAGCCCTACAGTTAGAAGAATTAAAATCGCATCAAGAGTTGTACTTATACGATCAATCATTCCATCGATCATTTCCCTAAAACTTCTTCCGCAAACGAGTCCGACAAGAGTTGCAACTACTATTCCTAAAATAAGAGGAAGGTGGGCAGCATCGTAAATACTCTCTCCGTCTTCTTTGGCGAAAGCAAAGACATAAATCATCAACGATATCATAGTAATAATAGGTAAGATTGCCTCAAACAAAGAGGGAAGCCTATAGTCTTTTTTCATAATAACTCCTTCATAATCATATTAGCGTGATAAATTAACTAAGTACATCCTACAACAAATTGATAATTGTGTCAACATTTATTTTCTAGTAATAACTGGTTATCATAATAAATTAAACTGTTATTAAAATAAATTAGAGATTATCTTTTTCTTTTATTAATTTCTATTAGGAGAATTTATTGAATTATTTTCTACTTGTTATAAAATATGAGTAAAAGTTGTTTTTTAAGTTATAAAAGCAAATAATTTTATAGAATATATAGACTATAGTTGATTTTAAATGAATAAGTGCTATACTTAAGTAATCTAGGAGGGAATATGAATATTATAATACTCGGAGCTGGTAAGGTAGGATCGTATCTTACGAGCGATTTGGCTGAAGAAGGCCACGATATTTTAGTAATAGATCACGACAAGGACGTCCTCGATAGGCTCCTTGCTGCCAACGATGTTATGGGCATTGTCGGAGATGGAAGAGACCCTGAGGTCTTAATCGATGCTAATGTGGGTAGCTGTGATTTGTTTATAGCAATTACCTTGTCTGATGATGTAAATTTAATAGCTTCAACCATGGCCAAAAAGCTAGGGGCTAAAAATATTATCATTAGACTAAGAGATCCACAATATATGAAGCAGAAGGAGATTATCGAGGAGATTACATCGGCGACAAGGATAGTCAATCCAGAATCCATTGCAGCTAAGGATATCCAAAGAGCCCTTAAGTACTCTCACGCCCTTAATGTTGAGGGATTTTTCAGAGATCAGGCACTTATGATGGAGATTGTTATATCAGAAGATTCAACACTCGCAGGATCTAGGATATCTGATCTTAATGCTTATTCTGCAAATTACCACACCCTTATAGGAATTGTAAACAATAATGGAAAGATTTATATACCTCACGGATCCTACGTCCTTGAAAAGGGGGAGAAGATTTACGTAATAGGTGAGAAGGAAGGCGTAGATAGCTTTTACAAGCAGGAGGTTCTAGATAGGTATGAGATTAAAAACGTTCTAATCATTGGAGCAGGGTCAATCTCAGATCATCTGACAGGTCTTCTCTTGGAGAGAGGCTTTGGAGTAACATTAGTCGAGATTGACAAGGAGAAGGCAGAAGCCTTTAGTGAAAAGTACTCTGATGCCATAGTAATAAATGCAGATGGATCTGATCCTGACGTGCTCGAAGAAGTAAGGGTTGAGACCTTTGATGCTATGGTTTGTCTTACAGGAATGGATGAGGAAAATATTCTTATTTCCTTACTTGGTAAGAAATATGGCATCGAGAAGATAATCGCAAAGGTAAATAGAATCAAGCTTATCAAGATGACTGGGATTTTAGATATAGATACTACCTTCACTCCAAAAAGAGCTGCCAGTGATGTTATAAATAGGATTATAAGAAGCAAGGAGAATGCTCGTGGCTCTTCTATAACTTCTTTATATAGGCTAGAAGATGATGAGGTAGAGGTAATTGAGTTTGCTGCAATTGAGCATTCAGAAATCTTTGGCAAGAAGCTAAAAGATTTAAACATCAGGGAAGATACCTTAATCGCTTGTATAAAACATGAAGAAAGAGATGGTGCAATCGAAGTACCAAACGGAGATTCTATGATTTCTCTAGGAGATAGGGTTTTGGTTATTACCACAAACCATAGCTTCCAAACCATAGATGACATAGTGGAGTAGATATGAACGGATCAATTGTAAAGTATACTATAGGAAGACTTATGCAGGTTTTGGCTATGCTAATGCTTTTCCCATTACTTGTAGGTCTAATATATAGGGATAGTTTAATAGATTTAAGAAATTTTGTAATACCGATTATTTTAGCCTTTGTTTTAGGCACTTTTCTAGTAAGAACTGGCGCATCTAAGGGCCATATTTTCACTAAGGAGGCCATGTTTATCACAGCTTCATGTTGGATAATATTTTCTCTGATAGGAGCAATTCCACTTTATCTAACAGCAAGTAACTATCCAAGCTTTGTCGATGCATTTTTTGAGATGGCGAGTGGCTTTACTACTTGTGGAGCTTCAGTTGCGTCTAACGTGGAGCTTCTTCCTAATTCGATTATTTTTTGGAGGTCCTTCTCCCACTTTATAGGAGGAATGGGAATCTTGGTATTTACCCTTGCTATAATGCCAAAGGCTAACAAGGAGTCATCTTCCCTAATGCAGGCAGAAGTACCAGGACCAACCTTTGGCAAGATTACACCCAAATTATCCCATACAGCAAGAGTCCTTTATCTGATGTATATAGCCCTTACTGTAATTACAATAATCTTTCTACTTTTTGGAGGAATGAATTTATTTGATGCGATTATTCACGCTATGGGAACAGCTGGAACTGGAGGATTTTCTAATAAGGCCGCATCTATTGGGTATTACAATTCAAGATATATTGAGATAGTCTTATCTATAGCCATGCTTGCCTTCGGGATCAACTTTAATATTTATTATTTTTCACTCATAAGATCAGCTAGACAAGCATTCAAAAGTGAGGAGCTTTATTGGTACTTGGGCATAGTAGCTATGTCTGTTCTACTTATCTTCTTTAACATAAGAAGTATGTACGATAGCTCGTTTTTTACTGGAGTGACTTCTCTATTTACAGTATCCTCAATTATAACTACGACAGGATACGTATCCCTAGACTATGGGGCCTGGCCACTTTTTTCTAGACATATCTTGATATTTTTGATGTTTGTCGGAGGCTGTGCAGGATCAACTGCAGGTGGTATAAAAGTTTCTAGATTTGTAGTACTATTCAAATCAGCCCTAAACCAAATAAGAAAAGCCCTAAATCCACTTAGGGTAAGTGTAAACAAAATGGACGGTAAAAGAGTAGACAAGGAAGTAGAAGAATCCATAAACAGATACATCTTGGTTTATATCTTCTTATTTATAATCTTTATGCTAATAGTAACCCTTGAGACAAATAACTTCGAATCAGCCTTCTCAGCAGTGGCCACAACCTTCAATAACGTAGGTCCAGGACTAATAGACTTCGGCCCAGTAACAAGTTTTGAGGCAATGAGCAAACTATCAAAACTAACTCTGACCTTTGCCATGTTATTTGGAAGATTGGAACTATATCCGATGATATTATTGTTTTCGGCGGGGACTTATAGGAATATTAGGAAGTAGGGGAGATATTTTTTCTAAAATATCTAATACTAAAAATATTTTATATATAAATATGTCTGAATAATAAAAAATAATTTTAATTTAAAAATATCCCTTCGTTCAAAGGGGGAGGCCCAAGGGGGTTCCGATTCCCCCTCATCGGCCTCCCCCTTAAACCCCCTCTACGTTACACCCCACAAACGGCTCTTGCAGAGTGCGGAAGCAGTTGATTGGCTTAACGCCAATCTTTTTTAGTAGGCAGAACTTCTTCGTTTTAGTTTATTTTAATGTTGGGGATTCCTAATCATCATTCGCTAAAAATTTATAACTCGCTACGCTCAAACAGATAAATTTTCTTAACGCTCACTCTGATTATACATGCTAGTCGGTAAAGGTTATTTGGAAGATATGCTAAAGTATATGCTGTATTCTTATTTAATTTCAATTTTCAGCCAATTTATGACCTTGTATAGGGTTTGACTTGTTCTTGATAAGTATTTTGCTATAGTTGTAACTTTTTCTACAGATTTATAGTATTGCTCTATCCAAATTAACTCTTTTATAGTCAGATGATTGTAAGCCATTTTGATACCCCTTAACGTTTTCTATTTAATTTAAAAGTGTCTAGCTTAATTTTACTATCCAAGAAAATTAATGGCTTGATACAGATTTACAAGAAAAAAGTGATGTGCAGAATAGATTTACCTATTCTGCAACATCACCATCTTTTTCCTTATGTAATTGTCCTGAGTTTCATCATATTCTAAGCTTTCCATACTAGTAACGACTGTAGAAGAAGGCAAAGTAGTATTTTCTAAAGCTTTTAAATATTATCTGTGAAAGGGACTTGCTCTTTATATAGATTTCGTCTTGTAGGTTCATTTATCATAGAAAGAAAGCCGACCTTAATTAGGCCGGTAATAGGGAAATAAAAGTCAGATCTGAAATATTAAAATTATGCTAAAAATTACCATCATCTTTATAGGAAAGATTATAATCAATACTCATCATCAAGAATATAAATATTCCAAAGTCAAACGTTCACGGTATTTTCTTCTAAAATTTTAATAATATCAAAAATACCTAAGTTAAGATATGGGTCTTTTTTGTCTTCTTTCATAAAATCTCAACTTTTTACTTTCTAATTCACTGCAAATGTATAGAAATGCTAAAAATATTTGTATTACCTATTTATTTACGGGGGATGAATTAAATATTAGTTTTTCTTGGTAAATAGATTCGGTTTCAAATACTATTATTTGATTTTTACCTTTTCTTAGGATAGAACCTGGTAGATACAAGGATAAGCTAGGTCCTAGATTATAAAATCTGCCAAGGTTAAATCCATTTACTAGAACAATCCCCTTTCCAAAGCCTTCAAGATTTATATAACTTTCCATTGGATTTTCTGTTTCTAGTATATATTCATAGAAGGCTGGTCCTTCCTTGTAGACTCCCTTCCAATTAATATCAGAAATTTTATCAAAATCTATGCAGTAATGGGTCCAGTCATCTGTGAAGTGGATATCTAGCATAACACCTCTTTTTATGCCTTTTTTCTGGCTATAGGCTTCAAGTTTGTACCCGTAATTTACTCGACCCATATTTTCAACTAGTATTTTTAGATTGTTTTCCTCACCTTTTTTTGCTGAAAGAATAATTTCTTCGCCTATTTCATCTTGGTATTGGGTCTTTACATAATCGTCATTTAAATATATCTTGGCCCTATCCCTAGCGTCGATTATCCTCATTCTTAATTCATCATTAGAAGTCGAAAACTTATGTTCATATATCACATAGCCATAATAATGATCTAGGTTTTCGAAGGATAAGGTATTTGTATTTTCAATTTTTTTAGAAATTGTATCTAGGGTTGAAAATAGAGAAACTTTCCTGTTTAGCTTAATATCATCATATTGGCTTAGTTTTCTTCTGTTTGGCAAAATGTCACTTTTCTTTGTTATTATTTCCCTTAATAAGTGATATTTTTCTGTCTTTTGACCGGCTTCTGTTAAGATTGCGTCATAATCGTATGAAGTAATCTGAGGGAAGTCTTTCTCTCCTCTAGCTGAACATCCATTCATAAAGCCAAAATTACTTCCTCCTTGGAACATATAAAAATTTATACTTCCTAGATCTAGCATTTCTTTAGCGTCACTGGCAAGATCAATTGGGTCACGCCTTATGATTTCTTGACCCCACTTATTAAACCAACCATCCCAAAATTCCATACACATTATTGGGCTTTTGATCCCATATTTATTTTTAAATTTCTCTAATTCTTTTATATTTGTTTTTGGGTCTGAACCAAAGTTTGCAAGAGGAAATACTCCGTTTTCAGTATAAGAACCTGCCTCTAGGGCTTCGGGCCAAGTGCCATCAGATGTGAAGATTGGTACTTCTATACCGTATTTTAAAAGCATATTGTGAAGCTTTTTTAGGTAGTTTTTATTCTCCCTATAAGAACCGTATTCATTTTCCAACTGGACTAGAATTATTGGACCAGATTTAGTCCACTGGTATTTTGCTATCTTTGGAATTAAAACTGAGTAATAATTATCTACATAGGATAGGTATTTTTCATCATCTGTCCTAAGCCTTATGTTATTTTCTTTTAGTAACCAGGCAGGCAGACCACCAAATTCCCATTCTGCACAAATATATGGGGAAGGTCTAATAATTAGATAGAGTCCTAGGTCATCTACTAGTTTTATGAATTTTTCCAAGTCTTTTATGTAAGAAAAGTCAAATTTATTGTGGAAGGGCTCGTGTAAATTCCGTGGTATATAGGTCTCTACACAATTACAGCCCATATCTATTAAATCTTTTAGGGTGTCAGCCCAATATTCAGGAACAATCCTAAAATAGTGGACTGCTCCTGATATAAGTTTGACTTTCTCACCATTAATTATAAAATCTTCTGTAATTTTAATTTCGTTCACAACAAATCCTATTATTTAACTTCTTTTATATATTTAGGGTTATTTCCTAGAGCTACGAATGGATAGTAAATAATCACTGCTAAAAGTAGGTTAACTACTGATAAGATAATTGATCTCCAATCATAGGCGGTTGAGAAGAAACCATAGAGTATTGGTGGCATTACCCAGGCTACATTTTGAGTGACAGGAGCTACCAGACCAAAGTAAGTGGCAAGATAGGCTACTGCAGATAGGACAACTGGGCATAGTATAAATGGTATAAATAACAATGGGTTTAAAACTGTAGGTAAGCCATACATGACAGGTTCACCTATGTTAAAGATACATGGCATTATTCCTAATTTTGCTACTTCTCTAAAGTGGTTATTTCTTGATTTAATAAAGATAGCTATCAATAAACCTAGGGTAGCATACCATACATAAGCTGAGTAGGATGCGCTTGTCCACAGATAAGGGATTTCAGTTCCATTTTGGAAGGCTTCAAGGTTTGATAACAAGGCTACGCCAAATACACCTTCCATAATTGGTGCCATTACATTTCCTCCGTGGATTCCAAAGAACCAGAATAATTGGGTTAAGAAGGCTACAAATATAACAGCAAACATGTTTTGTGATATACCTAAAAGTGGTGCTTGGAGTACATCATAGATCCAGTCAATTATTAGTTGACCTGTGAATTTTTGGAATAGGTAGGTCAGTATTGAAACTAAGTAAATTGATGTTAGGGCTGGTATAATTGAAGTGAATGGTACCGCTATAGCAGGTGGAACTGTATCTGGTAGTTTGATAGTTATATCTTTTTTCATTAGTTTACAATAAATAATAACTGATAAGAATCCCACAAGCATTGCTGTAAAATATCCTTTGGAGTTTATAGACTCACCTGGGATTAGGCCACTGACTAGAACTGATAGTTTACCATCAACAAAGGATACGCCATCAACATTGTTAAGAGCATCAGCAACTTCAGTAGAAAGACCTGCTATATCAAACTCCTTCACTAATGAATTACCTATACTAATAACAAATGATGAAAGGGCAACCAAGGCGCCGGAAAGTTTGTCAACATCATTTGATTTTGCTATGTTATATCCTAGGGCAAAGACAAATACTATGGAAACTATAGCTAAGGAACCATTAAAAATTAAGTTGTTTATATCAACCAACCATTGGAATGTTTCTGTTATACCTGTAAAACCAAATTGTTGAGGGAAATCAACAAGAAAGGCGTTGATTAAAAGAGCTATAGATCCACACATAACTATTGGCATAGTTGAAATGAACGCATTACGTAGGACCTTTAGGTATTTTAAGTTACTAATTTTTGTAGCTAGGGGCATCAATTTTTGGCTCATAAAATCCATAAATTTATTGTTCATAATAATCTCCCATTATTTCAGCTTGCCCATTAGAGTAAACTCTCAGCTAGGGCTAGTACATTTTTGGCATTCATCATTCCATAATCTGTCATAGGTATTACCTCAACAGGGATTCCCTTTGGGTCAAATATTGCCTTCATATCCTTTAACATATATCTAACTTGAGGTCCTAGGAGGACGAGGTTTATCTCTTCTTTTTCCAAATAAGAATCAGCGTGTGAAACGGGAGTTGCAAAGATTTTGTAATCTAAATTCTTTTCCTTCGCAACCTTTTTCATTTTGTTAACGAGTAGACTTGTGCTCATTCCTGCATCGCATGCAAGCATAATTGTTTTTTGTGTCATTTTTATCTCCTATCTATTTATTGACCTAGACATAACAGAAGCTGTATGTCTTATTCCTCTTATAACCTTGCTAAGTTCGTATATATTTTCTGCCGGAGCAAGACCGGCATAACCAGCATCACCAATATGTTGGATATCTACACCACATATTTTGTTTATAAGGGCAATTTGCCTTATAGTCTCCTTACTAGAACCTTCTTGGCTTGTGCCAATAGCTGTCATAACTAGGGCATCGTATGCGTGAGCGATTTTTACAGCCCTCTTAAGTAACTCGCTATCAAAGCCGGGTACGGTTCCAACTGCTGGTAGAAGTATGATATCTGCACCTGCCTTTACAAAGGTTTCTATGCTCTCTTTGCTAGTTACAGATTCCTTAACTCCTGATGAGTGCATTTTACCAGCTATGATTAAGCCGTTAAAATACTTCTTGGCAGCTTTTATTGATTCAGCTATTTTTTCGTTTGTAACTCCAGTGCCTGGATTACCTGTCAGGCAAACAAAGTCAAAACCTAACCTTGCCGCTTCCTCTAGGCTTTCTTTATAAACAATCCTACCTTTTTCGATTTCAACTTTTTGATCTTGCATTTTAGCATTTTGATCACATGGTTCTAAATTTAAGCCAATAGGAGCTCCAATCAATTTATGTAATTTGTTAATTGTATTCTTTCCTTTTGTTTCAAGACCACTTATGAAAGGGTTGAAGACATCAAAGGCATTTAACAAAATCATATCAGCGCCAAAGGCCCTAGCGACTTCTGAGTTTGTAACATCACCAAGGAAGCTTTCTCTACAAACTACATTCTCTGAAACTATTACTCTCCCTTCGCTAGCCCTTATGCTTTCTTTGAGCTCTTTTGGAGTAAAATTTAAGATTTCTGAAGAAGTTGAGCTTATTATTCTTTTTACCATATATATCTATTGATTTTCCTCCAGTTTTTTTATTTTCTTATTCATCCAAATCCATCTTTTTGCGTTTTTCATGGATATGTTTGCCATGGTCAAATGATCTTGAGCATGTATTAGTATAATGTTTAGGTCGTTTTTTTCGCCGTTTGCTTCTTTTGTTAACATCTCTGTTTGAATTTCGTGGCATGTTAAGAATTGTTCGTTTGCTTGTTTCAATAGGTCTTCTGCCTTTTCAAAATTATAGTTTTCTGCGGCATCCATTGCCTCTGAAGATAAGCTTCTGCTTTCTCCAGCATGGACTATGATATTGAAGGCTAATTCGTAGGTTTTTTCATTATCCATTATTTTCTCCTTTCATAAATACGTTCATAAATTCCATAGAATCTTTGGTTTCTAATGCCTTGCTTATGGTTGTTTGCTCGGATAGGAATTCTCCGAGTTTTTCATAGTAGAGACTCATATCTCCAATGTTATCTCCAATAACTAGTGAATATACTAACTTAATCTTTTTATCGTTCCATTTTATAAATTTGTCTAAGATTATAATTATCGAGTAGGAGCTTCCCTTTACTTGATCTAGAATGTGAGGGATTGCTATATTATCAAAAGAAGTATTTCCTATTTCTTCACGTTTTTTTAGTTGATTTAAGGCTTTTTCTTTTTTGATATTTGATTTATCTTCGATTATTTCTGCTATAAACTTAAGAACTTCTAGTTTGTTTGTAAATTTGTCCGTTTTTATAAATACCGAGTTTGCAAAGATATCGTATATTTTGCCTAGTTTACTGTCATCTAGAGCAATTTTTATATTGTCAAAGTCAACCTTAGAAAAGATTACATCAACATAGACTATAGGTAGGTCAAATGCGTTGTCTAGTTTTACAGATGAGATTATAAGGTCGTAGTTTCTCATATTGATTTTTTCTAGACTTCTTAAATCTGTTGTATTGATGCTATCTATACTGTCTTTAAATTGCCTATTTAGCTGTGATTTCATTATCTGGGCCGAAGAGTTACCAGACCCACATATTATTAGTATATTTTTAGTGTTTGTGGTATTTGAGTTCATAGCCGCCATGATATGGAGGGCTATGTAGCCTATTTCATCTTCGGATAGTTTTGTGTTATATTTTTCGTTTATTACATTCGATCCAATTGTTGCCAGAAGGTATGGTATTTTGTTATCTTTGATGTCATCTAGGATTGGGTTTTTCATGTTAAAACCGTATTTTATTCTATTTATCAAAGGTCCTAGGTGGATGGCTAAGGCGAAATAGAAGTCTATATTTGCCCTAAAGTCATATTTTGAGACTCTATAGATCTCATCAATTATTGCTTGAGATGTTTCTAAGATGTCTGTAGATATCTTTTCCTGGTCTCTTATTGTGTTTTTGGCTATTAGGTGCATGGTGATGTAGACTAGTTCATCTTTGGGAATTTTTATTCCGAGTTTGTCTTGTAATTCGTCTACAATCTTGTTTGCTATCTTAAATTCTTCGTAGGATACTATCTTTTTCTCGATTGATTTTGATAGTTTTATATATTTTTCTTCTTTAATTCGTAAAATTGATATATAGATGTGGATGACGAGATTTTTGAAGTTTACATATGGCATGTAATAGTCTTCACCAAAGTCCATTTCATCTATTATTTCTTGGATTTTTTTAAAAAGTTCCCTATTCTTATCTTTTTCAAAGAGTATAGGATCCTCTCCGATTTCATTTTTGATAGCTAGCCTTATATTTTTTTCGCTTCCTTCTACTTTCATGCCGTAGTAGGGTCTTGATACTAGCTCTAGGTCATAGTTTTCAAGGATTTTCCTCACATAGGGGAAGTCCTTGTTAATTTGTGATTCACTTACGTGAAAGACTTCTGCTAATTCAAATTGTTTGATATAGGAATTTGAGAAGAGAAACATCCTAAGAATATTTATATATCGTAGATTTTTATCTCCGTATTCTTCCTGATAGTAGGCATATTTATACCAATCTTTTTTCAAAAACAGTTTGAATTTTTCCTTATCTTTTATGGTAAAGATAAATCCCTTTCCTGGCTTGGATTCTATTATCGCCCCCTTATCTTTAATTACTGAATTTAATGAGTTTATCTCCTTTCTTATGGTTTTAGAAGATAAACCAATCACTTCGCCTATCTCTTTGGACGTATGGTAGTCATAGTCAAGAGTTAGGTAGTCAAATATTTGTTTTAATCTTGTCTCAATCATATAACCACCTTGCATATTTATTATAGTAAAGATTTAGATTAAGCTCCACACAAACATTTTCCTCATTGATGTGGAAGCCTTTTGCTTTGAAGTACTCCTATGTATATATAAAGATATTTAGGTACGAAGGCACTTTTGCAACAGACCTTTATAGTAAGCATAACTCTTCGTTCTAGTTTATTTATCAGTTGGGGATTATTAATAATCATTCGCTAAAAATTTATAACTCGCTACGCCCAAACAGATAAATTTTCTTAACGCTCACTCTGATTATACATGCTAGTCGTATATGGGAAATGGAAACAGTAAGCTTTGCTTGAGCAAAGCATATCATATTTTATTTTTTATCAAAAAGAGGCTTGCTTATGCAAGCCTACTACTTATATTCAATAAGGCTTTCTATATGAAAGCCTACCCCAATACTTAAGAGGAATTCGCGGAGCGAACTTCTTCCTTTTATTGGCCCCTGCCTAGGCCGCCCGCGGGGTTGATTGGAAAAGAGGGCCTGGGAGAAAACCGGATGGGGCATGCGGAAAGCCCCAAGAGGTTGTCTCCCAGAGGTTCGAAGGGACACCTTCATAAGAAGTAAATGTAAATTACCAAGATATATTATTCCTAAAAAGTTTAATCTTAAATTTTTAAAATATTTTAAGGAATCCTTAGGCTGTCCCCTAGAGAACGAAGATATTAACTCAATTACTACAATAACTAGATTGTTCAGATATACTATATCAAAGTATTTTGTCAAAGATATTTATAAAATATCTTTCTTCAGTTGACTTTTTTCCTTAAGACCTTACAATTTATATATAAAAAGAATAAAGCAAGGGAGTTCTTTAAGGATCTGAGAGGAGGGTGGTACCCTCGACCTTACCTGATTTGGATAATGCCAACGTAGGGAGATTTATCAAGCGGAATGACTTTGTTTTGTCTTCCGCTTTTTCTTTTGAGGATATTTCTTGTAATAAATATGGAGGTTTTTATGAAAGTAGCACTTACTATTGCAGGCTCTGATTCTTCAGGAGGAGCTGGTATCCAAGCTGATCTTAAGGCTATGAGTCTAAATGGGGTCTTTGCCGAGTCTGTTATTACTGCCCTTACTGCACAAAATACTACAGGCGTTAGTGGGATTATGGATGTTACTAGTGAGTTTCTAGAAAAACAAATGGATGCAGTTTTTACAGATATTTTCCCAGATGCTGTTAAGATTGGTATGGTTTCTGATAAAGACTTGATTAGGTCAATAGCCCTTAAATTAAAGCAATGCGAAGCGGAAAATATAGTTTTAGATCCTGTTATGGTTGCAACATCAGGTTCTAAGCTTTTAAAGGACGATGCAATTGAAGCTTTAAAAGAAGAACTTTTCCCTCTGGCTCTACTCATAACCCCAAATATCCCGGAGGCAGAATTAATTTCTTCTCTAAAGATAGAGGATGAAGATGATATGGAAAAGGCAGCCCAAAAAATCTACGAGGATTATGGAGTAAATGTCCTCCTTAAAGGTGGCCATAGGATAAATGATGCCAATGATTATCTTTACGCAAATGGCTCTGGGATTTGGATTAAGGGAGAAAGAATTGACAATCCTAATACTCATGGAACAGGATGCACACTTTCTTCTGCTATTGCCGCAAATCTTGCCAAGGGATATGGGCTAGAAGAAGCTATAAGAAAAGCGAAGAAATATTTGGAAGGCTGCCTCAAAGATGGCCTAAATTTAGGAAAGGGATCTGGACCAATGAATCACGCCTTTGATATTAAGAATGAATATAAGAAGTAGGAATTTATGGAAAAGAATACAAGTATATACGAAAATGGGTTAATTTGGTTTGGAGCAGGTGTTTCAATAGCAGAGATTTTGACAGGTACTTACTATGCCTCAATGGATTTTAAAAGTGCAATTCTCGCTATTGTTATAGGCCATATAGCAGGCTTTATCCTAATGAGCTTGTCAGGGCTTATTGGAGCAAGGACGGGGCTTTCTGCAATGGAGGCGACAAAGCTTAGTTTTGGAAAGATCGGAGGGATATTTTTTGCAATCCTAAATTTCCTCCAACTAGTTGGATGGACTGCAATTATGATCTATGATGGAGCAATCTCTTCTGGCGATCTTTTTGGAAGAGGAAATAATATTTGGGCTCTACTTATTGGAATTCTTATAATAATCTGGATTGCCGTAGGGATTACCAATCTTGGCAAGATAAATACGGTTTCAATGATAGCCCTCTTTATCCTAACGATTTTGATGTCTAGAAAGGCTTTTACAAGTAGTTTGATAACAAAAGCAAGTGCTGATGCCCTATCTTTTGGAGGAGCAGTAGAACTTGCCATAGCTATGCCTATGAGCTGGCTTCCTCTTATATCTGATTACACATCAAAGGCTGAAAAGCCAGAGAAGGCGACTTGGATTTCTGTAGGTATCTATTCCCTAGTTTCCTTATGGATGTATATAATTGGACTTACGGGAGCGGTGGCTACAGGTGAATCAACCCTTTCTGCAATATTTTCTTATTCAGGAATTGGAGTTTCGGCCATAATCATAATAATATTATCTACTGTAACTACAACTTTCCTAGACGCCTATTCAGCAGGAATTTCATTTGAATCAATCAAGCAAAATGCAGATGGAAAGAAGGTTTCTATAATTGTAAGTGTAGTTGGTATTATCTTGGCTATGATCTATCCAATGGATGATATTACAAACTTCCTCTATTTAATAGGTTCAGTCTTTGCCCCTATGATAGCAGTTCAGATAGGAGACTTTTTCTTAAAGAATGAAAAGTCAAAAGTAGATGAGAAAGTAAATATTATAAGTTGGGTATCAGGTTTTATAATCTATAGGATTTTACTAAAGTTAGATGTTGCAATTGGTGCTTCTATCTTATCTGTGATTTTAACGATTATAGTAACTTTGATTTTAAGGAAAATAATCTCTAGAAAGTAGTAAAATAATTGACAATAGCTAGATTCAGTAGTATTATATATGAGTCAACTTAAAGTTTCTTTTATGAAGCTTTTCGATGAAAATCGCAAATCCTGAATGCGATTATAAACAAATGTCAGGACGAGTAAAGCCGCCACCTACTAGAAGCGGTGTCTAAATATAGTAGGCGAAAAATTTATAGGAGGAATTTTATGAAATATCAAAAAACATGGACTGCAACTCCTGATCAAATCGACAGAAAATGGTATGTCGTTGATGCAGAAGGAATGGTTCTAGGTAGACTAGCTAGCCAAGTTGCAGCAATCTTAAGAGGAAAGAACAAACCAACATTTACTCCACACTACGATACTGGAGATTATGTTATTGTAATCAATGCTGACAAAGTCGTTCTTACTGGTAACAAAGAAGACCAAAAAGAATACCAAAGATACTCAGGATACAGCGGTGGACAAAAGATTACTAAATTCAAGGATATGAAATCTAAGAAACCTGAATTTATAGTAAGTCACGCAATAGAGGGCATGCTTCCACACAACAAGCTTGGTCGTGCTATGGCTAAGAAGCTTAGAGTTTACGCTGGTAGCGAACACGGACATGAATCCCAAATGCCTGAAGTTTTGGAATTAAATTAAGGAGGGCTTAGATGGCAGATATAATTCAATCAACAGGAAGAAGAAAGACATCTGTAGCTAGATGTACTATGGTTTCTGGTAACGGGGAAATCCTTGTAAATGGAAGAAACCTAGACGAATACTTCAACTATGAAACACTAAAAGTAATAGCAAAATCACCACTTGAATTAACAGAGAACCTAAACAACTACGATATCAAGATCAATGTTAATGGTGGAGGATATACAGGACAAGCAGGAGCAATCAGACACGCTATCGCAAGAGCACTACTAATTGCTAACCCTGACTATAGACAAGCCCTTAAGAGAGCAGGATTCTTAACAAGAGATTCTCGTAAAAAAGAAAGAAAGAAACCTGGTTTCAAAAAGGCAAGAAAATCATCTCAATTCTCAAAGAGATAATCAAAGATTTACAACCGCAGGTTACGACTTGCGGTTTATTTTTTATGAAAATTATCTAAGGAGATAAGAAATGCAAAAAATTAATTACAATCTCAAGATGGAAGAGATTATAAGAGAAAACAAGAAAAAGGGCCTAAGGCCAAGGCTTTTGATGCAGGTTTGCTGTGCACCTTGCTCAACTGCTGTTATTGAGAGGATATATGATGACTTTGAGATTGATCTTTTCTATTATAATCCCATGATCTATCCTACAAGCGAGCTAGAAAAAAGAGTAGATACCCTAAGAGATTTGAAGGATGCTATAGGAATAGATTCTAAGATAATCTTTCCTCCAAATGATGTATCTGACTTTGCCGAGATTGCAAAGCTTAGAAGAGATGATCACGAAGGGGGAGAGGCCTGCTATAAATGTTATAGGTTAAGGCTAGAAGAGACGGCTAAATTTGCCAAAGAAAAATCCTACGATTATTTTTCTACAACCCTTTCGATTTCTCCTTATAAAAACAGCCAGTGGCTTAATGAGATAGGTGAGAGTTTAGAAAAGGAGTATGGGGTAAAGTACCTATATTCTGACTTTAAGAAGAAAAATGGCTACAAGAAATCTATAGAGCTTTCAAAAAAATATGAGCTTTACAGACAAGACTATTGCGGCTGTATCTTCTCCTTTAAGGAGATGGAGGAAAAACATAAAATAGATTTGGGCTAGGATTAGCTTATTTCAGTTTTTCTAAATTTGTAAGTAAAATTTTTATGGAGGATATCTTATAAGCTTATTTTAATATATTTTCAATATAAGTTAGTTTTTTTGATTATTGGGTAATATTCTTATAGGAGAGGATTATGAAAGATTTGATGCTTATTAAGAAAATACTAGATAATGATAAGGCAGACGAAGTGTATCCTGTAACTTTCGATTTGGATAAAAGCTTTGAAAGGTCTATTGCTGTGGGTATTTTTAATGATTTGATGGAGAAAAAAATCATCAAATCAAAGAGATTTACTATAAAAGAGCATTCTTTCACAGTGGATATCCTCCCATCTTCTATCAATGAAGTGATAGGTATAATTATAAAAGAAGGAATGTACATATATGGGGTCTACACCCTATATGATAATTACATCGAAGAAGGAGAATTAAAATAATGGATAAGAAAATTTTTGATTTAATCAATGAACAAATGAACTTTGAATTTGAGTCAGCTTATATTTACAAGGCTATGGCAGCTTACACAGATGACCTTGACCTTGATGGATTTACAACATGGTTAGACCACCAAGTAACAGAAGAAATCTTCCACGGAGAAGGTATGAAAGACTTCCTTCAATCAGTTGGATACAAACCAGTATATACTGCAATTCCTGAACCACAAGGAGATTATGAATCAGTTCTTGATGTTATGAAGAAAGCTTTAGAACACGAAAAAGAAGTAACTAGAAGAATCACAAACATTGCCAAAGAAGCAAACGGGGTTGATGAGAGAGTAAGAAGCTTTATCCAATGGTACATCGATGAACAAGTTGAAGAAGAAGAAACATTTAATAAAATCATCACAAGACTAGAAAGAGTTGGAGATGATTGGCACTCAATTTATATCCTTGATGCTGAACTTGGTCAAAGACCAGAACCAACAGAACCAAATATCGCTGAATAATGAAAACAATTAAAAATAAGAAGCTTGCAGCACATATAAATTTAGACGGAGCTTATGTAGAAGATTTATCATATGGGGGAGATTCTATATTCTTCCCAAAATCTCGTCTAAAATTGGCTGATAGCTACAAGATTAGGGGCGGTATGCATGTATGCGCTCCTAATTTTTCGGATGATAAACTGTTAAATGAACTTCCTAGCCATGGCTTTGGCAGAAATGAGGAATGGGAAGTAAAAGATTATGGTGAAGATTATCTTAAGCTAGGACTTAAAGGCCTTGGCTCTTATAAGGAAGTTTACTTTGAAATTTCCTATAAATTGTTGGAAGATAGATTAAGGACAAAGCTTACTATAGAAAATAAGGGAGAGAGAAGCCTTCCTCTAGCTCCTGCCTTTCATCCATATTTTGCGACAAGCTTTGAAGATTTGACCCTAAGAGATTATAAAATCGAAAAGAAAGATCTTCCTGATTCTATTTTTATTAGTGCTGATTCCATGGATTTCACTATGGCAGATAGGGAAATTGAAATTAAGGGAATAGAAAATGTAGGTACTTTTACTTTGTGGTCTGACTTTTTGGATGATTATATCTGTATCGAGCCTACTTATAATGGGAAAAGCTTCCTAGATGATGACTTAGAGCCTTTCTATGTCGAAGAGGGAAAAACTTTCGTTCAAGAATTTGATATTTTAATCAAGGATATTTAAGATAATTAATTCCGAAATTAATATTAGTGATATGACTTGAAAATAATTTGATAATGTGTATAATTATCTTAAGAAGAATAAAGGAGATAATTATGGCAACTATAGCAATGCTAATACTTTTCCTAGTTTTAGGAGGGGGAATGATTAAGTTTATATTTAAGTTGGGTCTAGGAATAATTGGACTTGTATTGGCCCTAGTATTCCTACCTGTTTTATTAGTGATTACTCTATTGGCCTTGCCACTAGCAGTAATTGGAGGATTCTTAGGCCTTGTAATTAAGCTTTTGCCAGTACTTGTAATCGGAGGCCTTGGATATTTTGGATATAAGTACTATAAGGAAAATTATCAAACTTGGTAAAAAAATAGAGCTGTTGCATCTTACTTGCAACGGCTCTTATTTTATTGTTCACTTAAGTGAGTTGAGCGAACGAAAGAGAGCGAAACAATAAACCACCTGCTATGCAGGTGGAGGGATTAAGCTTTAGCTTCAAGCACCAAGAAAACCTCCTTAAAGTATAATTGTGATAGTCACATGCACAATTAAACAAGGAGGTTAAAACTTGGACAAGAATAGTTTATCACATACCAAATGGAGATGTAAATACCATATAGTTTTTGCACCAAAATATAGAAGACAAGTAATATATAGACAATTAAGGAAAGATATAGGCAGTATACTTCGAGAATTATGTTCAAGAAAAGGAATAAACATAATAGAAGCAGAGCTATGTCCAGATCATGTACACATGCTGGTAGAAATACCACCAAAATATTCTGTATCACAAATAATGGGATATTTGAAAGGGAAAAGTTCATTAATAATATTTGATAGACATGCCAACCTAAAATATAAATATGGAAACAGACATTTTTGGTGTAGAGGATATTATGTAGATACAGTGGGAAGAAATGAAAAGAAAATAAAAGAATATATACAAAATCAATTAAGAGAAGATTATTACACTGACCAAATAAGTATCAAGGAATATTATGACCCGTTTACGGGAGAGTCAGTAAATAAGAACAAATAAAAAAACTGCTTAAGCAGTAGTTGGGATAGTGGTGCATGTGACAGAATACTCGACAGCCCCAATAGGGGCGTGCCGGTATTCGCGCCTTATAGGCGCTGTGCAAACTACCAGCTAAGCTGGTAGTTTTGATTTGTTTAAAACAAATCTCTCAATAGCTTCGCCTACAGCACCTTCTTCATTTGTAGCTTCCGCTACAAAGTTTGCGGATTCTTTTACCTGAAGGTGGGCATTAGCTACAGCGACAGAAGTGCCAGCCTCTTCTAGCATGGCGACATCATTATAGTTATCTCCGATAGCCAATACCTCGTCAAGTCCTATTCCATAGTGCTCACATACTTTCTCTAAGGCTCTTGCCTTGTTTACACCCTTAGCATTTATTTCCATAAACATATCTGAGGAATAGGCTATCTCCACATCGTAGTTGGTAAGATAGGCTATGTCGATTTCTAGTCCTTGAAGGTAGTTCATGTCCTTGCTTTTAAGGATGGCCTTTAGTATGATTTGATCTTGGAGAAAGTCAATATTGTTATCAGTAAGCTCGGTAATTTGTGTTTCCGCATAGGAATCGCGGTCGAGATTAAGACCATACTTGTGCTCTAGGGTGTAGATATAGCAAGTTTGATTGTTAGCATAGGCATAATCAAAAATTGTCTTGGCATATTCATACTTTAGCCCCATGGAGTGGACAATCTCTTTGGTCTTGATATTCATAACAATCGCCCCATTACAGCAGATCACATAACGATCATCGTGGATTACTCCAGCCTGGTCAGGTATATCGAAAAGCTCGTAAGTACCACGACCTGTGGCAAGCATCACTATAATGCCTTTTTCTTGAGCTTTTTGGATAGCGATTCTATTTCTTTCAGGTACGTTTTTATCCTGATCTACCAGGGTTTCATCAATATCTGATGCTATTAGTTTTATCATAGGAGATCCTATTTATTAGCCTTCAAAAACTCTATGATATCATCTGACTCGTAGAGATATTCTCCATCGTGGTAAAGGCAAGGGATTTGTCTTTTTCCTCCCTCTTCTACTAGTTCATTTAGGGCATCTCTATCTTCGTTTATATTTACAACTTCAAGTTCGATATTTTCTTCTTTCATAAAGTTTTCGACTTTTTTACAATATGGGCATACAGTTCCCACGAATAATTTGTAATCTTTCATTATTTCACCTCATTTTTTAAAAACTTTCATAATATCTTCATTAAGGTATACTATACTTATTATATGAATATTTTAAAGTTAATACAAAGGTGGTTCGATGAAAAACAAAGTAATATCTGTTATTAGATTTATTCTAATAGTCATCATAATTGTTTGCCTAGGGATCTTAGCTAAGAGGGGCTATGACTACTGGACTAATATGAAAAATAACAAGCATATAGCAGGACTTATAGAAGAAAGTAAAAGCGAGTCCAAAAACAATAATGAGAGCGAAGAGCTTACAGAAGATGAGAAATTCAAAAAACTTGAAGAGCAAAACCTCTATCTACTAAAGAAGTTCAAGGAAGAAAACTCAGATGTAGTAGGAGTAATTGAGATTCCTAATACAGCTATCAAATACCCAATCCTTCATGCAGAAGATAACAATTTCTATCTAAGGAAGGGTCTTAATAAGGAATATGACATAGCAGGTTCCATCTTTATGGATACCAATAATTCAACAGACATAAGCGATGACAATACCGTAATTTACGGCCACCATCTAGAGCTTGAGTCAATGTTTACTCCACTTGATCAGTATAGAGAGCAAGAATTTGCTGAAAATCATAGGGTAATGTATGTTACGACAGAAGAGGGCCTTCGTGAATACGAGATATTCTCAGCTTATGGTACTCCTTCCGACTATGACTATAGGACTCTTGAATTCATGTACGATGCTGACAAGATTCCATATTTTAATAAGTTGAAGGATATGTCTGAGGTAAGTCTTGACACAAGAGAATTTAACGAAGATGACACCATAGTAACCCTATCAACTTGCCAATACGACTATGAGGATCAAAGACTAGCAGTACATGCAGTAAGGATAAGATAGTGCAAAGATATACGACAGATTCAAAAAGAAAAATTAATATTGAGCAAAATGAAAAGGGGCTTATCCTAAGGGAGGCCTCTTTTGAACCTAGTCATATTTTCGAATGTGGTCAATGTTTCAACTTTCACAAGGAAGAAGATGGGTCATACACAGCAGTATTTTTAGGAAAAATTATTAATGTCCTAAAGCTTGATGAGGGAGTAAGTCTTATAAGAAATATCAGCCTAGAAGATTTTAATGATATCTTTTACGACTACTTTGACCTAGGTCTTGATTATGAGGCTATCAAGGAAGAAATAGCCATTGATCCAGTAATGGAAAAGGCTACAGCCTATGGTTATGGAATCAGAATCCTAAACCAAGAAGTATTTGAGACTACAATTTCTTTTATAATATCAGCCAATAACCAAATCCCTAGGATAAAAAAGGCTGTTAGGATTATATCTGAAAGATATGGAAACTTTTTAGGAGAATATAAGGGAAGAAAGTATTATTCTTTCCCGACTCCAGAAGTCTTGATGAAAGTTAAGCCTGAGGACCTAAGAGAATATGCTAGGGTAGGTTTTAGGGATAAGAGGATAGTAGAAGCAAGCAGGATGATCTATGAAGGACACCTAGAAGAAGCTAATGACTTGGATACAGAAGATCTTAGGAAAAGACTAATAGAACTACCAGGAGTTGGACCAAAGGTTGCTGATTGTATCTTACTTTTCGCCTATCACAGGAGAGAGACCTTCCCAGTAGATGTTTGGATTAAAAGAGTTATGGAGACACTTTTTATTAAAAAGGAAGTCCCTAAGAAACAAGTTGACGACTATGCTAGAAAATATTTCGGCAAAAACGCTGGCTACGCCCAACAATACCTCTTCTATTATGGAAGAGAAGAAAAAATCGGAAAATAAAAAACTTAAGCCTTTGCAAGGATAAAAGCTTCTATATCAGCTACTAGGACATATGAAGTTTATCATTTGCAGGGGCTTTTTTCTTATAAATTTATTATTAAAAATTTTAAAATCATTTGACATTTCACAAACAATGAGATATTATTATAATATAAATATGTAAGCGGTTGCAAAAGAGGAGCAAGATATTGATTTTGCTAAATAAAACTAAGATTAGGCTTACAGATTTCTCATTCCACCTTTGGGAAAGGGTTTTATAGGAGGTAAGTTATGGATATATATGATATAGCCAAGGCTTCAGGCTATTCAACTGCCACTGTTTCTCGTGTTATTAATAAGCAAAACAATGTCAGTAAGAAGGCTAAGGAGAAAATCGAGAAGGTAATTAAGGAGAACGGATATACTCCCAATAGGATTGCAAGATCACTTGCCAAAAGAAGCAGCGAGCTTATAGGAATTATGGTTCCTGATATTAGAAAATATTTTGAGTCTCAATCTGCCTACGAGCTTGAAAGAAAGTTAGAGTCTTCAGGATTTTCTACACTTTTGTGTGTGACTACTGATGATCTGACAAAGAAGAGATCATATCTTGATCTACTTTTAGAAAATCAAGTAGAGGCAATCATCGGAGTTGGTTCTACTTACGAGCAAGAAGAGTTCTACAAGACTCTTGTCGAAGTAAGTAAGGATATACCAATGGCCATGCTTAATGTAAGCTCTACTATGGCTAGTGATAGGATTGTCAATGTATACATAGACGAAATCGATGCTATGGATCAGGCGGTAAAACTTTTTAAGGAAAAAGCCTATAAGAAACCACTTTATGTTTCTTGGGATAGGGGATTTGTCACACGTTCTTATGTGGCCAAGAAGGCTGGATTCATTGAAGCTCTTTATAGATATTATGACAAGCCTGACTTTGTAGAATATAAGCTTACAAGTCATGAAGCCGGTGAGTTTGATGGTCTTATTGAGTTTGTAGAGAAAAACGATTTTGACTGTATTCAGTTTGAGCTAGATAGTCTTGCGGTTTTATTTTACAAGCTTTATGTTAACTCAGGCCACAAGGTTCCAGGAGATCTAGGACTAATAGGTTTTGACAATATCGATGCTACGAATTTCACCAATCAAACTATCACTTCCATTGACCAGAGGATAGATAAACAGGTAGACCTTGCTGTTAGCAATTTATTTAAAATTATGAAGGGTGAGGAAGCTAAAAATAATATCATGGTTAAGGCGAAGTTAGTAGAAAAGGAAACTGTTTAATTATGAAAGGAGAAAGTATGAAAAGTAAATTTAAAACTATTTTTATGGCTGTAATTTTTGCTCTTATATTCACTGCTTGTTCCAAGGCAGATAGCGATAGCCAAAAGACAATTATAAGAGTCGGCCACAACCAATCCCAAAACCACCCAACCCATCTGGGTCTTCTGGCTTTTGAGGAATATGTAGAAAATGAGCTTGGAGATAAATACGACATCCAAGTCTACCCATCAGAGCTTTTGGGCTCACAAATCGATATGGTTCAGCTAACCCAAACTGGAGCGATCAATATCTGTGTTGCAAGTAACGCAATTCTTGAGACCTTCAACGATGTTTGGGAGATTTTCAACCTCCCATATCTTTTCGCATCAAGCGAAGCCTACCACCATGTAATGGACGATCCAGAAATTGTTAAGCCTATTTTTGAATCGACAAGAGAAGGTGGATTCGAGGGAGTGGCTTGGCTAGATGCAGGTTCTAGGTCTTTCTACACCAAGGATAAACCAGTGAATTCTCCAGAAGATCTCAGTGGACTAAAGATAAGAGTTCAACAATCTCCAACCAACGTTAGGATGATAGACCTATTAGGTTCTTCTGCATCACCAATGGGCTTTGGTGAAGTATATACAGCTCTTCAATCAGGTATCATCGATGGAGCAGAAAATAACGAGATGAGTCTTACAGACAATGGTCACGGAGAAGTGTGCAAGTACTATTCTTACGACATGCACCAAATGGTTCCAGATATAGTAATTGCAAACTACAACTGGCTAGAAGGCCTTCCAGAAGAAGACAGAAAAGTCTTTGATGAAGGATTTAAAGTTTTAAATGAAGTTCAAAGAAAAGAATGGAAAATAGCAGTAGATAAGGCCAAGGAAAAGGCAAGTGAAATGGGAGTAGAGTTTATCTATCCTGACCAAAAGCCTTTTGTGGACGCTGTGGCACCACTTACAAAGGAAGTGTTAGAAAGAAACGACAAGCTAACACCTTTCTACGATGCTATCCAAAAATACAACGAAGAATATCCAGCAAAGGAGGGCTGATATGAGAAAAACCTTAGATAATATATTGAAAGTCCTAGCAGGGGCAAGTCTTTTGATTATGTTTATCCTCGTGGTATGGCAAGTATTTACAAGATATGTCCTAAATAGTCCATCTACCTGGTCAGAAGAGCTTGTAGCTTATCTATTCGCTTGGTCAACCCTCTTTGGTGCAAGTCTTGTAGTAAGCGAGAAAGGACACATGAATATCCCTGTATTAGTAGAAAAAAGAGAGCCACAAATCCAAAAGGTCCTTGCGATCTTCGGAGAGCTTATGATCTTGCTTTTCTCCCTAACAGTTCTAACCATGGGAGGAATCGCTATTACTAAGCTTGCCCTAAGTCAGACTACATCATCCTTAACTATAGCAGTAGGATATTTCTACATTCCACTTCCTATAACTGGAATAATTAATATCTGCTATACAATAATGAACATAAAAGATATTCTATCTGGCAAGGAAAAATTCGTAAAGGCCAAATCAACTGAAGAAATCGCTTCAAACATGGCCAATGACACAGAAGAAGTAGCAAAATATGAAGGAGGCAACAAATGAGTGCAAGTGCTCTAGCCATAATCTTATTATCTTTAGTTATACTGCTAGCGACTGGAGTGCCAATTGCCTTCTCCATCGGTATAGCTTCAATTGTTACAATAATTACAACAGTACCAGCAGACGTTGCAACACTCACGGCAGCTCAAAGAACCTTCGTCGGCATGAGCTCCTTTACCCTCACAGCTATTCCCTTCTTTATCCTAGCAGGAAACCTAATGAATGAGGGAGGAATAGCCAAAAGACTAGTTGACTTTGTAATGGCAATTCTAGGAAAGCTTCCTGGAGCCTTACTTGTAACAAATGTAGGAGCCAATGCTTTGTTTGGAGCAATCTCAGGATCTGCTTCAGCAGCTGCTGCAGCAGTAGGATCAATGGTAAAAGACGGAGAGGAAAGACAAGGTTATGATAAGGCTGTATCTGCATCTGCAAACGGAGCTTCAGCTCCTGCAGGACTTTTGATTCCACCATCAAACGCCCTAATCACTTATTCTTTAGTTTCTGGAGGGACATCTGTCGCGGCACTTTTCCTAGGAGGGTATGTACCAGGACTAATCTGGTCTGTAGCTTGTATCATAGTTGCTATTGCCATAGCCAAGAAAAAGGGCTATAAGGCAAATGAAGGAAAGTTCTCCTTTGCAAATCTTGGAAGAGCAACCCTAAGAGCCCTACCTTCACTTGGACTAATCATAGTAGTAATTGGAGGAATCGTAGCAGGAATCTTTACAGCTACAGAAGGATCTGCTATATCAGTACTCTATTCCTTAATCCTAGGGTTTATCTACAAGAACTTAAATGTAAAAAAGGTATGGAATATCATAGTAGAATCAGCTAAGATGAGTGCCATAGTTGTTTTCCTAATCGGTGTATCAAACATTCTTTCTTGGGTAATGGCCTTTACAGGAATTCCACAAATGGTAGGAAATGCCTTGCTATCAGTATCAAGTAACAAGTACGTGATTTTCTTGATTATGAACATAATCCTACTTATATCAGGAACCTTCATGGATGTAACACCAGCGATCTTGATTTTTACACCACTATTTCTTCCTATAGCGACAGAATTTGGCATGCACCCAGTGCAATTTGGTCTAATGATCGTCTACAACCTATGTATAGGAAATATAACACCACCAGTTGGTAACACACTTTTCGTTGCAATCAAGGTAGGAGATACTACCCTATCTAAGGTTATGCCTTACATGCTAAGATTCTATGTAGCAATTCTTATAGGACTCTTGCTTGTAACTTATGTTCCAATGACATCACTAGTTCTACCACTTAAGGCTGGACTAATATAAGCTGAAATTAGGGGGAGAGTAAAATTTCCCCCTTATATTTTTACCTTTTAATAATTGTATTGTTGTTTCTATTTCTAAGACTTATACAAAGGAGTAATTATGAAAGCTAAAGTTGTAACATTAGGAGAGCTAACCCTTAGGCTTTCTCCATTTGATTTTCAAAGATTCGTCCAAGCTGATAGCTTTGAAGTGATCTTTGGTGGAGCGGAGGCCAATGTAGCAGTAGCCCTTTCCAATTTAGGCGATGATGTAACTTATGTGACAAAACTTGTGGATAATGAGATGGGCCAGGCTGCCTTTAACAATATAAGAAGATTTGGCATAAATACCGACTACATAGTTAGGGGAGGAGATAGGCTAGGGATTTATTATGCGGAAAAAGGCGTGGGTCTTAGATCACCTAAGGTAATCTATGATAGGAAAAATTCCTCCATTTCTAAGGCTAAGATAGAAGAGTTTGATTGGGATGGGATATTTGAAGGAAAGTCTCTCTACTTTGCTACTGGAATTACTGCAGCAATTTCTAAAGAAGGAAGGGACCTTGTTACATATTCGATAAAAGAGGCCAAGAAGAGAGGGCTTGTTGTGGTCTTTGACCTAAACTATAGGTCAAGCCTTTGGACACTCGAGGAGGCTTGTGACTTCTACGAAGAGGTCCTTCCTATGGTCGATATACTTATAGGAGTCCTTCCGACAAAACATGATTACTTTACAGGAGACTTCAACGATGAGGTGCTTTCTAGGATGCTTAGAGATATTCATGAAAAGTATGATATCAAATATACAATCTCATCTATCAGAAACTCCTACTCAGCCTCAGTCAATTCACTTTCTGCTGGTCTTTACAATGGTAAGGAATACATTAAGTCACAGACATACAAGTTTGATATTGTAGATAGGATTGGAGGAGGAGATGCCTTTGCGGCAGGTCTTATTCACGCATACATAAATGGATTTGAAATTCACGAAGCCCTAGACTTCGCCATAGCCCTATCAGCTCTTAAACATTCAATAATAGGAGATTATGCCATCTTTAACGAAAAACAAGTAGGAAAACTTGTAAGCGGAGACAAGAGGATGTTGTCATTTTCATAAGTTCACCCTGGTTTAGCCAGGGCTTTTTTGGTATGACGGGCATGTTCTAATGCTGGGGTGAAATTCCCTACAGAGCGTAGTTGCCGACGAATCTAATAGCGACCCCGAAGTTTTAGGTGGCGACATCTAGGAGAGAAGAACGGGTAGCGAAATCGTGGCTTGACGAACAGGAACAGAATATAAGGCGTAACAGGTGGGCAAGCTAGCCAAAGATAGTAAAGACCCAAAAGGTAACCGTAAACCCAAAGCGTAAATTCTGCAAGTAAACGATGAAAGTATTAGGGCTTATCCCGTGAGGTCTCATAGACGACTCAGTAGTAACAACGAACTATGAGAAGTCAGCAGACTCCATAGTAGTGAAGAAGTTTCTGTAATGGAAATGGAGCGAAGGGAGGAACGATATTTATTGTAATATTTGAAAAGGATGTACTATGACTTGATGGAACACAAGGAATGACGTATTCATTTCTCAAGGTTCGGATACAAAAAGAATAAAGTTAAATAGAAACATCAGTAATAAATAATATGATACAATAAAATATTGAACCGCCGTATGCCGAACGGCACGTACGGGTGGTGTGAAAGGGGCTAGTACTTAGCCCCTATTCGATTTTGTAAAGAAATTTTACATAAACTTTACATTTACTTAAACTAAGCTATACAATCGGATAGTATTATGTAGGTACAAAATAAGTAATAGATAAAAATAAAAGGAGATATTATGAAAATTAAAAATGCAAAAATTCTAGCAGCTGCCCTATCATTCGGCTTAATCTTTGCTGGTTGTTCAAATGATAAAGGAGCTGACACTTCTACAGAAACTAAGACAGAAGATGCAGCTAATACTGATGACGCAGCAAAAACTGATGATGCAGCTAAAGCACCTGAAGAGAAAGAAGAAGAGACTGACACAGCAAGTGCAGAAGACTATGACTTTACTGTAGTTTCTAGAGAAGACGGTTCGGGTACTCGTGGAGCCTTCATCGAAATCGTAGGACTTGAAGAAGAAGTTGACGGTGCCAAGGAAGATATGACAACCCAAGATGCCGTAGTTCAAAACTCTACAAATGGTGTTATGCAAACAGTAAGCCAAGATGCTAACGCAATCGGATATATTTCACTTGGTTCCCTAAATGATACTGTAAAAGCCCTTAAGGTTGACGGAGTTGAGGCAACAGAAGAGACAATAGCAGATGGATCTTACAAGATTGCTCGCCCATTCAACCTAGCTTATAAAGAAAGTGAGCTAGATGATCTATCAAAGGACTTCCTAAAATATGTTAAATCAGAAGAAGCTCAAAAGCTTGTTCTTGAAGAAGGCTACGTTCCATTAAAAGAAACTGAAGCTTACGAAGCAAGCGGTGCAAAGGGAACAATAACTGTAGCAGGTTCTACATCAGTTACTCCACTTATGGAAAAAATGGTAGAAGCATACCAAAAGCTTAACCCAGATGCTAAAATCGAAATCCAATCTACAGGATCATCTTCAGGAATCGAAGCTTGTATCGATGGAGCAGCTCAAATCGCTATGGCTTCTCGTGAGCTTAAGGATGAAGAAAAGGAAAAACTTCAAGTATCTGTTATCGCAACCGACGGAATCGCAGTAGTTGTAAATAAAGATAGCAAGCTAGAAGATGTAACAGTAGACCAGTTAAAAGAAATCTTTAACGGAACAATTACAAATACTAGTGAATTAGAGAAGTAATATGAATAAAACTAGGGAAAGAATCGGAGAGATAATTTTCCTATTATCAGCAGCAATGTCCGTATTCCTTATCCTTCTTATAATCTTTTTCATCTTCAATGAAGGGATTAAGTTTGTTAATGAATACGGACTTGTTCCGTTTATAACGGGAAAAGTATGGAAGCCAACAGCGGGAAACCCTCACTTTGGTATCTTCCCAATGATAGTAGGATCTATTATCGTAACTGTATTATCCACAATCATAGCTCTACCATTTGGCCTTGCTACTTCAGTATTTATGGCCTATTATGCAAAAAAGAGCTATTCTCCACTCAAATCTTTAATCAATCTAATGGCAGCAATACCTTCAGTAGTATATGGTTTCTTTGCTATGATGGTATTGGTTCCACTTGTTAAGTCTATCTTTGATATTAGAAGTGGTATGACAATGCTTACAGCATCTATCTTACTTGCTATAATGATATTACCTACCATGGTAAATATTTCTGAAAACTCTCTTAAGCAAGTACCAATGACCTTCTATCAAGGTTCCCTTGCCCTTGGAGCTACCAAGGAAGAGACTATAAGAAAGGTCATGATTCCCTATGCCAAAAGCGGGATTTTCTCTTCGATAATCCTTGCAATAGGTAGGGCAATCGGAGAGACTATGGCAGTTTATCTTGTTGTCGGCAACCAACCACGTCTAACTACAGAAATCCTTAAAGGTTCGAGAACTCTTACAACAAATATAGTCTTGGAGATGGGTTATGCCTCAGGTATGCATAGACAAGCCTTGATTGCAACGGGTATGGTGCTTTTCTTCTTCATACTTTTTATAAATATTGTCTTTAATATCATAAGAGATAGAAATGAAAAGAAATTATAGGAGTGATTTATGAGCAAAACTTACAAAACTTTAATAATGGTCTTTACCTTCATAGCCTTCGCTATGAGTGGGATAATCATTGCCTATATTCTCTTTAAGGGTATACCTAATATATCTCCTGGACTTTTCGAAATGAATTATACTACAGAAAATGTTTCGATAATGCCAGCCTTGATAGCGACCTTATTTACTATAATTTTAAGCTTGTTGATATCTCTGCCTATTGGGATTTTCACAGCGATTTATCTTTCACAATATGCGAAGAACAAAGTCTTTATCAAGCTAGTAAGATTTTCAACGGAAATTCTTTCATCTATCCCTTCCATTGTTTATGGTTTGTTTGGATACTTGTTTTTTGTTACAAGCACAGGCCTGGGTCTTGGTATGGGTTACTCCCTTATTGCAGGTTGCTTCACGGTTTCAATAATGGTCCTCCCTACTATAATTAGAACAACAGAAGAAGCGATCCTTACCGTAAACCCACTCCAAGCCCACGCCTCCCTTGCCCTAGGAGCTACAAAGATACAGACAATCTTTAAGGTAGTATTACCAGATGCCATGGATGGAATCTTGGGCGGAATATTCCTATCAACAGGAAGAATCGTTGGAGAATCAGCTGCACTAATATATACCATGGGTACTCAACCTTCAATTCCAAAAGGAATCTTTAATTCAGCAAGGACAATGGCAGTGCACATGTACGTTCTATCATCAGAAGGTTTCCACGTAAATGAAGCTTATGCAACAGCAGTCCTTCTTTTGGTATTCGTCATAGCTATAAACTTCGTATCAGCAAAAATCAGCAAGAAACTTGTAGGATAGGAAGAAAGGATAATAATTAATGGAAAATAAAGAAATAATAAATGGTAATAATACTGCCATAGGAGTCAAGGACGTTGACTTATACTATGGAGACTTCAAGGCCTTAAAGAAAGTAAATATGGATATCAAGAAGGGGAAGATTACTGCCTTCATAGGTCCTTCTGGTTGTGGTAAGTCTACTATGCTAAGATGTTTTAATAGGATGAATGACCTAGTAGATGATTGTAAAATTGAAGGACTCATCACAATTGATGGAGATGATATTTACAAGAAGGATGTAGATGTAGTAGAATTAAGAAGAAGGGTCGGAATGGTTTTCCAATCACCTAACCCTTTTTCAAAGTCTGTATATGACAATATAACCTATGGCCCTAAGATTTCTGGAATTAAGGATAAGGACAGACTAGATGAGATTGTTGAGAAATCTCTAAAGTCAGCTGCGATTTGGGATGAGGTAAAAGATAAGCTTGACCAAAACGCTCTATCATTTTCTGGAGGTCAGCAGCAAAGAATCTGTATAGCGAGAACCCTTTCTGTAAATCCTAATATTATCTTGATGGATGAGCCAACAAGTGCCCTTGACCCAATTTCGACATCAGCCATAGAAGACCTACTTGACGGACTAAAGAACGAATATACTATAGTAATTGTAACTCATAATATGCAACAAGCAGCTAGAATTTCAGATCAAACTGCCTTCTTTCTAACAGGAGAGGTAATAGAGATGGCAAATACCATAGATATATTCGAAAATCCAAAAGATAAGAGAACAGAAGATTATATAACTGGAAGGTTTGGTTGATATGAGAATAAAATACAACGAAGACTTAGACAATATCAAGAAAATGGCCAAAGACCTTATGGATTACGTCATAATCTCTTATGAGAAAATTGGCCAATTTATAGAAAATTCCAAGGAAGATGAGCTTAAGGATATAATCGATCTTCACGATGATATTAGGAGAAAAGCAAGTGATATAGAAAGGCTTAGCTTTGAGCTAATGGCCCTTCAACAACCAGTTGCGAAAGACTTAAGACTACTACAAATGTCAATGAAGCTGGCATCATCATTTAAGAGAATAGCAGGACATTTCGAGCAAGTTTCTTTTATATTAGGCGATTATTCACTAAATGAAAGTGAAAAAGATTTTCTAAATAAGTTCATAGAAAATGAGACAAAGATGGCAAAAGATGCTATTAATTCTTTCGTAAACTATAATATGAACCTTGCCAAGGAAACAATAAAGCAAGATGAAGTAAACAACAAGTTATTTGAAGAGGCAATCTCATACATTTCAAACGAGAACAAGAAAGATAATATTGCTCCTATGGAATTATCAGAAAAAGTCCTCCTCTACAAGTATTTTGAAAGGTTAGGAGATAGGCTTGCGAGAGTAGCTGATCTTGCAACGAGGCTTTAGATGATATATGTTGTCGAAGACGATAAGTCTATAAGAAATTTAGTAGAATATGCCTTAAGAGAAAAAGGATATGAGGTAGCTGGCTACGAAGATGGTTCCAAAATAGTAAGTGATGTAAGAAATAAGCCAGGTGATCTTTTAATCCTTGATATAATGCTTCCAGAAAAGGACGGTATAACTATACTTAAGGAGATTAGAGAGTTTTCTGATATGCCCATAATAATGCTTACAGCTAGGACTGATGAGTTTGATAAGGTGATGGGCCTTGACCTAGGGGCGGATGATTATATAACAAAACCCTTCTCAATCTTAGAATTAATCAGCAGAGTCAAGGCAGTACTCAGGAGAAGCAAGAAGAAGGATACAGATCACATAAGCTATAAAGAAGTAAGAATTAATATGAAAAAGCGTTCGGTAAAAGTTGGTGGTGAAAAAATAGACCTTACCTACAAGGAATTTGAGATGCTACTTCTTTTTATGTCTAATATAGGAAATGTCATAACTCGTGATGACTTCCTACTTAAAGTATGGGGATACGACTACGAAGGAGAGACTAGAACTGTAGATGTTCATATAGCAAGTCTTAGGGCTAAGTTAAAAAATGCGGGGAAATATATAGAAACTGTTAGAAATCTAGGCTATAAATTTGGTGAAATATGAAAGACTTACTAGAAAAAAGACTTATAAGGATATTTAGCCTTGTAATGCTTGTAACATTTTTAATAAATATAAGCATAGTCTTTAGAGGAAAAAATAAAGCTCAAAATGAATTCATGGAGGATTCTTTGAGCTTTATTTTCTATGAGATAAATGATGGAAATAAAAATATATTAAAAGATTTTGAAAAAACTTATCCAAAATACAAGCTAATATATTTTGATGACGAAAAGAATATTCTCTATAGTTCGATGGATAATATAGGCCTAAAAGATATTAATATTCGAGATGATGGGAAAATCAGAGAAATTAAATATGGGATAAAGGATTCCATAAACACTGCCTACTATATAGGAGGAGAGAATAATCTTATAATCAAATCTCAAAATACAATCTTAGATATCTTTGATGGCAAAATCATCTCAATTTATCTTATAGCCTACTTATTTATAATTGGTATTATAAAGTTTGAAGCAGATAATTTTGTAAATAAGTACATAGAAGGTCTGAGTCGATTCGATGATAATTACGATTTTAAGGAGATTGACCCAAGATATAAAGAAATAAGTCCATACTTTGAAAACCTAGTAGAAAGCAAGAAGAAACTTAAGGCAAGTGAAATGGCCCAAGCTTCGAGATTTAAGGAGATAATAGATATAACAGAGAATATGGAAGAAGGCCTTGTGGTTTGCGATGAAAATGGCAGGATTGAGATAATGAATAAGGCCGCCCAGAACTATCTAGACAAAAGCTCTGATACTAGCTTTATAGATCTTATTGATGATAAAGATTACAAGAAAGCCATAAAGGAAATTCAAAAGACTAAAAAAACTAAGGCTATGGCCTTTGATGTAAATAACTTCCACCTAAAGGTCTTTGTCGATCCAATCATTGATAGCTACGATATGGGCTATGTGATTATCATAATAGATAACTCAGAGACAAGAAAGGCTGAGCTTATGAGACGAGAATTTTCTGCCAATGTAAGCCATGAGCTAAAAAGTCCTCTAACTTCTATTAATGGATATGCGGAGCTAATATCTACTGGAATTGCCAGGGAAAGTGACGTGAGAAACTTCGCAGAGATTATATATAGGGAAGGAAATAGGCTCCTTCAGATAATAGATGATATCCTAAAGCTTTCAAGTCTTGACGAAAATGGCCAGGGAATCGATGAAATAGAATTTGACATAAAAGAAATAGCCGAGCTTTGTGTGGATAATTACAAGAAAAGGTCTGATGATAAAAATATCAAAATAGTAAATACGGTAGGATCTTTTAAAATAAAAACTTCCATATCTTTATTTACCGATCTTTTATCAAACATTTATGAAAATGCCATAAAATATACAGGAGAAGGCGGAAGAATTGAGATTTCTTCAATAATATTAGATAATAAACTAATAATATTCATTAAGGATAATGGGGTAGGAATCAGCCAAAAGGATTTGCCTAGGATATTTGAAAGATTCTACATGGCTGATAAGTCAAGAAAAAGAGATAACAAATCGACCGGGCTTGGCCTATCCATAGCCAAGCACATTGCTGACTATCTAGGATATGGACTAGAGGTAAGAAGTAAGCTAGGGAAGGGATCGACTTTTAGAATTATTATAGATATTTAGGAAATTAATTGCTATATCCTGTTAAATTTGATACAATCTAATTAAGAATATATTTGGAGGAGATTATGAAAGTAACTATATGTTCATGTGCTAGATGCACTGCCCACGGAAACGAGTTCCTATACGATTCAGCAAACATAGTGAAAACTGATATCGAGTACGCTTACAAGCTTGAAGGTTTAGGAGATACTCCAGAAATCGAAGTTGTCTACGAAAATATAATGGATGAGATTGAAAATCCATCTAAGAACGCTCCATTAGTTAAAATCGACGATACATATATAAAGAAGGCTAAGCCTGAGGTTATGATGGAGATGATGTTTGATAAGTTAAAACCAGCTGAGTAATAAAAGAAGAGGATAATAATGAAGGAATCATACATAGACATACTTAATATTAGAAGGATGGCCTTTGAGGCAGTTGCCAAAATTGCCTACGAAAACAGGCCAATTACAGACATAGCCCTAGAAGTTTTTGATATTCTTCCAGGAGAAGAAGCGACATATAGGGAAAATATCTTTAGAGAAAGAGCAGTAATGGGTGAGAGACTTAGAATGTGTATAGGTCTTGACGCAAGAAGTGCTGCTGATACAGATGCTGTCACAGAAGGTCTTGATGAGATGGATTATGATAAGAGAATCTACAATCCACCACTAGTCTCAGTTATAAAAATCGCCTGCGAAGCATGTCCTGAAAACAAAGTCACAGTAACAGACCAATGCCATGCTTGTATTGGACATCCTTGTGTAAATGTTTGCCCTAAAAATGCTGTTACATATACTGCCAAGGGAGCAATAATAGATCAAGACAAATGTATCAAGTGTGGTAAATGTGTGGCTGCTTGTCCATATCAAGCAATCAACCACCAAAAAAGACCTTGTGCAGAATCCTGTGGTGTAAAGGCAATTGGATCTGATGAATTAGGTCGTGCTAAAATCGACGAAGATAAGTGCGTAGCTTGCGGTAGATGTATTATAACTTGTCCGTTTGGAGCAATCTCAGATAAGAGTGAGATCTACCAACTTATCAAGTCCCTACAATCAGATAAGAAAGTTTATGCTATAATTGCACCATCATTTGTCGGACAATTTGGTGTAAACGTGAGCCCAGAACAAATCAGAGAAGCTATCAAACAACTTGGCTTTGAGGATGTTATAGAAGTAGGACTAGGAGCTGACCTTACTACAATGAACGAAGCCCATGAGTATTTAGAACAAGTTCCAACTGGCGAGATTCCATTTATGGGAACAAGCTGCTGTTTCTCATGGAAGTTAATGGTAAGAAAGCAATTCCCAGATATAAACGATAAGATTTCTGAATCATCAACACCAATGATCTATTCAGGAAAACAAATGAAAAAACGTGATCCAAACTGTGAAGTAGTATTTATAGGACCATGTATATCCAAGAAACTCGAAGCTCTTGAAGATGAAGTAGCTGAAGTAGTAGACTTCGTAATAACCTACGAAGAGCTTCTAGGAATGTTCCTTGCTAAAGGAATCGAACCATCAGAAATCGAAGTAGATGAGCCAATGATGGATGCTTCAGAGACAGGAAGATTCTATGCAGTAAGTGGAGGTGTTGCCGAAGCTGTTAAGAGAAGAGTAGGAGAAATCGACCCAGATGCCAAGGTTCAAGTAGAAAAGGCAGAAGGATTAGATAATTGTGTCAAGCTTGCAAGAATGGCCAAACTCGGCAGGATGGACGGTAAGCTAATAGAAGGTATGGCTTGTATGGGTGGCTGTGTCGGAGGACCTGGAACAGTAGTTGCAGAAAATAAGACCGGCAAGAAGGTTAAGGCCTTTGCTGCTGAATCAATCTACAGATCTCCTGCTGATAATGAGAATATTCCAGCAGAAGACAGACCAGACGATAGCAAATTACAAAAATAATATTATAAAAATATAGATAAAGCCCTCACTCGAAGAATATTTTTAAGTCTTCTTTGAGTAGGGCTTTTTAGATTCTTGCTTTTGATATTACTTACGAGCCTCTATTAGGCCATAATTTATTTGTCTTTATCGTTCTAAATGATATAATAAGAAGATAAGAAATAAAGAGAGGTAACTATGGGTCAAACTACTATAATGCTCATGTTTGTGACGATAATCTCCAAGATTTTTGGATTCTTGAGAGAGTCTGTTATGGCGTCATACATTGGAGCAGGTGATTTAAAAAGTATATACACAACCGCCAACACCCTGCCGGTTGTTATAGCAAACTTCGTGGCTGTCGGAATAATTTCAGGATTTATTCCAATTTATAATAAGGCAAAGAAGGAAGAAGGGGAAGCGGTAGCTGAGGAATTTACTTCAAATATTTTCAATATCCTCATGGTGTTTGCTGTTTTCGCAGTAATAATAGGAATGGTTTTTGCAAGGCCATTTTCTAAACTCCTTTCCCCAGATTTAAGCGGCGAGTCTTTGGACCTTGCCACAAACTATACTAGAATAATGATGTTTGCAGTATTTGCTTATCTTTATTCAGCAGTATTTAGAGGATATTTGAATCTAAAGGGTAACTTCTTCGATCCTGCAATTACAGGTATTATAATGAATATTATAATCATTGGCTTTACTGTCCTTACGGGAATTACAAAGAATCCTTACATGCTAATAATCGGAGCCCTCTTGGGTAACTCCCTCCAATATATACTCTTTCCAAGAGCTTGTAGGAAGGTGGGTTATGAGCATAAGAAAGTCTTAGATATCCACAATAAGTATGTAAGAAGCCTGATGCTTGTAGCTATTCCAATAATCTTATCGTCAGCAGCAGGAGAGATTTCTATAATCATAGATAACTCTATGGCTTCAGCCTTCTTTGGAAAAGCAGCCATCTCTAAGCTCTTTTATTCAAAGACAATGCTTACTATGATTACAGGAATCATCACGATTTCTATCACTACAGCCCTATTTCCAACTATAGCAGAATATGGGGCAAGCGGTGAGATAGGCAAGATGAAAAAGTCAATCAGCTCATCTGTTGTATCTACCATGCTTCTAGTAATTCCTGCAAGTATTGGTATGGCAGTCCTTGCTGAGCCTATTATAGGAGTTGTATTTGAGAGAAATGCCTTTACTAGAGAAGATACCGTAGCTGTTGCAATCTTACTTGCTGCCTACGCCCCAAACAATATCTTCCAATCTACAATAGATGTTGTAGACAGAGGCTTTTATGCAGTGGGAGATTCAAAGACACCTGTGGTCGTTGTGATTATCCAACAGATTTTAAATGTTATATTTAACTTTATCTTAATCAAGATATTTGGAATAAGGGGACTTGCCTATGCGACAGTTTTATCTACTGCTATTGGTACAGTTATGATGATTTATCAATTTAGGAAGAAATTTGGAAGTTTTAACTTCAAGACTTCCCTAATATCTCTTATAAAGATAAGTCTTGCGACAGCTCTTATGGCTCTAGTAGCTGTTGGGGTTAATGGAGCACTTTCAAATTTTGCTCCAAGACTTGTGGCCTTATTTGTAGCGATAATTGCCGCTATGCTAGTTTACGGACTGGTAATTCTTCTAGCAAGAATTCCAGAGGTTATGGAGATGGTAAATAGGATCTATCATAAAATAAAGTATAGAAAAGAAAATAAGAATTCAAATTAGTAAAATTGCCGGCCTAGAGCCGGTTTTTTGTACGAAAAAAGAGGGATATTCCCTCTAATTTTCTTATAAGTGATTTTTATTATTAGCCTAAAATCCTATTGAAGGATTTGGTTTTTCATAAAGATTGAAACAATCTTTGAGAAGTTTTCTAGATTAGTTATCCTACAGAAGTCTGTGTTATAGATTAACTTGGCGTTTTCTACGTCTTCTTCCTCTCCAGTGAAAACTCCGAGAATTGAGATTTCATCTTCTTTTATATTTCTAACTTCCTTGGCAGTATCTTTGACTGCAACTTCTTCTACATATTGGTCCTTATCAAGCATTTTTACGGTATTGATATTACTTCTTTCATCATTGGGCTTACCATCTGAAAGGATTATGACAATATTTTTGGTGTTTTCGTCATCCTTTTCGATCAGTTCATGGACAGTTCTAAAGGCAAGGCCGTCCCTGTTTGAACCTGATGCGAAAAAGTTAAAAATCTTCTCGTTATTTTCCTTTTCGTCATAGTCCCTATATATATTAAAGACAGTAAAGTCCCTAAGAGTAGAAAAACTCATGACTCTGATTGGAATATCTAGGGCATCCATGGCCTTTTCTATGATATAGGCCTCATTTGCGACCATGGCCTGGCGACCTATTTGGCTGGCAGAACCATCGAGTATTAGATCTACCTTAAACTTCGATATATCGTCGCTTTCTTCATTGATAAAGACATCGTAGTCATGGAGGATATTTGCCCTCCAGGCCTTTGATGAGTCGATCGCTCCATAGTTTTTGTAGACTTCGTTGTATTCTAGGAAGTTTGCTATGGAGTTTTTGATTGAAAGGGTTAGCTCGTTAATAGATCTGTTGTTGATGGCTGTATTTTCCTTGATAAAGGCTTCGGTTTTCTCTGCTTGTTCACGGCGGCCTTTCTTGTAAAATCTAGCGTTGGCCTTAGTAGAATATTCTCCCCTAGTGAAGTAGAGCCTTTTGTTCTTGTGGATTCCCTTACAAAGCTTTGTTTCTAGGGCAGAGACTTTCTCCTTAGCCATTACAGAAAGCCCATAGAAGTCCTCGATAAATTCTGTAGATGAGTGGTAGGTATCCTCGCCTGTGTTAAGAAACATGAGGTTTTTGTCATTGTCTTCTTTCTTTTCAGCTAGATATATATTTCCAGTAAACTCTGCACTACCTATGCCAAATTGCTCTGAAAGATATTCTTCGGAGTACTCAGCGTTTTTATCATCAATCTCGTCGGGATCCTTAAAGTCCTTGGCCTTATTTTCTGAGACCATTTCCTTAAACCTATCCCTATCCTTGGCCGACCTATCCAGTCGAAAATATTTTTCAAAGAAATTATTCAATTCATCGACTAATTCGTTGGTCTTTGTGGTGTGGATAGAAAATAGGGCGGAGTAGATATCTCTAAAGAGTTTGCCCTCAGTGATTGGCCTATCCAAAATCTTGCCGTAGTAGGCCTTCTCGATTTGCTCTCTTAGATCTTTTGGCTCATGGTAGGAGTATTTTTCCATGACTTTTCTTGCGTATTTTTTCCTAAAGTCAGCTATAACTAGATTTTCTTTGGCAATTTCCTTAAAGGCAATTTCTTCCATTAAAATTTCTGTCATAAACTTAAAATCATCAAAGAACATATTGTCTTTTTTGATATAGGCAAAGAAGGAATCTAGGATTTTAAAATCGAAAGTCCCTATCTTAAAGCCTGTGACCATATTAAGGTAGATGTCTTCCATGGGGAAGGATTTTTTGGGAAGGAACTTATAGGTTTTCGCGAAGTCCCAGATTATGTTGTACTGTCTAATCTTTTCTAGTTGATCATTCATCAAATACACTTTCTCCTATATCTGTTGGGATCTTGCTCTTTAAGGCATCGAGGACAATTTGTCTTTCGAATTCATCGAAGGATTTGTTGACTAGTCCCATCATCAAGGCTTGGTAAGGAGAAAGACCTATCTTTATAGTTTCAATGGCTCCGATTAATCCACGTAGGTCGACAGACTTAGTGGAGATTTCATTGTTTTCGCTCTTTGTTTGAAGACTTATAAATAAATCGATAAAGGCCTTCCTGTATTTTTCCTTAAGAGTCGGGAAGTTATCTTTTAGTAGTTTATCTAGATTTCCCTTAGTTATGTTTGGCACATTAATAATCATAAATCTTGAAGAGAGGGCCTCGTTAAGCTCCCTTGTTCCTACATATCCGTAGTTCATTGTGGCTATAAATCTTGTATTTGGATCTAAGGCAATCTTATCGTAGCCAGAAAGATCTATTATCCTCCTGTGGTCGAGAGTTGCGTGAAGAACTGATATGGCTTCGTTTTTGGCCATATTGATCTCATCTAAGATAGCAAATCCTCCCTTTTCTGCTGCCTCTGTGATAGGACCCTTTCTAAATACAACTTCCCCGTTTTTGAAAGTATCTGCACCTATAAGAGAGGCAGAATCTGTGTTTACGTGGAAGGATACGTTGTAGGATGGTCTTTGGAAGAGATAGGAAAGATTTGATGAAAGCACATTTTTCCCCGTAGCCTTTGCTCCTGTAAGGAGGATGTTTTTTCCTGCGAGGAGGGCGGCTATGGCTTGCTCTAGAACTTCCTTGCCGTAGTATTTGTACTCAGGCTTAATTACTCTGTCGTTATCAGTAAGTCCATTTTCTTTTCTATATTCTTCTAATTGTTTTATCAAATTTTCGTCTATGTTTTCTTCTTGTAAGTATTTAATCATGTTTCACCTCGTTTTATACTATACAATCTAAGGAGAATTTTTCACTTGACATAGTCCAAAATCGGACTATAATATGATGGTAAGTAAAAGTAAGGAGGGTAGATGGACGAAAAACTAAAAGCCATAATTAATATTTTTTCTCTACTAAGAAAGGCCAATGGCCTCAATAGAGAAAGAGCAAACTATTATGGCCTAAACGATTTGGAAAGTATGATTCTAATCCAAATCGGAATGAATGAAAAAGTAAAGCAAAAGACTCTCGTAAATAAGTTCAAAGCCCCCAAACAGACTATTAATAGCGCAATCATGAATTTAAAGGAGAAGGAGTTTATCGAACTTAGAAGAGATGAGGCTGACAAGAGGGCGAAAAACCTCTACCTTACTAAGAAGGGTGAGTTTAGGATGAGAGAGGTCTTAGTCCCAATAGAAGAGGCCAACAGGGCCATGTATGAGGATTTGGGAGAAGGGAATGTAAGAGAGATTACTAAATACTTAGAGCTTCTCTTGGATTCAATTTCTAATAATTTTATGAAGGAGGATAGATGAATAGTATAAAGGAATTTAACAGATCCTTTTCTTATATGAAGAGGCATCTTGGAAAGTACAAAAAAACTAGATTGCTGTCGCAGATTTTCACAACGCTTGAGACAATTCTAGAACTACTTATACCAATGATTATGGGTATGACCCTAAATACTGCCGTAAACGACAAGGACTTAGGTCTTGCTATAAAATATGGAGTATTGATGGTAGTTCTTTCTCTTGTAACCATGTACTTTGGTATGCAAGCTACTAAAAACGCAGGTCTTACTTCGAGTGGACTTGCTGACAATGCAAGAAGGGCCCAATACAAAAACATACAGAAGTTTTCTTTCGAGGACTTGGAATATTTTGGAGTTCCATCTCTCTTAACCAGGTTAACTTCTGATATGCAACAGTTAGCCCAATCAATGTTTATGTCAACAAGATTTGTAGGTAAGACTATTGTTATGGCTATATTTTCCTTTGTTTTAGCCTTTAGGGCCAGTGCCAAATTGTCCCTTATATTTCTTGTAGCAGTGCCTTTGCTTTTCATAGCCTTGATGGCACTTACTACCTACGCTTTACCAAAGTTCAAGAAGGCTCGTTTCCAATACGATAAGTTAAATCTAGTTATAGAAGAAAACCTAAACAATATGAGGGTAATCAAGTCCTTCGTTAGAAAAAGATATGAACTGGATAAGTTTGGCCTTCAAAACGAAGAGATGTTTAAGCTAGCAGATGGATCCCAAGGGCCTATGAGCTATGTCTTCCCTGTAGCAAACTTTATTTTGTTTGCAACCTTCGTAGGTCTAACCTACTATGGCGGTATTGAGATTATCGAGGGCAGACTTGGAGTAGGAGATCTAATTTCCTTTAACATGTATGCAATTATGCTTCTAGGAGCCTTCATCGGTATGAGCATGGTTCTTACTATGTTTATGGCAGCTTCACCAGGTATAACCCGTGTAGTTGAAGTTATAAAAAGAGAGCCAACAATGGATAATGATGACAAAGTAGAAGGTCTTGACCTTGAAGATGGATCAATCGACTTTGATTATGTTTCCTTTAAGTACGAGGAAGATTCAGATAATTATCAGCTTGAAGATATCAATCTTCACATCAAAAGCGGAGAGTCAATAGGAATCCTTGGACCAACAGGCTCTGCCAAGTCTACCCTAGTCCAACTTATACCAAGACTTTACGATATAAGTAAGGGAAGCCTTAAGGTGGGGGGGCATGACATAAGAGAATATGACCTTAAGACCTTAAGAGATAAAGTTTCAATAGTACTTCAGAAAAACACACTTTTCTCTGGAACTATAGCGGATAACTTACGCTGGGGAGATAGCGAAGCAGGTGATGAAGAAGTTCGTCTTGCAGCAGAAATTGCCCAAGCAGATGAATTCGTAAGAGAAAGAAATGACTCATATGAATCAGTCCTAGGCCAGGGAGGAAGTGGAGTTTCCGGTGGTCAAAGACAAAGGCTAACCATAGCTAGGTCTCTCTTAAAGAAACCAAAAATCTTGATACTCGATAACTCAACATCTGCAGTAGATACCAAGACTGAAACTGCGATTATGGAAGGAATAGATCGAAACTTAAAGGATCTTACCAAAATCATAATCTCCCAAAGAGTGTCTTCCTTTAAGTACGCAGATAGAATTATCGTTATGGAAGAAGGAAAAATTTCTGATATAGGCACTCACGACGAGCTTTATGAAAGAAATAAAAACTACAGACAAACTTATGATATTCAACAACAGGGAGGTAATGATAATGACTGATAATCGCATACAAAAAAAAGATTACAGAAGGAAAATGTCATTTAAGTCCTTGTCAAGGCTCATGGCCTATCTCTTTGATTACAAATGGCAGATGATTGTGATTATCCTTGGAGTAATAATATCTACAGTGACCCAAATTTGGGGAGTAAATATGCTCCAGCCTATAATAGATAATCATATCCTCAAAGGAGATGTCCCAGGACTTAAGACAGCTGTTATACAAATGGCCTTTATCTATTTAGTATCAGCTCTAACAAGCTTAATCTATTCAAGACTTATGGTAAGAGTCGGTGAAAGATCAATTAGAAACATAAGACACGATCTTTTCGATAAGATTCAAACTCTACCTGTAAGATTTTTCGATAATAATCAACACGGGGAAATTATGAGTCGTTTCACAAATGATACGGACGTCCTATCCCAAGCCTTGGCCAATACAGTTCCTACAATTATAAGAAGTTTACTAACCTTCTTTGGGACTATAATCGTTATGTTTAAGCTAGACTTTAGTCTAACCTTATCTCTAATCATAGGACTTGTAGTGATGATTCCAATCCTATCGAAGATTGTACTAAAGTCAGGGAAGTTTTTCGCCAAGGCCCAAGCCAACGTGTCAAAGCTTCACGGTTTCAATGAAGAGATGCTATCAGGCCAAAAGGTGGTTAAGGTGTTTTCTAGGGAGAAAATTGCTGAAGAAGAATTTTCTAAAAAAAGTGAGGACCTAAGAGCAAGTTTTGCGGAGGCAAATATTACAGCAGGAAAGATTATGCCTTTTCTTCTAAACTCTGTAAATATTCTTTACGCCCTAATCACAGTTCTTGGAGTATATCTTACTATAAAAGGAAATATCACAGTTGGAGTTCTTGCAGCCTTCCTATCAAACATTAGACAAATCCAAAACCCTATAGTAAATATATCCCAACAAGCAAATGCAGTATTCCAAGCCCTCGCTGGAGCTGATAGGATATTTGAGGTGATGGATATGGAAGAAGAAATCGACACAGGCTACATTGACCTTGTAAGCGCAATAGTTAGAAGAGACGGAACAATCACAGAACATGTTGGAATGAGTGGAAGATATGCTTGGAAATGGGAAGAAGACGGTGAAGATAAATACCAACTCCTAGAAGGAAGATTGGAATTTAAAAACGTGGACTTCTCCTACGATGGCAAAAACCAAATCCTAAAAGACATCTCCTTCTACGCAGATCCAGGCGAGAAGATTGCCTTTGTAGGATCAACTGGAGCTGGAAAGACAACCATAACCAATGTAATTACTAGATTTTATGAAATAGACAATGGGATAATTGAAGTCGATGGCATAAATATCAAAAATATAAAAAAAGAAGCTCTAAGAAGGGCCTTCGGCATGGTGCTTCAAGAAGTAAACCTATTTACTGATACTATCGAAGGAAATATCAAATATGGTAAGCTTGACGCAGATTCTGAACAAATCAACTCAGCCGCAAGACTATCAGGAGCAGACTCCTTCATAAAGAGACTCCCTGAAGGATACGATACAGAAATAAACGGAGACGGATCAAGTCTATCAGATGGACAAAATCAGCTCATATCGATCTCAAGAGCGGCAATTGCCGAGCCACCAATGCTAATCCTAGACGAGGCGACAAGCTCTATAGATACAGCAACAGAACTTGAAGTAACTGAAGCCATGGATAACCTCATGGCAGGATCAACCTCAATAGTAATAGCCCACAGACTATCCACCATCCAAAACTCCGATGTCATAATGGTAATGGAAAATGGAAGGATAATAGAAAGAGGAAACCATGATAAGCTAATAGAAGAAAAGGGAACCTATTGGCAACTCTACACTGGTCAACTAGAGCTAGACTAGATAAAAATATAAGATATAAGAACTATATAGAAATAGGCGGAAGAAATTTCCGTCTATTTTTATAGAAAAGACTCTAATGAAACAAAATAAAGAAATCAAACAAAATAAAAACCGAAGAGTAATGAAAACATTTGACAAAGCCAAAATCCTATGTTATCATATACAAGTATCAACAAATAAGCCCAGATAGCTCAGTCGGTAGAGCAGGGGACTGAAAATCCCCGTGTCGGTGGTTCGATTCCGCCTCTGGGCACCAAAAAGCAGGCCCGTCCGGCCAGTAGAGGACCCTCCACGGAGTGGTTCTGCGAAGCAGAAGGCCCCTCCGGCTTATGGAGGAGTCTCCATGAAATGGTTCTGCGAAGCAGCAGGCCCGTCCGGCCAGTAGAGGACCCTCCACGGAGTGGTTCTGCGAAGCAGAAGGCCGCTCCGGCTATAGGAGGAGTCTCCATGAAATGGTCGCAGGGCGAAGCCCGAGAATAAACAGGCCCGTACGAAAACGCGTTAAGCTTTGCTTAACTCAAAGCTTGCTATCGCAAGCGGTTTTCGGGTTAAAACTTGCCCAAGCGGCATAGAGCGCCCAAATCAAGGGTCATTTAACTGGCACAGAGAGGACCCACCACGGAGTGGTTCTGCGAAGCAGAAGGCCCGTCTAGCCAAGGATGAAATTTACCTTACTGTTATAATTATAAGAGTATTATAAACAACCCTTATCTCGAGCGCAGTCGAGAGATCTCTAAGCATAGATATACTGGTTTCTTAGCTATTTAATTTTTTTAAATTAAATAAAATATAATAAAAACTTTACAAATCCAAATTATGATATATAATAATAGATGTGCGGATGTGGCTCAGTGGTAGAGCATCGCCTTGCCAAGGCGAGGGTCGCGAGTTCGAATCTCGTCATCCGCTCCATTGTATTTGGCGCCATAGCCAAGTGGTAAGGCAGAGGTCTGCAACACCTTTACCCTCAGTTCAAATCTGAGTGGCGCCTCCAAATCGCTCTCTTCGGAGAGCTTTTTTTATTAGGAGTATTTATGTTAATTATAAGTAATAAGGCAAGCTTAGAGTTTAAGAATTTCTTAACTGATCAAAATATAGATTTTATAGAGACTATAGATAATCCAAATCTTGATAAAAGGATTGCTGATCATCCTGATCTTTCTATTTTCGTCATAGATAGTGATAATATTATCGTGGCAGAGGAGGTCTATCCATATTATAAAGTGAAGCTATCTTCTAAAAATCTAATAAAGGGGTCATCTGTTTTTAGGAAATATCCTAAAGATTGTATCTACAACCTCTTTACTTTCAAGGATTTCTACATCAACAATGACTTTACTGAGAAAAACATCGAGAGAAGCCTTAAAGAGAGGAATTATAAGCATCTTTTTGTAAAGCAAGGCTATAGTAGATGTTCTATTATTCCTCTTAGAGAAAGTTTACTAACTAGCGATTATGGAATATATAAGGCCCTTAAGGACAAGGTAGATATTATCTTACTAGAAAATGATAAAATCGAACTTGATGGTTTTGATCAAGGATTTGTGGGAGGAACTTGTGGCCTAGTAGATGACAAATTAGTTTTTACTGGAGATATATCAAGACACAAGTCCTTTGATAGAATCAAAAAAGCTTGCGATAGGGAAAATATAGAAATTATCTATCCAGAGACATCTCTTACTGACTTGGGGTCTTTGATTTGTATATAGCCTGTCTAGGCTTTTTTCTTTTGGAAAAAATCGTATAATTTATTATAGTAAAGAAAAAAGAGAGGATAGTATGAACATTGTAAAACCATCTACAATTGCGGGGGTAATGGAACTTTTACCTAAGGAGCAATTAGTTTTTGATAATATTAAAAACATAGTCGAAGAAACCTATAAGAAATATCAATTTATGCCAATCGATACGCCAGTTATTGAGAAAAATGAAATACTCTTTGCTAAGGGAGGCGGAGAAACTGAAAAACAAATCTATGAGATTGCCTCTGGCTCTAAGGATATGAGCTTAAGATTTGACCTTACAGTTCCTCTAGCACGCTACGTATCTGAGCATTTCCAAGATTTAAATTTCCCTTTCAAACGCTATCACATAGGAAAAGTCTACAGGGGTGAGAGAAATCAAAAGGGAAGATATAGGGAATTCTACCAGGCTGATATAGATATCATAGGACATAACAGTCTTTCAATCTACAACGACGCCCTTCTTCCTAGGGTTATTTTTGAGATATTTGAAAAATTAAATTTCTCTGATCTTACCTTCAAGATCAATAACAGGAAGCTTTTGAACGGATTTTTCAAATCCTTGGGTATAGAAGATACCACAGATGTATTAAGGACAATTGACAAGAAAGATAAGATTGGAATTGATAAGACATTTGACGAGCTTGTAAGATTAACAGATGAGAAAAAAGCTAGTATTATCATAGAATTTATAGAAAATGAAGATTCTAATGAAAAACTTTTATATAAACTCTTTGATTTTTCCGATGACGGGCTTTTCCTTGAGGGAGTAGATGAGTTAAATAAGGTCTATAGGTATATGGTTGACTTAGGTATACCTGATAAAAATATCAAAATCGACCTAGCTATAACAAGAGGGCTCGATTATTACACATCTACAGTCTATGAAACCTTTATAAATGGCTATGAAAAGATTGGTTCTGTCTGCTCAGGTGGAAGATATGAAGACCTTGCAAGTAATTTCTCCAAGCAAAAACTTCCAGGAGTTGGTATGTCAATCGGTCTTACAAGATTATTCTATCAACTTCAAGAGCTTGGTCTAATTGATGAGAAGATCAAGAGCCTAACTGACATCTTGATTATTCCAATGGATGAGTCCATAAATGAATATGGTATAGAAATCCTAAACAAGCTAAGAGATAATGGCGAAAGCGTAGATATCTACCTTGAAAGCGGCAAATTTAAGAAGAAGATGAACTATGCGGATAAGTGTGGAATCAGAAGGGTGATTATCTTAGGTGAAGAAGAGATGAGTAAGAGAGAATATTCTATAAAGGATATGGAAACAGGCGAGCAAGTTAGTAAAAAATTCGAAGAACTTTGATCTGTAGGCTATATTTTTTAAAATATTGGGTATAAATTATAATGTAGACAACATATGATCATATGGAGGTAAAAATATGACAAAATTAACTGAAACTGTACAATCAGGTGATTGGAAAGCTGAAAAACACGTACCAGAACTAGAAGTTGAAAGACTTGAAGATGGTAAAGTAAGAGTTAACGCAAGAGTTGGTAAGGAAATTGAACATCCTAACACACTTGAACACCACATCGCTTGGATTAAAGTATTCTTCAAGGCTGAAGATGGCAAATTCCCAGTAGAAGTTGGATCATACCAATACTCAGCTCACGGCGAAGATGATATTTTCTCTGAACCATGTGCATCAGGCGTAATCAAAACAGAAAAGAAAGGTACTTTCTACGCACTAAGCTATTGTAACATCCACGGTCTATGGGAAAACTCTCTAGAACTTGACTAATAGATAGAAAAAGCGGATCTTAGGGTCCGCTTTTAATATGGAAAAATTTATTATTTTTATGTATTCATATTTTAAATTTTGATCTATTATCTTCAATACTTATTTATCTTTTTTCGATAGGGATAATTATTTTTGTTACATGCTTAGATGGATCGTCGACATCTAGGGGAGATATGAGAAACTCCTCTGTTATAGGACCTGTGACCTTGTAACCATTATCGTTAATCCAAGTTAGCATTTTCTTATGTTTTTGTCTAATATTTTTGTAATCTCCCACATAATAGGAAGTTACAGCTTCGAATCCTCCCCAAAATCTCGTTACTCTTTTATTAAGTCTACCAGCTTCGATTTTTGTTACCTGCATAGCAAACTCAACGTCAGAGTTTTTTTCTAGGAACTGATCGAAGGGCCTTCCGTGAAAGATTATAAGAATTGATCCCATCATTTCTAGGCCGTTTTCAGTACATTTTTCGTAGATATCTATCCATCTTGTCAGAGTAATATCTGGATGAACGTAATTTTTCATGATTTTTCTTGAAAATACAACTGGATTTTCTTCTATGTAGTCGATTTTAACTGGAAAGTCTATTGGATCTATTCCTTCCTTGATTATGTATTCTGTAGCCTTCTTGGCCCTGGCAAATCTTTTGATTGCAATATCACAGGCAACCTTTCTAGCCTGAAGTATTTGTATTTGTTTTTCGTATTCTAAGGATTTTTCTTCGATTAGATTTTCTAGATTATCTAGGGAGTTTACGTCCAAAGAATTTTTGAGGGCCTCTATAGAAAAACCTAGATTTCTAAGTCTTCTTAGAATGAGAAGGGTCTTTAGACTTTCTTTGCTGTAATATCTGTAGCCTGTTTCATTATCTCTGTAATCAGGGCAAAATAGTCCTATTTTATCGTAATATCTCAAGGTCTCTTTGGGAATATTGCACATTTTTGAGACTTTACCGATAGTATAGTGATCTTGCACTAAGGCCACCTCCTTTTGCCAATTTTATTTTATGAATTACAGATATTATATCATAAAAGCAAATATAATACATAAAAACTGCCAGCTTATACTGACAGTTTTTATCTTATGCTATTAAGTTTACAACAGACATAGCAAGCGGCATTAGCAATACAGTTATGATACCTGCCACAGCTATTGAAAGTCCGCTCATAGCGCCTTGAATCTTTCCTATTTGTCTAGCTTGGCTAGTACCGACAGCGTGGCTTGCGGTTCCTATTGCAACACCTTGGGCAACAGGGTCTTTTATTTTACATATTTTTAGAATACTTGGTGCCATAGCAGCTCCTATTACACCTCTAAATACAACTATCATAGCAGTTAGGGCCACGATACCCTTATATTCTTCTGTTAGTGAGATGGCTATAGCTGTTGTGATTGATTGAGGAACTAGTGATGTAATCATTTCTTGGTTAAATCCAACTACTTTTGATAAGATTATAGCCAAAAGCATTGAGAAAATAGAACCTATTAGGACTCCGACTAAGATAGGAACTAGGTTAGCCTTTAGAGAGTCAAGATTTGCGTATAGGTCCAAAATCATTGCAACAGTAGCAGGAGCGATGAAGAATGCTATGAAATCTCCACCTTTTTTGTAACTTTCATAAGGTATGCCAGTTACTGACAGAAATCCAATTATTAGTAGGATTGCTATGAGGAGGGGATTGGCAAGTGGTTTTTTTACTTTGCTATTTATCCATTTTCCTATTTCATAGGCAGCAAATGATAGGATTATACCGAAATATGAGTTATCAAACATTATTTCTTCCTCCTTTGTAGTAATTGAACAACGATACCAGTTATGGCCATTGTCAAAGCTGTTCCTATGGCAGTGATAATTAAGAGTTTGACGATTTTACCTTGGATAACATCGTAATTTGCCATTATACCAACACCAACTGGAACGAAAAGGAAGGCTAGATTGTGTAAGATACCATCTGAAGTCTCTTGTACGTCCTCTGGCTTTAATATTTTAAAGTTAAGGGCTATAAAGAGGTAGATCATACCATATACAGCCTCAGGTATAGGGAAGTTGATTAGGTGTCTTGTGATAACACCTAGGAATAAACATACGCAAAGAATTACAAACTCTTTTAGATAATTCATTGCTACTCCTTAGTTTTACTCAAGTCCTATAACTTTATCTGGGTTAAGAATCATATTAGGGTCGAATACTTTCTTGATTCCTCTCATTATTCCTGTGTTTAAGTTTCCTTCAAATTCCTTCAGATATTTAAGCTTACCAGCACCTACTCCGTGCTCACCTGATAGTTTTCCACCGAGGTCGTATGCTTTCTTGTAGATTATAAGCATGAATTCATGTACTTCATCCTTGAATTGGTCAAGCTTGTCGCTTTCGTTAGAAAGTGTATAGATGTGTAAGTTTCCGTCTCCTGCGTGTCCGAAACTTTGTACGTCAAACATATATTCTTCTGCTGTTTCATTTACAAATTCTACATATTCTGCAATCTTTGTAATTGGAACTACAACGTCACATTCATCGAGAAGTTCGTATTGAGATTCGATAGCTTCAAGGAATGAGCTTCTTGCAGCCCATGCTTCTTTAAGTTGTGCTGGAGTGTCAGCTACTAATACGTCGATTGCACCATTTTCTGTAAGAACTTCTGCAGCTCTTTCTAATGTATCGTAGATACCATCCTCATCATCACCGTCAAATGTGATAAGTAGGTAAGCATTCACATCTGTACCTTCGATGTTTTTAGGGAAAGTTTCTTTTCCGATATATTTTTCAGAAGCAAGAACTATCTTTCTTTCCATAAATTCGATAGCTTGAGGGTTAAGATTAGCCTGGAATAGTTTTGGAACAGTTGCTATACAGCTGTTTAAGTCTTCAAATGGAACTATTAATGAAATAGTTGTCTTTGGAGCTGGAACTATTTTTAAAGTTAACTCTGTTATGATTCCTAGAGTACCTTCAGAACCAATCATAAGATCTTTAAGTGAATAACCTGTTGATGATTTAGAAATAACAGCACCAAAATTAGTGATTTCTCCGTTAGGAAGAACAACTTCCATAGCTCTAACATAATCTCTTGTTGTACCGTATTTAACAGCACGCATACCACCAGCGTTTGTAGCAACGTTTCCGCCTAGAGTTGCGAATTTTTCACCTGGATCAGGTGGGTATAGGTAACCTTTTGACAAGCAATCTTCAGCCAAATCATTTAGTAAAACACCAGGTTGTACTCTAACTACCATGTTATCTTCATCATATTCAATGATTTTGTTCATGGTTTGCATGTTAATCATTACACCTTTTTTAATAGCAACACCAGCACCTGTAAGACCAGTACCAGCACCTCTTGCTATAACAGGAACCTTGTTTTCGTTACAAATTTTCATTACAGCTGCTACATCTTCTTTTGACGTTGCATCTACTAGACAATCTGGATATCCATCACCATAGATAGGCATCTCATCGTGGAAGAAGTCTTCGTTTACCTCGTCTCCAACATAAACTTTACCAGAAACAGCGTCTTTAATTTGTTGGATAATATCATCTGATATTGCGTTATAATTATTCATTTAAACCTCCTATAAATAATATGTAATAAATATCATTTAATATTTATGCTTAGATTATATCACAAGATTTTAATTTTGTAAAAATGTTTTCAAAAAAAATCTCACCGATTAAAAATCTATCGTCGTTGAAAATTAAACATTATAGCGGTATAAGGTTTTTTTATGGGAAAACATTACAATTATCTCTGTAAACGATTGACATAAGGGATTTTTGTGATATCATGGTTAATGAAGAGATAAATAAGCTTATATCTATGAATATATGCTCCCATATTGTATAAATATACTTATTTAACTAATAAATAGTTAATTTATGTAAGTTGATAGGGAAAATGTTTATATATATAAGGAAAATAAATTTCATGGGCTTAGGTTTTTATAAAATTTATATTAAAATTTTGTAAAAACTTAAAAAAGAGCTTGACATTTGTCGTTAACATTGTTAATATAATAACATAAGAGTTAGTTAAGAATATATCAATTCTGATATATCATCTAAAAAGTTTTATAAGGAGAGATTATGTATAAGTTAACAGAAGAACAAGTAGAAATGAGAGACATGTTCAGAGACTTCGCTCAAAAAGAAGTTGCTCCACTTGCAATAGAAGTAGACGAAAAACACATGTTCCCAGAAGATAACGTAGCAAAAATGCAAGAGCTAGGATTTTTTGGAATTCCTTTCGATGAAGAATACGGCGGAATTGGCCTTGATACACTTACATATGTTCTTTGCGTAGAAGAACTTTCTAAAGCATGCGCGACAACAGGAGTTATCGTTTCAGCTCATACATCACTTTGCGCTGATTGCATTAACAAGTTTGGTAACGAAGAACAAAAAGAAAAATACCTAACACCACTTGCTTCAGGTGAAAAACTTGGTGCTTTCGCACTTACAGAACCAGATGCAGGAACAGACGCATCAGGACAAAAAACAGTTGCAAAACTTGATGGAGATCACTACGTACTTAATGGATCAAAAATCTTTATAACAAATGCAGGTTACGCTGATACTTATGTTGTATTTGCAATGACAGATAAAGAACAAGGAACTAGAGGAATTTCTGCTTTCATCGTTGAGAAAGGAATGGAAGGATTCGACTTTGGTACAGTAGAAGATAAGATGGGTATCAAGGGTTCTTCAACAATGGAATTAATCTTTAGAGATTGTAAAGTTCCAAAAGAAAACTTACTTGGTGAAGAAGGTAAGGGCTTCAAATACGCAATGCAAACACTAGACGGCGGTAGAATTGGTATAGCAGCTCAAGCATTAGGTATAGCTGAAGGTGCTCTTGATAAGGCAGTTAAATATGTAAAAGAAAGAAACCAATTTGGTAGACCTCTAGCTAAATTCCAAAATACACAATTCAAACTTGCTGAAATGGCAATAGATATTGAATCAGCTCGTCACTTAGTTTATAAAGCAGCAACACTTAAAGATGCTGGTGAAAGCTACACAGTAGCAGCAGCTGAAGCAAAACTTAAAGCATCAAGAGTTGCAATGGATGTTACAACAAAGGCTGTTCAACTACTAGGTGGTTACGGCTACATCAAGGAATACGAAGTTGAAAGAATGATGAGAGATGCAAAAATAACAGAAATCTATGAAGGTACTTCAGAAGTAATGTTAATGGTTGTATCTGGCGCATTATTAAATAAATAAGCTCGATAGTTACTTAGAATCAAAGGGGGATATATGAATATTTTCGTATGTGCGAAACAAGTTCCAGACACAAATGAGATCAAAATCGATCCTATTACAAATACACTTATAAGAAAGGGAGTTCCAAGTATCTTAAATACTTACGATGCTTTCGCTCTTGAACAAGCTCTTAGACTTAAGGATAAAGATCCTGAAATAAACATTGTAGTAATATCTATGGGACCAGGACAAGCAGAAGCAATGCTTAGAGATTGTCTAGCAGTTGGTGCTGACAAGGCATATCTTGTAACAGATAGAAAATTCGGTGGATCTGACACACTTGCTACATCTTACATTCTAGCTAATGCTATAAAGGCAGTAGCAGAAAAAGAAGGCGAACCTGACCTAGTTTACTGTGGTCTTCAAGCAATTGACGGAGATACAGCACAAGTAGGACCTGAACTTGCAGAACACCTAGGACTTCCTCAAGTTACACGTGCTTATACAGCAGAGCTAAACGATGAAGGAATTAAGGTTTTACAAGAAGTAGAAGGCGGAGCTCAAAACGTGCAATGTGTACTTCCAGCCCTAATCACATTTACAAAATATGGTGACGAAGAGCTTAGATATCCAAAAATCAAAAATAAACTTAAAGCTAAAAAAGCTGAAATCGGACAAATCACCTTTGACGATTTAGAAGCTACCATTGATAAGACAAAAATTGGTCTTAAGGGATCTCCAACTAGAGTTAATAAATCTTACGCTCCAGACAGAACAAAAATTGCAGTTATGTTTGAAGACATGGAAGCAGAAGAAGCTGCAACTAAGTTAATGGATGCTCTAGTAGATCAAAAGCTTATTTAAGGGGGAAGTATGACAGATAATAAAAACCTTTGGGTAATTGTAGAAACAAATGAAGAAGGAAAAGCCTTAAATGTTGGATTAGAATTACTAAATCCAGGCAGAAAAATGGCTGATGTACTTAAAGAAAAACTATATGCAGTAATCATCGGCGAAAATGCTGACAATGCAAAAGAAGAAGTTAAAAAATACGGAGTTGACGGCGTAATTACTGTAGAAGGTGAAGAATATAAACAATACAATACAGACATCTACGCAAATGCTGTATGTAAACTTGTTGAAAAACACAATCCAAATGTAATCCTAATCGGTGCTACTAACGTAGGACGTGACCTAGGTCCAAGAATTTCTTCAAGACTTGGAACTGGACTTACAGCAGATTGTACAGAACTTGACGTTGACTTTGAAACAGGAAATGTAAAATGGACAAGACCTGCCTTTGGTGGTAACCTAATGGCTCAAATCCTCTGCCCAGATTCTAGACCACAAATGGGTACAGTTCGTCCAGGAGTATTCTCTAAAGAAGAAGTTGGCGCAAAAGAAGAAATCGAAGAAATCTCTGAAGATATCAAATACGACGGAGAAGTTAGAACAAAAATCTTAGACTTTATCCCAAGAGATGAAGGAGAAGATGTAGATCTTGCTGGTGCAGAATACATCGTAAGTGGTGGACGTGGACTTGCAGATCCTGCAAACTTTAAGTTAATTGAAGAATTAGCAGAAGCCTTAGATGGTACAGTAGGATCATCACGTGCTGCTGTAGATGCTGGTTGGATTTCTCACTCTCACCAAGTAGGACAATCAGGTAAGACTGTAGGACCAAAAGTTTATATAGCTGTTGGTATCTCTGGAGCTATCCAACACTTGGCTGGTATCGGAGCAAGTGATACAATCATAGCTATCAACAAAGACCCAGATGCACCAATATTTGATATTGCTGACTACGGTATTGTTGGGGACTTATTTGAAGTAGTTCCAAAATTAACAGAATTAATAAAAGAAAGAAAAGCTAACTAATTAGCTTGAAGGATAGAAGCTGCTTAGAAGATGATAATATACATCAGATTATAAGCAGCTAACTATTAAAGCTTATTGATAAAAAAATATCACAAAACAAAGACCTAGTAATAATTTATTGCTAAATAGGAGGCGATTATGGAATATAAGACAATCAAGTACGAAGTTGATGGCTTTATAGGAAAGCTTACAATCAACAGACCAAAGGCTCTAAATGCACTAAACTCTGAAGTTCTTGACGAACTTGACAAAGTTTTAGATGAAATTAAGGAAAATAAGGACTTAAGAGCCCTAATAGTAACAGGTGAAGGAAGAAGCTTCGTAGCAGGAGCAGATATCAAGGAAATGTCAACACTTTCTCCACTTGAAGGAAAAGCTTTTGGTAAGAAGGGGCTAGCAGTATTTAGAAAACTAGAAAGTCTCGAAATCCCAACAATAGCAGCTGTTAATGGATTCGCCCTAGGCGGTGGATGCGAACTTGCTATGAGCTGTGATTTTAGAATCGCAAGTGATAAGGCACTATTTGGTCAACCTGAAACTGGTCTTGGAATCCTACCAGGATTTGGTGGAACACAAAGACTACAAAGACTAGTTGGACCTGGATATGCAAAATATCTAATTTATACATCTTCAAACATCAAGGCTGATAAGGCATTAGAAATAGGCCTTGTTCAAGAAGTAGTTGCTGCCGATGAATTAGAAGAAAGAGTAGCAAAACTTGCTTCTAAAGTTGCTTCTAACGGACCAGTTGCTGTAAGACTTGCTAAAGAAGCTATAAACGTTGGTGGACAAGTTGATATAGATTCAGCTATTAAGATTGAAGAAAACCTATTTGGTCTATCATTTGCGACTGAAGATCAAAAAGCAGGTATGAATGCTTTCTTAAATAAGGAAAAAGCTGAGTTTAAAAATAAATAATCGGGTAAGTATAAAACAGAGAGAAAAATAAAGGAGTAATTATGAAAATTGGAGTAATCGGTTCAGGAATTATGGGTGGCGGTATCGTAGAAACTGCTGCAAGAAAATACGAAGTAGTAGTTAGAGATATCAAAGATGAATTCTTAGAAAAAGCTAAAGCAAGAATAGAAAAATCCTATGCTAAACAAGTTTCTAAAGAAAGAATGACAGAAGATGAAAAAGATAAAGCTCTTAAAAACATTACTTACACAACAGAAGTAAAAGATTTGGCTGACTGTGACGTAGTTATAGAAGCTGCTACAGAAAATCCAAAACTTAAAAAAGAAATCTTCAAAGAACTTGATGAAGTTGTAAAAGAAGGAGCAATCCTTGCATCTAACACATCTTCACTATCAATTACAGATATTGCTGCATCTACAAACAGACCAGAAAACGTTATTGGAATGCACTTCTTCAATCCAGTTCCAGTAATGAAACTAGTTGAAGTTATCAGAGGACTTCACACATCTGATGAAACAAACACAACAATATTCAAACTTGCAGAAGATCTTGGAAAACAACCTATCGAAGTTAAAGAAGGACCAGGATTTGTAGTTAATAGACTCTTAATCCCAATGATTAACGAAGGAATCGGAGTTCTTGCAGATGGACTTGCAAGCGTTGAAGATATCGACAAGGGAATGCAACTTGGTGCAAACCACCCAATGGGACCTCTTGCTCTAGGAGATCTTATAGGCCTTGATACATGTCTTGCAATCATGGAAGTTCTATACAACGAATTTGGAGATAGCAAGTACAGACCAAATCCGCTTCTAAGACAAATGGTAAGAGCAGGAGACCTTGGTAGAAAAACTGGTAAAGGTTTCTACGACTACAGCAAATAGACTACAGCAAATAAAAAATAGATCAAAAGTAAACGAATTTTAAATATAAGGAGATAATATGACTAGAAAAGTAGTAATAGCAAGTGCAGCAAGAACACCAATAGGATCATACGGTGGCGCATTAAAATCAGTAAGCGCTCAAGATCTAGGAATAACAGCAGTTAAGGGAGCAATTGAAAGAGCAGGAATCAAACCAGAAGATGTAGATGAAATGGTATTTGGTTGCGTACTTCAAGCAGGTCTTGGACAAAACGTAGCTAGACAAATTTCTATCGGAGCAGGTATCCCTAAAGAAAAACCAGCAATGACTCTTAATATTGTATGTGGTTCAGGTCTTAGATCTGTATCTCTAGCAGCTCAAATGATTATGGCAGGAGATTCTGACATAGTTGTAGCTGGTGGTACAGAGTCAATGTCAAATGCACCATACCTTCTTCAAAACGAAAGATGGGGAGCTAGAATGGGAGATAAGAAGGCTGTAGATGAAATGATTAAAGACGGTCTTTGGGATGCATTCAACGACTATCACATGGGTATGACAGCTGAAAATATAGTTGAAAAATTCGGTCTAACAAGAGAAGAACAAGACGAACTTGCTGCAATGAGCCAAAACAGAGCAGAAAAAGCAAGAGCAGAAGGTAAATTCAAAGACGAAATCGTACCTGTAGAAGTAAAAGATAGAAAAGGAAATGTAACTGTAGTTGATACAGATGAACACATCAGAGAAGGCGTAACAGCTGAAGGTATCTCTAAACTTAAACCAGCATTTAAGAGAGATGGTGGTAGTGTAACAGCAGCTAACGCATCAGGTCTTAACGATGGATCTGCAGCACTAGTAGTAATGAGTGAAGAAAAAGCAAAAGAATTAGGCGTTAAGCCACTTGCCACAATCGTAAGCTACGCTACAGAAGGTGTTGATCCAGCTATCATGGGTACAGGCCCAATCCCAACAGTTAGAAAAGCTCTTGAAAAAGCTGATCTAAAACTTGAAGATATTGACCTAATCGAAGCTAACGAAGCATTCGCTGCTCAAGCTCTATCTGTAATCAAAGAACTTGGTCTTAACACAGATATAGTTAACGTAAACGGTGGTGCAATAGCTCTTGGACACCCTGTTGGAGCAAGTGGAGCAAGAATCCTAACAACACTTCTTTACGAAATGCAAAAGAGAGATTCTAAAAAAGGTATCGCAACCCTATGTATAGGTGGTGGTATGGGTACTGCTGTAGTAGTTGAAAGATAAGAATTAATAATGATGGAGGGTGTAGGCTTACACCCTCTTATTTTATCTAAAAACACCTGTAAATTAGAATAAAGATTAAATAAAAGTGATTGATAATAAATATCAAATAGAGAATAAAACATAGATTTATGGGTATAATATATATTGAAAACGATTTTAATATTTAAAGGGGTTTAAAATGGATTTTGAAAAAATGTATCAAGATAAACTAATAACTGTAAAAGAAGCGGCAGGACTTGTAAAAGACGGCGACTGGGTTGAAATGGGATGGGGAGCCCTAGTACCAGTTGACTTCGATAAGGCTCTTGCAGCAAGAGTGGACGAATTAAAAGACGTAAAGATTAGAAGCGGAGTTGTTCCATATAACCTTCACATAGGTCAAGCAGACAGCACAGGAGAACATTTTATCTATCATTCTTGGCACTCAACAGGTCCAGAAAGAAACTTAATCAACAACAACCAATACGGTGCTTTCTTTATTCCAATCAAATACTCAGAAATAGAAAGATATATAGCAGAAAATGCAGACAAAGCAGCAGTGTCTGTAATCCAAGTTTCTCCAATGGACAAACACGGTAACTTTAACTTGGGTCTTTCTGCATCTCATGCTTTAACTTCTTTTGAAAATTCAGATAAAGTTGTACTCGAGGTAAATAAAAACGTACCAGTTGCTCTCGGTGGATTTAGAAATTTTATCAATATCAAAGATGTAGATTATGTCTATGAATCAAGCAACTATGACATGATAACTCTTCCAAGTGCAAAATTTGGCGAAGAAGAAGTACAAGTAGCTAAATACGTTGTAGATAATCTAAGAGACGGCGATACTCTACAATTAGGTATCGGAGGGCTCCCTAATGCTATAGGAAGCCAAATTGCTAAGTCTGATTTAAAAGATTTGGGAGTTCACTCAGAGATGTATGTAGATAGTTTCATGGAAATGGCTCAAGCTGGAAGAATTACAGGTAAGAAGAAAAATATTAACCCAGGTAGACAAGTCTATGCCTTTGCAGCAGGTTCTCAAGAAATGTATGACTATATAGATGGAAATGAAGAACTAATGGCAGCACCAGTGTCATATGTAAACGATATTGATGTTATAGCAGCACATGATAACTATGTATCAATAAATACAGTTCTTGAAGTAGACCTTTGGGGACAAATATCAGCTGAATCTGCTGGAACAAGACACATTTCCGGAGCAGGTGGAGCCCTTGACTTTGTACTTGGAGCATACAGATCTAAAGGTGGTAGATCATTTATCGCCCTTAAATCTTCTAGAGTAAACAAAGAAGGAAAAAGAATTTCAAATATAGTTCCAACCTTCAAACCTGGTACTCAAGCTACTGCTGTAAGAAGCAACACCCACTACATTGCAACAGAACAAGGTATAGTTAACTTCAAAGGTCTATCAACCTGGCAAGCAGCAGAAGCTCTTGTTAGCTTAGCTCATCCAGATAACAGAGATGAACTTATAAAAGAAGCAGAAAAACTTGGTATCTGGAGGAAATCTAACAAGTAGTTACTAACTTATAAAAAGAAAGTAGGAGAAATTGAAAAAAGATTATTTCAAAATTGACGGACAGAAAATAGAAATTGAAGAACTTGAAACCCATCTTGTAAGTGACGAAAAAGAAGAAGATATCAAAAAGGAATTATTTGATGATTTAGTTCCAAGACTCAATGATTTGCATAACAGATTATTTGCAGAATCTAAACATGGAGTTCTAATCGTCCTTCAAGCCTTGGATGCTGCTGGAAAAGATGAGATTATTAAGTATATATTTTCAAACTTGCTTCCACAAGGCCTGAAGAACACATCCTTTGGTAAACCTTCTGATGAGGAAAATGCCCATGATTATTTGTGGCGCATGCACGAAGGCCTTCCTAAAAGAGGAGAAATTGCTATACTTAATAGGTCTTACTATGAAGATATAATAGCTCCTAAGATATACGACACCCTGGGACATTTGCCAAAAGAAATAAGAGAAGATCCAGATCTTTGGGAAAAAAGATATGAACACATAAATAATTTCGAAAAATATATGAATGATAATGGATTTCCAGTTTTGAAATTATATTTCCATATGTCTAAGGATGTCCAAAGACAAAGACTTCTTGATAGACTTGAAAATATAGATAAAAACCATGAATTTGCCTTCTCCGATATAGAGGATAGGGAGAACTGGGATAAATATCAAAAAGCCTTTGAGGAAATGCTAAACAATACAGCTAGCAAAATCGCTCCTTGGTATGCTTTGCCAGCTGATAATCCATGGCTTGCTAGAAAAATTGCGACATTAGCTTTGATTGAAAGTCTTGAAAAAATAAATCCTCAGTATCCTACTTTCACAGATGAGGAAAAACAAAAAGCTAAAGAAATAAAAGAAAAACTAAAAAATAATGAAATTTAACAAAGATTGGCTAAAATTAGCCAATCTTTTAAAATATAAAATACAGGAGTTATTCATAAATAGGCCTTTGGAGACTCTCAGACTTACTTAGGATAGAAGATAGGTAGTCTTTTGCTTTATAGTCTTTCTCTATCAGATCTTCACAAAATGTAATCATCCGCACTAGGACATATTTCGATAGATAGAAGGCCTGGATACCATTTGCAAGGATTGACCTTCTTCCGTTTATTACGATATCGTTTCTAATCTTATCAAAATATTTTAAAAGTTTTTTTCTATTTATATCATCTTCTATAAGCTTTTCTAATAGGTAGGCCAAGGCAAGTATGTATTCATCCCCTATTGGGTTTATAGTAAATTCGATAAGGCCTTCTTCATTTAGGAAAATATCTTCTTTATTTTCCTTGTTTTCATAAACTAGCCTATATTTTTCCTCGTCAAAGGGGAAAAACTCTGGATAAAGACCGTAGGCAAAGTTAGAACTTGAAATTTTTCCCCTAAAAAAGTCTAGTTCTTCACTTGATGAATCAAAACTTGCTAAAAATATTGGAGAAAGAATTACTAAAAGCAAAAGCTTCTCCTTGTCCTTATCATTATCGATTATGAATTTAACTTCTCTTAAGTCTTCGTAGTCAGAAGTTTTGTCTATTTTTTCTTTGAGGGCAGAGGTAGTCGAATACTCATAGGATAAACTTTCAGAAGCAAAGACTTTAATCACTTTCATTGGGTAATATCCCCATATTTGCCATCGGTCGCTTTTATGAAATCATCTGGTCTAAGTTTTAAGCCATGTCCGATTTTACCGGCAGATACTTTGATTATCTCGTGATTTTTAGCCTTTTCATCAAGAACGACTGGATAGTCCTTTTTCATAGCGATTGCTGTTGTTGCTCCCCTTTCGTAGCCGACAGTCTTCTTAAGGTCTTTTAGGTGGAGCATGGAAAGACTCTTTACACCACAAACTCTTGCAGCCTTTTTGAAGTCAATTGAATCTGCTGCAGGTATTACAAGGACGAAGACTTCCTTGTCTTTAGAAATAGTTGCAAGAGTCTTATAGACTATATCTACATCCTCGTTAGTTTTTTCTGCTATATCTACTGCAGAAGTAAAGTCTCCTTCTAGCTCGTAATCAACGTGTTCGTAATCTATATCTAAGTTTTCTAGTATTCTCATGGCATTAGTTTTAATTTCTTTTTTCATATTAGCTCCCTTCAAAATAATTATACGATAAATTTATATTTAACAAGATTGGGTATATATTTTAAAGATAGTAAGGGAGTTTGTTATGTATGATGATATCAAAGTAAATTATGTAGGAGAGAATTGCTACAGTTTGGAGATTGGAGAATATCTTTTAGTCTTCGATTATTGTAATGGGATATTGAATATCCCTGATGATAAGAAGACTATATTTTTTGCTACAAGCAACAGGGATGGTCACTATACCCAAGAGATTTTGAAGTTATTTGATATGGATAACTTTAGCTACGTTTTATCCTCAGACATTGCCTACGATAAGGGAGAGGGCAATGTGATTTATCTAAATGAGGTGGGGCTTTCTCTCGAAAATCTCAAGGACTTGTATAAGAAAAAGAATGTTATCTTCACAAATTCATCGGATAGGTATAAGCTTAATAAGGATATAGAGGTCTTGAGTTTTTCCGCTAAGGGATCTGGTCTAAGCTTCTTTGTAAAGATTTTTGATTTTTCTATCTTTTACACGGGAGAGTCTATTTTCTTTGAACAAGGAGAAGGAAATACTGAACTTATAAATTATCTTTATGAAATATTTGATAGAGAAGGAGAAATAGACTTAGGATTTTTCCCAATAAGGACAGATGGGGGCGATGCAAGTTTCGCTTGTCCCAGAAGCTTTATAGAGATATTCAATCCACAAATATTTTTCCCGCTCAATATCGATGAGGACTTTGAAATGAGCAAGGATTTTGCTTTAAGTTTTTCAGATAATCCTACAGACGTGAGATTTATTGACGAAGATAATCAGGATTTTGAAATAGACATGGATGATTAAAGTAGGATAGTAGATAAGCCGTAAAAGAGGTATAATAAGCCATAATAAATGATTTTAAGCGAAGATTTAACCATAGGTAAATAAGATCTTTGACAAAGATGAGTAAATAGTAATACTTATCCCATAGAAAGGTCCTAGTGTTTGTGGATAATTTACTAAAATAGTTTTACTAGTCTGTAAGAGACTTTTAATATAGTTGTGTTTGTATTTCTCTTGATTAATATAGAAATTTTCTAAAAGCTTTAGTAATAATAAAACTAGCTATAGAAGATTTATTAAGATAGAGAATCGTTAGGAGTAAATATGGAAAAAATAGCAATAATTGTAGATTCGGGGGCTGATATTTCCCCAGAACTTGCAAGGGAAAAGGGCATATATTATCTTCCTTTGTATGTCAATATAGGAGGAGAATTCCTCAAGGATAGGATTGATATCAGTCCTGATGAGTTCTATTCCTATATCAAAAAAGAAGGCAATAGGGCAAAGACAAGTCTTCCAGCGCCAGGAGATATAATGGAGCTTGTTGAAGAGATCAAAAATGACGGATACGGAAAGGTAATAATGATTTGTATAGGAAGTCACTTCTCGGGAACTTATAATTTATGTGATATGCTCGAAGCTTCCGATATAGAGACCTATGCCTTTGATAGTAGAAATCTTACCATGGCAGAAGGGTTTTTGGCTCTTTTTGCCAAAGATCTCATAGATCAAGGGAAAAGCTTTGAAGAGATCAAAGAAGCCCTTGAGAAGACCCGTGAGAATTCGAGAGTGTTTTTCACTTTGGAATCTCTAAAATATATAATAGAAGGTGGTAGGGTGCCAAAAACTTTTGGCAAGCTTTCTGATGCCTTAAATGTTAAGCCACTAATTACGGTTAATCCTGAAGATGGTAAATTTAAGCTAATGAAGATTGTCAGAGGAGAGAAGAGGATCTTCAAGCAATTCTATAAGATTGCCAAGGAATATCTAGAAGATGCCAAAAACTACTATATATTTATAGGCGATGGTGACTCCAATGATATGGCAGATAGGCTTGAAGATACCCTAAAGGAATTTATTGATGGGGCGAGCCTTTTTATCAAAGGACAAATATCCCCAACTCTTGGAGCTAATACAGGACCTGGTCTATTCGGCTTCGCCTTTCTAAAGATAAGCTAGACAGGAGACTTATGAATAAGAAAAATAAGGATAATATTCTAGATGAGATTGTAAAAAAGACCAAGCTTCATTTTTTTAGGTCAGTATTTATGAACTATCATTCCTCATCTCTAGGTTTGGCTGAGAGTATGATCCTAGAAGTTATAGAATATCTCGATAGACCAAGTATAAACGACTTGGTAAAGTTTCTATATATGTCCCAGCCCAATGTTTCTTATAGGATTAATATCTTACAGAAGAAGGGCTATATAACAAAAACTAAGTCAATGGAGGACGCAAGGATTACTCACATAGTCTTAACAGATAAGTACTTTTCATACAAAAGGAAGAAAAATGAGCTTACTGCAAGGGTTCTTAGAAATGTAGAAGATAAACTTGATAAAAAAGAGAGAGAATACCTATATGATAATTTGGACCTTGTAAATAGGGAGCTTGAAAAAGAGCTTAGGGAATTTCTTAGATAGAAATCATTAATTTAAATAGGTGTTTTTTGTCAGAAATAAGAGAAAGATCCTTGACAAAAAAGCCATGATATAGTACTATAAAAAGCGTAGACAACAAAGAAGTACCCAACTCACCTGCCGACTTAAGTTTGTAGGTTAATAATTTTTAATTACGAGATTTAATTATAAATTGGAACGGGTACTTTGTGCCCGCTTTTTTTAATATATGGAGGTATACTTATAAAAGATTTAAGAATAAATGATGAAATTAGAGCTAAGCAAGTAAGACTTATTGATGAAAATGGTAATCAGGTAGGAATAGTTGACCTAAACAGAGCCCTAGACATGGCTTATGATAGCAAACTTGACCTAGTATTGATGAGCCCAAAGGCTAAGCCACCTGTTACTAGGATAATGGATTACGGCAAGTTCAAATACGATCAAGAGAAAAAAGAAAAAGAGAATAGAAAAAAACAAAAAAATGCTCAATTAAAAGAAACAAGATTTTCTCTTAATATAGAAGACAATGACTTGCAAACAAAAGCAAATCAAAGCATGAAATTCTTAAATAACGGGGATAAAGTAAAAGTTTCTATAAGATTCCGTGGTAGAGAGCTTGGACGTAAAGAGCCTGGCTACGAATTGATGGATAAGTTTAAGACAATGCTTAAAGATTCCTACAAGGTTACGAAAAAACCTAAAATGGAAGGAAGATCTTTAGTGATGTTTTTAGAACCAAATGACGAAAAAGGAGAATAAGATGGCAAAGAAAAATAAAACAAGAAGAGCTGCAGTTAAGAGATTCAAAGTTACTGGCAGCGGAAAAGTTATGAGAAGAAAAGCTTACAAGGGACACCTTACAGCTAAAAAATCACCAAACAGAAAAAGAAGACTAAGAAAAGCAACAGTTGTTTCATCAAGCGAAATGAAAAACGTTAAAAACATGATCGGTGCATAGGAGGATATAGATGGCAAGAGTAAAAAGAGCAGTAAACGCTAAAAAAAGACACAAAAAAGTATTAAAACAAGCTAAAGGATACTACGGTTCCAAGAGCCTTCTATTCAGAACAGCTAACCAAGCTGTAATGAAATCTCTTAACTATGCTTACATCGGAAGAAAGCACAGAAAAAGAGACTTCAGAAAACTATGGATTGCTAGAATCAACGCAGCAGCAAGACTTAACGGAACAAGCTATTCTAAATTTATGGGTAACCTTAAGAAAGCAAACATCGACATCAACAGAAAAATGCTTGCTGAGCTTGCAGTAAACAACCAAGAAGAATTCGCTAAACTTGTAGAGCTTGCAAACCAAGCAGCTTAATGATAATCAAATCTCAAGCGAACCCAAAGTTTAAATTAATAAAAAAACTTAGAAATAAAAAATACAGGGACAAGGAAGGACTATTTGTCATTGAGTCAAGAAAGCTAATCGAGGAAGCTATCAAGTCTAATGCCGATATAGACTTTCTTTTCTTAAGAGAGGGGATATCTTTTGAAGAAAATATCCCTTACCTTGTATTTGATAGAAACTTATTTGCTAAGCTAAGCGAGCTAAAATCTCCAGACGGCTATGCCGCAGTAATCAGAAAGAAAGAAGCTTGTGCTTTAAAATCAGATAGGATCCTTCTTCTTGATCATATTTCTGATCCTGGTAATATGGGAACAATAATAAGATCAGCCGAAGCCTTTGGTTTTTCTGATATAATCCTAACCAAGGGATGCGTGGATATCTACAACGAGAAATGTCTAAGGGCATCCATGGGGTCAGTCTTTAGGGAAAACATCGTGGAGCTTAGTCTAGAGGAGATAAGAAAGCTTAAGAAAAACTATAGATTTCTTTCAAGTCATATGGAAGGAATCGATGTTAGAAAGTATGATAGTTCTAACGATTTGATAATTCTTGCTATAGGAAACGAGGCCAATGGACTGAGTGAGGATATAAGGAAATTGACCGACGATTTTATCAAAATTTCTATGCAGGGAGAAATCGAATCCTTAAACGCTGCTATCGCAGCGAGCATAATGATGAATACACTAGGCTATTGATTCGGAAAGACTTTAGTTATTCTTATACAGCAAATTGGGGATGTTGAGAGCCTTTTAAGTAACGACTAGGGATATTCACCGATGAAGCTTGAGATGAATAAAGTAGTCGATACGTTTAAGCTTACGTTAAAGCTAAGAGTGGATTTGTATAAGTATTTATTAGAAGTCTAAATTTTAGTAAATATGATATATGAGTCAAATAAGGTGGTACCGCAGAATTATCTGTCCTTTAGAGGGCGGATTTTTTTTATTTGGAGGAAAAATGGAAGAAAATTTAACAAAAGTATTAGAAACTTTTAAGAATGAAATAGAAGCTGCTAAGTCCCTAGACGACTTGGAAAAGTTAAGAATCAAGTACTTAGGAAAAAAGGGTGAAATAACAGATCTTAAAAAATCAATCGCCAAACTCCCTAATGAAGAAAAACCAGCCGCAGGTAAGCTAATCAACAAGACCAGCAAGGAAATAGAAGAGAAACTTCTTCTTAAAAACGAAGAAATCAAAAAAGCCCTCCTAGAAGAGAAGGTCAAGGCAGAAAAAATCGACGTCACAGCCCACTTCGACAAGTACGAATCAGGTCACTTGGCAGTGATTAACCAAACTATGGAAGAGCTCGAGTCAATCTTTCAAAACATGGGCTTTGATGTAGTAGAAGGTCCAGAAGTCGATACAGTGAAGTTCGTCTTTGATGATCTAAACTCACCAGAAGATCACCCAGCAAGATCAACATCAGATACCTTCTATATCAATGATGAAGTTTTGTTAAGGCCTCACACATCAAGCATGCAAGTTAGAGTAATGAAGGAGGGAAAACTTCCTATAAAAATGGTTTCAGCAGGAAGAGTTTTCAGAAACGACGAAGTAGATGCTACCCACTCACCAATGTTCCACCAATTGGAATGCTTGGTAGTAGATGAGAATGTATCTATGGCTAACCTTAAGGCGACTCTTGAGACCTTTATAAAGGAAATGTTTGGAGATGAGATGAAATTAAGATACCGTCCTCACCACTTCCCATTCACAGAGCCAAGCCTTGAAGTAGACGTAACTTGCCCAGTGTGCAAGGGAGAGGGATGTCCTGCTTGTGGTAATACTGGCTGGTCAATGGAGCTTTTGGGTGGAGGAATGGTTCATCCAAATGTACTAGAGGCTTGCGGTATTGATAGCGAAAAATACACAGGCTTTGCCTTTGGTCTAGGAGTCGATAGGATTGCCATGGTTAAATATGGACTCGATGACATAAGACTTCTTTATGATAATGACAAGAGATTTATGGAACAATTCTAGGAGGATATATGTTAGTACCTTTAATATGGCAAAAAGATTATATAAAAATAGATAAAGACCTTAAGACAATTACTGATAGGCTTTCAGAGACAGGATCGCACGTAGAAGAAGTTACAATTCACACATCTGATCTTGATGGAATCCTTGTAGGAAAAGTTACAGATCAAGTAAAACACGAGGAGGCTGATAGGCTCCAAGTTCTTACAATAGATATTGGAAAAGATGAACCGATCACTATTATAACCAATGCCAAAAACACCAAGAAGGGCGACTACCTTCCAGTTATCACATCAGGGACTAAGCTTGATGACGGAACTCTCATAGAAGACCATGACTTTTTTGGAATTGTAAGCCAAGGCATGCTTACAGCCTACAGCGAACTAGGCTATGAAGATTCTGTAATTCCAAAGGAACTTAGGGAGGGAGTTATAGTTCTAGAAGGAGAATATGAGCCAGGCACTCCCCTAAGCCAAGCAATTCACTCAAATAGCCCAGTTATAGAATACGAGATAACCCCAAACAGACCAGACTGTCTTTCAATAATCGGTATGGCAAGAGAAACTGCGGCAAGTTTTGGAGAAAAAATCACCTATCCAAGTCTCGAATTTAAGGAAAATGATGAGGACATAAAAGACTATTCTAATGGAGTTTCTATTGAAAGTGATAAGTGTAATCGCTTTGTAGCAAGAGTTGCCAAGAATGTCGAAGTCAAAAGATCTCCTCAATGGCTACAAAACTACCTCATGCTTGCAGGTATGAGACCAATAAATAACATAGTAGACATTACAAACTTCGTAATGCTTGAAACTGGTCAACCCCTCCATGCCTATGACCTCGACAAATTAGTTGATCAAAAAATTATAGTAAGAGATGCTAGGGAAGGAGAAATTCTAAAGACTCTTGATGGAGTAGACAGGAAGCTCGACCCTTCAATGCTTGTTATAGCTGATGGCAAGGAAGCTATAGGCCTCGCAGGTCTTATGGGAGGAATGGACTCTGAGGTAACAAAGGATACCAAAAACATCCTCCTAGAGGCAGCAAATTTCGATCAAGCAAATATTAGAAAGTCCTCCAAAACTCTAGGTCTTAGGAGCGAAGCAAGCTCTAGATTTGAAAAGGGTGTTCCAGTTGAGATGGCAGACTTTGCTTCAAGAAGGGCCATGAGATTAATCGACGAACTTGCTATAGGAGAAGTTGTCGGAGGCACAATCGATGAAGGCATAAAAGAAAGAGAAGAGATAAAGGTAGATCTTAGACTAGAAAGACTAAACATGCTAACAGGTGTGGACTTTGACCTAGATACTGCTATTAGAAATCTAGAGCTTCTAGAATTTGAAGTAGAAAAGCTAGATGATAAAAAGCTTAGGGTAAGAGTTCCTTACTTTAGAAGTGATGTCACTATAGAAGCAGACCTAATAGAAGAAGTTGTTAGGCTCTACGGTATGGGAAATATCGAAAATGCTCCTTTGGTATCATCCCTTCAAAGAGGAGAAAGATCTAAGAGAAGACTTCTAAGAGATGAGCTTTGTAGTAAGCTTGTTGGACAAAAGTTCTCAGAGCTTGCAACCTATTCCTTTATCTCCCCAAGAGAATATGACAGATTAGGTGTAGATAAGGATTCTAATCTTCGTGATTATATCAAGCTAATAAATCCGCTTGGAGAAGACTACTCAGTAATGAGAACTAGTCAAGTTCCATCTATGCTAGATGTAATTGCTAAAAATATTAAATACGGTCAAAAGGACATGAGATTCTTCGAGCTAGATAGGACTTTCGAGAAAACTTCAGATAAGCTTCCAAAGGAAAATATTACCCTAACCATGGGCCTATATGGAGATTATTCCTTCTACGACCTTAAGGATTTCTTTACCCTAGCCATGGGAGAGGTTGGATTTACTGGCTTTACATTTAAGGCAAATGAAAATATCTACGCCTTCCACGCTGGCCGTTGTGCAGATATCTTCTATGAAGGAGACCATGTTGGTATAATGGGTGAGATTTCCTACGAAGTTCGTGATGAATATGAGATAGATAAGGGAGCCTTAATCCTTGAGATAAATCTTGCGGGGATTGAAGATAAGAGAGTAATTGATAGAAAATATAAACAAATAGCAAAATTCCCTGCTATAGAAAGAGACTATTCATTTGTATGCGACAGAAATCTTGAGTCAGAACTAATAGAAAATACTATAAGAGAAAATGGATCTGGCCTTGTAGATAAGATTAGCCTATTTGACATTTATACAGGAGAGCATATAGAAGAAGATAAGAAGTCAATTTCTTATAAGGTCTTATATAGGGCTAAGGATAGGACCCTAAAGGATAAGGATATAGCAGGAATAGAGAAGAAAATCCTCGATTGCTTGGCAGAAGAGGATATTGTATTACGTAGTTAGGAGTAGTATTTGAGCGAATATAAAGTTGATGTCAAAATAGACGGCAAGACCTACACCCTAGTCTCCAAGGAGCCTAAGGAAAATATTAAAGATATAGCAGAAATATTTGATAGGAAAATCCAAGAAGTTAAATCCAATAGGCTTACTTTTGATAGGCAACTAGTATTGGCTGGTGTAAATATTACAGATGACCTCTATAGACTTGCCGAAAAGTATAAGAGTCTTAAGGAAGAAAGCGAAGTTCCTCTAAGAGAATACCCTAAGCTAAAAGAAGAAGTAGACTTAATCAGAAGCGAGAAGGATAAGCTTCTTAGGGAAAGCTTGGAGGATAAAGAAAGACTAGATGAGCTAGATAAGGAAAATTCTAAGCTTAAGAGAGATCTTGTAAGATACAAGGATTCTAAAGAGACTATAGATAAACTCAAAAACGAAGTCAAAAGACTTCAAGTAGAAGTAATGGACCTTAGCAAGGAAAATGACAGCTTGAAAGGAAAACTTTGATGGCAAAATCTGAAATCCTAGCTCCAGTTGGCAATGAAGAGATGCTTTATGCAGGCCTTGCCGCTGGGGCTTCTAGCTTTTATATGGCAGTGGACGACTTTGGAGCTCGTGCCTATGCCAAAAACTTTGATATAGAAAATGTGGGAGCTTTTATTGACCTCATCCACCTATTTGGCAAGAAGGTATTTGTGACTATGAATATTCTTATCAAGGATGAGGAGATAGAAAAGGCAATATATTACGCCAAAAAGCTCTACGAATACGGAGCAGATGCCCTAATAATCCAAGATCTGGGACTATTTACAATCCTAAAAGACCAAGTGCCCGGCATGGACCTTCATGCTTCAACTCAAATGGCTGTAAGAGACTATTACGGGGCCAAAAGTCTCATGGATATGGGTTTTGATAGGGTAGTTATTGCTAGAGAGACCCCAATCGAAGAGCTTAGAAAGATTGCTACCCTTCCTGTAGAAAAGGAAGTTTTCGTCCACGGGTCCTTGTGCGTGTCATACTCTGGAGAATGTTTGATGAGCTCATATTTTGGAGCGCGTTCCGCTAACAGGGGTAGATGTGCTGGTATTTGTAGGCAAAAATACTCCCTTATAGCAGATGGGAAAACTTTGGCTGATGATTATTTCCTAAATATGAGAGATTTAAATGTCATAGATCAAATCGACCAGTTAGTAGACCTTGGCATAGATTGCTTCAAGATCGAAGGTAGGATGAAAAGCCCAGAATATGTCTATACAAGTGTAAAAAGCTATAAGGATAAGATAGATAAAAATTCTTACGACAAAAATGATTTGAGAGATATATCAAACAGAGGCTACACCAAGGGTTTTATCTTTGGACAAAAGAGTGATTATGTAAGACTTTCATCTGATGCCAAGCATAGGTCTGTGGGTAAAGTCATCAAAGAAGGAAGTAAAAAGTACTTTATTAATTCATCCGACCTTCTTATAGGAGATAATCTAGAGATAATCACAGATAAGGGCAAGAAATTACCCTATACCTTGACCGAAAATCTAAAGAAAAACTCTAAAACTTATCTAGGCCAATATCCAGACGCCAAGGAAGGCTCTGATGTATATATTCTAAATTCTCAAAAGATAGGCAGTAACTTAGAAAAGGCTCTAGGAGAATATAAAAATCTTCCGATAAGAATTGACTTTAGGGCCAAGGTAGGAGAGCCTGCAGAGATTACCATGACCTATGAAGATAAGTCAATTAGCCTAAGTATAGATGACAATCTAGAAAGGGCTAAGAAGATTTCTCTTTCAGAAGAAGACTTTAGGGAAAATTTAAGCAAGTTTGGGGACGATATCTACAAGGCAAGGCAAATTAATATAGTCATGGACCCTGATGTCTTCATTAGAAAAAAGGACATCAACAGACTAAGAAGAGAAGGATCTGCTAAGCTTAAAGAGGAAATCCTCAAATCCTTTAGGAGAGATGAGATAGATATAGAAATCCCTGGAGTTGGCAAAAAGAAAAACCACAAGAAAGAAGTAAATGCGGAGCTTAAAAATACTAATATAAGTCCAAGTCTTTTAAAAGACTTCGATAATATTTACCTAGAAGAATATGATGAGAAATATGCTGGCCTTAGTCTTTATCTAATCCTTAATTCCCACACGGACTACGATATAGATGAGCTTATAGCCTTCATTAAGGAAAGATCTATCAAGGGGGTAGTTTTCAATAACTATAGAGACCTTGCCTTTGTTGATAAATTCAGGGAAAATAATATAAAAATTAGGATAGGCAGATACCTAAATGTCTTCAATAAATTTACCTATGCTTTTTACGATAAGTTTGCCGAGATGACTTCATCATCTGTAGAAGCGACATTTGATTCTATAAATCAAAACGGCAGATACTTTGATGTAGAAGCCTTGGCCTTCGGAAGAATTGAGCTTATGAATATGGTCCACTGTCCATTTTCTACTATAAAAAAGTGCGGGCTTAAGGGATGCCCGACCTGTAACTTTAGAAATGGAGAAATGGTAAATGAAAATGGAGATAGGCTTAAGATAATAAGAAGAGAAGGCATAAGTAGGATCTATCCATCCAAGGCTTCCAAGGTAGATAGGAGAAACTTTACTACTGATATATCCCTCCTAGTTCAGGTATTTTCGGATGAAGATATAAGAGATTATCAAGACAGAAAAGAAACTAACAATCTAAATTACGATAGAGGTATTATTTAATGCAAGAAAAAAGCTTAAAGGTTTTAGAATATGACAAGATTCTAGAAAGACTTGCTGGATGTGCGAGGTCAAATCTTGTAAAGGATCAGATCCTCAATCTAAGACCTTATGATGATATAAATTATATAAGAGAAGAGCTTTACGAGACTTCTGCTATGGTCGATGTGATTAGGAAAAATGGAAACATAGATCTATTTGGTCTCTATGATCTTACAGAAATTGTTGCCTATATTAGGAAAAATGGCATACTCGATCCAGGAGAGCTCTTAAGAGTCCTTGACCTACTAAGGGTGAGTGAATATCTAAAAGATTATGGGAAAAATATCGAAGATAGGAAGATAGGAGATATTTTTTCTAGAATCTCAATCAATGATTTTCTCAAAAACGAAATCGATAGGTCTATAATAAACGAGGAGGAAATAGCTGATTCTGCCTCATCTACCCTTAGAAATATTAGACGTCAAAAGCAAAGGAAGGAAGCAGATATAAGGATTAAGCTAAATTCTTATATTACAAATTCCAAATACGAAGACGCCCTCCAAGATAAGGTAGTATCAGTAAGAGATGGAAGGTATGTAGTTCCTGTAAAGACTAATAAGCGTGCCTTGATCGGGGGAATCGTCCACGACAAATCATCTTCTGGAAACACTCTTTTTATAGAACCAGGCGCCATAGTAGAGCTTAACAATCAGCTTAGAGACCTAGAGATTAAGGAAGAAGATGAAATCAGAAGAATCCTCGATAGACTTTCTAGACTTGCCCAAGGCTTCGATGTAGAATTACTAGAAAATCAGAAGTTGATAGCAAGGATTGATTTCCTCCAAGCAAAGTCTAGATTTGCCATAGAAAATGAGTATAGCCTTCCTATAATTACAGATAAAAAGACCCTCGATTTAAAATCAGCAAGACACCCCCTCCTTCCTGGCAAGGTTGTGCCAATTGATGTAAGAATCGGGGGAGACTATACTACTTTGATTATCACAGGGCCAAATACGGGAGGTAAGACTGTAAGTCTTAAGACTGTAGGACTAATAAGTGCAATGGCTCAGACTGCCCTTTTCATACCAGCCTACGAGGGAAGTAAGCTTTGTGTCTTCGATGATATTTTCCTAGACATAGGAGATACCCAGTCTATAGAGATGAGTCTATCGACTTTTTCTGCATCCCTAACCAACATCGTCGATATATTGAAAAACTCTACAGAAAACTCCTTGGTTCTCTTAGATGAGATTGGTTCAGGAACAGATCCGGTAGAAGGAGCAGCCCTTGCTATTTCTATCCTTAATTCCTTGACTCAAAAGAAAGTTATGACCTTTTCTACAACCCATTACAGCGAGCTAAAATACTATGCTGTAGAGACTTCTGGTGTTATGAATGCATCTGTAGAATTTGATGTCGATACACTTTCTCCAACCTACAAGCTTGAAATAGGAACTCCAGGTAAGTCCAACGCCTTTGAGATTTCCAAAAGACTTGGTCTTCCTTACGAAATTTTAAACAATGCCAAAAATCTTATAGGAGATGATACCAAAAATATCAACAAAATCCTTGCAGAAATCGAAGAAGATAAGAAGGAAATTGAAGATAAGAATAGGGAAATAGAAAGCTATAAGAGAGAAATAGCTAAAATTAGAAATGAGCTTAAGGAAAAATCTAAAAGACTTGATCAGAAGGAAGAAGATATCCTAAGAGAGGCCGAGGATAAGGCTAACAGCATCCTAGATAAGGCAAATAAGAGAAGTCAAGACATGCTCAAAGAAGCCAAAAGATCAAGAAATGCCAATACTTCCGACATAGATAGGTCTCTAAACAAAATTAGGCATGAATACAAAGAAGGAAGAATCGAAAGAAAAGAGGAAGGCCTTTATGCTAAAGAATCTAAGGACGCACCAGATAGTCTAAAGGTGGGGGACACTGTCCTAATAGCAGGACTTAACGAAAAGGCAGAAGTAATCGAAGCCCCTGATAAGAAGGGAAATATCAAGGTACAAATGGGCATCCTTAAGATGGATTCTAATATCAAAAACGTAACAAAGATTAAAGGCGACAATCAAACAGAAAAAAACATCAGAAAAGTGTATAATACTAAAAAAGCCATGCATATCTCTCCAACCCTAGACCTTAGGGGACAAAGATATGACGAGGCTATGAGAAATCTAGATAAATACCTTGATGATGCAATGCTTGCAGGTCTTTCTAAGGCCAAGATCATTCATGGAAAAGGAACTGGCGCCCTAATCAAAGGAGTCGGAGAAATTCTAGAAGGAGATAAGAGAATTGAAGATTACCGTTTCGGCGATGACAAAGAAGGCGGATACGGTGTTACTATAGTGAAATTTGGATAGAGAGGCAAAATGACAGATTTTAAAGAAATAATCGCAAAACAACTAGAGAAAATGGACCTAGGCCTAAGCTTTGAGGAGATTTATAAGCTAATAGAAATCCCACCTCAAGATAATATGGGAGATTACTCCTTTCCTTGCTTTAGCCTAGCTAAGACTTTAAGAAAGAACCCTGCCCTAATAGCAGAAGACTTGGCTAAAGAATTTGACACAGAAGGATTTGAAAAGGTAGAAAACCTAAACGCCTATCTTAACTTCTATGTAGATAGGAAGGTCTTTGAAGAAGAAATCCTAAAGGAAATCCTAGAAAAGAAAGAAAAATACGGCTCATCAGATAAGGGAAATGGCAAAAATATTGTCATAGATTTCTCATCTGTAAATATAGCCAAGCCATTTCATATAGGCCATATAAGATCTACTGTAATAGGAGATGCATTAAGAAATATTCACAACTTTTTAGGCTACAACACTATAGCTAGTAACTATATAGGAGACTATGGTACACAATTTGGAACTATGATTGCAGCCTATAAGCTTTGGGGAGATGAGGGAAAACTTAGGGAAAATCCTATCAAGGAGCTTCTAAATCTCTATGTAAGATATAATAAAGAAGCAGCAGAAGATGAAAAAATGATGAATGATGCGAGGGCTGAGTTTAAAAATCTTGAAAGCGGAGAAGAGGAAGAGACCAGACTTTGGAAGCATTTTAAGGACATTTCCTTCAATGAATTTGATAGGGTCTACAAGATGCTCGATATCGACTTCGACAATTACAATGGTGAAAGTTACCACTCTGACTTTATCCCAGCTGTATTAGAAGAGCTTAAGGATAAAGATCTCTTGGTAGAATCTGACGGGGCCTATATAGTCGACCTATCAGAATTTGACCTACCACCAGCAATTATAATCAAGTCAAATGGCTCATCAGCTTATATCACAAGAGATATAGCGACAGCTATCAACAGGAAGAAAGTTTATGACTTTGATAAGAACCTATATGTAGTAGCAACCCAACAAAACCTCCACTTCCAACAACTCTTTGCAATCCTAAAACTAATGGGCTATGATTTCTATGACGATTGCAAGCATATTCCTTTTGGCATGGTAAGCCTTAAAGACCAGACCCTATCTACAAGAAAGGGCCAAGTGGTATTTCTAGAAGACGTACTAAAAAAGGCGGTGGACAAAACTAAGGAAATAATGGAAAGTCGTGATAACAAGATTGAAAATGTGGAAGAAGTAGCCGAGATTGTAGGAATCGGAGCAGTTAAATTCCAAGAACTCTACAATAACAGGATCAAGGACTATGTATTCGATTGGGACGAGGTCCTAAACTTTGACGGAGAAACTGGACCTTATGTACAGTATACCTATGCAAGGGCTAAGTCAGTTCTAAGAAAGGCAGACTTTAAGGAAAATAAGGAAATATCCTTCGATAATATAACAAGCGATGAAGAATTCGCCCTAGTTAAAGCTTTGGGTAATTTTAAAGACGTAGTAGCTAAGGCTGCTGAGAAATACGAACCATCATTAATAACAAGACATTTAACAGAAATAGCTAAAAGCTTCAACAAATTCTACAATGCATGCCAAATCAATGTAGAAGATGAAAAAATAAAGGAAGAAAGACTCGCCCTAAGCTATGCAACATCAATTGTCATAAAAACAGGACTAGGACTACTAGGGATTAAGACTGTGGAGCAAATGTAATGAACGATAGAATAAAAGACTTTATCCAAGTCTCATCCTATGCCTTTAGAAATACCGTAATCAAGATGAGAAAGCTCTACCTAACCTTTATTTTCATATTTATTAGGATATTTCTAGAGGGTAAAAATGTCTTTGGCTTTGTAGGTGGGGGAAGCTTTGTAGGAATCATAAACTATCTTATAGATGTAGTTTGTATTTGTTTTATAGCTCAAAGCTTAAGATCTGTAGTAGTCTATGGAAATACAGGGAAGAAATCTATAGGTAACTCGGTTTCTAACTTCTTCCAACCTCTGCTTAGTGCGATGTTTTACCTATACATCTTAAAACTTTTCGTAAATCTATTGACTATGCAAACAAGCCCTAGAGGAGAGCTTATAGTGATTATAATTGTCAAAGTCTTAAGCTCAGCCCTAATAGAGGAAGTCTATATAAATAACAAGACAGGACTTGATGCCCTCAAATCTTCATTCAAGTTTGTAGTAGATAACCCCCTAACATACGGAATCTACTCGTTAATATTTATAGTCATAGAAAGTATGATAAGTCTAAATATGGGTGGGGCAAGTATAATGGGACTAGATAACCTACTTGCAAGCCTAATAGTAGGAGCTATCCATACATTTTTCTGCGTATTTAGAGGGCATTTATTCAAATATATTGACGAACATCCATATAGACAAAGGAAATTTATGAGAGGATAACAATTTGAGATTAGACGATTACTTTAGAAAATTTGTTGACAAACTCGGATATATAGAATTAAAGGAAAATGCTAGCTACGAAAAGCTAAAAGACCTACCTCTACCAATTTATCTTAAGGATATGAAAGAAGGACTCGAAAATGGATACATGGCCAATAAAATAAACCTAGACCTAATCCTTCAAGGCATGCTAATTAATATCGGAGCTGACAAAGACTTCCTTCATAATTACGAATATATCAATGTCCTAAACCATTATCTTAAAGAAGTAAGTGAATATGCTTCACAAAAAGCTATATCAATAATGGAAGAAGACTATGACAAGGCCATAGTTCTACTAAGAGGTGCTTATATCATAGATCCAGAAGAAAAGTTTACCGCTTACAATTACGCAAGACTCTTATGGCCAAAAGCCTACCAAGAGGATATCAAGGAAAAAGACGACTTCGTAAGAGAAGCTTTAAGAATCCTCCAAGAAATAATTGGAAAAGATGATGATTTTGCCATAGGATATTATGAATTAGGAAATATATACTCTAATTTAGGAGAATACTTGAAAGCGAGAAACTACTACAACAATGCTCTAAGTAAAACAACTTCAGCCATAGCCCAGGATGAAGTAAGAGATAGGCTAAGAGAGATAAATGATAATGCAGATATAGAAGAAGCACTTTACTTTATAGGGAAAAGTAACTACAATGAAGCTATAATCAAGCTTACAGAAATCTTATCCAAACACAAAAGAGCGGATGCCTACTACTATCTAGGTGTAGCCTATCAAAACTTGGGCCAATATGAAAACTCCATTATGGCCTTTAGCAACTCATTAAGACAAGGAGCAGAGTTTAGAGAACTGTATAACGATTATGCAATTAGTCTATACCTAAACAAGGAAATAGAAAAAGCCCTAACAATAATTAGAGAAGGACTTAAAAAATTCCCAGAAGATCCAAGACTATCTTACAACAAGATTCAAATTAATATTAGCTTAGGAAATATGGCAGAAGCGAAAAAGGATATAGATAATCTCTTAACCTTCGATGACCTAACAGATGAAATAGTAGAAAATCTTGCTATAATGAAAGAACAATTTCATTTATAACTAGGAGGAAATCGCCGTTTAAAAGAAATCGGCGATTTTTTTAATAAAAAATTTGACAAAAGAAAAATAAGCGTGTATCATATTAATTGTCATTCGGGAGATGGCAAGCGAGAAATGCTGGATTAAATAAAAAAATTCAAAAAAAGCTTGACAAAAGAAAATGACCGTGGTATTATATAAGAGTCAACGCGGTAAGCGAATGACATGAACCTTAAAAAATTAATATCAACGATCTATATAACTTTTAGTTATATAAGATATAAATGAAAACAACTAAAACCTTTAGTTAATTTCTTTATATAACAATGATTCTTGTCGAAAGATAAGGACAAAATTTAAATCACGCATTTGATTAAGTCAGATGTAAATGATAGAGTCTTGATCAAAGACTTTCATAACAAACTATTTATGAGAGTTTGATCCTGGCTCAGGATAAACGCTGGCGGCGTGCATAACACATGCAAGTCGAACGATGAAGCTTAAATGATCTCTTCGGAGTGACTTTAAGTGGATTAGTGGCGGACGGGTGAGTAACGCGTGAGTAACCTGCCTTGCACAAGGGGATAGCCGTTGGAAACGACGAATAATACCCTATGATATCAACCTATCGCATGATAAGTTGATCAAAGATTTATCGGTGTAAGATGGACTCGCGTCTGATTAGCTAGTTGGTGGGGTAAAAGCCTACCAAGGCAACGATCAGTAGCCGGCTTGAGAGAGTGTACGGCCACATTGGGACTGAGACACGGCCCAGACTCCTACGGGAGGCAGCAGTGGGGAATTTTGCACAATGGGGGCAACCCTGATGCAGCGACGCCGCGTGATTTAGAAGGCCTTCGGGTTGTAAAAATCTTTTGTATGGGAAGAAAATGACAGTACCATACGAATAAGGACCGGCTAATTACGTGCCAGCAGCCGCGGTAATACGTAAGGTCCGAGCGTTGTCCGGAATCATTGGGCGTAAAGGGTACGTAGGCGGATAAGCAAGTTAGAAGTGAAATCCTATAGCTCAACTATAGTAAGCTTTTAAAACTGTTCATCTTGAGGTATGGAAGGGAAAGTGGAATTCCTAGTGTAGCGGTGAAATGCGCAGATATTAGGAGGAATACCGGTGGCGAAGGCGACTTTCTGGCCATAAACTGACGCTGAGGTACGAAAGCGTGGGTAGCAAACAGGATTAGATACCCTGGTAGTCCACGCCGTAAACGATGAGTGTTAGGTGTCTGGAATAATCTGGGTGCCGCAGCTAACGCAATAAACACTCCGCCTGGGGAGTACGCACGCAAGTGTGAAACTCAAAGGAATTGACGGGGACCCGCACAAGCAGCGGAGCATGTGGTTTAATTCGACGCAACGCGAAGAACCTTACCAAGTCTTGACATATTACGGAGGTATGTAGAGATACGTACTTACTTCTTCGGAAGACTGTAATACAGGTGGTGCATGGTTGTCGTCAGCTCGTGTCGTGAGATGTTGGGTTAAGTCCCATAACGAGCGCAACCCCTATTGTTAGTTACCATCATTAAGTTGGGGACTCTAGCAATACTGCCGGTGACAAACCGGAGGAAGGTGGGGATGACGTCAAATCATCATGCCCTTTATGACTTGGGCTACACACGTGCTACAATGGCAGGTACAGAGGGAAGCGAAACTGTGAAGTCAAGCGAAACTCAAAAAGCCTGTCCCAGTTCGGATTGCACTCTGCAACTCGAGTGCATGAAGTTGGAGTTGCTAGTAATCGCAGATCAGAATGCTGCGGTGAATGCGTTCCCGGGTCTTGTACACACCGCCCGTCACACCATGGAAGTTGGCAATACCCGAAGCCTGTGAGCTAACCTTTGGGAGCAGCAGTCGAAGGTAGGGTCAGTAACTGGGGTGAAGTCGTAACAAGGTAGCCGTATCGGAAGGTGCGGCTGGATCACCTCCTTTCTAAGGATGAGAAGTCGACACGTCGACTTCTCACACGGAAAAGAAAAGATCGTTGATATTAAGAGATTAAGGTATTTAAAAACCTCAAATGAAAAATAATATAAAGCATGGGGATATAGTGACGATCCTAACACGATGAGCTAAGCGAATCGATGTAGGTCGGGATGCATTTGTGAAACAAATGCCTCAGGAACTGAGCGAGCGAAAACATAAGTACATCAATAAAACTATAAAACCTCAAATGAAAAATAACATAAAACATGGGGATATAGCTCAGCTGGGAGAGCACCTGCCTTGCACGCAGGGGGTCAAGAGTTCGAATCTCTTTATCTCCACCATAATGACCTATCCCAATTTTGCGAAGCGAAATTGATGGAAGGTCAGACGTCGCGGCGTTTCAAAGTTTCGAAGAAACTTTGCCAGCAAGCCGACGAGTTTGGCAAAGGATAGAGTCATTAGAAACTGAACCACTTAGCAATAGCTAAGATAAAAACTAAATAGCAAAAAATATTTCCAGTCAAGAAAGAAAGGGCGCAAGGTGGATGCCTTGGCACATGAAGGCGATGAAGGACGTAAGTGAACGAAAACTAGGGCAAGCTCACAACAAGCACTGACCCCTAGGTCTCCGAATGGGGAAACCCGTCTGTGGAAGACACAGACATTACTAAGTGAATACATAGCTTAGTAAAGCAAGACCCTGTGAACTGAAACATCTAAGTAACAGGAGGAAAAGAAAGAAAACTCGATTTTCCAAGTAGCGGCGAGCGAAAAGAAAAGAGCCTAATCCATTGAGGAATATCTAGTTAGTCGAATCATCTGGGAAGATGGACCAAAGAAAGTGAAAGTCTTGTAGACGAAAACTAAATAAACCAGGGAGGAAAGTAGCACCGGACACGAGGAATCCGTTGTGAAGATAGGGGGACCATCCCCTAAGGCTAAATACTAACATGTGACCGATAGCGAACAAGTACCGTGAGGGAAAGGTGAAAAGAACCCCGAAAGGGGAGTGAAACAGAACCTGAAACCTAGTGCCTACAAGCAGACAGAGGCCATATAGGCTGATGTCGTACCTTTTGTAGAATGGGCCAGCGAGTTATTGTAATAAGCAAGGTTAAATCTTTAAGAGATGAAGCCAAAGCGAAAGCGAGTCTTAATAGGGCGATTAGTTTGTTGCAATAGACCCGAAACCGGGTGATCTATCCATGGTCAGAGTGAAGGTGAAGTAAAATTCACTGGAGGCTCGAACCGGGTACGGTTTAAAACGTATCGGATGAACTGTGGATAGGGGCGAAAAACCAAACGAACTCGGATATAGCTGGTTCTCCTCGAAATAGCTTTAGGGCTAGCCTTTGATTAAGATTTAAGGAGGTAGAGCACTGAATGGTCTAGGGCGGCTTACCGTACCAAAACCTATCAAACTCCGAATGCCAAAAAATCAGATCAAGGAGTCAGACTTAGAGGGATAAGCTTCTAAGTCGAAAGGGAAACAGCCCAGACCGACAGCTAAGGTCCCAAAATCTGGATTAAGTGGAAAAGGATGTGAACCTACTAAGACAACCAGGACGTTGGCTTAGAAGCAGCCATGCATTTAAAGAATGCGTAATAGCTCACTGGTCAAGTGGGTTTGCGCCGAAAATGAACGGGGCTAAAATCCAGTACCGAAGCTTCGGATTGGTAGAGAATTTAAATCTATCACAAAAAGAGAAAAGGTAAAAGAAAACTTAACTAGGAAATATTTAAACAATCAAGATAATAACGAGTAACAAATCAAATTACGTAAAAAGGTAAGTTGTAAATTACTATCGTCGGCAACATGACAAATCAAAGATTTGAAACGTTGCGACGTCTGACCTACTAACCAAAACAAGTTTTGGAGTTAGGTCATGAAATTATCACCGAATAACAGTCATACAATAGTATGAACCTGGTAAGTATTCACTAACCAAACATCTTTATGTCTAGATTTAATTTCTCTACCAGTGGTAGAGGAGCATTGTATGGGCGAAGAAGCATAAGCGAAAGCACGTGTGGAGCGCATACAAGAGAGAATGCTGGCATGAGTAGCGAGAAGGGATGTGAGAATCATCCCCGTCGAAACCCTAAGGATTCCTGAGCAAGGCTCGTCCCCTCAGGGTAAGTCGGGACCTAAGGCGAGGCCTAACGGCGTAGCCGATGGATAACAGGTTTAAATTCCTGTACCGCTTAAAGTCGCTATAGAGAAGTGATGACGCAAGAGGATAAGCTAAGCTAGCTGATGGATGCTAGTCTAAAAAGTAAGGCTGTCATGTAGGCAAATCCGCATGGCAAACGGCTAAGCTTTGATAGGTATCGAAAACACAAGTAGAGAAGTAGCTGATTTCAAATTGCCAAGAAAAGTCACTATCAAGACCAAAGCGCCCGTACCAAAACCGACACAGGTAGGGAGGTAGAGAATACCAAGACGCGCGGAAGAACCTTTGTTAAGGAACTCGGCAAAATGTCCCCGTAACTTCGGGAGAAGGGGAGCCAGAGCGATCTGGCCACAGAAACCAGGCCCAAGCGACTGTTTACCAAAAACACAAGTTTCTGCAAAATCGAAAGATGAAGTATAGGAGCTGACACCTGCCCGGTGCTGGAAGGTTAAGGGGAAGGCTTAGCGCAAGCGAAGGCTAGAACTTAAGCCCCAGTAAACGGCGGCCGTAACTATAACGGTCCTAAGGTAGCGAAATTCCTTGTCGGGTAAGTTCCGACCCGCACGAAAGGTGTAACGATTTGGGCACTGTCTCAACAAAGGATCCGGTGAAATTGTAGTAGTCGTGAAGATGCGACTTACCCACGCTAGGACGGAAAGACCCCGTGGAGCTTTACTGTAGGCTGATATTGGACTTTGAGATTAGACGTACAGGATAGTTGGGAGACTTAGAAACACGCACGCCAGTGTATGTGGAGTCACCCTTGGGATACCAACCCTCTAATATTAAAGTTCTAACGATGACCCTTGAATCAGGGCATCGGACATTGTCAGTTGGGCAGTTTGACTGGGGCGGTCGCCTCCCAAAAAGTAACGGAGGCGTTCAAAGGTTCGCTCAGAATGGACGGAAACCATTCGCAGAGTACAAAGGCAGAAGCGAGCTTAACTGCAAAACCTACAAGTTGCGCAGAGTAGAAATACGGACTTAGTGATCCGGTGGCACCGCATGGAAGGGCCATCGCTCAACGGATAAAAGCTACCCCGGGGATAACAGGCTTATCTCCCCCAAGAGTCCACATCGACGGGGAGGTTTGGCACCTCGATGTCGGCTCGTCTCATCCTGGGGCTGAAGTAGGTCCCAAGGGTTGGGCTGTTCGCCCATTAAAGAGGCACGCGAGCTGGGTTCAGAACGTCGTGAGACAGTTCGGTCCCTATCCAGCGTGGGCGTAAGAAATTTGAGAGGATCTGTCCCTAGTACGAGAGGACCGGGATGGACACACCTCTGGTGTACCAGTTGTTCCGCCAGGAGCATAGCTGGGTAGCTACGTGTGGAATTGATAAGTACTGAAAGCATCTAAGTACGAAGCAGGCCTCAAGATAAGATTTCTCAGAGTAGGTAAAGAAAATACCTTTGATAGGTCCAAGGTGTAAGTGCAGTAATGTATTAAGCTAATGGATACTAAACTTTAAATCTTGACTGGAAATATTTTTGCTTGTCCCTAACCCGATTTGTGAAACAAATCGATGGTAGGTCAGCCGTCAAGCTTTCCCAAGAGAGCGAAGCTCGATTGGCTAGAAAGCTACGACGTAAGATTGGGGATGAGGTCTAGTAACTAACTAGACGCTATTTAGAAGGTTCAAAAAATATGGTGATGATGGCGTGAGGGATACACCTGTTTCCATACCGAACACAGAAGTTAAGCCTCATAACGCCGATGGTACTCGGAGGGAAACCTCCCGGGAGACTAGGAAATCGCCAAACAAAAAGGCAGTTTATTCTTTCGAGTGGGTTACTTTGAATATATATTTAGAGAAACTCCCGAGAGACTGTCAAAATTCCTAAATGGAATTTTGACCCTGAAACAAAGCTACGTAAGTAGCGAATGAGTTTGCGTAGCAAACGGGTTTCAGGGGAAGCCGCTAAACAATTTAAATTAAAACGCTTATGCGTTTTGCGCTTAGGTAGCTCAATGGTGGAGCACCCGGCTGTTAACCGGTAGGTTGTGGGTTCGAGTCCCACCCTGAGCGCCATTATATTATCGCGGGATGGAGCAGGTTGGTAGCTCGTCGGGCTCATAACCCGAAGGTCGTAGGTTCAAATCCTACTCCCGCAACCATGTGGCGAAGTAGCTCAGCTGGCTAGAGCATTCGGTTCATACCCGGAGTGTCAACGGTTCAAGTCCGTTCTTCGCTACCAAATATAGGGTCAGGTAGAAGCCTGATCCGAGCTTTTGGCTCCATGGTCAAGTGGTTAAGACACAGCCCTCTCAAGGCTGTATCATGGGTTCAAATCCCATTGGAGTCACCAAACATTTGACCATAAGACTTTTATAGGCTTTCTATTAAGGCCCTATGGTCAAAATTGTATAAGCTTATTATTAAGGCCCTATGGTCAAGCGGTTAAGACACCACCCTTTCACGGTGGTATCCCGAGTTCGAATCTCGGTAGGGTCACCATAATGACCTAACACCATTTGTATTGCAAATAGATTGTAGGTCAGACATCGAAGCTAGCTAATCTGGCTATTAGAGGATTTTCAAAGTTACTATGTAACTTTGTTAGCTAGCCGATGAGTAAATAGAATTAATTGAGAATTAATTCTACTTTTGGAAGTATAGCTCAGTTGGGAGAGCATCTGCCTTACAAGCAGGGGGTCACAGGTTCGAGCCCTGTTACTTCCACCATAAGATAATTTATACATAAATTATCATTTTAGGAAAATCTTCGTTTGAGTTGATGTTTTTTATGACACCACTCCGTGGAGGCTCCTCTAAGCGCCGGAGAGGCGTAAAATGATTTGCTTTGCAAATCACCATTTCATGGAGACTGCTCCATTAGGCGCAGTGCCTTATTATGGCCTGGTAGTTCAGCTGGTTAGAATGCCGCCCTGTCACGGCGGAGGTCGTGAGTTCGAATCTCATCCAGGTCGCCAAATTTACTAAGACCAAAGATAATATAAAAGATAGGCCGCCGTAACGGCGGAGGAGTTCTTTGGACTCATTATCATTCGTCTCAAAGATTTCAAATCTAAGATTTGAAACAGCGCAGCTGACTGAGTTACGAATCTTATCCAGGTCGCCAAAATTATTAACATCAAAGATACTTATTAATTAACCAGCTTTGAGGTTGGGTATTCTTTGAGGTGATGAATTATTATCTATCATGGTTTAATGGTAGGTTCGCTGATGTAGCTCAATTGGTAGAGCAATTGATTTGTAATCAATAGGTTGTAGGTTCAAGTCCTATCATCAGCTCCATAATTTTTCATATGCGGATGTGGCTCAGTGGTAGAGCATCGCCTTGCCAAGGCGAGGGTCGCGAGTTCGAATCTCGTCATCCGCTCCATAGTGAACTTACGAGACTCGTAAGTTTTTATTTTTATTAGCATAAATTATAATTGAAAATATTTAATTTTGCTATATAATAATTAAGTATCCTTTTGCGGGTGTAGCTCAGTGGTAGAGCCCCAGCCTTCCAAGCTGGTTGCGAGGGTTCGATTCCCTTCACCCGCTCCATGCGTCATTAGCTCAGCTGGATAGAGCGTCTGGCTACGGACCAGAAGGCCTGGGGTTCGAATCCTCAATGACGTGCCAAGTATTTAGAGAGAACGTTGAATTTTCAACGTTTCTTTTTTTGCCTGTGGGTAAGAAGTTTAAATCGATTGTATATGAATAGATAGATATTTTAAGATTGCTTATGAAATGATTTGGCAAAAGAAATTTTTTATTAACTATCAAGATTTTTCTATAATTTGATATTTATGTATAACTCTTAGATTTATACTTTACCTTTTCAGAGAAGTTTTGTTTTTATAGTATAATAATTCCAATACAATATAAGAGGGAAATTATGGACGATTTTATTATTTTAATTCCTGCACTTAACCCTCCCAAGGAAATACTTAGATCCTATCTTTATGAATTAAAAGATATAGGATTTTCTAGGATTCTTTTGGTAAATGACGGGAGTAGGGCGGAATACGATGAATATTTTGACAATTTAATAAGCGAAGGCTTCGATGTATTTACCCACTACAGGAATTTTGGTAAGGGAAGAGCTTTGAAGAATTCTTTTAATTACATATTAAATACTTACGAGGACTTTTCCTATGTAATTACCGTCGATTCAGATGGTCAGCATAAGGTGAGTGATGTCCTAAATATTGCTAGTATTTTAAAGAAGAGCGATGTAGCTATGTATTTGGGTTCTCGTGATTTTAATAAAGAAGGCGTTCCTTTTAAGTCATCTTTCGGTAACAAAACTACTAGTTTTATCTATAAACTTATGTTTTATGATAAGATAGGAGACACTCAAACAGGTCTTAGGGCTATTCCTAAAGCCTACCTTGCTGATTTCTTAGATCTTCCTGGTGAAAGGTTTGAGTATGAGATAAATATGCTCATTAATTCATCCCAAACTAAGAAAAAAATCATAGAAATTCCTATAGAAACTGTTTATTTTGATAATAATAGCGAGACACACTTTAATCCTATCAAGGATTCTTTTAAGATCTACAGGGTCATGCTTGGTACTTTCTTTAAGTTTATCATCTCATCCCTATCATCTTTTCTTGTGGATATTGGGGCTTTTACAGTTCTTGCTAAGTTTTTACCAAGTATAATGACTACATCTAGTAAGGTCATCTGGTCATCTACTGCACTTGCAAGGATTATTTCTGGGATTTTTAATTATAATGTAAATAAAAACCTGGTTTTTGCTGATGATAATAAAGATAAGTCAATGTTTATAAAATATGTAGCTTTATGGCTATGTCAAATGTTACTTTCTGCATTTTTTGTGGATATGATTTTTGAGAGAGTAAATATGAATGCAAGCCTTATTAAACTAATAGTTGATACTATTATCTTCTTGCTTTCTTTTACTATACAGAATAAATTTATTTTTAATGGTAAATAATTTATGACAGGTTTTATTGGATTAATATTTATAATTTTAAGTTTTATGGGATTTAGTTCTTATGTAAAAGAGAAATTTCTACTTAATAATTACTTTATCCCTTTTGTACTTGCTACGACTTATATTTTGACAATTTATATAGCTGCTCTTTTTTCCTTTATGAAAATTTGGGTTTATGCTGTAAATATAATAGGTATAGCTATTTTATTTACTTACAAATCAAAAAAGCATATCATCAAGAGTCTTTTCCCTTCCTATTATTTATTTTTCCTAGGACTTATAGTTTTTACTATTTATCTTTATAATAAGAAATCTTTTTGGTATGACGATTATAGCCATTGGGGTGTAATTTCTAGGCTTATTTTAGAGAAAGATTCCTTAAATACAGCATCTGATTTTACAATTGACTTTAAGTCCTATCCCCAAGCTAGTGCTTATTTCTTGTATGGAATAGGGAAGTTTGTGGGATATAGCGAAGGAAAACTTTTTATAGCTAATACTATGCTTATGTATTCGGCTTGCTTCTGTTTTTTTTATTGTTTAAAAGGAAGTAATTTTGTTTATGGCTTATTAATTGTAGCTTTTGCTCTATTTTATAATACTAGGCCCTATACTTTGTACGTAGATAGCCTTTTATCTGCTTTTGCCTTTGCGATTTTCGCTTTTTACTTGTATTTAAGAGAAAATAAAAAGTTAGGTATTTTCACCGTGCCTATGTTTGCAAGTCTTGTTTTACTTAAAAATAGCGGTCTAATGTTAGCTATATTTCTTATGATTTTTTATGTATTTTATGAGAGAAAGAAGGCACGTATTTTAGCTTGCTACGATCTTTTAGCTGTTCTTATAAGTTATTTATCATGGAATTTACATGTGAAAAATGAATTTGGAACTTTAAGTAAACATCAAATGAGTATTAGCGCTTATTCAAAAGAACTACACTCTAAAGATATGGAAGTTGTTAATAAAATCAGCAGCTTATTTGCTAAGGCATTAATTAGTGACTGGTTCATGATTGTATTTTTAATAATTCTTGTATTAATATATTTTATTTATAATAAGGATAAAAGTATTCATAAAGTACCAATCATATCTTTAATAGTCTATGGATTTTATGCTTTAGGCTTGTATTTGATGTATCTATTCTCTATGCCAACTCATGAAGCCTTGTGGCTAGCAAGTTTTGACAGGTATATTAGGACGATTCATATCTTGATTTTTATGAGTGCTCTTTACTATTTATTTTTAAATTTTGACAATCAGAGATTACTAGGATTAATATTTTCTCTTGTTTGTGTTTTTACATTAGTGAAAGCCCAGCCTATTGGTATTATTGCACCTAGAAATGTTGAAGTCAGGGAAATTTTCGATAGAGAAAAAGCAAAGTTGGAAGATGTCAGTGGTAAAAATATCTTAGTTGTATTTAAACATCAAGATCAGAGTAGATATTATACTAGGATGGCTATGTTTGTCTTTGATAAGGCTCATATTACTGATAGCTTTAGGGAAGATAGTAGACAATTTAATAAAGAAGACTTTGATTATACCATAGAAGAATAGGGTAGGCGGCTTGTCCGCTTACTTTTTTTAATCCTCAAAACAAAGTATGATATACTATATGTAAAGGAGTAATAATGAGTAAAACAGTTATGTTAATTGACGGGTCTAGTTTGATTTTTAGGGCGTTTTTTGCTCTTCCTAAACTTACAAACAATGACGGCGTTATGACTAATGGCGTTTATGGTTTTTTGACCATGTATAACAACGCTTTTGATAGATATAAACCAGATTATGTCCTTGTGGCCTTTGATAGGGCATCTAAGACTTTTAGGCACAAGGAGTTTGAGGACTACAAGGGAACTCGTGACAAGATGCCTAGTGAGCTATCCTATCAGTTCGGAATTCTAAAGGATATCTTAGATTCCCTTAATGTTAAATATACTGACCTCGATGGATTTGAGGCGGATGATATTGTGGGAACCTATGCAAAAATGGCCCAAGAAGAAGGCTATGAGTCTGTTTTAATCACTGGAGATAGGGATTACCTTCAGCTTGTAGATGAGAAGATCGTAGTCAATCTTACCAAGAAGGGAGTTTCCGAGACTAAGGAATACACAGTCGATACCATAAAGGAAGAATTTGGCTTAAGTCCCAAGCAATTGATCGAAGTTAAGGGGCTAGAAGGAGATAAGTCTGATAATATCCCTGGAGTTGATGGAATAGGTCCAAAGAAGGCTATCGGATTTATCCAAAAATACGGATCTATCGAAGGGCTCTACGATCATATAGACGAAGTTTCTGGTAAAAAGACCAAACAGACACTAATCGATAGTGAAGCTATAGCCTATATGAGTAAGAAAATAGGGACAATTGTGACCAGTGCTCCAGTAGAATTTGACCTAGAAGAGCTTAAGGTGAAGGATCCAGACCTTGAAAGCTTGAGAAAAAAGTATTCTAAATACAATTTCAACAAGTTCCTAGAAGATATGGATGGGGGAGATAGTCCAAAGGAAGATAAGGACTTTGCCTATGAGAAGTTAGAGAATTCAGATAAGCTAATCGAAGCTATTAAGAAAAACAAGGAGTTTACCTTCAAGTCCATTTATGAAGGAGATAGGTACATTCACAGCGAGATTTATAAGCTAGGAATAAAGACTACTGACACTCCTACTTATATAGTAGATCCTGATAGAGATTTTGTAAGCAAGTTCAAGGAAATATTCGAGGATGAAGATATAGTGAAGAATTCCTTCGATATTAAAGAAGATGTTGTTCTTCTAGATAAACTTGGGATCAATCTTAAACTTCCTTATGACGATATGATGCTTATGCATTATTTGATCGATCCATCAAGGTCTTCTTATGATTTAAAAGTCTTAAGTCAATCTTATCTAGATTACGAAGTAAAAAGTCCGGTAGACCTCTTAGGTAAGGGTAAGAAGGCCCTAAAATATGAGGACTTAGACTTTGATGAGCTTGGAAACTACCTAGCAAGCGGAATTAATGCGATAGAAGATTCTAAGGAAATCTTGGAAGATAAACTTGACGAATACCATATGCTAGACCTCTATAAGGAGATTGAGATTAAACTTTCAAAGGTCCTAGCTGATATGGAAATAGTGGGATTTGTCACAGACAAAAAGGTCCTTGAAGATCTAAAGGAGAATATAGATAAGGATATAGATAAGATTACCGGAGAGATTTATGAACTTGCTGGTAGCGAGTTTAATATCAACTCTACCAAGCAATTAGGTGAAGTTCTCTTTAAAGATTTGGACCTTCCTGTTATCAAGAAAACTAAGACAGGCTTTTCAACTAATGCCCAGGTCCTTGAAAAATTAAGGGATAAACATCAAATTATTCCTAAAATCGAAAGATACAGAGAGCTTTTCAAGCTACGCTCAACCTATATAGAAGGACTTGAGAAGGCCATAGATGAAGATGGAAGAATTAGGTCAACCTTTAGGCAAAATATAGCTGCAACCGGTAGACTTTCTTCCCAAGACCCTAACTTACAAAATCTTCCTATAAAAACCGACGAGGGTAGACTTATCAGAAAGGCCTTTAGGTCAGAGGAAGGTAAAATCCTAATAGATGCAGACTACTCACAAATCGAGCTAAGAATACTAGCCTCACTTTCAGGAGATCGTCATATGATAGATGCCTTTAAGGATGGAGTAGACATCCACACACAGACTGCTTCAAAAGTCTTTCACACTGACCTTGATAAGGTTACAAAAAGACAAAGATCTGAGGCAAAAGCTGTAAACTTCGGAATAATCTATGGCATAAGTGACTACGGCCTATCACAAAATCTAAACATACCAAGGAAGGAAGCCAAGGAATACATCGACAATTACATGGCAAGTTACCCTTCAATCAAGGAATATATGGATTCTATTGTAGAAAAGGCCAAGGAAGATGGCTATGTGGAGACTCTCTTTAAGAGAAGAAGATATGTCCCAGAGATCAATTCGAGAAACTTTAACGTAAGAAGCTTCGGCCAAAGGGTTGCCCTAAATACTCCTATCCAAGGAACTGCAGCAGACATTATAAAGATTGCCATGATAGAAACTGACAAGAATCTCAAAAAAGCAGGACTTGATGCTAAAATCGTCCTCCAAATCCACGATGAGATAATTCTAGAGGCAGATGAATCATCTAAGGATGAGGCTATCAAAATCCTAAGAGAATCCATGGAGAATGCAGCAGATCTTGAGGTTCCTTTGATAGTGGATATTGACACAGGAGTAAGTATGTATGAGTCCAAGTAGGATTGTAATTACAGGCCTTATCGCATCAGGCAAGTCTACTGTAGCAGATATTTTAAAAGAAAAAGGCTACGATTTAATTAGTGCTGATGAGGTAAATAGAGACCTTATCAAAAAGGGGGGCAAGAATTATATAGCCATCAAAAACGAGCCTATCTTTGCCCCAGCCTTTGATGGTGATTATCTCGATAAGAAGAAGCTTGCTGAGATCATCTTTAATGACAATGAGAAGATGGAAAGACTTAATGAAATAAGCCATACGAATATCATTTCTGCTATAAATGAGATGGTAGAAAACAGCAAGGAAGATAAGGTCTTTATAGAAGTTCCCTTGTTTTTTAAAATCAAAGATAGATTTCCTCATGACTTGGTAGTCCTTGTTACAGCTTCTAGGGAGGTCCAAATCAAAAGACTTATGGCTCGTGATAAGATCGATTATGACTTTGCCCTAAAAAAGATTGAAAGCCAGGATGAGCTAGAAGAAATGAAAAAGCAAAGTGACATCATAATCGACAATAGCGGCGATATAGAAAGTTTAAGAAGGCAAATAGAAAAAATCATTAAGCGAGGTGACTTTAATGAAAGTTGTTAAATTTATAGGGAAGGTTTTGGGCTTCATTGTTCTTGCTATAGGCATATTTTTCGCTATAGTATACGGCCTAATATCCTACCAAACATCTAGAACCCAAATTTCCTACCAAGATCAAATTTATGAATATTCCGAAAAATATAATGTAGATCCCCTCCTAACTGCGTCAATAATCAAGGTTGAATCTGACTTTGATAATAATGCCCAAAGCCACCAAGGAGCCCACGGCCTAATGCAATTACTAGAAGATACGGCCAAGCATTCTGCAGATGTCGTAGGTATTGATTACTATCCAGAAAAGCTAAACGATGTCGACTACAACCTAGATTTGGGAGTAGGATATTTTGACTATCTTTATAGATATTATAACAACAGAGACCTAGCCCTTGCAGCCTACAATGGGGGAGTTGGCAATGTTGACAACTGGATTAAGGAAGGTACTCTTGATAAGGACAATCCTGACCCTTTAAATATTCCTTTCGAAGAAACTAGGCAATATGTCACAAAGGTAAATGCCAATTATGAAGTCATGAAAAAGTTTTACAAGGATGGCCTTCCAAGCGAGGAAGAAATTTCTGACCTAAGGTCCCTAAGTAATAGAAATTTTGAGATTTTTATTAAAGATTTCATTAGAAATATAAGATAAATATTGAATGAAAAGCGATTTTACTTTATAATAGAAGAAGAGCAAATAAAAATAGAAGGAGAGATTTATGAATTCCATTACCTTTAAAAATGGAGTGCACATGGAGGAGTATAAGGAGCTTACTGAAAACAGTGAACTTCATATGGCAAGTATTCCTAAACTTGTAACAATTCCTCTTATCCAACATATAGGTGCACCTAGCAAATGTCTTGTAGCAAAAAAAGACGAAGTTAGTGTAGGTCAGCTTATAGGAGAAGCTGTCGGAAATTTCTCTGCAAATATCCACTCATCTGTAGCAGGAGTGGTAAAGGACATTATCGATTTACAAACTGCCTCAGGCAAAAACGCCAAGGCAGTCGTAATTGATACCGAAGGTTTCGACCAAGATAAAGAATACATAGAAAAAGATAATGTCGATCTTAATGCAGAAGAAATAGTAGCAAAGATCAAGGAAGCTGGAATAGTAGGTATGGGTGGAGCTGCCTTTCCTGCTCACATAAAATATTTACCAGCCAAGCCAGTAGATACAGTAATAGTAAATGGAGCAGAGTGCGAACCATATATTACTTGTGATGATTATCTAATGAAAAACAAGCCAGAAAGAATCCTTAAGGCCCTAACCCAAGCGATGAAGGCAGTATCTGCTAAAAAGGGAATTATCGCTATAGAAGATAACAAGCCAAAGGCATTCGATACAATGGTAAGTGCCTTAGAAAAATTCGCTAAGGAAAATTCATCATTTGATATTGAAATCAAGAAGCTTCAAACAAAATATCCTCAAGGTGACGAGAAAAGAATCATAGATGTTTGCCTAAATCGTCAAGTACCAAGTGGCGGTCTTCCAATGGATGTTGGAGCTATAGTATCAAACGTTTCTACAATGAATGCAATATATGAAGCGATATATATGGATAAGCCACTTTACGAAAGAATAGTTACAGTAACTGGTAAGTCTGTCAAAAACCCAACAAACATGTTAGTTCGTTGCGGAACAGAATTTGGCTATCTCATAGAAGAAGCAGGTGGAGCAGATGATATAGCTAAGCTTGTAAATGGTGGTCCAATGTGTGGTATTGCTCAACCAGACCTAACTAGACCAACCGAGAAAGCAAGTAACTGCGTCCTAGTCCTAGCAAGTGATGAGGCCGAGCCTCTTGAAGTAAGCCCTTGCATTAGATGCGGTAGATGCGTTGATGTTTGTCCAGTTTACTTACTTCCACTCTACATCCACAAGTTCTCCCTAGAAGAGAGATTCGAAAAAGCACAAGAGCTTAATATCATGGATTGCATAGAGTGCGGATCTTGTTCATTCGTTTGTCCATCAAACAGACCTCTAGTAGAAGCTATCAAGTTTGGTAAGAGACAAATAAGACAAGCAGGTAAATAGGAGGAGAATATGGAAAATACAAAACAACTATTGGTAACAGCTTCTCCTCATGTTAGAAGCAATCGTACAGTTAAAAAAGACATGCTAGATGTAATTATAGCACTAATACCAGCTGGGCTTGCCTCAGTATATTACTTTGGCTATAGAGCCCTAATACTTATCCTAGCATCTGTCATAACTTGCGTGTTATCAGAATATATATTTAACAAAATAACAAAGAGAAATCAATCAATCAAAGATTTATCAGCAGTAGTTACAGGAATACTCCTTGCCTACAACGTTCCATTCACCTTGCCAGTATGGCAAATGGTAATCGGAGCTATGTTTGCAATCATAGTAGCTAAGATGTTCTTTGGTGGAATCGGACAAAACATAGTAAACCCTGCACTTGCAGCAAGAGCCTTCCTAATGGCTTCATGGTCAGAAACTATGACAAGCTTTGTACCACCACAAAGAGTAGCAACCCTTAAGACTGTAAAAGATGTATCAATGGTATCAGGAGCAACTCCTCTATCAGATCCAGCAAGCTTTAGTACAATGGATCTTTTCCTCGGAAATATCCCAGGATGTCTAGGAGAAGTATCAGCCCTTGCAATCTTAATCGGTGCATGCTATCTAATAGTAAGAAAAGTAATTCACGTTAGAATTCCACTAACATACATACTTACAGCGACAGTTTTATTAGGAATATTTGGTCCTGATGGCTTTGCTGCATCGCTCAGAAATATCCTATCAGGTGGTTTGTTGCTTGGTGCCTTCTTTATGGCAACTGACTATACAACAACACCAATGACAATCAAAGGCCAATATGTCTTTGCTATAGGAGCAGGAATCCTTACAGCCATAATAAGGGTTTGGGGTGGATATCCAGAAGGTGTATCATACTCAATTCTTCTTATGAACCTAGTAGTTCCTATAATTGAAGCTCACACAAGACCTAAGACTTTCGGTAAAGTTGAGGCAAAGAAAGGAAAAGAAAATGAATAATAGTTTAAAATTAGGCCTAAAATTATTCTTGATTACATCAGTTACCGCCTTTGCCCTAGCGCTAACAAACAACGCTACAAGTCCAATCATAGAAGCTAAGGCCCAAGAGAAACTTCAAGAATCTTTATCAGTTGTCCTACCTGCTGACTCTTATGAGGAAGTAGAAGTAGATGGCAAGCCAGAAAGCATTGAGAAAATCTATAAGGCTGAAGGTGGTCAAGGAGACGGATATGTATTCCAAATCCTATCACCAGGTGGATACGGTGGAGATATAGAATTTCTAATAGGATGTGATAAAGATCACAATATCACAGGATTTGCTCCATTAAACCACGCAGAATCTGCAGGATTCGGTAAGCAAATGGAAGAAGATTTCTTCAAGGAAGGAATGATTGGAGTAAACATGGACGGAGAAGTTAAGGCTTCTGAGTCCGGCGGAGAAAATGAGATCGTAGGCATCTCTGGTGCGACAATATCTACAGGAACAATCCTAAGAGGTATCAATGACGCAGCCAGTGTCCTAGGTGAACTTAATTAGGAGATATTATGGAAAATCAAATTGATAGACCAATAGAAAATAAAAAAGAAAAGAAAGCTCCTAAAGAGAATTTAGGAAAAGTCTTTATCGAAGGAATATTTGCTAATAACCCAGTTTTCGTTCAAACAGTAGGTATGTGTTCAGTTCTTGCCATATCTTCTTCCTTGATCAATGCTATAGGAATGGGAGTATCAGTAATATTCGTAGTAGTAATGAGTAACTTGGTAATTTCTTTACTAAGAAATTTCATTTCAGATGAAATAAGAATCCCAGCCTTTATCGTAATCATAGCAGGCTTTGTAACAATGGTACAAATGGCAATCAAAGCATACTTGCCAGCCCTAGATGAATCCTTGGGTATCTTTATTCCACTAATAGTAGTTAACTGCTTGATCCTTGCTCGTGCGGAAGGTTTTGCCTCAAGTCACGGACCAGTAGCATCAATCGTAGATGGACTTGGTCAAGGACTAGGATACACATTTGCAATTTCCCTTCTAGCTTTCTTTAGAGAGCTTCTAGGAGCAGGATCACTTTTCGGAGCACAAATAATTCCGGAAGCATATACAATCGGATTCTTACAACAACCAGCATCATCATTTATAGTTCTTGGTATGTTAGTTGCAGCATTCAATGCTATTTCAAAGAAGAGAAAATAAGATAGGAGATATTATGGGAAATCTATTTTCAATAATTATTGCAACTATTTTCGTAAGTAACTATGTACTCGGTCAATTCTTAGGTATATGTCCTGCCCTTGGTGTTACAAGCAAGGTAGAGACAGCAAGAGGTATGGGAATGGCAGTTATATTTGTTATAACCCTTGCTTCAATTATCACTTGGATAATCCAATATTACATACTAGATCCATTAAATATCGGATTCTTACAAACAGTTGTATTTATATTAGTAATCGCATCATTAGTACAAGCAGTAGAAGCAGTAATGAAAAAATCTATGCCAGCCCTATACGGTGCCTTGGGAGTATTTCTTCCACTAATCACAACAAACTGTGTAGTTTTAGGTGTAGCAATCAAGGCTATCGACTCATCTTATACTCTTGTAGAAACAATAGTTTACGCCCTAGCAGCAGCTATTGGTTTTACTCTAGCTATTACAATCTTAGCTTACATTAGAGAAAGAATCGAATACAATTCATTACCAGAGACCTTTAAGGGTGTTCCAATAACCCTAGTAACACTAGGACTTATGGCTATCGCCTTTATGGGCTTTGCAGGATTAGCATAGGAGGGGGAAATGTTAGAAACTATAATAATTCCAATAGCGGTACTCGCCGCCCTAGGTTTCTTCTTTGCTTTTACCCTTGGTGTAGTAAGTAAGAAATTCCACGTAGAAAAATCTGTCAAAGAACAAGAAGTAAGAAATGCCCTACCAGGTGCCAACTGTGGTGCTTGTGGATTCCCTGGATGTGATGGACTTGCAGAAGCTATTGCAAATGGAGAAGCTCCAGTAAATGCTTGTGCTATAGGAGGTAAGGCTACAACGGATGCTGTAGCTGAGGTAATGGGAGTAGAATCTGCTGGAGGAGCTGATAGGAAAGTTGCAGTTGTAAAATGTGACGGAACATGTGAAGCGGCAAAGGATCTTTTCGAATATTCAGGAATTGAAGATTGTAGAGCACAAATAGCACTTTTCGGTGGCAAGAAAGCTTGTAATTACGGTTGTGTAGGATGCGGTTCATGCGAAAAAGTGTGTCCATTCGATGCGATTCACGTAAAAGACGGAGTTGCTGTAGTAGATAGAGAAAAATGTGTAGCTTGTGGTAAGTGTGTCGATACTTGTCCTAAAAATATCATAACACTAATTCCATTTAGCCAAAAACAAGTTGTACTTTGCTCAAGCCATGACAAGGGTAAGGATGCAAGAAATAATTGTAAAAACTCTTGTATAGGATGTACAATCTGTGCTAAGACCTATCCAGAAGCATTTAAGATGGATAATTTCCTTTCAGTAGAAGAGATTGGAAATGACTTCGATCCTGAGCTTCTAAAACAAGCAGCAGACAAATGTCCAAACAAATGTATAGAAGTTTTTGAATAGAATTTGCAGCGCAAGAAATTGCGCTGTTTTCTTATACCTAAAATTGACAATCTCCCAATAAAAATGATAAACTAGTTCTTGAGGTGTAAAATGAAAATAAAAAAAGGAGATATCTATGTTATCGGATTTCTCTTGATATTTTCTTTGGCTTTTGCCTTTGCTATTTCAAAGATTACCTCCAAAGAGAGAGGAAATATATTAGTTATTAAGCAAGAATCCAAGGTTATCAAGGAAGTTCCCCTAGATAAGGACGATGAGTTCAGGATCGAATATGGGGGACATTATAACATAGTTAAGATAAAAAACGGCAAGGCCTACGTATCAGAAGCTGATTGTAACGATCAGATTTGTGTTCATATGGCCCCAATTAGTGATGTAGGAGAGACGGTAGTCTGCCTGCCTAATAGGTTGTTTATGGAAGTTTATTCTACTGATGATGCTAATAACAGTAGAGAAGATAAGATAGATAAGGTGGTTAGATGAATAAAGATATTAGAAAAATAACGACCATGGCCCTACTTGTAGCTATGGCTCTAGCGATTTCTTTAGTTGAACATTTTATTCCCCTACCTGTCCCAATACCAGGTGCAAAACTTGGACTTTCAAATATAATATTACTAGTAAGCTTGTACTTTTATGGACTTAGGACAGCTCTTTTGATTGGAGTACTTAAATCATTCCTTTTGGTTTTAGCAACAGGTATGGTTAGCTCCTTCTTTTTTTCAGTGGCTGGGGCGATTCTTGCAAGTATTGCCATGAGTATTTCTATGAGATATCTTAATAAGAGCCTAAGCTTTATAGGAGTAAGTGAAATTGGTGCTTTCTTCCACAACTTTGGCCAAGTTCTGGTTTCTGCAATAGTTATGGACAATATCAAGATGTATTACTATTTCCCGCTTCTAGTTTTTATTGGAACTTTTAGTGGATTTTTTGTAGGTCTTAGTTCGAATTATATTATAAAGCATATGGAAAAGATTGGGTTTAGTAGAAATGAAAGAGACAAAAAGCTTTAAAGACTTAGAAAAATACGATAAGCCAAGAGAAAAGCTAATCAGAGAAGGCTTTGACTCCCTTACAGATTATGAGCTTTTGGCAATAATCTTATCTACTGGTACTAAGGATAAGAATGTAATTGAGTTATCCAAGGAGATTCTTGAGATCTTTTCCTATGAAGAGCTTCTAGAAATCGAAGTTAAGGAACTTATGAATATCAAAGGTATCAGAGAGGCAAAGGCTACTAGAGTTGTCGCTGGTCTTCAGTTAGGTAAGAGGATTAACGAGAGAGTCTTAGATAAGAAGATAGAAAAGATTAGCTCCAGTAAGGATGTCTATGATATCATGAGCCCCAGACTTTCCAACCTAAAGAAGGAACATTTCTATGCGATTTTACTTGATAGCAAAAATGTTATCATAGCCAAGGAAGTAATTTCTATAGGAGATTTAAATTCGACTGTAGTAAACCCAAGGGAAGTCTTTAAGCCTGCTATCAAAAAGAGTGCTAAGTCAATGATTTTAGTCCATAACCATCCTAGCGGCAATCCAAAGCCTTCGACCGAGGACTTTCTCATCACAGATAGGCTAGCAGAGGCTGGGGATATTTTGGATATAGAAGTCCTAGACCATATAGTTGTAGGAAATAGTAGTTATTATAGTTTTAAAAAAGAAGGGAATTTGTAAGAGGTATAGATTATGAGTTTTAGAATGATTGCTTCAGATTTTGCCATCGATCTTGGCACAAGCAATATTTTAGTATATAAGAAGGGCGAAGGGCTTATAGCAAGTGAGCCTTGTTTTTTGCTTTTAGATGAAAATAATACCAAGGTCTTAGCTATTGGAGAAGAGGCCAAGGCTATGTTAGGCAAGACCCACGAGAAAATCCACATAGTAAGGCCTATAAGAGATGGAGTGATAACAGACTTTAATCTGACTGAAGCCTTGCTCAATTATTTCTTCAAGAAGGTAAACGGGGGCTTCTCCTTCCTTCAACCAAGGGTTGTAATATGCGTTCCTTCTTCTATCACAGATATTCAAGCAAGAGCCGTAGAAGATGCTGCCCTCCATGCAGGTAGTAGGGACGTTATCCTAGTAGATCAGACTCTTGCAGCAGCTTATGGGATGGAGTTAAATCCTGATGAACCAAGAGGAATATTTATGCTAAATTTAGGAGCTGGAATTAGCGAGGCAACAGTAGTTTCCCTAAATGGAGTTATAGCGACAAAAAATATAAAGAAGGCGGGAGACTATATAGATGATACGATTGTAGAATTTATAAGAAATAAGTTTTCTCTAGAAATTGGCAAAAATACAGCGGAAGTTGTAAAAAAGAATCTAATAAGTCTTAAAGTTTCAGACAAAAACAATACTATGAAGGTCGATGGAAGAGACCTTGAGACTGCCATGCCAAAGACTATAGAAATAAAAAGCAAGGATTTGGTTGAATGCGTCATGCCTTTTGCCAATGACATTTGTGAATTAATCTATGAAGTCTTAGAGAAAATTCCACCAGAAATTAGCTCTGATATCAAAAGAGATGGGATCTTCCTTACAGGAGGACTTGCAAGACTTAAGGGGCTTATCGAATATATCTCAGACAATACTGGTCTTAGGGTAAATATCTCAGAAGATCCTCTTACAGATTCTATAAAAGGCGCAGGTCTTATCTTAGATAACCCTGATAGATTTGTGAAATATCGTAAGTAGGTAATTATGGCATACAGAAGAAAGAAAAAAGACAGGAAGGGCTTTGTCGTAACATTAGTAGTTTTGCTTTTATCTATAGCAATCTCTTCCCAAACAGAAAAAATTAACGAAACAGGTTCAAATATAGCTAACACAATCTTTGCTCCAGTAGAAAAAGTTACTTATTCAATATCTTCTACCATAAAGGAGCAAGTTGAAAGAAGTCTCGGTTCTAAGGAGACTAGGGCAGCTGTAGAGAAATTAGAGGAAGAAAACAAGGCGCTCGAGATTGAAAATGCTAAGCTAAATACAATTATTAGCAAGAAAAACTTCCTAGAAGAAGAAAAAAACGCCATTGATAATTCAGAAAATTCCTACATGAAGGCGAAAGTTGTAAACACAGACTCGAACTCTATGACCAAGAACTTCACCATAGATAAGGGCAAAAATGATGGAATCGAGAAAAACGACATCATCCTTCAGGCTATAGGTGATAGCAAATACTATACAGGTCTTGTTGGTAAAGTAGTAGAAGTCTATGCGACGACAGCAAGGGTTGAGACAATAAATTCTATGTCAAATGACGTATCCTTCATCAATTCTAAGAGTGGAGATTATGGAGTGATTGATAACTTCACTCAAAAGACTATCCAAGGTTACATGCTAGATGTAGATAGTGAAGTAGAGACTAAAGACGTTCTATTAACAAGCGGGCTTGGTGGAGTTTATCCAGAAGGAATCTATATAGGAACAGTATCCAATGTAACTATGAGCGAAGATGCTCTAAGGAAAAATATAACCCTAAACTCACCAGTGGACTTCTCTCACTTGTATAGGGTCTTGATTCTAAAGAAAACTGACCAATACAGTGTAGATGAGGTTATAGAAAATAGGGATTATCAAGGAGAAATAGATGAATAAATTTAAGACCTTTATATTATTATTAGTATCATTTATCCTCCAAACATCTGTATTTTCTAAGATAGATATATTTGGAGCAAATATAAATATTCTTATACCAGCCATAGTCGTCCTATCCCAATATTTGGGAAGAAAGACTGGCAGCGTAAGCGGGCTAATCCTAGGTCTAGTAGAAGACTTTCTTCTAACACCATTTATAGGAGTAAGGGCCCTAAGCTATTATCTAATAGGATATATTGTAGGAGAGGTGAAAGTTCCAAAAGATAAGTCAAGTGGAGCGATTGTAACAGCTATAGCAAGTCTAGGAAGTTTCATTCTAATATCATTGATATACTTTATCCTAGGAAAGCCTGGAGCTGATATACTAACCTACGTACCTCTAGCCCTAATCATAGAAACTATTCTAAACAGTCTAGTTTATCTACTCTATAATGTTATTGTCAAGAAAATCATGTACATTCCAACTTACAAGATATAAGGGGTGTTTAAGTGAAAAAAACAAGAGAAAAAAGACTGATTTTTGTACAAATCCTAGTCATAGTATTATTCCTTGCTATAGTCATAAGGCTAAGCAAGGTAATGCTAGTTAAGGGAGACTACTACAGAGACTTGTCTGATAATAGAAAAGTAAAAGAAGTTGATGAGATTGCAAGTCGTGGAAATATCTATGACAGAAACGGCAAAATCCTAGCAAGCTCTATCCCATCCTTTACGGTCCAATTATACAAGGATCAAATGTCAAGCATGGATGAGGATAAGAAGATAGAAAATATATCAAAACTTGTCGATATCCTAGAAGAAGACGGAGTAAACTATACTGAAGACTTTAACCTAAGGCTAAACTCCTTTGAGTACAAGGACGAAGATACATACTTTGACCACAAGAAGATGCCTATGGATAAGGTGGTAAACCTTCTGATTGACAACAATCTCATAAGAGAATTTATCTCTTCATCCTACCAAAAGGAAGGAATCGAATATGAAACGGCAAACACAGCCCTTCTTGCCTTAAAGAAAAGGGGAATCGATATTCCTTGCCATGTTGGACAAAAAGATGGAGACCTTGCTATAAGCTTTAAGGAAAACTCCGGAGAGAAATTAAAATCAATAGGTTTTAGTAAAAATGACGATCCAATGGATGTGATTGTAGAATCTGTTGGGGAAGATGAATCAGTAATTCTAACAATCCTCCAAAACTCTCACGCTAGAAAACTTGCTTATGACTTGCTTGTCGAAAATGGTCTTGAAGGAGACCTAGTTCTTAAAGACTATGCTGTAAAAAGCGACGAAGATTTCATAGAGAAAAAGGCCAAGCTTCACAAGCTTTTCCCAAATATAAATTACGAGTCTACTGCTGCTGACGACTTCTATGAGATTGTCAAAAATTCAACCATAGAAGAAGTGTTGACAGAAGCTAGTGTAGATGATTCAGGAGAATACATCATTCCTGCTAATATCCTAATAGAACAACTTGAAAATATGGGAATCTACGCTAACTTCGAGACAGAGGTTGTTACTGAAAAGGACGAGGATAAGAACAATTACTCAGTTGATGTAAGCTTCAAAAATCCCCAAGCAGGATCTGCGGTAAGTGAACTTGTAAAGCTTGCTGATGAAAATAAGCTCCTTAAGAAACTTATCCTTTCAGAAAATATCAAATACATGGCCCAAAATGCCAATACCAAAAATAATATCTATCCAAATATCGACATTACAGATGAGGATCCAGAAGAGTGGACCTATACCTTTACCAAAGACGAGAAGGACTTCTATACCTACTATGCCCAAAAAGATAAGTCCAATAGCACAGACGATGTAGTAGATATCCTCACAGAAGAAAAAGATGCGGGACAGATTCTTTCTTATATTAAGAAAGTAGACAAGCTAGAAGACTATAGCGACCAAGAAGCTATAGGAATATTAACTTTAGACAATAAGCTAAATCGTCAAGGCAACCTCGGCTATAGGCCTATAAATATAGTCTACCACTTGGATGAATCCACAGTACTTAAGATTGAAGAAAAAATTGACAAGGCAAGTGGAATCATAGTCGATACTATCCCAATTAGAAACTATCCAAATAGATACCTAGCAAGCCACGTCCTAGGATACATGGGACCAATTGCAACAGGCGATGAGGTTGATAAATACGTAAACGACAGAGGCTATCTCAGAGATGAAATCATAGGAAAGACTGGAATCGAAGAATCCTACGAGGATAATCTCAAGGGTAAGAACGGTAGAAGCCTAGTAACAGTAGACTCTTCAGGTAACAGACGTCAGACAATATCAAAGTCTACATCAGAGCCAGGTGATGATGTCTACCTTACTATAGACAGAGATCTCCAAGAACAAGCAGAAAAATCACTAAAGGGAGTTCTTGAAGCTATAAGTGAAGGCTCAACTTATGAATCAGAATACGGAACCTTTTCACCAATAAATTCTGCTCCAAATGCAGCAAGTGGTGCAGTTGTCGTAAGTAATGTAAAGACTGGAGAAGTCCTAGCCCTTGCATCATACCCTGACTATGATCCGAATATCTTCGCCACTGGAGTATCAGCTTCAGATTGGGAAAGCCTCCAAGTAGAAGAAGGCTCTGGTCCGCTTGTACCAAGACCAATGCTTAACATAGCCACCCAAACAGCTGTTATGCCGGGATCAACCTTTAAGCTTGTATCAAGTCTTGCAGCACTAGAAAAGGGACTCGACCCACTTTCTGTAAGCTACGACCACGGCTTTGTGGATATAGGAAATAGGAGATTTTCTTGCTTAATCTGGTCAGAGACCGGCTCAACTCATGGAGAAGAAAATCTCTACGGAGCCATCAGAGACTCATGTAACTATTACTTCTACACCCTAGCCTTGGGTGAGAATCCAGAAGACGGGGACACCCTAGGAGTAAAACTTGAGCTTAACGATATAAGACTCGCAGCGGAGAAGCTTGGTCTAGACCAAAAGACAGGAATCGAGATAAATATTCCAAATGAAACAGTTGGAAATATTCCATCAATCGGCAAGAAGGTAGAAGTAACTAAGACCATGCTTAGAAAATACCTAGAAAACAACCTAACAGTCTTCATCAAAGACGGGGTCAAGAAGACTCGTGATGAGTACAAGAAGGATATCGAAGACATAGTTTCATTTGCAGATGATCCAGAAGGATGGAATAGGGATAAGATAATAGAAACCTTGGACGAAAAGGGTTACGAGTCAATTGGAATCTACGATGGACAAATCGCAGGTCTTGCAGACACTATCAAGTTTACCTTCCTTAACCAAGCCAATTGGGACATTACAGATATGCTAAATATAGTAATTGGCCAAGGACAAAACGCCTATACACCAATCCAGATGAATAGGGTAATGGCTACCATATCCAATGGTGGTTACCTAAACAAGTACACCTTGATTAATAAGATAGCCAACCACGATTCCAAAGAAGTCCTTTTCGAAAATGTCCCAGACACAAAAAGGATTGATATCAAAGATACCAAACATCTTGAAGATATTAAATACGGAGCCTTACTAGTAGCGCAAAACAATACGATTCTTAACAAGCTACCGATGGATATAGGTGTCAAGACTGGTACAGGGGAAGTAGAAGGACAAAATGCCGATGGATCAGACTACTCACCCTATGCTTGGATGATTGGCTTTGCTCCATATGATGATCCAGAAATCGCAGTATCTGTTATCCTAACCCAAGGAGATACCAGCTACAACGTAAGCCCAATCGTAAGGGACATTGTGGCCAAATATTTTGACCTTAAAGTCGACATATCAAACTCTGGTGATTCTAGTGAAGAGCTAAGACAAGTAGAATACGGCCAAGAAGCTGGAGGAGATACTAGTGATGGAAATGATGAAGACAATACATCAGAGAATCCATCAGAAGATGTAAATACCACACAAAATAACGATACAGATAACACAGAAAGCACTGAAGGGAATTAATCTCTTATGAAAGTTTATATAATCAATTCACAAATAGATAAGGACAGGGTGAAGTTTGCAGTAGCTTTAGCAGAAAGACTCAAAGAAACTGGAAGAACCCTCCTCATCTCCACAAAAAGAAATGAATCAAACATCGAAGACTATTACGGCAAAGATGGGATGATTACCTATGACTTGGCAGATTATCTTAAGGGGGTAAATGACTTCAAGGAAGTTAGAGTATGGGAGGATGAAAATCTCGACTTCCTTATAGCACCTCTCCTAGAAGATAAGAAAGAAATCGATAAGGAAGATATGGACAAGATTCTAAAAGAAGAAGGATACAAGAATCTCGTCATAGACTCGCTTGACATAAAGCTTGTCGATGAGAAGAAATCTGTATTTATAGTAGAAGCAGGAAACTTCCCAGAAACAATTGAGGAAGATGCCTTCTTCATTAATGGAACAAGTCCAGATACAGATATAAGGCTATTCAAAGAAAAAATCGAATCCTACGGAAAAAACTACCTAGGAAATGTCAACCTAGGCCAAGGCTTCGATAAGCAAATCGACAATTTCATCAATGACAACCATGTCATAGTCCCAGACCTAACATTCTTCGAGAAGCTAAAGATGAAGTTTAAAAAATGACAGACTTTGTATTTATAGATGAAAAACAAAAGCTTATGGGAAAGGTGAAGGAGGATAGGATTGTAGAGATTAAATTCTACGATTCACTCCTTGGTAATATCTATAGGGGTAAAGTCGTAAATAAAAACGACGCCCTTTCCGCCTACTTTGTAGAATACGAAAAGGGAGAAACCCTATATCTAAATTCAAAAACACCCTATAAGATTGGGGACAATGTCATTGTCCAATACGTAAGAGATCCCGCAAATGGCAAGCTAGCCCTGGGATCTCTTAATTTTAAGCTAGAAAATGATAGCTACTATGTCAAAAGATTTGGAAGGCTCATCAAGCAAAAGGAGGGGAAGGAAAGAGATAAGGTAAAGTTTGAAGCTATAGGGAGCCTTAAAACTAGACTTATCCAAGAAGAAAAATTCTTCCCAACACCCAAGTTACTTTACGAAAACAGTCTAAAAGATGTCTATATAGAAGAAAATAAGGATAAAGAAATAAGAAAAGTAGATATAGAAAATCTTAAGGAATTTAGGGATTTTCTAGGATTAATAAAAGAAAAAAGACCAAGATACGGTGACCTATCCTTAATTATCGATGAACTAGAGACAATGACTGTAATAGATGTCAACTCTAATAGTAAAAAGAGCACCAACAACAAGGATAAGTTCTTGGAAAACATTAATATGGAATTAATAGATCCCATAGTTTACAATCTCAAGGCGAGAAATATAGGGGGCATGGTCCTAATTGACTTTCTAAGAAATGAAAATAAAGAAAAAATCGAAGAAGCCATGAGAGAAAAATCTAAAGAATACGACCTAGATTCTGAAATATTTGGCTTTTCTCCTATGGGACTATTCGAAATGACCATAAAAAGAAGAGGAGATAGATACGCGACAGAGCTTAAGAAGAGAAATCTTCTAAATTAAAGTCACGGACTAAGTCCTCTTTTTTCTTCTTATTAAGTTTTTTGATAGCGCATTCAAGCTTTAGCCCACTAGACTTTGAAGAGACTTCCTTGAAATAAACTAGCTTTACCGGAAGCCTTGCCCTAGTATACTTAGCTCCCTTGCCTGAATTGTGGACAGCCACCCTTCTTTTGACATCTGTGGTGTAGCCTGTATAAAGACTCCTATCAGCGCATCTTAATATATAGACAAAATGACTCATGAGAAAAGCTCACCCATAACCCTTCCTATAATATCAAAATCAAAGCCTTTGGAGGCAAGATGCCTATAGACCTTGTTTTTCATCTTGAAAGAATAGTCACCTCGAGCCTTTTTCTCAGCAAAATAAAGGGCCTTCTCATACTCTCTATCATCATCGATTAGGCTTAAGTTCTCATCGATCAAGGAATCCGGAATTCCCTTAAGCTTAAGTTTATATCTAATCTTATTCTTAGGCCATCCATTGATCGCAGACTTATCAGCTATGAAGCTTCTTACAAAAGACTCATCATCGATTAAATTATAAGAAGTTAAAAATTCAATTACCTTCTCAGTAACATCTGCTTCGTAGCCCTTGTCCTTCAATATCTTTCCTATCTCAAAGCTTGTCTTATTAGCATAAGAAATCCTATTTAAGATATAGTTTTTCGCCCTATTATAAGAATTGTCAGCCTGGATCTTAGAAAAAATATCAAAGCTAAGCTCTTCGTCCTTCTTTATGTCTAGGTCATTAAAGAGATCATAAGAAATATAAAAAAGCTCTCCAGAGACCCTGAGTCTGCACAAATTGTACTTATCAGAAAATCCAATCTCTTCTACAATCATAGACTTGCAAAAGAATTGTAGGCACTATAAATAATAGGAGCTACCATGGCTATAGCAATCACGATTGCAAAAATTTTAAGTATAGTTTTTCTACTTTTCATAATTCACCTCTGTCTCTATTCTACTACTTGTAGACCCAAAAGAAAAATTTTACAAAAATACTTGCACAAAAATAAAAAACGTGGTATTATATTTATTGTTGAGAGAGAGATATGACAATTGAAACTTTCAAAAAAAGAAAATAATTGTTAGAAAAACTTGACAAGCTACTTCAATGATAGTATCATGAAATAGTGATGGCTTGGTGGGTATGGTCCAGTTGGTTAAGACACCTGGTTGTGGCCCAGGAGGCCGTGAGTTCGAATCTCACTACTCACCCCATATGCGGGATTGGCGGAATTGGCAGACGCGCTAGACTTAGGATCTAGTGGGAATTTTCCCGTGAAGGTTCAACTCCTTTATCCCGCACCAGCAAATATGAGAGAACGTTAGAATATCAACGTTCTCTTTTTTTCGTGTGGGTAATATGTGGGCAATTAGGTTAGATTTCTATTTTTTGGAGTTCTTGATAGATGTAGTCATCTAGATCCTGGATGTAGGAGTTGGCGGTGATGTTAAAGTTGGTGTGTCCCATTAATTTTTGTAGGGCTTTGTCACTTACTCCCGATTGGTGGGCTATGGTGGCGAAGGTGTACCTGCATGAGTAGGGTATTTTCTTTTTTATTCCAGCTTTATCTAGGGCTGGGTAGTAGATTTTTTTGTAGAAGGTTGTGTCGCTTGGCTGATATATTTCTCCACTTTGCTTTTTTGTTTCTAAGATATATCCTGTTTTACTTTCTTGGACTAGGTATGTCATGATATCTTTTATTTTCGGGTGGATGAACATTTTTCTTATTCTACCTGCTTCTGTTTTCTCTCCAAAGTCGATTATTTGGCTCGTGTCGAGCTTTATTTTGTTTGTTGGTAGATTTATATACTCACCTGTTCTAAAGCCTGTAAAAATTAGATTTAGGACGTGCATAGCGTTAGGGTTTTTTGGGATTGATGAGTAAAGTTTTTCGATTTCTTCTTTTGTGAAGATTTCTTTTTTTCTTCTTATTCCTACTCCACCTACTTCTAGATACTTTGATAGGTCTAGCTGGATGATGTTGTTTTTAATTGCTAGGGTGTAGATTTTTGATACTAGGTGTTTTAATCTTTCTATGGATGATTTTGAGTATTCATAATGTTTTAATTCACCGTCTTTTATTTTTTCATATCCATCTAATTCCATCTGATCTAGAACATCTTGGAGGTCTGAGTATTTTATTTCATGAATGTCCCTATCATGTAGTTCTTCAAATCTGGTGTATGAGTTATAGTAGCGGTTTTGTGTTTTTTTGACTAGATTTTTAAAGTCGTTGGTGGATGTGTACTTTTTAAAAAGCTGGGCGAAGGTTACTACTGGTTCTGGCTCTTTGTAGTTGATCAAAGCGTCCAGAGCCTCATTATAGGTCTTAAAAAAGCCTATATCCTTTCTACCTTTAGCTTTAGGGAGTCTTGCCCTATATTGATTGACCCTTGTCTTGCCGTGAGGTGTGAGCTTAACCCTCTCTATGGACCCCGTTCCATTGGGTAACTTTCTTCTTTTTCTTGCCATACTTGCTCCTTTCTTTTAACTATGGTACACTTAAAGAGGACAGGGGCATTAATTAATCATTAAATGTCGTGTCTACAGGTTTTATAATGCACCAGGGTTAGTCGCCTGGTGCTTTTTAGTTTGCTTAATTTTCAATTTCTTTTATCTCTTCTTCAGACTCTATAATTTTCATAGTTGCCCTATATTCTTCTGCTTCAAAATCTGGATTGAAGTCAAATGTAAGCTCTTTATGAAGGTCTAATACTTTTTTAATATCTTCTAGCTTGATATTAAAGAATTCTTTTCTGTTATTTACTTTATTTAGTCGTTTACTATCAAAGTATCTGTGTAACTCTGTTTCTAGTTGATAAGCCTGGTAAGAGAAAATCATTGCATGTACATCAAATTTGAAAGGTACTGAGGCGGAGGATAGTTCTTGTATCCTTTGGTAAGGGTCAAGTCTTCTTGTAACTCCAATCTTGTAAACTTCTTCACCAAATGAACCTATATTCGAAATAATATATACATATCCAGCACCTGTATTTTCGACACGATAATCGATATCTGTTTTTTCATCTTGAAGACCGCTTATTTCTGTTTCTAGTCTTTGAAGTTCAAGTTTTAATGCTTCTATTTCATCATCTTTAGCGGCTAATAACTTATCATTAACTTTATCTTTGGCAATGTTTAAAGCTTCAATTTCTTTATCAAGCTTAGCTTGCTTTCTTTCCAGCTCTTTTTGAGCTCTCTTATTTTCTGCTTCTTCAGCTCTTTGAAGTCTTAGTTCTTCTTTCTCTTCTTCTTTTAACTTATAGTATGCATAAGATGATTCTAATTCTTCAAGTTTTAGCTCTAACAATCTTTCATCTATAGAAGTAACATCTTTTACCAATCTATTTAATTTGTTGTAAGTGGTGTGTATTTGCTTCTGTCTTGTTGGATATGACTTATATGTTAGTCTACTTAGGTTGTAGTCGCAGAATGTATTGAATGCATTATAGAGCAATCTATTTAATTTATCTAAATTTATAGTAACTTCGGTCGACTTATTGCTTTTTATTTTTCTGAAGATTTCTGATTCTTTTAGTTTGATATTTTTTAATTTTTCTTTATATGTTTCTGATTTTTCAAATTCAAAATCTGTAGGGACTACACCAAAATCTACAGCATTTAACTCTTTGTATCTTTTTTCCAGATCATCCACTCTATCAATCAAAATATTTTCGTCATTTTTAAGCTCTTTGATTGAATTATTGATTTCCTCTGATTTTTCTTTTATTACCTCCATTTTTGTTTCTTCTTTAAATTTAAGATAATCCTCTTTATTAATTTTATATGTATCTTCTAACTCTCTTAATTCTTTTTCTAGTTCACTTTTCTTTGCTTCTAAATTTTTATAGCTTTTCATGCCATTTTGAATTAGTTCTTTTTTATTAATAATTGATCCATATATACATAAAATAATTAGTGCTAAAATTATAAGTGCCATTTTTACCTCCTATAGTATTTTTTTACTTTATAGTATTTTGATTATTCGCTACAAAATGATTATCAAAACTTCCTCCTTTGTTCAATGACTTTTCCAATAATTGATACAGGGGTAGTCTCAATTTGATTGTTTGTATAAAACTTGGGCAAAAATACACTCGGATTTGTAGCTATTAAAGTAATTCCCTCTGGTGATTTTTCTACAATTTTCATAGTGGCCTCATCACCATTGACACGTACGATAGCTATATCTCCACTATCTACATCAGACTGTTTTCTTACTATAACTACATCACCATCTTTAAAGTCGGGTAGCATTGAGTCGCCTCTTAGCTTTACTCCGAAGTGTTCACCCTGACTTTTTAACTTAGGGTTGATTTCTTCCCAGTCAATTATATCTTCGTCAGCGACAAAAGGGTTCCCACAAGCAACCGCATAAAATACAGGAACTTTATATTTTGTACTATTGCTTTCAGTATTTTGTAATGTTATTCCTAATAGATCATCTAGAGATACACCAAAGAAGTGAGCGTATCTTATTAAGGTATCAGTTGTAGGTATTCTTGCATTGCTTTCAAACATTCCTATACTTGATCTGCTTATGTTTAATTTTTTCGCTAATTCGGATTGACTAAGATCATTACTGTTTCTTAAATATTTTAACTTGTCGCCTATTCTCATGAGGTCTCCTTTCTGTAATCACAATATGTGACTTATTACGTTTATTATATCACGGTGCGTGATAAAACAAAAGGCGAAACTGTCCCATTTAAGGACAATATCTTAAATTAATTTAAAATATACTTGTAATTGTCACTATATGTGATATAATATAATTAACAAAACAAGAAAGGGGGAAATGATGAGTAAAAGAGAAACTAAAATATCATTAACTGGAGGCAATGAAGTAGAAAATATATCTATAACTGTAGATGAAGATAGCAAAATGATAAATATTTTAAGACAAAATGCGAATAGAACTTATCAGGAAACTTATAGTCTTGAAAATATAAAGAGAGATTCTACTTGTATGGAATTTAAATTTAAAGATAATGACTTTGATAATAGATTAAAAACCTTAGAATCTAAAGTTAATTTATTAGAATCTAAGGTTGATTAATAATCTTTACTACAATTTGACTGGTGGGAGCTTTATGAAGATTATAAGGAGAAAATATGAAAGATAATAATTTATTAAATGATTTAGATAAAAGAATAGGAAGTGAAGTTGTTCCAAAAGGAATAAAAGTCACCTCTATTATAGAAGCGACTTATGATATAGAAAATGATTATGATGAATTTTGCAGGGAAGTAAAACAGTTTTACACTACAAACGGTAGGTATATCGGCAAACTTGATCCACTTGATCAGTTTGATAAGATAGTGTCCAATCCGTCATGATAACTGATTTCAAAGGATATAAGGAGGACTAAGTTTTTTAGAAAATCTCTAAGGTCGTCAATGTCTTTAGTTGGATGTAAGGTTCTGATATGAGTTTGGTCGTTGCCCAAGTAATTAGTCATCCTGGCTAGGTTTTGAAGTTTTTCATTATCTATTTTAGAAATAGCATTGTCAAGAGTTAATTTTAAAATTTTATCGGTATCTTTTGGATTGAGAAATATTAAAAAGTCCTTAACCAAGAATTCGATAGATTTTCTATAGCCCATACCTGCAATTTGCTTTAAGTCTAGTTGATAGGCAGCTTCTGATTGAGTGTAAATATCTTCGAAATCTTTAGATATTTCTTTTATGTTGCTAGGGATATCTAAGTCCACTGTTGGCGAATAGTGATATGGAACTAAAGTTTGATTTATATTTCCGCTTCTATTGCTGTATATGTACTCTGCAGCATAAAAGCTAGAGCAGATATGGCATCTAAGTAGTAGAGCAAATACCTTTTGATTTCCGGACTTTGTAATCTCAGATTTGCTAACTATTGTAGGGATCATTTCTTTATGGCAATGAGGGCAGACTTTAGGAACGTCTAATTCTAGATTATCATAGTATAAAATTGTTGTTGGAATATTTGTCATTATGTTCTCCTTAGTGTTTTACTTATATTATACACTAGAAGGGAGATTTGAGGGGGTGATTGTTATTGAGAAGGTAAATACAAAAATTTCTAAGAAATTACGAAGGCTTAGAGAAGATAGCGGGAAGACCCAAAAAGAATTGGCGGACGCTTTTGGGATATCTGTTAGTTCTATAGGAATGTATGAAATAGGTATGCGAGTTCCTACTGATAAGGTTAAAAAACAATACGCTATATTTTTTAATAAAAAAGTGGATGATATATTTTTTTAATCTAAATTGTCACTAAAAAGGACGAAAATAAATAAATTATAGAATTATGTCACTAAATAGGAGGATTAATGAATGAATTAACAAGTCTTAGTCAGATTGTTTCTGAAATTAAGTTTTTTGAAAATCAAGCGGTGGTTTCCTACTGGGAGATAGGGAAAAGGCTTAGTCAAGCAAAAGAGAAAGTTGGACATGGTGAGTGGATGAATTGGGTTAACGATAATCTAGGATATTCACAACGCACTACTAATAGCTTAATGAAAGTTTATAAAGAAATACCAAATTCGCAAGCGATTGCTAATTTGAGTTATACAAAAGTGGTAAATATTCTTTCTTTGCCAGAGGAAGTCCGCCAAGACTTTATAGAAAAGCACGAAGTAGAAGACATGACTACAAGAGAGTTGCAGGCTGAAATCAAGAAATATAAGGAAAGCCTGAAGGCTAAGGAAGAAGAACTTAATAATGTAAATTCCTGCTATAATAGCTTATCAATTGTAGCAAAAAACAGGGAAGAAGAAAACGAGAGATTAAGGGAGGATTTAAGACAAGAGAGAGAAAAGCCAGCAGAGGTTATTGAAAAAGAAGTTATTAAAGAGGTAGTGCCAGATGATTATGATCTAACAAAGGCACAACTGGAAAATGCAAACAAGAAACTAGATAGGCTAATGCAAGCTAACCAAAGTCTAAAGGAAAAAGAAAAACTTGCCATGAGCAAATTAGAAAGTGAGCAAGCTAATAAAAAGATAGTTGAAGATGTATCGGGATTTCATTATAAGATAGCGGGATTTATCCAAGATGTGGGAGGACTCCTATATCTAACAGAATACTTAGACGATATACCAAAAGAAAATAAGAAACTTTTCCTTGACTCAGCAAAATACCTGAGAGAGTTTAGCGAACAATTATATAAAAATATAGAAAAACATTTAAAGGAGAATTGAAATGACAGAATTGAAGAGGACAAATGAACGAGTAAATAACCCAATGCTTGAAGCAGATTTAAACGAAATGAAGACAGAAGACCTAGTAAGAATGATGGCCGTAACAGTAAATAGCACAGCACAAACTGTAAACCAAATGGCAATGGAAAGCCAAAGGCAATCAATGACATTAGCAAAGCACGAAAGAAATATTAGTCATCTTTTGAAAAGGGACGAAGAGATAAAGCTTAACGAAAGAATTGAAGGTTGGCAAGATAACATCATAAAAGACAAGGTAACAAGAATGATAAAAAACGCCTTAGGAAAGGACTACAAAAATGCTAGCAAAAGAGCAATAGCTTTTGGGTGGACTTATAAGAAACTAGCAAGCTATGGGTATGCATCAAGTTGTTCTACAAAGCTAAGACAATATGAGCCAATCTTAGAAGCCTTAGATAGTGGAGTGATGGACGTATCTAAGAAAGAAGTAAACGAAAGATATAAGAAGATACAAGAAGAAAAAGAAAGAAAGTAAAAATTCAGGAGGTTCAAGTGGCTAAGAGTGATTATCTTATAAGCCTACCAGAAGCAAGCAAGTTAATGGGCTGGGATGCTCAATCTATGAGAGAAGCAGCAAAGAGAAATAAATTATCCTTTGCCACAGGTTATGAGAGTGAAAGAGGCAAATGGATATATTTAGTAGACAAAAACGCCCTAGAGAAATGTTTAGCAGGAGAAAAAGATCTATTTAAATAAAGGAGATAAAAATGACAATTAAATTATTTAGCAGGAAAAACAAAAAAGAAAACAGAAGAAATCAAAGACCAGATTTAAAAGTAGTAGAAGGGGTGGACCTAAGAAGTCGTAAGAGGGAGCACAAAAAAATCTTAGGATATAGAAGAGAAATACTTTTAAGCATTGATCCAAGCAATAAAAAAGCCCTTAGCGTGAACTAAGGGACAAGTTAAAAATAACAATTTACATGGTTATTATACCATGTTTAGAAGGAGAAAGCTAAATGAATTTTAAAAGAAGATGTGAGTTCACAAATACACTTAAGTTCCTTAAGCTTGATGATTTGGTATTCTTAAGGGACTGGCTAGCTGAAAAGGAAAGCGAAGCCGACAAGGAAGATAAGATAGAGCTTTTAGATATAGAGATACAAGGAAGGGAGAACCTTTTAAGGAGGGCGGAGAGTTTATGAAAGTTACATTTACAAGAGTCTTATATGTTGAAGATGAAGTAGATATCCCACTACAAGCGATAGAGGAGGACTATGACGGAGATATAGAGGAAGCCCTTAAGGCAAAATATATAGTTTCAGATAATTGTAAGATCAAAGACATTATCTTTGAGGATATTGAAACAGGAAAGCTCGACGAAGAAGACAAGGCTTATCTTAAGAGGATAGATGAAGAAGCCAAGGAAGATGAGAAGATGTTGAAAAGCGAGTACTACAGGGGGCTTATGTAATGGAAAAAATCGCTAATGTTTCAAAATTAAGCCGTGAAGAATGGCTTGAACTAAGAAAGAAAGGGATAGGCGGTTCAGATGCAGCGGCCGCCTGTGGCCTTAACAAATGGAAATCAAAGGCCCAGCTATACTTTGAAAAGACAGGGCAATCTGTAAAAGATATAGATAATGAAATTCTTAGACAAGGTAGAGATCTTGAAGATTATGTGGCTAAGAGATTTACAGAAGCTACAGGCAAAAAGGTAAGAAGGAATAATTTTATGATGGTAGATACAGACCACCCTTATCTACTTGCTGATATAGATAGGGAAGTAGTAGGAGAAAACGCCATCCTTGAGTGTAAAACTACAAGTCCATTTGCAAAAAATAAGTGGGATGATGGAGCAATTCCTATAAATTATGAACTACAGTGCCACCACTACATGATGGTAACTGGAGCTGAAAAGTGCTATATAGCATGCTTAATCTTTTCAACAGATTTTATCATAAGAGAAATCCCAAAAGATGAAGAAGTTATCGAGATGTTAAAATTCCAAGAAATAGACTTTTGGGAAAATTACGTACAAAAGGGAGAGATCCCAGCACCAGACGGGACGAGCGAGTATGACCAGGCCCTTAAAGATAGATTTAAAGGTGGCCTTGAAGAAGAGGTAAACCTTGAAGTAGATAAGACAGACTATGAGGCCTACAAGGAAAGAAAAGACCTTATAAAGACACTAGAAGCAGATAACAAGGAGTTTGAGCAAAAGATTAAATTACAGCTAAAGGATAACAATTTCGGGTCTAATGACTTCATATCTGTATCATATAAGCCTTATGTCAGTAACAGATTTGATAGTAAGAAATTTAAGGAAAAAGAGCCAGATTTATACAAAGAATATACAAGACAGTCAGAGTATAGAAGATTTTATTTAAAGGAGATTGCAAATGACTAAAAAGAATTTGATAGGTATTTTCGAGGGATTACAAGAGTTACTAAAGTTAACAATGCATGAATCGATAGATGCTGTGTGGAACAACAGCGAAGAAGAATTAATTGAGCTTTTCGAAGATGTATTAGCTACTGCGAATGATGAACATCGCCCTGGATTATTCACTTTAATGCAAATGGCGGGATTGATAGGGTCTGTCTTAGTTATAAAACATGGGAAAGATGAAGATGAGCTCATGAAGATGTTGAAAAATAGCGACGCTATATTTGTAAAGGAGATTTTAAATGACTAAGAGAAATAAAAATTATCCTGATGTTTTAAGTGATATAACAAAAGATTATATTAAAACTTTAAAACGTGAAATTACTAGGATGAGAACATTAGTGGATCAATTAAAAAATAAACAAAAAGAGATTCTAGATCAGTTATATTCAGCACGAAGCCAAACAGACGAATATTATCAAATGACAAAACAACTCAAGAAAAGAATATCAGAATTAGAAGAACAAGACGAAGGGTTTTAGGAGGAAAACATGACTAACGCCAAAAACGCACTAAAGAAAAATACACAAAGCAAGCCAGCGACTAGTAAGCAAGACACAGTAAGGGGCTTACTCATGAGCATGAAGGGAGAAATCCAAAATGCCCTACCTAGCTACCTACCTGTGGATAAGTTTATCAGAACTGCTTTGACAGCGATAAACTCTAATCCTAAGCTTGCCAGCTGTACACAACAAAGTCTACTTGCTGCAATTATGAACTCTGCACAATTAGGGCTAGAGTTTAACACACCACTAGGAGAGGCTTATTTGATTCCTTATGGATCTACAGTCAACTTTCAAATCGGGTACAAAGGGCTTTTAAAATTAGCATATAATACTGGACAATTTAAGAGGATTACAGCAAGAGAAGTTAGAGGAAATGAAGACTTCGCTATAGATTACGGTACTGGAGAGATAAGCCATAAACCTTGCTTGACTGGCGATAGTGGAGAGGTTATGGGCTACTATGCGATCTATCAGACCAAGGACGGTGGCCAAGACGTATTTTATATGTCAAAGGCCGATGCGGAAAGGTATGGAAAAACCTATTCTAAGAGCTTTTACTCAGGCCCATGGAAAACAGACTTCGACTCCATGGCCAAGAAGTCTTGCCTCATACAAGTCCTAAAATACGCCCCTAAGGCTATTGACTCCCAAGGGCTTGTACAAGCTATGCAATTTGATAATGCGAACTTCAAGGACAGCATGAAGACCGATACAGGCCAACGTAACTTTGACGTCGACTACGAGATTGTGGCAGATGATATGCCAGACAATGTGGACAAGGAGACAGGCGAGATTGTCGAAGACAAGAAGGACGGAAAGCAAGATGACTTCTTCGGAGATGACTTTGTGCCTGTTGAGGAATAGGAGATCTATTTGAGTGATAACAAAAGGTATTACTGGCTGAAGCTTAAGAATGATTTTTTCGATAGTCGAAAAATGAAGAAGCTTAGGAAGGTGGCTGGTGGTGATACTTACACCATCATCTACCTTAAGCTCCAGCTTTTAAGCATTGACAATGAGGGATTGATTGAATTTGAAGGAACTGATGAAGATATTTACCAACAATTATCCCTGGATATCGACGAGGAAATAGACGATATCAAAATGACTCTTGCCTTCTGCAATGCAAATAATCTAATCGAATATTTAGACGATGATGTTTTCTTAAGTGAAGTTCCAGCCTTGATTGGCTCAGAAACGGCTTCAACTAGACGTTCTAGGAAGCATAGAAGAAAGCAAAAGGAGTTACAAAGTAACAAAAAAGCGTTGCAAAGAAACGGTGAAGCGTTGCAATGCAACACGGATGCAACAAAACGCAACACAGAGATAGATATAGAGATAGATAAAGATAAAGAGATAGAGATTAGAGATAGAGATACAGAGAAAAAGTTGATGAACTCATCTCAAATCAATCAAATAATCAATTTGTGGAACTCTCTAGATAGCAATATACCAAAGATTACTGCCCTAAATACAGGGACTAAGAGATATAAACTGCTAAATGCAAGAATCAATGAGTATGGGCTTGATGATGTAATCAAAGCCATAAAAAATATAAGGCAATCAAGATTCTTACAGGGATACGTAAATGACTTTGCTATAACCTTTGACTGGTTTGTAAGGCCTAACAACTTCGTTAAGGTCTTAGAGGGCAATTATACAGACAAGCAAAGTCAAGGGTCTAAACGAGAAGAAGAAAATAGATCTAGCTACCAAGAGGGACTAGACGAGCAGACCAGACGTGAGTTTTACGAACTCAAAAAGGAGATGGGCTTATGACGGATAAAAAGACAAGTCCAAGGATTTTGCTTAGACGAATTAGGACCGCAAAGGAAATTGCCTCAGCTATGGAGAAGAGCGAAATACAGGGAACACTGCAAAGAGCGAAAGAAATAAGACGAAATGCTGAAATAATGACAAGAGAATATGAGAACAGATATATACACAAGCCCGACTTTAGGGTCGGCTGACAAGGAGAAATTATGGAAATTAAACTTAATAAAGACGAAATGGCAACACTAACAGCGATAGTTCTTGCAATAGGTGAAGATGTAGAAAATGGAATGTTTGACCAGGACGATGGAGAAATGGCTGAAATAGCTAAAAAATCATTCTCAAGCTTAGCAACTAAGGTTCTAATGGCTAATTTTAAGCTTATGGCGAGCGAGTTCGGAGGAGTTATGGACGCAGAGATATTAGACGAGGAGGACTAGATGAACTCAGTTAATTTAATTGGGAGATTAGTTAGGGATCCAGAGCTTAGATATACACAAAGCCAGCAAGCGGTATGTAGTTTTACCCTTGCGGTAGATAAGGGCCTATCTAGAGACAAAAGGGAGGAGTTGGAGTCGGCGGGCAAGCCTACCGCTGACTTCCCAAGGATTATGGTATGGGGCAAACAAGGAGAGAATGTTAGTCGATACCTAAGCAAGGGCAGTCAATGCGGTGTTATAGGGCGAATCCAGACAGGATCCTATCAAGACAAGGAAACAGGCAAGACAATTTACACCACAGACATAATTGCAGATAGAATAGAGTTCTTAAGTAGTCAAAATAACGCACAGAATAACGCAGGAACGACGAGAGAACAAAACAGGAGTAATTATACTAGTGGGAACTCAAAATCTTATACAGGACAAAATAACGATGATTTCTTCGAAGATGATTTCCAAGAGGTGCAAGACGACGGGCGTATCCCTTTTTAGGAGGCTGATTTGACTTATAACAAGTACAAGAATCGAAAGACGAAAGTTGATGGCATTGAGTTTGACAGCCTCAAGGAAGCTAGGAGATACCAGGAGCTTAAGCTTTTAGTTAGGGGTGGAGCGATTAAGGATTTGGAGTTGCAGCCAGTTTTTGAGCTGATACCTAAACAAAAGCACGATGGCAAGACTATAAGAAAAGCAAATTATATTGCTGATTTTAAGTATATGGACATTCAAAGGGGAATTGAGGTCGTAGAAGATGTAAAAGGCTTCAAGACGGATGTATATAAATTAAAAAAGAAGATGTTTTTGTATAAATATCCGCAGTACGAGTTTAAGGAGATATGATGGCAGGTTTAACTAGACCTTTAGTTGTAAAGCCCGACTTAAAGATTGGGCAGGTGTACAAAATAAAGCATATGAGAATTACAACCGAACAGAGAAGAAAGAGGGAATTAGGCAAGGACGATTGGTATTTCTTACTGATAGATTGGCTGTATTTGATAATGGCAAATATCGAGATTGCCAGATGATTAAGAATTATAAGCAGGATTGGGAGGTTAAGAGAGCATGAGTCCTCAAATGATAAGAGTTTTGACCTACTTTATGGCGGTTTACGCTGTAAAGCAGGGGTGTGAGATAGCAGACATGAAGAGAGCTAAGATGGTTAGTAGTGGAATACTGATACTTATATGCTTAAGATTCTTATTTCTAGTATATAGGCAATGGGCTTATTTGGGATAAGGAGGAAGAAATGTGCTACGACGAAATTGAGTATAAAGACAAACAAGAAATGATTGATAGGCTTGTAGGGAAAAGAATTATTGAGTGGAGTAAGGATCATTTAAAACTAGATGATGGGTCAATCATAAATATTGAAATGACAGAATATGACTGCTGTGCTATGGCTTACGGAGAGTTCAAAGACGTTGAATTAGAAGCAGTTATCACGGATATAAGATTTAATAAACCTGCTTTAAATTATTGCGAAGATGAATCCTCTACTACGCAAGAAGTGGTATTTATTCACAATCAAAACAAGATAGCACAAGCGGACTTATATGCTGATAACGGAAATGGAGACTATTATTATTCTGTAGTGGCATTTAAAATTAGAGACATTTATTATGCACCTTTAGGTAGTAGAGACGGGGAGTAAAAGGCCCAAAAGTTGAGTAGGAATTTAAAAGTTAATTAAAATTAGTAAAAATCAACGTTTTAAAAAGTTGAGTAAAAAAGACAAGAGTTGAGAAGGAGATATTATGAAGACTAAAAAATATAAGAAAATAGTAGAAGACAATGGCTACAGATATTACGAAAATAACTATTCTATAACTGCGAGAAAATATTCAGAAGAACATTATGATATTGAAATTAAAGTCGGGAAACTTCGTCCTGGAGTTTTGGAAGTAAATATAAAGGGATTTTGTGGAGATGAGTTAGATATTATTCTAAAGGCTATGGAGCTTGCCGAGACACCTCCAGAGGATAGGGAGGAAGAAAAGAAGTTTTATTTTAGGTTTAGGTGGGAGGATAAGCAATTTACCCTTAAAGAAATTGAGGAAGTTAAGAAAAAGTTTGCTAATAATTTAACTGATTTTTACTTGGTGGAGGTTGAAGATGAGAATTGACTCACTTAAGAAAATTGCTGAAGATTGCGATTATAAGGTTGTAGGTGAGGAAATAAATATTACTCTCGAAAGAAAAAATAAACCTTTTAATAAAAGTATAAGGTTACTTAAGACGCCCGAGGGAGGAGTATACAATCGCCTAACAGATGAAAAAAAAGATGATAAGGATAAGAAAATGTTGGAAGCTGTTAAAGAATTTTGCGAGGCGGAAGAATGATACCTAAATTTAGAGCTTATTTTCATAGATATGAAAGAATGATTTATAATATTGGTGTTATGAATGAAAACACTATTTTAGTTGATTTTAATGGAGATGGAAATTTAGAAACTATATTTCTTACAAACGATATAACATTGATGAAATCCATTGACTTAAAAGATAAATACGGAAAAGAAATATATGAAGGAGATATCTTCACCGATGAAGGTTCTTTCGAAAATGCTTGTTGTGATTATGGCAATATCGAATTTGATAAAGAGGACTATACTTACTACATCAGTTGGACAATTGAAGGTGTATTAGAACCAATAACAGCTTGTTGTGATTATGGCAATATCAGGCAATGAATATGAAGGTAATTATTAGATAAGGTGGAAGAATGACCAAAAACAAAAGAGGCGTGATTTTAAAACTCACAGAAAGAATTATTAAAAAGGTAAACAGATTAGGCTATGCTACACCTGGCGATGCTTGTGAAATCGTAGATATGGTTGATAAAATCGAAGATTATTTAATGGCTTACAAAGCTTATAAAATAGAGTTTAAAGAAGATATTAGGCATTTACGTTATCTGATATGGTCTATGGCTTCTACAGGAGCTGATACACAAAACTATTATGAAGAAAAAGTTAAAGAAAATTTAGAAATTCTAAAAGATGAATTAGAAGTATGGACTCTAAAAGAGGTGGAAGAATGAAATACTACATTTACGGAACAAGGGAGCTACCAAGTAAATATGGTTATAAACCGGCGGGCTATCTTAGTAAAGAGAGTTATGAATTTAGGTGTATTCTAGCGGCCATGGAAAAAGCACAATATAAATACCAGATGCACTTAAAGATAGGGGTAGTTGATAATTTTAATGATACCTTGATATATGATAATAAGAAAAGTGATAAAGAGATTACTGAACATGGATTGACTTTTGTAGGAACGGCCGAATGGGAATTTGATTCACTTAGTGTATTTTTGACATTAAATAAGGAGTTAATAGCAAATAATATTACTTTTGAATTAACAGAGGTGGAGTGTCAAAATCTATTGTTATGTTTTAGAGATTTAACACACTATGGCGGTTATCGTGATTTGCGTCATTTATATATGGGAGATCGAGAAATGGCAAGATCTACATTATCAAGGTTAGAGAAGATTTTAGAAGAGGTGGAAGAATGAGAAAGTGCAAGATTAGTTTTAGATATGAATGTTACGAAGAAGTTAGCGACCAGGACATAGCAGTAATTAAAGAAAATATAAAAAACGTTAATTTAAAAGAAGATATAAAAAATTGGATAGATGAGTATTTACTTACCGAGGAAGTAGAAACCGATAGCAGGATTTTAGATTATAAATTGGAGTTTACGGAATGAAAATAAAAGATTTTTTAGAAGATTTCAAAGATTTTGACCCAGAGAGCGAGTTGAAATTTGAGTTGTTTGAAGATGTATTTGTATCCTATAGTGAAAGTGAAGAGGTTTATACTGATATAGATGTGGTAGATATAGACTATTCAAAAGAAGATAAAGCGGTTTCTGTTACTTTAGGCTATTGAGGTTAAAAAATGAACAAGAAAGAATTTGAGAAGGAGGCTTATTCAAGAGGGTATAATACTAAGCCTTTAATCAAAAGATGGATAGAACTTAATCCAAAGGAAGACTATACTGAGGAAGATTTGAAAGAGGTTTATTACTTTAACTATTTAAAAACAGATGAAGGTATGAGGCGTGTTGTTAATAGGGATGGTAGTAGTAGCTTAACAACAAAGAAATATCAATACGAAGAAAGACATTTATAAGGTGAAAAAAGAATGAAAGTTAAAGAACTCATTGAATTTTTAGAACAATTTGATGAAGAAAGCTCAATTGAGCTAGACAACGTTAACTATTTAGAAAATTATGGATACGAATATTACGATATAGAAAAAATATACTTTGAGGAAAGAAATTATGATAATGCTGTAGTTTTTAGCCTTAAAAAGGGGGATTGGGTTAGATGAATTTTGAAGAATTAAAAAAGTTCGTTTTGGAATGGGCAGATGATAAGGATTTGCTCCATAGCGAAAATGCTGATAAGCAGTTTATGAAATTTATCGAGGAAGTTTTTGAGTTTAAGAGTGAGTTTGATTATTTATGTAGAATTGGTCAATCTCCAGAGGAGGTTTATTCTGATTATGAGCAAATAGAAACTCAAGAAAATATGGAACTTGAAATGGGAGACATCTTTGTTACGCTGATTATCCTTTGTAAGCAGTTAGATATAGATCCTATGGAGTGTTTGTCCATGGCGTATGAAAAGATAAGCAAAAGGAAAGGCCGCACAATTAATGGAACCTTTATCAAAGAAGAGGATTTAGAAGATGAATAATAAGAAGCATGAGAGCGATACAAGATATTTCCCACCAGGCGAGTACCTGGGGGATATCATGCTTGACGACTATGCTAAAAAACTAGGTATAAGTGTGGAGGAGTACGGAGATTTGCTCGCAGGAGATTTAGCGGTGGATTATAACCTTGCTAAGAAGATAGAAAAGCTTACAGATGTAAGTGCTGAAACGCGGCTCAATTTACAAACAAGTTATGACAATAGAAGGGAGAAAGGATTTGGATCTAGTGGTAGATAAGGTTGTTTATGTTGTTTTTAAATTTGTTTACAATTCTTTTAAGGTCGACAAGATTTTTGCTGACATAGCAGACGCCAAGATTTATATAGGCAAGAAAGGCAAGCGTGATGATTGTATGTACCACTATGAGCCTGTTACTGTAGAGCCTAAGGGTTGCTTGTATGAGCTTTAAGTGGAAAGCAGGAGTGCCTTATAGTCAGAAGAAAAGGATTGATAGGAATTATAAACTGTACATCGATAAGGAAGTAAGAGCAATGCTTGATTAATGGAGGAAGAAATTGGGGAAATCTGTAAGAGAATTAAAGCAAGAAAGAAATAAGAGAAGAAAACAGTTAGTAAAAGACGAATTGGCAATCTATGGGGCCAATCTTGCACTCATTGAAGCTCAGAAAGATGAAATAATCAAGAAGAGAGATTGTATAGATGGTGTAAGGTCAGGCCTTGGCAATACAGACCCTATTAAAGGAGGTGGTTCATCGCAGGAAGATAAGATTATCAAGGTGTTAGATGAGATAAAAGAAATCGAAAAAGAAATCGACCATACAAAGGAAGAGGTTAGATCCATGAGGAAAGCTATCAAGATGATAGATAATCCACAGCTTGAAGCGATTATATATCAAAAGTGGGTATATGGAGCAGAAAGCATGAGAAGCCTTGCTACAAAGTATGGGGTATCTCACAATGCCATATGGAAGAAGTCGGATGTTGCTTTGCTTAAATTATATAAGATACTTATTTTAGATAAGTAAAAGGTTGACAAAATTAAGTTAAATGATATGATTTAAGTAGAATGTTAAAGTGTAACTAAATAAACAAATGGACAATATTAGTAGTGTTTAACTCTGTAATCATGAGGCGGTAGAAATACCGCCTTTTATTATGCCTAAAAGTACTATCCAGGCTACCATGTTTTTCTCCTTTTGTATAAAAACTACTAGCGGTTACTTCAATTTTTCTTTTAACTAAATTTACATGGTAGTCTCGATAATATTTTTAGGTAGTGAGTAGCAAAAGTAGGAGGTGGTATGCTTTGAAGAAATATAAATATGAGGTTTTAAACCCTTACGGAGTGGTTTATTTAATTACAAATACAATAAATAATAAAAAATACATCGGCATAACCACTAGAAATATATCAGATAGGTTTAAAGAACATTGTAAAGCGAACTCATATATAGGAAGAGCTATAAGGAAATACGGAAAAAATAACTTTTCTATTGAAGTATTAGACATGGCACACTCTAAAGATGAATTGTTTGATTTAGAAGTGAAGCATATTTCTAATTATAACTCTTATAGAGATGGTTATAACCAGACTATCGGTGGGGATGGAGCAAATTTAGTAGAGGATTTAGAATTAAAACTCACTAACAAACAAAAGAGATTTTGTAATCTAGTTGATAAAGAAAACAAAAAAGATATCGATGTATCCAACAGGGAAGACGTTATTAGATGCGTTATATTTAACTCAGCTTGGTTATATTTAAATAGTGTAAAAGCTAGAGATAAAATAAACGCTGCGAAATTAATGCTAAAACTTAACCCGAACTTTACGTCGCCGTTATATAAATATGGAGTAATAAATATCGACGAAGTCGTCCATTATTCGAATCAAAAAATATCAAGTTTTGAGAGGTGGGAACACAGTGGCAAGCAAACAGGATAAAGCTATAAATTTAATGGTTTTCACCAATCTATCACAAAGAGAAATAGCTAAAAAACTTGATGTAAGAGAAGAAACTGTATCGAGGTGGAAAAAACAAGAGGACTTTCAAAATAAAAAAGAAGAACTTCAAAGAGAGTTCTTAAAAGAATTAGTAGCTCCCGCAATGAGAGGACTAAAAGATTTAATTGATGCCGATAGTGAATTTGTCAAACTAGAAGCTATAAAAACCATATTAGATAGAGCGGGCTACGACTCTGTAGATAATGAGTCGAAACGACTAGAAAAAGAAAAACAAGAAACTCAAATTCAAAAGACCAAGACAGAAATTGAAATCATGAAAGGTATATCAGAAGAGGTTGAAGACTTAGACGATATAGATGGTATGATTTATGGAAAAGATTAAGAAGAGAAAAACCATACCCTTTAATTTTTCTGATAAGCATATCGACTACATAAGGAACTGTAAAGATAATACCTATAATATTGCAGAGGGTGCTGTAAGGGCGGGAAAGACTGTAGACAATATATATGCCTTTGCCCATGAGTTAAGGACGACCAAGGATAGATTGCACCTTGCTACAGGGTCAACTGCTGCAAACGCCAAACTAAACATAGGAGATGCCAATGGCTTTGGATTAGAATACATTTTCCGTGGGCAATGCAGATGGGGAAAACATAAAGGCAATGAAGCCTTAATTATTAAAGGCCCTTATACAAAATTTAGAGAAAGAATAGTGATATTTGCTGGTGCTGCCAAGGCTGATTCATATAAAAAGATACGTGGTAATTCCTTCGGTATGTGGATAGCTACAGAGATAAACTTACACCACAAGGACTCAATCAAGGAAGCCTTTAACCGTACAGCAGCAGCTAAAAGAAGGAAGTTCTTTTGGGACTTAAACCCGTCTAGTCCTAATCATTTTATTTATGCTGATCATATAGATAAATATCAGGAAATGCTTGATGATGGAATAGATTTTGGCGGATATAATTACAAGCACTTTACAATTGATGACAATATAAATATTTCAGACCAAAGGAAGAAGGAGATAAAACTCCAGTATGACCCTAATTCTGTTTGGTATAAGAGGGATATAGAAGGACTTAGGGTAGTAGCTGAGGGGCTTATATATAAGCAGTTTGCTCATGGTCCGGAAAACTATCTAATTAAAGAAAAACCTCACGAATTACAGATGATACAGATTGGAGTGGACTTTGGTGGCAATAATTCAAAACACGCTTTTGTTTGTACAGGCATAAGTCGAGGATTTAAAAAGGTATATGCGTTAAGGTCTGAGAGATTAGAACCTGATAAGCCTACAGATTTATATAATCAACTAATCGACTTTGTAAGAGTTATTCAATCTACTTATGGCAATGTCGACCTAATATATGCAGATAGTGCCGAACAAGTATTAATCAAGGGCATGCAAAAAGCCTTGTTAGATGCAAATTTAAATATAAAGATTAAGAATTCTATCAAGAACCCAATCAACGACAGGATAAGACTTGTTAATACTTTGGTGGCTTCTGATAGATTTTTTTATACCGAAAACTGTAAGAGCTTAGAAGATGCTTTATCTACTGCAGTATGGAAGGAAGAAGAAATGGAGGATATAAGGCTTGATGATGGTACAAGTGATATAGATACCCTAGATGCCTTTGAGTACTCCATGGAGAAGTTTATAAAGGTATTGATGAATGCTTAGGAGCAAAGATGTTAGATAGAGAAATAAGGGAGAGGCTGGGTAGCCTTGCCCTCAATATAGAAAATAATTATAAGATATGGCTAGACTGCTACCACGGTGAACCTTTTTGGCTAGAAGATATGAGGGACGCCGACACGTCGCAATCTTTAAATTTATGTGCAGCGATATCATCTGAACTTGCAAGGCTAACAACTATGGAGCTAGAAACTAGGGTGGATGATGAAAACCTTGATATCATATATCAAAAGTTCATTAGGCACATAAGGAAGTTTACCGAGTACGGACTAGCATTAGGTGGGATTGTAGTTAAGCCTTATGTAGAAGACTATTCAAAAAAGCTTATTGATATTGATATCGTTCCAGCTAATAAATTTATAATTTTAGGATTTACAAGCTTTGGAGAAATCAATCATATTGTTTTTATAGATAGGATAAAGAAAAAAGATAAGAAAGATAAAGATATCTTCTTTACTAGGCTTGAAGAACACAAGATAGATGATGAATATCTAATCACAAATACAGCTTACCTATCAAATAATCAAGAGGTATTAGGGGATAAGATAAGCTTAGGAGTGGTGGAAGAGTGGGCAGACATGGCGGAAGAGATGATAGTTGATTCAGACAGGCCATTGTTTGCTTACTTTAAAAACCCACAGGCTAATAACCTTGATTTAGACTCTAACGAGGGTATCTCATGCTTTGCTAGGGCTTTATCCTTAATCCAAGACGCAGACGAACAGTACCAGAGAATTATTTGGGAGTATAAGGGGTCGGAACTTGCTATTGACGCAGATATAACTGCCCTTAAAAATGCAAATGAACTTCCTGCAGGTAAGGAAAGGCTATTCAGAAACCTAGGCCTTGATATGGGAGACGGAGGAAGAGACTTCTATGAAGTGTTTAGCCCAGATATTAGAGATTCTTCACTTTTTAATGGTCTTAATGAGATCTTAAAGAGAATCGAGTTCTTATGTGGACTTGCTAATGGGACTTTATCAGACGTGGAATTTACTGCCAAGACAGCTACTGAAATTAAAACCAGTCAGCAAAGGTCCCATTCAACCGTTAAAGATATACAAAATGAATTGGCAATATGTTTAGAAGATTTTATAGAAATATTAAAGTATTGGTATAAGGAGTTATCCATCCCATATAAAGAGGACTGCCAAGTGTCTTTTGACTTTGATGATAGCCTTGTAGTGGACTCAGAAACCGAGCAAAAGATAAGGCTACAGGAAGTTGCCGCAGGTATCTTAAAGCCAGAAGCATATCTAAAATGGAGATATGGTGTTACTGATGATGAGTTAGGAGATATACAGGCAGGAGTAGAAGAGAATAGAAGCGATATAGCTGAGGAAGAATAATGCTAAGCCCAGAATACATGGAAAGGGTAACCGACCACCTTATCGAGCTATACCAAGGCTTAGAAGATGATATCTTAGAAGATATAGCTACAAGAATAAAGAAGAACGGCTACTTAACTGCTACTGCTGAAAGACAGGCGGAAGTATTAATTCAAAATGGATATACTACAGAGGAAATAGAAAGTCTTTTAAAGCCTCATCTTGAGGATATAGACGAAGAGATATCGGATATAGTCAATAGATCGAGCCTAAAGCACTACGAAGATGAGGTGAAGGCCTATAGGTCAGTAAATAAAAGATTAGTGGATTTAAGCAAGAATAAGCATGCTGAGAACATAGTAGATAATGCCATGGAAAGGCTTATCTTAGGAAACGCTAATATAACAAAATCTTTAGGAGTGGTATACAATGGTGAGAGTATCCTTCTTAATGATTTTTATAAGAAAACACTCAATCAAGCAACCTTTAAAGTTGCAAGCGGGGCTTTTTCTAGTCAACAAGTAGTAAGAGGTCTAATAAACGACCTATCAGATTCAGGGATAAGAGTAATAAACTACCAGCAATCGGGAAGAAACTACACGGTTGAGTCAGCAAGTAAGATGCTTGTAAGGACTACTCTTAATCAAATGACTGGGGAAATATCTTTGGCAAATGCAAAAGAAATGGAGCAAGACCTTATGGAGATATCCGCACACGCTGGAGCGAGACCATCTCACGCAGAGTGGCAGGGTCAGATTGTTTCCTTATCAGGGGATAACACCAAATACCTAAGCCTTGATGATATAGGCTATGGAGATGTAACGGGGTTCATGGGTGCAAATTGCAGGCATAATTGGTATCCGTTTTTTGAAGGGATATCAGAAAGAGCATGGACTAAAGAAATGCTTGAAGACATAGATCCCGAGCCTTTCGAGTTTGAAGATAAAGAATACACTTATTACGAAGCAACCCAAAAGCAAAGACAAATAGAAAGAACTATCAGGAAATACAAGCATAGAGTTATGATGTATAGCAAGGTAGGAGATAAAGAAAGCAAGACGATAGCCCAGGTTAGATTACAAAGACAAAGACAGCTTTATAAGAATTTTAACAGGGCTGGAAGCCTTAGGGCTAATAGTCTTAATACTTTTACAAGATAACATGAAACTTACAATAAAATATTATCCAAAACTACCTAAAAGAAAATGGATATTAATCAGAGAAGGCGGTGCTTATGAGCAACACGCTCATTTTTTATGCAAAAAAGATGCTTTAAATGTTAGAAGACTAATCGACAGCAATAAATATCCATATAAAAAAAGTACAAGTTAGCTATGAAAAGGATACTGACAGAGGAAGAGTTTAAGAAACTTGATAAGAAGCAAAGATATTATAACGTGAACAATGGAATAAGAAGATAAGGCGGTGGAGAACCGTCTTTTTTTATGGGCTGATAATTTAACTAGGAAGAATAGCGGTCTCCAAAACCGCAAGTCTGGGTTCAAATCCCAGTCAGCCTGCCATGGTCGAAGCAGACCTAAAATGCAGGAAATCACCATCTAAAGTCACAGCGACGACTTAAAAAGCTTAGGATAAGGAGAGATTATGAAGACAGAAGAACTCAAAGAAATAGGTTTAAATGATGAGCAGATAGCACAAGTTTTCAAGCTAAGAGGTCAAGAAGTAGAAAATTACAACAACTTAAAAAATCAATATGAGACCTTAAAGACTGAAAATGAAAATTACAAGTCCCAAGTAGAAAGTGCAAATGAGCAAATAGAAGCCTTCAAAGATATGGATATAGACTCCATTAAGGCAAGTGCGGAGGAATACAAAAACAAGTATGAGGAAGCACAAATTAAGGCTAAAGAAGACATTGAAAGAATCAACCTAAATAACGCCATTGATCTAGGCTTAGTTAATGCGGGCAGTAGAAACTTAAAGGCAGCTAAAGCTTTACTTGATATCGATAGCCTAAAGGATTCTAAAAACCTAAATGACGACTTAAAAGCACAAATAGAGGGGCTAAAAGAAAGCGACTCATACCTATTTAAAGTCGAGGAAGAGCAAAAGCAAAGAAGCATGGGTAGGTCTCAAAGCTTAGGAGATAAGGAACTTAAGGATATGACCTATGAAGAAATGCTCAAAGCTAACAAGAAAGGTATTTTATAGGAGGTTTAAATGCCTAAACTATTTGACAAAACATATTTTAATGCAGAAGTATTTGAAAAATATGTCGACACAATCGAAAGAGAAAGAACTAATGAACTATTAAATTCTACTGCTATTGTAGAAAGACCAGACCTAAAAACTAGAATGGACGAGCAAGTGGGAGGTAATATTATCGTTACTCCAATTGCTGGGATTCTATCAGGGGACGCTGATAACTACGACGGACAAACAGATATTAGTTCAGATTCAACTAATACTTTCTACCAAAAAAGAGTAGTAATCGGTAGGGCTCACGCATGGACTGAAAAAGACTTTGTATTTGATATTACAGGCGGACATGACCCAATGAGAACTGTTGCTAATCAACTTCTTGATTGGTGGGCAGACCTTAAACAAGATTCACTTCTTGCAATCCTTGAAGGTATCTTCTCTATGTCTAAAGCAAAAGATAAGGAGTTTGTAGATAGTCACACATACAAAGATGATGTATTCGGTCAAGTAACATTAAATAACGCTCTACAACAGGCATTTGGAGCAAGGAAGAAGAACTTTGCCGCTGCTATTATGAACTCAGCTGTGGCAACTCAATTAGAGAATCTGAACTTAATCCAATACGCTAAATATACAGACGCTAGAGGAATAGAAAGACCTTTGGCACTTGCTAATCTAAATGGTAGACCAATCATCATTGATGACTCCCTACCAGTAAGTGCTGAAGGTGAGTACACAACCTATATCTTTGGGCAAGGAGCTTTTGAATACACTAAAGCAGGTGCAAAGGTGCCTTATGAGACTGACAGGAATCCAATGAAAAACGGCGGTGAAGATACTCTATATACTAGGGACAGATTCTGTTTTGCTCCTAGAGGCATTTCCTTTACTGAGGCTTCTATGGCTTCACTATCACCAACTGAAGCAGAACTTAAGAAAGGTGCTAACTGGGAAGTAGTTAAAAATGAAGATGGTACATTCCCACTTAAGCAAATTCCAATTGCTAGAGTACTAACTAAACTTGAAGCTAAAAAACCAGCTGATGGAGAACCAGCTAGCCCAGAAGCTTAAGCAGAAAGGGGTTAATTTATGTTAACCTATGAAGAATTTAAAAAGCGAAGCCCAGAGGTTGAGATAACCGAAGGGCTTTTCTTATCCTTACAAAGACGGATTAGAAGGCGTATAGACTTTTTAACTTTCGAAAGGATAAGCGAAGGAGACAAGAACTTACAGAAAAGGATTGATGAGGTTACAGAAGATATTATAAATGGGCTCTATTTTAAAGATAAAGGGCTTTTAAATAATTCAGAGGGTAATTCATCAGGAGAAATCAAATCGGAGACTGTAGGCCAACATAAAGTGGAATATGTACAAGCTAACACCTTGTCAACAGATAAGAAAGATAGAATAGTGGCAGGCTTTATAGATCAAATGATTAAAGAAGCTTTTATCCATACAGGATTAATGTACAGAGGTGTAGATGTTAACTAATGCGAAGGTAACGATAGTTAAAAAGAAAATAGTTAATCGAGAAAATGTTTATGCAGTTTTAGGAAATTATCCTTGCCACTGGGAGGAAACTAGAGGGATAAACACCAATCGTACAGGTAGAAATAGAGACGATATAGACAAGATAACTTGCTTTATACCTGAAAAGCTTCTTAGAGAAGTGGATGTAGAGGATTTATTAATCAGAAACGATAACGAAAGAGAAATAGAGCAGTTAAAGACCGCTAAAGAATACGCAATTAAGTATAAGGCTAAGATTGTTACTGTTTCCGACGTCTATGATTTTGGATCTAAGAAAATGCAGCACACCAGGATAGGAGCGAACTAATGATTAATTTTAGTAAATTTGATTTTAACGAAGTACAAGCCCTAAAGAAAAGAGACCTAGAAACAGGTGGAGAGGTCCAGAAATTTATTGATAGCGAGTGCATAAGAAGAATGGACCCCTATACCCCGAAAGATGTGGGAACTCTTATAGGGTCAGTTACTACTCAAACAAGTATAGGAAGCGGAAGGATAGTACAACAAACGCCTTATGCGAAAAGATGGTACTATGAGCCAGCTAATTTCCAAGGGGCACCCATGAGGGGCAACCGCTGGTTTGAGCGTATGAAGTCAAGTCATAAAGACTCAATCCTTAGAGGTGCAGCAAGTATAGCAGGAGCTAAAGCAAAATGAAGTCAATTATAGAAAGTATAAGGGAATATTTCTTAGATTGCCCTTATTTAGAAGATGATGTAAGGCTTAGTGTAGATTTCCTAGGGGACCAGCCCTTAGAGTACGGAATCTACTCTGAGCCTATTAATCCAACAATTAAAAAATATGTAGATGGGGACGAACTTAAGCAGTTTGGATTTATCTTTACTACAAGAAATCACATGAGCGGAGATCTAGTTACGCAGCTAGAAAACTCTGCTTTTTTTGATGATTTGATTGAGTGGATACAGGAACAGAACTACAAAGAAATTTATCCAGACTTAGAGGGGGAGAGATACCCAACCAAGCTGGAAATAGTAACAAACGGATACTTGTCTAGTGCTGAAACGGGCTCTAGTCAATATCAAATACAAATGAGATTAGTCTATATGGAGGTAAACAATGGCTGATGGAAAAACAATACAAAATTTAAAAGAATTTAAGGGTCTAGTTTTAAGAGCTGATGTAGTTTCTTTTATGGAAGTAGACGGAAAATATTACAGAATGAAAGGTTTTACAGACCTACCAACTTCTAAGGAAACTGAAGAATATTCAAGAAAATATGTTGATGAAAAATCAGAGAGAACCTCATCAACTAGTATGACTTCTTCAACTGATTTCACCCTAGACAGATACAAGGACAATCCAGTACATGATAGAATTCAAGAAGTTTTCGACAAGGAGCTACTAGCGGATGATGCCACAGTAAATATTGTAGTAGTTAATTTTGCCAAGGCAATTGAAGGTCAAGAAGGCAAATACTTTGCTATTAAGAGAAACCACACCATAGTACCTGATTCAGAGGGAGATGGGACAGATGCCTTCCAATATTCAGGCTCTTTTAAAGCTAATGGTTCATTAATTGAAGGGTACGCCGAATTAGAAGAAGGAGATTCTGAATGGCTAACAATTAAATTTACTGAGGGTAAGGCAGAAGGCGAGCCAGCACACGCAGAAACAATGTAGAACTTAGGGGAGCGACAAGCTCCCTTTTTATTTTCAAAATTTGCAAATAAAGATATAAAAGGAGAATTTTATGGCATTTAAAAGACAAAAAAGACACTTAATTAACTTTGAATTCGAATATCAAGATCTTAATGGAAATGAACAGTTGCTAAGATATGAAGTTGAACATGATACAGACTTAGCTAAGAAGCTTACTGATATGGGAAATCTAGACTTCAATACAATGTCTTCTACCGAGGCTAAACAAGCCCTTAGAAAGGCTTATGATACAATCCTAGGATTTGGGGCTATGGATAAAATTCAAGAAAAGGTATTTGGAGGAGATGACCTCTTACTAACTGACTATATATCTATAGGAAATTATCTGGTAGAGGAAGTGGATAAGGCTAATAAGGAGCTTGAAAAGCTTACTCAATCATTTGCTTTTGCCAAGCATACGCAAGCAGTAGACGGAATTATAGTTGATGAGAAGTGAATAAGTTTATAGAAGGACTACCAAGCTCTATAGATGTAAATGGCAGAAAGATAGCTATAAACACCGACTTTAGGGTTTGGATTAAGTATGAAGAGCTTATGCTAGATGAAGATATGAAAGCAGATAAGCAAATTATGGAGGTCTTAGATACTTGTTTAGTAGATGACTTTTCCATTACAAGTCTAGACGATTTGGAAAAATTATTCGATGGCTTATTAAGTTTTTATGGACTAGGTCAAAAGATAGAAAATAGCAAAGAAGAGAAAGAGAGCGAGGAGGATGATTCAGACTTTAGTAACCCTAGTAAGGTTTATTCATATGAACACGACTGGTCTTATATCTACTCAGCTTATATGGAGTGCTACAATATCAATCTTTTTACCGCTAATCTTCACTGGTGGGAATTTAAGGCTCTTTTTAATAGTCTTAATGACGAGTGTCTTTTCTCAAAAATAATGTCTTTTAGATCCATGAAAATTACATCTAAGATGAGCAAGGATGAAAAGAAATACTATAGACAAATGAAAAAGCTTTATGCTTTGCCAGATGAAAGAACCGAGGAGGAAAAAGAAAGATCCTTTGCAAGGTCTATGATGGCAAGCATGCAAATATAAAGAAAGTGAGGTGAAATATGGCGAGTGATGGTAAACTGCTATTTGATACCAAGCTAGACACCTCAGGATTTAAAAGTGGCTTGTCTTCTCTTACCGCTATGGCAAATGCAGCAGGTAACGGCATAAAAAGTGTTACAGATAAGGCGGTAAGTGGAATTAAGACAGGCTTTAAGGCTGCTGGAGTGGCAGCTGCAGGTTTTGGAGCTTACTCAGTAAAAGCAGGGGCAGACTTTGACGCTGCTATGAGCGAAGTTGAAGCTATATCAGGTGCCTCAGGCAAAGAGCTAGAAGCCTTAAGAAGCAAAGCCAAAGAGATGGGAGCTACAACAAAGTTCTCTGCTACCCAATCAGCCGAAGCCTTAAAATACATGGGTATGGCAGGCTGGAAGAGCCAAGAAATGATTGATGGTTTGCCCGGAATTATGAACCTTGCTGCTGCTTCTGGTGAGGATTTAGGACGTACTTCTGATATTGTAACGGACGCCTTAACTGCCTTTGGACTAACTGCACAAGATACAAGTGAGTTTGTCGACGTCTTGGCAGCGACTTCAACCGCTTCAAATACCAACGTATCATTAATGGGTGAAACCTTCAAGTACGTGGCACCAGTAGCGGGAGCGTTAGGATACAAAGTTCAAGATGTTGGTGTAGCTATCGGACTAATGGCTAACGAAGGAATCAAAGGGTCACAAGCAGGAACTTCTTTGAAAAACGCACTAGCTAGACTTGCAAGCCCAACAAAACAAGTCCAAGATGAAATGAATAAGCTTGGTATATCTATAACTGACTCCAACGGAGAAATTAAGCCTTTCAATCAGCTTATGGGTGAAATGAGAGAGTCTTTCAAAGGGTTAAGCGAAGAACAAAAAATACAAGCAGCATCTACATTGTTTGGTAAAGAATCAATGTCAGGTATGCTTGCGGTCTTAAAGGCTTCAGATGAGGACTTTAACAAACTCACTAACTCTATCAATAACTCCACAGGTGCTGCAGAGAAAATGGCTAAGACCATGAACGACAACCTTAAGGGCGATTTAACTATATTAAAGTCTGCCTTAGAGGGGCTAGGAATAGCTTTATTTGAGCATGTCGATAATCCTTTTAGAGAGGTAGTCCAATCAGTAACTAAGCAGGTTGATAGACTCAACAAGGTTGTTACAAGAGATATAGGGCAACTTCCTAAGGTTTTGGGTGATATGATAGCAGAAGGAGCGGTGGCGATAGCTGGTAAAGCTCCTAAGTTTATTGAGGCAGGTAAGACTATAATCTTAAGCTTACTTGATGGGTTACAAAAGAATTCTGATAAGCTAGCAAATAGTGCAGCCGAGATTATAACTTCCCTAGTAACCGCCTTTATGGAAGTAGGAGCAAAACTCTTTGATGTAGGCGGAGATATTTTAGTTAAACTTGCAGAAGGACTTACAGCAAATGCTCATATCTTAGTACCAAAAGCGATAGAAATTATAGGAAAACTAGCCGAAAGCTTTAATAGAAATGCTGTAAAACTTTTAAAAGTTGGGCTTGACCTACTTAAAGCCATAGCTAGAGGGATAGCAGAAAATCCTGACGTCGTTGTGAAAGCTGTTCCACAAATATTAATGGCTTTATCCATAGCTTTTGCAGCCTTTAAAGGCCCAGCGGTAGCTAAGAAAATGATGGCGTCATTAGCTAAAGGAATACTTGGAGAGAAAGTAGCGGTAAGTAAGTCTGCAGATGGTGTAATTAGTAATTTGATACAGTCTTTTAATGATAAAGGATTGAAGTTAAATACTGCAGGCGGAAAGCTTGTAGACAGTATAGCTAAAGGTATATCCGGAAAAGCCTCATCTATGAAAAAGGCAGGCCTTGAAACTATAACACCTTTAATAGAGGGCATAAAGACAGGCTCTGGAAAGATATCTAGTATCGGTAAGAATATAGTTACTACTCTATCGACTGGAATTAATAAAGCTGGAGGAAGTAAGCTTGCAACGGTCGGAAGTGGCCTTATGAAATCTTTAGGAAGCGGTGTTTCTAAAGGATTTGCTCTTATTTCTAGTTTAGCAGCTAAAATAATACCTTTAATAGCTGGAATTTTATCAAATCCTATAGGACTTATAGCGGTAGGTGGTATATTAGTTGCCTTTATAATAAAAGGATTTAACCTCGATATACCAAAGATTGCTAATTCTGCAGGTAAAATCGTAGGATCAATAGCGAACAAGATTAAGCAAGGAGCTTCCGCCCTCGTGAATGTCGGGAAATCTTTAGTTAGTAAGATAGGCGACGGTATAGATGCAGCTAAAGGCTTTTTTGCAGATGTTCACTCTAAAGGGATTATATCAGTACTAGGCAGTAAGCTGAAAGCTGGTGTAGGTAAGCTTAAAGACATAGGTAAATCCTTTATAGACGGTATCAAACAAGGTTGGGAAGAAAACGAAAATAAAGTTTCCGACAAGGCTAAAGACCTACCTAAAAAAGTTAATGATTCAGTAGATGGAGCTGAAACTAAGCCTACTGGAGAAAACATGGTCCAAGGTGTTGTTGATGGTCTAAAAGACGGAACTACAGACATTTCAACAGCCTACAAAGACCTAATCCAAGGTGGAGTATCAGACTCAGACGCTAGAGCTATTATTAGGCAAGAAGGTAAGGCAAGCGTAGAAGAATACGCCCAAGCTATATACGAAGGTTCAGAAAATGTTAGAAGTGCTTACACAGCCATAAGAACATCTGGTCTTGATACAATGGAAGCAGCTGAAAAGTTCTTTGAGATTGCTGGCCTTAACATCGATGGATATGTAAATGGTACAGAAGAAGGCGGACAGACATACCGAGAAATTCTCCAACAATTTATGGAGGATGGCTTTAGCGAAATAGAAGCTGTAGAAAAAACTACCGAAATAGCCCGAAAGAATATGGAAGGCTATCAAACGGGGACAGCCGAGGGTAAAGAAAGTATCCTAAGTGAATATAAGACTATGATGGATATGGGACTTACCGAATTAGAAGCTTTTGATGAAATGTTTAGCAAAGGTCAGATAAATGTTGATGCCTTTGCCCAAGGTTCTGGTTCAGCAAGTGAAGCTGCTTTAGGAGTATACAGACAATTAATCGACTCAGGTCTTACATCTCTACAAGCTGTAGAAGCTATGAACCAAGCTGGACTTTTAAATATGGAAGGCTTTGGTGCAGGTACTGATGCAGGCCGTGCAACAGCAGAACAAGCCTATATAGCCCTAAAAAATATGGGGCTAAGCGAAGCAAATATCCAAGAAGCTTTGAGTCAATTAGGATATAAAAACGCAAGTGCCTATGGCGAAGGTGTATCAAGTGGGGAATTTAATGTTTCCAGTGCTTATCAAACTACCTTTGCTAATCCTCTAGAGGCTAGATCGTCTTTACTATTCAATGACGCTCAACAATCGGGTTTAAATACTGGAACGAACTTTGCTGACGGTATCGGACGCTCAACTATGGATGTAACTACTAGGTCTCAAATGCTAGGGCAAACTGCAACAGATAATCTTGATGCAAGTAGTCAAGAAGCCCAAACCAAAGGTAACGAGCTAGGCAATCAATTTGCGGGAGGTATAGACTTATCCAAGCCTACAGTAGATGCTTCAACCGAAGCAGTAGGACAAGGAGCGGTAAGCTCTTTAGATAGTAAGGTTCCTGGATTTGAAAATGCAGGACGTACAGCTATGAATGGCTACACTACTGCTATAAGCTCTGGAGCTAACAAGGTTGTAGCTGATGTAAACTCTATGGGTAATCAAATCCAATCAGCTCTAAATGCTACATCTAGCCGAGCGAGTGCAAGTGCCAACGCCATGATGAACAATATAACATCTAGTGTAAATAGCGGAGCTAATAGGGTACAAAGTGCTTTTAGCGGTTTGCAATCTAGAATAAATTCAACCTTTAGTAGCCTAAGTTCTAATGTTTCAAATCAATCTAGAAGCATGATGAATAACTTTGCCTCTGCGGTTACAAGTGGCTCTAATAAGGTTAAAAATCAGTTTAACAACATGAGTAACAGTATAAACGCAAAGATGAGAAATACATCAAGCCAAGTAAAGTCAAATGCTAACTCAATGATGAATGGCCTTGTATCAGCTATAAGTAGAGGAGCAAGCAGAGCCAAGTCAACCGTGTCTTCAATGTGTTCTAGCATGGTAGGGACTGTAAATGGCTATCGAGGTTCTTTCTCTTCTGCTGGATATAATCTTATGTCAGGTCTTGCTGGCGGTATATATGGCGGTAGGTCTGGTGTAATATCAGCTGCGGTCTCAGTTATGCAATCGGCAGTATGGGCAGCTAAAAGAGCAGCAGCTATACACTCCCCTTCTAGAGTAATGAGGGACGAAGTCGGACGAATGCTTACAAAAGGTCTAGGAATAGGTATTGAAGATGAAGAAGGCTTTGCAGTTAAAAAGATACGAAATACCATGGAAGCTATTAGAGATAAAGCAAAGAAAACAGTCCTACTGAATAATAGCAAACTAGGCACAGACTTAGCTTATAGCCTTGCAGGTGGATCTATACAAAATAAACAAGAAGTAGAAGTACAAGTTACAAATGGAGCTGTAACAAGTGTAATTAATCTAGATTCTAGAGAAATAGGAAAAGCAGTAGCTCCAATTGTAAGCCAAGAAATTAGTAAAGAAAAGAGGCGTAGAGGGTGATAGCTTTTAATTTAATTAAAGATTTAAGGCCATATCAGGCTCATGTTTTGGCATATCCTGAAATCGGGAATACCGAAGTCGTAAGAGATGAGTTTAAGACTGATAGTGGTCTAGTTTTTTATAGTAAAAAGAGGACAGCTTTCGCCCCTGTCTCTTTTACTATAGAATTTAAAGGAACTAAAGAAGAAATAAGAAAAAACAGAAATAAAGTATCTAGTATTTTAGAATATTCAAAAATCACTTTTGATAATGAAATATTTTATCAAGGTAGATTCTTAGCTGAGAGCGTGGAAACGAGATATTTCTACAAAAATGTTACTTTTAAGGGTCAAGCAATAGCCATGCTTAATACGCAAGTTAATGAAATCCCTATAGGCGAAACAGTAAGGATTTACAATAACGGAAATCTTCCTACTCCTTGCAGAATAAGGTTAGAGGGCAAAACGCCGTATGAAGTGAGAATCAAGGGATTTGATGATGATATAAGCGTCCATGGATTAGATGGAGAAGCGATTATAGATTCTGAAAAGGGGCTACATATAGCAAATATGGAAGACCAATTTAATATAATAAGCTTTCCATATATCACCGATTATGTCGATATATTGGTAGAAGGTAAAGAAGGCTTTAGGTGCTTCTTAGAATTTGAAGGGAGGGTCTTATGCTAGTTTATAAAAACGATATAGATGAACAGTTTGTTTTCTCTTACTATAGAAATCTATATTTTGATGTAGGCATAAACGAACTAATAAGCCCTGTCTTTGAAATACCTAAGGAATATAGACATCTTTTTGAGGTGGAAAGCCAAATAATCGAAGATGGCCAGCTATATGATATAAAGAACATCGAGCCCTTTTATGGCGGTTATAAGGTGGAATGTAGGCAAGCAGTCTACACCTTACAAGCTAAATTTAATAAGAGTTTAAACTTTCCGCATCAGACTTTTGAAAATATTTTAAAAGGAATCTTACCACAGGGTTGGTCTTATAAGATTGTCGGAAATCTCAAAGAGAGAAGGACAATTACAGCAGACCATAAAGATAGTTGGCAGGTCTTTAGTGAAGCTATAAAGAAGTTTAACTATGAGTACAAGATCAATTCAAGCAAACAAGAAATCATAGTGGGAAAAGAGTTAGGCACCGACAGAGGGGCTTACTTTATGGATGACTTTAATATTGATGATAAAGATATCACGGAAGAATCTTTTGAGTTTGCTACCAGGATAATTCCTGAGGGTATGAACGGCCTTAAAATTAATCAAATAAACAATGGCAAAGATTATCTGGAGGACAAGTCCTATTCTTGGAAGACTATAACCTACCATTGGAAAGATGAAAGATATACAAACATCGAGAACCTTAAAGAAGCGGCAGCGGAAAAACTTAAAGTGTTATCTAGACCTAGAATGACAATAAAACTTAAGGTTAAAGATTTATCCGAAGCAGTAGGTGTCTATGCTCAAAAATACGAGGTTGGAGACTATGTATATCTTATAGACAAAGATAGGAAGACCAAAGAAAGATTTAGGATAACAGGAGGGAGATTTTATCCATATAAGCCTTTTGAAAATGAGTTGACCCTGGCTAATCGACCAGTAGACATAGTTGATGATGTAAAAGAGACTATAGAACTTACAAAAGAAATGTGGGAGGAAACCAGGGTAAGGTTTGAAACCACAGATGAAGCTATAAAAAGCTCTGTATCTACTGCTAAAAGATATACCGATGATAGTTTTAAGACTTACAAGACTGAAAGAGAACAAACTGATAGCAGGATATATGAGTCCATAACAGAATCAACAACCTATGTAGACCCTAAGACAGGCCAAACCAAGCCTATAATAGATAAGCAATTAGAGATTGACAAGACTATAGAGGGTATAAATATTTCGCTAAAGGACCAGCTTACAGCTAATAAAGATTTTGCTGATAGTCTAGAAGGAATTAAAGCAAGTATAAGCGAAAATAATATAAATATCAACGATAAAATAGATAAAGACTTAGCCAAGGTCAAGAAAGAGTTAGGGGATAGCATAGACTATACTAAGGTTGACTTTAAGAAAAGGCACGACCTCCTAGCCCTAGAGCTTGAAAGTGCAAGTAAGAGCATAAGTGAAGCTAATATAGAACTAGGCGAATTGTCTAATAAATTTGATGATTTTAATACCACCGCCGAAAATAAGTATCAGATTATCGATAAAGAGATATTAGGTATTAAAAGCAATTTTAAAGTCGCTAGAGAAGAAATCACAGCGGAAATCACTAGTGCAAGTAAGACCCAAGAACAAGCTATCAATCAGATGGGAAAGGATACAGAAGCTAGCATAAAAACGTATCTAAATGCTAACTACTCCACCAAGACCCAGACAGACGAGAAAATAAGTCAAGAGGTAGGGAGCTTAAAGACCTTAGTCAATAAGGATATAGGAGACCTATCCAAAGAGATAACCCAAGCTAAGTCAAAGATAGAGCAGACAGACAACCGCATCACTTCTAGTGTCGAATCTATCACAAAAGGGGTAGATGCAAAGGTTGGAGCTAGTATAGAGCACACCAATAACGAAGTCAATAGCTTAAGAGATTATGTAAGCAAAAATTATACTACCATAACTCAAACAGATAATGCTATAAGTGCAATAATAAGGAGTGTAGAAAAAGACATAAGTTCCTTATCTACTGAGGTGAGGTTAACCAAATATGGCCTAGAAAGTAAGGTCTCTGCTAATGAGATCATATCCAAAATCAATCAATCCCCCGAAGCGGTCAAAATACAAGCGAGAAATATTGACCTTACGGGTAATGTTAGCGTAAGAGGGGACTTCACAACCTTAAATGGCTATGGGGAGCCTGGTATACACATAGCTAACAACCAAGTAACGTGGAGCGACGACAGATGGACTGGGAAGCGATTTGGAGAAATAAATGTTACAACTAATACAGATGATGCCAGTCAATTCTCTCTCAATATGGGGCATTATCCTACAGGACAAATGATATTTACTTACTATGATAATGATTCTAGAAGATGGATACGCTATATGTCTTTTGATAGATGGAACTATACGAGAGATGGAGGAGCGGCCCACCCCATTATTATGAATGAGGGTGTGAGATTTAAGGGAGAATCAAAGTTTGAAAATATCATACACTTTAAGAGAATGCGATTAAGGGAATACAACAACGGAATAGCTCTTGAAAATTATGATGGCAATGGAATTTTCATCAATACAGATGGAGTTGTAAAAGTAAGCGTAGGCGGAAGCTTAAGAGAAGTAGCTACTAAATAATATAGGAGGATTTATGGACCCAATTGTGCAAGTATATGCGGACAAATTAAAAGCAAGAGATTATGAAAATGCTGTGTGCATAGTTGAAATAGCAAAATTACAAAAAGAAAATGACAAATTAAGAAAAGAACTAAAAGAACTTAAGGAAGAAAAATCAGAAAATAAAGAAGACAAAGAAGACGAAAAAGAAGGTGAGTAGATGGATACTACTAATCTAAGGCAAATTGAGGGCGGTACCGTCATCAAGCAGGCTGATAGGTCCTCTGTCCTATCCTTTATCCTCCAAGATGCCAAAGGTAGGGAGAAAAAGCTTGATGGCCAGTCGGCACAGGTAGCCTTATATACAAATCATGGTAAATTTTGGGAGACGACCACTACAGTAAAAGGTGCGGAAGTCTCTTTTTCATTGCCCGGTAATCTTGCGGTAGATGACTATCTTCTTGATATAAGCGTGGCCGGATATGTCTTTCCAAGTGATAGGGATCTAATTGTAAGAGTTACCCAAGGCTTTAAGAACCTACCAGACAAAGAAACAGCCGAGCGAGCAAAGCAAACCCTGGAGGAAATCACAGCAGATGTCCAAAAGCAAGCTGATGAAAAGCTCAAGCAAACTATCACGATTATAACAAATAAGAAGGACACATTTACCTCTTATGTCGATACCAAAACTAGAGAAGTATCAACTACAGGGGATGAGTATCTAAAGAATATAGAAGCCAGTAAAAGCCAAAGTATAAGCGATATAAGGAAAGCTGGCAAGGCAGAAAGTGATAAGATAAAAACCAGTAGCACGGAAGCGATAAGCCTTATAGGAAGCAAGAAAGACCAAGCCCTTAAAGATATAGACTCTGAGGCTAAGAATATATCTGATACAGTAAAAACGGACGTAGCGGGCCTACTTAAAGACTATGTAAGCAAAGAGCCAGGCAAGGGACTTAGTGATAATAACTTTACTAACGCGTACAAGACTAAGCTTGATAATCTTGATAAGGATATAGATAAAAAATTAGAGCCTAAAGCAGATAAGACAGAGGTAGATGATGAAGTACAAAAGCTTAAGGACCTTATTTTTGATAGTGAGGTCAAGTACCAAGATGATATGGTATATGTCCTAGACCCATACATTGAGGACGGACAGGTAAAATTTAAGCCTAAAGAGATAGGCAAACTGGTAGCCAATGACTTTTTGAGGGTCAATGTCGACTCAGACAAGTATAGGTTCAGAATAAAGTCAACCAGCCAAGGAGTTATCCTTTTTTACTCTATGACCGACGAAGACTTAAGATATGCTATCCATGTATATCCCCAAATTAAAGATTATGAAATTGATTTTGGCAAGAAGGTTACTGGGGAGATGATTTTTACGACTGTTACTATGCCAGAGGATAAGGTGTCAGTTATAAGAGAGGAGGGGCTATGATTGTTAATGAGAATTTAATCAAACAATCATCAATAGTTTTAGAAGCAAAGGATATCGCTTATCGATATGGGGCGGTATTCCTAGATAGTCTTAATTTAGTTGAAGGTGCCACCTATACTTTTTCAGCTAATTTAGATTTAAGCGAAGGCAGTGAAGGTAAAGTTATTGTGTTTGATAAAACTTACACAGTCTATAGCAAAATTTCAATGTTTAGTACAAAAAATCGTAGTGGCTTAACTTTTGTATATAAAGGAGATTCTACACATAGAATAGCTTGTTATGCAGGGTTGACTGGCAGTACTGATGGTGTAAGTGCTAGATACACCAATATAAAACTAGAAAAAGGAGACAAGATGACACCTTACTTACCACATAAAAGCAACGTAAAACCCGAGAATCAAGCCATTTTCCCAATCGGGGGGGGTATCACGAAGTCTACCCTCTATAGTGGAGACAAGGGGGTTGGTTTATGTTAATTAACCCTAATTTGTACGAAGGTGATAGAAAAATTATTGCAGAGCCTAAAGATATGACTATGGCAAGGTATATTGGTGATTTAACTAAATTGATAGCAGGAGAGACTTATACTTTTTCTTGCAAAATGAAACAAATACCAGGAGAGGGACGAGAAATTGACAATTTTGTCCATATTGTCCAAGGTCATAATGAAAGGTACAAAAGTTACGGTGCCTATCAAGTAAAATCTATAGAAGATGGATTTTTAACTTTTACCTTTACTTATATAGCAGAAGCGAACTCCATATTGTGCTATACCGCTTTATCTTCAAAAACAAATAATATGGGAGCTGAATGGTCTGAAATCGAAATTGTAGAAGGTGAAAACAGGAATCCCATATTTGTTCCAAGTGAAAAAACCCTAGAAACGGCTAAACGTCAATATTTTATCGGGGGGGGGGTACGTTCGAAGAGATATTCCCAATCTCTTAAGTTCCCTAGGCAATCTTCTTATAGGAAGGAGGTTGCAGCGTGATTATTAATAGAAACTTTATTAAAAAAAGTAATAAAAATACAATAGAAGTAACACGAATGGAAAATACTGGTGTATACGACTATAGAGTTGTGATAGAAGATGAATTTTGGAATAACTTTAAAAGCGGAAATACCACTTTATCATTCTGGTTTGCACCTAAAGAACCTTTAGAAAAGGATAGAAATTTTGTTGTCCATTATAGTGATGCCCCTTATTATCAATTTGGAACTATACACTATCCAGCAGGAACAAATGAACCTAAATTTTATAAGTTTACTTTGGTGACAAAAAATATTCCAGAAACATATAAAACATTAAGTTGGTTTATAAGATTCAAAGAATACGATTTAGGAAAAACATTTTATTTAACCCAAAGTAAATTAGAAGTAAGTAATGGAAATAGCTTTTACATTCCTAGCAAAACGGACTTAGAACCTAGTAAACAAGCCATTTATCTAGCGGGGGGGGGGGTATTCCAGGAAGTGTACCCACTCTAAGCTTAAAACTAGTCGATTTCGACCAGTTAAGAATGGGGGTGCTTTATGTTAGTTAAGCACAACCTACTACTCAATGGTGGACGACTTCAAATTCCAGAATATGTATATGACAAGACTATGGCAAATATTAGCTTAAAGGATAATAGAGTATATGTAACTGATTTAAGAACATCTATGGCCGGATTTACCATAGATAAATTAAGAGAAAGCACCCTAGCACTAAATAATGATAAGACCTACTATATAGGTTTTTTTGGCCGTGTAGAAGGTAATATAGATATCTATAAGGGTCAATATAAGCCTTATCAAACTAAAGGTGATTTTAATTATATAGAATTAAAAGGTTCGGAAATCACAGGACCTATGCACATAAGGTCAAGTAGCGGGGCTAATGTTACCCTAGAAAGCATTTGTTTGTTTGAAGGGGAAATAGGAGATATCTTCGTATCATCTAAAGGAGACTTACCTAAAGACAAACGACCCCTACTCCCACCCGAAGGAGATTACAAAGAAATACAACCAAGGTAATTAAGAGAGCTTAGACTCTCTTTTTTATATATAAAAATTAAGGAGGTACGAATATGTACAGAATACAAAAAGCATACTACACAGGAACTGACGAAACTAAAGTAAGACTCACACTACAAGAGCCTTATAGGGACTTTGTCGTATCTTTTAAGGGAGATATGACGGAAGTTGACGATGAAATCCTAGAGCAAAGGGCAATCGCAAAGCTTGCTAGGGAATTTAATCCATCAAGGGCCCTTGAAGACCTAGCCCAAAGACAGGAAGAGCAAGAACAATCAATAAAGTCTATACTTAAGACCATAACCCTTGCTAAAGACTTGTCCGACGATCAAAAGGAAGAAATCCTATCTAGATACGAAGAGTACCAAGAGAATAAAGAGTACAAGGAAGGCGACAAGTTTAACTTTGAGGGAAGAATCTATGAAGTTATACAAGAACATAGAAGCCAAAGGACCTGGATTCCATCATCAACACCAGCCCTATATAAAGAGTTCCTTGATGTCAAAATCACAAATCAAGATGGAGAAGAAACTGAGGTAGTGGGAGAATTTAAGCAACCTACAGGGGCTCATGATGCTTACAAGAAAGGGGACAAGGTAAGCTTTGAAGGGGCTATATACGAGTCAATCATAGACAATAACACCTATAGTCCAAGCGGATATCCTGACGGTTGGAATTTAATTGAAGGTTGATTAATAGGTTACTGATACAAAGGCAGGTGATAAAATGACACTTGATTGGTTAGCAGCAGCTATAGTTAAAAATGGTCCGCTAGTAATAATAGCAGCAATCTTCTTGAAGACATATATAGATGATACTAATACGAAAAGAGAGGAGAGGAGAGAAGATAGGCAGTTACAGATAGAAAGTAACCAAAAGCTAATTGATCTTACTGAAAAGTTTGCGGTAAGTACTAATGGAACTAATAGCAAACTAGGCGGATTATCAGAGAAACTAGAGGTACACTCTACTTCTTCTGGAGCTTCCCTTGCTGAGATTAAGCAAGGGGTCAAGAAAATACAAGAGGATGTTACTGTTTTAAATACTAAAGTTGATAATATTATAATTGATAATGAGAAGGACAATGAGGGCTAGCACAAGCTAGTCCTTTTGATGTGCACACGGATATGCACAAGGAAAAGAAAGAATGTTGAAATTTAGCGAAAAACTAATCACAAGCATTATCACAAGGAGGTAATTATGGGAGTAAAAGAAGCACTAGACTGGTATAAAAACCATCACAGATCAAGAGGAATCCACTACGACATGGTGAATAGATATGGGCCTGATTTTTATGACTGTTCATCAAGTCAATACAATGCACTTATAGCAGGTGGAGTCTTGCCAAAAGGAACACCTATAGGTAATACAGAGACACTCTTTAAATTAAAGGGAACTTATTTAGATGAGATCTACAGCTACAAAGATGTTAGACCTGGTGATATCTTTATCAGAGGTGGAGAGGGAACCAGCCTAGGAGCTGCTGGGCACACAGGAATGTTTTACAAAAAGGACGGAATCGTCCACTCTAACTACACTAACGACGGCATTTCATACAACGATGCAGATACTATTGACTACTACCTAGATAGGCAAAGGAGCTGGAATGAGAGATATTTTAGACCTAGATATCCTAACACTTCTAGACCTAGTGTAAGCAAGCCTAAGGCTAATACAGGCGGTAAGAAATTCATCAAAGAAGAACACTGGTCCGCATGGACTCAATGTGCGGTAAATGTCAGAGCAGATGCCAGTACTGACTCTGCTATAGTGGCAACCTACCCTATGGGGGCTAAAATCAACTACGACAGCGTATATGAAGGAGACGGGTATCGTTGGATATCCTATATCTCATGGAGCGGTCAAAGAAGATATGTAGCTTATAGAAGACTTAGTGGAGACACTAGACCGTGGTTAACTTTTTAGTTGACAAATGATACCATATATAGTACTATAATAGCAGGAGGTGAAAAGTATTTGACTAAAAAAGATAAGCTTATCAAGAAGATGAAGACCAGCCCCAATAACATTAGTCCGGACGAAATTGAAAAAGTGTTAGAATGGGAAGGGTTTGAAAGAAGAAAATCCAACGCTGGTAGTCATCAAGTTTTCAAAAGAAAGTCAGACGGTAAAGTTTTTAACTTGGTTTTAGCTAGAAACCCAGTAAGGAAATATCAAGTTGAAGACCTACTGAAAATACTAGATGGGGAGGATTAGCTCCCCTAAGACTAGTCAAATACATTTTTATGAAAGAGTTAAACTATTATTTATCTTTACCATGGAATGTCAAAATTCATAAAGTTAAAGATGAGGATGGCGATTATTACTTTGGGCAAGTTCAAGAAATACCTGAAGTAAGGGCAGATGGAGATACCCTTGAAGAATGCTACAATTTAGTAATGGAAATGCTAGCAAGCAATTTGGAAGTGATGATTGAAGATAAAGAAAAAATTCCAGAACCAGTTGATAAGACATATTCAGGTAAATTTAATTTAAGATTGCCTAAATCACTTCATAAAAAACTAGCAGAAGAAGCAGAGGATGAGGGGATTTCTTTAAATCAATTAGCTTTATATAAATTAAGCATATAAGAATTAAGCGATTACGTTTGTAGTCGCTTTTTTAGTACAGAAATTTAGGAGGAAAAAATGAACGATATACTAACAAATATAATCTTAACAGTACTAACAGCAGCTCTTTTTGTAGGATTAAAATACCTTACAGAATATGTAAATGAAAACAAAGCTAAAATCAAGGACGAAAGAGTAAGAGGAGCTATTGAAAAAGCCCTAGAAATAGTAACACTTGCAGTCAATATCACAAATCAAAACTTTGTACAGGATCTAAAAGATAAAGGAGGCTTTGGAAAGGCGGAAGCAGAAGAAGCTTTTAACTCTACTAAGGTCAAAGTTATAGAAATGCTCGACGATGAAACAAAGAAAATCCTTGAACAGGAATTTGAAAACTCTAACAAGTTCTTAAATGAAGCGATCGAGGCAAAAGTCTGGGAGAGCAAAAATAAAAAATAGTATAATCTAGTAGATTAAAGTATAATGCAATTAACAAGGCAAGTAAAAAAACATCATTATAATTATGAAAGGACAAAAAGTCCTCTGAAATCTCTTGCCCGCCCCGTCTTGATGTTGGTGGGGCTTTTTTTGAATGGTATAATATAAATAAGATGAACTGCCGTGCGGAAGCTGGCACAAATTTTCCCGCCTTGTGGTGGGATTTTTTGTTTGTAGTATAGTATATAAGACTAGTTGGAAAGCGGAAAAGTCCCTCCGTGAGTAGTGGAAAGATAGAAGTGTCTATCAAGGCTGAATTTGAGATAACTTGAGAAGGATTAATGCTAGGATAGAATCCTAAGCACCTGGGGTTATCTCTTTTTTTGTGCGTAAATCCAAAAAAGTGCCAAAATTTGAATTTATAATCTAAATCTTGTCGCGATAATCGAAAATATCGTAAATATCTTCATTTATACTTAAAATTAGTATACCTATAGTATGCCTAAATAATAAAAAACGCTTATATCGCAAAATAGAGCTTAGGCTAGTGATTACAAGGGGTACAGAGTCTCTTAGAAAAAAGTTAAAAATATCTTAAAAAAAAATGAAAAAAAACTTGACATATAACACCCGTGTGATATAATATAAGTAACATAAGAGATACACAAAAGGAGAAATAAATGAAAACAACATTTACAAATCAAGAGTTACAAAATTACAAAGAGGTTAAAAAACTATACAGAATAATCCAGAAAGAAATAACTGATAAATATAAATACGAAGTAGGAATGGCTAGAGTTAATTCTGCTAAAGTAAACAATGCTATAAGCAAAGAAGTTAATAATAGAGGGTATGATTATAAATCTTGGCAAGCTACTGCATTAAAAATTGTAAAATTAAATGAAGAAGATAGGAAAAAAGTAAAAAAAGCACTTGACAATATATAACCCCCGTGGTATACTATAAGTAACAAAGATAAAGATAAACATTTAAAAGGAGATTAAAAATGACAAGAAACAAAGATGTATCTAAAACTAAAGATAAATATGATGAACTAAATAAATCAAATAAAGTGCATGTAAAAAGTTTAGACATGGAAATGGAATTTATGGATTTTTTAAACCTGTTGTGTGACCCTAAAGAGTTCAACAAGGTAAGAAACGAAAGAAACAATTAGCAAATGGTGATTAGACAGTATCTGTAAAATTAGCATAAAAGACTTGACAATATATAACCCCCGTGTTATAATATAAATATAAGATAAAGAAATATAAAAGGAGATTAAAAATGACAGACACAAGAAGATATTTAGCAGAAATTGAAAACCTAGAACAAATTAAAACATTTGAAGACTTAAGCGACTACTTAGCAGAAGATGAACAAGGTCAATACTTTGAAGATGCAGAAGAGTTTGACTGGTGGAAAGAATTAGCAGATGCTATGCAATACCTAGAAGATGAAGATGTAGAATACAATGAAGTAGAACTAACTGAATTAGAAGATTACATCACAGTTGCAAAAGAAAATGGTTTTAGAGCATAATGACTAAATTAAAAACAACAGAGGCTCAACGCAGAGCCTCTAAAAATTATAAAAAAAGAAATCCCGAACAGACAAAAATAAACAGATACAGGTCTAATGCCAAAACTTTTGTAAGACATCATGCAACTAAAAATGATATTGATGATTTGATAGACATTTTTAAAAAGGAAAATCCTAATGGCAAAGAGTAGTAAAGACTTGCCTAGAGGGGTTAGCTACACTAGCGATAGTAAGATATCCCCGTACAGAGCAACATTTACAAAAAATGGGAAAATATTGAGCAAGTACTGCAAAACTCTAGAAGAAGCAATTAAAACTAGAAAAAATCGGGAAAATATTTATGGGAAACCAAAAAATAGAGCCTTAGATAAAGAGAATTTAGAGGGGAAACAATTTGGTAAATTAACAGTAAGAAGGAGGCTTCAGCAGAAAGATAAGTATGGGTCTTTTTATTGGGAGTGCCAATGTGATTGTGGGAATTTTATAAATGTTACATCAAAAAGTTTGAAATATGGTGATGTTGTTAGGTGCAATCAATGCCGTAAAAATTATTTACAAAAATCTGGTGTTAATACTAGGGTATCAGATGTACAGATAGACGGTGTACAAATATTGAGATTTAATGATAAGACATATAAAAATAATAAATCTGGATTTAAAGGTGTTATGTTAGATAAAAGGCACAATAAATATTATGCTCAATTAACTGTTAAAGGAAAAGTTTATACCAAGTCGGGATTTGATACAGCTGAAGATGCTTACTATAACGGCAGACTTGTTTTAGAGGATAAATATCTGCCTCCAAAAGAAGATAGAGAAAAATTAAGAAAAGAAGTTAAGGGTAAGAAAAAAGAGGACTGAGTGTCCTCTTATAGCTCTGTGGGCAACGTGTGGGCAACCTACAAGCAGCCCCAGCCGACCCCACCTAGTGCTAGCAAGTCATCATCTAGCATTGTGTATTTTTTAAATCTTAGCGTCGCTTTTATCCCGCACCAAACATAGACGCTGAGAAATCGGCGTTTTTTTGTGCTTAATTTTAATTAGTATTTAGAAAAACTAGTTTATTTTTAAAAAAAATTTTAAAGTATGACAATGTATTACATTGTAGTATAATATAAACAAACTTAAGGAGGGTTTTATGAGTGTGGTATCTTTAAGATTAAATGAGGAAGAAAAGAGGCTTTTTAAAACTTATTCTAAGCATACAGGAAGGAGTCTATCTGAACTTTTTAAGAGTGCTCTGGCTGAGAAAATAGAAGATGAACTTGATTATTCAACAGGAATTAAGGCTTTAGAAGATTTTGAAAAAGATCCTAAGACTTATTCTATTGATGATCTTATAATGGAATTGGAAAATGACCTATAGGCTTGTAATTACCGCTGATGTTAAGAAAAAGATTAAGAAAATGGATAAACATCTTGGCCTTATGCTCGCAAGAGATATGAAGTCTAAACTGGATGATATTGAAGATCCAAGAAGTATAGGTAAGGCATTGCAAGGTGAATATAAAGGACTTTGGAGATATAGGATAGGCTCTTATAGGGTGATTTGTGAAATTAGAGATTATGAACTTATTGTTTTAGCAATAGATGTAGGCCATAGAAAAGATATATATAGAAGATAATGATATAAGATCCTTTAAGTCTACCAATTGGTGAATTTAAAGGATTTTTTATTTCAAAAATTGTTTTGTTAATGGATTAATTTGCTGAGTATATGCTGTCATATAGTAAAGAAATGTTTTGATTATTGGCTTACCAACCATATACTATATAAAGGACTATAATATTGTGACATAAAATTTATACAGATTTAATAGATATGACAAAGTATCGCCACAAATTTTTAGTATGATATGGTAAACAGGAGGTAGTTTTATGAGAAGAAATAAGTCTGGTGGAGGATTTTCACACTTTATTTCAGCCCTTTTGGGAGCTGTTATCGGTGGCTTTGTTATTTATTTTCTCCTAGGTGGAGCAGCTAATAATGATAATAACATTGCTGAAAGTGAAAATAATCCAAAGCAGATAGAAAGTAAGGAAAATAAGGAAAATTCAAAGAAAGATATAAATATAAATGCGGATGATTCAATCGAATCTGTTGTTGTTAAAAAGTCAATTGACTCTGTGGTAGGAATCAATACGATTTCTGAAGTTACCCAAAATACCTTCTTCGGCCAACAATCTGGTTATGTTGAAGGAATCGGCTCTGGCTCAATTGTTACAGAAGATGGTTATATAGTCACTAACTCTCACGTTGTAAGCAATGGCGATGTGAGCCAAATCAATGTTCTTTTCTCCGATGGCAAGACTAGTGAGGCTGAGCTTGTGTGGAATGATGCAGCTTTAGATCTTGCTATTATCAAGGTTAAAAAGGATAATCTTCCAGCAATTGAGCTAGGAGATAGTGATGAGGTTGGTATTGGAGATAAGGCTATAGCTATCGGAAATCCTTTAGGCTTTGAGCTTCAATCAACAGTAACTAGTGGTATCATTTCAGGTCTTAATAGAACTGTGAAGTTTAATACAGGAGTAAGCATGGATGGTTTAATGCAAACAGATGCTGCCATAAATGCAGGAAACTCTGGTGGTGCCCTACTTAATACCAAGGGAGAGCTTATAGGAATTAATACTGCCAAGGCAGGTAATAGCGACGGAATTGGTTTTGCTATTCCTATTAATATAGTAAAACCAGTTATAGAAAAGGTAAGAAAGACTGGTAAGTTTAATTCAGTTTATCTTGGAATTACTGGCCAATCTGTTGATTATATAAAACAAATTCCAAACTTTAATACCGAAAAGCTAGGAACTGATTACGGCGTATATGTTGTATCAAGCTTTGATAAAAATAGTGATATCGAAGAAGGCGACGTGATAACCGCTATAGATGGTGAGGCTGTAAAGGATATGAACAGCCTAAGAAAGGCCCTACTATCCTATGCAGTAGGAGATAAGGCGAAACTTACTGTCTATAGAGATGGATCTAAGAAAGAAATCGACGTAGAGTTTAATATAGACTCTTCAAACATAGACGAGTTTAATGAGGCTCAACCAAGCGAGAATAATAAGGAAGAAAGAGGGGGTTGGTCCAACCCATTCTTTAACCTTCCATAGAGAGCTGGCCCGGAGGAATCCGGGTCTTTTTTCTATTGGGCCCCTATATTGTCTTGTGAAGATTGTAGCCGAATAAGTCTAAGAGATCCCTCCACTTCGGTCGGGATAAGGGGGGTAGGTCGGGATAGGGGGAGGAGTAAGTTCGGCGGGATAATGGAGGGAAGGACCATATATCCTGTTTTTTATAATTTATTATTATAACCATCAACTCCCTTATGTCGAGCGGAGCGAAGCGCAGTCGAGACAGCTAAAAAGAGATCCCTCCACTTCGGTCGGGATAAGGGGAAGAGGGTTCGCTTGAGGTAAGGGATGATGATAGAAAGCTCCCCTTATGTCGAGCGGAGCGAAGCGTAGTCGAGACATCTCAAAACAATTTTTTCTAGTCAATATTTTTCCTTGACTCACCTTTATAAAGGGTGTATAATGTTTGGGTCAAGTAAAAGACTTGACAGGTGATTTTATGGAAAAAATAGTAAAAGTGGCTCAATTATTTGACATATACGGCGCACTTCTTAATGAAAAACAAAGAGATGTTATTAATTGTTATTATAACGAAGATTTATCCCTACAAGAGATTGCTGACAATACTGATAGGAGCAAGCAAGCTATTTCGGATATGATCAAAAGATCTGAGGATAAATTATTTGAGTTTGAAGATGAGCTTTCTTTACTGAAAAGCCGCGAGGAACTGAAAGATGCTCTTATTAGTATAAGAGAGCTGATGGAAAGTTCAAATTATGAATTGGCAATTAGTAAAATAACGGACGTAATAGACACGATTTAGAGAGGGATGCTATGGTATTTGAAGGCCTTTCGGAAAGACTCCAGGAGACTCTTGGAAAGCTTACAGGCAAAGGAAAATTAAGTGAAAAAGATATAGATGCCGCTATGAGAGAGATAAGACTCTCTTTACTAGAAGCAGATGTTAACTACAAGGTCGTTAAGGACTTTGTAAAGACAATCAAGGAAAGATCACTTGGGCAAGATGTTATGACTTCCCTATCACCAGGACAGATGGTAGTAAAGATCGTAAATGAAGAGCTAACCGCTCTTATGGGTAAGGAAAATTCCAAGCTTGACCTTAAGGGATCTACCCCACACATGGTTATGATGGTAGGTCTACAGGGTTCTGGTAAGACAACCCATTCGGGTAAACTTGCACTTAAGCTAAAGAAGGAAAACAGGAACCCAATGCTTACAGCCCTAGATATCTACAGACCTGCAGCTATAGAACAACTTAAGGTTGTAGGAAAAACTGCTGGTGTAGAGGTATTTGATAAGGATAAGCAAGATCCAGTTAAGACTGCAAGAGAAGCTAAAGATTATGCAAGACTTAACAATCACGATGTGGTTATCCTCGATACGGCTGGTCGTTTACAAATTGATACGGACCTAATGGATGAGCTTAAAAATATTAAAGAAGCAGTAAATCCTGACGAGATACTTCTTGTTGTCGATGCGATGACAGGACAAGAAGCGGTCAATGTTGCAAAGACCTTTGACGATTACCTAGACATCACAGGCGTAGTACTCACAAAGCTAGACGGTGATGCCAGAGGTGGTGCAGCCCTATCAATTAGACAAGTTGTAGGAAAACCAATCAAGTTTATCGGTGTTGGGGAAAAGCTCGAAGACCTTGAGCCATTCCACCCAGATAGGATGGCAAACAGGATCCTCGGCATGGGAGATGTCTTATCTCTAATAGAGAAGGCTGAAAAAGAGCTATCTATCGAAAACGCCAAGGAACTAGAACGTAAGATGCGTGAGCAAACTTACACCTTGGATGACTTTATGGAACAAGTTCAACAGATAAGAAACATGGGACCATTGGAAGACTTACTTGCAATGATTCCAGGAGTTAACTCCAAGATGCTTAAGGGAGTTGATATCGACGATAGGGGATTTGTTAGAATCGAAGCCCTCATAAGTTCCATGACCAAGGAAGAAAGAGAAAAACCTGAAATCATTGGCAAGAGCAGAAAAGAAAGAATAGCCAAGGGTTCAGGAGTTGACATCAAAGAACTTAACAAATTGCTCAAACAGTTCAAAGAACTGAAGAAAATGATGAAGAAAATGACAGGCATGAAAGCCAACAAAAGAGGCAGAAAACTACCGAAAATGCCTTTCTTTTAAGTAAATCAATAGGAGGAAACAATGGCAGTTAAAATTAGATTAAAGAGAATGGGACAAAAGAAAAAACCATTCTACAGAGTTGTAGTAGCAGATTCAAGAAGCCCAAGAAATGGTAAATTCATCGAAGAAATTGGAACATACAACCCAATCTCAAATCCAAAAGAGTTTAGAGTAGACAACGAAAAAGCTAAACAATGGATTCAAAATGGTGCAAAACCAACATCTATCGTTGAAAAACTATTCAAAGACAACGACGTATTAGCATAAGATGAAAGAATTAGTAGAACTAATCGTTAAAGAATTAGTAGAAGATAAGGATGCTGTATCTATCGAAGAAAGTAGAGATGGTGGAGAAGTAGATATACTAATCCACGTTGCAGAATCCGACAAGGGCAGAGTTATAGGAGTTCATGGAAACATCATTAATTCCATAAGAGCCATAGCCCGTGCTTGTGCAATCAAGGAAGATGTTAAGGTCAACATAAGAATATGAGAATAACAGTAGCTGAGGTAATAACAACACATGGAATCAAGGGAAATGTAAAAGTAAAATCATTTTCTGATTATGAGAAAAGATTCGATAAGGGAAGTAAGGTCTACATTGGAGATGAACTTCTCACTATAGAAGAATCCTTCGACCAAAAGGGCCTAAAGGTCATAAAATTTGTCGAATATAACGATATAAATGATTCCCTAAAACTAGTTGGCAAGGACATAACTATAGAAGAAGAAGACTTAGGAGAGCTTAAGGATGATGAATTCTACATCTACAAGCTCATAGGACTTGACACTTACTCCAATGGGCAAAAAGTGGGCAAGGTCAAAGACGTTATATCTGGAGTATATCCAAACGATGTTTATGTCATAGAAACTAAGGATAATAAAGAAATATTACTACCAGCCTTAAAAACTGTTATCACAAATGTTGATATAGCAAATAACAAAATAGAAGTAGATAACCTAAGAGATTATGAATAGAGTTACCATACTTACCCTATTTCCAGAAAGCTTTGACTTCTTAAAGACTTATGGAGTAATAGGAAAAGCAATCGAGAACAATAAACTAGAAATAAATATAGTAGACATAAGAGATTTCAGTAATGACAAGCACAATCACGTAGATGATACAGTATACGGTGGGGCAGCCGGTATGCTTATCAAACCACAAGTTCTATATGATTGTTTGATGTCTGTAAAGAAACCAAAATCAAAAGTCTGCTTCATGTCAGCAGCAGGCAAGAAATTAAATCAGAAATTAGCAATCGACTTTGCAGAAATCAAAGATCTAATAATAATATGTGGCCACTACGAAGGAATTGATGCGAGAATTACCAACCACTATGTCGACTACGAAATATCTATAGGAGACTATGTCCTAACAGGCGGAGAAATCCCAGCCATGGTCCTTATAGATTCAATGGCAAGATTCATAGATGGAGTTGTAGGAAAGAAGGAATCTCTAACCACAGACTCCCACTACAACACTCTTTTGCAACAAGACGAATACACAAAGCCAAGAAACTTCAACGGATACTTCGTTCCAAGCGAGCTTGTAAGCGGAGATCACAAGAAGATAGCCGAGTGGAACAGGAAAAGTGCAATAGAGAAAACAAAAAGAGTTAGGCCAGACTTATACGAGAAATTCTTACGAGAGGAGAGCAAAGATGGAATTAATCAAAAAAATTGAACAAGAAAACCTACGTAAAGAAAACTTCGATTTCAACGTAGGAGATACAATAAGACTAAGCTACAGAATCAAAGAGGGAGATAAGGAAAGACTCCAAGACTTCGAAGGAACTGTAATCTATATCAATGAAGGTGGAATCAACAAATCTTTCACAGTTAGAAGAATCAGCTACGGAGTTGGAGTAGAAAGAACATTCCAATATCATTCACCAAGAATCGAAAAACTTCACGTTGTTAGACGTGGTAAGGTAAGAAGAGCTAAACTTAAATACCTTAGAAATCGTCAAGGTAAGGCAGCTAAAGTTAAAGAAAAAACAAATTACTAATGGTAGAAAAAAACATCGTAAGCGATGTTTTTTTCGATTCTCACAGTTTTTCGAGCAAGCAAAGATTGCGAAGTAAAAACTGATGAGAAACCTTATGTAATTTTTTAGAAGTGATGCGAGGAAAACGAGCATTGCTTCTAAAAAGATTACTTTCCTTACAAAATCTCTGAAAAAGATTCTGAATTTAACATTGGACTTTTGTTATATAAGCAATGGTCCTTTTTAATTTTAAATTTTTCTGATTTTTCAAAATACAACCAATTATCCTGATAGAATGAGATTATTCATTTATTATCCGCCTGATTTATGATATTATTATATTAAATTATAGATACATAGGGGCTAAGATGACAGACAAAAGAAAAGAATTTGGCAAAAAACTAATAGAAATAAGGGAAATAAAAGGTCTTAGGCAATCTGATGTAGCAGAAATTGCAAATTTGAGCCAAAGATCTATAGGAAGACTTGAAAGAGGAGAGATTGAATCCGCATCTGTAGATAGCTTAATAGAGTTGTCTAAAGCATATGGAATTGATGTTCTGAGTTTATATAAGAAATATATCTATGGGAATTTGTGCATTTTAGAAGATATAAAAAAATCACTTGATATCAATGCCGTATTTTTAAGCAAAGAAACAAGAACGAATTTATTAGATAAAATCAACTCGATAAAAGATAGTAGAGATCTCCAAGCAAAAAGATATGAGATAGACTTACTGGAACTTTTTATTAGATATCTTAACGCTGAAGTAAGCGATGAGTATTTAAAAAATCATTTTGAAGACCTAAGCTCGTCAAAGATAAAGAGGGGAAATTTTTCTACTGTAGACTTATATCCTATAGAACTACGTATTTTATTAAATATAGCTACAAGTTCAAAATCTTTTAAAAACATTGATTCACTAGAAATACTTGAAAAGTGTAAAAATCAAAATAAGGACTCTATGATAAAAATAGCATCTTGCAATAATCTTGCAAATTTCTATAAGCATTATGGAAATTTTAACAAAACAATTGAAACAATAAATGAAGGATTAATATTATCAAGTGAGTTATCTTCAATAGATGGACTAATTTATCTTAATTTTGTAAAATTTATAACTCTTTATAGAGCAAATGAAAATTATGAAAAAAGTTTGCATTCAACTATTATTCTTTCAAAATATAGCAAAAATTTAAAACTTAGTATGGCAATAAATGAGAAAATAAACAAAATTATTTACAAACCTTAAAAAAAGTAGCTAGATTAAATTCATTTTTAAACTAGCTACTTTATTATTTGTCAAATCGGTGAGTAACATTCAATGCTTTTTATATCTATATCATCTTCGTTGCCATAAATAGCATAGGATACATTAGTAAAGCATATATAAGTTATTGCAAATAAAGAAATAAAGAATAAGAATCTCTTAAGCTTTTTTATAAAATCACCTCCTAATATTTATTTATCGTAAATAATTTTAATCCTAAAGATTAGTATTCCTTGACAAGTCACAAATAACAAGATTAATTATATTTCTTGATATTTAATGGTTTGCCTTATATAAATCTTAGTTAATAATATCTTGATTGTCAAAGGCATATGTGCCTTTGAAATTTGCCCTAATTTGATATATTATAAAAATAAGTAAAAGGTGAATACAATAGACTATGATATCTGAACTTAACATAGTATAAAACATTAAGTGAAAAATTAAAGCACATAATCGCTAGTTATATGCTGAAAATATTGATTATACTAATAAATACTTATTATACAATTTGTGATGGAGGATAAATGAGCAAAGAAAAACTTAATAATAACATTAGATGGATGAAAATAAATGGTATACCTATAATCGGTAACACATCTACGTCTTCAATAATTGGTCTTAATAAAAATGGATATGATTTAATTAAAAATATTGAAGAAGATGGTTGTGATATTGAAAAAATTAAATTCGAAAATCCAGAATTAACGGCAGCACTTATTGAAGGAGGATATTTTAGTGATTTAGAAAATGGAATAGAATCAGCGTATTTACATGTAACTCACAGATGTAATTTACATTGTGTAGGCTGCTATTCATTTGAAGATATGAGGAATAGTCTATTAGATTTAGATACAGAATCAATGAAGCATATATTGGATGAATTAAAGTCAGTTGGAGTTAATAACTTAGTCATTTCTGGAGGGGAGCCGTTTTTGAGACAGGATATATTAGATATAATGAAGTATGCAAAGGAAGATTTATCTATATCGAATATAAATCTAATTACAAACGGAACTATTAATAATATTGACTGGAAGAAACTAAGTAGCTACATTGACTTTATATCATTTTCTTTGGATTCTTATAAAGAAGACCTATGCTTCATAAGAGATGAAGGAATATTCAATAAAACAATGGATAATATAAAAGAAGCTCAAAAATATTTACCTACTAATATTATTGTGACCATACATAAGAAGAACATAGATTACTTAGATGAATATAAGAAAATAGTAGATAATTTAAATGTTTCTATGAATATAAGCTTATTTGTTAGTAAAGATGATGAGATGTTTTCAGATTTCATATTAGAAAAGTCAGATTATGAAAAGTTATCTAGAATTACACAAGAGTCAAACTTTAGAGTTCTTGATTCATCAATCGAGGGACAATTAGGGTGTAGGGAATCATGTGGTGCTGGAAAGAGCATTATAAGTATTGATGCTGATGGAAATGTAACTCCTTGCCATATGTTTTTAGAGAAAGATTTTATATTAGGAAATGTTCAAGAAAATAGATTGAAAGATATATTAGATCAAAGCAAATTAAATCCTGTAGTAGAGTTTACTGTAGATGATATAGATAGTTGCCAAGAATGCCAATATAACTACTTGTGTGGTGCGGGATGCCGATATAGAGCGTATTGCACCGATGGTAACATTACTAGCGTTGATCCGCTTTGTGGGACTTATAAAGCCTATTTTAGTAGCTTTTTTAATTCCCTTTAACATACGGAAATTTATTAAAAGAGGAGGTGAACCAAATGTTATTTTCAAGCAATAATAAAAAAGGATGTGGAACATTTAAAGTTTGGAGGATACCAGTAACAGTTGGAGTGTTCGGAGTATAATTAAATTAAGATACTAGGTCCACAAATTAATTTAGGTGTTTGTGGACCTAGATTTCTTATAAGGGAAATGAAATAAATTAGGAGAAAGACATGAATAAATCTATTTTCTTAAAGGCTATAGATTTTGGTAAGATCTATTGTGGCAAGAAAGTATTGTCTGATGTGAATTTTGAAATTAAAGAAGGAGAAATAATAGGATTACTTGGTAAAAATGGTGCTGGTAAATCAACTTTATTGAAGGCAATAACTGGAATACACCCTTATGAGCAAGGAACCATTGAGGTCAATGGAAAAGAATTAAAGTCAAATTATGAACTTGTTAAAGATTTTGGAGTATTAATAGAGAGTAATTTTTTAAACTATTTGACAGGCTATGAAAACCTAAAATTATTGCTTCAATTGGATGAAAAAATCGAAAATGAAAAACTTGATGAAGAAATAGATAGAATATTAGAAATAGTAGAATTAAAGGATGCTAAAAAGAAGAAAGTTAAGGATTATTCATACGGTATGAAACAGAGGCTTGGACTTGCCCAAGCTTTATTAACTTCAAAAACCTTTACCGTTCTTGATGAACCTTTTCTTGGACTAGATCCAATAGGAAAAGATATAGTAAAGAAGGCTATTTCAAACAAGGCTAAAGAAGGGGTTCCGATAATATTTTCTAGCCATGATTTAGATGATGTTGCAGAAATATGTGACCATATTATTTTAATTAAAGACGGTACTGTATCTTATGATGGTCCTATGAAAAAGAGAATTGAGTTTAGGCTGATTCTTGATAAAGTAAAAAAAGATGTTTTTTCAGGATATAAGAATATCCAATTTGAAGATAATAATGTAATATGCTTATTAGATGAAGATGAGCTGGTAAATGACTTTCTTTCATGTATTATCAACAATGATATGAAAATAATAGAGATAGAAACAAATGATAGATCATTGGTAGATATGTTTTATGAGGAGCTAAAATGAGGTTATTGAAAGTAGAAAGATATAAAAATTATCATAGGACCGAGTTTTACATATCCTTTTTGACGCTTTTAGTACCTTTGATATTTGCTTATAGCATCGTTTACACAGATATGGCTACCCAAATGGAATACGATAAAGCTGGAGGAATTTCGATATTTACCATGGTATCAGTATGCTTAGGTATGGCTTCAAGTATCGGTATATTTCATATATTTTATTCAGTTATTGCTGCTAACTCTTTGGCATATGAATTAGAAAGCGGATATTATATGATGTACTTTCCGAAATTACAATCAAAAACTAAGTTGTTGAGGACAAAGCAAAGAGTTGTTACTGAATCTTTGTTAATAACTTTAGTGGCATTCATTGTAATTGCGATTGTGATATTAAAACTACTCGTAAAGGATGATGGTATAATAACCAGCAAATTCTTTGACCAATATAGTTTTTACATGGCGATGTCAATGCTAGCAATTGTATTTGAACTGGTAGCATTTGTGAATTTAAGTTTGGTTTTAGGCTTATTTTTCAGAACCTTGCAAACAATTGTTATATCTGTGGCTTTGTTTTATGGTCAAATATTAGGATCTTCAATCCCTATAATTAAGTATTTGATGCCGAAATATCATTTACAAAATATTTTAGACTTTAATGATTGGATAAATTATTCTCAGGTACTAAAGATTACACTGACATCTATAGGAGTGAGTTTAATTATATTGCTAGTGGTTTCATATATTGGACATAAAAAGATAAAAAATGACTACATCTAATAAAAATCATTTGAAAAATATGACTATATCAAAAAAAATAAAAAACTTTTTTGTTAAGAAAAAATTAGAAATTTTCGATTTAATAACAATTGTAATTGGCTCAATGTCAATAACAGGTATATCCTTAGTTTTATTATTGACCTTAACTAGAAACGCAAGTGATACAAATGTTATTATTTTTTCGGCTTTTTCTTTATTACTTGGTTTTATAATTTTTCCAATCTATATTTTAAAGAAAGAATATAGCTTTAACTACTATGAATTAGGTATAAAAAAAATCAAAATAGATTTTTATTTTATATTAAAATCAATTATAGCTATAGTGATATTTTATCTTTTATCCAAAAGGTACGATAGCGATAAGCTCTTAAATCTTGTTATATTGCAAAATATAAGTGTATCTATTGCTGAAGAATTTCTATATAGAGGGATAGTTACATTCATATTAGAGAAGATGGTAAATAAGAGTATAGTAGCACACGTTATATCTGGATTAATATTTGTATTTGTATTACATTCAGGGGCTGGTTTTTTAGAAAACATAATTTATAGATTACCTATAACAGCATTCCTATGTGCCATATACTATAAATTTAGAGACTTAAAAAATAATATCGTTATACATTGGCTATATAATATTTATGCGAGTAGTCTTATTTAATGATACAAAAGGAGAATAATATGAAAAAAACATCAATTATAGTATTGATTTCTAGCTTACTAGCAATGTTTTTTATGAATCTATTATCAAATAATTTAAACTTTGTTACATACTTAGTGATAGCAATCTCGCCTATATTGCTAGGAGCTATATATATAGTAAAGGGAAAGAACGATGGAATAATTTATAATTTTCATTGCAGCTTGCTCGATACAATCATTTATACTCTAGTTTATGGAGTTGGTAGTTATCTATTTTATCGAAGAGGGGGATACAAAACCATAGTAGAGAATAGCTTAGATTTAGGTTCCCAAAACATTGCAATCGGAACAGTTGAAGGTCTGGGCATTGGAGACTTGCTTTTACCATTCTTCGTAACTTTAATAATTTTCTATTTATCAGGTAGAAAGAGTCAAAGAAATGAAGTCAAATAAATTAATTGATAAAAAAACATTACTAAAGCCAATAATTGTATCATTTATTCATTCTGCTTCAATCATTGGCTTTAGCCTTTCCATGTCGGCTATAATAGACAATCTTGGTAAAAAGAATTTCAATCAGTCTAAACATTTCATATTTATTTCATTAGGAATTCTAATTTTACAAGCAATTTTTTACTTTATCCATATAAAGGTTGATAATAGATGGGTTAAAAATAGGAATATAGAAATAAAAAATAAATTAGTAACTGGTTGGTATGAGCAAATGTATGAGAACTTTTTAAGAGAACAGAAGCTAGGTATAAATAGTTTTTTTCTTAAGGATCTTGATATTATAGAAAGCGACTATTTAAGGTCAATCCTAGATATTATTACTAATCTGTCGCTATTAACTTTATCTTTGATAAGTCTACTTCAAATTCATAAGCTGTTTATTATTTTGCTAGTAGGTTTAGTATTAATCAGTTCATTGGTCACAATAACTTTCTCAAAGAAAATAGAACATTCAAATAATACTTATTTAGAAAGGGTAAAAGAAATGAGTGACAGCTTAAATGAATTTGCCAATGGATTTGCGATTATGAAGTTTTTTAAACTTAGTGGAATGGTGATTAATAAGATGAAGATGAAAATAGATTATCAAGAAATAGCAAGAGAAAGTAGAATGAACTTAGCACAAGTAGCTAATGGAACCATAATGAAGTCAACCTTGTTAATACATTTGATAGGTTATGCTTTGGGGGCCTGGTTGATATATAAGGAACAGCTTTCCATAGGATTAATGATAGCTAGTATAGAATTAATTGGTTACTCTTTTGAGCCTATTGTCTCTATTACAGGTGCATTTACTCAGATTAAAGCATGTGATAGCATTATTAAAAGAATTAAGTCTATAATGGACAGCAAAAATCCAAAAGGAAAATCAATTAAAGGGGAAATTAAAAGAATATCTGTTAATGATTTGAGTTTTACATATGAGGCAGCAAAAAAAACTACTATTGATAATTTCAATATGGAATTTTCAATGGGAAAATCTTACGCTATTGTAGGTAAAAACGGCAGCGGGAAATCTACTTTGTTAAAGATTTTAGCAGGTCTATACAAAACTTATAGAGGAACTATAAACATAGAAGATATAGAGTATAAGGAGATTTCAGAGAAATTAATATTTGATAGAGTTTCATATATACCTCAGTCATCTTTTTTGTTCTCTGGGACTTTATCAGAAAATTTCAATTACAATATAAATGAAGATGTCATAGATAGTCTTCGAGCTTTCAACATAGATTATATTAATAAATATGAGACTATAACTAATCTATCAGGTGGAGAGCTTCAGAAACTTTCTATTATCAGAGCTTTGAACAAAGATGCCGACATTATTATTGCTGATGAACCGACTTCTGCGCTAGATGATGAATCAAAAACTGTATTTTTTAATTTACTAAAAAACAGCGAGAAATTATGGATAGTTGTAACACATGATTCTAGGGAGTTAGATAAATTTGATCATGTTATAGATTTAAACGTATAAAAAATGAATGTATTCACGAACTGAACATTAAGTAGCAAGAAGGTAGTCTGTGATTAATTCAGTCAGAAATTTAGGGAACTAAAGAAACTATTAGTGTACGAATAATCATATTTACTAACAGGATCTGATAAACCTATTCATGGGTAAGCAGTAATTCATTCTTACTGAATTTGCTGTTTAAGTTAAGAAAGATTGAATGAAAATTCAAATGACTTGTTAAGAGAAATAATATCCATAGAAAGTCCTTGAACTATAAAATATCGTTAGTAGAATTATGAATTTGTTGTATTCTGTCTAAGTGAATTAGATAATTGGAAAATATAAATAATTATTCGATAAATTATTTTCTTGACAATATTATAAATTATAAGTCAAGTCCATAATATTGTGTAAATTAAACTAGCACAATATTTACTATTTCATTCTAACATACAATTTAGAAGATGTTATCCAATCCTCATTGATATCAATGAGGATTGCGCCTATTAGGCGCATGGCTGAATCTTCGTTAGGAAATATTCTAACGACTTTTTCTCGTCTTCTAACTTCTTGATTTAATCTTTCTAAGCAATTTGTTGACCTAAGTCTACTATGAATTACATCGTTAGCTAGATATGCAAAAGCATCTTCAAATCCTTCATCTAAGGTGTTTAAGGAGTTTTGAAATTTCTTTTCATTTTCGTATTTTAAGAATATTTCATCTTTCAATTTTCTTGCCAAGTTTATATCTTGGATTTTAAACAGAGTCTTGATATCATTCCTAGATTCTTCAGTGTTTTTCTTTGGTGCTTTCGATAGGATATTTCTTAAGAAATGTACCTGACATCTTTGCCATATTAAATTTATGATTGTTTCTTTTATTGCTTTTACTAGCCCTTTGTGAGCATCTGATATTACCATTTTGAGTCCAGATAGTCCTCTAGATTTTAAATATTCAAAGAAGTTTGACCGGGAGTATTCACTCTCGCTAGAGCTTAGGTCTAAGCCTATGATTTCTCTATTTCCTTTTTCAGTTATTCCTATTGCAATATGACAAGCCTTTGATACTACACGATTGTTTTCCCTTACTTTTATATATACTACATCTACCATTATGTAGGGATACATAGTAGCACTTAGGTCGCTATTTCTCCATAGTTTTACTTCTTCGTCAAGTTCTTTAGTTAGGGATGATACAAAGGATTTAGAATATGTCTTGCCGCACATATTTTCTATTACTTTGGATACTTTTCTTGTTGATACTCCTTGAATATACATTTCTAGCATGGTTGGAATTAGTGCTTTTTCATTTATTTGATATCTTTCAAAAGACTTGTGCCCTGAATTTACCATCTCTTGTTCTAGGCACTCTTAAGGTTAATGTTTTTATTTTAGTTGTGTAGTCGCGTTCATAGTAGCCATTACGATAGCTAGTCCTATTAGAATCCCTTTGATAGGCTTTGTTATTTAAATATTCATCTCTTTCTTTTTCCATAAGTTCATTAAAAACTTTTGTTAAGATAGATCTAGCAATTTCATTATCTACAGATTTATTAATTAAATTTTGTATTTCTTCTTGATTAATTGTAAAGTGTAATTGGGTCATTTGTTCCTCCTAGTTGGTTTTTGTTGGTTAAAAGCATTGTACTAGTTTAGGTTTCAAATGACCTTTTCTTTTTACACAATTATACGGACTCTATCCACATATGCATTTGAAATATTTATCATAATATCGTATTATTTTTATAAGTTATATTTTAAATATATACATTCACATACATTAAATGATCAAAATAATTTCAAAATGGAGATCTTATGGAAATTACATTAAATAATATAAGTAGATATTATAAAAATAGACTAGCGGTAGATAATTTTACATGGACGATTAATTTCGATAATAATAATATTTTAGCCTTGATTGGTCCGAATGGAGCAGGTAAGACTACTATTCTAAAAATTATATCTGGAATTTATTATTTCGAAAGCGGAGAAATACATTCATCTTTCCAAGCTAAGGACTATCCTATCTGGGCAAGGGATAATATATCCTTCCTGCAATCAGGAGACAGGGGTCTAAGATTTAGAAATTCGGTTTATGACAATGTTAGATATTTCGGAGCATTGAAAGGAATAGATTCCAAAAGGGTAAAGGAATTGTACGATACTTATAGCAAGCTACTATCTATGGAAGAATTTAGAAATAGAAATGTAGGAGACCTATCTACTGGTGAGAAGAAGAAAGCTTCTTTGTTGTGCTGCCTGTGCTCAGATAGCAAAATAATCATTCTAGATGAGCCTTCTGATGGACTTGATATAGATGCCAAGCTCAACTTACAAAATATAATACTAAAAGTATCTAAAGATACAGATAGAAAATTTATAATCTCAACCCATGACCTTGATTTTATAAGTGATATCGCAGACAACTATACGTTTATATCGAAAGGCAAAAATACATATCAATATTCTTCACAAATGACCAATGATGAAATAAGAGAAATGTTTAGGGAAATTAACTCAATTATTTAGGAGAAAGTATGGACTATATAAATTTAATCAAAACTGAACTTAGTTTGGATATAAAAAAGATAAGAAGTTATAGGGTTAGTTTCCTAACAGATATATTAATATTTGCCATAGTATTATTTTCGATATTTATAACAGGTCTTGACTCGGCCTTTGCTGACTCTTATGGAATAGATATTAATTCAGGGAAAATGATAGTTCTCATTGGTTTTATATTTTGGCAAATATCGACAACTGCCTTAGGTTGGAGCTCAGCTAATATTAGGGGACAGTCAGTATCGGGAACTCTTGAATTAAAAATGCAGAGCAAATATTCGGCAGAACTACTACTCTTTATTGAGATGCTTACATATTTAATAATAAGCTTTTTAAGCTTTTTCGTTATTTTCCTAATATTTATTCTATATATAAAGGCAGATACAAAAGATATATTATACATACTCTTATCTTACCTAGTAGCTTTCCCTGCTCTAATAGGAATGTACGGACTTGGACTATTATTAGGAGGTATATCTCTAATAGAAAAAGAAATAGGAAGCCTAGTATTTATTTTACAATCAGTGTTGATTTTTTTATCAGATATGATAGAAGTGAGAAGCAGACTATTTAACATAATCCCATTTAATGCAGGCATAAAAATAATGAGACAGATGTATCTTGGACAGAGTATAGAAAGCTCTTTAATAGTAGATTATTTGATCTCTAATACAGTATGGATAATTCTGGGAGTGATATGCTTTAGATATCTATTAAAAAGGGTCAGAACAAGCGATTCTTTTAATAATTATTAGATGATTGTATTAATAATAAAGACATGAGATATTATTTAAAGCGGATAATTAACAAACTTCAAGCCTAAAAAATATATTGGAGAGTAAAATAATCAATTAAGTATATCATATTTAAATCTCAGGACAAAAGTTGCAATGTTTTCCATTGTATATACAGCGGTCTTATTTGCTCTAACTTCCTATACTTGGAAGAGGGCCATATCTTATATCAGTCTGCTTATAGTTAGAGAAAATTTTCGTTTATTATTTATCTATTTCGGGTAGGATTTTAATAGATAGAAGGAGGGATTATGAAATTTGTTAGGTTAGTGTTTTTGACTCTTATATATTTTATCTTAGTTGAGCTTGGGACTTTTCTTTTAAGGAGAAAGAATAAGGGAATTGATTTTGATCAAAAGAAGAGGTCATTTCTAGTTATATGTTTTGCCCTTATAACTAATGGGCTTATTTGAGTACTTTGTGAGAGGATAGATAAGTAAGCAGATGATTTAGAATCTTTAGTCAAGAAGTATAGGAAGGGGATTAACTCTTCCTATAATCTTCGGGCTTTTGGGGACAAATGTGAACCACCCGCCTTATCCATTTGGTCTTCTTCTAATGCTTATCTTTAATATAGGCTATGAGCTTCACTTTGAGGGAAAGATTATATCTAAGAAAAAATTAGCTCTCAATCTCCTCTTTCTTATATTATTTGTAGTATTAACCTTATCCTTTCCGGAAGAAAATATCCCTACGAATAATAAGAATTTTAGTCTATAGATCTGGGCTTAAGTTGCCTAGGTCTTTTTTCTTGTAAAAGTATAGCTATTTTATGTATAATATATAGAAGAGAATACGGAGGAGATATAATGACGATGAATATTAACTGGTTTCCTGGTCATATGAAAAAGACCAAGGAGATTATTATAAATAATTTGAAGCTAGTAGATGTGGTCTTGGAGATTATCGATTCGAGGATTCCAATTTCATCTAGAAATCCTATGATAGATGATATTGTGGCTGACAAGCCAAGGATGATTATAATGAATAAGTCCGACCTATCAGATCCTGAGGAAAACAAGAAATGGGTTAAGAAGTTTAGGGAAGAAGGGATTCCTGCCCTTTTGATGAACTCAAAGGAAAATGTCCCAGTGGATAAGATATATAAGGAAGCTAGGACCCTCCTTAAGGATAAGTTTGAGAAAAACGAGAAGAAGAATATTGACAATCCTATGATTAGGATGATGATCGTAGGCGTGCCAAATTCTGGCAAGTCCACCTTTATCAACAAGGTCTCAAAGAAAAAGGGAGCCAAGGTTGGTAATCGTCCTGGTATTACCCAAACCAAACAATGGATTAAGACTGGATCTAATATCCAACTTCTCGATACTCCTGGAATCTTGTGGCCTAAGTTTGAAGAAAAAATCGGCCTCCACCTTTCCTTTACCAATGCTATAAAAGATGAGGTCCTAAATATCGAGGACTTGATCCTTAAGTTCTTGGAGGAAATGAAGGAAAATAATCCAGAAGCCTTAGTCGAAAGATACGGAGTTGATCCTGCCCTCCCTGCCCTAGAAATCTATGAGGCCATAGCCAAAAAGCGTGGGGCAATTATTTCTGGTGGAGACTTTGACTATACTAGAACTGCCAATATTATCCTAAATGACTTTAGATCAGGTAAGCTTGGCAAGATTACTTTGGAAAAAGCATGAGATATTCACCATACGATGATGCTATAAAGAAAAAGGTCCATGAAGACTACGAGCTTATAGCTGGTATTGATGAAGTGGGCAGGGGACCTCTGGCAGGTCCTGTAGTAACTTGTGCTGTGATTATGAAAAGAGATTCTCATATAAAAGATGTTACGGATTCGAAGAAGCTTACTAGAAAGAAGATGCTAAGCCTTAAGGAGAAGATCCTAGCGGATGCCATAGACTTTGCCTATGGCTATGCCAATCCTTCTTTGATTGATGAGCTTAATATCAAAAACGCCACCCACAAGGCCATGGAAGATGCTCTAAACAAGCTTAAAGTTCGCCCAGAAATCGTCCTTATAGATGCGGAAAGGATAAATACTGATATCCCTCAGATGAATATAGTAAAGGGGGACCTAAATGAATATGCAATCTCCTGTGCATCAATTCTTGCCAAGGTTAGGCGTGATGATATTATGATCAATTTCTCAAAAATCTACCCTGGATATTCCTTCGAGACTAATATGGGCTATGGGACCAAAAAGCACTACGAGGGCCTAGAAAAGTTCGGAGAAACTCCTATCCACAGGCAGACTTTCTTGAGGAAGTTCCACGAAAGGCAGCTTAGTATCTATGACCTATAAGAAAGAATTTGGAGATTATGGGGAAAATCTCGTCGAAGACTACCTAAAGGAAAAGTCTTATGAGATCCTTGCCAGAAATTACAGAAAGCCCTTCGGTGAGATAGATATAGTGGCGAAGTTTTCCGATATGATAGTTTTTGTAGAAGTTAAAACTAGGAAGAATGCCAACTTTGCAAGTCCTGCCGAGGCTGTTACTCCTAGTAAGCAAAGGAAAATCATCCGAGCAAGCCAGGCCTTCCTTATAGAAAACAATATGACAGATTTGCTTATGAGATTTGATGTGGCTGAAGTTATAGCGGATGCGGGAGAGATTAATTATATAGAAAATGCCTTTTAAATTTACCAAAAACGAAATTATTTTATACCTAAACTACATATATTTGAACAATCAGACAATCCTAGACCTCTACGAAAAGACGGGCTTTGTGGACTTTTTCGACAAGGATAGGGCCTATTATGACTTCCTTACAGATAAGATTTACGGGAAGATTTTTGATAAGGAAAGTATCGACGCCTTTAGGTCATATCTGGACTTGCTTTATGAGAAGGACTACAAATATGTCACCATGCTCGATGAAGCTTATCCTAAAAACCTCCTATATATAGAAGATAAGCCAGCTGTCTTGTATTACAAGGGAGAGTTTGACGAAGAGGCTGACAAAAATTCCATAGCCTTCGTAGGTTCGAGGAAGTGTACGGACTACGGGAGATGGGCATGTAAGAACTTGGCAGAAAGTATAGCTATGGCTGGAATTACAACAGTGTCAGGCCTTGCCTATGGGATAGATGCGACTTGCCACAAGGCAACGCTTGATGTGGGCAAGAGGACAATCGGCGTTATAGGTTGTGGGATCGACAAGATTTATCCTAAACAAAACAGGGACCTCTACAGGAGAATCGAAGAGACGGGACTAATCCTTTCAGAATTTCCTCTAGGAACAGAGCCTATTGCCTTTAACTTCCCCAGGAGAAATAGGATAATATCAGGCATATCCCTAGGTACAGTTGTGATTGAAGCCAAGGAAAAATCGGGGACCATGATTACTGTAAGGTGTGCCCTAGAACAAGGGAAAGAAGTCTTCGCCGTGCCCGGTAATATCAACTCCATCTATTCAAAAGGGACCAACAAGATGATCCAAGACGGGGCCAAGCTCGTCCTTTCTCCAGAAGATATAATAGAAGAGCTGGGCTATATGAGAGGTTTGGACCTAGGTCGAAGGAGTCTTGATTATTCAAAACTTGATAAGGCAGAGGCCCAAGTGGTAAGATACATTGTAAACTACCCCAACTCAAGCGCTGACACTATAGCTAGTGGTTTAGATGAAGAGATTGACGTAATCAATTTCCTCCTCACATCGCTTGAGCTTAAGGATTATATAGAAAATATAGGAAATAACGAATTTAGTATAAAGGAGTGAGTATTTGGCTAAGAACCTAGTAATAGTAGAGTCTCCAACCAAGGCCAGATCTATCTCAAAAATGCTCGGAAGAAACTACAAGGTAATGGCAACAGTAGGCCACCTCCGTGATCTTCCAAAGAGTAAGTTTGGAGTGGATATAGAAAATAACTTTGAACCAGAATATATCAAGGTTAGGGGACGAGCAAAAACTATAAATGAACTAAAAAAAGAAGCGAAAAAGGCAGAAAATGTCTATCTTGCGACAGACCCGGACAGGGAAGGAGAGGCCATAAGCTGGCATTTGCAATTTCTCTTAGATCTTGACCCTGAAGCGAAAAACAGGGTAGAGTTTCACGAGATAACCAAAGAAAATGTCAAAAACGCCATCAAAAACCCAAGAAAAATCGACCAAAACCTTGTTGATGCCCAACAGGCAAGACGAGTGATGGATAGGATTGTAGGTTACGAAATAAGCCCAATCCTCTGGAAGAGGGTCAAGGCAGGCTTATCTGCTGGCCGTGTCCAATCAGTTGCCCTTAAACTTATAGTAGATAAGCAAAAGGAAATCGACGATTTTGTTCCAGAAGAATACTGGACTATAACAGCCCACCACAAGGAAGCTGGGGAGAAATTCGACTCAGAATTCTATGGACAAATCAACAAGAAAATAAAAATAAGCAATGAAAACGGAGCGGATAAGGTCCTCAATAAGATCGATAAGGATAAGTTTGAAGTTGTAAAAATTACCAAGACTAAAAAGAGAAGAAAACCTCAAAAGCCTTACACAACCTCAACCCTCCAACAAGACGCCTCCAACAGATTAGGATTTTCTACAAGATATACCATGCAGCTAGCCCAACAGCTCTTTGAAGGTATAGATGTAGGAGATGGAAGTGTGGGTCTTATTACCTATATGAGAACTGACGCAAATAGGATATCCAAGGAGATTGTAGGCGAAGCCCTCTCATATATTAAGGAAAAATACGGGCCAGAATATGCTGGCAAGGGAAACACCTATGGGGGCAAGAAAAAGGGCAGCCAAGACGCCCACGAGGCAATAAGACCTACCTCTATCAGGAGAAATCCGCTAGAGATTAAGGAATACCTAACAGACCAACAATATAAGCTCTACAAGATGATTTGGGAAAGAGTCGTAGCAAGCCAGATGACAGACTACGAATTCCTATCAACCCAAGTCCTCTTCGACAATAATTCCCTAATATTTAAGACAAACGGGAAAATCACCCTATTTGAAGGTTTCAATAAATTGGGGGCAAATAAAGAAAACGAAAATATCCTACCAGAGCTTAAAGAAGGAGACATAATAAGTGCCGAAACAATCGATAAGGACCAACACTTCACTAAGCCTCCAGCAAGATACACAGAGGCAAGTCTAGTAAAGACCCTAGAAGAATTCGGCATAGGCAGACCTTCAACCTATTCTGCAACCATCAACCAAATCATCTCAAGAAACTACGTAGAACTTGAAGGAAGATCAATATTCCCAACAGATCTAGGAAAAACCGTAAATACCTTCCTCCAGGAGAACTTCGACGATGTAATAAATGTAGAGTTCACCAGGGAAATGGAAGATGCCTTGGATAATATCGCAGAAGGAGATAGATTCTGGAAAGAAACACTAAAGTCCTTCTACAAGGACTTCGAAAAAGACATGAAGGGTGTCAAAAAGGACGGCAAGGACTATAAGGTAAGAGATGAAATCCTAGACGAAAAATGCCCAAAATGTGGCAAGCCCCTTGCCATCAAACACGGAAGAAACGGGAAATTCATAGGATGTACCGGCTTTCCTGACTGTAACTTTACCAAATCTATAGTAAAATCAACCGGAGTAAAATGCCCAGAATGTGAAGACGGAACAATAATAGAAAAAGTCAGCAAGAGAGGCAAGAGATTCTACGGCTGTGACAACTACCCAAAATGCGAATTCGCCCTATGGGACCCACCAACAGGAGAAAAATGCCCAAAATGCGGCTCTCTCCTAATCCACAAGAAAAACAGGTCCACAGACGAAATAAAATGCTCCTCATGTGACTATGTCAAGGAAAAGAAGAGATAAAAAGAGATGTCTAGGCTATGATTGAGAAGGAGATGTACTGACTAGGAGATGTCTCGACTACGCTCGACATAAGGGGGGGAAAGAAAACAAAGTTTTCTCTAGAATTATTAGAACGTCATTCGACGTTCTTTTGACCTTTGTTTCTACGAAACAAAAGTCACTACACTATTTGTCTTTCAGACAAACAGTGGCCCATCAGGAGGGCAACCTTGCTTCGACCGCAGCGGAGAAGCCTCACGCATTACTTCTAAAGAGCAGTTAATTATATAACCTAAATTAAAGTATAGATTTCTATTAATCGCCATCTCGAAGGAGGAACGACTGAGAGATCTACAGTCTATGATGACATGTAGATATAAAAGTTCAAATTATCTGCGTAAATACCTAAATAACAAAATCTAAAATCAAACATGTCCCACGGTTCTGTAGACCTCTCACATAAAGTTCGAGGTGGCGGAGTGGAATATTTGATAAGAGAGATATCTCGACTACGCTCGATACAAGGGGGAAGGTAAGAGATGTCTCGACTACGCTCGACATAAGGGGGGGGGAAAGAAAACAAAGTTTTCTCTCCTTTTCCCTTACCTCGACCGCAGCGGAGAGGTCTCACATATTATATTAAAAGTGGAATAATTTAAAACTTTTAGTTATAGTTTATAATCCAATTAACACAAGACCTATAAATCGAAGAGACTATAGATCTACAGTGTAGTATAGAAAGTACTTAATCTATAAACTACCTATCTAATAAAGATTAAATTTCCCCAAGCAAAAAGCCGCTTTCCGCGGCTTTAGTTTTTTTCTTATTCGTTTGCGTTTTTGTAGTCAGCAAGCTTAGATGTACAGTGTGGGCATCTTGTTGCTTCTACTGGTATTTCGCTTTTGCAGAATGGACAATCTTTTGTTGTTACTTCTTCCTCTTCATCGTCTTTGTGTCTTGCGTTTAGTGCCTTAACGATCATAAACATTACAAAGGCGATAATTAAAAATGATATGACAGCGTTGATGAAGTTACCTACTTTTAGGCTTGCTCCAGCTATATTAACTACTATATCCTCGTAGTTGATACCAGCTGTAAGTCCTGATATGATTGGCATTAGGATATCATCTACCAAGCTTTTTACAATCGCTGTGAAGGCAGATCCCATAATTATACCTATAGCCATGTCAATAACATTACCACGTGCTATAAATTCTTTAAATTCTTTTAACATTATTCCTCCTAAAATTACTTTCCCTACTATTATACCCAAATATAAATTTATTATTATATATTTGACTTTGATTCCCTAATTTAATATCATTTATTATAGGAGATATTATGAAAAAATTATTAGTTGATGACGATTTTTATAATAAATTGAGAAATTTCGCGGTTTTTATCCCGATAATTGAGATTGACGGTAAGGACCATATTCTCTTGGAGGTAAGAAGCGCCCATATTAGTCAGCCAGGCGAGGTGTCTTTCCCTGGAGGGAGACTTGAGAAAGATGAGGACTTTAAGGAAGCAGCTCTCAGGGAGACTATGGAGGAACTCTGTCTAGATTATAACGATATAGAATATATGGGATATTCTTCTATGAGTCTTAATTCATCTTACAGGCATGTGAAGAGTTTTTATGGCAGAATTAAGAAAAATTTTGAAGATATAAAGTATAATGAAGAAGTAGAGTCAGTTTTTGCTGTGGATATAGACTATCTGAAAGATAATCCACCAATCAGATACAGGTCGCCTTACAAGGTAGACTATCCGGAGGATTTCCCCTTCGACAAGATTCCTAATGGCCAGGAATATAGGGCCTGGAGAGGCTATAGTGACTTGTACTTTTATGATACAGAACCTGTAATCTGGGGACTTACAGCGAGACTTTTGAAGAATTTTATAGAAAGCTGGGTTATAGATGAAAAGTGAAATTAAAAATAGATTTGTAGACTATGCCAAGGACAAAGATTCCATAGTTTCTATATTTTACCTTAAATCAAACACAAATGATGAGTTCATTGATTTGTATACTGTTGTCGATGAAGTTATTATTGGAAAGCTCGAAGAAGATATCAGATATCTCTTCGATGATATTATCCTTATCAATAGGAGAAAGGATAGCTTCGAAGTCGATAAGAATAAGCAAAATTATACTATAATAGATGTATACAAGGAAGATAATATAAAGATTTCTGAGTCAATTATAGCAAAAGATTTGGCAGAGGACTTCATTAAGAACCTTCCAAGCGATATCGAATTTATTTACAATAGGGCAGGCGAGAAGAAACTTTCTCCTAATAGAGACTTTAAATTCGACATGCCTAAGGAATATGAGTTTAAATCCTGTGTGGATAATTTCTTCGCCAATGCTATCGAAGTTTCCCTATATGTCAACCAGAAAGATCCTATAGCAGCTTCTATCAAGATGGATGATTTGCGTTACGAGCTAATCAAAATGCTCAACTTCCATATTATAGATAAGTTCTATGGCTTAAGAGATATGGGCAAGGACGGATCAAGCCTTATCAATTCCCTAAGTAAGGAATACAGAGAGGATTTGGAACTAAGCTACAATACTAACGAGCTTTTGGATATCTATAACTGCCTCTTTAAGGCTTGTGGCCTATTCAGAAAAGTAGGCATGGCTGAGGCAGAAAACTTAGGTTTTGCCTACAACAAGAAGGCCGATGTCAAGGCACTTGAACTTTTGCGTAAGAACTATAGAAAACTCGAATCATTTTTGGGGTAGATTATGAAGATTAAGAAAAATATAACGGCCCTGGTATTTGCCCTAATTCTAGCACTTACTGGAACGACATCCCTTGCCGCGGGAGAAGGAAGGGTAGTAGGACTTGACGAAAATGTTACAGCCTACCTTATAGGAAATGAAGAAACAGGCGATATCTACTACGAGAAAAACGCCGATGAAGCTCTACCTATGGCTTCTCTTACCAAGCTTATGACTTTTCTTTTAGTAAGAGAGGCAATAGATGAGGGAAAAATTGACCTAAACACAAGTGTCAAGGCAGATAAGAGAGCTGAAGAGCTTACAAGCTGGGAGTACTCCGCCCTAGGACTTAAAGAAAATAAATCCTACTCAGTAGAGGAACTCCTCCAAGGTCTCATTGCAGTTAGTGGAAATGACTGCGCCCATCTTTTAGCAAAAACTGTGGCAGGAAGTGAAGATAAATTTGCTCAAATGATGAATGAGAAGGCAGAAGAGTTAGGACTTACCAGCCAAAAATACTACAATGCTAGTGGGATAGGTACAGATGACGGCAAGGAAAATAAATCTTCCGCCAGAGACCTCTTCAAACTATCTTCTGAAATAGTAAAGAAATACCCAGATATCCTAGGATATTCGACCATGGATGAAGTAAATATTCCAGGCAAGGGTATCAAGAAAAACTCAACCATTCCCCTAAGGGGAGAAATAAGAGGAGTAGATGGCCTAAAGACTGGAACAACAGACCAGGCAGGCTACTGCTTGGTAACAACTACCGACATGAAAGAGCTCGATGGCAACGATGAGTTTAGGACTATAGGTGTGGTGATGGGAGCAGACCAAAAAGATACTAGAGATAGCGTAATGAGCGATTTGATATATTATGTATCCAGATACTACTCATGTGAGAAAGTCCTAGATACAAACATTAGCCTAGAGACTATAGATGAAGTAAGCGCCAAGCAAGGCTACATAGAGCTCTTCCCAAAAGAAAACCTAAGCATCATATCCAAGGATGACAAGAAAGTAGCTACAAAGATTAGCCTAAATGATAAGATTAAGGCACCAATCAAAGAAGGAGAAGTCCTAGGTAAGGTAGATGTATCCTACGATAACGAATCCCACACCATCGATCTTATAGCCAAAAAGGACGTCGAAGAAGCAAGCCTATTTTCTAAAATTACAAGAAATATAGAAAATAATATAAATTTCTTGGTCCAAGTATTGATTGCAAGATAAAAAACAATATAATAATAGAGGACGCATTTTTGTCCTTTATTTGTACTGGTAGCTCAGCTGGATAGAGCACCGCCCTCCTAAGGCGGGTGTCGGAGGTTCGAATCCTCTTCGGTACACCAAATTACGGCTGTTGATAACAACAGCTTTTTTTGTGAGGAAAAAAGATTACTTCTGTAATGAAAATTGCTATAGAGATGTCTCGACTACGCTCGACACTAGGGTAAGGTAGGAAAGCTAGCTTTCCTACTATTTTCCCTTATTTCGACCGAATGGAATGAGTGGAGAAATCTCTCACATTTACCAATAAAAAAACAGCAAGGTATGTACTTTAAGATAAACTCAAACAAAAGCTACGCCATCTCGACAGAGCGAATGAAATGAGCGACGAGAGATCTACAGTCGATGAGGACATGTAGATATAAAAGTTAAAGTTATCTACGTAAATAACTAAATAAGGAAATCTAAAATCAAACACGTCCCAAGTTTCCGTAGACCTCTCACGTAGTCCTCTCAGAGCCGGACGGGCTTTTTTCGAGGTGGAGAGTGGAATATTTAATAAGAGATATCTCGACTACGCTCGACATAAGGGGGATGAAAAGAGATGTCTCGACTACGCTCGACACTAGGGAAGGGTGGGAAAGCTCGCTTTCCAACTATTTTCCCTTATTTCGACTGAACGAAGTGAATGGAGAAATCTCGTTAGAAATAGTAAAAGTATAATTATTTTAAGGATTATAGTTATTGTAATTCACACATTTACGCCATCTCTAATGGATTTGTCACAGTGAGCATAGCGAACTGATGAAATTCCTTAATCGAGGCTTTGCGAGGCGAAGTGCAACTAAGCCCGCAAACTACCGTCGAACGCATGTGAGAGATCTCCAGTCTACATAGACATATAAAGAAGTTAAAATATCTAAAAAATCAAAGAAGGAAATCATGTGCAAAGATAATAATATTGAAAATAATATAGATAAAATAGAAGAAATTCCTGAAAATACCTTTACCAAGGAGGATTATTTCTTTATGGCTGAAGCTATCAATGAAGCCAGGGTCGCTCGTTTTATTGAGGAGGTTCCTGTAGGGGCTGTAGTTGTGTATGATGGCAAAATCATAGGCCGTGGCCACAATCTCACCTATAAGGGGAAAAGTGCCCTAAAGCATGCCGAGCTTATGGCTATAGGGGAAGCTAGTGCCTGGATGGATGATTTCAGACTAGAGGAGTGCACCATGTATGTTACTATGGAGCCCTGCTCTATGTGTGCGGGTGCCATTATCAATTCGAGAATCGATAGGCTTGTAGTAGCTCTTAGGGATCACAAGAGAGGGGCCTGCGGTTCCAATACCAATGTCTGCGGCGATAGGAGTCAGCTTCACTTTGTCGATGCGGAGTTCGGTCTAATGGAGGAAGAAGCTCTCTTTGAGATTCAAACCTTCTTTAGGTATTTAAGGCAAAAGAAAAAGAATAAATCAAACAAATGACTTATTCTGTAATTTCTGCTATAAATTGCCATGAAATATCATATTTATCAATCAAAGTCGTAAATATTCTCTTATTCACTTTCTGAGGCTCCATAGTTACTGTGGAGTCTTTTCTAAAGTTCATGTAGGCCCTGTAGAGGTTATCAGAAGTCGTCTCGATTACAACCCTTACATTGTTTCCTCTATTAATCAACTTGTCATTAGTCACATCATAGAGGTAGATTCTGTTATCGTAGATATCCAGATATGAATTATATATCCTATCTTTTATCTCTTTTGGGTGATTGTATTTCTCGAAATCACTGTATCTAATGACTTTTTTCGGTTCCTCTAGGCCAAACACATTGCAATAATAATGAAGAGCCTCTAAACATTTACCATCTGTAAAAGCTAATCCAACTGCCATACCTATTCCTTTCTATTTCTATACTAATAATTTATCACATTATCATCATCTAGGCAAGTATAGTTAGTAATTAATCAAGATGAATTTTCTATTTAAATATGCCTAAGAAGAGTATAATAATAGCAAGTAAACGATATTAATATTGAATAAAGGAGAATACAATGAAGATTAGTCTAATTGATCCATTAGAAGTTGATAGAGAAATTATTGAAAATCATAAAGAAAAAATTGAATCTTTAGGCCATGAGTTTGAATATTTTGAAGAAAGTGCAGGAAGTGATGAGGAAAAAATCGAAAGATTAAAGGACGCTAATATAGCCATCATCACCAACAAGCCTCTTACTAGCCAAGTGATTAATAATACAAAGTTAGACTTAATCGATGTAGCATTCACTGGAGTGGACCACGTCGACCTCGATGCTTGTAAGGAAAAGGGAATCAAGGTCCTAAATGCTAGCGGTTACTCTGATGATTCTGTGGCAGAGCTTGTAATAGGCCTTACTATCTCTGTTTTGAGGAAGTTTAACGAAAATAGGTCAAATATCTTCGATGGAGAAAATAACTATCTTTTAGGTGAGCTTATCAAGGGCAAGACCTTCGGTGTAATAGGAACAGGAAATATAGGATCAAAGCTAATCGATCTTTTGAGTGTCTTTGGCTGCAAGATAATCGCCTACTCAAGAACAGAAAAGGAAGAAATAAAAGCCAAGGGAGTAGAATATGTCGACCTTGATACTCTACTTAAGGAAAGTGATATAGTGTCTCTTCACATACCAAACAACAAGGAGACCAAGGGATTCTTGGGAGAAGAAGAGCTAGACCTTATGAAGGAAGGGGCTGTTCTAATAAACTGTGCTAGGGGAGCTGTTGTAGATAATGACTACCTAGCTAAGCTTCTCAATGAAGACAAACTAAGAGCAGGTATAGACGTATTCGATATGGAACCACCACTTCCAGAAGACTATCCATTAAGAAATGCCAAAAATGTAATACTAACCAACCACGTTGCCTTCTACACCAAGGAAGCCATGGAGATTAGGGCAGACATTGTATTCGACAACCTTTATCAATATCTAGAGGGAAATATCGTAAACGAGATCAAACTATGACAGACGTAAAAATTGTAGCAATTGCTGGGGGCTCGGCCTCTGGCAAAAGCTCCATTGTAAGAGAGATTGCAAATTATTTTAAGGATGACTTGACTGTAATAGGTCACGACAATTACTACAAGGCCCATGATGACATATCCTTTGAGCAAAGGGCTAAGCTTAATTATGACTACCCAGGCGCCTTCGACAATGATTTATTTTATAAGGACTTATTAAAACTGCTCGAAGGTAAGACTATAGCCATGCCGACCTACGATTATAATATCCACACTAGGAGCGAGGATACGATTGAGATTAAGCCAACAAAGATTATCCTAATTGAAGGAATCCTTGTTCTATATGATGAAAGAATCAGGTCTATTACAGACACCAAGGTCTTTGTTGATGCCGATAGCGATGTGAGGCTACAAAGGAGAATCTTAAGAGATACCAAGGAGCGTGGCAGATCACTTGAGTCTGTACTTACCCAATACATCGGCCAAGTTAAGCCAATGCATGAGACTTATATAGAGCCAAGCAAGAAATACGCAGATATAATTATTCCAAGAGGAGCGAAGAACCTAAAGGGAATTCAAATCCTCAAAAGACACATTAAACATTTGATTGAGGAAGAAAATGAAAGTTAATATTACAGAAACTAACCATGATCATATAGAGAATTATCTCGCGGGTTATTCGTCTATGGGAGCTGATATTTGGGGAGCACACAAAGATACTGACGGTATGTATATATTTAGACTCCTTGCCCCAAATGCTGACGAAGTCTACATCAAGGGAGATTTTACTTCTTGGGAAAATACCAAGATGACCAAAAACACCAAGTACGGTTATTTTTTTATTAAGCTTGATGCGAATCCTGGAGATTACTACAAATATGTAGTAGTCCATGAGGGAAATTGGGTGGAAAAAACCGATCCCTTTGCCCGTGCTATGGACAAGGAAGGCGACTTTGCAAGTATCATAACAGATGACTCCTACGACTTCTCCGATGAAGAATTTATCAAAAACAGGGATAAGAACTTCGATAAGCCACTAAATATCTACGAAATCCATATAGGAAGCTGGCTAAGATACAATGACAATGTTAATTTCCTCGACATAGTAGATAGATTAGTATCCTATGTCAAGGAAATGAACTACACCCATGTAGAGATAATGCCTATAACCGAATACCCTTACTATCCATCCTGGGGTTATCAATCGAGCGGATTTTTTGCGACAAGCTCCCGCTTTGGAAGCCCAGTAGATCTCAAAAAGTTCGTTGATATTCTCCACCAAAACGGAATCGGGGTAATCCTCGACATGGTAGCAGTACACTTTGCTAGCGACTACTTTGGCCTAGATCATTTTGATGGGACTGGAATGTATGAATCAATCTATCCCGACCTCAAATACTCCGAGTGGGGATCCAATAACTTCGACTACTCCAAGGGTCATGTCAGAAGCTTTATGAAGTCTGCTGTAAGCTACTGGCTAGAAAACTTCCACTTTGATGGAATAAGAATCGACGCAGTAAGCTACATGATCCACTACAATGGCAACAAGAATCGTGGAGTCCACAAGGACAATATCGAATTTATCAAGGATCTTAACAAAACCATCCATGAATCCTTCCCAAATGTTATGCTCATAGCAGAAGACTCCTCAGACTACCCACAAGTTACAGGCAGGGTTGAAGATGGGGGACTAGGCTTTGACTACAAGTGGGATTTGGGCTGGATGAACGATACTCTAAGATATTTTAAGACAGATTCCATAAATAGGATCGATCACCAGGCAAATATCAACTTTTCGATGTTCTACTTCTACAACGAACGTTTTATCCTACCACTAAGCCACGATGAGGTAGTTCATATGAAGGGAGCTATGATTAACAAAATGGCAGGCTCTTACGAGGAGAAGTTCAAACAACTTAAGCTCCTCTACACCTACCAGATTACCCATCCTGGCAAGAAGCTCAGCTTTATGGGCAACGAAATTGCTACATTTGATGAATGGAATGAGCATGAATCGATTAATTGGGATATATTAAAATTCCCAACCCATGATGACATCCACCGATATGTCAAGGACCTAAACGCCCTTTATAAAGCAAGTCCTGCCTTTTTCGAAAAAGACTACGAAGAAGATGGATTTTCCTGGAAGGTAGTAGATGATAATATAAATTCTGTCTTCGCCTATGAAAGAAAAGCCGGAGATGATAGATACCTTGTAGTCCTAAACATGACCAACACCTACAAGGCTAATTTCGAGATCCCTTACGATGAAGAGTTGGAATTCGTTGAAGTCTTGGATTCACTTTCTGAGACCTACGGCGGAAGCAGATGGGATAAGAGAAATATAAAAATAGAGAAAGGAAACAATTTAGTATTGGAGCTTTGGGAATACGAAGCAATAGTACTAAAAGTAAAATAATATGAAAGTAAGAAAACCAATCAATCTATCCTGGTTAGTTGAAAAATGGACCTTGATAGATGAAGATTCATATCTTAAGAATATGTGGTTGAATACAGAATCCCTTGACTTTATAAGAATCAACAAGGAGATCCAAACCGCAGAAGATATAGAAGAAAATTATATAGATATAGACGCAGACGTAGAAAACTTCTTGCTAATGCCAACAGCAGACGAGCTAGATAGTCAGAGACTAAGAGAAGCCTTTGTTGCAAGCCTTGACAGACACCAGAGGGATAACTTCCTAGACAACTACGAGGGAATCGCCCCAAGAGAGGAATTCCTTGATATAGTCTACGAACAAGGCCTTGAAGGACAATGGAACTCCTTTAGAGACAAGGCAGCAGCGGATATATTACTAACATGGGCTCTTGAAGAATCAATCCCAGTTAACAAAGACATGGAGACAATTAACATAAACAAACTATGAGAATAAAGAAAATATTTTACCCCTTGGCCATGGCCCTTGTCATAACAGCCTGTGCCAATGGAGCAAATGAAACAGAAGATAAGAAGGACCAAGTAAGCCAAGCTGAAGAAAAAGTAGAGGAAAAAGAGGCGGAAGCTGAGACAAAAGTAGAAGATGCAAAAGTAGGAGATGAAAAAGAGATCGAAGAGAATCAAGAAGATGCGAAAAGCACCGAAGTGCCAAAACTTGACAAGACCTACTACGACTACTTCGACACAGTAACTACCCTTCTAACTTACTCTGATGATGAAGAGGCCTTCAAGAAACAGTGTGACGTCCTAGAAGAAGAGCTAGCCAGATACCACAAGCTCTACAACTCCTACGATTCCTTCGAAGGAGTAAACAACTTCAGAACAATCAACGAAAAGGCAGGAATTGAACCAGTCAAGGTAGATACTGAAATAATCGAGCTAATCGAATACTCGAAAGAGATGTACAAACTAACAGACGGAAACATCAACGTAGCTATGGGATCCCTCCTAGGCTTGTGGCACCAATACAGGGAGATGTCCATAGATAATCCTGAAAAGGCAGCAATCCCACCAGAAGATGAGCTCATCAAAAAAAGCGAGCACGAAAACATAGATGCCATTGAAATAGACAAGGAAAACTCTACAGTCTACATCAACGACCCAAACGTCCAACTAGACATAGGAGCAATCGGCAAAGGCTACGCCACAGAAAAAATGGCCGAAAAACTAAAAGAAGCAGGATTTGAAAGAGGAATCCTATCTGTAGGTGGTGATGACGTAATCATAGGAGAAAACCCAAACAACAGCGAAGGAAACTGGAAAATAGCAGTCCAAAATCCCTTCCTAGAAGATAAAGAAAATCCATACTCCACAATAGTAAACGTCAAGAACACATCAGTAGTAACAAGCGGCGACTACCAAAGATTCTTCACAGTAGACGGCAAAAACTACCACCACATCATAGACCCAGCCACAAGATACCCATCCGACAAATGGAAATCCGTATCAGTAAAAGCAGACAGCATAGCCCTAGCAGACACCCTCTCAACCTACTTCTTCATAGTAGACCACGAGACAGGACTAAAAAAAGCAGCTGAAAACAAAGTAGAAGCCTTCTGGATAGACCCAGAAGGAAACGAATACAAAACTGAAGGCTGGGAAGAAATGGAAGATAAATAAAGAAAAAGTAAGCTCTGATCCTGTGCGGATTAGGGCTTTTTGTGTGGGGAGGATGAGACTTCTCCACTCACTACGTTCGGTCGAAGTAAGGGAATGTTGGAAATATATTTTCCAACATAATAAAATAATTTCTTAAATATTAGTTTACCCTTATGTCTAATGGGTCTGGCCACAATGAACGTTAGTGAATTGATGGCAGCCCTTAATCGAGGCTTTGCGAGCATGAGACGAAGTCGAATCCGCAAACTACCGTCGAGCGAAGTCGAGATATCTCAAAGTTAGCTAAATTCAAAAATAATCTAATAGACTTCTTCATTCCAGTCGAAGTAAGGGAATTGTTGGAAAGCAAAATTTCCTTTATAGTTATTCTTATCTAAGTTTCACATTTACCCCTTATCTCGAGCTTAGCTAAGCTTCGCTTTTGCCCTTATGTCGAGCGTAGCCGAGACATCTCAAAATTAACTAAGTTTAACAATAACCGAATAGACTTCTCCATTCCAGTCGAAGTAAGGGAATTGTTGGAAAACATATTTTCTCTATAATAAAATAATTTCTTAAATATGAGTTTACCCTTATATCTAATGGTTCTGGCCACAATGAACGTTAGTGAATTGATGACAGACCTTAATCGAGGCTTTGCGAGGCGAAGTCCTCCTAGAGCCGGACGGGCTTGCCTCTGAGTCCGCAAACTGACACCGAAGGTGGCATCTCGAGCTTGTCGAGAGATCTATTTAAATTACCCACCGTCGAGAGATCTCTTAATAAAAAATTCAAAATGGATAAAATATGATAAAATAAAAAAAAAGGAGTTAAACATGTCTGGATATTTCTACATATTAGCAAACAAATCAAACGATGTTTTATACAAAGGTTCAACTACTAATATTATTAAACGAGTATATGAACATAAGAACCATCTTGATAAAGGAAGCTTTACTGATAAATACAATGTGACTAAACTTGTTTACTACGAATTCTACGAAAGTATCCAAGAAGCAAGAGGTAGAGAAGTGCAAGTAAGTAAACGGTCGAGGGCTAAAAAAGATAAATTAATAGATAGCCTAAATCCAGAAAGAAAAGACTTATACTGGGATATTGTTGGCTAGTATTAATTAGCATTGAATAATCATATATAGGGTTCACAATAAGCCCTTATATCTAGCTTATCTAAGCTTCACTTTTCCCCTTATGTCGAGCTTATCTAAGCTTCACATTTACCCTTATCTCGAGCGAAGCGAAGCGGAGTCGAGAGATCTCAAGGTTACTAAGCTTAAAAATGATTAATAGATTTCTCCAAGATGGTCGAAATAAGGTGGAGACTTCTCCATTCCAGTCGAAGTAAGGGAATTGTTGGAAAACATATTTTCTCTATAATAAAATAATTTCTTAAATATGAGTTTACCCTTATATCTAATGGTTCTGGTCACAATGAACGATAGTGAATTGATGACAGACCTTAATCGAGGCTTTGCGAGGCGAAGTCCTCCTAGAGCCGGACGGGCTTGCCTCTGAGTCCGCAAACCACCGTCGAGCGAAGCGAAGCGGAGTCGAGAGATCTCGAATTTAACTAGGCTTATAATAATTATTGATAGACTTCTCCATTCCAGTCGAAGTAAGGGGGGGAATAGATTTCTCCATGATGGTCGAAATAAGGGAGAGTGGAAAATTTTTCCTATATGGTCTAAATAAGGGTCGTGATAGACTTCTCCATTACAGTCGAAGTAAGGGGGGGGAGAATAGATTTCTACACCATGGTCGGAATAAGGGGTGGGTGATCTCTAGTACAAATTTAATTCCCCAAATCTTTCCATCTCCCACAAATCTTGGTATAATATTTAGATATGATTGGAGGATGACGTGAAGAAAGCTTTTGATAATGATAAGTATATAAAATTGCAGTCGGAAAAGATTGAGGAGAGGATTTCTCATTTTGATAAGCTCTATATGGAATTTGGAGGAAAGCTCTTTGATGATAGCCACGCTTCAAGGGTGCTTCCTGGTTTTCTACCTGACTCAAAACTCAGGATGCTCTATAACCTCAAGGACCTTTGTGAGATTATAATAACCATCAATGCCAACGATATTGAAAACAACAAGATCAGAGGAGACAACGAGACCTCATATGATGCGGAAACTATAAGACTAAAGGAAGCCTTTGAGGATTATGGTTTTCTTGTAAATGGAATTATCATAACCCAATTTGATAACCAACCCAAGGCCATAAAGTACCAAAAATACCTGGACAACCTAGGAATCGCAAGTTATAAGACCTACGATATCAAAGGTTATCCAAACAACATCGACCACATTATATCTAAGGATGGTTTTGGCAAGAACGAGCGAGTAAAGACCACAAGGCCCCTAGTGGTTATCACAGGACCAGGACCAGGTTCAGGTAAGATGGCAACCTGTCTATCCCAAATGTATCTGGACCATGAAGCTGGAATCAACGCAGGTTACGCCAAGTTTGAAACCTTCCCAATATGGAACCTCGCCCTCAAGCATCCTGTAAATATGGCCTACGAGGCAGCTACAGCGAATCTCGACGATGTAAATATGATTGACCCTTACCATCTAGATGCCTATGGGGAGCTTGCCGTAAATTACAACAGAGACGTAGAGGCCTTCCCTATACTTAAGAAAATGTTCGAGAAAATCATGGGCACCTGCCCTTACAAGTCTCCAACAGATATGGGTGTCAACATGGTGGGGTTCTGCATAGAAGATGAGGAAGAAGCGAAGCGTGCCAGCAAGGAAGAAATTATCAGAAGATACTACAATACCCTAGTTGACTTTAGATATGCCAAAGAAAGCTATCATGCAGTAGAAAAAATCGAAATGCTAATGAGTCAGCTTGAAATAAGCCCAGAAGATAGGGCTGTCGCAGTAAAGGCGAGAGAAAAGGCGAAAATGACTGGAAGAGAAGCCTTCGCTATTAGACTTGAATCAGGAGAGATAATTACAGGAAAGAAAAGCGACCTCTTATCAGCCCCATCAGCTGCTATCTTAAATGCCCTAAAGAAGCTGGGAAAACTTGACGACGACCTTCTCTTGATATCACCACACATCATAGAGCCAGTTTCAAATCTTAAAACAAAGTCTCTGGGAGGTAAAGAAACATCCCTATCAGCCAACGAAATGCTAATAGCCCTCTCAATCTCAGGCACAACCAATCCCCTAAGCCATATGGCTATAGAACAAATTGGCAAACTAAAGGGCCTAGATGCCCACTCTACAGTCCTCCTAGAAAACAGCCAAAGATCCATGCTAAGAAAACTAGGCATAAACTTCACCCAAGACGCCTACCTAGGAAACGACGATTACGAATACTAATGAACAAAGGGCTGTTGCAGAATGAATAAATCGTACCATTATCGTTAGAAAACCTCCACGGAAATTTTGCCTCCATCAGCCGGCAGGCACCACTGAAAATTTCCTAAGAGAACCTTCTAACGATGGTACGATGATTATTCATAGTTTTGCAACAGCCCTTTTAAATTGCGGAAAAAAGGGAAGATAGACAAGAGATATCTCGACTACGCTCGATATAAGGATGAAAGAAAACGAAGTTTTCTATCCCTTTTCCCTTATTTCGACTGAACGAAGTGAACGGAGAAATCTCATACTTTTTATTAAAAGGTCATATAACTAAATACCTTGAATTATATCAATTACACAATTGCCCGCCTCGTCGAAGGAGGCACGACTGAGAGGTCTCCAGTCTATGATGACATGTAAATAATAAGGATTAAGTTATCTACGAAATACAAAGAAGATGTCTCGACTACGCTCGACATAAGGGGAAAGAAAACGAAGTTTTCTAGAAAGTATTAGAACGCCATTCGGCGTTCTTTTGCCCTTTGTTCCTACGAAACGAAGGGCACTACACCATTTATCTTCCAGACAAATAGTGGCCCACCAGGAGGGCAACCTTGCTTCGACCGAACGCAGTGAGTGGAGAAGCCTCACGCAGTCACCGTTATCAAATAATTATCTATATTCTGAGAAAACAAACTTAAACTAATAATATACCATCTCGAACGGATGTGAGAGATCTCCAGTCTATGATGACATTTCAATAATAAGGATTAAGTAATCTACGAAAATATATATCTAACAAAATTTAAGCGCTAAAATGTCCCAAGGTTCTGTAGACCTCTCACATAGTCCTCTCAGAGCCGGACGGGCTTTTTTCGAGGTGGAAAGTGGAATATTTAATAAGAGATGTCTCGACTACGCTCGACATAAGGGGAAAGAAAACGAAGTTTTCTCTAGAATTATTAGAACGCCATTCGGCGTTCTTTTGCCCTTTGTTCCTGAGAAACGAAGAGCACTACACCATTTGTCTTCCAGACAAATAGTGGCCCATCAAGAGGGCAACCTTACCTCGAAGACAAGCCCGTCCGGCTAGTAGAGGACCGGAGAGGTCTCACGTCTAAGACGACATGTATATATTAAAGTTCAAGTTGTCTACGAAAAAACATAGCTATCAAAATCAAATCACTCATAATTTTACAAATCATCAGCTTTATCTCATAAAATTTCACATACATAATCTTGACAAAATCATCAGCTTGTTATACTATTGTTCAGAGAAACATTTAATATATTATATAAGGAAAGAAAATGAAGAAATCAATTTTTACAAAAACTGTAGTCATTTTGGCTACCATAATCAATGTTATATTCTTTTATTTCCTATACAAATACAAGATTCTCCCTCACAAATATAGACTGGCCATAGCCGTTACCATTGGGATAATTCTTTGTATTTTTTTGTATATAGGATTTATTAGAAAGAAAAACTCGAACGTGTTGAAGGCTATCATAATTATATTCCTTCTAATCCTAAGCATAGGTGAGATCACCTTCCTATCCTATGCCAACAAGTCTATCAAGACAGTTTCTGATATTAACAACAAGGCTATCCAAGATACCAACGAGATGAGCTATGTTGTATTGAAGGATTCTGAAATTAAAAGCCTTGCAGACATAGGAGATAAGGAAATCGCCACAGCGGGAGACATGGATAAGGACAATTCCTCCAAGGCCTTTGCCAAGTACAAGGAAGATTATAAGAAGGAATTAACTGAAAGAAACTTCGACAATTATCAAGCTTCTGCCACAGCCCTACTAGATGGAGATGCTGAGGTCATGCTTCTTAACGAATCCTTTAGGCCAATCCTAGATGAGACAATCGAGGGATTTTCAGAGAAAACCCGTGTACTCGAGTCTGTTCTAGTAAAAGGAGTAGAGAAGAAGAAAGAAGAAAAGAAAGAAGTCGCAGAAGATCAATCCTTCAACGTCTTCCTATCAGGAATCGACACATCAGGTAGCCTATCCAACGTATCAAGGTCTGATGTCAACATGGTCCTAAGTGTCAATCCAAAAGATAAGAAAATCCTAATTACAACCATCCCAAGAGATACCTACCTATCAATAGGAGGAGAAGGGGATAAATACGATAAGCTAACCCATGCGGGTCTCTACGGAGTAGATACTTCAATCAAGAGCATAGAGGCACTTCTAGATATCAAGATCGACTACTATGGCAAGGTCAACTTCACAACTCTAGTAGATCTAATAAACGCCCTTGGAGGAATCACTGTTGATAACCCAACAGTCTTTACTTCAACCCATGGAGGTTATGACTTCCCTCAAGGAAAGATAGAAATGGACGGGGACAAGGCACTTGCCTTCTCCAGAGAAAGATACAAGCTAGAAGAAGGAGACTTCGACAGAGGGAAAAACCACACCCGAGTCCTAACAGGAATCATAAGAAAAATGCTAAGCACGGAAATGCTCCTAAACTTCAACGAAATAGCAGATATAGCCCTAGAATCAGTCAACACAGATGTGCCATACGAGAAAATGATAGAGCTAGTCAACAAACAACTAGCCGACGGAGGCGAATGGCAAATAGAAAGCGAGGCCCTAAAAGGAAAAGGAACTATGGACCTAGACTCCTACCTAATGCCAAACGCGAGCCTCTACATGATGGTCCCAAGCAAGGACTCCATAGAAAATATTCATAATAATATTGAGGAAAACAATAAGTAAGGAAAACGCCTCAACCAATGCGTTTCCCTTACCTCGACCGAAGTGGAGAGGTCTCACGTATTATATTAAAAGTGTAACTAATCCAAAACTTTGAATTACAGCAATTCACACAATTACCCGCCATCTCGAACGCATGTGAGAGATCTACAGTCTGTGATGACATGTAAATAACAAAGATTATTTCATCTATGAAATCCAAAGAGATGTCTCGACTAGGCTCGACACAAGGGTAAAGATGGAAAGCTATCTTTCCTACCCCTTCCCTTGCTTCGAACGCAGTGGAGAAGCCTCCCGAGAAATAGTAGAAGTATAATTCTTTGAGCCCGAGCATTGTAGCATTTAACACAATTATCGCCATCTCGAACGCATGTGAGAGATCTATAGTCTGTGATGACATGTAAATAATAAAGACTATTTCATCTACAAAATCCAAGGAGATATCTCGACTAAGCTCGATATAAGGGTGAAAGAAAACAAAGTTTTCTCTCCTTTCCCTTATTTCGACCTTGTGGAGAAATCTCTCGCATTTACCAATATCAAAACAACAATGTATATACCTTGAGATAATCTCAAATAGAAATTACGCCATCTCGAACGCATGTGAGAGATCTACAGTCTATGATGACACGTAGATATAAAAATTCAAGTTATCTACGAGAATAACTAAACAACAAAATCTCCAGCCAAACACGCCCCAAGGTTCTGTAGACCTCTCACAAAAAGTTCGAGGTGGCGAAATGAGGAAATTTTAATAAAAAATATATTATAGGATAAGAGATGTCTCGACTACGCTCGACATAAGGGTAAAGATGGAAAGCTAGCTTTCCTACCCCTTCCCTTGCTTCGACCAACGTGGAGAAGCCTCTCGAGAAATAGTAAAAGTATAATTATTTGAGGCCTAGCATTGTAGCATTTCACACAATTACGGCCATCTCGAACGCATGTGAGAGATCTACAGTCTATGATGACATGTAAATAATAAAGACTATTTCATCTACAAAATCCAAGGAGATATCTCGACTAAGCTCGATATAAGGGTGAAAGAAAACAAAGTTTTCTCTCCCTCTCCCTTGTTTCGACCGAAGTGGAGAAACCTCACGTGTTACTTTAAAAAAAAGTTAATTTACTACTTCGGAATACAGTAGAAATCACATAATCTCCATCTCGAACACATGTGAGAGATCTACAGTCTATGACGACACGCAAATAAAAAAGTTCAACCAATCTAAGCAATTACGAATTTAACCAAGCAATATAAGCAAACAAAAAAGGAAAAGATATGGGACACACCACAATCTTGTTGATGATTATTACAATTTTATCAAAAATATTTGGCTTTGTCCGTGAATCTGTTATGGCAGCGGTCATTGGTGCAGGAGATATCAAGTCCATCTACGTCACTGCCACCACTATCCCTGATATCATGATGTATACCGTCATAACAGGGATTGTCTCTGCCTACATCACAGTCTACACCAGGATCCGTACGGACAAGAGTGAGGCTGAGGCCAATAGCTTTACCTCCAACCTTATCAATGTCCTAATGGTCTATGGTGCTATTATCTTTCTTCTAATAATAATATTTGCTGGTCCCATATCTAAGATTTTCTCACCCAAACTTATAGGCGAAACCCACGACATGGCCACATCCTTTACTAGGATCATGGCGGTATCAATCTTTGCCTTTCTCTACTCTGCGGTCATCAGAGGATTTCTCAACGCAAGAAATAACTTCATCGACCCTGTTATTACAGAGATTATTCTTAATATCTTCGTCATATCTGCAACCCTTCTTACGGGAGTCTTTGACAATCCATATATATTGATTATAGGAGCCCTTATAGGAAACATCGTCCAGTTTATTAGATTCCCATTTGCCAGCAAGAAGAAGGGCTTTTCCTATGAGAGGAAGCTTGACTTCAAGGACCCCTACATCAAGTACCTCCTTGCCATCATGATTCCAATCATCATATCCAACGCAGCCAACAAAATCTCTGTCCTAATAGATAAGTCCATGGCTTCAGGCATACTTGGCATCGACACAGTGGCCAAGGTATTCTACACAGAAAACATGCTCGACTTTATCGTAGAAGTGGTAACAATCAACATCGCCACTATCACCTTCCCCCAAGTGGCAAAACTTGGTAATGAAGGAAAAATCGACGCCATGAAGGAAAAGACAGCAAGCACCCTAATCCTAACCCTTGCCCTAGTAATCCCAGCCACCTTCGGCATGATGACTCTAGCAAGGCCGATTATTAGCCTAATCTACGAGAGAAACGCCTTCACGGCCCATGACGCAGCCCTCGTATCATCACTTTTAGTATCCTACGCACCCTACATTATCTTCATTACCTTTATGAAAATAATCTCAAACAGCTTCTACGCAGTAGGAGACTCCAAGTCTCCTCTTGTAGTAATCCTCATCCAGCAGGCTATAAACGTAAGCCTCAACTGGATTCTTGCAAAAGAAATAGGCCTAGACGGTATAGGAATAGCAACTTCCGTGTCGACTGCCGTAGGAAGCTTGTTAATAATCTTTGTTTATTTCAAGAAGTTTGGTAAAGTAAAAGATGTAAGAAATATGAAGTCCATAGGAAAAATCACCCTAGCAGCGATCTTTATGGGACTTGTGGCTAATATTAGTTACGGATTTTTCGAATCATATATAGGTCTAGGATTAGGATTAATTGTATCAATATTATTATCAGTCATTATATACTTATTTATTTTGTATAAATCAAAGATTAATCCAGTTTCTGATATAATCGAGCAGACACTATATGAAATTAATTTATAATTATTTTAAGTAAGTAAACTTTATAGGAAATATATTGTAAAATATCATAGCCTAAGTATAGTACATTTAGAACATTTTTACTACATAATTAAAAAAATAGAAAAGAATAAGAATAAGGAAAGAAAATGGGACAAACGACAATTGTATTGATGTTAATTACAATTTTATCAAAAATATTAGGATTTGTTAGAGAGTCTGTAATGGCTGCTTATATTGGAGCTGGGGAGCTCAAGTCAATTTATACTACTGCTACTACAATTCCAACAATGCTTACTGGAGTTGTAGCTACTGGTATTGTTTCTGGATATATACCTATTTATAATAGAATTAATAATGACAAGGGTCACGATGAAGCGTCTAAGTTTACTTCGAATCTCATTAATATATTAATGATTTATGGAGCTATAATATTTTTATTAGTTTTTATTTTTGCAAAATCTATTAATTTAGTTTTATCTCCTGATTTAGATGGTGATAATTTAAGGATATCAGTTAACTACACTAGGATAATCATTATATCTATATTTGCACTCCTATATGCTTCAGTTACAAGAGGGTACCTCAATATAAAAGGTAACTTTATAGATCCCGCAATATCAGGGATTATTCTAAATATTTTCATTATAACTGCAACAATACTGTCTGCGATTTTCTCGAATCCGTATATATTAATAATTGGAGCTTTACTTGCATTCATTTTTCAATTCATTAGGTTTCCATTTGCTGCAAAAAAATTAGGATTTGTATATAATAATGAGATAAATTTTAATAACTATTATATAAAACAGCTTATGGGAATTGTAATACCAATTATAATATCGACAGCTGCTGATCAAATATCTATTATTGTAGATAATTCTATGGCGTCTGCTTTTTTTGGAGTATCGAGTATATCGAAAATATTTTATGCAAAGACAATGCTTAATTTTATCATGTCAGTAGTAACTCTATCTGTAACAACTGTAACATTTCCAGATATAGCTTCTGCAGGTCAGAAGGGTGATATAATAAATTTAAGAAAAATGACTAGCTCTGCTATTATTTTTGCCATGCTATTAGTGGTTCCATTTACTTTAGGAATGATGATGCTATCACAACCTATAATAAGTTTGGCATTTGAAAGAAGTGCATTTTCAGGTTCAGATACGGTTATAGTAGCTTCCTTACTTGTTTGTTATGCACCATTTATAATATTTTCTTCGCTTATCAAATTGATATCAAATGCATTTTATTCACTAGGTGATTCAAAAACGCCTCTGGTTGTAATTTTAATACAGCAATTATTAAATTTGATTTTAAATTACTTTTTAGCAAAAAAAATTGGATTGAATGGATTAGCGATATCAACAAGTATTTCAACGATAATAGGTTCGATATTATTATTATTGGCATTTTATAAAAAGATAGGTAAGCCTAGAAATAATGCTGCAACTAAGTCTTTGATTGAAATACTATTATTATCAGTGACTATTTCTTATATTGCAAAAATGCTGTTTGATTATATGACAATAGCATATAACAGCACTATAAGCTTATTTGTTTCTGTACTCGTTGCTGGAGTTATATATCTGGTTGGAATATATTTATTTAAAATACCAGAGTTTATAAATTTAATAAATTCCTATATTGAAAGACGAAATAATAGAAATAATTATGATTAATAAAATACTTATAAGGAAGAATAAATGCGAGTATATGTAAAATTTAAAAGATTATTAGATATAATATTATCTTTGTTCTTAATGATTCTATTGCTGCCATTATTTTTGATATTATCAATATTAATAAAAATTGATAGCAAGGGACCTGTTTTATACAAACAATCTAGAACAGGACTAAATGGTGCAGACTTTATATTGTTAAAATTTAGGTCTATGGAGGCAGATAATAACGTATATGATTTCAAAACTGTTGACAAAATTACAAAAATTGGAAAATTTATAAGGAAAACTTCACTTGATGAACTCCCTCAATTAATAAATATACTTAAAGGTGATATGTCCTTTATTGGTCCTAGGCCTTGGTTACCTATACTCAATAAATATTATACAGATTCTCAGAAAAAGAGATTTTTAGTTCGTCCAGGATTAACCGGAATTGCACAAGTTAGCGGTAGAAAAGATTTAAATATTATAGATAGAATAAACCTTGATTTAAAATATGTGGATAATATTAGTCTTCTAACTGACCTTAAAATATTAGGTAGAACGATATTGGTTATTATAAATAATGCTGATAATACCAGAGAGAATTATACTATTGAAGATGAGATAGAAGACCTTAAAAATAATTTTTTATTTGTTAATGGAAAAATAAGTTAAACAATAAGTGACAGTAGATCTTAAAGGAGGAAAAATTGAAAAAGAAAAAACTTATATTTTTATCTTTAATTAGTATAACACCAGCAAATATAAATTCTAACAATATTTATACTAGTGTTCTAAAAAAATTTATTGATAATAAATATGATGTTTATATTATGAATCCAATAGAAAAGAGATATTATTCAGGACAAAAAGAGGGGCTCTATATTGTTGATAAAGTTAATTACATCAATATTAAAATTGGGAATATAACTAAAACAAATAAGATAGAAAAAGGAATATCAACTATTAATATAGAAAGGTTATATATTAATGCGGTAAAAAAATATTTAAAAGATATAAATTTTGATATCGTACTTTACCCTACACCTCCTATAACATTTAGTAATGTAATAAAATATCTAAAGAATAGGGATGATGCACTAACTTACTTAATGTTAAAGGATATATTTCCTCAAAATGCAGTAGATTTAGGTTTTTTTGGTAAGAATAGTATTTTTTATAAATATTTTAGAAAAAAAGAAAAAGAATTATATAGGATTTCTGATTATATTGGTTGCATGTCACAGGCTAATGTTGATTATATTATAAATAATAACGATATTATTAAAGATAAAGTTGAAATATTCCCAAATTCTATTAATCCTATTGATCTAAGTATTACTAAAGATAAATCTGATGAAATTAGAAAAAAGTATAATTTACCTTTAGACAAGAAGATATTTCTTTATGGCGGAAATTTAGGAAAACCCCAAGGAATTGAATTTTTGATTAAATGTATAAAAAATGCCGAAGAATTTAAAAATATCATATTTTTGATTATTGGTAATGGTACAGAATATGAATATATTTCGAAGGCTAAAGAGAATCAAAATCTATCAAACCTTATACTAATGGATAGATTAGAAAAAGATGAATTTGATAATGTTGCTGCATCTTCTGATGTAGGAATAATATCGCTAGATCATAGGTTTACAATTCCTAATTATCCTAGCAGAATAATAACATATATGCAAGTGAAATTACCAATACTTGCTATAACAGATCCCAATACAGATATTGGTAGTGATATTGTTGAAGGTAGGTCTGGCTGGTGGATTAATGATAACAGTATTATTACTTTCAAGAAGGTTCTTAAAATAATAGAAAATGAATTTGATTATGGGGATATAGATATGATAAAAAATAACTCGTTTGATTATCTAAATCAAAATTTTAATGTAAATAAAGCTTTTTTGAGAATAGAAAGTAAGGTAAAAAATATTTAGATGTTAAAAGGGAAATTATGAAGTTTTTATTTATAAATGTCGTAAGTGGTATAAAGAGCACCGGAAGGATATGTTCGGATCTTGCAGATAAATTAATTGAACAGGGTCATGATGTTAGAATTGCTTATGGTAGGGGTGAAGTACCAATCGAATACAAGGATATATCATATAGGATTGGATTTGATTTAGATGTTTATACTCACGTATTTAAATCAAGAATATTCGATGCATCTGGATTTGGTAGTAAGTTTGTAACATTGAGATTTATTGATCGGATAAAAGACTATGATCCGGATGTCATTCATTTACACAATATACATGGATATTATATAAATATAAAAGTTTTGTTTGATTATCTTAAGATTTCTGGAAAAAAAATTATATGGACTTTACATGATTGTTGGTCGTTTACGGGTCATACAGCATATTGTGATTCTATAAATTGTACAAGATGGGTAGATGGATGTTATAATTGTCCTTTGCTAAATGAATACCCAAAGTCTTGCATTGATAGATCTAATCAAAATTGGAATAAAAAGAAAAGTATTTTTATCAATACACCTAATTTAACTATTGTTACACCATCATTATGGCTAAAAAATATGGTGAAAAAATCATATTTAAAAGATTACAGAACAATAGTAATAAATAATGGTATTAATACTAATATATTTAAAAAATCTGATAGTGAATTTAGAGAGGAATATAAGTTAGAAAATGAGATAATATTATTAGGAGTTGCTACAGCCTGGGATAAAAATAAAGGTCTATTAGATTATTATGAGTTAGCAGATAAACTCGATAGTAACTTTAAGATAGTATTAGTTGGTCTTTCAGAAGAACAGTGCAATAATTTACCTTCCAATATAATAGGGATAAAAAAAACAGATACAGTAGGGGAATTAGCAAAAATATATTCTGAAGCAGATTTGCTTTTGAATCTATCTTATTGCGAAAATTATCCAACAGTAAATATAGAATCAATGGCATGTGGAACGCCAGTCTTAACCTACAAAACAGGCGGTAGTCCTGAAATAATAGAAAAATATGGAGGGATAATTGTTGATAAGTTTGACATAGATAGTGTTATAAATGAAGTAAAGGCATTGGGAGGCAAACATATAGAACTTAATTTCGATAGACAAGAAAATGATATTAAGTATATGATTAAAAATTATATGATGCTTTATGAGGAAGGATAAAAATGAGAATTACCAATATATGTTTGTTAGCACCTGTAACAGATGGATGGAATTATCAAGATAATCTACTACCAAAATATCAGAAAAAAAATGGTCATGATGTAACTATTATTACATCTCACTGGGTATGGAATCAGTACGGAGAGCTGGCTAGAGATGATAGAGAAGAGTATGTAAATGAAGACGGTATAAGAATATTGAGAATAGAAATGAGCGGAAAAGACGACTTCACAAAAAAAATTAAGAAATATCCATCGTTATATGAATCTATTGAAAAAACAAATCCAGAATTTTTATTTATTCATGGATTAGGATTTGTGGATACTTCAGTAATTGTGAAGTATCTAAAAGCTCATCCTAGAGTTAACGCGAATGCTGACAATCATGCCGACTTTTCAAATAGTGCTACAAATTGGGTTTCAAAGAATATACTTCATAAATTAATCTGGAGACACTATGCTCAAAAACTAGTTCCATATGTTAGAAAATTTTATGGAGTATTGCCAGCACGAGTTGAATTTATGGCTGATATTTACAATATACCAGAAGATAAGTGTGATCTATTAGTTATGGGTGCAGATGATGAATTAGTTGAAAAATTCGAATTAGAATCTAATAAAAGTAAAGCTAGGTTAGATTTGAAACTTAAAAGTAATGATTTTTTAATAGTAACTGGTGGAAAAATTGATATAGCTAAATCACAGACGCTTTTGCTAATGGAAGCAGTAAATAGAATAAATGTAAAGAATAATAAAAGAAATATTAAACTCCTTATATTTGGTCCAGTATCTAATGAACTGAAAGATAAATTTGAATCTTTATTAACTAATAATATATATCATATAGATTGGGCAGACACAGAAAAATCTTATTTATATTTATCAATTAGTGATCTTGTAATATTCCCAGGAAGACATTCAGTGTACTGGGAACAGGCAGCTGGTTTAGGCAAACCTATGATTATTAAAAGATGGTTAGGGACAAATCATATAGATATGGGAGGGAACGTAATTTATCTAGAAACTGATTCAGCTGATGAGATTGAGTCAAATATAGAAAAATTAGTAAATAATAAAGAAAAATATAAATACATGAAAAATATAGCTGAAAAAAATTCTAAAAAATATTTTTCGTATAAAAATATTGCAAAACGAAGTATTAAAATATAAATTTGATTACTTTAATTAAGGATACAATTATTATATATTGTAAATTGTTTTTTAATAATATCTATTTTATTAGAATCTAATATATAAAACAACTATAGAACTTAACTAATGGAGTTGAGAAATGTTTAAATTATATAAAATCATGGAATTGGAGTTGAACTGTGTACGTTGCTTTGTTAATAATACTTACTTTATTTTCAATCGTTGAATTATTGAATAAATTAAAAAAGAATAAAATTATTTTTATTATACTTTCAATAGTGTTAACATTAATTCTCTCATTCAGATATGGTCAAGGCACGGATTACTTCGCATACTACACACAATATCTTAAGACAAATTCATATTCTAGTTTGTTTATAAATGAGCTAACTCACGGTGAAATAGGATGGCATGCAATAATGGTATTGCTTAAGAGGGCTAATATATCTTTTGAACTATTTATCATAATGTTGTCAATTATTATGATGTCCTCTGTATGCTACTCTATTTATAATTATTCACCTTATATAGTAACTAGTTTACTAATTCTATATCCTACCTATTATTTAACATATATGTTTTCTGCATTAAGACAAGGGCTAGTAATGTCAATATTCATAGGTTTTGGGATAAAATATTTGCTAAATAAAAATTATGTTAAATATTTTATTCTGATATCTATTTTATCATTTATCCATAATGGAGCTCTGATTTTAATAATAATACCAATATTAATTAGCTGTAGGAAAATTCTATTAGAAAAATATTTGATATTTTTTTCAATTATAGGAATGGTAATAGCTTATAGTGGAATTATTGATAAATATTTTAGAGATTTTAGATTTTATATATATATAAATAATTCATTTAGTATAATGGCAGTTCTTATTAGATTGTTGTTAATGTATACGATATACAAATTTCATAAATCAAATGATGAAAAAGATGTTGTAGAAGATCTACTCTACTATATATATGTTATAGGGTTCTCTCTATTTTTAATATTATCTTTTTCTGGTACATTGTCACAACGTCTAACTATGCCTATGAAATCTATTGAAACTATATTGCTACCGTTAGCATTTAATAATTACGAGAAAAGCAAAACAAAACTAATAGTTAGACTTAAATTAGGTAATACTAAGGTTTATCCATTAATAATTGCAATAATACTGTCTTTAAACGTTGAGACGATAAAAAACATTAACGCATATATAGAACAAGATAACTATTATCATTGGGTTAATCCAATTAATTACCCATATGGTAATATATTTAATAAGGATAAAATAAGAAATTATGTTTTATATTTTAAAAATGAGATTAATTGATAGATACCTAACTTAATAGTAGCTATTATGTGTAAGTGCTTAATTAATATAATAATTTTGTTTGGGAAAATATGATAAAGGAGTTAAGGAAATGAACAACAAACTATTTGATGATAAAATTTTAATGATAACTGGCGGTACGGGATCTTTTGGTAATGTAGTTTTAAATCGTTTTTTAAAAACGAATATTGGAGAAATTAGAATTTTCTCAAGAGATGAGAAGAAACAAGATGATATGAGGCACCATTTTCAAGTAACTATGCCTGAGGTCGCTGATAAAATTAAATTTTATATTGGCGATGTGAGAGATTTAGAATCTTGTAGAAATGCTATTAGAGGTGTTGATTTAATATTTCATGCAGCTGCATTAAAGCAAGTGCCATCATGTGAGTTTTTCCCAATGGAGGCTGTAAAGACAAATGTAGTGGGAACTGATAATGTACTTACTGCCGCAATAGAAGAAGGGGTTGAATCAGTTATTTGTCTATCAACAGATAAAGCTGCTTATCCCATTAATGCTATGGGAATGTCTAAAGCTATTGAAGAAAAAGTAGCTATTGCAAAGTCTAGAAATTCTGGGAAAACTAAAATCTGTTGCACACGTTATGGAAATGTTATGTGTTCTAGAGGATCTGTAATTCCACTTTGGATTGATCAAATTAAATCCGGAAATCCTATTACTGTTACTGAACCATATATGACTAGATTTATAATGAGCTTAGAAGAAGCGGTTGATCTTGTAATTTTTGCATTTGAAAATGGTGAGAATGGAGATTTATTAATCAGAAAAGCACCTGCCTGCACTATTCAGACACAGGCTGAAGCAGTTTGTAAATTATTTGGAGGAACAAAAGAAGATATAAAAGTTATAGGTATACGTCATGGTGAAAAAATGTATGAAACTTTATTAACAAGTGAAGAATGTTTGAAAGCAGTAGATATGGGAGACTTTTATAGAGTTCCATCAGATAATAGAAGCCTTAACTATGATAAGTACTTTAGTGATGGTAATTCTGATACAAAAAAAATTACATCTTTTAACAGCAACAATACTAGGAGATTAAACCTTGAAGAAACTATTCAAGAAATAGCAAAATTAGACTATATTCAAGAAAGACTTCTAGAAGATTAAAGAGATAAGTTATGAATTATAATTTTAAATGGAAAAATAATGGAAAGACAAAACTTTGTATAGGACTTGGCACTAGACCAGAGATAATAAGACTAGCAGCGGTTATTAAAAGGTGTAGAGAGTATTTTGATACCTGCGTGATATACTATAATCAGAATTGGGATAAGAATTTAAGTACCGTATTTTGGAAAGACTTTGAGTTAAAAAATAACAACGGCGAATTTGGTCCAGATATTCTAGTGCCAGTAGTTGGAGATAATCTTGGTGTAACTTGTGGAAATATAATAGCAAGAAGCTATGGAGTTTTGAATCAATTGAATCCAGATGGCTATTTAGTATTAGGAGATACTAATTCATGCCTTTCTGCAATTTCAGCAAAAAGATTACACATTCCTTTATTTCATATGGAAGCAGGAAATAGATGTAAGGATGAATGCCTCCCAGAAGAGACTAATCGACGTATTGTAGACGTGATATCAGATGTCAACTTACCATATTCTGAAGCTGCTAGAAGATATCTTAATGAAATGGGAATGCCTAAAGAGAGAACTTTTGTAACAGGCTCTCCTATGGCAGAAGTATTAACAATGAATTTAGATAAGATTAAGCAAAGCGATGTATTGGATAGGTTACATCTAGAGAAGAACAAATATATTTTGCTATCTGCTCATAGAGAAGAGAATATTGACTCAGAAGAGAACTTTATCAGCCTTTTTACTGCAATAAATTCTCTCGCTGAAAAATATGATATGCCAATACTTTATTCCTGCCATCCTAGATCCAAAAACAGGCTAGAGAAAAGTGGATTTAAATTAGATTCTAGAGTTAGGGTAAATGAACCTTTAGGGTTTAATGATTACAATAATCTACAAATGAATGCGCTCGCTATTGTAAGCGATAGTGGAACACTACCAGAAGAAAGTAGCTTCTATCTATCCATAGATCATCCTATAGCAGCAGTATGTATCAGGACGTCTACTGAAAGGCCAGAAGCTCTAGAATCAGGGAATTTCATATTAGCTGGAATTACGAAAAAAGAATTATTAAATGCTACTGATATGGCTATCGATATGAAAAATAGAGCTATATTTGGTAAGCCATGCCCTGATTATACAGATCAAAATGTATCAATGAAAGTTGTAAGGATTATTCAAGGATATATTAATGTTGTAAACAAAATGGTTTGGAGGAAAAACTAATTACTTCAAAGGGGGAGTTTAATGAATATTCTAGTAACTGGTGCTAAAGGTATGGTTGGCACAGCTCTTGTTAATAATCTAAAAAATATTAGAGATGATAAAAATAGGACAAGACCTAATCTTAAAATTCATGGCATATATGAATATGATATTGATAGCAGTGAAAAAGATTTAAACGAATATTGCAAAAATGCTGACTTTGTCTTTAATCTAGCTGGTGTCAATAGGCCAGAAAATGAAGAGGATTTTATGAAAGGTAATTTTGGCTTTGCAAGTACACTCCTTGATACTCTAAAGAAATATAATAATAAAGCTGGAATAATGTTATCATCATCTATTCAAGCTACACTATCTGGTCGATTTTCCGACAGTGAGTATGGTAGGAGCAAAAAAGCTGGTGAGGAATTATTCTTTGAATATCAAAAAGAAACAGGAGCTCCTGTGTATGTGTACAGATTCCCTAATCTCATGGGTCATTCTAGACCAAAATATAATAGTGCTATTAGTACATTTTGTTGGGCAGTCGCTAATGATGAAGAATTCACTGTAAATGATAGACAAACTGAGCTTGAAGTATTGTATATCGATGATTTAATTGAAGGTATGTTCGATTTACTAGAAGGTAAAGAGCATAGATGTGAATTTAATGGTACCGATACAGTATTTGATAATGAGGGGAAATATTGTTATGTTCCAGTAACTCACAAAATAACTTTAGGAGAGATTGTAGATTTACTTGAAGAATTTAAGAATCAACCTATTAGTCTTCTTATGCCTAAGATGCCCGAAGGTTCATTTTCAAAGAAGCTATTTAGTTTATATTTGACATATCTTCCTAAAGATAAATTCAAATATAATCTTAAGATGAATGAGGATTACAGAGGAAGCTTTACCGAGCTGGTCCATACTAAAGACTGCGGTCAAGTATCAATTAACATCAGCAAACCTGGTATTACCAAGGGCCAACATTGGCATAACTCAAAGTGGGAGCAATTCATTGTCGTTCATGGGCACGGATTAATACAGGAAAGAAACATCAATACAGATGAGTTTGTAGAGTTTGAAGTTAGTGGAGATAAAATAGAAGCAATATATATGATCCCAGGTTGGACACATAATATAATTAACTTGTCAGAAACTGAAGATTTGGTAACAGTTATGACATGCAATGAGATATTCAATCCAGATAAACCTGATACATTTTTTGAAGAAATATAAATATAATTGTTAAGTTAAAATTAAAAGTTAATAACATGTTAGGAATATTTTCCCGTAAATTATTTTGGTTATAATTTACGGGATTTTTGATATCCATTCTAGTCCATCAAATTCTCACGCACATATTGTATAGCCATGAAGTTATCTGCCATGGTTTCTACTAGGCTCATGTAGTAGAGGAGTTGGGCGTTTTTTCTGTTGGAGAGGAGAGTCTTTTCTGTGTTTAGGCTCGAGATTTCTTCTCCTGTGGTTAGGATTATGGTTGAGCCTTGGATTTTGTCTACGTATTTGACGTTGACGAAGCCCCTTTGTTGATCGTCGTATTTGCTCTCACGGATCTTGAAGGCGAAGAAGACGTGGTCCTTGTCGATGACGTAGGGGTAGTTCCTTTTGATTTGGGTTTTAGCTTTGATTTTCTTATCAACGAGCTTCTTACTCTTTCCCCTCCTGTCGTAGGAGTTTTTGAGGAAGTGGGTGGGGGTTCTCTTGTCTATTTCGGTGGTGTCAGTGTAGTAGATTCGAGAGACTATCCCCACTCTTTCCATAGGTTCAGGCAGAATGGCCAAGATTTCTCTTTTCATTGCAGCCTCCTTTCAGACATTAATAGTTTTTATAAAATATAAAAAGACAGTTAATGTACTTTAATTATACAGGAGAAGGGAAGGCTTTTCAAGAGGGGGGGTTGGCTTGCCTGTAGATGGTGTGAATGTGTGAATTTCTATAATTCAAAGGTTGTGATTAATTGCAATTTTACTATAACACCTGAGACCTCTCCGCTGCGGTCGAGGTAAGGGAGAGGGAGAGAAAACTTCGTTTTCTTACCCCTTATGTCGAGCGTAAGTCGAGATATCTCATTGGATTTTGTAAATAACAGGAACTTTTAAATCTACATGTCATCATAGACTGTAGATCTCTCAGTCAGTCACTACGTTCCTTCCTTCGAGATGGCGTAACTGTTATTTTAGTTTCTCTCAGTGTATATTCTATAATTAAATATAGAATTAATTTCAAGAGGTTTCTCCGCTGCGGTCGAAACAAGGGAGAGGGAGAGAAAACTTCGTTTTCTTACCCCTTATATCGAGTGGAGTCGTGACATCTTTTTTTATTTTTCTCCCACCATTATTTCTCTCATTTCTTTTAGGCCCATGCTTATTCTGTTGAAGACTGTTTTGGTGGAGATGTTCATTATTTGGCCTATTTCTTTGTTTGTTAAGTCTTTGTAGAATTTTAGTTTTAGGATTTGGGAGTTTTTCTTGTTTATTTTTTCTAAGTTTTCTAGGATTTCCTTTTTCTTTTCTTCTGCCATTATTATTTCTTCTGTATCTTCTTCTGCTTCGAGGAGGTCTATTATTGAGTTGTTTTCCTCGTTCTTTTCGTAGATAGAGCCTGGTCTTGGAGTTTTGGCTTTGTCTAAGAAATGGTAGCGGAGGAGGTTTTTGAGGTAGTTGCCGAAGGTGCCTTTACTCTCATCGTATGTCCCTATGGCATCTATAAGAATCATTCTTGCTTCGTCTATGGATTCTTCTTCTTCAAAGGCACCAAATTGTTTGACTGTCTTTAGTATTAGCGGCTTGTAGGCTGCTAGTATTTTCTCGGAATTGTCCAAAGTTATTTTCATAATATTTCCTTTCCGAGAGCTCTCTTTGTGTCGACACCTACATAATAGACTATTTGGAAAGAAAAGTTTAATTGGATAAAGTGCTCTTATTAGGTCTTAATCTGCCTAAAAGTCATTTATGAAATAAAAACAGACAATAAAAGTCCAGAAGCCTAATCGGGAAGATTGGGCTTATTTTTCTATATATAAGTGAAAGGAGGTTTAGCCTTTAGGCAAAAAAATAAAAAAGAAAGGAGTGGCGCACTTTCTGTCTTCTCTCATAACATTGGACTTATGAGACTAGAAGAAGAGGACTTGTGTCTTTTGATTATGGAAGGATTTTCCATCGCATAATCATCAGAACATCCTAAGCCGAATAAGATATGGACATCATTAAAATTATTAGTGAACTAGGCTTTCCTGTGGCCATTTGTCTTATTTTAATCTTCCAAATCAATGGGAAGATAGACAGGATATTGATCGATACTAATGAGATTAAGAAGAGCCTGGCCTAGGGCCAGGTCAGAGGAGGATTTATGACAAGTGTTGATAGAATGATTGCCTTCGCCTTATCCAAGCATCACAAGGTGACCTACTCAATGTCCTATCCCCAAAGGCTGGGGCCAGAGGCTTTGGACTGTTCGTCCTTTGTCTATTATGCTTTGATAGCTGGAGGCTTTCTCCCAAGGGGGACGAGGGTTGGCAATACTGAATCTCTATATAAGCTTAAGGGAAGAGTTTTTAGGGAGATTTATGATTATAGGGATGTAAGAAGGGGAGACATATTCATAAGAGGAATCGAGGGCCATTCCGCCGGGGCCTATGGCCATACGGGGATATTTCTAAGGAAGGGCTCCATAATTCATTGCAACTACACTAACAATGGTGTTTCAATAAACGATGAGACTTCCTTTATAGGATATTATCTAGATTGTAGGAGATCAGCCGAGGAGAGATACTTTAGACCTGTTGGGAAAATCTCTCCAAGTAGGGGAGTGTGGAAGAAGGGCTGTGCCCTAGTCCATGCTATAACTAATGTTAGGGAGAGACCCTCGACAAATAGTGCTATCATAACCCACTATTGTCCTGGAGATAAGATATATTATGATTATCTGTTAGAAAATGAAGGATATTTTTGGCTATCTTATATAGGAAAAGACAGTGGACTTAGAAGATATGTCGCCTACAAAGACAGCGATGGCAATACTTGGATAGATATCTAGAAAAAAATAACAAAAAAGTCGGGAAGATTTGACGAAAAATTCTATATATAAGTGTAGGGCCTACAAAATAAGAAAATTAAAGGAGAAAATATGAAATTAAAAATTGTTTATGACATCGTAGAAGAAATAAGTGGGAAGGCAAAGTCATTATCTAGGACATTTTCAAGCCTAGTAGAAGGAGTAGCAGACGAAGGCCTAAAGAAATTCGCCCAAGCCTATGTGGCTTTGACTAATGCGAACGAGCACAAGGCATACAAGATAGAAACAAGAGAACTAGCTTAAGGAGGTAATAGCATATGACTAAAAGACTAAAACTACAATTCGCAGACGAAAAAGGAACAAAAAGAATGATTTCAATCGACAACCCAAAAGAGAACATCGATGATGCAGGAGTAAACCAAGCTATGGATGAAATCATAGCATCAGAAACACTCGCCACCAAAGACGGCAAGGTAAGTAGAAAAGTAAAAGCCTACTTGGAAAATGTAGAAACTCAAGAATTTAATATTGGATAAGTGAAAGGAAAAAACACCAGCCTGCGGGCTGGTGTTTTTTGATGGGGAAGTCTTCTATTGGGCCACTGAAGGTGGAGCTATTGTTTGAGTTTATCTCAAGGTATATTCTTTGTTATTTTGATATTGGTAAATGCTAGAGATTTCTCCATTCACTTCGTTCAGTCGAAATAAGGGAAGAGGAGAGAAAACTTCATTTTCTTACCCCTTATATCTAATGGTTCTGGTCACAATGAACGTTAGTGAATTGATGACAGACCTTAATCGAGGCTTTGCGAGCATGAGACGAAGTCGAATCCGCAAACTACCGTCGAGCGTAGTCGAGATATCTCGTACCATAATCTGTATTTTTTTTAAAAAAAATTTCCTTACATGCCACCTCGACAGAGCTTCCACGAGGAAGCGACGAGAGGTCTACAGAACCTTGGGACATGTTTGGTTGGAGATTTGGTTATTTAGATATTTACGTAGATAACTTTAACTTTTATAACTACATGTCATCATAGACTGGAGATCTCTCGACAAGCTCGAGATGGCGGTAATTGTTTGCTTGCTATAATTACAAGTTTTTAATTATTTGTAATTTTAGTACAACACATGAGACCTCTCCGCTTCGGTCGAGGTAAGGGAAAAGGAGAGAAAACTTTGTTTTCTTTCCTCTTATATCGAGCGTAAGTCGAGAGATCTATTTAATTTACCTACCGTCGAGCCTAGTCGAGACATCTCAAAAATCTTCTAGTCTCTCTTAAATATATCCCTAGTATATACCTTATCTATCACATCGTCCAGGCTGTCGTCGTATCTGTTAGCTATTATTGCCTGGCTCATTTTTTTGAATTTGCTTAGGTTGTTGACTACTAAAGATCCGAAGAAGGTGTCTCCGTCTTCTAGGGTTGGTTCGTAGATTATTACCTTTGCTCCCTTGGCCTTGATTCTTTTCATAACTCCTTGGATGGAGGATTGGCGGAAGTTGTCTGAGTTTGACTTCATGGTTAGTCTGTAGACTCCTATGACGCAGTCTTTTTCCATTTCTGGTTGGTACTGGTCGTCTGAATTGTAATCGTAGTAGCCTGCTATGTTTAGAACTTGATCTGCTATGAAGTCCTTTCTGGTCCTGTTGGAATCGACAATTGCGGAGATCATGTTTTGTGGGACCTTGTCGAAGTTTGCTAGAAGCTGTTTAGTATCTTTCGGCAAGCAGTATCCACCATAACCAAAGGAAGGGTTGTTGTAGTGGGTGCCGATTCTTGGATCGAGACATACTCCGTTGATGATCTCTTCTGTATTTAGTCCCTTGCTTTCAGCGTAGGTATCAAGTTCGTTGAAGTAGGATACGCGAAGGGCGAGGTAGGTGTTTGCGAAAAGCTTGACTGCTTCAGCTTCTGTAAAGCCCATAAAGAGGGTAGGGATGTCCTTTTTGATGGCGCCTTCTGTAAGAAGGGAGGCAAAGATTTCTGCCTTGTCCCTACTTTGATCATCACAGGATACAATGATTCTTGAAGGATAGAGATTGTCATAAAGGGCTTTGGATTCACGGAGGAACTCTGGGCTAAAGATAATATTATTACTCTTATATCTTTCTCTAATCTCTCTAGTGTAACCAACTGGGATGGTGGATTTGATAATCATAGTAGCTTCTGGGTTTACCTTAAGGACAAGTTCTATTACATCCTCTACAGCAGAGCAATCGAAGAAGTTCTTCTTGCTATCGTAGTTAGTAGGGGCTGCGATTACTACAAAGTCTGCATCCTTATAGGCAGCTTCGCCATCTAGGGTTGCTCTTAAATTTAAGTCCTTTTCTTTGAGATATTTTTCTATATAATCATCCTGGATAGGGGAGATCTTATTATTAATCTTCTCTACCTTTTCTTCTACAATATCAACTGCAGTAACTTCATTGTGTTGGGATAGGAGAGTCGCAATGGATATTCCTACATATCCAGTTCCTGCAACGGCAATTTTGTAGCTCTTGTTAGCTTTAATCTCTTTTTCGTATGTTTCTTCCTCAAACATATCGACTACTTCAAAGTCCAAGACTCCTCCTATGGCTTGAAGCTGGTCGATAGAAGGTGTGTAGTCGCATGATTCCAAACGACTGATCATAGCCCTGTTGATACCAGTAGTATCAGCAAGACTTTTTTGAGTTATTCCTTTTTCTTTTCTCTTGTTAATGACAGTATCTGCCAATTTTTCTATAGATAATTTTTTCATTTTGCCTCCTAACTTTTCTGATGGATATATGATATCAGTGATGGGGTTATTTGTCAATATAGATAACAAGATAAGGGATATGCTTGAAAAAATGTACTTGAAATGATGTTTTGAATAACAATCTGTTAATTGTAATTTTGATTTAATTGTAAGATTTAAAATAATTATGATTTTACTATAACTCGGGAGGCTTCTCCAGTCCTCCATGAGCCGGACGGGCTTTTTTCGAAGCAAGGTTGCCCTCCTGATGGGCCACTGTTTGTCTGAAAGACAAATAGTGTAGTGCCCTTTGTTTCGTAGGAACAAAGGGCAAAAGAAGGCCGAATGGCGTTCTAATTATTTAGAAAGCTAGCTTTCCCACCTTACCCTAGTGTCGAGCGTAGTCGAGACATCTCTTATAATATAAATTCTTTTTTATTAGAAATTTCCTTATTTCCCCACCTCGACAGAGCTTCCACAAGGAAGCGACGAGAGGTATACAGAACCTTGGGACGTGTATGGTTTTAGAATATGTTATTTAGGTATTCACGTAGATAACTTGAACTTTTATATCTACATGTCTTCATAGACTGTAGATCTCTCACATTCGTTCGAGATGGCGGTAATAGTATAGCTTGCTATAATTCTAGGTTTAAAAGAATTATTCTTTTACTATTTCTCGGGAGACCTCTCCGCTTCGGTCGAGGTAAGGGAAGAGGAGAGAAAACTTCGTTTTCTTACCCCTTATCTCGAGCGTAGTCGAGAGATCTCATATAATTTATATAACTTCTAGCTTAGTGGAGTCATATGTATTTTTTCTTTTCATTTTTCCCCACATGAAAAGCCCGGGCTTTGCCGGGCCTTGTAGGAGATATTAAATGTTTGTAATTGTTTAGTATATTGCGTTAACTTCTGCGGAAAATCCTGAGACTTCTGATATTTGTGGGTAGGAGATTGTTATTATTGCTCCTGTTTGTGGGAGTTTGTCTAGATTTGTTAGGACTTCAACTTGGTATTTGTCTTGGCTTAGCCAGTAGTATTCTGCTTCTAGGGCCTTGTTTTCGTAGAGTTTGAGGCCTGAGTCGGTGTTTAGGGTTTCGTGGCCTATGGCTGTGACGTTTCTTTCTTCGTTTAGGAACTGTAAGGCTTCTAGGGACCAGCCAGGAGTATGCTCGATTCCTTTATCGTCCTTGTTTATGAAGGCGTCTTTGTCGCCAAACTTCTTGGACCAGTCGGTCCTTAGGGCTACGAAGGACTTAGCTTCGATCTTTCCATTTTCTTTTTCGAATTCTTGGATGTCTTCTTTTGTGATCTCGTAGTCAGGGTTTTCTCCTACTTTATTAGAGATATCTATTACATATAGGGGAAGGAATCTTTCGGCAAAGGGGATTTGGAGGAGATCTCTTGTGCCTTTGGCGAAGTGGTTTGGGGCGTCGATGTGGGTGCCGTATTGGCTTCCTATTGTAATTTCGTTACCCCAAAATCCGTCTTCATCTATTGTAGCTATGTCTTTAGTTCTTAGTTCGTTAAAGGCCTCGAAGTGGGGGATGTCACTTGTTACGACATGACTTAGGCTTATCCACTTCTTATCTTTTAGTTCTCTTAATAGCTTGGAAGTATCTGTCATTATTCACCCCAGAATTCTTCTGCAATCCTGTGTCCTTGATCGATTTTGGCCCATTGTTCTTCTTCTGTAAGCTCGTTTCCACAGTCACATGAAGCGAAACCACATTGGTGGGAGAGGTAGAGTCTGTCTTTGTCGATGATTTTGCTAGCTTCTTCTAGAAGGTTAATGGCTCTTTTCTCATCGTCTAGGGTGTTGGTCTTGCTTGATAGAAAGCCTAGGACGATTTCTACGTTGTCTCTGTTGTTGAAGGCTTCGAGTGCCTTAACTGATCCAGCTCTTTCGTCGTCCCATTCTAGGTAGAACCTATCGTATTTTAGATTTTTGAAAAATAGGTCGGCGATTGATTCATATGTTCCATCTGAGAAGTTTCTAGATGAGTAGTTACCTCTACAGTTGTGGGTGTAGACTGTAAGGCCATGCTCGTGACCGTAATCGATTAGTTCGTTGTTGATGTCGATGTATTTTTGGGCAAGGGCTAGGTCCTTATCAAGGTCAGTTTGGTTGTTATCGTATTGGTTTTCCTTGTTTTCCTTTGCGAATTGTTCCCAAAGACAGTCATCAAATTGGATAATTTCTCCACCAGCGTTTTTGTAGTCGTTTAGGAATTCCTTGTAGGCTTGGATTAAATCCTTGATGAAGTCTTCTTCTGACTTGTAGTAAGAAGACTCTTCCACAAATCCAAAGTTTGTTAACTCGCCATAGATATGAGATGGGGAAGGGATGCATTGTTTAACCTCAGCTCTTCCATCGACAAGGTCCTTTAATCTTTTGAAATGGTCGATAAAGACGTGGTTTTTGCCAGAAATCTTGCCGGTGATTTTAATCCCAATATCTTTTCTTGTCTCAAACTTCTCATCAGAATCTTTTTCTCTGAAGAAATATCCAGTCTTGTTGATGAATCTCTCGCATCCATCTAGTCCCCAAACGAAGTCAAGGTGCCAGAGGGACTTAGAATATTCACCATCTGTTACTTGAACGAGCCCGTGGTCGAGTTCTTTTTCGACAATCTCTGCTACCGACTTATCTTCACATTCCTTGTAACCTGGAAGGTCGTCGTAGAAAGGATAGGTGATATCTTCTCTTCCTTCAATTTCTCTCTTGTATTTTAGTAGTTCTTCGTTTCTTAGTAATGATCCAACAGTTAAAAATCTTTTTGACATATTAATTTACCTCTTTAATATTTTCTAATAATTTTATACCATGCATAATATATTTGGTATATAGGAAGGGACAGGTTAACAATTTGGCGCCATTAGAAAATTTAACTATGTATCCTTATATCAAAAAAAGCTCCGTCCCCAAAGGACGAAGCTTAAAGCTCGTGTTACCACCTTAATTTATATTAATCTTGCGATTAATAACTCATCGGGTACAAACATACCCTATCGCTATAACGTGCGAACACGTCTTGCCTTAAATATCGGGCAAGAAACTCAAAGGCCATTTTCAATTCGACTTTTCTAGACTATTCTCACCAACCATAGCCTCTCTGTGTAGGTCCATCAAATCTACTTTTCTTATCATAGTTTGTTTTCTTGATTCAAATTATACATGGGCTTTTGGAACTTGTCAAATAAAAATGAAATAAAAAAAGGGGGGGATAGGAAGATTGAGATAAAGGGATTTGTTTTTTTATGGACTTATCTAGACCGAAGTCGATATATCTCATTCACATTACCCTTATGTCGAGCGTAGTCGAGACATCTCTATGGATTTTGTTATTTTCTTATTTACGTAGATAAGATGAACCTTTATATCTAAATGTCATCTTAGACTGTAGATCTCTCACATACGTTCGAGATGGCGGTAATTTCTGTTTAAGTCTACCTCAAGATATGTACTTTGTTGTTTTGATATTGGTAACTGTGTGAGATTTCTCCATTCACTTCGTTCAGTCGAAATAAGGAAAAAGAAGGAAAGCAAGCTTTCCCCCCCCTTCCCTAGTGTCGAGCGTAGTCGAGACATCTCTTACAATATAGTTTCCTTTTTATTAGAAGTTTCCTTATTCTGCCACCTCGACAGAGCTTCCACTGGGAAGCGACGAGAGGTCTACGGAACTTCGGGACGTGTTTGGTTGGAGATCTGGTTAATTAGTTATTTACGTAGATAACTTGTACTTTTATATCCAAGTGTCATCATAGACTGGAGATCTCTCGTCGCTCATTCCATTCGCTCTGTCGAGATGGCAGTAATTGTAGTTTTGATTTAATTATGAGTTTTAAAATAATTATGATTTTACTTCTACTCGGGAGGCTTCTCCAGTCCTCTATTAGCCGGACGGGCTTTCTTCGAAGCAAGGGAAAAGGAGAGAAAACTTCGTTTTCTTCCCCCTTAGATCGAGCGCAAATCGAGATATCTCTTTGGATTTCGTAGATAACTTGAACTTTTGTATCCACGTGTCATTATAGACTGTAGACCTCTCGTCGCTACGCTCTGTCGAGGTGGCGGTAATTGTGAGAATTACTACAATTCTGGTCCTGAAAGAATTATTATTTTACTATTTCTTAAGAGATTTCTCCATTCACTTCGTTCAGTCGAAATAAGGGAAAAAAGAAGGAAAGCTAGCTTTCCCACCTTACCCTAGTCTCGAGCATGTCGAGAGATCTATTTAAATTACCTACTGTCAAGCCTAGTATAGACATCTCCTTTGATATCTTTCTTAGAACAATCCTTCTTCTGTAAGTATATAGTCCAGGGCCATGTCGTATTCTTCTGTTGGGATTTCTATTGATTCGAAGGGGCTCATGAATAGGCCTAGGCTTGTTGTTTTGCTCTTTTCTAGGAACTTGTCGTAGTAGCCTCCTCCGTAGCCTATCCTATGTTTGCTTTTGTCGAAAGTGAGTCCTGGGATTAGGCTTAGGTCTGGGTTTTCTATTGAGATATCTGATCTTGTGGTTTTTATTTTGAATTTTCCCTCTACTAGGTCTTCGTATTTTTCTAGTTTTTTTGCCTTCATTTCTTTTCCTTCTATGAAAGGCACGTAGATTTCCTTGCCGTCTTCTAGGGATTTTCGGATGATTTTTTCTGTATTTATTTCTTTATCCATCGATACATAGACAAAGATTGTGTTTGCATTTTTGTAAAGGTCGGTTTTTATTAGGTTTTGGTAGATTTTCTCTGAATATTCCTCGATTTTTTCCTTTCCCATCTCACGACGGAGGTTTAGGAAGAATCTTCGCATTTCATTTTTCATTCTTATTTTTCCTTATCAATTTGATTATTTTATCCTTAAGGGAAGATTTCTCTTTTGCATTGGTGTTTTTGTCAAAATAGTCTTCCTTGTATCCTTCCCTGTAGGCTGCTATACATTCTGCTCCTAGGATTAGAATGGTTGATACCATTAGTAGCCAGATAAATAGGGCAAGGATTCCTGCAAGTGCTCCGTAGACAAGCGATTGGTTGGAGAAGTTGTTTACGAAGTAGGAATAGATAAAGCTTGCTATAAATATGGCGACTGTTGCAAATAATCCTCCACAGAAGGCTTCCTTGACGCTTATTCTGTTGTTGGCCTTGGAAGGGGAGTATCTGTAGAATACTCCGACAGCTATGGCCATTATGAGAAAGGGAAGGACAAAGGTTATTAGCTTAAATATTGGCGATGATATCATATCTAGGGCTTTTTGGATATTTGTGCCCAAGTGGATGTTGAGTTTGCCTATGATATGGGCATTAAATATTTTCAATATACTAGTTCCATATATTTGAAATATCAACATAAAGACTATCAAAATTATAAAGATGAGGGTAAAGATTACGCTCATTAGTCTTTGTTTGATGGCTTGTTTTTGTTTGTGGAGTCCATAGGCATGATTTATCGCATTTACTAGCTTGTTGATACCACTTGTCGCAGACCATAGGGCAAAAAGTATCGTCAAGGTGGTTACTGTTGGAGATTGGGAGGAGATAAGTAGGATATCTATCACTTCCGCTATTAGCTCTATTGTTGTATTGGGTAAAAAGTCCAAAAATCTATATATGATATCCTCTCTACCTGATATAAAGTAGGACAGTACACTTACGAGAACCATCATAAGTGGTATGGATGCTTGTAAGAGGTAGAAGGATAGACCTGCAGAGTAGGTCATTATGTCATGATTTGCTACCCTGTTTATTAGATTTAGGAAAAACTTTTTTGTCTTAGGCTTATTTTGACTCATCTTTGAGATACTTATCAAACCACTCTTTGATCGATTCTAGTCTCTTGATCCTGCCCTTTGGTTTTCCAGATCGAGATAGTTCGTGATTTTCGCCATGGAAGATATACATCTTAGTATCTGTGCCATTTTCCTTGATTCTAGTATACATTTGAAGCCCTTGCTCTAGTGGACATCTGTAGTCTTCGTCAGAGTGGATGAATAAGGTCGGAGTTGTGACCTTTGGGGCGTATTTGATTGGAGATTGGTCCCACATTTTATCTAGATTGTCCCACATATCGCTTGCTGTCTGATCAGGAGCGAAGTAATATCCAATATCTGATACTCCATAAAAGCTTGTCCAGTTTGAGATAGATCTTTGGCTACAAGCTGCCGAGAAACGGTCGGTGTGACCTATGATCCAATTTGTCATAAATCCACCGTAACTTCCTCCATAGACTCCCATTTTGTCTGTATCAATTTGTGGGTATTTTTCTATGGCAAGGTCGGTAAAGGTCATGAGGTCATCGTAGTCGATATCTCCGTATCTACCACGGATGTCGGAGAACTTGACCCCTCTACCGCTTGATCCGTGTGGGTTGGTGTAGATTACCATGTAGCCTGCTGCTGCAAACATTTGGTGCTCGTGGTGGAAGATGTCAGAAAACTCTGTCTTTGGTCCACCATGGACAGAAAGAAGGGTTGGATATTTCTTATTCTTATCGAAGTCTTTTGGTAGGAGGACGTATCCGGTAAGTTCGTCTCCATTTGATATGAAGTCAAAAGTCTCAATAGGGAGGACTTCTGTTGGCACTTTGTTTGTTATAAGAGTTTCACCTGTAGACTTTTTCTTAAGCTCAGATAGACTACTAGCTCCCATAGCAAGGTAGTATATATCATTATCTGCTAGGACGAAGTCTTCAACGCCTTCTAAGATTTCTTCTCTGATATCACCAGCATGACTAATAGATAAAAGTTTGGACTTCTCACAGTCAGTAACTACAAAATATAGCCTGTCGTCCTTTACAGCGAAGGTCTTAGATGAGCCGAATCTTGCATCAGTACCTATAGAATTACCAAAGGCCATATCGAAATCGTCTGGGCTTATTTTTTCATAAGCTCCCTCAAAGTCACATGAATAAATAAAACAATCTTCATTGACCCCGCCCTTTTTCATATTACTTGCCACAAAGATTATCCTATCTTCGATAAATCTCGCAGTATAGTAGGAGAATTCGTTCTCTATTAGAAGAGTTGTTTCCCCTGATTTTGTATCGAGAAGAAGGAGGTCTTCCTTAAGCTCCATTACAGAATTATCTGTGTAATTACCCCCAAGGAGAAGGATTTTGCTATTATCCTCATTTATATCGACAAAGTATAGATTATCCTTTGCCTTAAGGTCTTTAATCAATTCAAGCTTATCATTTTCTCTATCATAAAAATATAGGGCAGAGTCCCTGTCTTTAATAAAGCCAGCGCCATTTAGGTAAAAAGGTAGCTTGTCGATTTCCTTAAAGTAGGAGTCTTCCTTATCCTTTTCCTTATCTTCCTTACTTATTTTATCCTTAGCCTTTAGGAGAAAAAGGTCATCTCCTAAGTGTTTTATCATATCGACATCCTTGTCAATAGCAAAGTACTTATGTCCTAGACCCGTACCGTCTTTTACATAGAAAATATCAGACTCGTCTGTGGATTCTTTCTTGTAGACAATATTAGAATCCTTGTTAAAGGTAGAAATTTGTGACTTGTTGTCATCAGTAATCTGATAGTTCTCCTTAGTTTCGGTATCATAAATCCATAAATTGCTATCGTATCTATTTTCCTTATAATTTCCTATAGTCTTCTTGTAGGAAATTTTTCTATAATCATCTGAAATATCTAGGCTAGATAAGAATTCATAGTCTAAGATATCTCTTAATTTTGTATCTTTCATTCTTACTCCTTTACATATCTTTCTTCATTATACTTTATTAAAAATATCAAACACTATTATTAGTAATATTAAGGATAGAAATCATAAAAAAAGTGATTAATTATTCTAAGAAAACGTTTATTAATTGTAATTATGGGTAAAATAATAAAAAGACAATAGGAGGGTATTATGAAATTAAATTTAATAGCCAAGAATTTTACACTAACAGACGATATCAGAAATGAATCTATAAAGAAATTTGATAGGCTAGATAAATACTTCCATGACCAACAAGAAATGGATGTTAGGTTTGCCAAAGAAGGAAATGACTTCGTAGTTGAAACTACAGCCTTCCTAGATAATGGTAGAATCCTAAGATCTGAAACCAGTGATGAAACTTATCCAACAGCAATCGATAGAAATATCGACGGTCTGCTCCGCCAAATAAGGAAGAATAAGACAAAACTTATGAGAGATAGGCAAAGCGGAGAAAGCATAAAGTTCGAAAATCTAGAGCCTTATGAACAAGAGGAAAACGATGATAATATAAACATCAAAAGAGTAAAGGAAATCCACGTTAAGCCAATGTCAGCCGAGGAAGCAATCCTACAAATGGAACTTCTAGACCACAATTTCTTCGTATATCTAGACAGTGAAGATGCAGACGTAAGAGTAGTATACAAGAGAAGAAAAGGAGACTACGGACAAATCATTCCTAGGCTTAAATAATATATAGAAGATAACTTATACATTATAAAACTTATAGATGGAAGGAAGGCCCCTAGGGGCCTTCTTTTCTTGAGGGATTTTCTTTTGTGATATTTAGCTTCCCTACCCACCCTTATCTCGAGCGTAGTCGAGAGATCTCATCACGTTCCCCTTATGTCGAGCGAAGTCGAGACATCTCTTTGGACTTTGTTAGTTATGTATTTACGTAGATAACTTTGACTTTAATATTTACGTGTCATCTTAAACTGTAGATCTCTCACATTCGTTCGACGGTAGTTTGCGGGCTCAGCTAAACTTCGCCTCGCAAATCCTCGATTAAGGATTTTCATCAGTTCGCTATGCTCACTGTGACAACTCCATTAGAGATGGCGTAAATCCTGTTTAAGTTTATCTCAAGGTTATACTTTTCTGTTTTGATATTGGTAAAAGTGGGAGGCTTCTCCACCTTGGTCGAAGCAAGGGAAGGAGAGAGAAAACTTCGTTTTCTTTCAATCCCTTATCTCAAGCGTATATTCTCCTATCCCTTATCTCGAGCGTAAGTCGAGAGATCTATTTAATATACCTACCGTAGAGTGAAGTCGAGATATCTCTTACCATATAATGTATTTTTTATTAAAAATTCCCAATTCCTCCACCTCGAACTTTAGGTGAAAGGTCTACAGAACTTTGGGACATGTTTGGTTGGAGAGTGTGGTAGTTATTTATTTACGTAAATAACTTTGACTTTTATATTTATGCGTCATCTTAGACTGTAGATCTCTCGTCGCTCATTTCATTTGCTCTGTCGAGATGGCGGTAATAGTATAGCTTGCTTTAATTCTAGGCTTAAAAGAATTATACTTTCACTATTTCTCGGGAGACCTCTTGTATCATATAACTATAGTCATTCTATGGAAAAAACAATGGAATACTATACATTAAACATAGTGTTGTGGAATGTGTGAGATCTCTATAGCTTTGACTATTTCGCGGAGACTACAACCACATAACTATGTTTTTTTGTTAATTAGTTAGATATCGCTAGACGATTTATTGTACAAGGATACGAGACATAACTTATGTGGAAGCACAACAATAATTTTAAAGGAGTTTTCTATGATCTATTTGGGTATTGATGTTTCTAAATTTAAGCATAACTGCTATCTTGCTGTTGAGGATAATTTTGATAAAGGGTGTCATTTTGAAATTAAGAATTCAAGAGATGGTTTTGATTTTTTACTAAAAAAACTTTCTGATTTTGATAAGGATAAAATTAGAATAGGATTAGAATCCACCGGTCACTATCATCTCAATCTTTCAAGATTTCTACTAGATTTGAATTTTAACATTCATTTCTTTAACCCTTATCAAACTAGTCTTTACAGAAAGGCTGATAGTTTTAGAAATACAAAAACCGATAAGGTTGATGCTTTCTTCATTGCAAAGCTTCTAAGAGCTACTGACTCTAATCCTACTCACAATGAATTGTATCATAATTACGAACTTAAGTCACTAACTAGATACAAATCTTCTTTAAAAAGTGATAGGGTTAAGTTAAAGAATGCTATTGTAAGCCACTTAGATTTAGTATTTCCTGAATTAAGTAGCATCTGCAATGATGTATTTTGTAAATACACTCTAGAGGTATTAAAAGAATATCCATCTGCAGATAAGATTGCTAAGGCAAACTTAACAAGGTTAAGCAACATAATTAAAAAAGCTTCTAAAGGAAGTCACTCTAAAGACAAGGCAATAGAGATTAGGAATGCTGCAAGAAGGTCAATAGGGATTGATTCATCTGCTGTATCTTTTAGATTAGTTCAAGATATTAAATCCTTGGAATTCTTATGTAAACAAATCAAAGAAGTTAATGAGGAAATTAAGCCTCTCTTAGATTGTTTAGATAGTCCAATAATGAGTATACCTGGTGTAGGAATAGAGATAGGCCCTAGTCTAATAGCTGAGATTGGAAACATAGAAAAATTTGAAAATCCAAGTAAACTATTGGCTTATGCAGGTCTAGATCCATCAATCAGTCAATCAGGAACAATGCATTCAAACTATAGTAGTATGAGCAAAAGAGGTAGTTCATACTTAAGAGATGCTCTATTCATAGCCGCATTTTTAATATGCCAAAATGACGAAACATTTAGGATTTACTATGAGAAAAAGAAAAATGAAGGTAAACACCATTACGTAGCCCTGACACACGTAGCCAGGAAATTAACTAGAGTAATATTTCACCTTCTAAATAGAAATCAGAAATTTGTAAGCCAAACGTCCTAAAAAGATATGAAATTTAAAGAAAATTTTAAGCTATCAAAAACGATAGCTTATTTGTCATGCCAATAATTCGTTATTTAACCTAACGGAAGTCAATTCTTGATGAATAAATTAAGTTTTTATTCAACTTTTTATGAATTTTAATTTGTTAATTTTTTTAATTTTCGACTTGACTTCCGATAGTTAGTCTCCGCTGCGGTCGAGGTAAGGGAGAAGGAGAGAGAAAACTTCGTTTTCTTTCAATCCCTTATCTCGAGCGTAAGTCGAGAGATCTATTTAATACACCTACCGTAGAGTGAAGTCGAGACATCTCTTCTTGTTTTTACCTATTTTCATCTATAATTTCCTTATAATTAATAGTGTATTTAAATTTTGTGAAAAATGTCAAAGAAGTATTTTTTTATCGAAATTAACTGGTATAGTAGTAGGAGCGAATATTTGAAGTGTAAACATTTGATAAATCACATTTATGCTTTAAGATATAGAAAAACCTATAGGAAGCTACATAATTTGCTTTCGTAGGAGAATTGGAGAGTGAATAATTTGGCATTATTTAATTTTTTTAAGTCATTTAGCCAAAAAGAAATTGATCAAAATATGAAACTTGTCGATCAAATTCTTGCCCTAGATGAATCAATGCAAAAACTGACAGATGTACAATTACAAAACAAAACTAGTGAATTTAAGCAAAGACTAAGCCAAGGCGAGACTGTTGATGACCTTTTGGTTGAGGCTTTTGCTGTTGTTAGAGAAGCAAGTTCTAGAGTTCTTGGAATGAAGCACTATCCTGTCCAACTCTTAGGTGGTATTGTTCTTCACAATGGACAGATCGCAGAGATGAAGACAGGTGAAGGTAAGACACTTGTTGCAACCCTTCCTTCTTATCTTAATGCCCTAACTGGTAGGGGAGTCCATGTAGTTACAGTAAACGACTACCTAGCTAAGCGTGACCAAGAGTGGATGGGTAAGGTACATACCTTCCTCGGTCTTACTGTAGGATGTATTGTTTATGGTCTAACTAATTCTGAAAGAAGAAAGAATTACCTTGCAGACATCACTTACGGAACTAACAACCAATTTGGTTTCGATTATCTAAGAGATAACATGGTAATCTACAAGGACGATATGGTTCAAAGAGACCTTCACTATGCAATAGTTGACGAGGTCGACTCAATCTTAATCGATGAGGCTAGAACTCCACTTATTATTTCTGGCCAAGGAGATGAGTCTACAGATACTTACGTTAAGGCAAATGAGTTTATCCAAACCCTAGAAGGAAGAATCCTTGATCCTAATGAGGATGCTGATATCGACCCATTCGACAGGGAGTTTAAGGTAGAAGATGTTGATTTCCTAGTAGATGAGAAGAGAAAATCATCCAACCTTACAGAAAAGGGAACTGCCAAGGCAGAGAAGTTCTTTGGCATAGAAAACTTATCCGATACTGATAATATCGAGCTTGCCCACTATATCAACAATGCCCTAAAGGCAAATACTACTATGACAAGAGATATCGACTATGTAGTAAATCACGGCGAGGTTGAAATCGTAGATGAGTTTACTGGTCGTATCATGCAAGGTAGGAGATTCTCAGATGGTCTTCACCAAGCCATAGAGGCCAAAGAAGGAGTTGAGGTTAAGGCAGAAAGCAAGACTCTTGCTACAATTACCTTCCAAAACTACTTTAGGATGTATGACAAGCTATCTGGTATGACAGGTACAGCTATGACAGAAGAAGACGAGTTTAGCGAAATCTACAAGCTTGACGTTGTTGAAATCCCAACCAACAGACCTATTCAAAGACAAGATGATGTAGACTATGTATATATCAACGAAACAGGTAAGTTTAACGCAATTATAGATGAGATTAACAAGGTGCACGCTACAGGTCAACCAATACTTGTAGGTACTATCTCTATAGAAGCAAGTGAGAGATTGTCCAATGCCCTAAGAAAGGCTGGTATTTCTCATACAGTCCTCAATGCGAAAAACCACGAGAGAGAGGCTGATATTGTTGCCCAAGCTGGTAGATTAAACCAAGTTACTATCGCAACCAACATGGCAGGACGTGGTACAGATATTATGCTCGGTGGTAACGTGGACCATATGGCTATGACTAAGCTAAAAAGAGAGGGTGTGGCAGAGGATGTGCTTGAACAAGTAGATTCATTTGCAGAAACTACCGACCAAGCTGTCCTTGATGCTAGAAAGAAATATAGACACTACAAGGATGTCTTTAGACCTGAAATCAAGGCTGAAGCTGAGAAGGTTAAGGAAGCGGGCGGACTTTATATCATAGGTTCAGAAAGACATGAATCTCGTCGTATAGATAACCAGCTTAGAGGTCGTTCAGGACGTCAAGGAGACCCAGGTAAGTCAAGATTCTTCATATCACTTGAAGATGATCTAATTAGACTTAATGGTGGGGAAGCAGTGGCTAAGTTTGTTGAAAAATACAACTATGACGAAAATGAGCCAATAGTTTCTAGGATGGTATCTAAGTCTGTAGAACGTGCCCAAACAAGGGTTGAAGCTAACAACTTCGCTACAAGAAAAAGAGTCCTCCAATATGACGATGTTATGAACAAGCAAAGAACTATCATCTACAACGAAAGAAGAGAAGTTCTCTTTGGTCAAGATATGAAAGAGACTATTGTAGCAATGATGAAAGATGTAATAGCAAATGCTGTTTACACCTTTACTAACCCAGAGATCAAACCAGAAAACTGGGAGATGACAGCCCTACTAAACTATCTCCATGGACTTGCTATGCCTGTAAAGAGCCTTCACTTCGAAAACATCAACTCTTACAGCCAACAAGACCTAATCGATTATATTACAGATGCGACTCTTGCCAAATACGAAGACAAGGAAGCGACCTTCGGATCTGAGAATATGAGAGAGGTAGAAAGGGTAATCCTACTTAGGGTAATAGATCAAAAATGGATGGATCATATCGATGCTATGGATCAAATGAGAAAAGAAATCGGTGTAAGAGCTATGGGACAAGAAGACCCAGTAAGAGCCTACACTAACGAAGGTTTCGACATGTATGAAGATATGACAAGATCAATCCAAGAAGACACTGTTAAGTACATGCTAAGCGTTGAGATCAGACAAAACATTGAAAGGAAACAAGTCCTAAGACCTAGCGAAGAACGCCTAGAAGACCAAGAGGAAGAAGACTTGGAAGGTCTTAATAGAGCAGAACGCAGAAGACTCGAACGTGAAGCTAAAAAGGGTAATATAAAGAAATAATATGAAGGAAATATTTGAATTAAGATCTGATATAGAAGATCTAAGCCAAAAACTAAAACTAATCGGAGACTCTCTTTGACCCAGCTAGCTTGGAAAAAGAGATAAAAGAACTCGAGAAACAATCTGCTAGCCCTGATTTCTGGAATGATTCTGATAAGGCCCAAAAGATAATGGCGGACCTATCAAATAAAAAAGATGAACTTGCTGACTACAAGAAGCTTGAAAGTGGAATAGTAGACAATACCGATATGCTTGATCTTGTGGAGATGAGCGAAGAGAAAGAGACAGATACAATAGAAGAAGTCGAAGATTCCCTAAAAAAGCTTAATAAGCTTGCCACTCAGATGAAGCTTAGGACCCAACTTGATGGGGAATATGACAAGAACAATGCCTATATATCAATCAATGCAGGTGCAGGTGGGCTTGAGGCTACAGACTGGGCGGATATGCTCTTTAGGATGTATAAGAGATACTTCGACAGCATCGGCTTTAAGTATGAGATCAAAGATTTAAACAATGAAGAAGCAGGTGGAATCAAGTCAGCCACCATGCATGTTACTGGTCCTTATGCTTACGGATATCTTAGGGCGGAGAAGGGAGTCCACAGACTTGTGAGGATTTCCCCTTTCGACAGCCAATCCAGAAGACATACTTCCTTTGCATCTGTGGATGTATTCCCAGAGCTTGATGATAATATAGAACTTGATATCGACCCATCAGACCTAAGAATAGATACCTACAGGGCAAGTGGAGCAGGAGGTCAGCACGTAAACAAGACCGACTCTGCCGTAAGAATCACCCACATACCAACTGGAGTAGTTGCGACAAGTCAGGCAGAGCGTAGCCAAATCCAAAATAGACAGACAGCAATGAATCTTTTGAAAAGTAAGCTTGTTCAGATCAAAGAAGAAGAGCAAAGAGAAAAAATCGAAGACATACAAGGAAGCTATTCCCAAATTGCTTGGGGAAGTCAAATCAGATCCTATGTTTTCCAACCTTATACCATGGTCAAAGACCACAGGACGGGATTTGAGATGGGAAATGTGGAAGCTGTGATGGATGGAGACATCCAAGGCTTTATAGATGCTTTCCTTGCTGATAAATAATCGGGACTGTTTATAAAATGATAGCTGCATCCTGTCAGAGAATTATAGGAAGTTCTCTGATGGGGCGCTTTCATAGGGCAGGCCCGTTTTTTTAAAATAAGGAGGAATTTTGAAAGATATAATACTAACAGGTGACAGACCAACAGGCAGACTTCACCTAGGACACTACGTAGGAAGCTTAAAAAACAGAGTCGTTATGCAAAATGAGGGTAATTACGATAGGATGTATATCATGATCGCAGACAGTCAAGCCCTCACAGATAACTTCGACAACCCTGGAAAAATCAGGGAAAATCTCATTGAAGTAGCCCTAGACTATCTAAGTGTGGGACTTGATCCAGAAAAGGTCACATTCTTCGTCCAATCTCAAGTCTCAGAGCTAACAGAGCTTACCTTCTACTTCCTAAATCTAGTAACCCTATCAAGACTTGAGAGAAATCCAACAGTTAAGTCAGAAATTAAACTAAGGGACTTCGAAACATCCCTACCAGCAGGATTTCTAATATATCCTGTAAGCCAAGCCGCTGATATCCTTCTTTTTGATGCTAATATAGTTCCAGTAGGAGAAGATCAAGAGCCAATGCTTGAGCAAGCAAGAGAGATTGCTAGAAGCTTCAACCACATCTATGGAGAGACTTTCGTAGAACCTAAGGCAGTTCTTCCAGAAGCGAAAATCGCAAGACGTATGCCAGGAATCGATGGAGGGGCTAAGATGAGTAAATCCTTGGGAAATGCAATCTATCTAGCAGATGACAAAAAAACTGTCAAAAAAAAGGTAATGAGCATGTACACAGACCCTAACCATATCAATATAGAAGATCCAGGTAAGGTTGAAGGAAATATCGTCTTTACCTACCTAGATGTATTCTCAAAACCTGAGCACTTTAAGGAATTCCTTCCAGATTACGAAAACCTAGACGCCCTCAAAGACCATTACAGAAGGGGAGGTCTGGGAGATGTCAAGGTAAAGAAATTCCTAATCAAGGTCCTAGAAGATGAACTAGAGCCAATTAGAAAAAGACGTGCCGAATACGAAAAAGACCTAGAAAAAGTATTTAAAATCCTAGAAGAAGGAACAGCAAAAGCAAGAGAAGCTGGAAGAGAAAAGGTCGAAGAAGTAAAAAAAGCCATGGGCATCAACTACTTCGAAGATGATAAGCTAGTACAAAGCTTGCAGGAAAAATATAAATAAGAGTTTCCCTCTAGCCTTATGGATGGCTTAAGTCGAGACATCTCATAACTACAGTTTATGTATAATAATTGGCGAGAGGGTATTTTTCCAGTTATCCACCTCGACAGAGCTTCCACGTGGAAGCGACGAGAGGTCTACAGAACCTTGGGACATGTTTGGTTGGAGATTTGGATATTTAGGTGTCTGCGTAGATAACTTGAACTTTTATATCTACATGTCATCTTAGACTGGAGACCTCTCGTCGCTGCGCTCTGTCGAGGTGGCTGTATCTAGCTATAATACTGGGACTAAAAGAATTATACTTTTACTATTTCTCATGAGATTTCTCCATTCACTTCGTTCGGTCGAAATAAGGTCGCCCTCCTGTTGGGCCACTGTTTGTCTGAAAGACAAATAGTGTAGTGACCTTTGTTTTGTAGAAACAAAGGTCAAAAGAAGGCCGAATGGCGTTCTAATAATTTTAGAAAACTTCGTTTTCTTACATTCCCTTATCTCGAGCGTAGTCGAGATATCTCTTAATATAGAAAACTATAATCTACAGTAGATCGAACTTTATGTGAGAGGTCTACAGAACTATGGGACATGTATGGTCTGAGACTTTGTTAGATAGGTATTCTCGTAGATAGGTTAATCTTTATAATGCACATGCCATCATAGACTTTAGACCTCTCGTCGCTGCGCTCTGTCGACGGTAGTTTTCGGGCTCAGAGACTAGCCCGTCCGGCTCTAGGAGGACTTCGCCTCGCAAAGCCTCGATTTTGAACTCTTCGAGTTCTTGGAACTTATTTTTCAAATAAGTCCCACTAATTCGATTTTTTCCAAATCGAAGCCCGACCGCCCGGCACGGTTTCATCAGTTAGCTATGCTTACTGTGACAATTCCATTAGAGATGGCGTAAATCCTGTTTAAGTTTATCTCAAGGTTATACTTTTCTGTTTTGATATTGGTAAAAGCTAGAGGCTTCTCCACGTTGGTCGAAGCAAGGGAAGGGGTAGGAAAGCTAGCTTTCCCACATTGCCCTTATATCGAGCGTAGTCGAGATATCTCATCAAGTTCTCCTTATGTCGAGCGTAAGTCGAGATATCTCTTACTATATAATATATTTTATTAAAAATTCCCAATTCCTCCACCTCGAACTTTAGGTGAGAGGTCTACAGAACCTTGGGACGTGTATGGTCTGAGACTTTGTTAGTCAGGTATTCTAGTAGATAACTTGAAATTTTATATCTACATGTCATCATAGACTGTAGATCTCTCAGTCGTACCTCCTTCGAGATGGCGTATTCGTTGTTTAACTATTATATAAATGTATACACGATTATATTCTGATATCTTTAATACAATTAGATTTCTCCATTCACTTCGTTCAGTCGAAATAAGGTCGCCCTCCTGTTGGGCTACTGTTTGTCTTATAGACAAATAGTGTAGTGACCTTTGTTTTGTAGAAACAAAGGTCAAAAGAAGGCCGAATGGAGTTCTAATAATTTTAGAAAACTTCGTTTTCTTACATACCCTAGTCTCGAGCGCAGTCGAGAGATCTCTTAATGATTATTAAGCCATAGGCATTAATGGGTAGAGATTTTGTTTAATCTTTACTTTTACTAGCTTATTTATAGAAAGGAATAATATGAACAAATTTAATTCTAGACTTGGCTTTATACTAACGGCGGTGGGATCTGCTGTTGGTATGGCCAATGTGTGGGGCTTTCCTTACAAGCTCCAGGAAGGGGGACTTTTTTTCCTCTTAATCTATATCTTCTTTATAGGTCTTTTTTCCTATGTAGGGCTTTCAAGTGAGTTTGCTATAGGAAGAATTGCTGAGGCAGGCACTATCGGATCTTACGAGAAGGCCTTTGAAAGCAAGGGAAAAAGCCCTAGGCTTGGACGAGCCATATCAATTTTTCCTCTTATTGGCCTTATACTTCTTACAATTGGTTATGCAGTTGTAGTTGCCTATATTTTCAAGGCCTTGGTTGATTCTGCTACTGGGACTTTGATGAATGTTGATGTAGGAAGTTGGTACAGGGACTTATCTGAAAGGGACTTTTCAGTTTGGCCTTATCATCTTTTAGTAATTATTTTGACCTTGATTAACTGTCTTGGTTCTGCCAAAACTTTAGAGAAATCAAGTAAATTTATGATGCCAGCCTTTTTCATCCTTTTTATTGTTATTGCTATCAAGATCATCAGCCTACCAAACGCTATCGAAGGTTATAAGTATATGTTTAGGATGGATAGGTCGATGATAAGTACTGGAAATGTAGTATCAGCCATGGGTCAGGCCTTCTTTTCCTTATCTATTACAGGCTCTGCTATGATGATCTGTGGGGCCTATCTTCACAAGGACGAGGATATAATATATTCATCTAAGATGACAGGACTTCTCGATACAATAGCTGCAATGGTTGCTGCCTTTGTGATGATTCCTTCTGTCATAGTTTTCTCTATGGATCAGGCAGGAGGTCCGGGGCTCTTGTTCCAAGTTTTACCTACCATCCTACAAAATATAGAAGGAGGAAGGTTCTTTTCAATCATCCTCTATCTTGCTGTATTATTTGCAGGTATTTCTTCACTTCAAATAATGTTTGAGGTAGTAGTAGAGTCAGTGACTTATGTATTTAAAAAATTGGATAGAAAAATTGTCCTAATAGCAATAGCGACCTTGGTATTTCTAGTAGGTATGAATATAGAAAAAATAAGCCAGTGGGGTCCTTTTATGGATATTATATCAATCTACATCATTCCTATAGGGGCTATGATTGGTGCTATAACTTGGTTTTATGTTCTGGACAAGAAGACTCTAATAGAAGAGATCAACCTAGGTTCTACTAGAAGATATGGTGGGAGTTGGTATAGGATAGGAAAGTATCTCTATACACCACTTGTTATAGTGATTTGTCTTTTGACAATAATAATGTAAAATCCCCTCGGGGATTTTTTAAATGGAAATTTTAGAAAAAACTTTACTTATATAAAGTTTGGGATATAATACTAACATACTTTAAAGCGATATAGACATATTAAAGTTAAGGAGTTTATATGAATAAATTTAATTCAAAAATTGGTTTTATATTGACAGCGGTTGGTTCTGCTGTCGGCATGGCAAACGTCTGGGGTTTTCCTTACAAGTTCCAGCAAGGAGGTCTAGTATTTTTCCTAGCTTATTTGGTATTTATAGTTATTTTCTCCTATGTTGGACTATCTAGTGAGTTTGCTGTTGGTAGACTTGCAGGGACTGGAACCTTGGGTGCTTATTATAAATCTTTTAAAAGTAAGAATAAGGATACCCTTATAGGAAAATATATAGGATTTATCCCTCTATTGGGTTCCTTGCTTATAGCAGTAGGCTATGCTGTAATTGTTTCTTATATAAGTAAGGCCTTAATCGATTCTCTTACTGGATCATTGATGGAAGCTGATACAGCGACTTGGTTTGATAGCTTCTCCCAAAATCCTTACTCAGTAGTTGGATTTCACCTTGCCATTATTGTGCTAACATTAATTACCTGTATAGGAGGGGCTAGGACGATAGAGAAATCTAATAAGTTCATGATGCCTACTTTCTTTGTTCTTTTTGTTATTTTGGCAATTAAGATTTTAACTCTAGATGGGGCAATCGAAGGTTACAAATATATGTTTAGATATGACAGTGATGCTCTTAATATAAATACCATAGTCCAAGCAATGGGCCAGGCCTTTTTCTCCCTTTCTGTAACAGGGTCTGGAATGATAGTTTGTGGAGCCTACCTAAGCAAGGACGAAGATATTGTATCTTCATCAAAAATGACTGGTCTTCTAGATACTATAGCGGCCTTATTATCATCCTGCGTTATAATCCCTGCTATAATGGTCTACAAGATGGATCAGGCGGGAGGGCCAGGTTTATTGTTCCAAGTCTTACCAACCATCCTACAAGATATGTTCTTAGGTAGATTATTTGCAATAATCTTATATCTTGCGGTGATCCTTGCAGGTATTTCATCCCTACAAAATATGTTTGAAGTAGTAGCAGAGTCGCTTATGAACAGGTATCCAAAGATAAAAAGAAATATCGCCCTAGTCTTAATTGGAATTTTCGTTTTTGGCTTGGGAGTCAATATGGAAATGATTAGCCAATGGGGACCATTTATGGACATAATCTCAATCTACATCATTCCAATTGGAGCTTCTATAGGAGCTGTGACTTGGTTTTATGTATTGGCTAAGGATAAGCTAATAGGTGAGATCAATCAAGGGTCTTCTAAAAAATACGGTGATAGCTGGTACAAGATTGGAAAATATATCTATACACCAATTGCTATTATACTTTGCGTCATAGCCTTGATATTTAAAGTTTCATTCTAAAAGTAAAAGCCAATCCACTAAGGGGTTGGCTTAAACTGTAGACAAAAGTAAAAATCGCCCTTATTTCGACCAGGTAAATAGCCATTGAATTGGCTATTTACCCCTCTGACTAGTGCGAAAGCACGGAAAAGTTACTAAGTAACGAGTCAGAGTACGTAGTGAGTGGAGAAATCTAATGAGATCTCTCCATGCGTTCGCTTCGCTCGCTTAGTCGAGATAAGGGTAGCTTCACGATAGGATAAGTTTCAATCAAATCTACTTTGCCTACCCTCTGAGCAAATCTAATAAAGGGTTGGCTTTTAACATGCGTATTTTAATTTCAGTATTTTAATAGAAACCCAATTTTTCTTTGGAAGAATCTATGATGATATTTTTAACTTGGCTGTAGGCATCGAGGGCAAGCTTATCTGTTTCCCTACCTATACCAGAATCCTTGTAGCCACCAAATGGTGCGCCTGCTGGGAATTGGTTGTAGGTGTTAACCCAAATTCTTCCGGTTTTGAGTCTATTTGAAACATCCATTATCCTATATAGGTCGTTGGAGTAGATTCCTCCACCAAGGCCGTAGTGGGAGTCATTAGCCATTCTAATAACATCGTCCTCGTCCTTGAATTTCTTTATTACAACAACTGGTCCAAAAATCTCTTCTCTGTAAGCATCATTATCTTCTGGAACGTCGGCAAGGATAGTAGGTGCGAAAAAGGCTCCCTTATCTAGGCCATTTTCTGTAAGTCTCTTACCACCTGTAAGAACTTTTGCTCCAGCATCTCTTGCTTTTTTGATGAATTCTTCTATAACTGGGATTCTCTTCTCATCTCTTAGAGCACCCATTTGTGTGCCTTCTTCTAGAGGGTTGCCTACTTTTACATTTTCGAAGGCTTTAACAAGTTTTTCTACAAATTCATCGTAGATTCCTTCTTGAATAAAGAGTCTAGATCCTGCTGAGCAAACTTCTCCTTGATTGAATAGGATTCCAACTTGCGCACCTTCTAGGGCCTTTTCTATATCGGCATCGTCAAAGATGATATGAGCTGACTTTCCACCAAGCTCGAGTGTTGAAGGAATCAAGTTTTCTGCTGCAGAAATACCAATATGGCGGCCAACACTTGTAGAACCTGTAAAGGCAAGCTTATCCACGCCCTTGTGGTGTTGGAGGTATTCCCCAGTAACAGAACCCCTACCACTTACAACATTGATAAGTCCCTTTGGAAGGAGGTCTTCGATTCTTCTGATCATCTCAAGTAGACCTATAGATGTATTTGAAGAAGGGGAGATTACTATAGTGTTTCCTCCGGCTATAGCTGGCGCAAGCTTCCAGGCAGCCATAAGAAGTGGGAAGTTCCAAGGAATCATTTGAGCTACAACTCCAAGTGGCTCTCTTTTTCTAATTGAAACAAATCTTCCGTCTAGCTTAGAAATTTCATCTTCATCAGCTCTTAAGAGGGAAGCGAAATATCTAAAATGATCTACAACCCAAGGAAGGTCAACTGTCTTAGTCTCACGAATTGCCTTACCGTTATCCATAGTCTCGATTGTGGCAAGGTCTTCTAAGTTTTCCTCGATCCTATCGGCTATCTTAAATAGGAGGCTTGCACGTTCTTCCTTAGAGAAAGATCCGTATTCTCCTTCAAAACATGCCCTAGCAGCGGAAATCGCCCTATCTACATCTTCATTGTTTGCAGTAGCAAACTCAGCAATTTTCTCACCTGTAGCAGGATTTATCGCATCAATATACTCGCCTGATGCTGGCTTAATCCATTCGCCATTAATATACAAATCATATCTATCTTGAATTTTCATAAAAACTCCTTAAATTATTATTCTTTCTTACTAGTAAAAATAATACCCAAGTGGGATAGTTAATAAACAATTATTTACTATAGGTGGATAAAATCCTAAGAAAATATTTTGTAAATGATACTATTTTGACTATGTTATCAACTTATGTTTGATGTTCTTATAATATATTTAATTGCACGAGGTTTCGACAGTCCTTCTTGAGCCGGACGGGCTTGCTTCTAAATAATAGAAGGGGAGAGAAAACTCCGTTTTCTTACCCCTTATGTCGAGCGTAGTCGAGACATCTCCTACCATATAATTTTTTATTAGAAATTTCCTCATTCCGCGACCTCGACAGAGCTTATATAGGGAAGCGACGAGAGGTCTACGTGTTTTATTGGAGATTTAGTTATTTAGTTATTTACGTAGATAACTTGAACTTTTATATCTACATGTCATCATATACTGTAGATCTCTCGACAAGCTCGAGATGGCGTAGTTTCTGTTTAAGTTTATCTGAAGGTATATACTGTTTTGATATTTGTAAATGCTAGAGGCTTCTCCACCTTGGTCGAAGCAAGGGAAGGGGAGAGAAAACTTCGTTTTCTTTCCCCTTATGTCTAGCGTAGTCGAGGCACCTCTTAACATAATCTTTATTCTTATTAAAAATCCCCTAGTTACGCCACCTCGAAAAAAGCCCGTCCGGCTCATAGAGGACTATGTGAGAGGTCTACAGAACCTTGAGACGTGCTTGATTTGAGTTTTTGTTATTTAGTTATTTAAGTAGATAACTTGAACTTTTATACCCGCATGTCATCACAGACTGTAGATCTCTCAGTCGTGCCTCCTTCGAGATGGGGGTAATTATGAGAATTACTATAATGCTGGGTCTAAAAGAATTATACTTTTACTATATCTCAAGAGGCTTCTCCATTGCGTTTATTACATCCACTCCAGTCGAGGAAGGATCTTTGTTTTGGCATCTCTGATTTTTTATATGATACATTCGAGGAAGGATGTTTTATATGGACCTCTTGTTTACGTTCATTTACACTCACTCCAGCCAAGGAAGCTTTTTTCGCTTTAGCTTTTTGCCTATAGGTTTATGAATATATAAAAAATCTCCCTTTCTTGGGAGATTAGTCAACTTAATTAGGTACGTATCTTTGATTGCCATCTTCTTCCTTTTTGTCTAGTCCATAAACTACGGCACCTATTAGAAGTACGATAAAACCAAGTCCGCCTCTCTTATCAAAAAACATATAAACAGAGAATAGCATAGCTATAATACCAATAATTTTTTCAATTTTTGCTTTATCCATATTTATTCTTTTCTTATATTATCATATATTTACTTTATACTCAAAATTAGAACTATTGATAGGATTATTAGACTTAAAACAAAGACAGAAGTCAAATATTCATATATTAAAATTATTCACATATAAATTTGACATTAGAAAGACATATGCTATAATGTTCATATAAGCATATATTCATATGAACGGAGGTGATAATGATAACTATCAAAGATGAGGAAATTTTATTTGATTTAGCTGATCTTTTTAAGGTTTTTGGTGATTCGACTAGGATTAGAATCATGAATGTGCTTTTTAGTGGGCCTACTTCTGTAGGCGAAATTGCAGAAATCTTGGATATGAGCCAGTCGGCTATAAGCCACCAGCTAAAGAGCTTGAAGGATAACAATTTGGTCAGTTCCAAGAGAAGTGGCAAGTCAATATACTACGAACTTGCCGATGACCACGTCAAGACGATTTTTATGACAGGATTAGAACATATTAAAGAATAAAAGAATAGGAGAATATAATGAAAGTTAAATATAAAGTAGAAAGTGATGACCTATGCCCAAATTGTGCAGCAAAGATTGAAGAGGCTGTTAAAAAAATAGATGGAGTGAATGATGCCAACCTATCATTCCTAACTTTGAAACTAAAGATGGACTTAGCTGATGGTGCTAATGAAGATGCTATCTTTGATGAGGCTAATAGACTTGCTGATAAGCTTGAGCCAGGGACTGTCTTAGTGAGGTAGGATATGTTTGAGTCTATGACAGATGCTCACAAAAAGGAGCTTAGTAAACTTATAGCTATAGGTATTTTTACTGCTATATTAGCAGTATTAAGTAATACTATAGGTGAAAATATATGGATTGTGGGTGGGTTTTTATTAGCCTACTTGCTATCCGCATGGAATGTTTTGATAAAAGGGTTTAAGGGAATCATCCGTGGCCAGGCCATGGATGAGAACTTCCTTTTGTCTATAGCATCAATTGCAGCCTTTCTCTTGGGCCAATATATAGAAGCAATTGCTGTAATACTTTTTTATAATTTTGGTGATTTATTTGAAAATATAGCAAGCCATAAGTCCCGCCAAAACATAGAAGGACTCCTAGACTTAGTGCCTGATGTGGCCAATAAGGTAAACCCAGATGGTTCTACTACAGAAATCGACCTAGATGATGTAGAAGTAGGAGATATCCTCCTGGTTCGTGATGGTGAGAAAATTGGTGTGGATGGTGTCGTTATAGAAGGTCATGGCCTCCTTGATACATCCTCTGTCACTGGAGAATCCATGCCAGTAGAAGCCGAAGTAGGGTCTGAGGTTATATCTTCATCGCTTCTTACTGAGGGTATTATCAAAATACGCGCCCAAAAAGAATTTGATGATTCTGTTGCAGCAAAGATTATGGAGATTATAGAAGATTCCGCAGAAAGTAAATCTCAAAGTGAAAAGATGGTAACAAGGTTTGCCAAAATCTATACCCCAATTGTTGTAGCTATTGCGCTTATAGTAGCTATCATCCCTCCCCTATTTTTTGGAGTAGATTGGTATGACTCTATATTCTTGGCAGCTACATTTTTAGTAATATCATGCCCATGTGGCCTAGTATTATCAGTCCCACTAAGCTTTATGTCAGGCCTAGGACTAGCTAGTGAAAATGGAATCCTTATAAAAGGAAGCCAGTATTTTGAAGGACTAAAAAATGCCAAAGTCCTATTATCAGATAAGACCGGAACCCTTACTACAGGGAATTTCAAAGTAAAAGATATAGAATATTTTACTGACCATGATAGGGAAAAAATCCTCGATTATATATACAATATCGAGCTAATGAGTACCCATCCTATCGCAAAAGGGATAGTAAAAAGTCTAGACCGTGATGAAAAACATGATTTGTTTGAAGAAGTGACCAATGAAAAGGGCCTTGGTGTAAGAGCTACTAGCAAGGATGGCGACCTAATCAAGATAGGTTCTGCTAGATTTATTGGCTATGATGGAGAAGAAAATGACAGGGCAATCTATGTATCTATAGATGACAAACTTGCTGCAAAAGTAATAATCGAAGATGAAATCAAAGACCAATCATTTGAAACTATAGAAGATCTTCGCAAGCATTTTGAAAATATAGCTGTAGTATCAGGCGATGGCAAAAATGCAGTTGAAGAAACAGCCAAAGAACTTGGCCTAGATGACTACTACGCAGAAGTCATGCCAGACCAGAAGCTAGAAATTATGAAAGGCTACCAAGATAAAGGACTTCCTACAGTCTTTGTAGGAGATGGTATCAACGACGCCCCAGTCCTTACCAATGCAGATGTTGGTATATCAATGGGAGAAACAGCATCTGATCTTGCTATAGAATCATCCGATATACTCGTAGTTAACGGAGAATTTAGAGAGATGAGCAAGCTAATGAAAATCTCAGATCTTACCAATAGAACAGTAAGGCAAAACGTGACTTTCATAATGGCAGTCAAAATAGGAATCCTAATAGCAGGACTACTAGGATACGCAAATATGTGGCTAGCAATATTTGGAGATGTTGGAGTTACAATAATAGCAGTCCTATGGGCAATGAGGATACTAAAAAAGAAAATATAAATACATTCCCTAGGAAAGTCATGAACTTAACTAGGGATTTTTATTTGCAAAAATAGCTTAAAACGATAAAAAAATAAAGACAAACGCCAGTTTATGCTGGGGGTTGTCTTCGGTCTGATCAGACAACTTTGTCTGATTTTTTGGACAAAATTATGATAAAATATAAAATCGAGGTATAGTTTAGGAGTAGAAATGAATAAAGGGAGAAATATATGAATAAAATATTTGCAATATTATTAGCAACAAGCCTAGTAGGCGGTGCGGGATATGCTAAAAACATGGACAATCCGCAAAATGAAACTGAATCAAATATATGTATAAATGAAGATTCTTATTATCACAATCACATGCACAGAGACTGCGAAAACCATATGGCAGACTATTGTGATGAAACATACAAAAGTGAAGGCTACCAAGCTTGCAAAGATTTTATGAACGAAAGCTACATGGATATGCAAACATGCAAGCACTCCACCAATAAAAACTCTTATGATACTTGCCATAGAGTAGGAAAAGAGAAAAGAAATAAAAACCATCATCATATGTCAAGGAAATTTTCTAATAGAAATGATGAATGTAAGAAACATATGAGATAATCTAGAACCCACAGTATTAATTGTGGGTTTTTTATTTGGAAAATTAGAGGAAAAAGTAAAACGAAGTGGACTTCCTTGAGCGGAACAATAGCGAAGTCGAAAGGTCTAGTTTGGATAACTGCTGTCTTAGATATGGTAAGTTGTAAATTTGCTTCGTATTGACTTAGAAACTTCCTGAATAGATTTCTTCGCAAGGTCGAAATATCTCATATTAAAAATTCTACTCTCCGCCTCGAAAAAAGCCCGTCCGGCTCTGAGAGGACTAGGTGAGAGGTCTATAGAACTTTGGGACATGTTTGATTTAAGATTTTGCTATCTAATTATTTATGTAGATAGCTTTAACTTTCATTACCGAATGTCATCATAGACTGTAGATCTCTCACATTCGTTCGAGATGGCTTAGCTTTTTTGAGTTTATCTTAAGGTACATACCTTGCTGTTTTGATATTGGTAACTCTGAGAGATTTCTCCAGTCCTCCATGAGCCGGACGGGCTTGCTTCGAAACAAGGGATATGGAGAGAAAACTTTGTTTTCTTTCCCCTTATGTCGAGCGTAGTCGAGACATCTCTTATCATTTAATATATTTTTTATTAAACATTCCCACAGATAACCACCTCGAACTTTAAGTGAGAGGTCTACAGAACTTTGGGGCGTGTATGGTCTGAGACTTTGTTATTTATGTATTCTAGTAGATAACTTGAACTTTTATACCCACATGTCATCATAGACTGCAGATCTCTAACATCCATTAGAGATGGCGTTAATGGAAGTTTTGATTTAATTATGAGTTTTAAAATAATTATAATTTTACTATTTCTCATGAGGCTTCTCCACTCACTGCGTTCAGTCGAAATAAGGGGAAGGGGAGGGCAAAGGAAAAGACCTACAAGCATTTGCTTATAGGCCTTATTTTTATTATTTGTTTCTTGGGTTTTCTATTGAAGCTTGGGCAGCGGCAAGTTTTGCTATTGGTACTCTATATGGAGAGCATGATACATAGTCTAGTCCTACTCCGTATAGGTATTTAACTGTGGATGGTTCACCACCGTGCTCACCGCAGATACCGACGTGGAGTTTGTCGTTTGCTTTTCTTCCCTTTTCTACTGCAGTTTCAACTAAGAATCCTACACCCTTTTGGTCAAGTACTTGGAAAGGATCTTTTTCGAAGATGTCCTTTTCGATGTAGGCTGGTAGGAACTTACCTGCGTCATCTCTTGATAGACCGAAGGTCATTTGTGTAAGGTCGTTTGTACCGAAACTGAAGAAGTCAGTTACTTCTGCAATCTCATCTGCAGTGATTGCAGCTCTTGGTATTTCTATCATTGTACCTAATAGATAGTCTATTTTCTTTCCTTTTTCTTCAAATACTTTTTCTATTTCTTCTTTAACAGTCTCTTTTACTCTAGATAATTCTACTACATCACTTGATAGTGGAATCATGATTTCTGGAACTACCTTTATTCCATCTTCGTGGCAGTGGAGAGCTGCTTGGATGATGGCACGAGCTTGCATTTTTGCAATCTCTGGATAGATTATAGCAAGTCTTAGTCCTCTAAATCCGAGCATTGGGTTTACTTCTTGAAGTTCTTCTATTCTTTCCTTAACTCTTGCTGGTTGGATGTTTAGTTCAAGGGCAAGGTCTTTGATTTCTCCTTCTCCCTTTGGTAGGAATTCGTGAAGAGGTGGGTCAAGGAGTCTAACTGTTACTGGTCTTTCTTTCATGAGTGAGTAGATTTGGTAGAAGTCGTCTTCTTGCATTGGAAGGATTTTCTCTAGGGCAGCTTCTCTTGTTTCAAGATCACTTGCTAGGATCATCTTTCTTACTTGGAAGATTCTGTCTTCTTTAAAGAACATGTGCTCTGTTCTACATAGACCGATTCCTTCAGCACCGAAGTCTAGGGCTTGGGCTACATCTCTTGGTGTATCTGCATTTGTTCTTACTTTCATGTCTCTAAATTTGTCAACCCAACCCATAAATGTACCGAAGGCACCGTGGAGTTGAGGTGGTTGAGTTTCGAGACTTCCCTTATAGATGGCACCTGTTGTTCCGTCGATAGAAATAACATCGTCTGCTGTAAGTATTTCGCCAGCAACTCTTACTGTATGTTCTAATTCGTCAACGTGAAGTTCTCCAGCTCCTGCAACACAGCATTTTCCCATACCTCTGGCAACTACTGCAGCGTGGCTTGTCATTCCTCCACGAGCTGTAAGGATTCCCTCAGCAGATACCATTCCTTCAAGGTCTTCTGGTGATGTTTCTTCACGGACGAGGATTACTGCTTCACCGTCAGCTGCTCTTTTGGCTGCTTCTTTGGCAGAGAAGGCAATTTTACCTACTGCAGCTCCAGGAGATGCGGCAAGTCCTTTTGCGATAGGTTCATTTGCTTCTTCAGCCTCTTGTGTAAAGGTAGGGTGGAGGAGGCCGTCAAGGTCCTTTGGATTAACTCTTAGGACTGCTTCTTTTTCATCTATTAGGCCTTCTTCTACAAGATCAACTGCAACCTTAACTGCTGCTTGGGCAGTTCTTTTACCGTTTCTTGTTTGGAGGAGGAAGAGCTTACCATCTTGGATAGTAAATTCCATATCTTGCATGTCTTTGTAGTGGGCTTCTAGCTTTTCAGATGTTTCGAAGAATTCCTTGTATACTTCTGGCATAGCTTTTTCTAGGGTAGCTATCTCTTGAGGAGTCCTTACACCTGCTACTACGTCTTCACCTTGGGCATTGATTAGGTATTCACCGAATAGGACATTTTCTCCAGTAGCTGGGTTTCTTGAGAAGGCTACACCAGTACCTGATGAGTCGCCCATGTTACCAAATACCATGGATTGTACGTTAACGGCTGTTCCCATAGCATCATCTATATCGTTTAGTTTTCTGTAAAGGATTGCTCTTTCGTTACCCCAAGATCTAAATACAGCAGATATTGCAAGATCAAGTTGCTCTCTAGGCTCTTGTGGGAAGTCTTCTCCCATTAGCTCTTTGTATTTTGCCTTATATTCTTCTACTAATTCTTTGAGGTCATTTGCATCAAGTTCTGTATCAAGGTCGACACCTTTGGCTTCTTTTTTGGCAGTAAGGAGTTTTTCGAAGTTGTTTTTGTCAAGCTCCATAGCAACGTCAGCAAACATTTGGATAAAACGTCTGTAAGAGTCATAGGCGAATCTTTCGTTGTCAGTTTTCTTAGCAAGGCCTATTACAGCATCATCATTAAGACCTAAGTTAAGGATAGTATCCATCATACCTGGCATGGAAATTGGTGCTCCAGATCTAACTGAAACTAGAAGAGGATCTTCTGTAGAACCGAAAGTTTTTTCGTTTGCTTCTTCCAAGTCTTTGATATGTTCTGTAACTTCCTTGTTTAGATCATCCCAAAGCTTCTTATCTTCTTTGTAAAATCTGGTACAAGCCTCTGTAGTGATTGTAAAACCATATGGTACTCTGATACCGAGGTTGGTCATCTCTGCAAGGTTTGCACCCTTACCACCCAAGAGGGCTCTCATTGACATGTTTCCTTCGTTAAAGTTATAAACGTATTTGTTTGTCATTTTTCTTTCCTTTCCAATAACTTATTTTTGTTTAAATAATTGATAATGATATCTGAAGTTTCCTCTATAGACCTGTTAGTCACGTCGATTACAAAACAGTCCAAATCCTTCATCAAATCTTCTGCATATTTTAGCTCAGCTTCAATCCTTTCCCTACTAGAGTAGATTGAATCGCCAATTAACTTAAGCGACTTAAGTCTTTCATCCCTTACACTTTTAAGTCTATCCTTATCGATTGTAAGGCCTATTATGCGTCTGGGATCGATTTCAAAAAGCTCTCTTGGAGCCTGCGAGTCCACAATCAAGGGTATGTTGGATACCCTTAGGCCCTTACTTGCCAAATACATGGATAGGGGAGTCTTAGAAGATCTAGAAACTCCTATAATAGCTATATCACAAAACTTAATACCCCTAAAGTCTGCCCCGTCGTCATATTTGATGGCGAAATCTAGGGCATCTAGCCTTCTCATATGATTTGAATCATAGGCATTGATAAGTCTTTGCTTATCACAGGGCTTTTGATTAAGAATCTTTGAGAGGCTGTTGATAGAATAAGCCATAAGGTCAATTGTCTCAATCTCTTTAGTCTGGGCAAAAGTTTCAATATAGGCACTCATCTTAGAATCTTGGAAAGAGTGATAAATTATTATATTGTCGGTCTTAATACTCGCTAATAAATCAGAAAGCTCGTCTATTTCCTTGACTTGAGATTTGATAATAATATTAGAATTTATATCAAACTTGCTCAAGGAGAAATGGACTATCTCTGATATAGCAAGGCCAGCTGTATCTGAAATAATATAAATATCCAAATTTCCTTCACTCCTTTGTGCGATCCTAGATATATTATATCAAATTTTTCACGATATGAAAACTTTTCCATTAAATTTTTATATATTAAGTAAAATGCAAGGTTTAATCTATGAAAATACTTTCAGAAATGTAAGAATATGAAAAAATATGACAAATCAGAGAATAAATTTAGGACGAATTATCCTAGAAGGGATAGATTGACAAAATAGATAAAGAAAATATAATAAATACAATATCGAAACAATAAAAGAGGAGTAGGAAGGGATTATTTCTAGAGAGGAAACGGGAGCTGGAAGTTTCTAGTATGAACTTTTGAAGGTTGCTTTTGTAAATGTTTCATGTCGCACGCATTGGTGCAAAGAGAGTCTTAATTAAGAAAATTAGGTGGTAACACGGTCATTCGTCCTATGTTGTTATCACCTTTTTTATTTTTAAAGGAGTTATTATGGATACAAAATATAATCCAAATCAGTTTGAAAAAGAAATCTATGAAAAATGGGAGAAGGGTGGTTACTTTAAGGCCAAGGTAAATCCTGACAAGAAGCCTTATACTATAGTTATGCCACCTCCAAATGTTACAGGCTACCTCCACCTAGGCCACGCCCTAAATAACACTATCCAAGATATCATCATTCGTTATAAGAGGATGGCAGGCTTTGAAGCCTTATGGATACCTGGAACGGACCACGCTTCTATATCTACCGAAAGTAAGGTCGTAGATAAGATATCTAGCGAGGGAAAGACTAAGGCTGACTTAGGTCGTGAAGGCTTTCTTAAAGAAGCTTGGGACTGGACAGATAAGTATGGCGGAAGAATTAAGGAACAACTTCGTACAATCGGTGTATCCTGTGATTGGGACCATGATTCCTTCACTATGGATGAAAATTTAACCAAGGCGGTAAAGAGAGTCTTCAAGAAGATGTATGACGATGGCCTAATCTATAGGGGAAATAGGATAGTTAACTGGGACCCTAAGGCAGAAACTGCTATATCAGATGCAGAAGTATATCACGAAGACCAAGTAGGACACTTATGGTATATCAAGTATTTCTTTGAAGATAGCGATGAATATGTGACAATAGCCACAACTAGGCCAGAAACTATGCTGGGAGACTTGGCAGTTGCAGTAAACCCAGAAGATCCTCGCTTTAAGGATAAGATAGGCAAGAACTTGATCCTTCCTCTAATTGGCAGGAAAATTCCTCTCATAGAAGATTCCTATGTAGATATGGAATATGGTACAGGTCTTGTTAAGATTACTCCATCCCACGACCCTAACGACTTCGAAGTAGGGGCACGTCACGACCTTGGCCAATGTGTAGTCATAGATACCAAGGCTCATATTGTAGATGGTTACGGCAAATACTCCGGCATGGATAGGTATGAGGCCCGTAAGGAGATGATAAAGGATTTAGAAGAAGCTGGTCAGCTTGAAAAAATCGAAGAAATCGAGCACTCTGTAGGTTATTCCGAAAGGACAAAGGTAGTAATTGAGCCATTAATATCCAAGCAATGGTTTGTCAAGATGGATGAATTTGCCAAGATGTGTATAGATGCCTACGATAAGGGTGAGGTAAAACTTATACCAGATTCCCTATCTAAGACATATATGAACTGGCTAAATAACATCAGGGACTGGACCATCTCCCGTCAACTATGGTGGGGACACAGACTTCCAGTTTTCTATACAGATGATGGAGAAATTATTGTATCTGAGGATGAACCAGACGAAAATGGCATGCTCGAAGGAGTCCATGTAACTCAAGATGAAGATACCCTAGATACCTGGTTCTCATCAGCCCTATGGCCTTTTGCAACTCTTGGTTGGCCAGATGAAAACGAAGAATTAGATTATTTCTTCCCAACAGATATCCTAGTTACAGGTTACGATATAATCTTCTTCTGGGTAATTAGAATGATCTTCTCTTCAATTTATAACACAGGCAAGGTTCCTTTCCACCACGTTCTATTTACAGGACTAATCAGAGACCCTCAAGGTAGAAAGATGAGTAAGTCCTTAGGAAATGGTGTAGATCCAATCGATGTTGTAAATGAATACGGAGCAGATGCCCTAAGATTTACCCTAATAACAGGAAACTCTCCTGGAAATGATATGCGTTATGATGAAAAGAGAATCCTTGCTAGCAGAAACTTCGCCAACAAGTTGTGGAATGCTTCAAGATTTGTCCTAATGAATATAGAAGAAGGAGATGACCTAGACTTTAAAGGGGAAAATCTTGAGCTTGAAGATAAGTGGATCCTTAAGAGACTTAACGATGTAATAGTAGATGTCAGCAAGAACCTCGACAAATACGAAATCGGTCTTGCAGCAGATAGGATTGAGGATTTTATCTGGAATGAGTATTGCGATTGGTATATAGAATTTGCTAAGATTAGACTTTACGGAGATGACGATGCGGCAAAAGCTAATGTAAAGAAAGTTCTTCTTTATGTTTTAAAGAACATGCTAGTTCTCCTCCATCCATTTATGCCATTTATAACAGAAGAAATCTATTCATCCCTTCCAAACAAGAAGGACCTCTTGATAGTAGAAAACTGGCCTGAGTTTAATAAAGATTTTGACTTTGTCAATGAAGAAAGCAATGTCAACTCTGTAATCGAAGCAATAACAGCCATAAGAAACCAAAGAGCTACCTTAAATGTACCAGCTAAGACTTCTCAAAAACTTACAATCCTAGTAGAAAATAAGGAAAATATCTCCCTAATCGAAGAAATCAAGGATCAATTTGTAAATCTTGCTAAGGCAAGTGGAGTTGAAGTTTTGGCCAAGGAAGATAGTGAAATTGCTGATGAAGAAGGCATAGTAAGGTTAGTATTCAATGAATTTTCTGTCCTAATGAGCCTTGATGAGTTGGTAGATTATGAGAAGGAAAGAGCTAGACTAAAAGATGAGATCAAGCGTCTAGAAGGTGAAATTAAAAGAGCTAGTGGCAAGCTTTCTAACAAGGGCTTTGTCGAAAAAGCTCCAGAGAAGGTAGTGAATGAAGAACGTGAGAAACTAGCGGGCTACGAAGACCTACTAGCAAAAACTAAGGCTTCCCTAGAAGAAATCAAGGATAAATAATGTACGACGACTTTTCTTACATCTATGACAAACTAAGCTTTGACCTAGATTATGAAAAATATGCAGGGAATATAAAATCTCTTGTTAAAAAACACGGGATAGAGAAGGAAAACATGCTAGAGCTTGCAGCAGGCTCTGGAATGCTTACCAGATATTTCTTTGATGAATTCGAAAATATCGACGCCCTAGATATATCGGGGAAGATGCTAGAAGTTTTTGCAAACAAATACGACCCTTCTAATGTAAATCTCATCCACTATGATATGGTTGAATATGTCAAGGAAGATACCTATGATCTCATAGTAATCCTCCTAGATTCTGTAAATTATGTGACAGAGAAAGAGGACCTGACGAAGCTTTTTAGAAATTGCTATGCTAGCCTAAAAAAGGGCGGACTTTTGGTCTTTGATATCAATTCGCCTTACAAGATTAGGGAAGTTTTTGGCAATGAGTGTTATGTCTATGAATATGAGGATATCTTCTACACTTGGGATAACTTCTATGAAGATGAGCTTTGTGATATGCATTTGGAGTTTTTCGTGGAAAATGAAGATGGATCTTACAGGAGAATATCAGAATTCCAGCAGGAAAGACTCTACGAGATAGAAGAAGTTAAAGAAATAATCGAAGATATTGGCTTTAAGAATGTAGAAATCTTTGATGAAGATGATATGGGAAGTGTCAAAGAGGAGAGTTTAAGGATACTTTTCTCACAGACAAAGGAGTAATATGAATAGAGGAAAAGTTAAAACATTTGACAACAAAAGAGGTTTTGGTTTCATAGAATGGGAAGGAGAGGACCTCTTTGTCCACTATTCTGACATAGAAAGCGATAATAGCTTTAAGAAACTCTACCCAGGCCAAGCCGTAGAATTCGAAAAAATAGACGCCCCAAGAGGCGCCCAAGCCGTTAAGGTAAGGGTAATAGAATAAAAGAAAGGGGCTGTTGCAAAATTATGAATAATCATCGTACCATTGTTAGAAGGTTCTCTTAGGAAATTTTACCTCCCATGGCCGGTGGGCCAAGAAATGCCCGCCGGCAGAAGGAGGCGCGCCTGCCAGCTGATGGAGGCTATTAGCCCGTCGGCTTCGTGAGACTTTCCGTGGAGGTTCTTCTAACGATAATGGTACGATTTATTCATTCTGCAACATCCCCTTTTAATATGTCTATTATTAAGTTTTATTTACTAAATTAATAGAGTTTATTAGAATTCTAAGCTATTTTACAAGCTTATAATCATAAAGATCGACCCCATCTCCAATATAAATATAAGGAAAGCCTGCGGACTTTAGGCTAAGACTTGCAATCTCCGCCCTAGCATTGGACCTACAGTAGACTATGGTAGGCTTATCCTTATCGATTCTATCGAGATTTTCCAAAATCTCATCGTAGGGAATATTGATTGCACCTTCCACATGGCCCAGCTTGTATTCTTCTTCAGTTCTCACATCAATTATATCAAAATTATCTAAATTTTCTTCTAGGTCTTTTCCAGAAATTATTTTACTATACATCTTATTCTCCTTTCCTTTATTATACCGACAAATTAATTTGTATAAAATTTATGATTCTTAAATTTATATAAGACTTCGGGTAAAGTATAGATAAATCATAGGAGGTTTTATGGAATATATTAAATTAATAGGAATCCTGATTATCGTATTAGGTTTTATATTCAAACTGAATATAATCTTTACGGTTGTCCTATCAGGTTTCATCACAGCTTTGGTCTCAGGACTAAGTGTAAGCGAATTCTTGTCGATCTTAGGTGATAGTTTTGTTTCCCAAAGAATAGTAACCATATTTATCATCACTCTTCCAGTAATAGGACTATCGGAAGAGCATGGACTTAAGCAAGTTGCTGAAAATATAGTTAAGAAAAGAGAAAACCTTTCATCAGGTGCCCTTCTTTCAGTATACCTTGCTTTTAGGGAACTTGCTGGTTTCTTGTCAATGAGAATATATGGTTTGGTACAATTCGTTAGACCAATAATCTTCCCAATGGCTAGGGCATCAGCCGAGAAGAAAAAGGGTAAGCTTAGCGAGAAAGAAGTAGAAAGCCTAAAGGCTAGGGGAGCCACCATGGAAAACTTCGGAAACTTCTTTGCTCAAAATACTTTCGTTGGAGCGGCAGGAGTCCTAATGATGGTGGGAACTATGGCAGAGCTTGGCTACAATGTTACAAATATCGAGCTTAGCCAATATTCAATCCCTATAGCTCTTATAACCCTAGTCCTTGGTATTATCAAAAATATCATAGACGATAAGAAGATTAAGGGAGGTAAGTAGATGACAAGAGCAGAATTTTTCCCAATGTTTTTGGAGTTTATCTTTGTAATCATAGGCCTTCAATTCTTCTACACAGCCTATAGGGTAAGTAGAGATCCTTCCAAGGAAAAGAAACTTACAACAATAGTTTTCTGGATAATTCTTGGAATCCTATTTGCTCTAGGGAAAGTCATTCCTTCAGAGATAAGCGGAATCCTCGTTGTCCTAATCGCTATAATTTCTCTTGTCGATGGGATAAAGATTAAGGGAAGTAAGGAAGTAAGCGAGAAGATTCAAATCGCATCTAGCAAAAGGCTTGGACTTAAGGTCTTCTTGCCAGTAATAATCATGGCAGTCCTTGCTATAGCAATAGCAAAAATTATTCCGGAATCATCATCTTCAGTCTTGGGTCTTACTGCAATAATAGCAGTAGTATTTGCCATGGTCCTTACCAAATCAAGCTTTAAGGATATGCTAGACTCATCTGATAGGATGGTTCAACAAGTAGGTGCAGTAGCAATCCTACCACAACTTTTGGCAGCGCTTGGAGCAATCTTTGCTGCAGCAGGAGTAGGTGATGTAATTGCTAAGATTATCGGAGGAATTATCCCAACAGTCAATCCATGGACCGGGGCTATTGCCTATGTCTTGGGTATGGTAATATTTACCATGATTATGGGAAATGCCTTCGCAGCCTTTACAGTAATTACTGCAGGAATAGGAGTACCTTTCGTAATAGCTCAAGGAGCAGACCCAGCCATAGCGGCAGCCCTTGCAATGACATCAGGTTATTGTGGAACACTTCTTACACCAATGGCAGGTAACTTCAACCTCTTGCCAGTGGCCCTACTAGAGATGAAAGATAAGAATAAAGTAATAAAAGAACAAGCCCTACTATCCATAATATTAATTGTAGTTCACATACTACTTATGAGATTTTGGGCGTTTTAGGAGGAAATATGAAAATTTTAATCACAGGATTTGATCCATTTGGAGGAGAGAAAACTAACCCAGCCATAGAATCAGTTAAGAGAATCGATGAAAATATCGAAGGAGCTGAAATCTATAAGCTAGAAATACCAACAGTATTCCACAAGGCAGCTGATAAAATCGAGGAAAAAATCAAGGAAATCCAACCAGATGCAATCCTTTCAATAGGACAAGCTGGTGGTAGATATGATCTAACAGTAGAAAGAGTTGCCATCAACCAAGACGATGCAAGAATCCCTGATAACGAAGAAAACCAACCAATCGATGTTAAAATCAGAGAAGATGGTAAGAATGCATACTTTGCTACAATTCCAATCAAGGCAATGGTAGAAGAAATCAAGAAGGAAAATATCCCAGCCTCAGTATCAAACTCTGCTGGAACCTTCGTATGTAACCACGTAATGTACCAAGACCTCTACTTGGCAGAAAAGTACGGAAATATCAAGGCAGGATTTATCCACGTACCTTTCCTTCCAGAACAAGTCTTAGACAAAAAAGACACAGCATCAATGAGCCTAGACGATATAGTTAAGGGACTAAATGCTGCTGTAAGAGCTATAGTAAAATACGCTGATAAAGAAGATTTAGAAATAACAGGTGGAGCAACCCACTAAAATATTAATCCCTAGAGGCAAGTACCTTTAGGGATTTTTATTTGTGCGCTCGGCATGAACATAATCTAACAGGTGAAAGTCCTAAGTGTGCCCGGTAGTGGGAAACACATAGCCAAAGGCAAGGGTGTCCATCGTGTGGTGGAATCTGAAGGAAGCCCTAGGCAAACTCTTGGTCTGACGAACAGAAATCACATAAGGCAGTTACGTAGGATAAGCTTGCATTACAAAGTAAAATCCAATAAAGGTTCAGCAGGAATAGATGGAATATCAACAGAAGAACTCCTAGAACATCTAAAAGAAAACAAAGATAAAATACTAGGACAAATAAGAGCAAGGAAATACAAGCCCAAACCAGTAAAAAGGGTACAAATACCAAAATCAAATGGTAAGAAACGAAATCTAGGAATACCCACAACAACAGATAGGGTAATACAACAAGCAATAGCACAAATACTAAGCCCCATCTATGAAAATAAATTCTCAGAAAACAGCTATGGATTTAGACCAAATAGAAGTGCACACGATGCCTTAAAAAGGATAAAAGAAATAGCAGATGAAGGATACACATGGGTAGTAGATTTAGACCTAGAAAAATACTTCGACACAGTAAACCAATCCAAACTAATACAAATCCTATCAGAAGAAATAAAAGATGGAGATGTAATATCCTTAATACACAAATATCTAAAATCAGGAATAATGATAGATGGAATAAAAGTAAAATCAGACAAAGGCGTACCACAAGGTGGTCCCCTAAGTCCATTACTCGCAAACATCTACCTAAATGAAGCTGATCAAGAACTTGAAAAATGGGGATACAAATTTGTAAGATATGCAGACGACATGCTAATATTCGCAAGAAATAGGAAAGCAGCCGAAAGATACTACAAAAGAGTCAAAAATCTGTTAGAAGGAAAATTAAAACTTAAAGTAAACGAGGAAAAGACCTCAATAAGAAAATTAAGCCAAACAAAATATCTAGGGTATGGATTTTACCATAACAATGGAACCCAATTAAAAGTACACAAAGAAAGCCTAAAGAAACTAACGGCAAAACTAAAAGCGGTAACAAGCAGAAGTAATTCACTAGGCTATAGGCAAAGAAGAATAAAAATTAACCAAATCGCAAGAGGATGGATTAAATATTTCAAACTTGCAAATATGAGAAAACACCTTCAAATTTTAGACGAATGGTTAAGAAGAAAAATCAGAATGTGTGCATGGAAAGGGTGGAAGAAAGTCAAAACCAAATTTACAAACTTAGTAAAATTAGGGACAGCAAAATATCAAGCTTGGCAATGGGCAAATACACGCAAATCCTATTGGAGAATAGCCAAAAGCCCAATACTAAGCAGAGCTCTTAACAACAAAAGAATAGCTGAAAGGGGGTATATATCCCTATTCAGCTATTACAATAAAGTTCAAATTAAACTGTAGAACCGCCGTATACGGAACCGTACGTACGATGGTGTGAGAGGTCGGTAGATGAATTAATCATCTACCTCCTACTCGATTGGGTATCAATATATTAAGGAGGGCTTGTATGAAATATTTTTTAATAATCGTATTAATCCTACTTATACCTCAAATATATTATTATATACAAGAGAGAAGGTATAGGTCTATTGATACAGGCGAGAAATTTTACAAGAAGTTTGACGTAAGAAGTATATCAAACTATAGAGAATATTATCTAACAGGAGCAGATGGTTTCGATAGCTTTGTAAGAGAGTTAGAAAATGAAAATCCTAAGGCAGTTGTCCAACTAGTTCACGGTATGAGTGAGCATGGCGGAAACTATATGGACTTTGCAAAATATCTAAATGATAATGGTTATGCGGTTGTAATTCATGATCATAGGGGGCATGGCAAGTCCCTAAGCGAAAGATATCCCAACGGCCACATGCAAAGAGCAAGTGAACTTGTAAATGACACATCTAAGCTTACAAAATATATAAAGACTAAATATAAAGATGTGCCAATATACATGTTAGGCCACTCAATGGGATCTATGACTGCTAGGGTATTTTTACAAGAACATGATGATTTGATAAGTAAACTTATCCTAACTGGAACGCCACCACAAGACGGATTTGCAAAAGTTGCCGTTTTCTTTGCAAATGTATTTTGCTTCTATATAGGAAGTCATCAAAGATCAAATGTTATAAATTATATAGTAGGGCCAGGGGACGATTCTCTAGACTTTATATCTTATGATGAAAAAAATAGAGCAGATAAATACAATGATTCGATGAGGGTATTTAACTTCACCATCGGTTATACTAAGGTTTTGATAGAAATAAATAAAAAATTAGCACAAAAATCAAAATATAAGATGAAAAACAAAAATCTTCCAATATATAACTTAACTGGAAGAGATGACATGGTAACAAAGGGTGAGAAGGGAGTAAGTAGATCTCTAAAGCTCCTAAAGGATTTGGGATATAAAAATATAGGAAGCAAAACCTACGACAAGATGCGCCATGAGATACTAAATGAAACAGATAAAGATATTGTTTATGAAGATATCCTAAAAATATTAGAAGACTAATTATTGAACATGGGTAGAATAATAGTAGAGGAGGCTATTATGACTGAAAAGAAAGAAAAAGATATCAAAAAAGAAGAAAAGAATATAAAAGACGGTGAATATTGCGGAGTTGAAAAGTTTAATGGAAAGAAATTCAACACTTGCACAGGCGAAGAAATAGTAGAAGAAGGATACAAGAATCCTGACAAATAAAATAAATAATTATAGCCAAAATCTCTTGGGATAGACTTTAGGTTGGTAGTTTATATCTTCCCATTAGCTCAGCTTTACAAGTTTAGAATGGAGATTTTGGCTTTTTATTTGCCTATTTTTAATCGATAAATCAGATTATTATTCGTTTTATATCTTAATTTTCAATTTGCTTTATAGAGAAATTAAAAGGTGTAAAGTGTATAGGTAGAAAATATTAGGAGGAAATTATGAATAATAGAAATAAAGTTGTCTTGATAGGGGATGGTTTTGTAGGAAGCTCCTACGCTTTTGCTCTAGTAAACTCAACTCTTGCAAGTGAGCTTGTAATTATAGATATAAGAAAAGATAAGGAAGTAGCTGATGTCAACGACCTTTTGGATGCGACAGTCCTAACATCATCTGCAACCATCGTTAGAAGCGGAAGCTATGAAGATTGTAAAGACGCTGACCTTATAGTACTCGCCTATGGAAATAGTCAGAAAAATCTCGTAAATAGGCTTGATGATATCAAGATTGCAACAGAAATGGTCCTAGATACAGTTCCAAAAGTTGTAGAAGATGGCTACGACGGGGTAATCCTTCTTGCAACAAATCCAGTTGATGTTATAGCAAGGGTTGTTGAGGAAGTTTCAGGCTTTCCTTCTGAAAGAATCGTAGGAACTGGAACTAGCCTCGACTCAGCAAGATTTGCCCAATACCTGGCCCTTGAAACAGGTTTTAATGTAGCTGATATCAATGCTTATGTTATAGGAGAGCACGGTAATTCTTCTGTAGCTGTTTGGTCAAATGCCAATATTAATGGGATTGGAATCGATCAATTTATCGACAATATAGACGATTCCTACAAGGATAAAGTAGGAGAGATGATTAGAGATAAGGCCTTTAGGATTATTAAAGGAAAGGGTGCAACTCATTTTGGTATAGCTAATTGTCTCTTAGCCTTTACAAGAGCAATCCTTCTTGACGAGAAGAGAATCCTTATGGCTTCTGCGAGGCTTAGTGGAGAGTATAAGAACGAAGGACTCTATACAGGAGTGCCTACCGTAATCGGCAAAAATGGTGCAGAGAAAATCCTAGAGATGCCAATAGATAAGAGGGAACAAGAAATGTTTGATAAGTCATGTAGGGACCTTAAGGAAAACTTCTTATTGGCAGATTTAAAGAGAAATAGATAAGAAGATTAATTAGAATAAACTTAAGTAATAATTAAAGCTCCCGATTAGGAAAGCCTAGTCAGGAGCTTATTTTATTCAAAGTCTTTGAGATAGTCGTCCTTGCCTATCATCTCGCTTAGGACGACCTCGTCAGTCTTTTTCATTCCGTATTTTGCAATTCTTGCAACTGTATCGATCGTTTTGTCAATATTTTCTTTGACTATGCCATCTCCTACTTCAAAGGAATTGTCTGTTTTGGCCTGCATATAAGAAAGGCTCGCATTTCTTAGGCTTGAAGCGATCTTCATAGCACAAGAGGATTTGGCACCGTCACATATTATGCCCGAGTTTACGGCTAGGGCGTTAGTTATAGTATCTTCTACAATCTTCTTATCTTCTTTGTTTAGAAAAGCAATGGAAGCGATAGCTGCAGCAGAGGCAGATACTACCCCACAGTAAGCAGATAGCTTGCCTATTTTGTTTTTGATATATAAGGCAATTAGATTAGAAAATATAAGGGCCCTGTAGAGCTCATCTTCTGAGAAATCATTGTCTCTGGCGTATAAGATTACAGGGACTGAGGTAGTAATTCCTTGGTTTCCTGATCCTGAGTTAATGATTACAGGCAGCTCACAGCCGTTCATCCTAGCATCAGATCCTGCTGCAGCAAAGGCAGCGAGCTTCTCATAGTAGTTTGATGGGTCATTATTTAGGATGAGTTTTCCTATATTAGCTCCCCAGTCGTTTTTGATTCCTTCTTCTGCGATTTTTTCATTAAAAGAAATTTGTCTATCGAGAATTTCCTTGATATCAGCATAATCACAAGTTCTAGCAAAATCATAAACTTTATCGAAAGAAAAATCTATATCTTCTTTTACTTCTTCTTCCTTTTCCTTTTGATAGATTATCTTGTCGTCCTTTTTTATTTCTATAATATTAGTATGGCTATCAGCTATAGTAACACTTGCCGTTGATTTTTCATTCTCTAATATAATTTCGATAAAAAGTCCTTCCTTTTCTGTGGCAAGATTTACCCTTACCAGGCCTTCTTCTATAATCTTATCGCAGTAATCAAGCTTAGTCTTGTCAACATCTGCTAGGACTTCAAGTTCCCTATTAGGGTCCCCTAAATATATACCAGCAACTACTGATATCTCTATTCCCTTCCTACCCATGGTGGAAGGTACGGTTACAGAGTTGGCGTTTTTAATGATATTGCTAGAAAGATTTGCGATAATCTTTTCTGGGTCAGATCCTAGAACCTCTCTTGCCTTAGCTGATGCGTAGGCGATAGCAATTGGTTCAGTGCAACCTGTGGCTGGGATTAGCTCTTCTTTGATTAGTTCTTTAAAATCAGTCATAACTAGGACCTCGCCTCTTTTGGAACCTTACCTAAAAGTCCAGTAACCATTAGGGCAATAGCTCCATCTCCTGTGATATTGCAAGCCGTTCCGAAGGAATCTTGGAGGGCGAATATGGAAAGGATAAGGGCAGTTCCTGTCGCATCAAATCCAAGAATAGAAGTGATAAGACCGAGAGAGGCCATTACAGTTCCTCCTGGAACTCCTGGTGCTCCTATAGCAAATATTCCAAGAAGGAGAATGAAAAGAATCATATTTCCTGTGCTTGGAAGAGCACCGTAGAGGACTTGGCTTACAATCATTACGAAAAATGTTTCTGTAAGAACTGATCCACAAAGGTGGGTGTTGGAGCAAAGTGAAACTACGAAGTCTCTTATCTTAGGATCTAGGGTCTTGGCCTTTCTTGAGCATTGAAGTGAAACTGAAAGTGTTGCAGCTGAAGACATTGTGCCAAGGGCTGTAACGTATGCTGGTGGGTAGTATTTTAAAACTTCCATAGGATTAGTCTTAGAAAACATTCCGCCGAGGGCATAAAGGAGGAATAACCAAATATAGTGGCCTAAAATTACGATCACTATGACCTTGAGAAATACTGGAAATTGGCTTAGGATTACTCCTTCATAGGAAAGTTCTGCGAAGGTTGTCGCAATATAAAAAGGTAACACTTTAATGATTACACGATTTACTATCTCAAGAACCATATTATTGAACTCTCGTAAAAGATTTGCCCAAGTTTCAGATTTGGTCCAAATTACTGCAAGGCCGAAAAGAATTGCTGTTACTAGAGCTGTCATTACAGGCATGATGGAAGGGATATCCATTTGGAATAAGATCTCTGGAATCTTTTTTCCGGCTTCTGTGGCACTTACTATGTTAAGGTGAGGTATAATTGCAGTTCCGGCAACAAAGGAGAATAGTGCAGCTCCCACTGATGAAAGATAGCATATGATTAGGGTGAGAGATAAAACTCTGCCTGCACTTTCATTTAAGGAAACTATAGCCGGAGTAATGAAGGCTAGGATTATTATTGGCACTATGTAGTTAATTAGGTTACTTAGAATGTTTTTGATTGTAGAAATAACCTGGATTGCACCTTCGTTAGCAATATTACCTAGGAAAATTCCTATAGCAATAGCTATAATTAACTTGAAAAGCAGGCTGTTAAGAAACGATTTTTTAACTTTTGCGTCTGACATAAAGACCTCCTAAATAAATATATTTATAAATAAATTATAAGCTATAGGAAATTTTCGGTCAAGAAAAAGTTTTCATAGACTAAGTTTAGTATTAGAAAACTTATTCGTGAGATTATTTTCATCTATTGTAAAAATAATTAATAAAGCTATAAAAAGATTATGATTTTATGGTATACTTTTCTATAAGATAAGAAGAAAGTAGGATGTGAGATGGAAAATAATTTTTCTAACAAAAGTGTCGTCTTAAGAAATGTAAGTAAGTCTTATGATGACGAACTAGTTTTAAAAACTGTAGATCTAACGCTTGAGAAGGGGAAGTTTTATACGCTTTTAGGACCTTCAGGTTGCGGGAAAACTACAATACTTAATATAATAGCAGGCTTTGTCGAACAAACTAGTGGGGATGTATTTATAAATGGGGAAGAGGTAAGTGATACCCCAGCCAATAAGAGAAAGGTAAATACTGTTTTCCAAAATTATTCTCTCTTTCCTCATATGAATGTCTACGATAATGTTGCCTTCGGCTTAAATATTAAGAAGATGGATAAGAAGCTGATCAAAGAAGAGGTCGAAAAGGCGCTCGATATGGTAAACCTATCAGGTTTTGAGAAAAGAAAAATCTCCCAAATGTCAGGTGGTCAGAGGCAGAGGGTCGCTATAGCTCGTGCTATTGTTAATAGACCTGACGTCTTGCTCTTAGATGAGCCTTTATCTGCTCTTGATATGAAGCTAAGAAAGTCCATGCAGGTCCTTCTTTCAAATATCCAGTGGGAGCTTGGTATTACCTTTGTCTTTGTAACCCACGATCAGGAAGAAGCCCTTGCCCTATCTGATGAGATTTTCGTAATGGATAAGGGCGAGATTGTCCAATCAGGAACGCCTACAGATATCTACGATGAGCCAATTAATAGGTATGTTGCAGAATTTATCGGAGAGAGCAATATCCTAAGTGCCGTGATGAAAGATGACTATCTAGTAGAGTTTTCCAACAAGGACTTTGCCTGTGAGGATGCAGGAATTCCTAAGGGAGAGAAGGTTGAAGTAGTTATAAGGCCTGAGGATATCAATGTCTCAAAGGAGGGGCAAGCTGATATCAAGGTGAGTGTGGACAATGTCTTGTTCAGGGGAGTCTTTAATGAGCTAATTTGTTTTGATGAAGATAATTTCAGATGGAAGATTCACACCACCCAGAGCTTTGAAGAAGGTGATGTTGTGGGCATTTCTATAGATCCTAGCGATATTCATGTAATGAGATTTAACGAATCTGAAGACGATTTCGATAAGAGGATAGAGAAATATTCTATAGGAGATGATGATGAATAAAAAATACAGGGCCCTATCTAGTGTATATTATTTGTGGATTGTACTTTTTATTATTGCTCCCATAGCCATGCTTTTGTATCAATCATTTTTTGATATATATGGCAACTTTACCTTTGACAATTATATTTCTTACTTTAGCTCAGCAAATTATATCAAGATGACCCTAAATTCATTCTTGACGGCCTTTTTGATAACTATAACGACCCTGATTTTGGCCTATCCCTTTGCATATTTTCTGACTAATTCAAGAAACAAGGAGTTCTTCCTCCTTTTGGTAACACTACCTACTTGGATTAATCTATTGCTAAAGGCCTATGCCTTTATCGGACTTTTGAGCAAGCATGGACCAATTGCCCAGGTATTTTCTCTAGTAAGCGAAGGGCTTTTGTTTACAAATCCTGCCTTCGTCTTGGTAGCATCTTACGTGGAGCTTCCCTTTATGATTCTTCCAATCTTTAGGGCCCTTGATTCTATACCAAATGAGTACCTAATAGCAAGCGAGGATCTAGGAGCGAGTAAGTGGCAGACTTTTAGAAAAATTATCCTTCCCCTTTCTATGGATGGAGTAATAGCAGGGAGTCAGGCCGTATTTATCCCCTCCTTATCACTCTTTCTAATTACAAGAATCATAGGAGGAAATAAGATTATAACTTTGGGAACTGCGGTTGAGGAGCATTATCTGGTTACACAAAACTGGGGCATGGGAGCAACTATAGGTCTTGTCTTAATCCTACTTATGTTTGTGGTAATGAGTGGCCTAAATGCTAGAAAGGATAAAAATTAATGAAGAAAAAATTTAAAATTTCAGATTTATACTTAATATTTATCTTTATCCTCTTATACCTACCCATAGCCTATCTAATATTTTATTCCTTCAATAGTGGGACTAATATGAATACCTTCGTGGGATTTTCCCTAGATCATTATAAGGAGGTCTTCCAGGATACTAGGCTTTGGACGATTGTAATAAATACCATAGTCTTGGGGCTTTTGTCAAGCCTTATAGCTACTATTATTGGCACTTGTGGAGCCATAGCAATCTATTATCTAAGAAATGAAAGGATTAGAAAAAGGGTCCTAAACTTAAACTCGGTCCTTATGGTTATGCCTGATGTAATGATGGGAGCAAGCTTTTTGGTTCTCTTTACCTTTCTTATAAAGATACCAATGGGCTTTATGACGGTTTTACTCTCTCATATAGCCTTCTCGATTCCCATTGTGGTCCTTATGGTTTTACCAAGACTTTATAGTCTAAATCCTTCGATGATTCTTGCGGCAGAAGATTTGGGGGCAAGTGATATAACTATCCTTAACAAAATCATCCTGCCAAATATTACAAGCGGGGTACTCACAGGATTTTTCATGGCCTTGACCTACTCCTTGGATGACTTTGCAGTTACCTTTTTCGTGACAGGATCTGGATTTACAACACTTTCTGTTGAGATTTACTCTAGGGTTAGGACGGGGATTTCTCTTGAGATAAACGCCCTATCGACCTTGATGTTTCTAGCATCTCTCTTTTTGGTAGTGATTTATTATTTTATCAGCCAAAGGGAGATGAATATAATGGAAAGGAGGAAGTTAGATGAATAAGGTATATAAATTTTTCCTAGCTTGTATCGTGGGAATTTTCCTCCTTTTAGGTCTTAAGTCCATACTTGTTGGAGGGAAAAAGACAGCTGAAGCAAATACCTTTTACTTATATAATTGGGGAGATTATATTGATCCTGAGCTTTTGGATAAGTTTGAGGAAGAGACTGGTTTTAATGTAGTTATGGAAACCTTCGATTCAAATGAGGCTATGATTACAAAGATTAAACAAAAATCAACCGACTTTGATATATGTATCCCTAGCGAATACGCAGTAGAGATGATGAGAGACCAGGGACTTCTAGAAAAGCTCGACCATTCGAAGATAGAAGGACTTTCTAATATTGACGAGAGATTTCTGGATAGGGAATATGATCCCGGAAATGAATATTCGATTCCTTATCTGTGGGGAACATTTGGTATTTTATATAATACTAAAAAATACCAGGCCAGTGACTTTGATTCATGGAAAAACTTGTGGGATCCTAAGTTTAAGGGAGAAATCCTAAGCTTCGATGGAGCTCGTGAAACAATGGGAATAGGACTTCTCGCAAATAACTTAAGCTTAAATACAGAAGATCCAGATAAGCTAATAGAGGTAAGAGATGAGCTAATAGGCTTTATGGGAAATGTAAAGGCCATCCTTGCCGATGAGATAAGGATGTATATGGCTTTAGAAGAAGCCAATGTCGGCATAACATTTTCAGGAGATGCCTCAAGTGCCATAGAATCTAACGAGAATCTAGCTTATGCCATACCAAAGGAGGGATCTAATATCTGGTTTGATACCATGGTTATACCTAAAACTAGTAAAAACAAAAAAGCAGCCTATGCCTTTATCAACTTCATGTTAGAGCCAGAAAATGCTGCCCAAAATGCAGATTATATTTGGTATGCGACTCCAAACAAGAAGGCGATGGATTTAATAGATCCTGAGGCTCGATATGACAAGACCCTTTATCCAGATGATGAAATTATAAATAAACTAGAAGTTTTCAAGGCCCTAGATAAGGAAAGTACTATTTTGTATAATGATCTTTTCCTAGACCTCAAGATTTCGCCAAAGGCAAAGTGATAATATGAAAAAGAAATTAAGAATATTTTCCTTAGTCTTTCTTATAATAACAAGTCTTGTAGCTTGTAATATGGCAGAAAGCTCAAAGGGAGAAGCCCTAAACAAGAAGGACTTTGAAAGAAGAGTCAAGAAGGATGATGTAAGGAATAATAGGTATCCAGAAATAGATGCCTATATTGAAAAGAACAAAAAGAAAAAGGAAGAGGAAAGGGAAGAAACAAAGACTGCAAGCCTCCTATTTGGTGGAGACATAATCCCTCACATGCCAATAAATGACTACGCCCTAAACTACGGCGGAGGCGTTCATGACTATTCTAGATCCTTTGAGGATATCAAGGATTTTGCCGAAGACTTTGACTTCTTTATGTTAAATAATGAATTCAGTGTAAATGATGAGTACGAAGTATCTGGCTACCCTAGCTTTAATTCCAATGAGAATATCTATAAGGCTATGAAAAATGCTGGAGTAGATCTTGTCACAACAGCAAATAACCACTGTCTAGACACGGGTGTAGATGGAGTAACTAGTACAATTGAAGCTATCAAAAAACATGACCTAGACTATGTTGGAACAAGTGAGTCTTCCTACAGACCTTATGTAATTAAGGAAGTAAATGGTATAAGGATAGGAATTCTTTCCTATACAGAAATCCTAAATGGCAACGACTACCTCCTAGATACTAAAGAAAAATATAATATGGTAAACACCCTTTCTCCTAAACAAGTAAAGACTGATATAGAAAAACTTAAGAAGAAAAAAGTAGACCTTATCGTAGTATATCCTCATTGGGGTGAGGAGTACTCTTCATATCCAAGAGAAGATCAAATAGAATTAGCCCATGATATGGTTGACTGGGGAGCAGACCTCGTCATAGGAAACCACCCTCACGTAATCCAGCCTAAGGAAGTCTATGAGACTAAGGATGGAAAAATTGGCTTGATCTACTACTCCCTAGGAAATCTTCTCTCAAACCAAAAGGCAGAGGCCTTCGAGGAAGATTATAGGGTAGAACAAGGTCTCCTTGTCGAGTGCAATATAGAAAAAAAACCAGGAGATAAGGCGAGGATTACATCCTTTAAGTCCCATACGACAATAGTAGATAGGTCCTATGACGAATATGGGTATTTGGATAAGACCTATGTTGCTACAAGGTATCTCGAAGACGAAGATATGATGAAAACTCTAGATTACGGAAGCCAAGAATTAATTAGACTAGGAAATGAGATGAATCTTGACACCCTATATAGAGAAATAGAAGAGTAGAGCGATTAACTTTACGAAGAAAAGCCTAGATGAATATATTTAGGCTTTTTGCATTTATTTTCTATCCTAAGCAAACTTTACAGAAGCCTTATTCATAGATATAATGAAAAACAGGGCTTATATAGCCCTAATTTGAAGGATGTCAAAGGAATTTGGTATCTGAAAGGAGAGATATTATGGCGAGATTTGAAGAATATTTGCCAGTTGCAACAGCAATAGCTGCTAAGTCTATGAACGATGCTTTTAATAATGTTGTTTTAAAATATGGACTTACTAGAAGTCAATGTATTGCTTTGTACTACATAGATTTAGACGGTTCAACCAATCAAAAAGATTTGGCCAAAAAGATGAATATTAGAGAATCAACTATGACAGGCCTATTAGAAAGAATGGAAAGAGATGGATTGATAGTGCGTAAGCCAGACAAGGAAGACATGAGAAGAAAGACAATCAGTCTTACAAACAAGGGCGAAGACAAGTTTTCTGAAATATCTCAGGTCACGAAAGAATTCGTCAAAGAAGCCACAAATAAGATTTCCGATAGGGATATAGAAATCTATACAAAAGTCCTAGATCAATTGGTTGAATATACTCTAGATTGGCAAGAACGTAAGATCAAATCATTTGAATGAAAACGTCATATCAGCGATGCTGGTATGGCTTTTTATTTTGGGTAAAAGTTATAAGAGGTGATAATGTGATAGATTTAGATATAAATATAGATGGAGCTTATGATATAAGAAGTGTCAGGGGAGGAGATGTGAACGAGGCCTTTAAGGTATACACAGACAAGGGGCCACGTTTTCTTCTAATCCAAAGGGGAGGAGACAATAATTTCTTCCAGGCAGAAATAAAAGGTCTTAAGCTTTTTGAAAAAAACGGAGTAAATGCCCCTAGGGTTTTGGATAGTGGAGTAAGTAAAGAGGGAGCTTATCTCATTTTAGATTATATAGAAGAAGGTAGATGGCAAGATCAGAAAGACCTTGCTAGAGAACTTAAAAAAGTTCATAAAATCGAAAGCCCTAATGGCAAGTTCGGCTTTGAATTTGCCTATCGTGGGTCTTCTATTTCCTTTTCCAATGCCTTTAAGGATAACTGGAGGGAAGTTTTCCTAGAAGAAAGATTAGATAAGCTCAAAGATAAGCTAGTAGAAGGAGGAATTTGGTCTAGGGAAGATTTAGCTACTTACGAAAAGATCAGAGAAGTGATAGATACTTATCTTAGAAGACGAGAAAGTGCGCCCGTCCTCCTTCATGGAGATTTGTGGCCCGGCAATGCCATGTTTTCTGTTGATGGAGATCCTTATCTTTTCGATCCAGCTCCCCTATATGGAGATTGGGAGTTTGATATCGGAGTAAGTACAGTGTTTTCTGGCTTTGATGATGATTTCTACAGGACTTATCTACAAGATATTAAAAAAGATCCTGAAAGGGCTATAAGGCTTGAGTTTTATAGACTTTACCTCCTTATGGTCCACCTTCATAAGTTTGGAAATATGTATAGGTCCTCAGTTGACCTATCAATGGAGAAAATCCTATCGAAAAGTATGGACAAGTAAGATTTGCTTTTAAATATTATCTTGATTAGCTGGCTTTGCCAGCTTTAGACTGTAGTCAAAATCAAATTGACCCTTATTTCGACCGAACGGAGTGAGTGGAGAAATCTAATGAGATCTCTCCATGCGTTCGTTTCACTCTCTTAGTCGAGATAAAGGTAACTTAACTATAGAATAAATCTAAGCTAAATCTTCTTTGTCTATCTTCTGAGCTGGCTTTGCCAGCTTTTTTGTGTCCTTATATAAAAGATAAATCTTACAAAGAAGTATAATGGTAAGAAGAGGATTTTGAAGGAGGGCTTATGAAGATTGATGACGTAGTGGATTTGATTGATGGTTTGCTTAAAGACCTATCGACAATTGATAAGAAGGATAGGAAAAAAACTTATAAGAGAAAACTAGGCAAGGTAGAATTTAATTTTCATATTGAAGATAAAAAGAAAGAAAGTCCTAGAAATGTTTCATATAAGGACTCAGATAATTATTTGGGCTTTTGGTCAGAATATAAGGGTCTTTTAGATAAGCTTTCCTATAAGAGAGAAGATATGAAACTGATAGGTCAAGTTAATCGAAGGTTCAATCAAGTATGGTCTAATAAAGATTCCAGAGACTTAGTCGTAGAAGCCTATTTGACTATTCTTAAAAAGGCCCTAGATGAAAAAAGCCAAGATACAGAAAAAATTAGAAAATACACAAGTCCCTACACCCTTTCGGAATCTATCCTTGAAGCCCTCCTTCTAGTAACAGAGAAAAAGTTTAGGGAATACTTTTGGATTTTTGCTAAAATAGATTCTAGTAAACAAGTAGAAGTCTTAGAAAAAAATGATTCTAGAAACTTGTTGGACTTTTTCTTAAAAGAGTTGGATTCTTACTATAGAGACATTGATGTCTTAAGAAAAGAAGAAATTTTTGAAAACTATCTTCTAGCAAATCCAAACAAATTAAAAGATTGGACCTCTTATATTCTAGAAGCTGATATAAGTAAGCAAATAAGCTTCGTTGAAGGCCATAAGGACCTCGTCGATATGGAAAAGCTTTCTAGAAATTTAAGCAATTCAGATTTTCCTCCGACCAAGGCCCTGGGCTTTTATTATTTATTTAATGACGGAAAAATTTTAAATAAAGATAAAAATAAGGTCTTAGAGATTATTCATGAAGAAAATTATGACCAATTTATTAAACTTATAGAGACGAGGGATATGTCAATTGAGCTTATAGATGAAATTCTAAGACTCGATAAGAAGCCTAAAAAGAGGATTCAAATCGATGGGGCCAAGCTTTCTTCATCAAGGAAGGATCTTCATGAAACAGTAAGCATAGTCGAAGACTTTTTGGCTGATAGCAAAAAAGATATAGAAGATAGTAGCCATAAGGAAGAAGCTCTTAGAGATCATGTAAACATAAATGAATATAACAAAGACGACAAAGAAGATGAGGACATTTCTATAAGCGAGGCTAGCAGGAACTTTCTTAAATTGATCCTTAAAAATGGATCGGTTAGAGAAGATGTGGCTAGTGAAATCGCCCTAGAAGAGGGGAAAATCCTCAATTCTTTTATAGGAGATATAAATGATGAATTGTTTGATTATATAGACGATCAGACTTTGGTAAATGAAGATGGAAAGATAATTATAGATTCTTTCTATCTAGAAATGATTAAGGAGATTATAGATGGCAAAGATTAATCCGAAGCAAGCACAAGTGATAATCAAATCCCTAGAAGCAGGTGTTGTGCCAAATATAGGGATAGAACACCTCCTTGTAGGAAGGCTTTCTGAAGTAGAAGAGATAATTGAAGTATTAGACGAAGTAAGTAGGGGAGGAAGTGATTTTAGATTGTGGGTAGGCGACTTCGGTTCAGGTAAGTCCTTTATGCTCGCCACAATAGAGCAACTTGCCTTATCCAAAAACTTCGTCACATCTACCATAGATCTCGCTCCACAGAGGAGGTTTTATGCAACAGATAAGAAGGCCCAGGCCCTTTACAGGGAAATTGCTGATAATATCAAGACCAAAACCAAAAGGACTGGCAATGTCCTAGGAGAGATTGTTGAAGAGTGGATAATGAAAATATTCACTGAACTATCCCAGGAAAACCTATGGGAAATGAAAGATTTAATCAGGGGAGAATATAGGAAGGCTGTAGAAGATAAAATCTTAGACTCAATAGAAGATTTTGACTCAGTAGGTCTTTCCTATGAGATGGGTCAGGCTATTGTAAAATATTACGAAGGCCTTGTTAGTAATGACAGAGACCTTAAAACTAAGGCCATTCGTTGGTTAAGGGGAGATATTTCAACAAAGACAGAGGCGAAAAGAGAGCTTGGTATAGGAGAGATTATCAATGACGACAATTACTTCGAAGCTATCAAAAACCTTTCTGAGCTTTTTAGCTCAATTGGATTTTCTGGCTTTGTGATTAACTTTGATGAAGCGGTCAATCTCTATAAGCTTGCCCAATCCGTAACTCGACAGAGAAATTATGAGAGAATATTAAATATTTATAACGAGACCAAAAGTGGAAGGGCCAAGAATCTTTTTATAAACTTTGGTGCTACAAGGGCTACAGTCTTTGATGAGTCTAGAGGAATGAGCTCCTACGGGGCCCTTGCTGGAAGACTTGGAGAGCTTTACGATAAGGACTCAGACCTTATAAATACTAAAAAGACCGCTCTCTTACTTAAACCCCTAACAGAAGAAGAAATTTTCACCCTCCTTGAAAATCTCCTTAATATTTATAATATCAATTACGGGGAAGAAATACACATGGATAAGGAAACTATTATAAAATACATGGAAGGACAGCTCAATAGACCAGGAGCCAAGGAGTTTCTTACCCCTAGGGCTGTAATCAAGGACTTCCTTGAAATCCTAGATCTTAAAAGACAGAATCCGGAAGTAAGTATAGAGCAAATCTTGGAAAGTAAATTTCAGGGTCTAACAAGTCCTGTCGAAAAAGATCCTGATGATCACGACGACGATATCTTTATCCTATGACAGATCCATATTCACTATTATCAAGGCCTATGAGGGAGTTCGTCTACAAAAACAAGCGGCCAAGTCTAACCAAGATTCAGAAAGCTTCTATCGAAAACTTCGTGAAAAGTTGTGACAATCTAGTCCTCATAGCAAAAACTGCAGCTGGCAAGACTGAGGCAGCCTTTCTACCTGCCATATCAGAAGCAAATGACTTCGATAAGGGGCTTAGGATTCTTTATATATCTCCACTTATAGCCTTGATTAACGATCAGTTTGAGAGAGTCCTCGCCATGTGTGATGATATTGGTATTAATGTTACTAGCTGGCATGGTGAGGCCAATCAGACGAAAAAAGAAAAATTATTGGAAAATCCTTCTGGAATTTGTCTTATGACTCCAGAATCTCTCGAGGCAATTTTTGTAAACAAGGGACATGCGGCTAAGAAATTATTTAGGGGATTAGATTATATAATAGTCGACGAAATCCACAGTTTTCTTACTGGAAATAGGGGTGTCCAGCTTAAGAGTCTTCTTACGAGAATACTTTCCTATACTGATAAAAATCCGAGATTTATTGGCCTATCTGCAACAGTAGGAAATCTAAATTACGATATTTGTAAGAATTTTTTTAAAAATAAGAGGGCTACTAAATTAATAGTAGACTCATCCAAAAACGAGCTAGAGGCTACGATTTCTTATAATGAGGAAGATCATATAAGCGATAAGACGATTGGGCAAATTTTATCTTTTGCAAGTGAAGGATCGATGCTTGCTTTTCCAAACGCTAGAAAACTTGTCGAAGAGCTTGCCGTAAAGCTTAAGAAGAAAGCTAGGGAAGATAAAATAAAGACTCAAATCTTCTCCCACCATTCTTCTGTTAGCAAACAAAGAAGAAAGGAAATAGAAAACTTTGCTAAAAATAGACATGGGGAAAATTTCATAATCTGTGCGACATCAACCCTTGAGCTAGGTATCGATATAGGTAGTGTCTATTCGATTTGTCAGTATGGGTCTACAAATTCTGTCCTATCTCTCGCCCAAAGGCTGGGAAGGTCTGGCAGAAAAACTGGGAAGTCTATTCTCCATCAGATTGCTACAAATCCTTGGGACTTAGTCCAGTCGCTTGCGACAATTATCCTATTTAAGGAAGGAAGACTTGATAAAATTGATCCTATAAAGAGCCCTTATGATGTATTTGCCCATCAAATCCTATCTACTCTATTAGAAAAAAATGGATTAAGTGTCGACGATTATGTGAGTCTGTATAAGAAGTTAGACTTTGATATAAACCATGAGGAATTTATGGAAATTACTGCCCATATGGTAGAGGAAGGTTATATAGAAAAACTGGAAAATGAATATATAGGAGGAAGAGAATGCGAAAAGCTCCTCAAGATGGGATCTTTCTACAATCAATTTATAAGGAAGGATAATTTTCATGTATTTAGTGAAAAGGGGAAGATTGGAGAGATAGAAAAATCTATAGACTTAAAGAAGGGAGACGGGCTCTATCTGGCTGGATCCATTTGGCAGGTTGAATCTATTAATCTAAAGGCTAAAAAAATCATAGTAAGTAAGGCAGAAGAGGGCAAGGCGCCCGACTTTAGCTCATCTACTAACAAAGAGACATCTGATGAGATTAGAAGAAAAATGGAAGAAATTATAGAGAAAAGAGCAAAATATTCCTTTAACGAAAAAATCAATGGAGTAATCGATAGCTTGAAGACCAATCCAGATGCCGAAGGCTTCTATTTAATTAACGATAAGGATGGAGAAGGCCTTAGGACCTTTCGTGGGACAAGGATTAATAGGACAATTAATCTTATGCTAAATATAAGATCTACTCTTTCTAATTACAAGCTAACAGATTACTCATCTACCATAAGAGGGAAAAATATAAGAAAAAGGCTTAATGAAATTAGGAAAAATCCAGTTTTAGAAAGTGAAATCATATCATATCTTCAAAATAATCCAAAAATTGTCTGTGCCTATCTTTTAGGAAATAAGTACATTGACCTTGTGAGTGAAGATCTTAAGATAAGGTACATCTTAAGGAATTTACTTGACCTAGATGGATCCTATAATTATTTGAAGATAGAAAAATAAATATGTATTTGGGTAAGATATTAGTAGATACTAAAAGAAAGGTTGTAAGATGGAAATTACAGATAAGTTTGAAATAAATAAGACTGGCAAACTTATGGATTTTTCTATAAGACATAAGGAAATTCCTATAAAGCTAAGTCCAGATTTAGATGAAGCCATAAAGATGCTCTTGTGGTATGTGCCAAATATTACTTCAGAGCAGGCCAAGGAAAACGAGCTTCTCCTAAACCCAGAATATGACGATTATATCTTCAAAGACATAATGGCTTCTATGAAATTAGAAGATAGAGATGTGCTTTTTACCGAGGAGATTAGTGAAAAATTAGCGAAAAAATTCGAGGGTAAGGTTGGGGTAGATGAGCAAAAGCTTATAATGACCCTAGCTGATTCTAGTGAAACAAAGACCATGGCCCTCTTACGTCATATAAGAAATGCCATAGCTCACGGCAATTTCAATGTGATAAATGACCTTGTCATTGGATTTGATATTAAAAGATTCGGAGAGATAACCGAATATAGGGCAGTCTTTAAGATAAATCCGACCAATCTTTTGAAGGCTTTAAGAAAGATTAATCTAGACTTTACTACGGAAGAATTCATTGCTAAGGCCTTTAGGAAATCTGGCTACAGGGTCGAGCCCTTCCAGGAAGAATTTGAAAGAAGCCATAGGTTTGATCTTTATGCCAAGAAGAAGGATAAGCGATTTGCAATAGAAATCAAAAATTATGATTATGAAAAAAACTTAAAAGAGGATTTCATCAAAGAAATGATTGGAAAAATTTCTGACATGGATACTAGACTAAGGCCAATTCTTATCATAAACTCTTCTTATCTAACAGATAAGAGTAAAAATGATTTGATCAAAAATGATGTTATAATACTTGATATCAAAAATATAAAGAAAATGCAAAAGGGAAGAGATATGATCTCTGAAATTCTTAGAGAACAAGAAGTTTACAAAAAATGTAGGTAAATTGATAAAATTGGGTATAATAATACAGCAAGCATAGAAAATGCTTATGTATTTAATATTGAAAATGATTTGACATCATAAGGAGGAAAAATGACAGAAAAGAATAACAGAAGAGTTAATAGGGCTGTTTATGAACAAGAAACAAGTCCTATCCAAGCTGGTAAAAACTTATCTTGGGGCTCAATTATAGCAGGTGCTGTAAGTGCAGCAGCAGTATTTGCTGTTCTAAGCTTACTAACAGCAGCACTAGGATTTGGTTTATTTGCACCAACAAGCGCTGACCCAATGGCAGGAATTGGAATTGGTACAGGTATTTGGACAATCATTACCTTAATCATTTCATTCTGTGCAGGAGGATATGTCGCAGGATATTCTGCAAGATCAACTGGTCTTCTTCACGGAATTGTAACTTGGGCAGTAACTATCCTACTACTAATAACACTAGTATTTAACGCAGTAGCCTCAGCACTCGGAATGGCAGGAAATGTAATAGGTTCTGTTGCTGGAACTGCAGGAAATGCAGCAGGTAAAGTTGTAGGATCTGTTTCAAATTTTGCAGGAGATGCAGCAAGCAAAGCACTTGAGAAAGCAGGAGCTAATATTTCAGACGTTGATACAGAAGAACTTCAAGGAAATCTAGAAAAATATCTAGCAGATACAGAAGTTGCTGAACTTCAACCAGATTATCTAGAAGGACAACTTCAAGAATCTAGAGATGAAATCACAGCTGCAGTTAAGGATTTAGCAGTAAACCCAGAAAACAAGGATCAAATTATAAAAGATCTAACAGATTCATTATCTGAAAGAGCAAAAACTATAGCAGATTCTGCTGATAAGGAAGCAATTGATAATGCAGTTTCTAAAAACACAGACCTTACAGAAGAAGAAGCTAGTGAAGTTTCAGAAAATATCTACAACGGCTTGCAAGATGCTTCAACAGAAGCTGAAAAGACAATTAACAATGCAAGTGAAGAAATCACAAGACTTTCAAATGAAGCAAGTGATAAGGTTGACGAAACTGTAGAAAGCGCCAAAGAAGGAGCAGAAGATGCTTCTAACAAGGCATCAGTTGGATCAGTACTTGTATTTGTAGGACTTGTACTTGCCCTAGTAGTATCGGCTTACGCTGGTAGACTTGGTGAGAGAAAATCAAAAGAATTCGTTAGAAAATAATAAATTCTTAAGGACTGTTGCAAAACTATGAATAATCATCGTACCATCGTTAGAAGGTTCTCTTAGGAAATTTTTAGTTATGCCTGCCGGCTGATGGAGGCAAAATTTCCGTGGAGGTTCTTCTAATGATATTGGTACGATTTATTCATTCTGCAACAGCCCTTTTTTCTATGGATAAAATTATAAGATCTTTTCTAATAAAAAATATTTCTTCACAAGCTAGTGTGAAATTTATCTCATAATTAAAATAATTAGCAAAATGGAACATTAAATTTTATTTTGTGGAAAATTCCCAGAAAAAATCCCTTAGATTACATCTCTTTTTAATCGAGAATCTCTAAGGGATTTTATTTATTTTACTATTTCCATCATTGCCTTATCTGGATTTTCACTATTTATCCTTTGATCATATTCTAATATCTTATCTTCACTTGCTCTAATTTCAGTATTTATGGCAAGGATTAGTCCAGCATGATCTAGAAGCAAGAGGTCAGGGGATAGGTAATCTATTCTATCCTTAGGAGTATTATCTGAACTTAAGGCGTTTTTTATTGTGTATGCTCCATTATCCTTAAGAATCGATGCAAATCTTATAGCTTGATTTGCAGTATTTTCGTTAGTTAGGACGAAGATTTTTCTTTTCTTGAAATCATCCTTTTTCTTAAGTTTAAGCTCAATCTGATCGTAGTAGGTATAATCATCTAGGTCAAATTTACTTACTTCCTTGTTGTACTTAATAGCAAGATTCTTTACCTTGCCAGTTGTATAGGGACTTTGATCATTTGCTTTCATATCAGATAGCTTTTCTTCAAATAGGTTCCCCCTATAGAAGAAAATATCTTTTTCCTCATAGTCCTTATCCAAAAAGTAAGTTACAAACTCATTTACATAGGCTGAGTCTATGGATGTATTATTAGATAAGTCAAAGACGATTGATTCTACTGAGCCTTTTTGAAGTTTATCAGCAATTAAATCAAGATCAGAGTCAACATTTTTGGAATTAAAGTCAGGAAGCCTAACAATTAAAGTCGAGGCCTTAGGACTATCGATAATCATATCCTTGTTGATATTTTCCTTATTAATCATCCTCTTATATCTATCGACAGCTTGGTCATTGCCAAGGACTTTGGCTATATTTGTATCCTTGCTGTTTTTGTGGTAGCCAAATAGATTGTTATAAGTGTCCTTATCAAGGATGAAAGTTTTTGGATCTTCTAGGATAGATAGGCTTTCACTAATAATATCGAAGTATTCTTGGTCAGTCTTTGAGTTTCCCGCTCTTTTTCTTAAACTATCATGGGCCTTTGCGAACCTGTCAAAATAATCTTTATTATCCTTACTTACAGGGTAGTTTCTTATTATAGACTCATAGAGTTTATCAAAATCAGCTATTTTTTCCGCACTAGTAAGACTTCTGCCATCGGTATTAGCTACGAAGATATTTTCTGTAAGTCCCTCTAAAACCTCGTCCCTAAAGCTAGGATAGCCTGGGGACTTGTAGGAGGTAAATCTCTTATAGATAAGACTTCCTAGGGAAAAAATCAGGATAAGGAGGATAAGAAGTAGTATCCTTCTTCTTCTAATAATCTTCTTTTTGCGAAGTCTTTGTTTTCTTGTAAGAGGCCTTCTTGGTCTGTCTTTTTTGCTACTTTTTACTATTCTGATTTCGCTTTTTCTCCTTAGCCTATCAGATCTTTTCTTATTTTTTCTCATAATTCACCGCACTTATTTGTTGAAAGTTAGGATAAAACTCGAACCTTCGTTAATCTTACTTTTGACGTCAATTTTCCCATTCAAGGCTTCAACGAAGTTTTTGCTAATAGCAAGCCCCAAGCCTACTCCATTAGTCTTGGTGTTTCTTGAATCATCTATCCTAAAGAATCTTTCAAATATCATATCTAGCTTATCGCTATCAATCCCAACTCCATCATCAGAAATCTCTATAAATACTTTTTTGTTGAATTCACTAAGCTTAATTTCAATGTTTCCATCTCTGTCTATGGCTTTTATGGCATTAGATAGGATATTTTGGATGACTTGGAGAAGCTTATTTCTATCTGTTACTAGGTAAACTTCCGGCTTTATATCTTTGCTAAGGCTGATATTTCTATTGATGAAATTTGCCATAAAACCATTTGCTATTCCATCAAGCATTTCAGATATATTAACTTCTTCAAGGTTTAGCTTACCCATCTCCACACTTTCATTAAAGGAGTCCTTGAGGCCATCTATAAGGACCTGTAGTCTGTTAATCTCTCCATTTAAGCTTTGGACGGTAGTCTCATCAAATTCCATCACCCCATCATCTAAGGCTTCTATATACAGCTTAAGATTGGTTAGGGGAGTTCTTAGCTCGTGGGATATGTCTTGGGCATAGCGCATCCTTATATCTTCTTGCTTTTTTAGAGATTCGGATAGGAAGTTGATATTATTTTGCAGATTTGAAATTTCACTAATATCACTTTCTTTATCGGCAAGGCTTTCATAGATTCCCTCTTTGATCTTCACAGTAAAGTCATTCATCTCTACAATAGGTTTTGAGATATTGGTTGATAGTATTATAGCTATGACAAAGCCTATTATAAGCGAGCTTGTTATAGCATATATTACTGCCTGCCTAAAATCGTCTTGGAGCCTATTGACAGTAGTATAGTCAACAGAATACTCTACTAGAATCTTTCCTGCTTCTTGTTTCTTATCGGCATTAAAGACATTGTAGGATTTGCTCTTGAAATGATCAGGGTCATCATCCTTAAGGGAATGGATGTATTTAATAAGATTGCCATCCGCATCATAATACTTGATATTGACATTTTGTTGCTTACTTAAATCATCAAGATAAGCCCACATACCTTCAGATGAAATGTTTTCGTCATTATTAAGTCTTATAAACCATTCACTTATTAGATTCGGCTTTTTATCATCTACGATTTTTAAAAGGTCCGAGTATTTTAGGGTTACAAGTAGGGTTATAAGAATTGAATAAATCAATATACAAGAAAGAACTCCTGCTATGAAATTTTTGATTAACTTATTCCTTAACGAGGTCATCTACGCCACCGGATTTGTAGCCCATACCATAGATCGTCTTGATGTATTGAGGCTTTTTGGGATTGTCCTCGATTTTTTGTCTAATATTTTTGATATGAGTATCTATTGCCCTGTCGTAGGCGTCATAATCTAGACCAAAGGTAAGCTCTATTATCTCATCTCTTGTAAAAATCTTGTTTGGACTTGAAAATAGGGTCTTTACAATAGAAAATTCGTTCTTAGTGAGGGAAATTTCCTTGCCATCTTTTAAGAATCTATTGTATTTAAGATCCATTAGAAGTCTTCCGTCATTTGTCTTGATAATATCTGCCCTAGGGATATTGTATTTTTCGATCCTTCTAAGAACAGCCTTAACTCTTTCTACAAGTTCCTTGTTAGAAAAAGGTTTGGTTACATAATCATCTGCCCCTAGCCTAAGTCCTTGGATCCTATCGAATTCCTCAACCTTGGCAGAGGTAATTATAACAGGAACCTGGGATCTATTTCTAATATCCTTAAGGACTTCCTCTCCAGAAAGCATTGGAAGCATGAGATCAAGTATCACAAGATCGATCTCTTCCTCATTAAAAATCTCTAGCGCCTTTACTCCATCGAAGGCCTGAAAGACTTGGTAGCCATCTTTTATCAAATAATTTTTAACTATATCGGATATAGTTTTTTCATCTTCTACTATTAAAATATTTATTTCGTTCATTCTTTTTTCCTCTCCATTAACTATTATAACATAAGAATTACCTTTTCATACATTGTACCTTGTATATAAAAAAATGTTTAAAATATAAAAATAAGGATATAAATATATTAGTAGCAAATGATGTTGCTAATCAAATTATAAGTACATCGTACTTTTGAAAGGAGAAATTATGGGTAATTATGGAATAATAGCTTCAATTATTATCGGAGCAATTGCAGGTTGGATTGCAAGCAAAATTATGGGTAAAGATGCTCAAATGGGAACTGGTGCAAATATCATCGTCGGAGTAATCGGTGGTGGAGTTGGTAACTGGATATTTAGTACATTATTTAACTCAGCAAACCCAGGACTTGTAATGCAGATCGTATACGCAGTAATCGGTGCAGTAATCCTATTATTTGCTTACGATAAGATTACTGGGGCAAAGAAATAATCGAATTAAAACAATAAAAAGCTTCCCAGCTTAGCTTGGGAAGTTTTTTTGTTGAGAAATTTACTTTTATATAATTTTTCACTAGGGATTAAATTTATAAAATGTAGATAACTTAAAATAATATTACAAAAAATCCCCTCATGGGGGATTTTTTAGTTGCCTAATCCAGAATCATTTTCTGTAGGTTCTTTATTCAACAGATTATCAAGTGTCTCTGTTGTGGAATTTTTATTTTCTTCCTTATTTTCGTTTTCTTTTTCGTTTTCATCTTTGGTGTTCTTATCCTTATCATTTTTATCCTTGTCTTTGTCCTTATCCCTATAATTTTCCACTTTTGGTGGTGTATAGACTAAGGTTGAGTAGACTGTTGGCATCCTGTAATCCCAGTCTCTTGGAATAATGCCATTGAACTTGTTAGGATCATATTCGTTTTTTTCAGCTATTAATGATCTAGTTTGAGTAAAGAACTTTGGTGTGACATCACTTGCCAATAGATTGTTTCTTGAATCTATATAAGCCCATTTGTGCATGTCGTCTTCTTCTTTTGGATAGTTTTCTGGACCAAAGATTTCTTCCTTGACAGTACCACGTGGATCTGCCCTTGAAGCATCTGTAGGAAGCTTACCACTTATGGTGTCTACTTCCATGTGTCTTATACCATCTGGTTCTTCAAAACTAACAGGTTCGCTGTCAGCGAGTATTTCTGTATTTATAACATTCCACATTAGAGCTGCCCTATCTACACTGTTGCTGTTTAAGTGGATGTTTTGATTATCAGCTCCCATCCAAACTCCAACCGTGTAGTAAGGAGTATATCCTACGCACCAGAAGTCTGTCTTATCATCAGTTGTTCCGGTCTTGGTTGCGTAATCTGTTCCGTTTAGGTGGATATTTCCATAGTATTCGCCTGCACTTTCTAGAGCAGAAGTTACTTGATAGGCTGTTTCTGGACTTGTTACTGTGTGTTTAACTAGATTTTCTTCATCGAAGATTACTTCTCCTTGGGAGTCGGTTATCTTTGAGAAGGTAAGAGGTTCATTGTACTCACCCTTATTGGCAAGGGCTGCGTAGGCAGCGGTCATATCGAGTGTAGTGAGTCCGTGACTCATAGCACCGACTCCTAGGGCTGCTAGGTTTTCGTCATTTGTATCAGGATTTTCATCTTTGGTTACGAAATAATCTTTGCCGTTGTCTTTGATTAGGCCAAAGTTTCTTAGATATTCAAGACTTGTATCGATTCCTACCTTATTAAGGGTAGATACAGCTATTGTATTTATACTCATCTTGATAGCTTCTCTTATAGGAGTGTAGCCCATGTAGTAGCCATATACATTGACAGGCCAAGCTTCGCCATTTTCGGTCATCTCGAATGGAACATCGTCTACACCAGTTGCAAGGTTAAAGCCATTATCTAGGGCAGCTGTATAAGTTGCTATAGGCTTGATTGATGAACCAGGTTGTCTTGGAACACTTGATGCTCTATCTAAGATATTGATTCCTTCCTGGTCACGCCCTCCCATCAAGGCTTTGATATGGCCGGTCTTCTGATCGATTATTACAGATGATGATTGAGGTTGGATTACACCGTTTAGGTCTATATCGTAATAGTCCTTGTTAAGGCTAATAGATCCATCGTCATAGGCTGTAAAAAGATTTGGGTTATTATCTAGATATTTCTTGCTAATAACTATATTATCATTCTCATCTGTATAGATATCTTCGTTGGACTCAAATTCTATACGACCTGTCCTATGAGTTCTAAGGTTGGAATTTGTCTCATCCAAGGAATAGAAATCTTTAAAGATAAGCTTGGTTTGGTCAAGGTAAGCCTTGCTTGTTGAAAGGATTAAGTCTCCAGCATCGTCATACCAGGCCTCATCTGAATTTAGGAAGAGGTCGTTGTTTTCATCTAGGAGATTTGCTTTCTTGTAATAGAGTAAGCCACCGCTAGAGTTAACGATATTTCCCCAGTTATCATAGGATAAATCAAGTAGGGGAGCGTAGCCTAGGCCTTGGCTATTACCTATGAGATATTCTGAAAAGTCAGCATATATATCTTCAAGTTTTCCTTGTAAGTCCTTATCTAGGGTCGTTGTGATCTTAAGTCCTCCATAATAGAGCTTATCCCAGGCTTGGTTTTCAGAAATATTTAGGACGTCCATGAGTTTATTAACTACTTGACGTTCTAGAAGAGAGTTAAAGTAGCTAGCGATTTCTGTGTTGGACCTTTCTGCTGGTTCTACTGTGCTTGCTACGTCAAATTCTTTGGCTTCTTTGTATTGAGTCTCGTCGATATAGCCATTTTCTAGCATTTTGTCTAATACATATTCTTCTCTTTTGTAAGGAGCTTCATTATATACAGCTGAGTATTTATTTCCTTCTATGCTAAATTCACCTAGGACTCTTTGGTCAGTCACTTCACTAGTCTTAATTGACTTATAGAGTGAGTTTTCTGAAGGAGATTGGACAATTCCAGCAAGAGATGCGCATTGGGCAAGATTAAGCTCGGATACGTCCTCATTGAAGTAAGTCTTAGCTGCAGCTTGAACTCCGTAAGAATTTTGTCCCATAAAGACCCTATTTAGATAGGCTCCTAGGATTTCATCTTTGTCGAGATATTTTTCGATTTCAAGAGCAAGATAAATCTCCCTTATCTTTCTTTCATAAGTCTGATCATTAGAGAGATAGGTGTTTCTTGCAAGCTGCTGGGTTATAGTAGATCCACCCCTTACGATTGATCCTGCCTTCATATTCTCAACAGCAGAACCTATGATTGATAGGGGATCTATACCATTGTGTTTATAAAATCTTTCATCTTCAACTGCGACAAATGCATTTTTTAAATTCTTAGGTATGTCTTTATAATCTACTATCTGTCTGTATTCGCTTGTAGCAATCGAATCGACTTCGTTTCCGTTTTCATCCACTATTGTTGAGTTTTGGCTCATTTCGTATTTTATGCTGTTAGCGTCAATTTTGGGAGCAGTCTTCATTACTTCTAGTATTGCTCCACCAGTCATGCCAGCAAAAATAACTCCAAGGCCAGCTACAAATAATATTACAACTAGTATTATTTTTCCAACAAGAGCGGCAAGTTTTTTATGCATAATGCCTCCATGATTATTTTTAATATTCTAGATACTATCATTTTATCATTTTTAACTAAATACTTCCACACTTATTAACTTTTATAATCAAGCGATTAGTCGTATAATCATTTTTAGAAAGGAAATTTATGCAAAGAGTTATACAAGTTAATGCAGTAGATAAAGACGACGATCTCGATAACAAGATTTATGAATTAGAGTCTTTGATTAATACTGCAGGAGGAAAGACTGAAGCTTACGTATCCCAAAACATAAGCAAGGTCAATCCCAGATATTATATAGGCAAGGGAAAAGTCGAAGAGATTATGGATCTTGCCCAAAAAAATGACATAGATACGGTAATATTTGATGTAGAATTATCAGCTAGTCAGCTTTACAATCTAGAAGAAGAGATGAAGCTTCACGTAGTGGACTGGACAACTCTTATCCTAGATATTTTTGCTATGCGTGCAAATACCAAGGAAGCAAGGCTTAAGATTAAGCTTGCTCAGCTAAAATATCAATTGCCTAGAATCAACAAATGGTTTTCTTACCTATCAAGGCAGGCAGGAGGAATTGGTACAAGAGGACCTGGTGAGACCATGCTTGAGACAGATAGGCGTGCTATTGTAAGAGATATCAAGTCTTTGGAAAAAGCCCTTAAGGATTTGGATAAGACCAAAAGAATCAATAGGCAGGGCAGAAGGGATGTCCACAATATATCCTTAGTTGGTTACACCAACGCTGGCAAGTCTACTATCCTAAATGGAATGATAAAGCTTTTCGGTGAGGAAAAGTATGTATATTCGGACGATCTTCTTTTTGCAACGCTTGATACATCTACTAGGAGGCTAGATTTTTCGAACACCAAGGTTACCTTGACAGATACTGTAGGTTTTATCGACAATCTCTCCAAGGAGCTAAATGACTCCTTCCTAACAACCTTAGACGAGGTTAGATTTGCCGATATGCTCCTTATAGTAATCGATTCAAGTCATAACATTGACCATCAGATAGAGACAATCGAAAAGTCTCTCGAAGGAATTGATATAGGAAATAAGGAAGTTCTTTACGTTTTTAATAAAATGGATAAGGTAGACGATCAGTTAGGTGTAAGTCTATACAAAAGAGATAGTGAAAAAATCCAAATATCTGCTCACAAAGAAGAAGATCTTATAAGACTTAAGGAGAAAATCGTCTCAATCATCAAAAAAGACTATGAGCTTGTAGAAATGGCAATTCCATTTGAAGATGGCAAGGTTTTAGATTATATCATGACGAATTATGATATCATAGAAAGAGACTATGATCCAACTTCTAGCATATTGAAACTAGAAATAAGCAAAGAGGACTATTCGAAATATGACAGATATATTAAAAAAGTATAGGACCATAAAGGGATTTAAGACTAGCGAGTTCGAAGAGGAAAAGTCGAGATTTATAACAAGCGCCAAGTATGTAGAAAGTGAGAAAGAAGCTATAGCTTTTATCGAAGAGATAAAGGATAAAAACAAGCAAGCAAATCACAACTGCTCGGCCTATATCATAAATGAAATCCCTGAGATTAAAAGATACTCAGATGATGGCGAACCCCAAGGGTCTGCGGGCCTTCCTATGCTATCTGTTCTTGAAAAAGAAGAGGTCAGAAATATTTGCGTTGTCGTTACCAGATATTTCGGTGGCAAGCTATTAGGAAAAAGAGGACTTGTTAGGGCCTATACCAGGGGAGTTACAGATACTGTATCGGATAATATAGTTTGTAAGAGAGAGTATTTTGAAGTAGAATTAATTCATTCGTATACGGTGCTTGGTATAATTGAAAACTACCTAGCAGAAAATAAGCTTAAGGTCATAGATAAGGACTTTACCGATTTGGTTAAGATTAGGCTTCATATTAGAAGCGAAGATTACCCCAAAATAGAAAATGACCTTATCAATATAACAAGCGCCAATATCAAAATAGAAGTCAAAGATACTTTGATGTTATTTGAAGGAAAATAGGAGGAAATATGTCAGGACATAATAAATGGAGCAAGATTAAAAATAAAAAGGGAAGTGAAGATGCCAAAAAGGGCAAAATCTTTACAAAACACGCTAGAAATATAACAGTTGCAGCCAAAGAGGGTGGAGTAAACCCAGAATATAACCCTGCTCTTAAAACTGCTATAGATAAAGCTAAGGCAGATAACATGCCAAATGATAACATAGATAGAGCTATCAAGAAAGCAGCAGGAGATGATGCTTCAGATAATTTCGAAAGAGTAATCTATGAAGGATACGGACCAGGTGGAGTTGCTGTAATAGTAGACTGCCTAACAGATAATAAAAATAGAACAGCTCCTGATGTAAGACATGCCTTTGACAAAAACGGTGGAAATCTTGGAACTGATGGATCCGTTATGTTCATGTTCCAAAGAAAGGGCGATATCATAGTAGGAAAAGAAGGAAAAGACTTCGATGAATTCATGATGGATGCCCTAGAAACAGGCTGCGAAGATGTCAAGGAAATGGGAGAATACTTCGAGGCTATCACAGACGTTAATAGCTTTAACGATGCCAATGATAAACTAAAAGAATTAGGCTATAAAATAGAAAGTGCAGATATATCTTATCTTGCAGATAACATGATTAGCGTAGAAGAAGAACATGTGGATAAGCTTAATAAGCTAATAGATACTCTGGAAGATAACGACGATGTCCAAGAAGTATACTCAAACTGGGATGATTCTAGCGAGGAATAAAGATGGAATTTAATATAGATCCTGTTGCCTTTAGAATATTCGGTATAGAAATCTATTGGTATGCAATAATAATCATAACGGGAATATTTATCGCGGCACAATTTGCAAAAAGTGAGTTCGTAAGGCGAGGTTTTGATGAAGACTTTATCTATGATTTGCTTTTTGTTATCCTACCAATCGGAATAATCGGAGCAAGGTTTTGGTATGTTATCTTCGAGTGGGACTATTATGGAAGTAACCCTTCACAGATCCTAAACTTTAGGGCGGGAGGTCTTGCAATCCATGGGGGAATCCTCTTTGGAAGTATAGCCCTTATAATATATGCAAGATACAAAAAGATCCCTCTCCTAGATCTTATGGATGTACTAGTACCTTCTCTTGTCCTTGCTCAAGGTATAGGTAGATGGGGCAATTTTGCAAACTCCGAAGCCCATGGGGGGCCGACAGACCTTCCTTGGGGGATTATCATAGATGGAGTCAAGGTTCATCCAACCTTCCTATATGAATCTATCGGAGATGTTTTAATATTTATTCTCCTAATAAATTACAGGAAGAAAAATCCAGATAAGGGTAAGCAGTCTGCAATTTATTTCACCCTATATGGGATCTTGAGATATTTTGTAGAAGGTCTTAGGACAGATTCCCTTTATATAGGATCTTTAAGAACAGCACAGCTTATGAGTATAATCTATGTTCTTCTAGGAATAGTCCTATATATTTGGGCAAATAAAAATCATCTCCCACCTTATTTTAGGGAAAATAAAAGTAAAGAGAAAAAAGAGAAGATTATAAAGTTTAAGTGATAGATCTTACAAGCTTAAGCTTTATAGATAAAATATAAAAATCAGATAATTTTAGAGTCGGCTTAGGGCCGACTTTTTAGTACCATAAATAGTGTAAGAAAGAAATTAATTTCTATCTTGCACTATTTTTGTATAATGAAGATGTAGTATGACGACCGTCTTTTAGGGTTTAAACATCCGCCAATAAAACTGTCATCTATCTCTTCATTATTCATATTCGGTTAAGCAGGTTGGGCAAAAAGTCCGTGTCACGAGCTAAAATGAGTGTAATGGTGCAGGTAGGAACTACAAATTAAAAGAAAGAGGGTAATAAAATGATATCTATAGGAATAGATATAGCAAAAGAGAAGTTTACAGTCTGTGCACTAGAACAAGGTAGCAAAATCATTTGGAAGCCTTTTGATGTCCATCTTAAGAAAACAAAAGTAGAAGAATTTTTAAAGAAACTAGATTCATTAAACGAAGAAGTAAAAATAATCATGGAAGCAACAGGTAAATACCATCTTCCAATCCTCTATGAATTAAAAGACAAAGGATACTTTGTAACTGTGGTAAACCCTTTGAAAATGAAACAGTTTTGTCGAGTACTTAACTTTAGAAAAGCAAAAAATGATAATATAGATGCCATACAAATAGCAGAATATGGCTTGATGTACTGGAAAGAATTACAAGAATACAAAATAGATTCAGAAAATTTCAGAGTCCTAAAAGAATTAAACAGATCCTATCAGCACTATATGGACTTAAGAATAAATCAAATGAACTTCATAGACCAAACAATAAGTCAAACATTTCCAGGAATAAAGAAATTAATTCCACACGCGTCAGGAGACTTTTCAAAAGATAAACTATTAGACTTCTTAGAAAGATGGTGGCATAAAAACCTAGTATTAGAAAAAACAGAAGAAAAATTCATAGAAGATTTTAAAAACTGGGCAAAAGAAAAGAGATACCATCCTAATGCTGATAAAGCTAAATCCATATACAAGCTCGCAGAGGAAAGTATCTCAACTCAACCTTCTAATAGCTCATATATAAAGACTAGCATACAAGAAGGAATAGAATTGATAAAACATATAAATCAAATTCTACATACTATTTTATCACAAATGATAGAAATTGCCGAGCCCCTAGAAGAATATCAAGAAGCAAAAAAATTCTCAGGAATATCAGATAAATTAGCAGTACAAATCACAGCAGAGTTTGGAGACTTATCAAAATTCAAAAATAAAAAAAGTTTAATATCTTTTGTAGGAATAGATTCACCACCATATGAATCAGGGAATTTTAAAGCAGACCAGAGAAAAATAACAAAAAGAGGCAATGCAATACTAAGAAAAGTAGGTTACCAAGCTATGAAATGTATGATGAGTGCAAAAGATCCTGAAAATGAAATATATCTGTATATGGTAAAAAAAGAAAACGATGGAAAAGCGAAAAAAGTATGTAAATTTGCAGGATTAAATAAATTCTTAAGAATATACTATGCAAAAGTTATGGCATCAAAACAAGAAAAGAAGTTGTTAAAAGTAGCCTAGAATTAAGAATGCAATAGTAAAAAAACAAGCCGATAGTAACCGGTTTATTTGGTATGCTCAAATTTAAACTCTAATTAACAAGGAGAAATACAAAATTAATTTGCTTTTCTCCTTGACTTTTGTTAGCAGGTTTTGTTGCAAATAAAGTGCTTTTAGTATAAAATGATAGTGAAGTGGAATATAGTGGTAGAAAGTGGTGGGAAATGTTTTTAGGTGAATTTACTCACAAGTTAGATTCTAAAAATAGAATAATGATACCGAGTGAGTTTAGAGATGATTTATCTGAGAACTTCTACATAACCAAGGGTCCAGAGAAGTCCCTAGTAATCTACACTGAGGAAGAATTTGTCAAGCAATCCGAAAGACTTGATGGCTTGGAAGTGCAAAATAAGAAAAACCGCGCTATCAAGAGACTATTTTTCTCATCCACCGTAAAGGCAAGCCTTGACAAACAAGGTAGAGTCCTTCTTAACAAGAACCTGAGAGACTATAGCGAGATCAAAGAAGAAGCAATGATAATTGGAAATAATAGCACAATTGAGCTTTGGGATAGGGCCAATTGGGAGGCTTATATTGACGAAGTAGAGGTGAATCTATCCGATATAATGGATGAATAATATGAAATTTGAACACATACCAGTTCTCGCAAAAGAGACTATAGAAAATCTAAATATTAATCCAGATGGAATTTACCTAGACTTAACCCTGGGAAAGGGAGGTCATTCCAAGATGATCCTAGAAAGACTTTCTGATAAGGGAAGGCTTATAGCAATCGATCAGGATAAAGAAGCCATTGAAGCTGCCAAGGAAAACTTAAGGGACTTTTCTAATGTTAGCTTCGTAAATAGTAACTTCGAAAACTTCGAGAAAGCCCTAGAAGACCTTGGCCTTGATTTGATAGATGGGGCTTTGATGGATATTGGCGTAAGTTCATATCAAATTGACAATGCGGATAGGGGATTTTCATATATGAAGGATGGTCCTTTGGATATGAGGATGAACCAGGATAATGAGTTAACAGCGGAAGTTATTGTCAATGAATACTCTCAGGATGAGCTAGAGCGTATATTTTTCGAATATGGTGAGGAGAGATTCGCAAGGGCTATCGCTAGAAATATAGTAAGTCTACGTGAAGAAGAAAGAATCGATACGACTTTTAAACTTCGAGAAATTGTAAGCAAATCTATAAAAAGTCAAGATGCTCATCCTGAAAAAAGAGTATTCCAAGCCCTAAGAATAGAAGTAAATAGAGAACTAGAAGTTTTGGAAAACACTATAGAAAAAGTCGTTGATCACTTAAAAAAAGACGGAAGGATTGCAATAATCACCTTCCACTCCCTAGAAGATAGGATTGTAAAGAACAAGTTCAAGGATTTGGCAAGAGATTGTATCTGCCCTCCAGAATTTCCAGTATGTGTATGTGATCATAGGGCCAAAATTAAGATTATAACGAGAAAACCACTGACGGCTACTAAAGCTGAGCTAAGGGATAATTCTCGATCAAAGCCTGCCAAGCTTAGAGTTGGACAAAGGATATAGACATGGAAGAAAGAATAGCTATTAGCAAAAACAACAACAAGAAAAGAAAACGACTTAAGGTTAAGGATAACAGAAGAAATAAGAAAATCAAACAGATTCAAAATCTTAAGAAAAGAGATAGGAGAATGAAAGGGGTCCTATCTGTATTTACCTTCCTTGTTGTAGTTAGTCTTCTTGTAACAGCTCTAGTTAAAAGAAATAACTTGAATGCAAAAAGATATGAGTATAATACATTACAGGCAGATATCGTCTCCTACGAGCTTCAAAGGGATAGGTTAAATACTAGGCTAGAAGAAGCAATTGACCTTAATTTAATCCAAAGATACGCCCTAGAAGAATTGGGCATGGTTTATAAGGATGATGATAATACTGTCAAATTAAATGTAGATAGGAATTAATGATGAATAATTTTTTGTTGATAGTTATTAGTATATTGTTAAGCATAGGCCTAGGCCTTGTGATCTTACCAATTCTAAAAAGAAAAAAGATTGGACAAAATATAAGAGAGGTTGGACCAAAGAGTCATCTCAAGAAGGCTGGTACTCCAACTATGGGAGGAATAATCTTTATTATAGCAGCCCTAATTTTATCTCTTATATTCTTGCCGCTTGATAGGCTTGAAGTTTGGATAGTGATTTTATCGACTATAGGCTTTGGAGCAATTGGTTTTATAGATGACTTTAGGAAACTTATCCTAAAACAATCCGAAGGACTAAGTCCAAGAGGAAAGATAATCCTACAATTTGGACTTGCCCTTATAATTTCAGTTCTAGCTTATATAAATGATAAGGATTCGATAGGATCTTTGTTGATACCTTTTACAAACACAAGTATAAGACTTGGAGTAATTGGTATTCCTATTATGATTTTCATAATAGTAGGTACAACTAATGCTACAAATCTTACAGACGGCCTAGACGGCTTGCTCGCCACAGTATCTCTTCCAGTATTTATAACACTTGCCATAATAGGAAAGGGAACAGATAATGAAATATTTTCTTATATAATGCTTGGAAGCCTCTTAGGATTTTTGATATTCAATTCAAATCCTGCGGCAGTATTTATGGGAGATACGGGATCTATGGCAATCGGTGGAGCAATAGTTGCCATGGCAATAAATTTAAAAATACCTTTGTATCTAATAATCTTTGGTGGAATTTATGTCTTGGAAACTCTATCTGTAATAATCCAAGTTACAAGCTACAGACATAGAAACAAGAAGAGAGTCTTTCTAATGACTCCTATTCACCATCACTTTGAACTAAAAGGCTATAAGGAACAAAAAATAGTAGTAGCATTTGCAGTAGTATCTGTAATATTTTGTATGATAACATTGGCGGCATTAGTATGAAGAAAGTTTTAGTATACGGTTTGGGACTAACAGGTATATCAGCAGCAAAGACCCTGGATAAGATGGGCTATGATGTCTATACCTTTGATAAAAATAAAAAAGAAGTTAAGGAACTTAAGGGCTATAACTATAGCCCTATTTCTGATAGTGAAATTTGTAATTTTGATTTTGAATTTGTAATAAAAAGCCCAGGTATTCCCCCAAGGGATGAAGTGGTAAAGAAACTAGGGGAAAAATACGAGATAATATCTGATATTGAACTATCCTTTAGACTCTTTCCTGAAGCTAAAATCATAGCTACAACTGGGACCAATGGCAAGACATCGACTACATCTATGATTAGCCATATACTTAATGAATCTGGCAGAAAGGCTATTTCTGTAGGAAATATTGGTGAGGGAATCTTGTGGCAAATGTACGAGAATCCAAGTGTGGTTTTCTCTTGTGAGCTATCAAGCTTCCAACTTCACGATGTATCTACTTACAAACCTCATATAGCCTGTATTACAAACATTACTGAAGATCATATCGATTGGCATGGATCTTTTGATGATTATATTAATTCAAAACTTAATATTAGTATAAGACAAGACTCAGGTGATTTTCTAGTGATTAATCACGACGATCCTATATTACAAGCCCATAAGGATGACTTTTTGGCAAAAGTCTATGAGTTTTCTTCAAAAGAAGAAGTTGATCGAGGATGCTATCTTAAAGGATCATCTATATTCTTTAAAGATCAAGGAAAAAATATTAAATTAATGGATGTAGATGATCTTTCAATAATAGGCAGACACAATTACGAAAACTTGATGGCTGCTATTCTTGCTTGCTTTATATATGGGGTTTCTATAGAAGATATCATAAAAGCTTCTAAAAGCTTTAAATCAATAGAGCATAGGCTGGAGTTTGTGGCAGATATAAGGGGAGTTAAGGTCTACAATGACTCCAAGGGAACTAATGTAGATAGCTCAGTCAAGGCTATTCAAAGTTTCGACAAGCCAATGGTAATAATTGCAGGAGGCTACGATAAAAATATCGACTACAGTCCTTATGTCAAAGAATTCAAAAAATATGGTAAGCTTATGGTTATCATTGGACAAACTACAGATAAATTGGCGAGTCTTTGCGAAGCCTACAAAGTAAATTACAAGAAGGCCAAGGATATGGAAGAAGCAGTAAAGATTTCCTTCGATAATTTAGAAGAAGGGGATATCTTCCTCTTATCACCTGCAAGTGCCTCTTGGGGTATGTACAAGAATTTTGAAGAAAGAGGCAGGGACTTTAAAGAAAAGATAGAGAAATACAAAGGATGATTAGATGAAAGTAATAATTTCAGGCGGAGGAACGGGTGGACATATTTATCCAGCCATAGCCATAGGAGAAAAACTTCAAAAAGAAATTCCTGATGTGGAAATAATCTATGTCGGCATAAAAAATGGCCCAGAAGAGACTGTTGCCCAAAAATATGGCTATAAATTTATAGACCTTCCTGGCATGGGGATTCCTAGAAGGATAAACAAAAAACTATTCAAATCCCTTCTTAGAAACTTTGAAGGTTTCAAGAAGGCTAAGAAAATAATAAAGGAATATAAGCCAGACCTTGTAATAGGAACGGGAGGATATGTTTGTGCTCCTATCCTATATCAGGCAAGTAAGAAGGGAATTCCCTCTTTAGTCCACGAGTCAAACTCCTACCCAGGCATGGCATCAAAGTTTTTATCAAACAAGGTAGACAAGGTCCTAATATCCTACAAGGAAGCAGAAAAGCACTTTAAGCACAAGGAAAGGATCCTAGTAACAGGTAACCCTGTAAGGACTAGCTTTAAGTCTGACTTTACTGACAAAGACCTTAAAGATTTAGGAATCAAGAAAGACAGACCAGTTGTATTTTCCTTTGGAGGGTCAAATGGATCTTATTATATGAACGAGGCAGTTAAGGAATTATCCAAAAATCTCGACGGTTCCTACTATCTACTCCACCAAACTGGAAAGAAAAACTACGATGATTTCATGGCAGAGGTAGAGAAAAGCGAATATCTTAAGGTATTTTCCTATATAGATAATATAGATCTTTTCTATGCAGTAAGTGATCTTGTTATAGCTTCATCTGGAGCTATGAGTCTTTCTGAAATCTCTGCTGTAGGAAAAGCTTCAATACTTATACCTAAGTCTTATACTACAGAAAACCACCAGCAGTTTAATGCACAAACCTATGTTGATAACGGCGCATCTATAATGATTTTAGAAAAAGACCTAGATGGAGCTGTTTTAGATAGAAAAATTAAAGAAATAATTAGGGATAAGGATAAGCTTAAGAAAATGGGCGATAACGCCAAGGCTCTTTCTGATGATGAGGCAGGAGATAAGATTTTTCATATAATTGAAGGGTTGATCAAAGATGAAAGATAAAAGAAAAGCTAGAAAGAAAAGTCAGATGCCTGAAGCTAGCAATAAAAATAGGACAAGGAGAGTCGTAAGTAAGAAAAAGCCTAAGACTTTTACTAAAAGATTCGTGATTTTTCTTATTATATTATTCCTTTCGATATTCATAGTAAATGCCCTAAGGCACCCTTACATGAAAATTTCACAGGTATATGTTACAGGAAATGAAAGGCTTAAGGATACAGATATTATTTCAAGCGTACAAAATCCAATCGGCAAAAATATATTGACTTACAATGTAAAAAAGAACGAAAAAAAACTTATGGAAGAAGACACGATTGAAGAAGCTGAAATAAAGAAGGTTTTTCCTAAGGTAATCAATATCAAAGTCAAAGAGACCTATCCGAGATTTTTCATAGAAGATAAGGAAAAAATAACCTATATATCCAATCAAGGAAAGGTGATGGATAGCGAAAAAATACCAGCTAATACCAAAAATTCTCTAATAAGTATTAAGATTTCTGACTACAAGGAAGATATTAGAGAAGAATTTACAGATGATGAGGATTTATTAAATTTTATCAATGAAATAAACTCTTCTTCCTTCGTAGATTTGATTAATGAATTAAATTTTGAAAACAATAGGCATATTGGTATAATAATAAAAGATATGAGAGTTGATTTTGGTGATTTGAAAGAAAGTTCATACAAGATTAGATTACTAGAATCAATCCTAAAGGATGTAGAAAGTAAGGACCTAGATGTTTCTTCCATAGATTTAAGTAATGGAAAAAACCCAGTAGTTGAAATAAACGAAGGTTCTTAATATAAGATTTATCTATTAGAATAAAATGGGGGAAAGTATGGCAAACATTAACATGGAAATGGACAACAGCTCTTTAGCAAAGATTAAAGTCATCGGAGTTGGTGGCGGTGGAAACAACGCAATCAGCAGGATGAGAGAAAGCGGATTATCTGGTGTAGAATTTTTGGCACTAAACACAGATCTTCAAACACTACAAGAATCAAACGCAGATATTAGACTTCAAATTGGTGAGAAACTAACAAGAGGCCTTGGAGCTGGAGCTAATCCTGAAGTTGGAGAAAAGGCTGCAGAAGAGTCTAAAAACGAAATATCAGAAGCTATCAAAGGCGCAGACATGATCTTTATTACTGCTGGAATGGGCGGTGGAACAGGTACAGGTGCTGCTCCAGTAGTTGCGAAAGTTGCTAAAGAGATGGAAATCTTGACAGTTGGTGTTGTAACTAAGCCATTTACTTTCGAAGGTAGAAAAAGACAAAACCAAGCTGAAGGTGGAATCGAAAGATTAAAGGAAAATGTAGATACCTTAATCACAATTCCAAATGATAGACTCCTACAAATCGTAGAAAAGAGAACATCAATGGTAGATGCCTTCAAGATGGCAGATCAAGTACTTATGGATGCAGTAAGTGGTATTTCAGAGCTAATCGCTGTACCTAACGTAATAAACCTTGACTTCGCTGACGTTGAGTCAATCATGTCTGATCAAGGAATTGCCCACATGGGTATCGGTAGAGCTAATGGTGAAAATAGGGCTGTTGAAGCTGCTAAGGCTGCTGTTAACTCACCACTGCTTGAGACAAGCATCGAAGGAGCAAACGCAGTATTACTTAACGTAACTGCAGCTGAAGTTGGTCTAATGGAAGCTAATGAAGCAGCAGAGCTTATTAGAGAAAATATCGACTCTGATGCTAATATCATATTCGGAGTTGGTAGTGATGAATCTCTGGGAGATGATATCAAGATTACTGTTATCGCAACAGGTTTTGATAATCCAACACCAGCAAGAAGAAGCGTACAACAAGCTTCAAGAAATAGAGAAGAGCTTAAAGCTCCTCAAAGACCAAGCGCTAAGAAAAAATCATCAAACCCATTTGATGACTTCGACTTGCCAGATTTTCTAAAATAAGATGAGATGTCCCTACTGCGATTCAACCAATACCAGGGTTTTGGATTCAAGATCAACAGAAGACGATAGGGCTATAAGACGAAGACGCTTGTGCGAAGATTGTGATCGTAGGTTTTCAACTTACGAAAGATATGAAGATTCTACTATCATGGTCATAAAAAAGGACGAAACAAGAGAAGCCTATGACCCAACGAAATTGATAGCAGGAATTGTAAAAAGTTGCCAAAAAAGACCGGTGACTATGGATGATATTGAAAAAGTTGCTAGGAATGTAGAAACTAGAATAAATCATACGGGAAACAAAGAAATAAGTTCAACCTATATAGGAGAGCTGGTTATGGCTGAGCTAAAAGAGCTAGATCCAGTTGCCTACGTGAGGTTTGCATCGGTTTATAGAGAATTTAAGGATGTTGATTCCTTTTATGAAGAAATAAAAAGTTTAAAAGATAAGGGGTCTGTTGCAGAATGAATAAATCGTTCCGTTATCGTTAGAAGAACCTCCACGGAAATTTTGCCTCAATTAGCCGGCGGGCTATAATTAGCTTACCGGCTAGAGGAGGTAAATTTCCTAAGAGAACCTTCTAACGATGGAACGATTGTTATTCATAATTTTGCAACAGCTCCTTTTCTTTAGGAGGAGATAATGGATTTATTTGAACTTAATAGGATTAATCAATTAGAAAAAAGTGCTCCTCTAGCTGATAGGTTAAGGCCCAAGGACTTAAGTGATTACCTAGGTCAAGACCATCTTATAGGAGATGGAAAGATTATTAATAGGATGATCAAGGCGGATAGGATATATTCGATGATTTTCTATGGGCCACCTGGAGTGGGTAAGACTAGCCTTGCTAAGATCATCTCCAAAAAGACTAATATGGCCTTCGAAGAGATCTCTGCTGTGGCAAGTGGAATATCTGACCTTAAGAAAAAAGTACAGATAGCCAAGGATAATTTATCTTTCGAGAATAAGAAAACTATCCTTTTTATTGACGAGATTCACAGATTTAACAAAAGCCAACAGGATTATCTTTTACCTTTCGTAGAGGATTCAACCCTTATTCTTATTGGAGCGACTACAGAAAATCCTTACTTCGAGGTAAATAAGGCCTTGATATCTAGGATGTATGTCTTCGAGCTAAAAAGCTTAAGTGATGAAGACCTATCAAGCTTGATCGATTCTGCTCTTAAGAAAGATGAGATCCTAAAGACTAAGGATATTATAATAGAAGATGAAGCGAGACAGACTCTAATAAAATACTCCAATGGAGATTCTAGGGCCTTACTTAATGCTTTAGAGATTGCTATATTTTCAGAAGATGAGATTGATGGTAGAATAGTTATAGGAAAGTCTACTATTGAAAATTCTACCCAGAAAAAAATTGCCGTATACGACAAAAATGGAGATAGACATTATGACACAACCAGTGCCTTTATCAAATCCATGAGAGGTTCAGATATAGATGCAGCACTCTTTTATCTTGCCAAGATGCTTGAATCAGGAGAAGATATCAAGTTTATAGCAAGAAGGATGATTATATTTGCATCAGAAGACATATCTAATGCCGATCCAAATGCCCTGGTTATGGCGGTCAATTGTTTTAAGGCTATAGATACGGTAGGAATGCCAGAGGCTAGGATAATCCTTGGCCAAGTGGTCACATATCTTGCGGCTGCACCAAAGAGTAATTCTACATACCTTGCAATAGATAATGCGATTGATTTTGTTAAGAATAATAAGGATAAAGAAGTACCAAATAAGCTTAAAGATACCCACTACAAGGGATCAAAGAATTTGGTAAAGGACGAATACCTCTATCCTCACGCTTACGGAGGCTATGTAGAGCAAGACTATCTTCCAGATGAGTTCATAGAAGAGAAATTCTATGAGGCGAAGAAAGTTGGATATGAAAAAGAAATGATAGAAAGACTTGAGAAAATAAAGAGAGGGATAAATGAAGATTAGAGATATATTAAATGAAGTAGATAAATATGTTGATAGGGAAGTTTGTGTATATGGTTGGATGAGAAACCAAAGATTTGGTAAAAATGTTGGTTTTATCGAGCTAAATGATGGAACAACCTTCAAGAACTTACAAGTAGTTGTAGGAAGTGATATAGAAAATTACGATGAACTCGACAAGCAATACTTATCAACATCACTTGAAGTTAAGGGAGTTTTGGTAAAAACAGGTAATAGCAAAAATCCTTACGAAATCCAAGCGAAAGTTGTAAATGTATTAGGAGAATCTTCTGAAAAATTCCCTATCCAAAAGCAAAGACAAACACTAGAATTTATGAGAACTATCCCTCATCTTAGGGCTAGAACAAACACCTATAGGGCTGTTTTCAGGGTAAGATCAATCCTTGCTTACTCTCTCCACAAGTTCTTCCAAGAAAGAGGCTTCCTATATGTGAACCCTCCAATAGTAACTTCTTCTGACGCAGAAGGAGCAGGAGAGATGTTTAATATAACAACAATAGACCCAGATGACGCTCCTAGAAATGAAGACGGAAGTGTCGACTATAGTAAGGACTTCTTTAGCAAGAAGAGCTATCTAACAGTATCAGGTCAGCTTGAGGCAGAAGATTACGCCCTAGCCTTTGGAGATGTCTATACCTTCGGTCCAACTTTTAGGGCAGAAGAGTCAAACACTCCAAGACATGCCGCAGAGTTTTGGATGCTAGAGCCTGAAATGGCCTTTACAGATTATAATCTAGCCATGGATGTGGCAGAAGATATGATCAAGTATTCTATCAATTACCTACTAGAGAACGCTCCAGATGAGATGAATTTCTTCAATACCTGGATTGACAAGGGACTAATTGAAAGACTAGAGAAATTAAGAGATGCAGAATTTGCTAGAGTAACTTATACAAAGGCAATCGAACTTTTACAAGAATCTGGTGAGAAATTCGAATTCCCAGTAGAATGGGGAATCGACCTACAAACTGAACACGAGAGATATCTTTCTGAAAAAATCGTAGGGGGACCTGTATTTGTAACAGACTATCCAAAAAACATCAAGGCCTTCTATATGAAAAGAAATGACGATGGCAAGACTGTTGCAGCCTTCGATATGCTAGTTCCTGGAGTAGGTGAGCTAATAGGTGGTTCACAAAGGGAAGAAAGATACGACGAATTATACAAATCAATGGAAGAAAATGGCCTAAATCCAGAAGAGTACGAAAACTACCTAGATCTAAGAAGATTCGGTACAGTAGTTCACTCAGGCTTCGGACTAGGATTTGAGAGAGCTGTAATGTATGTTACAGGAATGAAAAATATCAGAGACGTACTAGCTTATCCAAGATATGTACGTGCCTTCGCTGATAAGAACTAGGGGGAGTAATGGTTGAATATAATCCAAATGCCATAGAGAAAAAATGGCAAAAGAAATGGGATGATGAGAAGACTTTTAAGTCTGAGATAGATAATAATAAGAAGAAATTCTATCCTTTGGTAGAGTTTCCTTACCCATCAGGACAAGGCCTACACGTAGGACACCCTCGTCCATATACCGCCCTTGATGTCGTAGCTCGTAAGAGGAGACTTGAGGGAGAAAATGTAATGTATCCAATGGGATGGGATGCTTTTGGTCTTCCAACAGAAAACTACGCTATCAAAAACAAAATCCACCCAGCTAAGGTCACAGAAGATAACATTGCCCACTTCAAAGAGCAAATGAAATCAATAGGATTTTCCTTTGATTGGGATAGGGAAGTAAATACAACTGATCCTGATTATTATAAGTGGAGCCAATGGATCTTCATTCAAATGTATAAGCGTGGACTAGCCTACAAGAATGAAATGTCAGTAAACTGGTGTCCATCTTGTCAAGTAGGACTTGCCAACGAAGAAGTAGTAGATGGTAAGTGTGAAAGATGCGGCACAGAAGTAGTCCACAAGATGAAAAATCAATGGATGCTAAAAATAACGGAATATGCAGACAGATTGATAGATGATCTAGAAGAAGTTGACTTTGAAGAAAGAATTAAGGCCAGCCAAATCAATTGGATAGGTAGGAGCCATGGTTGTGATGTAGATTTTAAGATAAAAGACCTAGACGAAAAGCTAACAGTATATACAACAAGACCTGACACTATTTTTGGTGTATCCTACATGGTAGTAAGCCCAGAGCATCCAATCCTCGACAAATACAAAGAAAGAATCAAAAACTTCTCTGAAATAGAAGCCTACCAAGAAGAAGCTAAAAAGAAATCTGACTTCGAAAGAAGTGAGCTTAATAAGGATAAGACTGGTGTAATGATTGATGGAATCTCTGCAATCAACCCACTAAACGATAAGGAAATTCCAATTTGGGTATCAGATTATGTCCTAATGACCTATGGTACAGGAGCAATAATGGCAGTTCCTGCTCACGACAGCCGTGATTTTGAATTTGCTAAGAAGTTTGATATGCCAATTATTCCGGTTTATGATACGGGAGAAGAGCTTCCTACTACTGATATCAATAAGGGAGAGGCAATCAATTCAGACTTCCTAAACGGCCTATCAGCAAGTAATGCTAAGAAAAAAGCAATCGAATATGTAGAAGAAAAGGGACTTGGTAAGGCAAAGACCAACTTTAAGCTAAGAGACTGGGTATTTTCTCGTCAAAGATATTGGGGTGAACCAATACCTATGATCTACTGCGAAGAGCACGGTTGGGTTCCAGTTCCTGAAGAAGAGCTTCCAGTAAAGCTTCCTGACGTTCCTTCCTATGAGCCTACGGCTACAGGAGAGTCTCCACTATCAGAGATAGAAGAGTTTGTAAACACTACTTGTCCAATCTGTGGAAAACCTGCCAAAAGAGAAACAGACACCATGCCTCAATGGGCAGGATCAAGCTGGTATTATCTAAGATATATGGATCCAGCTAACAAGGAAGCCATTGCAAGTAAAGAAGCCCTAGACTACTATTCTCCAGTTGATTGGTACAATGGTGGAATGGAGCATACCACTCTTCACTTACTTTACTCAAGATTCTGGCACAAATTCCTCTATGATATAGGAGTAGTTCCAACAAAAGAACCTTACAAGAAAAGAACTAGCCATGGAATGATCCTAGGAAGCGACCACCAAAAGATGAGCAAGTCTCGTGGAAATGTAATAAACCCAGATGATATTATAAGAGATTACGGGGCTGATACCTTAAGATGCTATGAGATGTTTATGGGAGATTTCTCATCAATGGCAATCTGGTCAGATGAGGGAGTAAGAGGCTGTAGAAAATATCTAGAAAGAGTATTTAACCTAACAGATCTTGTAGTAGAAGGCGATAAGTACAGCAAAGACCTTGAAGTTGTGATCAACCAAACTATAAAGAAGGTAAGTGAAGATTACGAAAACCTCAAGTTTAATACTGCAATCGCCCAACTTATGACCCTCCTAAATGAGATGAAATCTCTAGGTAAAATTACCAAGAAGGACTTTAAAACATATATAACCCTTCTAAACCCAGTAGCTCCACACATGACTGAAGAATTGTGGGAGATTATGGCTTATGAGGGAGAGCTTAACCAAACTTCATGGCCAAGCTATGATGAGGACAAATTAAGCTTCGATTCATTCGAAATGCCAGTACAAATCAACGGTAAAGTTAGGGGCAAGGTCATCATGGATAAGGATGCAAGCAAGGAAGATGCAATAAAGAGCGCCCAAGAAGATAATAATATTAACTCATATATCGAAGGAAAAGAAATTAGAAAAATAATTTACGTTCCTGGTAAAATCTTAAATATAGTTGTCTAAGCTGATATCTTAGATAGTTTAAAGGAAAACTCAAAGGTCTAACTTTTGGGTTTTTCTTTTTTTAATTTTTTATCCCATAAATTTTGTAAGTGATAAAGCTTTTTGAAAAAGATATTTAATGTTTGGAAATAATGATATTGGTTATATATATAAAGACGAAATTATAACTAACTAGATATAATTAAAGAAAGGAATATATAATGAAACTTGCGATAATTTACTATTCACAAACAGGGGTTAATTATTCCATGGCCAAGAAGGCTTATGAAACTGCGAGAGAAGCTGGGGCTGAGGTAAGGCTTAGAAAAGTCCACGAAAGCCTCGATACATCAGATGTAATAGAAGGATCTGCTTGGGATAAGCTTCTAAAGGAGACAGCAGATATTGAAGAAGCCACAGCAGAGGACTTAGTATGGGCAGATGCAATAATATTTTCCACACCAACAAGATTTGGTAATGTATCCTATCAAATGAAGGCCTTTATAGATAGTCTAGGCGGAGTATGGGCAGAAGGAAAACTAGTTAATAAATACGTTACTGCCTTCTCATCTGCACAAAACGCAAATGGGGGCCAAGAGCAAACTATAAGAGCAATTTATACAAGTGCTATGCATTGGGGAGCAATAATTGTTCCAACAGGATATACAGATGATTCTATCTATCTGCAAGGAGGAAATCCTTACGGAGTAAGCGCGAGCCAAGATCCACAAAAACAAGACTCTACAACTACTAATGATGTAATGCCAGCAGTAGTTCATCAAACTAAGAGACTGATAGAAGTAGCTGGTAAGTAAGAAGAAAATAGACCTCAAAGTAAATTGATAATTGATTTTACGAAAAAAATAAAGGCTTTGAGGCCTTTTTATTTACATAAAATTTAATATAAGTAAGACTTAGATTAACAATGTTAAATCTTGAAAAATATTGCTTAATTTCATATAATAGATTTGACAAGGAAGAAATAAAGGTGTAATATTGTATTACAAACATCATACAAAGAGGGATTTATGAAAGCTATAATAAAGAAAAATATTTTCAACATAATATCAGTCCTTATGCTTGTAATATTTACAATCTTGGGATATTTAGGCTATAGGGCAGGACTATTTAATTCTATAGATAGCTTTAGGACTTATATCCTATCTAAGGGTAAGCTAGCCCCTCTTTTCTTTATGATTATCCAAGTGGTTCAGGTTGTCCTTCCAATAATCCCAGGCGGACTTACTACTGTATTTGGCGTGATTATATTCGGAGCCTTTTGGGGTTTTATCTATAATTACATTTCTATCTGTATTGGATCAATTCTAGTGTTTTTTATCTCTAGAAATTTCGGCAAGTCAATTGTGATAAGGATTTTCGGTAAGGACACTTTTGAGAAATACCATCACAAGATTAACGACAAGTCCTATGAGAAGTTCTTTGCCCTTGCGATTTTATTTCCGGTAGCTCCTGACGATTTCCTTTGTTACTTGTCAGGACTTACAGATATGAGCTTTAAGAAATTCGCAAGTGTAATATTTCTCTTCAAGGGTCCATCCATATTTCTCTACTCCATGGCTTGGGCGATGGGACTTGACTTTATATTTGAAAGATACTTATAGGAGGCCTTATGTTTTACAAAAATTTATTGCTTTACTTTGTGCCAGCCTTTTTGATTATAACAGGCTTTGTTTGCGAAAGAGTAAAGGATAAGAAGATTAATGACAAATACGGTTATAGGTCAGCTCTTTCTATGAAAAATAAGGCTAATTGGTATTATGCTAATGATAAGATGAGTAAACTTTGCTTTATCCTTGGGGCTGTGTTTCTCCTTGTAGGATTTCTGGTCCAAAAATATCTCGAAATAACAACTGTAAGAATAATAATAATTTTAATTGTAGAAGTTTTATTATATATAACTAGTGGGATATTATTAGAAAATAAATTAAAAGAAGCCCACAAAAAATGACCTGAACCCCAAAATCCAAAATACGGATGGAGGGGTTTTTATGCCAAAATACACAAAAGAATTTAAAATAAAATTAGCACTAGAACACTAATCAGGTGAATCTGGTGGTTATCGAAATGTCGCTAAGAAATATGATATTCCAGATGAAACTTTGAGAAATTGGATAAATAGATTAGAAAATCATTGGACTTATTATTTTAATTATATATGCGGAAGATATCTTCCCAGACCCTTTCTAAAGAGAGGTCATCTTTTGAGGAAAAGTAATTGAAGAATGTCTCTATTGCCACCCCAAGGTATTAGCAAGCTTCCAAATACTCAGAGTCTTAAGTCCTTCCTCTAAATACTAAATATTTTTACTCTTTAGGATTGATTTTCGTGAAATATCCATGAATGAATCCTTAATGAACATTGTTAATTATTTTTATAAAGTTTATTTTTATTTGTCAAAATTTTTATTTTTTCTTAAATTATCGTAGTATTCTTTTCTCTTGGGATTTTCCTTAAACCAACCTTTTAAAACTCTTTTTTCTTGTTCATTAACTTCACCTATAGACCAAAAACAACAGCAAGCGATTACACCTGCAAAAATGCTAGGTATAAGTGAATTAACATATATAGAAATTCCTACAAAAATAAGGCCGAAAAGTGCAAAATATTTATTAATCTTTTTGCCAAAATAATATTCGCCTTTAATCACAAGCGGATGAAAAATTCCTATAAGAAAAAATGTTACTACACCAATTATTATTCCTTCCATAATTCCTCCTTATTTAATTATCATATATTTGGTAAATTTGGTCAAATTTTTGTGAAGTCCATGAAAATCAAAGGACGTAAAAGCATTTTTACATGAAAAATCTTGGGTGTAAAGTGATATAGATAGACTAAATAAAATATTTTTTTAATATAGACTTAGGAGGTAGAAATGTTGATAGGAGATAAGTTGAAGGAAGCGAGACTTAAGAAAAATATGACCCAAGAAGAAGTCGCAGAGAAGATTTTCGTATCTAGGCAATCCATTTCCAACTGGGAAAACAACAAGACCTATCCTGATATAGGAAATGTAATTGCCCTATCCGATCTATATGAGATTTCTTTGGACGAACTTTTGAAAGGAAGCGATAATTTTATGAAACACTTGGAAGAGTCAACTGACTTAGTAAAATCAAATAAGAAACTTATAGGAATAATAATACTCGCCTTAATTACTATGATAATCATCGCCTTATTTACAGAATTTATGCCAGAAAGATTAAACATGGTAGCTATATTTGTACTTTCCATAATTTTAACAGGGCTAATCTATTCAGAGATTATAAAAAGATTCTAGGAGGATTTTATGAATTTACAATTAATAATTATAATTATAAGTGGAGCTGTAACTGTACTTGGTGGTCTTATCCTACAATATAATATCTATCAAATGACTAAAATTGATGCGAGGGCAAGAGGACTTAAGCATCCTAAGCTACTTGGAGTTTTAAATATATCAGGCAATAATGGCAATGCCTTTCTCCTAGCCTATCTTATAGGAAGGAAGAAATATCCTATACAAAATTTAGGAAAGAGGGATAAGGAAAATCTCGAAGCTTTCAAGAAAAAATCCCGCCTAGCTCTCTTAATCCACCTCATAGGAGGGGCTGTGTTTATTGGATTTTTAATATATTATAAGAATATGTCATTTTAATTAAAGAAAAGCTTATGCAAGTTATAAACTTCCTTCTCTAGTTAAGTCTTGCACCTAACTAGAGAAGGCCAGTTCATTGATTTTGCATAAGCTTTTTTCTATAGATATAAGTCTGCTTGGCTGGTAAACATTTCCTTGTACAAACCATCTTTTCTCATAAGATCTTCATGACTTCCTTCTTCGCTAATGCATCCCTTATCACAGACTATAATCTTATCTGCATATTTGGTTGATGAAAGTCTGTGGGAGATGAAAAGAGAAGTCTGTCCCTTGGAAATTTTTAGCATGTTTTCAAAGATTTCCTCCTCGCTTCGTGGATCTAGGGCACTTGTAGGCTCATCCATTATGAAAAACTTACCCTCATGATACATGGAACGGGCAAGGGCTAGTTTTTGGCCGATTCCTCCTGAAGGCTCAACAGACTCGTCGGAGAATAGGTAGGTTAGGAAGGTGTCTTCTTTGTCTACTAATTTATCAATCCAAGGCTCTAGCTTAAGTAGGTCAAAAGACCTATCCATCTTCTCGTAATCCTTATCTTCTATCTCATCTTTTAGCTTTCCTGTAATATTTTCGCTTATCCTAAAAGGAAAGAGCCTAAAGTCCTGGAAGGTAGGGGATAGGATTTTGTAGTATTCTTTTGTATTAATGTCTTTGATATTTATATCATTTAGGTAAATATTTCCCTCACTAGGTTCGTAGAACTTGCATAAGAGCTTTACAATAGTCGATTTGCCGGCACCGTTTTTGCCTACAAGGGCGACTGTCTCACCATTTTTTATCTCAAAACTAGCATACTTTAGGACATAGTCTTTACTTGCTGGGTACTTAAAGGATACATTGTCAAATCTTATCCTAACTTCACTTGTATCGATATGGTCGATATGGCCCTTATCGAGGAGACCTTCTTCCATTTCAAGGAAGTTAAAAAACACTTCTAGTTGAGCATTTACTGAAATTACCTTAGCATAATTTTGCTGGATAAGGTTAGTTGCATTTATTACCTGGATTAGGGAGTTAAAATACATAGTGAAATTTGCAAGACTAATTGTCTTATCTATTAATTTATAGGTCAGATAAATTAAAGTAAGGATTATTGAGCCATTGGCACTTACATTCATGATTCCTGTGTAGATTCCGTTTTTGTTGAAGTATTCGGTTGATGATACTATCATTTCTTGTTGGTAATAATCCGCTTTTTCAAGGACCAAATCTTGGCCATCGAAGATTTCTATATCCTTAAAATATCTTAAGTCAGAGGCAAAATTAGAAAAAAATCTATAAGACCTAAGGTCAGAAATGTTATTTTCCTGGTATTTCAGTTCGTTTTCTTTTATCAGTTTTACTAATTTTTTATTAATCAAAATTAATAAAAGCAATAAGATAAGAATTGCAGGATTTAGTCTTACAAGGATTCCCAAAGATAAGATACCTGTAATTACTGCTGATATTACCAAAACTATTATGTCATAGAGGGTGTACATTTCCCAAACCGCATAGTGGGCTTGTTCCATCATGTCCTGAATATCCTTGGAGTCAGATTTTTCTATGGGAAGCCTTAGGGATTTTTGCGCAATTTTGAAGGTTAGCTTATCTGACATATCCTCAAAGGTTAGGGTTAAATAATTATTTAACCACCTATAAGTAATTTCCTTGATAAAACCTAGAATCAAAACCAAGGCACCAAGACCTAGGCAGTAGGAAATTCTTTTTTGTCCCATAAGCTCATCGATTATTAGTTTTGGGGCAAAAATATTAATAAGGGGTAATAATCCAAGGATTAGATTTGTGATAATTACCCTAAGGGTAAAAGCTGGATGGACTTTGTCTATTTCTTTAAAAAGTTTTCTTATATTTTTCATAGGACCTCCTTGTAATTTTTTGCTTGGAGATTGTAGAGGTCTTTGTAATCTTCGCATGTCTTCATTAATTCATCATGAGTCCCATTCGCTATAATCTTGCCATCCCTAAGATAAATAATCCTGTCACAAAACTTGGTAGAAGCAAGCCTGTGGGAGATAAAAATCGATGACTTATCTTTTGTCAGATCATCATATAGCATATAAAGTTCTCTTTCGTTAAGAGCGTCAAGTTGGGCTGTTGGTTCATCTAGAATAAGAAGTTTTGCCTTAGATTTTGCTATAGCACGGGCTAAAAATAGTCTTTGCTTTTGGCCACCTGATAAGTCGACCCCATCATTGTCTAAAATTCTAAGAAGAGTTTGATCATCCTTTTTCTCATAGGTGTTTATGATTTCATCTAAGTGGGTCATCTTGTAAATATCATCTAGATCTTCATTTTTAGTTGACATTAGAATATTTTCCTTAAAGGAAAATGGCAAAAGATTTGAATCTTGAAAGACAGCTGAAATTAGCTTTTTATAGTCTATATGGGATTTCTTAATATCTTCTCCATTTATTAAAATCCTACCTTCTGTAGGTTCGTACAGACCTGCAAGAAGTAGAGCTAGAGTTGACTTACCGGCACCATTTTCACCTACAAGAGCGATTGTTTCAGAGTCTTTTATGCTTAGATTAAGATTTTCTAATACATATGTATCTGTCTTCGGATATTTAAAAGATACATTATCAAGAGTAATTTCCATCTCTTCTGGATAAATCTGTTTTTTATCTTTCTTATAGATTTCTCTTATCTTAAAAAATGGCTTAAAGACAGTAAAGTTCCTTCTAATATCAGAGAAGACCCACATTGTTTGATGGTTAAAGCTAATAAAGGCAAATATTGCTGTAAAGTAAACATAGAAATTTGCTATAGAAATTCTACCTCCAATAAGGCCTGTCATCAGCCAATAGATTATAAGGCCATCCCTTATAAGGCTAACAAAATTAGCTAGGGTGAAAAATCTTAGAGTTTTTGTATTAACATCTCCTAGGCGATTTATCCTATCCTTGTCAGTTTTGCCATAATAGGATTTGAAAATTTTAACTGTGTCAAAAATCAAAATATCTTGTTTTGATAGGGGAGATTTCATTTCGTTATTAAGCTTTGTAAATTTATTCCAATTAGGACTCATGTCTTCCCAATATTTGTCATAGCTTTTAGGAACTTCGTTTAGAAGAGTCCATGAAATGCCAGTCAATATTATTGTTGTAGCCAAAACCCATAGATCCATAGATGTAAATATCCACAAAAATCCACCTATAGAGATAAACATAGAAAAAATATTTGGCAAATCCATCATAATGCCACCAGCTCCAAGCCAAGGCGATTCTACAGCCTTCATGGCATCACTTATTTTTTCTGATTCGGATTTTTCTTTTTTCTTTGCATAAGGTAGATAGAGTGAGTACTCTGTGATCATATTCATTAGCTTATAGCGGACGTGGTTCATCCTCATGCGGTAGTTGCCCATGATAAATGAATCGAAGAAGCTGATTAAAGATGATATAAAAAATAAGCCTATAAAGAAAAATGGGAAAATCTCTGGATTAGTAGAGTAATTTTTCAATATAAAGGCAGGTGAAATAATCCATAAGAAGGGCTTGATCCCCACAAATAGACCGTAAAGTGCGATTAGTAAAAACATAAGTGGCTCAAGTTTGGCCATCTTTCTCATTAAAAATTTAAATTCTGTCATATTTCTCCTTGTTTATTAATCGTAAGGATCAAGGAGTATCCTGATACTTACTATAGTTAGTTAATTTTTACATCCATTCTTACTTTTTTGTTCATTTTTCTTTCTCCTTTCTTAATGATAATTTTATTTTAGCATAGAAAATCTATTTACGCAATAGTACTTTAATATAAAAAACCGCATTTCTGCGGCTAATTTCTTATAATTATTTAGTTTTGGGGAAAGCATTAATCATTTTCCTGCCTTAAAGCTTATTACAGTATTGTTTTCTTCGACTAAACATTCTTCTATTTCAAAGGATTTGATCTTGTAGGTATTGTCAAAAGAGATTAAATTATTTATAGTCTTTCCTATGGACTTAAGTTCTACAATTCCCTTATCGAGATTTAGACTAAGGCCCTTGTCTATGGCATAATTTACAAGCTCTTCGATAAGACTTGGGTCGAAGTCACGCGAAGGCTTGGTGATTATGATATCCCCATAATCTTCATAAAGCTTAAAGCTTACCCTATCAGCCTTGTAATAGGAAGAAAAGAAAATTTTAAATAAGGAGAAGCTAGTCGAATAGTAGAGATTGTGAAAACGGGCATCCTTATCTAGGGATAGGAGAAGGTTGGTCCTATTTTCCCTTCCTTCAACTAAATGGATGATGTTATCTCTCTTTTTTTCTACTGAAAGAACTTTGCGTCCCCCTATATGGCCTGGCTCGTCTAAGAGAGTATCGTTTTGGGGCATGAAGATGGTCTTGTCCAAGATCAGATAGGTGTTATTATTTACAAATTTCTTGGATAGGACTTTTGCTTTAACATCTGTTATTTCTGGAAATTTTTCGTAAATCTTAGTCATAATATACCTCTCTAATATTATATCATATGATATAATAAAAAAGAGGCAATTATGCGAAAAAAGATTCTTTTATTTATCTTAGGCCTACTTTTGGGCCTTTTGATATTTATTAATTATGAAAATTTGAATATTTTATATATACTAACAGGATGTATTCTGATAAGCCTTCTATCAGTCTATAGGAAAAATAATTTGATCTATATGGCTATTGGGATATTTCTGTTATTTTCCTTATCATCTATAAAACTTAAAAGTCAGATAGGGAATATTGGAGATGAGGGGAAGTTTAATCTCACAGTCCTAGAAAAAAGGAAGGAAGATTATGGATTTAGGTACTTTTTGAGGGCGGAAAATGGGAAGTCTAAGGGTAAAGTCCTTGCCTTTATGGACGAAGACTTGGCTATTGGAGAATCCTTTGTAGGGTATGGGAAAGTTAAGCTTCCTTCTACAAACACCAATCCCAATCTATTTTCCTACAGGAAGTATCTAGCTAGCAAGGGAATTTTTAAGGAAATTAAGATAGAAAGAATAGGTGAAAGAAGTAAGGCTACAAGTCTTCTTCTAAAATTGAGAAATTCCTTTTATAATTATATCCATAAGATTTTCGATAATAATCTAAGTAAAAGATCAGCTGACTTCGTCGTTTCTGTTATCCTTGGTGAAAATCTTATAGAAAATGATTCGATAAGGGACCTAGGTCTAAGCCACATCCTTGCTGTAAGTGGACTACATATGGATATGCTATTTTTCTTTATCCTTATTTTGTTTGGAAGATTTAACTATAGGTTTGCCTATGGTCTTGGACTTTTACTTGCCACTATTTATGGATACCTTATAGGCTTTCCCTTTTCAGTAATTAGGGTGATAGGCCTAAATGTGATTGGATTTCTAGCCTTTTTGTATAATAAGCCTATGGATAAGGTAAAGGCCCTATTACTTATAGGATCAGCTATATTACTTGTAAATCCCTTTGGGGCTTTAAATGCTGGTTTTATTTTGACCTTTGCGGCAAGCTTTGCAGTCTATTTGGTCTATCCAAAGATTAAAAATCACTTTAGCAAATCCTACATAGGAGAAAGCCTCGCCTTTACTAGCTCCATCCAGCTTGCTCTTCTTCCTTTTATGATTTATTATTATGGGAGCTTTAACCTGGTAAGCATTCTGGCAAACTTTCTAATCCTACCTGTCTTTAGCCTATCTATGTATATAATATTTATAATAATATTTGCCTATCCAATATTAGGGAGCTTAATTAAGCTATTATTTGTTGGTCTTAACTTTCTTGTAGAAAGCATATTAAATATGACAGAACTTTTAAATAAAATTAAATTCCTTGCCCTAGATTTTAGAAAGCCCCACATCCTACTTGCATTTTATGGATTTATCCTTATCATAATAATGTTAAATTTAGGAAAAAACAGGGCCAAGGCTCATGCTAATATAATACTCCTATCAATCATGGTAATGATATTTTCTATTGGCAAAGAGAGGGGAGAGATTAGCTATCAGATGATAGATATCGGCCAAGGAGACGCCTTTTTATTAAATGATGGGGGATCTTACTATATGATAGATGTAGGAGGTCCCAAATATAAAAATTATGATTCAGGGGAGAAAATTTTCATTCCCTACCTTAAGTCGCTTGGAATTAGGGAGATTGAAGGGATATTTATCTCCCATGAGGATAAGGACCATATGGGAAATCTTGACCTAGTTTGGGATAATTTCCAGGTTAAAAATATTTACACCAATAAGCTTAATGAGAATTCTCTTAGAAAATATAAGCCTCATATCCTAAAAAAGGGAGATAGGATTAAGCTTAAATCAGGCTACATTAGAGTAATAGATGAGGGCTACAAATATGATGAAAATGCAAATTCTATGGGGCTGATCCTTGATATAAGGTCAGTTAGGATAATGACCCTGGGAGATTTGCCGAGTGAATTTGAAAGAAATATAAAAGATACAGCTCATATATTAAAACTATCCCACCATGGATCAAAGACTTCTACTAGTAGGGACTTTGTAGAGAGGATAAATCCTAAAATCGTCCTAATTTCTGCCGGAAGAGACAATATTTACGGCCATCCCCACAAGGAAGTTTTGGATAATGTATATGACAGGAAGATTTATAATAGTCAGACAGACGGAATGGTCGAGATGAGATTTAATGGAGATTTTGAGATAGAGAGATTTCTTAAGGGAGGATACTTTAGATGAATTACATGGAATTTATGAAAAAATTTCTAGATAAGGATATTAGTGGGATCTATTTATTTGACTCTGAGGAGGACTTTCTCACCGATTCAATTATAGAAGAGGCGAGAAATCAGGTAAGCATCCCTGACTTTAACTTTATAGATTTAAAGGGAGGGGAGGATTATGAAGTTATCAAAAACTCAATAGAGACCCTGCCTGTTATGGAAGATAAGAAGATCATTATTTTAAGAAACATAGACCTATCCAAAGGGGCGATCAAAAACTACAAGGACATAACAGATAACTTAATCCACGATTTGGATGACTTTCCTGAATATGCTAGCATGTTTATAATATCTGACAATCCACCTTTTAAGGGGAAATTTTATAAGAAGCTAGCGAAAACAGATTCAGTTGTCAAAATAGAAAGATTAGATATAAACGAACTTAAATCTTTTATAGGAAAGAAGTTTACTAGAGCAAACAAAAAGATCAAAAAATCCCTAATTGATGATATTATAAATAGATTTTCTTATTTAAATAAGGATAGCGAGATTAAATTATATGACGTTTCTAATACCATAGATAAGATTATCGCAAACTCGGCAGATGAGATAGTTAGACCAGAGGACGTAAAGGATCAGCTTGACGAGATTTTAAATCTTAATATTTTTAACCTAACCGATGCTCTGTCAAGTAAGGATGGGAGAAGGTCGATTGAAGTCTATGAGACTATGAGAAAATCCGGCGAAGATCTCTTTATGATCTATCATATGATTATAAGACAGGTGAGAAATCTCATAGGGATAAAAAGCTTAACTAGTCGTGGCTTTAATGATTCTTTTATACAAAAATCTTTGGGCATTTCTCCCTTTGAGCTAAGAAAAGTCAAGGGTTTTGCGAGAAATTTTAGCCTAGAAGAGCTTTTTAGCCTACACGATACTCTCTTCGATATGGAAGTTAGGCAGAAAAGTGGGGCCTTTGATATGGATCTAGAACTTAAGATTCTTATAGGAAAAATTATAAAATAAAAAATGAGTGATTATCAGTAGACATATGTGAGGATCCGATACTGATATTCACTCATTATTATTATGCATTTACTTGATTTAGAGCCTTAGCTAGTCTTGATGTTGTTCTTGCAACTTTGTTTTTGTGTATTACATTTTTAGCTTCAGCTTGTTTTAATCTTTTGTCAGCTTTCTTGAAGATAGCAGTAGCTTTTTCTACGTCTTTTTCTTCGATAGCTGCGTCAAATTTTTTGATTAGTGTTTTGATTTCGCTTTTTCTAGATTTGTTTCTTAGAGTATTTCTTCTAGCGATGTCGATTCTCTTTTTACTAGATTTAATATTTGCCATTTAACTTTCACCTCTTTCCCGAACATTTTTGTTCGACTGATACATTTTACCATAAATTAGGATATTAAACAAGGATTTTTTTAAAATTGTCCAATAATTTGGAAGAAAGAGAAATTTAGTATATAATTTAATAGAAATGAGAGGTAAATATGAGTGAAAATAATAAAAAATCTAAAAGCGAGAGCATACTTTATGCAATTTGGGATTGGGTGAAGACCATAGCTATTGCCCTAATCATAACTATACTTATAAAGATGTTTATAATGGATGCTACTAAAGTTTCAGGAAAATCTATGCTAAATACCCTCCACGATGGGGATATTCTCCTAGTAGATAAGATAGGAAGTAGGTTTAAAGACTTTAAAAGAGGCGATATAGTAATTCTTAAAGCTCCAGATCATCCTAATAGGCTCTATGTCAAAAGAGTTATAGGAGAAGAAGGAGATACTATTAAGATTGAAGATGGCAAGGTTTTTGTCAATGGAGTAGAACTTGACGAAAACTACACATCCATACCAGAAACAGATCCTTCAACTGAGATTAGTGAATGGACTTTGGGAGCTGATGAGTATTTTGTTATGGGGGATAATAGGATTCCTGGAGCAAGCAATGATTCTAGAAGCTTTGGACCTATTTATAAAGATAGGCTTGTAGGACATGCCTTTGTAAGATTTTATCCAATAAACAGGGCAGGTCTTATTGATCATAATCCATATCCAGATGAAGAATAAGGAGCTATATGAAGAAGAAAGAAAATATTAGAAATTTCTCGATTATTGCCCATATCGACCACGGTAAGAGCACTCTTGCAGATAGACTAATAGAAAAAAGTGAAAATCTATCACAAAGAGAGATGTCTAACCAAATGCTCGATGATATGGAACTAGAGCAAGAGAGAGGAATAACAATAAAATTAAAGTCAATAAAAATCCACTACAAGGCCAAGGATGGCAAGGTTTACGAGCTAAACCTAATAGATACTCCTGGACACGTCGACTTTAATTATGAAGTTTCAAGATCACTTAAGGCGTGTGAGGGAGCAATTCTTGTTGTTGATGCAAGTCAGGGAGTTGAGGCTCAGACTCTTGCAAATACTTATCTTGCCTTAGAGCAAGACCTAGAGATTTTACCTGTGCTTAACAAAATCGACTTACCATCAGCAAGACCTAACGAAGTAAAAAATGAAATAGAAAACGAGATTGGACTAGATGCTAGTAATGCACCACAAATTTCTGCAAAGACGGGACTAAATATAGAAGATGTCCTAGAAGATATCGTAGCCAATGTCCCAGCCCCAGAAGATCATGACGATAAGCCACTTAAGGCCTTAATCTTCGATTCTTACTATGATTCTTATGTAGGAGTAATTTGTTATGTAAGAGTCTTTGAAGGTGTAGTAAGACCTGGTGATGAGATTGTCATGATGAATACAGGTAAAAAATACGAAGTAAATACCGTGGGCTACACTATGAAGCAAAGAATAGCCACCAAAGAGCTTAGAAGCGGTGATGTAGGTTTTATCGAAGCAAGCATCAAGGAAGTAAAGGATGCTAGAGTCGGTGATACAATAACTACTATTGCCAATCCTACAGATAAGCCCCTATCTGGCTACAAGGAAGTTCTTCCTATGGTATATTCTGGAATTTATCCAGCAGAAGGAGAAAGCTTTGATAAGCTACGTGATTCACTTGAAAAACTTCAAGTAAATGACGCGGCCCTAGTCTTTGAACAAGAAAACTCACAAGCCTTGGGTGTTGGTCTTAGGGCAGGTTTTTTGGGACTACTCCATATGGATATCATAACCCAAAGGTTAGAGAGAGAATACGACCTAGATATCATAGCGACTGCCCCATCAGTAATCTATGATGTCAAACTTAAGGGATCTGATAAAATGTTAGAGCTACAAAACCCTAATGATTTCCCTGATCCAACAGAGATAGACTATATAGAAGAGCCAATTACAAGATCTGAGATAATCACCCCTAAAGAATATATAGGTCAAGTAATGGATCTTGCCCAATCGAGAAGGGGCGAGCTAATCGATATGACCTATATAGATGAAAATAGGGTTTCAATTAAGTATAAGATTCCTTTAAATGAAGTAATATATAATTTCTTTGATTCGCTTAAATCAAGATCAAAGGGATATGCTTCCCTAGACTATGAGCTAATAGGCTATGATAAGTCTGACCTTGTAAAGCTTGATATATTAATTAACGATCAGACCGTAGATGCCCTATCATTAATAGTTCACAGAGATAGCGCATATACCAGAGGACGTGGAATTGTAGAAAAGCTTAAGCAAGAGATTCCAAGACAACAATTTGCAGTGCCAATCCAAGCTGCAGTTGGTGGCAAGGTTATAGCAAGAGAGACTGTAAGAGCTCTAAGAAAAGACGTTATAGCTAAATGCTACGGCGGCGATATTTCAAGAAAGAAAAAGCTTCTTGAAAAACAAAAAGAAGGTAAGAAGAGAATGCGTCAGTTAGGAAACGTAGAAGTTCCACAAGATGCCTTCCTCGCTGTCCTAAAATTAGACGATGAATAGAAAGTTTATAAGATTTAGAAATAATACTAAGTTATCAAGAAATAAGTAAAAATAAAGCAATCCCAAGGGTTGCTCATAGGGTAGTAAAGTAGCTTAATTGATATTTATTTTATATTTAATTTACCCTTATCTCGACTAAGAGAGTGAAACGAACGCATGGAGAGATCTCATTAGATTTCTCCGCTCACTCCGTACTCTGACTAGTTACTTCGTAACTTTTCCGTGCTTCCGCACTAGTCAGAGGGGTAAATATCCAAATCAATGGATGTTTACCCGGTCGAAATAAGGGTGATTTTTATTATGTCTACAGTTTAAGCAATCCCAGGAGTTGCTTTTTCTTTAAGGAGTTTTGATGAATATAAATCAAATAAAAGAGAAGTTAAAAAAGGACGAAAGAAATAAATCCTACAGCAAAAGAGGAATTGATCCAATTTTTCAAATAAATAAAGATTCCAAGATTTTAATAATAGGTCAAGCCCCTGGAAAAAAGGTCGAAGAGACAGGGATATTGTTCAATGATAAGAGTGGTGAAAGACTGGTAGACTGGCTTGGAATTGATATAGATAGACTCCATGGACCGGAATTTTCCATAATTCCTATGGATTTTTATTATCCAGGTAAGGGCAAGTCGGGAGATAAGGCTCCTAGAAGATTTATAGCGAAGGAATACCATCCCTATCTACTAGAAAATCTTAAAAACATAGAACTTACGATTCTTATAGGAGCTTACTCACAAAAATTTTACCTAAAGGATAATTTTAAGAAGAATCTCACTGAAACTGTAAAATCCTTTGAGGACTATCTCCCTAAATATTTTCCTCTAGTTCACCCAAGTCCCCTAAATAATAGGTGGATGGCGAAGAATCCTTTCTTTGAGAAAGAAGTTCTCACGGCTCTAAGAAATCTTGTAGGAGAAATCCTATAAATTATTATTCTTAAGAAAATTGGGTATAGTGATAATGTTGATAGTAATTATCATTAAGGAGAATTTATGGAAAATTTAGATAAGAAGATTTATAAAGTAAAGATTTTAGATATAAAAGATGAGTTTAAGAATGTAAAGACCTATACTCTAGAAAAGCCAGAGGGCCTTGACTGGGAGGAAGGATCAAGCTTTCATCTAGCAATCCCTGGTTTTAATGAAGGAGGAGAGGTTAATAAGAAGCTCGTCCACCACCTTAGTATCAACACCCTCACAGATGATGATACAGTTAATTTTACGACCAAGTTTTCTATAAGAAAGTCCGACTTTAAGAAGGCTCTTCTAGAGAAGAAGGTGGGAGATTATCTAGAATTTTTCAAGGTCAGATGCCATATGAAGCTTAGAAGAGAAAATAGGCCTATAGTCCTTTTATCTATGGGAATTGGTCTTACTACCATGAGACCTTTAATCAATAAATTCAAAAAGGATCCAAGTGGGATTCCTGAACTTTTAAGCATCAATGTAGCAAGGAAGGACAAGCACCTATTTGAATCTGAGATTTCTAAGATAGATGATAAGATATTTAGACAAGTTTGGGTCGACTCTAGGGCAAATTTCTTCGAGACATTAAGGGATATGGAAATTAAGGATTCAATCTTTTATATCGTAGGAAGCAATGAGTTCCTCCTAGATAATATTGTAACTCTTAGAGAACTCGGAGTAGATGATAGTGATATAATGATAGATTTAAATGATAAGAAAAGAGAGACCATGTTTATGGCAGCTAGAAACCATGAGTTTTTATAGGAGATATTATGAAAAAATTAAGTGCTAATATTTTGGATGGAAAGTTTGAACATTTAATAGACGAAGACAAATTACAAGTAACCCACTTACAAATAAAATCTGGCGAAGAAATACCAAGTCATAAGTCTGATAAGACTGTTATTGTTGTGATTTATAGGGGTAAAGTTGATTTTACAGGAGAAGACGGAAAAGATATTATTCTTCCTGGTGATATAATTAGAATGGATCCAAATGAAGTCCACTCCCTTAAGGCAATAGAAGATAGTGACTTATTAGTTATAAAGGCGGCGATTTAAGACGAAAGTCGCCTTTTTACATAGGAGAAACTATGAATATTGACATTAATACAGAAAAAATTATACTTGAAGGCGAAAGAATAAAACTAAGAGCCTTTAAGAAAACTGACCTAGACGACTTCTATAATTATGCCAAAACCCCAGGACTTGGAGAAGCAGCTGGCTGGTTTCACCATAAGTCAAAAGATGAAAGCGAGAAAATACTAGATACCTTTATTAAAGATAAGAATATCTTAGCTATTGAAAAAGACGGTAGGGTCATAGGATCAATAGGAATCCACAAGTATGATGAAGAATTTTTTGAAGATTTATCTCAAAAGAAGGCAGCACAGCTTGGTTTTGTCTTATCGAGTAATTTCCAGAAGCAGGGAATAATGACAGAAGCCGTGGAGGTTCTAATCTCCTACTTGTTTAACGAATGCGGTCTAGACGTCTTAGTAGGAGGTTTTTATAGAGGCAATTTTATATCTAAAAAGATTCATGAGAAATTAAATTACAAGTATTATTCTTCCCATCTTACAAAAACAAATATGGGAACTATGGAAGTAACCCATGAATATATCCTTAGTAAAGAAGATTTTGAAAAATATTTATCTAGTAAAGCAAAAGAAGAATCAGAAAACATCACGATAGAAGATGGAAAAGCTACCCAAAAATATGATAAGCAAATTATTTATCATAAAGACTTAAAAATGGGAGAAGAAGTCCTCATCAAACCAAGTTATTCAAATATCCTAGTCTTTGTAAGGATTGGACTAATCGAATATAAGTCTAAGGTATATCCAGGAGGAGACCTTGTAAGGATTGAAATAGGAGACGACATCAAGCTAAAGGGTCTTAGAGATAGTGAAATTATTGTAGTTGAAAGTGATTTGAGTTAGGTTTTTTATGAAAAAAGTTGGTTGCTACATCCACATTCCCTTTTGCGAGAAAAAATGTTATTATTGTGACTTTGCAGCATTTGAGGGGCTTGAGGCTTGGATTGATCCTTATATTGACAATTTAATAAAAGAAATCCGCCTCTACAAGGAAAATATGGAACTTGCTATCGATACGATCTATATAGGAGGGGGGACTCCATCTTATATTGACCCTGCTTACATAGAGAAAATCGTGGGAGAAGTTAGGAGATTTGATACAGATATCAAAGAATTTAGCCTAGAATGTAATCCAAACTCCATAGACTCTTATAAATTACAAGCCTACAAGGATTTGGGTGTGACTAGGATTTCTCTGGGAGTCCAGTCTTTTGATGATAAGGTGTTAAGAAATATTGGGAGAAATCATAGTAGAGAAATTGCTATAAGAGATATTAAGCTAATCAAAAGTTTTGGTTTTGACCTATCCTTCGACCTAATGCTGAATCTACCAGGCCAAGATTTTGCTTCTGTCAAAAAGGACCTAGAAATGGTAAAGAGACTATCGCCAGACCATATTTCTCGGTATTCGTTAATCCTAGATAAGGGATCTAGATTTTATGCTTTAGATAAGAAGGGCAAGCTAGACTTGATGGAAGATGACCTCGAGGTAGATATATTTTCATATCTTGTTGATAGCTTAGATAAATTGGGGCTTAAAAGATATGAGATATCCAATTTCGCAAGAGAAGGTAAGGAATCAATTCATAACAAGAAATACTGGAATATAGATGACTATATAGCCTTTGGCCTAGGGGCTTCGGGATTTTTATCTAATAAGAGATATAACAACACTAGAAATTTTGTAAAATATGACAAGGCTATTAGAGAAGCTAGGTATCCTATCGTTTTTGAAGAATTTATAGATAAGGATGAAAGAGAAAAGGAATATATTATATTTAAGCTTAGAGAAAGTTCCGGTATAAATCTATTAGACTTTAAGGAAAAATTTACTTGTGATTTCTTAGTTAAGTATAAGGACGTGATAGAAAAATTCAAGGGTCAGGACTTTTATAAGCTTGATGATAATTTCTATTTTACTAAAAAAGGCATGAGTCTTTCCAATGAATTTTATCTTGAAATTATTTAACTTTAGTGAATTATATTTTTCTAAGTGGGTAAATATCTTATAGAACATACAAGGAGATGATATTATGGAAATTAAAAAAATAACTGTTGCAGGTGGTGGAGTTTTGGGAGCTCAAATTGCCTATGCCGCTGCCTTTCACGGTTTTGACGTTACTATATGGGGAAGAAGCGAAGGTTCGATTGAAAGAGCTAAACCAAGGATTAACAAAGTATATGAGACTTATACTAAAGAATTGGAACTTGCACCAAGATACATCGGAGCAGAATTCCCAAACTATCCTAGGTCATTTTTTGATGATGTTAAGGATATAAATTTAGAAAAAATTGAAGAGTTAAAGAAAAATAATGAAAAAGCCTACAAAGATTTAAAATACACAGTCGACTTAGAAGAAGCCTTTGCTGATTGTGATCTTGTTATAGAGGCTATAGCAGAGAAAGTTGACGAGAAAAGAGACTTTTATGAGAAGATTAAAGATATCTTAAAGGATGATGCAATACTTGCTTCAAACTCTTCAACCTTCATGCCATCAATGCTTAAAGATTTTACTGGAAGGGAAGAAAGATACTTGCACTTACACTTCGCAAATAATATCCATAGACAAAATCTAGCTGAGGTTATGAGACACGATAGGACCTCTGATGAAGCTTTTGATGCAGTAGTTGAATTTGCAAGATCAATTGGTATGTACCCAGCAGTAATTAAAAAAGAACAACCTGGCTACATCCTAAATTCAATCCTTGTTCCAGTAATAAATGCAGGCTTAACTCTTTACGGAAATGACGTAGCAGACCCAGTTGATATTGATATGGACTGGAAAATCGGTACAGGTTCTCCAAAAGGACCTTTCGAGATAATAGATATAGTTGGTTTAACAACAGTAATTAATATCTTAAGCAACAACCCAGCATCAAATGACTCTTCTACACCAATTGGTAAGGCAATGATTAAGCTAAAAGAAATGGCTGACAAAGGCCATATTGGAATTGAATCTGGTCAAGGCTTCTACAAATACAATTAAAATAAAAAGTAGTGATAAAATCACTTTTGTTGAAATAGGTTGATATAATCTAAAAAACTTCCAAGAAACTAACTAGGAAGTTTTTTAGATTGTGTCAAAAATTATTTTAATTATAAAAATGTCATCCTCTATGTCAGCAGTAATTTGACCGCCTAATTTTTCGGCCAAAGCCTTTGTAATAGCAAGACCCAGACCTGTAGAAGAACCTCGTCTAGAATTATCTGCCTTATAAAATTCTTTAAAAAGATCGTCTTTGTTTATTTTAAGGTCGCCTTTAATTCTATTTTTGCTTATAAATAGAGCTTTTCCATTATTTTCTGAAAGACTTAGGCTAAGAGGATTATCACCGTGTTCGAGAATATTTTTGTAAATATTTTGAAAAATTCTTTCTAAAGCATCGGTGTTTGCCCTTATAAAAATTTTATCCTTATCAAAATTAATCTTAGGATCTAAATTTCTGTATTTAAAGTCCTCGTAATAGTTAAATAAGGTTTCTAGAGCAAGGCGTGATATATCGATTTTTTCCATTTCGAGCTTGTATTCTTCTTCCTGGAGCTTTACAAAAGTAAAAAGCTGGTCAAGAATACTATTTAGACTTTCGATACGATTTTTCATTATATCAAAGTATTTTTTATTTTTAGGATCTTCCACGTTATCCCTAACAACTTGCAAGTAGCCGTCAAGAGAAGTTAGGGGAGTCCTAATATCGTGAGAAAGTCCTCTAATGGTATTTTGCAAGTATCTTTCTTTGTTGATATAAATTTTTTCTTTATTATGAAAGCTATCCAGAAAATTATTGATAATCTCAGCAAAGACCACAAAAGGCCTTATAGAAAAACTTGTACTTATTCTCATTTGAGAATTATTTTCTATGAGGAATTTTACCTGGTCGTTTATTTTGTAAATTTCTCTTATCATTAGAAAATTAGCAGCAAGCGAGCTTATAAGTAGCAAAGTTAAAATCTGGTTAGCAATCATAATATTTCCTTTCTAAATGTCTTTTTTATTTATTATAAGATAAGATAGGATCAAAGCTATGGCACCTATAATTATAGCAACAACAAGAGCTCTAATTAGGTCCGAATTTGAGCTTGAAAAGTTTGTGGAAATGATATTACCAATATTTACAAAGTTTGCAACAGAAAAATCATCAGGTAGGTCTACAAATATAGATAAAAACTGATCTCCAATTCCTCTTAAAAAGTTAAAGAAAATTGTTGGGTATAAGAAGGTAACGATCAAGGTTTTGGATGTTGACCTTGTAAATGTTGCTAAAAGTAGAATTACTGCGAGATATGAAATGTGTGATACCAACTCAACGGAAAGGATCTTGATTAATCTAGCGTAATCAGTGATCTTTAGCATGCCATTATTAATATGTGGAACGGATATGGTTAAAATCATAGCAGCCAAAGAAAAACTTACAAGGACAAATAGGGAAGCGACAAGAAATGTAGCCAAACTATAAGTCCCCTTATTTTTGCCCATTCCTAAAAAGTTTTTCACAAAGCCGTGAGCATAAGGATTGCTAAAGAAAAGCGCTCCAAAGATTATTAGAAATATAAGGTAGGTTGATTGTGAAAAAGAAGATATGACAAAATCCTCACCAGAATCTGTCAACTCTTCTGCCTGTTTTTTATTAATATCAACTTTGATTCCGTTTGTATTTTCATCACTTGTTTGGCTTATATTTTGCTCTAAGTTATCAATATTTTTGCTTGTATAGTCTACAAGGCCAACTGTGATCAAAAATGTAAGTATAGTAGCTAAAAATATAACTAAGACATATTTGCTTTTGAATATTCTAGTAAATTCCATTTTCATTAGATTTAACATATTAAACTCCTTTATTTTCTATTAATTTGATATAGTATTCTTCCAAAGATGTGTTGTGGACGTTAAAATAATTGATTTTTATACCTGCTTCATAAAGACAAGAGATTATATGGTTGGTAAATTCAGTATCTACATATATATGAATCATATTTACATCGAGTAATTTGTATGGTCCTATATTTTCCTTATCTAGGGTAAGAATTGTCTTTTTTGGGTTATCTGTGATAAGTTCAATCCTATCTTTAGTTGATTCTTCTAAATCTTTTTTCGAAAAATTTCCAATTAGTGTACCATTATCTATTATGGCAAAATTTGTAGCAATTTTTGCAAGTTCATCCAAAATATGAGAAGAAATTAGGAAAGTTATATTTTTTTCCCTATTTAAGTCTACAATTATTTTTCTAATGTCTATAATTCCCTGTGGATCAAGACCGTTTATTGGTTCATCTAGGACCATAATATCAGGATTGCCAACAAGGGCGAGGGATATTCCCAGTCTTTGTTTCATACCTAGAGAAAAATCCTTGACCTTTTTCTTACCTACTTTCCCAAGACCCAAAAGGTCCAAGGTTTCATATATGTATCTATCTCCTGTTAATCCCATTGACTTGCCTTTAAGTAGCATATTGTCATAGGCTGTCATAGTTGGGTAGGAACCTACATTTTCTATGAGGGCAGAAATTCTAGTATTATTTAGCTTATTAGTTCTCTCTGACCCAGGGAAAATTTGATAGGTCCCAGAAGTGGGAGTAGACAAATTTGAAATGATCTTCATAAGGGTGGTTTTGCCAGCACCGTTTCTACCGATGAGGCCATATATATCTCCTTGATTAACTGTAAGTGTTATGTTATTAACTGCCTTATGGTCTCCGAAAGTTTTTGTTAAATTATTTGTTTGAATTATTGGATTCATAAAAGCTCCTTTCATATGTTTTATCTATAAGTATAATATCAGGAAAAAATTAATAAAGCTTATATAAAGTTTAAAGAAATCATAAAGATTAAAAAACCCATCATTAAGATGGGAATATGTTCAAGTGAGCTTAAATCCAATGCCCCAGACAGTTTCTATGTAGTCTTCGTCGGTATATTTTTTTACCTTCTTTCTAAGATTTGATATGTGGACATTGATAGAATTGTCATTTGCAAGATAATAATCTCCTTGGCAATATTCGTATAAGTTTTCCTTGGTGAAAACTTGTTTAGGGTTTGATATTAAAAGCTCTAGGATTTTAAATTCAGTTTTTGTTAGGTTAAGGAGATTGCCATCGATAAAGGCCTGGTAATTAATAGGATCTAGACTTAGAGATTTATAGCTAATATTGTTCTTGTTTTGTTTTTCTATTCTTTTTGTAAGAATATTTGCTCTGGCAACTAATTCTTCGAGGTTGAATGGTTTGGTCATATAATCATCAGCGCCACCTCTAAGCAGGGCAAGTTTAGAATCCATAGAATCTTTTGAAGATAAAATCAAAACAGGCGCGCTTGTCACTTTTCTTATTTCTTCTATGACTTTTTCTCCATCCATGCCAGGTAGCATGAGGTCTAGGATAAATAAGTCAAAATCATCCTTAAGATATATTAGGGATTCGGTTCCAGAGTATGCTTTTTTACAAACAAATCCATTTTTTGTCAAAAAGCTTGAGACTAGATCATTTATATCATTATCATCCTCTATAATTAAAACTTTCTTATTCATAATATATCCCCTTTATGTTCTTGATTAAAGTATACCATAAATGGGCATCTTATTAGAATAGGTAATTTATCTAAAACTAATATTTTACATTAATTTAACTTATTATTAGAGAAATTAAGAATGTTCCCCTCATAATAATTATAAAAGCAAATGAACTTATACATATCAGGTTGCAGATTTATAATTTAATATTATTTACTTGACAATGGTTTTAGACTAAGTATACTATAATTAGCAGTCGGAAGCAAAGAGTGCTAAAAGGAGTGAGAAGCTTTGAAAGATAGAAGAACGCAAATACTTTTCTCTATCATAGACTCATATATTTTTAAAGGAGAGCCAGTGGGATCTAAGTCTTTGGCTGATGATTACTCATTTGATGTATCGCCGGCTACTATAAGAAATGATATGAGTACTCTAGAGAAAAAGGGATTCTTGAAGAAAGCTCATACATCTAGTGGCAGATTGCCTTCTGATAAGGGTTATAGACTATTTGTCGACTACCTTTTGGAAAATGGCCTTGTGGGTGTTAGTGACAATTACGATGTCAAAAATATCAGAGAAATTCTAGATAAGAGATACCACAATGCAAGTGACATCATTGAGACTGCGACCAAAACTTTGGCAGCTATGACTAATCTTACAGCTGTATCAGTAAGTTACAAAAAAGAAATTTCAAAGATTGTTAGCATTGAACTTATAAGAGTAAGTGAGAACTTCCTCTTACTAATAGCAGTTTTTGATAATGGTTCTTTGGTAAATGATCAGATTATCTTAGACTTTCCTATAAGTGATGAAGACCTAAGAAATATTAATCTGATATTAAGTCACGAACTAGTTGGACTTAAGCTTTCTGATATCAACGAGAAGCTAGTTGAGCTTGAGGAGAAAATCCTTAGAAATTATAAAAATCTTGTCGATATAATTGGAACAAGGATTGATAGGAACGCTAAAGATGGAAATGATAGAGATGTCAAAATCGAAGGAATTGGTAATATCTTCAATTTTAAGGAATTTGATGATTTATCAAAGGCCAGAGATCTAATCAAACTATTTGATAGTAAAGATGATATAAGAAGTCTTTGGTCAGATATTGAAGATGATAGTTTAGTAATTACTATTGGCGAAGAAAACGCAATAGACTTACTGAAAGATACCACTATAATCACATCGTTTTTCAATGTTGACGAAAACACAGTTGGAAAGATTGGAATTGTAGGCCTTACAAGGATTAACTACAGAGATGTTATAGCGAGTATCAAGATGATTTCTGACTTATTAAACGAGTAAAGGAAGGTAAATGTCTTGGCAAATGAAGAGAAAAAAGATGAAAATTTAGATATAGAAGATAAAGAAATAGATGAAGAAGACTATATAGAGGCTGAAATCGTAGATGATGAAGAAGATGGTAAAGCTTCTGAAACAGATGAAGTAAATGAATATCAAGAAAGATATCAAAGACTTCTAGCCGATTTCGAAAACTATAAGAAAAGAGAAGAAGCTAGTAAGGCTGACTTTAAGAAGTTTGCCCAAAGCTCACTTATAGAAAAACTTCTACCAGTAATAGATAATCTCGATAGGGCTTTGGCAAAGGCTGACGAAGACGATGTTTTTGTTGAAGGTGTCATCATGACTAGGAAGGAACTTATGAAAGTCCTAGAAAACGAAGGTCTAGAAGAAATTGAATCTGATGGTTGCGAGTTTGATCACAACATCCATCAAGCAGTCCTTGCCGAGGAAAATGACGAAGTAGAAGAAAATCATATAATAGAAACATTCCAAAAAGGATATAAACTAAACGGCAGAGTCCTTAGACCAGCTATGGTTAAGGTAAGTAAATAGGAGGAAAATATGGCTAAAATTATAGGAATTGACTTAGGTACAACAAACTCAGCAGTAGCTGTAATGGAAGGTGGAACATCTACTATAATTCCAAACAGCGAAGGAAATAGAACAACCCCATCAATCGTAGCTTTCTCAAAAGATGGAGAAAGACTTGTAGGAGAAACTGCAAAAAGACAAGCAATCACCAACCCAGACAGAACTATAGCATCTGTTAAAAGAGAAATGGGAACTGATTGGAAGACACCAGAAATAGATGGTAAAACATACACACCAGAAGAAATCTCAGCAATGATTCTTCAAAAACTAAAATCAGATGCTGAAAATTATCTTAATGATACAGTAACAAATGCAGTAATCACAGTACCTGCTTACTTTACTGATGCTCAAAGACAAGCAACAAAGGATGCTGGACAAATCGCAGGTCTTAAAGTTGACAGAATCATAAACGAGCCAACAGCAGCAGCCCTAGCTTACGGTATGGATAAGGAAACTGACCAATCTAAGATTATGGTCTACGACCTCGGTGGTGGTACATTCGACGTATCAATCCTTGAAGTAGGAGATGGAGTATTCGAAGTACTTTCAACAAGAGGTAACAACAAACTTGGTGGAGATGACTTCGACAATGCCCTAGTAGATTATCTTGCAAGCGAATTTAAGAAAGAATCTGGAGTTGACTTAACAAAAGATCTTACAGCTATGCAAAGACTAAAAGATGCTGCAGAAAAGGCTAAGAAGGAACTTTCATCAACAGTATCAACAACAGTTTCTCTACCATTTATAACAGCAGTAGATGGTCAACCAGTTCACTTAGAGCAAACTGTATCAAGAGCTAAGTTTGATGAGCTAACAAAACATCTAGTAGAAGCAACAAGAAAACCAGTAGAAGATGCTCTTAAGGATGCGGGACTTGGCCACAACGATATTGAAAAAGTACTATTAGTTGGTGGATCTACAAGAGTTCCAGCAGTTCAAGAACTTGTTAAAAACCTAATAGGAAAAGACCCACAAAGAGATATCAACCCTGACGAATGTGTTGCTCTAGGAGCAGCTATCCAAGGTGGTGTATTAAGTGGTGAAGTAAAAGACCTACTCCTACTTGACGTAACACCTCTATCACTAGGAATTGAAACTCTAGGTGGAGTAGCTACAAAACTAATTGAAAGAAATACAACCATCCCAACAAAGAAATCACAAGTATTTACAACAGCTGCAGACGGACAAACAGAAGTTGATATCCACGTAGTTCAAGGTGAACGTGAAATGGCAGCAGACAACACAACACTTGGTAGATTCCAACTAACAGGCATACCAGCAGCTAGACGTGGAGTTCCACAAATCGAAGTAACATTCGATATAGATGCCAACGGTATAGTAAATGTTACTGCAAAAGATCAAGGTTCAGGAAAAGAACAAAAGATTACAATCACATCTTCATCCAACCTATCCGACGAAGAAATCGATAGAAAAGTAAAAGAAGCTGAACAATTCGCTGAAGAAGATAAGAAGAAAAAAGAAGGTATAGACGCTAAAAACAACGCAGAAAACCTAGTATACCAAGCAAGAAAAACAATAGAAGATGCTAAACTTGAAGGTAGCGAAAAAGAAGAGATGGAAGCTGAAATCAACAAGCTTGAAGAAGCTATCAAGGCAGATGACATCGACGATATCAAGGCCAAAACAGAAGCTTTGACTCAAAAAATCTACTCAATGAGTGAAGCTATGTATAAGGCAAACGAAGCAAACGGTGAAGCTCAAGGCGGAAATGATGACGAAGATGTAGTAGATGCTGATTACGAAGTAATCGATGATGACGAAGAATAATTTGCGATTGCAAGTAATTATCAAAAGAGTATAATTAAAGAAAAATAGTAGAGGGGATGTTGCAGAATGAATAATCGTCCCGAAATTTAGAAGAAGCTTGAGAGAGTCTGTCTAAAGCCTATGAATTATAGGCAGATCGACCGACTTTCTCAGAAGCCTCTAATGATGGACGATAGGATTCATATTGCAACAGCTCCTTTTTTAGTGGATGGAGGATAAATGAGAGACCCTTATGAAGTGCTTGGGGTAGAGAAGACCGCAGGCCAAAGTGAAATAAAAAGAGAATATAGAAAACTTGCTAAGAAATACCATCCAGACCTAAACCCAGATAACGAAGAGGCAGCCGAAAAGTTTAAGGAAGCAACACTTGCCTACGAAATCCTCTCTGATGAAGAGAAGAGAAGTCAGTACGATAGGTTTGGATCAAGCGCCTTCGAGGGTGGCCAAGGTGGATTTTCTGGTTTTTCTCAAGGTGGATTTGAAGATATATTTGGAGACTTGTTTGGAGATTTATTTGGCGGAGGCTTCTCAAATGCGAGATCTGCCAATAGACCAATCAAGGGAGCTGATATACAGCAAGTAGTAAACCTAACTTTCCAAGAATCGGCCTTTGGTGTTAGCAAGGAGATCCAAGTAAGGCATGAAGTAACCTGCCATGTATGTCATGGAGAAAAAAGCGAAGACCCAAGCAAGGTCCACACTTGTGATAAGTGTAATGGTAGGGGAGTGGTTAACCAAGTTAGCCAAACAGCTTTTGGAACTATGTCAAGGACTGTTACATGCGATAAATGTGGAGGAGATGGCCAAGTTATAGAAGAGCCTTGCAAGAACTGTAAAGGAACTGGTAAGGAATTTAAGTCTGAAAAGGTCAAGGTAGATATTCCTGCAGGAGTTGAAGATAACAATGTAATAAGAGTATCTGGCAAGGGTCATGTAGGAGAAAATGGCGGTCCTTACGGAGATCTTTATCTAGTGCTTAAGGTAGCTGAGCATGAAATATTTAAAAGAGATGGACTCGATATCTTCTATGAGATGCCTATAAGCTTTACCACTGCAGCTCTTGGAGGAGAGATCCAGATCCCTACCCTTAAATCAACCAAAAGCTACGAAATTCCAGCAGGAACTCAAACTGGAACTAAGTTTAAATTAAAAGGCGAAGGAATCCATGATAAGAGAAGAGGAAGAAATGGTAATCTCTATTTCTTTGTCAAAGTTATAACTCCTAAGAAGCTAAACAAGGAACAAAGAAAGGCCCTAGAAGCCTATGCCAATGTTAGCGGAGAAGAGGTTAAGGAAGAGAAATCCTTCTTTGATAAATTAAAGGACTTTTTTGATTAATGAAAAACACATTCAACATAATAACCCTAGGTTGTAAGGTTAACCAGTATGAATCTGAAGCCGTAGAAGAAATCTTTCAATCTAGAGGCTATGAAAAAAAACCAAATAACGCAGATATCTATGTAATAAACACCTGCACCGTTACAAATATGAGCGATAGGAAGTCTAGACAGATGATATCAAGGGCAAGGAGAGATAATCCGGAAGCAGTAATTGCTGTAATGGGCTGCTATTCCCAAGTAAAACCAGAGGAAGTAGCAGCAATAGAGGGAGTAGATGTAGTATTAGGCTCAAGAAATAAGGAAGAAGTGGTAGATCTTTGCGAAAATGTCCTCCAAAATAAAAAGGCAATCGACAAGGTCCTATCCTTTAGCGAGACAAAAACTATTGAAGAGCTTGAGATATCTAACCAAGAGGCCATGACCCGTGCCTATATGAAAATCCAAGATGGCTGCAATATGTATTGCTCCTATTGCCTAATACCCTATGCCAGAGGCAATATTTCTAGTAGAGATATGGATTCAATCAAGAAAGAAGCAAGAAGACTTGCTCAAAATGGCTACAAGGAAATAGTCCTCACTGGAATCCACGTTGCAAGTTACGGCAAAGATTTAAGAGAAGGGATACGCCTAATAGATGTCATAGAAGAAGTCTCAAAGACAGAAGGAATCGAAAGAATTAGGCTATCTTCTATGGAGCCAAGGCATATTACAAGAGATTTCCTAGAAAGAATGAAGGCGACAGAAAAGGCTTGCGATCACTTTCACCTATCCCTCCAATCAGGATCAGATGAGATTCTAAAGGCGATGAATAGGAAGTATGATACTAAGATCTTTAAAGAAAAGGTAGATCTAATAAGAGAAGTCTTCCCTAATGCGGGACTTACTACGGATATAATAGTAGGATTTCCAACAGAAACAGAAAAAAACCATGAAGATACCAAAGACTTCGTCAAGGAAATTAAATTTGCCAAGACCCATCTATTTAAATATTCAAAAAGAGATGGAACAAAGGCAGCTTCAATGAGTCCAGAAGTAAATGGCAATATCAAAAAAGAAAGACTTAAAGAGTTAGAAGCAATAGAGGAAGTAAATAGATTGAACTTCCTAAAAAACCAGATAGGTAAGACCTTGTCTGTATTATTTGAAAGTAAGTCCGATATGGATGGCTTTAAGTCAGGATATTCTACAAACTATCTGAGAGTAAATGTAGAAGATAATATTGCTGATAATGAAATAAGAGATGTCTTAATTACCGAAATCAAAAATGATGAACTAGTCGGTAAGCTCGTATAAAGGCTATGCATTAGAAAAAACATCGCTTTTCTTAAATTATAAGATATAAGCGATGTTTTTATAATTGTGCTAAGCCTTTTTATTTTATGTTTTTTATAGCTTCATCTATATCAGTATTACCTGATGCAATTTGAATTGATTGGTTTTTGAAGCTATCAGTTAGTAGGAGCTTAGATACAAAACTTGCTACATCACTGCGAGATATAGACTGATTAACTGCAACTGAAGTTGAGTGAGTATCGGTTATTTCTATACTTCCCTTGCCTTCATCATCGTTTAAAGTTGATGGATGAATTATTGTATAGGTTAATCCTGAAAGCTCAGTCAAATATAAATCTGCATAGTGTTTGCAAATTGTGTAGGTTTTGATTGGATCTTTAGGATTATCCACTGCTTCTCTAGAAGAATCCCAAGTAGAGATCATATAATATTGATTAACGCCAGCCTTTTTTGCTGCAATCATAGTCTTAACGGCTCCATCTAAATCAACACTTACTGTATTCTCAGCTCCGCCCTTGCCACCAGCTCCTACAGAAAATAATATCTTATCATAGCCTTCAAAGCTTTTAGCCAAATCATCAATAGAATCCTTGACTACATCGATTAATTTAACATCCATTCCTTGATTTTTTAAATCATCTAGCTTATTTTCATCTCTTACACTTGCTGTAAAATCTGCTTTATTATCCTTTAATATTTGACTAATCTTAGAAGCAACTCCACCATTGGAGCCTAAAATTAAAATTTTCATTAATAATCCTTTCTTTTTCTAGTTCACTATATATCTACCCTTTTATTAGTCTAATAAAAGATTAGTATTTATGAACATATTTTATTGACTCACTTTTTTTCTTGTGGTAGAATATATACTAATGGGGGTGAAGTATGGATTGTGTATTTTGTAAGATTATAGATAAGGAAATTCCTTCAGATATAATCTATGAAGATAGTGATGTTATTGCATTTAACGATTTAGATCCACAAGCACCTATCCATTTTCTTGTAATACCAAAAAAGCACATTCAAAGCATAGCTACATTAGATGAAGCTGATAGCCAAATCATAAGCCGAATCTTTGCTAGTATTAAAAAGATAGCTAGCGAGAAAGGCCTTGATGAAAACGGCTATAGAGTTGTAAGTAATGTCGGTGAAGATGGGGGACAAAGCGTGCCTCATTTGCATTTCCATGTACTTGGAGGCAGAGGATTTAAGTGGCCACCAGGTTGATGGAAGTTAGTGCGAATACGAGAGGGGGGATAGAAGATGACAGAGATCAGAGTTGGAGAAAACGAATCAATCGATAGTGCAATCAAAAGATTCAAAAGACAATGCGCAAGATCCGGTGTACTTTCTGAATACAGAAGAAGAGAGCACTACGAAAAACCAAGCGTTATAAGAAAAAAGAAAAATGACGCTGCTAAGAGAAAAAACAGAAAAAAAAGATAATAATTTAAGAAGCTTCGGCTTCTTTTTTATTGGGCTTCTAGGAATTTTTCTAAAGTAAAAAATAAGGACTGGATTATAACTTTAGAAATTATTAGGTGTAAAACATTTAAAAATACAAGTTTTCCTAAAATATTACATAAAAATTCAAAAAAGTCTTGACAAAACTTCTACAATAGCTTATACTTATATTAAGTTAATAATAAATTTAATCTTCAGGGCGGAGTGCAAGTCTCCACCGGCAGTAAAGTCTGCGAGCGTAAGCCGAATCGGTGAAATTCCGATACCGACAGTATAGTCTGGATGAAAGAAGAGTTTTTCTATGCTCATTTTGCATACTTATAAATTCGAAGTCCCTGAAAGGGGACTTTTTTAGTCTCCAAAAGGAGAAGAAATGAATTATGATAACTTGATGAGAGAATGTTTCGACCTAGCCCGAAAGGGTGCTGGAAAGGTTTTGACCAATCCTATGGTTGGAGCAATTCTTATTAAAAATGGAGATATAATAGCTAAGGGCTATCACAAAAGCTATACCGATGACCATGCAGAAATCGATTGCTTTAATAATCTTAAGGAAAGCGCAGAAGGAGCTACTCTGATAGTAAATCTCGAGCCATGTTCCCATTTTGGCAAGCATCCACCCTGTGTCGATGAAGTCATAAAAAGGAAAGTTAAAAGGGTTGTTATCGCAAATCTTGATACCAATCCCAAGGTGGACGGTATTAGCAAATTAAAGAAAGCCGGAATTGAGGTTATTACTGGAGTCTTAGAAGACGAAGGAAGAAAATTAAATGAAAAGTTTTTCTTCAATATGGAAAATAATAGGCCTCTAGTAGCTTTAAAATATGCTCAAAGCCTGGATGGGAAAATCGCTACAGGATCTTTTGATTCTAAGTGGATTACTAATGAAGAATCTAGGGCCTATGTTCACAAACTAAGGAGTGAATATGACGCAATCTTAGTTGGAGCAAACACCCTAAGAAATGATAATCCAAGGCTTACTTCAAGGACTGCAGGGGGAGTTAACCCTTATAGAATTATCCTTTCTGATAAGCTTGATATAGATAGAAACTACGAAGTCTTTAAGGAAAATTTTGATAAAAAAACTTATATTGCAACAATTTCTGATAAAGATATAGATATAAATGCAGAAATTATAAGATGTAAGGAAAAAGAGGGCAGAGTTGATCTTAAGGACTTATTGGAAAAACTCTACGAGAGAAATATAGGCTCAGTTCTTGTAGAAGGAGGGTCTATAATAAATAACTCTTTCCTAGAAGAAGACCTAGTAGATAAAATTTATCAGTTTATGGCTCCAATAGTAGTATCGGGCCTTGATTCAAGATCTGCCTTTATAGGAGAAGGGGCCAAGGCCATAAAAGATGCCAAGAGATTTTCCATTGATGAAATCAAAAGATTTGGATCTGATGTAATGTTTGAGGTAAATAATGTTTACAGGAATAGCTGAAGAGTTAGGTATAGTTAAGGAATTTAAGCAAAAATCCGATACGGTCGAAATTAAAATTTCATGCCAAAAAGTCCTAGAAGATACAAAGCTAGGAGATTCGATAATGACTGACGGAGTATGCCTTACAGTTACTGAGATGACGGATTCCTACTACAAGGCCGATATAATGAATGAATCTCTTAAGAAGACTAAGTTTGATAGAAGTCTTTTGGGAAAGGAAGTCAATCTCGAAAGAGCCCTAAGATTTTCTGATAGACTAGACGGTCACATAGTCCAAGGCCATGTGGACGGAGTAGGAAGACTGATTTCAATTAATAAAAATGTCTATAGATTTAAAACTACGAGGGATATCGGAAGATACATTGTAAACAAGGGATCTATCGCCATTGATGGCATATCTCTTACAGTATCTTACGAACAAGGCGATATATTCGAAGTCTCCCTCATACCAGAGACCCTCTCTAGGACGAATCTTAAAAATAGAAGGGTTGGAGATTTAGTAAATCTAGAAACAGATATCCTATCAAGGATAGTAGAAAAGTTAAATAGAAGCGAAAAAAAGGAGGATAGAGACTCAATTTTGGGTCTATTATAGATGAATAGAGTTAAAGAAGCCCTAGAAGCACTTAAAAGAAACGAAATAATCCTAGTTACTGACGACGAGGATAGGGAAAATGAAGGCGATATGATTTGCGCCGGAGAAAATGTCACAGGAGAGATGATAAATATCATGGCAACCTATGCTAGGGGCTTAATCTGTACTCCTATTGGTAAGGAAGTAGCCAGTAGACTTTCCCTAAATCCTATGGTTGTCCAAAATACTGACAATCACGAAACAGCCTTTACAGTTTCAGTAGATCACGTAGATACATCTACAGGCATCTCTGCCTTTGAAAGAGCCGATACAATAAGAGCGCTTGCAGCAGAAGATTCTAAAGCTAGTGATTTTAGAAGACCAGGCCATGTATTTCCCCTAGTTGCCAAAGACGGAGGAGTTCTCGAAAGGGACGGTCATACAGAAGCAACAGTTGACCTTTTAAGACTAGCAGGACTTAAGGAAGTAGGACTTTGTTGTGAAATTATGGCAGATGATGGCCATATGATGAGGGGAGATGACCTCCTAAAACTTGCTGAAAAGCTAAATCTAAAGGTGACAACAGTTAGTGAGATTAAGGAGTATAGGAAGAGTCTAGAAGTAGATGTAATATCAACCAATCCTGTTAACCTTCCTAGTGAATACGGCAGCTTCAAGGCCTATGGATTCCTTGATAGGAAAACTGGCAAAGAACATATAGCAATTACCAAGGGAGATATCAAAAAGAGCGGAGTACTCACAAGAATCCACTCCGAATGCCTAACAGGTGATGTACTAGGTTCAAGAAGATGTGACTGTGGTAGTCAACTTCACAAGGCCTTAAGAAACATAGAAGAAAATGGCGAAGGTGTACTTCTTTATCTAAGACAAGAGGGCAGAGGCATAGGACTCTTTAACAAGCTTAAGGCCTACGAGCTTCAAGAACATGGCTACGATACGGTGGATGCTAATCTTAAACTAGGATTTCCTGAAGATATGAGAGACTATAAGATCGCTTCAGAAATGCTAGATAGACTTGGGGTAAAATCAGTTAAGCTGATGACAAATAACCCTGATAAGATAAATCAATTAGAAGATTACGGAATAAAAGTAGAGTCTAGATGTCCTATAGAGATAAAATCAAACGAAACAGATAGGAAATATCTAGAAATAAAAGCTTTAAGAATGGGTCACGAACTAGAAGAATTTAAGGAGAGAGAAAATGCGTGAGTTTAGTGCTAATTTAATTTCAAATGACAAAAAATATGCGGTTTTGGTTGCAAGATTCAACCACTTTGTAACAGATAGACTAGTTGAAGGTTGCCTTGATACCCTAAAAAGACACGACACAAAGGAAGAAAATATCGACCTAATTAGGGTTCCAGGAGCCTTCGAGATTCCTTTAGTTGCCAAGAAACTTGCCAAAAAGGACGAATATGATGCTGTAATCTGCCTTGGAGCAGTTATCCGTGGAGATACTCCTCACTTTGACTATGTTTGTGCAGAAGTATCTAAGGGAGTTGCCAATGTTGGTCTTGAAAGTGATAAGCCTGTAATATTTGGTGTAATCACAGCAGATACCATAGACCAAGCCCTCCAAAGATCTGGTGTTAAGGCTGGTAATAAGGGAAGTGAAGCGGCTCTTGCAGCAATCGAGATGGCAAATCTAATGGATATCCTATGATAGTCATCTTTGACTTCGATGGGACCATCCACAAGACCGAATTAGTCTACAAGGAAGCTCTCTATACAACTTTAAGAGAGCTTGGAATTGACCCAAAAAGTGTTGACTATAAGGAATATATAGGCATGAGCCCAAAGGCCTGCTGGGATGATATCCTAAAGGATGATTCAAACAAAGATCATCTGATAGAGGTAAATGGCAAAAGAATTAGAGAAAACTTATCAAAAACTGGGGCACTTTACGAAAACTCTTATAAAACTCTTAACTATCTAAAAGGAAAATACGACTTATACATCCTAAGCAAGTGCCTAAGAGCCTATATGGATGAGGCGAGAAGAGTCTATAAGCTAGATGACTATTTTTCTAAATACCTAGTAGGCGAAGACTTTGATTTTATGGATAAGTACAAGATCCTAAGGGAAAATGTCAAAGACGATTATGTCATGGTTGGAGACAGGTACGAGGATATAATGGCAGGATACGAGAATAAGCAAAAAACTATCTTTGCAAGCTACGGTTATGGAAAATCCCATGAAGGCGAGAAAGCAACCTATAAGATAAATTCAATAGAAGAGCTAATGAATATTTTATAATCAAAAGGGGGGGACGAAAGTCCCCTAATTTATATTTGATTTTCCGCTGATTTCTTCTATTTTGATTTTATAACAAGAGGTAATATCTCCATTAATTCCAACTGCCATTTTTATATACTCATCAAGATCTGGATAGAATTTCTTACAAATAAGGGTAAGGGCCAGGTCTCTTTCTTTTTTATCTTCTATTAGAGAACAAGTCCCCTCTACTATTGCCGATTCGTATTTTAGAGTAAAAAGTTTAGCGAGCTTTTTTGGCTCTTTCATAATCTCCTCATGGCTAATTGGATCGGGCAAGTAATTATCTCCTACAAAGACTATCCTTACATGATTTTCCTTCTCCAAAAGACTGTTCTTTTCTCCGATTTTTGCTCCGTGAAAGTATAGATAATCTCCATCTCTAGCAAAGCTAAGGGGAAGGGAGTAGGAACTTTCACCGATAGTCATTACTCCAAAGCTTACTTTATCAATTATTTCTAGGGCGAAATTTTTATCTTTTTTCCTATCTTTTCTTCTCATTTACTTAACTCCAAAACATAGTCATAGATTTCGTTTTTGCCAAGCTTTGATTTTTTCTTGATCTCTTTTACGATCTCCTTGGTGCGTTTACCATCGTTTAAAGATTCTAATATTTGATCCTTATAGGCTTCGATCGATTCTTCTTTTTTCTCTCCTCCTTCAAGGATTAGGACAAATTCCCCCTTTAGGGTTACATCCTCTATATTTATATCTCCTATAGGGCTTTGCCTATATTCTTCGAATTTTTTAGTAAGCTCTCTTGCAAGGGCAAGTTTTCTCTTAGGGAAAAGATTCTTAAAATCAGCTAGGGTATTTGCGAAATTATGGGGAGTATCTAGGATTATAGATGTCTTCTCCTCGTTTTTTAGCTTTTCGTAAAGCACTTTCTTATCCGAGGACTTTTTCGGTATAAAGCCATAATAGGAAAACTTGTCATTATCTAGGCCTGATCCTACAAGGGCTGTGATTATAGCACTTGCCCCTGGAAGGATAGTGTAGGTAATTTCTTCTTCTATACATTTCTTGATGAGGATGTGGCCGGGATCAGATATACCCGGCATACCTTGGTCAGTTATAACAGCATAGGTCTTACCCTTTTTTATCTCGGAAATGATATCTATAGACTTAGATGATTCGTTAAACTTATGATAAGAGGTGAGGGGTTTATCTATCTCGTAGTAATTTAAAAGCTTCCTGGATTCTCTAGTATCTTCACAAGCTATCACATCAACTTCCTTAAGGACATTGATGGCCCTAATAGTCATATCCTCTAGATTGCCAATTGGTGTAGGGACAAAATATATTTGATAATCCATAAGACCTCCTTAGTCTAAATTATTTATTTCTTTCATCTCTTCTGAGTAAGAATTTCCTTCATATATAACTAAAGGATCTTCTATCTTTAGCCCATCTCTTGCGTTTTTTACAAATTCAATAAGGATAAACTGGGGTTTTTCGTAGACCCTTGATTCTACAAAACGGATTCTCTTAGGCTTGAGATTGCCCGACTTATTGAAAATCTCAACCATCCTCTCAGGCTTATGAATCATAAATAGCTTGCCCTTATCCTTGAGGGTCTTGTTAGAAAAGTCGAAGATATCTTCTAGCGTCAAGTATTTTTCCTGCCTAGATATAAGAAATTCCTCTTCCTTATTTCCTATATTGTCGGTGATTTTATAGTAGGGTGGGTTGGTTATTATATAATCGAGAAAATTTTCCTTAAAATCAATATTATTTAGGTCGTCGTTGATAAGCTCGATATTTTCTATATTATTTAAGGATATATTATCTCTTAAAAGATCTGCCTTAGCCTTTTGAATCTCGACTGCATAGACCTTCTTAAGCCCATAAAGGGAGTTTGTAAGAAAAGAAAGGACGCCAGAGCCTGAGCCTATATCAAGAGCTACTTTATCCTTCTTCATTTTGGCGAAATCTCCCAGTATTATAGAGTCCACTCCAAATGAGTAGGACCCATCTACATGTATCATTTTTATATTTGTTCTTGGTAGGTAATCTAATTTCTTCATACTTTAATTATAGCAAATAAAAAGGGACTGTTGCAAAACTATGAATAATCATCGTACCATCGTTAGAAGGTTCTCTTAGGGAATTTTCAGTGGTGCCTGCCGGCTGATGGAGGCGAAATTGCCGTGGAGGTTCTTCTAACGATAACGGTACGATTTATTCATTCTACAACAGCCCTCTAGTGACTAGGCTGTGTGGATTGACTTTGGCTCTAGGTATTCCATTAGGCCAAATCTTCCACCTTCTCTGCCGACTCCAGATTGCTTGTAGCCTCCAAATGGAAGTTCTGAGCTTCCTCCGAAGGAGTTTACATAGACATCTCCAGCCTTTATTTCATAGGCTATATCCATTGCTTCTTTTTCACTTCCGAAAACTGCTGAAGATAGGCCAAAGTCTACTGCATTAGCGACCTCGATTGCTTCTTCCTTGTCCTTAACCTTAATTATAGAAAGAACTGGTCCAAAGATTTCTTCATCGTGGATTTTCATACCTGGCTTAACATCAGTAAATATTGCAGGTTTTACATAATAACCCACTTCAGTTTCTGTAGGAACTTCTCCTCTTATAAGATTTGCACCTTCTTTGATTCCTTCTTCGATGTAGGCTTTGACCTTGTCGAATTGTTTCTTACTTGAAAGAGTTCCGACTACAGTAGCATCATCCCTTGGATCTCCTACTGGATAGTTGTCATATTGTTTTAGAAATTCTTCTAGGACTTCGTCGTAGATATCTTCGGTGATGATAGCCCTAGATAGGCAAGAGCAGGTTTGCCCTACATTTAGATAGACCCTATCGAGGACTTGCTTGACCCCGTCTTCCTTATTGCATCCTTTGACGAAAACTCCAGGAGACTTGCCACCAAGCTCTAGGACAACTTTTTTAGCAGTATCCATAGCGTTTTTTGCAGAAGCTGATCCACCGGCAAGGCTTCCCGTGTAGGATACCATAGCTACATGTGGATTTGTATTTAATATATCTCCAACTTCGGCACCAGATCCTGTTATAAGATTGAAGACTCCCTTAGGAAGACCTATTTCATCAAAGGCCTTGGCCACGAAATACGCTGTAAGAGGTGTATCTGAGGCTGGCTTTTCTACTACAGGGCAGGCCATTAGTATTGAAGGGATTACCTTCATTATAATTTGACCTAGAGGATAATTCCATGGAGTAAGGCTTGCTACAACTCCGATTGGCTCCATCCTTACGAAGCCTCCATTCATTTCGATTTTATAGTCTATTAATCTGGCTTGGTCGATAAAGGTATCTATCCTTTTGATTTGCTTATCAAATTGACCAGGCTTTGCAATTTTTATAGGAACTCCAAGCTCTTTAAGGATTGTATCCATTATCTCATCTTCATGGTCTACTAGCCAGTCTCTAAATTTTTCTATATAAGAAATTCTCTCCTCAAGGCTAGTTTTGGAAAATTCCTTAAAGGCTTCATAGGCAGCCTCACATGCTAGATTTATCTCCCTATCAGTTGCCTTAGGCACTTTTCCTATTATCTCTCCTGTGGCAGGATTTTCTACTTCAATCCATTTGTTGGATTTACTTTCTATATATTCTCCATTTATATACAATTTTTCATTATTTAAATTTTTCAATTGTCAAATTAACCTAGACAGAATACACTAAATTCATAAATTCTTCTAACGGTGTTTTGTAGTTCAAAGACTTTCTTGGGATATTGTTTCTGTAGCTAGCTACAGAAACAATATCCGTCTCACTTTTTAGCCTAAAGTCAGTTTGTTTTGGTAATCCATCTTTTCTTAATAAACCATTCGAATTTTCATTTAACCCCCTTTGACTTGGGCAGCCTGGATCTGCGAAGAATATTGATATATCATGCTTATTGCATACACTTTTCCAGTTTGAAAATTCTTTTCCGCAGTCAAATGTTATTGATTTTACAAGGTGTTTAGGAATTTGATCTAACCAACTATTTAGCCTATTTTCTATTGCTTTTGCTGTCCTATTTTCTGGTTTTAAAGTTATTATTGCTTTTGATACTCGTTCTACTAAAGTTATTACACAACTTTTATGATTCTTTCCTACTATGGTGTCCCCTTCAAAATGCCCAAATTCATTTTTGAAATTAGGATATGATTTATTCCTACTATGAATACTTCTTTTAAAGGCTTGCTTTCCTCTTTTTTCAACACTTCCATTCTTTTTTCGTTTACCTTTCATTGGTAATAGTTTTTTATCTAAACTACCGTCTTTAAAACGCCTGTATAGTGTTCTAGAGCTCATTGAAAGCTTAATTTCTCCTCTTCCAATTATGACATCTGGGGTCCATCCTTTATTTACTTTATCAAGAACATAGTCATATTCTTCATCACTTAATTGTTTAATCTTTGCTCCACATTTTGATTTATTTTTCTTGTAGCTGTCGTAGTATTCTTGTATGGTTGAGCCTTTTTTTAGCCAATTTATTACATTGTATATGGTTTGTCTTGCTCTTGACAAATATTTTGCTATATTTGCAACTTTTTCTCCAGATTTATAATATTGCTCTATCCAAATTAACTCTTTTATGGTAAGATGATTGTAAGCCATTTTGATACTCCTTAATGTTTTTTGTGTAATTTAAGTGTATCATAAATGGCTTTTTATTTCATTTAAAAGTGTCTAGCTTAATTTTACTATCCAAGATTCTTAAAACTCATCTAAGCCTCCTTATATAATAACTACCCAAATTTTTTCTTATTTATTGAAAGGGTATAATACTTACGAACAATTTACTCAAAGTAGACAAAGGAGACATATATGAAATATTTTGGTACAGATGGATTTAGGGGAGAAGCTAACAAGACCCTTAATGTATACCATGCTTTTAAAATAGGAAGATTTATTGGAGATTACTTCTCAAAAAATAAAAATGGAAATGGAAAGATACTTATAGGTAAGGATACAAGGAGAAGTTCTTATATGTATGAAGCTGCACTTTCTGCAGGAATTACTTCGTCAGGCTCAAACGCCCACCTCATGCACGTAACACCTACTCCTTCTGTTTCTTATATAACAAAAACAGAAGACTTTGATTGTGGAATAATGATAACAGCAAGCCACAACCCTTACTATGACAATGGTATCAAGATTATTAATAGCGAAGGAGAGAAGATGGAAGATTCTTTCCTAGAAGAGTTAGAAAAATATATAGATAGTGATATAGAAGATATTGACCTTGCAGTGGATGAAAACATCGGAAGAACTGTTGACTTCATTGGAGGAAGAAATAGATATATTGCTTATCTTATCCAAACTGTAACTAGGTCCTTTGAAGGAATTAAGGTGGGCCTTGACTGTGCAAACGGAGCAAGCTTTACTATAGCAAAACCTGTCTATGATGCCTTAGGTGCTGATACCTTTGTGATAAATGCTGATCCAAATGGATTCAATATCAATAAGGATGCAGGCTCAACTCATATAGAAAATCTCCAAAAATTCGTAGTAGAAAATAATCTAGATATTGGCTTTGCTTTTGACGGTGATGCTGATAGATGTATAGCTGTGGATAATAAGGGGGAAGTGATAGATGGAGATTCTATCCTTTATATATCTGCCAAGTACATGAAAAAAGAAGGCGCTTTAAACTCTAACACGGTTGTGACTACAGTAATGAGTAACATTGGACTATACAAGGCTTTTGATGAGTTAGGAATTGACTATGTAAAAACTGATGTAGGTGATAAATATGTCCACGCTTGTATGGATGAAAATGGTTATGAACTAGGTGGTGAGCAATCAGGACATATCATTTACAAGAAGTTTGCCAATACAGGAGACGGAATCTTAACATCTCTTAAGCTAATGGAAGCTATGATAGAAGAAAAAACTGATATAGCAAGCCTAAGAAGAGACTTAAAAATCTATCCACAAAAACTTGTCAATGTCAAAGTAAAAGATAAGGAAGAGACCCTAGAAAACAAAGAAGTTCAAGGAAAAATTAAAGAAATAGAAGATAAATTACAAGATAGCGGTAGGGTCTTGGTCAGAAAAAGCGGAACCGAGCCACTTATAAGGGTTATGGTGGAAGCTGAAACAGATGAAATTGCAGAAAGTTCTGTGAATGAAATCGTAGAAAGAATTAAGGATTTAGGTCTTAGTATATAATGAAGGATTTTAGGACGGGAAGAGAAATAGATATAAAGGAAGCTGTTCTCGTCGTTGGAAATAAAGTTTATGCAAGAGAGTCTTTCATAGCCGTGGATACATCAAAGCTAATAGATTACCCTCCCAAGGTTTACTATGATAAGGATGAAAATCTTCTAGGAAAGATGTATGACGAGGGAGTTTTTGAGCTAGAGGATATAGAAGATATCTTATTAGATTATGAGGACCAGATCTTTTCCAACCATGACTTAGATGATATAAGAAAGTTTCTTATAGAAAGAAGGAAAAAATTCTATGAAAAACTCTCACAAAACCAATAAAAATCTTTGACAAAACCGTCTAAAGGTGGTACTATCATACCTTGTATGGAAGTATCCGTATAAATTAATAGGAGGTGTTTTATGGCAGATAAAGTAAAAATGGAATGTACAGAATGCAAAAACAGAAACTATGATACAACAAAAAACAAAAAAAATCATAGCGAAAGATTAGAGCTAAAGAAATATTGCCCATTCTGTAAAAAACACACTGTTCACAGAGAAACAAAGTAGGAGCAAATATGGCTAAGAAAAAGGATTCTTTCTTTTCTGGCGTATCAAGAGAATTTAAGAAGATTCAATGGCCAACAAAGAAGACCGCATTTGAGTATTCTTGGATAGTAATTGCAATCTCAGCTGTAACAGCTTTGGCAATTTGGCTACTTGATCAAGTCTTCCAATTCCTACTTCAAATCATAATGTAGGTGTGAAATGACAGATTCTTACGATTTCTCAGAAAACAAAGAAGAAGAAAATTTATCAGAAGATAAAGAAATTTCAACAGAAGAATCTAAGGACAGAGACTTAGAAGCTATCAAGGAAAATGCTAGATGGTATGTAGTTCATACCTACACAGGCTATGAAAACAGAGTCAATGACAAGATTCAAATGATGATTGACAATGAACAAAACCCTGATATCTTAGAAGTAACCGTACCAACAGAAGAGTATGTTGAAGTTAAAAATGATACTAAAAAAGTAAAAACTAGAAAGCTTTTTCCAGGATATGTAATGGTTAAGATGAATATCACCAACAAAAGCTGGTATATCATTAGAAATACCCAAGGTGTTACAGGCTTTGTAGGACCAGATGGAAAACCAGTTGCCCTAACTCCAGCTGAAGTTAGAAAGTTCGGAGTAAAAGATGAGGCACCAATCTTAAATATCAATGTAAATGTTGGCGATGATGTAAATATCATAAGCGGTCCATTTGAAGGATTCGTAGCCAAGGTTGAAGAAGTTGATAAGGAAAAAGGCTCTATCAAAGCTTTTGTAGATATGTTTGGTAGAGATACACTTATAGATCTAGATTTTACAGATATCGAAACTATTTAGTAACTGTCGAAGTTAGTGGGAGGGCTTAGCCCGCAAAACCACAAGGAGGTAAAAATGGCAGATAAAGAAGTAAAAGCATTAGTTAAATTACAAGTACCAGCAGGAGCTGCATCTCCAGCACCACCAGTAGGTACAGCACTCGGACCACACGGAATTAACATTATGGAATTCGTGCAAGCATTTAATTCAAAGACAGCAGACCAAGCTGGAATGATAATACCGGTAGAAATGACTATTTATGCGGATAGGACATTTGACTTTATTACAAAAACACCACCAGCACCAGTATTAATCAAAAAAGCTATCAATCTTCAAAAAGGTTCAGGAGAGCCAAACAAGAACAAGGTTGCTTCAATTAAGAGAAGCCAACTTGAAGAAATTGCAAAGACAAAAATGCAAGATCTTAACGCAGCTAGCTTAGAAGCAGCTGTAAGCATGATAGCTGGAACAGCAAGAAGTATGGGAGTTACTGTAGAAGATTAGTGGGAGATAAAAATCTAAGACCACAGGAGGAATTAAATGGCTAAAAGAGGAAAAAGATATATTGAAGCGAAAAAATCTTTCGATTCAACACAAGAATACACACTAGACGAAGCTTTAGATATAATTGAAAAGACAGCAAGTGCTAAGTTTGATGAAACAGTAGAATTACACTTCTCACTTGGAGTAGATAGCAGACACGCTGACCAACAAGTAAGAGGAACAGTAATCCTTCCTCACGGAACAGGTAAAACTCAAAAGGTTTTAGCTTTCGTTAAAGAAGACAGAATCGATGAAGCACTAGAAGCAGGCGCTGACTATGCAGGTGGAGAAGACCTAGCAGCTAAAATCCAAAACGAAGGATGGCTAGACTTTGACGTTGTAGTAGCTACCCCTGATATGATGGCAGTTGTAGGAAGACTTGGTAGAGTACTTGGACCACAAGGTCTAATGCCAAACCCAAAGACTGGAACTGTTACACCAGATGTTAAAAAAGCTATCGAAGAAATCAAAGCTGGTAAGGTAGAATACAGAACAGACAAGGCTAACCTTATCCACGTACCAACAGGAAAGGTATCTTTCGGAAAAGAAAAACTAGCTGAGAACATCAGAAGCTTACTAACAGCTGTTGCAAAAGCAAGACCAGCTGCTGCAAAGGGTAAATACATGAAAACAGTTACTCTTGCATCAACTATGGGACCTGGAATCAAGTTATCTCCAGCAAGAGCTATGGATTTAGTTGAAAAATAAATTTGCAAAAAATTTATTTTGTGATATAATATAAAAGTCAAATAAACAGGCTACCAAAGACTACGCAGACAGAAATGTTTAATTATTGCGTATAGGTGGGAAGAAGAATCTACATCCCCACCGATGTAGGCAGGATTAATCTGCCTAATGTGGGGATTTTTATATACCTACCAAAGCCTATAGGAGGTGAAAGAGTGAGCGAGAAAGCTATAGCAGCTAAACAAGAAGTCGTAAACGAGATTAAAGAAAAAATCGAAAGCGCACAATCAGTAACATTAGTTGGATTTGATCGTATGGATGTAAAAGAAATTACAGACCTACGTAACAAGTTCAGAGAGAAAAATGCTGAATACAAAGTTTACAAGAACACAATGATGAGATTTGCCTTCCAAGAGTTAGGATATGATGAGCTCATAGACGAACTTAAAGGATCAAACGCACTAATCTTTTCAAATGAAGACTTAGTTAACGGACCAAAAGTTGCAGTAGACTACACAAAAGAAGGCGATGAAGAAAAAGAAAAATTAGTTCTTAAAGCAGGAGTAGTAGAAGGAAACTTCCAAACTGGTGAACAAATGATGGCTATTGCTACATTACCAACAACTGAAGCACTACACTCAATGCTAGCTAACGTACTTCAAGCACCAATTAGAACACTTGCAGGAGATCTTAACAACACAGTTGCAAAGATTGCCTTTGCTCTTGATGCAGTACGTGAGAAAAAAGAACAAGCAGGCGAATAATAAAATATAAAGATTAAAGGAGAATATAATAATGGCAAGCGAAAAAGTAACAAACATTTTAGAAGAAATCAAAGAACTTACAGTACTAGAACTATCTGACCTAGTAAAAGCAATCGAAGAAGAATTTGACGTAACAGCTCAAGCAGCAGTAGCAGCAGCTCCAGCAGCAGCAGCTGGCGCAGGCGAAGCAGCAGCAGCTGAAAAATCAGAATTCGACGTAATTCTTAAATCAGCAGGATCAGCTAAGATCAACGTAATCAAGGTTGTTAAAGATGCAGCTGGACTTGGACTAAAAGATGCTAAGGCTCTAGTAGATGCAGCTCCAAAAGCAGTAGCTGAAGGTGTTGCTAAAGATGCAGCTGAAGAACTAAAAGCTAAACTAGAAGAAGCAGGCGCTGAAGTAGAACTTGCTTAATCTATTTAAGTAGAAGGGCCCTCTGTGAGGGTCTTTTCTTTTGCTTAATTTGACAACTTGCAAAACATAAGTATATTAGTATTATAGAATAATTCTAATATTAGAAAGAGGCAAATGGTGGAAAAGATAATTAATGAGCTGAGAAATGAAGAATACAATCAAAGATTACCCAAACTCAGAGAGCTTTTAGCTAAGCATAATATAAGGGTTTCTCACCAAAGGCTACTGATATTGGATTATCTTATAATGCATCCTACCCATCCTACAGCAGATACTATCTATAAGGATTTGAAGAAGGTGGATCCGGTTATAAGTCAGGCGACGGTATATAATACCTTAAATCTATTGGTCGAGCATAAACTAGTGAAGGAACTTGATTTCAATATGTCAAGTAAGAGATATGAGTTTAAAAAGACTAATCACGGCCATTTCATCTGTGAGTCTTGCGGCTTAATAGAAGATTTGGATGTTGATGACTTAGAATACCCAAAAGAGCTTAATGAATACGAAATAGACAATGTCGAAGTAATATACAGGGGCTTATGCCCGATTTGCTTACATAAAGATTAATTATAACTTGTGCTTTTAAATTAGTGCAAGTTTTTTTATTGAGAATTTAACATATTTCTTACAAAACTTTAGTGCCTATATAATATTTGAATATTAGAATATATGTATAGATAATAAAGGAGGAATTATGAAATTCAATAAACTAATTGTAGCCTTGATGATAAGTACTATTTCATCAACTGCACTTTGTACAAATGTTAGGGCAGATGAGGAAAATTCAACGACAAATGCAAATGAAATAACTGAGGTATCTAGCCTATCAGATAAAGAAATAGAAGATCTTTCTAACTTTATCAACGATTATAACAACTATAAGGCTGACATACCAGAAGATGACGAAGTATTATTTGAAAAAAATGAGAAAAACATTAGAGAAGTTGATGGAACTAATAAGTTCAATAGGGCGACAGAAACTGAAAGAGATACATTTGGAGAAGATAAAAATGTTACAAATATCGATCCTGAAGTTAAAGAAAAGCTAGAAGAGACTAAGGGAGAGTATGGCAAAAAGGATGGAGCTTACGCAGGTAACAACCTTAGAGAAAATACGGATCCAGTCAAGGACATAGTGGTTAATAATGGGGATAATGAAAATCAAATCGCTATAACTTACTTCGTAAGAAATGATTTGAGCAGTCAAAGTTATCTAGTCTTTGATGGGAAAACTTATAAAGCCTCACGAGTATATCAAACAGGCGATTCTAAAGGATATATGTCTCATACTGTTGTCTTGGATATATTAGCAGGAAATACATACACATACTATATCAAAGCGCCATCATACACTAGCGATACTTACACATTAAAGACCAAAGCTCTTGGTGAAAACAACGAATTTTCCCTAGCGTACTTTGGGGATCCTCAAATCGGATCAGGTGATAGTGTTTGGGATTCTAAGGGTTTAAATAAAAACACCCAGGCAAAGGTAGACCAAGATAAAATAGACTTTGCTAAGGCAATAGATAGGGCTATGAAGATGGATCCACATTTTTACTTTTCTATGGGAGATAATGTAGAAATAGCGGGATATGAGGGAGAATACGATAGCTTCCTAGATCATGATATGTTTAGAGAAAGAATCTTTTCTACAGTTACTGGTAACCATGAAACTTATATGGACAAAAACGACGACAACCAGCAAAATACTGTATTTAGAGACCATTTCTACTTGCCAAATGTATCAGAACTCGGATCTTTTACTAAAAATAACGAAGATGGTAGTTTGACATATGTTCCTGGAGATTACTACTACACATATGGTGATACACTTTTCATTAATTTAAATTCTAACAATACAAATTCCAATGAACACAGAGAATTTATAGAAAAAGCAATTAAGGAAGCGGAAGATAAGAGAAATGCTAAATTCTCTTGGAAGGTAGTTTCTTTCCATCATGCTCCATACTCAACAGCAACCCATACGTCTGACCTTGATATAATCGAAAGAAGAAAAGAACTAGTTAAAATTTTTAATGATAATGGAATTGACATTGTCCTAAACGGTCACGATCATATCTACACAAGAAGCAAACATATGTTAGCTGGTGAGAAAACTTTAAGCTTTGAAGATGCTTATGGAGTAAATCCAAGTAATGAGAATGCAGGGATAAAGGACGGGTATTCTGAGACATTTAACAATAAGATTTACAAAAACGGTAATGTAATAGTAGATGGTATAGGCTTAGATTATGATGGAAATAAAGTATTAAATCCAAGAGGAACCTTATTTCTAACAATGGCAGGTTCTGCCGGAGCAAAATTCTATAATCCAATAGGGGAAGACTCTTGGTTTGTAGCAAAAAGTCTTGATGATAGAAGCCAACTTTTCTCAAATTTAAGATTCAGTAAAAACTCCTTCTCTATCCTAACAATGGATACAAGTGGAAAGGTTGTTGACTTATATAAAATTGAAAAAACTGATGATTTTATAAATAATCCTCACATTGAAGGAGAAAATGTAAGAAAGGAAAGTCTTAAAAGCTTTATTGATAAAGTAGAAAACTTAACTGTAGTTGAAGATGAGTCTAATATTAAAAAATACAATGAAGCAGTGGATAGAGCTAAGGCAGTTTTAAATGATAAGTTTGCAAGTAGGGAAGAAGTTGACCAAGCAATAGAAGTACTAAAGACTAGACTTTGTGAAGTAGAATTTGCAGATGCAAAAATTGTAAAAGAAACGAAAGAACTAGATAAAAAAGAAGTCGAAAATAGTCAAAATTCTCATAATAAAGATAAAGATGAAAGAAAAATTAATAAAGAGTCTAAGCAAAATCTAAAGAAAGCAAACGGAGAAAATGTAAAAACTGGAGTATCCTCAGTAATGGGATACGCTATAGCTTTATTTGCATCATTTGGTGCTCTATTTGCTAGCAAGAAAGAGAAATAACTAAGAATTTAAGGGATCTTTAAATAAATAAATCCTAGCATAATCCTTAGAAAACATCTGTGAAAAGTTTCAATACCTCTCCTGACCAGTAAGGCTAATTGGCCTAGGGTCTAGGAGAGGTAAACTTCTCTAAGAGAGGCTTCTAAGGATGCTAGGATGATTATTCATAGTTTGTCAATACATATTCAAATCTTCAAAAAACTTCATAGAATGATCTATGTCGTGATATTTAAAGCCTAAATCGAAGGCTTCTTTTCTTTGGGCGCTAGATCCGTGGGTGAAGGAATCGACATCTACATCACGGCCGGCCATTTCTTGGATCCTATCGTCTCCGATTGCCGAAGCAGAATTCATTGCCTCTTCTATATCTCCTTCTTCAAGATAGCCCTTCTCTTTTACATAGTAGGCAAAAAGACCAGCAAAATAATCGGCTTGAAGCTCCTGGGCTACAGATACCTTGTTATATTCCGTCTCTGATAATCTCTGTCTTAAGTCATTAGTTTGTTTTATAATACCGAGTTCATTTTGGACGTGGTGACCTACCTCGTGAGCAAGTACATAAGCAAGGGCGAAATCCCCTCCACCTCCAAATCTATTTTTAAGATCATCATAGAAAGATACATCAAAATATACTGTCTTATCTACCGGACAATAGAAAGGTCCCATCCTAGATTGGGCTATACCGCAGCCGGTTTTAGTTGTATCTTGATAAAGGGTCATTTGTGCTTCATGATAAGTCCCGCCATTTTCCTCAAACTTATCATGCCATACGTCTTCAGTATCAGCGAGGATTACTGACAAGAAGTCCTCTAGAGTCTCCCTTTCCTTTGAGACTTCACTCGATTCTATTTGAGTATTTTGATTTACTTGTTGATTTTCATTTGTTACTACACTAGGGTCAACTCCCAAAAAATATAAGACTAGCATAATTACGATACCACCAATACCGCCTCCAACAGCCATAGGAGCCCTGGAGCCTCTATTGACATTAGAGGATCGTCTTCTATCTTTCCATTTCATATTTACCTCCCAATTTATTTTCCTTATATTTATACCCTAAAGTTAAACAAATATGATATAATACTAATATTGTTTAAAGGAGGAAGGGTTGAAAAAAGTTAAATCAATAATACCAGGATTTGCACTGGCGATTTTTATTGCTATTATAGCGAAATTTATCGAAAACATATTACCTATGCATCTTATAGGAGGATCGGTAATTGCCCTATTTATAGGGATGGCCTTAAATAATTACATAAATACTGATGGTCTACTGAAAGATGGGATTAAGTTTACATCAAAACGACTTCTAAAATTTGCAATAATTCTTTTAGGAGCATCTTTAAATATAAAAATGGTCCTAAATGTAGGTAGATTATCCATATACGTAATGGTCTTTACCTTAGCTAGCTGCTTTGGTCTGGGTCATTTTATAGGAAAGGCTTTGGGACTAAATTGGAAGATGAGTAATCTTATATCAGCTGGAACAGGAATTTGTGGAGGGTCTGCAATATCTCCAGTAATAGATGCAGATGATACTGACCTAGCCTATGCAATGAGTGCTACATTTCTATTTGATATGCTAATGATAGTCTTTTTCCCAATAATGGGTAGGGCCTTGGGTCTAAGCGATATCGCTTATGGTCTTTGGACAGGGACTGCTGTAAATGATACGTCAAGCGTCGTAGCAGCGGGTTTTGCCTTCTCTGAGAAGGCAGGAGACTTCGCTGTAATGGTTAAGCTTACTAGGACCCTTGCTATAATTCCAAATGTGATTATATTCTCTCTAATTAATAATCGAATTAAGAGAAAAAAAGGATTTAAAAGTAAAAGTCACAAACTATCCATAACATAAATCCTCCCATATTTTATATTTGGATTTTTGATAATGGTTGGCCTAAACTCAGCTGGAGTATTTAGACCAGAGACTTTAGATTCACTAAAAAACCTAAGCAAGTTCTTAATGGTAGCAGCTCTTGCTGCAATCGGCCTTAATACAAAATTCAAGGAAATGAAAAAATCAGGAATTAATCCAATGATTCACGGATTTATTACATCGCTCTTAGTTGTAATAGTTGCAATTAGTGTTGAATACTTTATGGGTCTTGTGTAAGTAAGATAAAAATTTCGATTATTAAAATTCGCCTCTTTGAAATCTTTTGAATTTTCTAAAATATAGGGGCGATTTTTTAGATTACATTTTTAGATTACAATAGAAATTTGTGAGAATTAAGATAATAGTATCTAGCCTATAGCTTATGTAAATGTAAAAATGGGCAAAAAAATGGAGCCACTTCCCGGAATTGAACCGAGGACCTCTTCCTTACCATGGAAGCGCTCTACCGACTGAGCTAAAGTGGCACATATATAATTGTACAACATAAAAAATAAAAAGCAAATTTTCAAGGAAAATTTTATTCACAAGAAGTTTTAATATAAAAATCTATATGGTATAATAAAAATAATAGAATTTTTGCAAGCTTTATGGTATTATAGACTATATGAGTATATTAGGAGGATTAAATGAGCAAACAAACATTTGAAAGAAGCAAACCACATATTAATATTGGTACAATCGGCCACGTAGACCACGGTAAAACAACAACAACAGCAGCAATCACCCAAGCCCTAAACAAAAAATACGGTACAGGTGAATACGTAGACTACGAACACATCGATAAGGCTCCAGAAGAAAGAGAACGTGGAATCACAATCAACACTTCTGTAGTAGAATACGAAACAGCAAACAGACACTATGCCCACATCGACGCTCCAGGCCACGCTGACTACGTTAAAAACATGATCACAGGTGCAGCACAAATGGATGGTGCTATCATCGTAGTATCTGCAGCTGACGGTCCAATGCCACAAACAAGAGAACACATCCTACTAGCTAGACAAGTAGGCGTTCCAAAAATCGCAGTATTCCTAAACAAAGAAGACCAAGTAGACGATCCAGAACTAATCGAACTAGTAGAAATGGAAATCAGAGACCTACTTTCAGAATACGACTTCGACGGAGACAACGCTCCAGTAGTAGTAGGATCTGCTCTTAAATCACTAGAAGAAGGCGGAGAAGGCCCATGGTCAGACAAAATCCTTGACCTAATGGACCAAGTAGACGAATACTTCGACATCCCAGAAAGAGACAACGACCAACCATTCCTAATGCCAGTAGAAGACGTAATGACAATCTCAGGACGTGGAACAGTAGCAACAGGAAGAGTTGAAAGAGGAACACTAAAAGTTGGTGATACAGTAGAAATCGTAGGACTAACAGAAGCTACAAAAGAAACAGTAGTAACTGGAGTAGAAATGTTCCACAAATCCCTAGACCAAGCAGAATCTGGAGATAACGTAGGACTCCTACTAAGAGGAATCACAAGAGATCAAATCTCAAGAGGACAAGTACTAGCAAAACCAGGTAGTGTAAACCCACACACAGAATTCGAAGGACAAGTATACGTACTAACAAAAGAAGAAGGTGGACGTCACACACCATTCTTCAGTGGATACAGACCACAATTCTTCTTTAGAACAACAGACGTAACAGGAGATATCGAACTAGAAGAAGGCGTAGAAATGGTAATGCCAGGAGACAACGCAACATTCAAGATCGCACTCCAAAAACCAATCGCTCTAGAAGAAGGACTAAGATTCGCTGTACGTGAAGGTGGAAGAACAGTTGCATCTGGAGTTGTTACAAAAATAATTAAGTAGTCCCAACATGTAAGGGTGGAAAATGCGAAGCATTTTTCATTTTCGAGACGAAGCGTAGCTGAGTCCGAAAAACTAAGCGAAAAGGTCATGAAATGACCTTTGAGAGGATATCATGTAAGGGTGAAAAATGCGAAAGCATTTTTCATTTTCGAGACGAAGTCCTCAATGAGCCGGACGGGCTTATGCTGAGTCCGAAAAACTAAGATAAAAGGTCATGGAATGACCTTTGAGAGGATATCATGTAAGGGTGAAAAATGCGAAGCATTTTATTTTAAGATAAAACTAAAAATTAAAAGTTCATAGGGGCGGACCGTTTGGTTCGCTCTTATTCTTTAAGGAGCTTAGATGAAGAATAAAAAGTTAATCATTTCTTTTTTGATGACTCTTGCTCTTATTTTCACTGCTTGCTCTAAAGAGACGAGCAAAAGCAGTGAGACTCGCGAAAATAAAAAGAGCGAAGAGAGTATCGAAAATGAAGATGATTCTAAGAAGAAAGATGATAAGGCCGATAGCAAGGGCTTGGTCAATGATGCTGTCGATAAGGAAATTGGAGTACCTTATGAAGTAGGAGTTACTCCTGATGATTATAATATGGACTACGACACTTCAAGGCTACATTCCCTTAAGGATAAGAAGAGTAAATATTATCCTAAAGATGGGGTTAAGGGTTTGTATTTCAATACATATTCCATAAACAATCCTGAAGTTTACAACAAAATAATGGATATGTTAGAAAACACTAGACTTAATTCAATCGTAGTCGATATAAAAGACGACTGGGGTAATGTCACGATGGATTTTGATACTGATGATCCAGATATTAAGTATGCGAGTATTGATATTATAAATCCAAAAGACTTTATAAAAGAAATGCACGATAAGGGAATTTATGTTATCGGCAGGGTAACTACCTTCAAGGATTCTATCATTACAGAAAAACATCCTGACTGGGGCTTTACCCTAGATGATGGTTCTTTGTGGAAGAATGGCCATGGTGAGGCTTTTATGAATCCTTTCCTAAGAGAAGTCCAAGACTACGATATAAAAATTGCTAAACTTGCAGCCGAAGCTGGCTTTGATGAGGTTCAGTTTGACTATGTAAGGTTTGCTGAAGGATTTGAGACCTTTGGTGATACTCTAGACTATCCTAGGGGAGAATTTGAAGATAAGAATATGGAAGAAGGCGATAAGAGAGTCGCAGCAATTACAGGTTTTGTCCAAAGGGCTAGGGAAGAGCTTCAAGAAGATGGCGTTCCTATATCTATTGACGTATTTGGCTACGCTCTTCAGGTTGAAAGAGCAGATGGTATAGGACAAGATTTTGGTGAGATGAGCAATCAAACCGATGTTATATCTTCTATGATTTATCCTTCCCACTGGGGCTTTAACTCTTTTGATATAGAAAAGCCTGACCTTGAACCTTATGAACTTGTGAAAAGATATCTAGAAGCGGAGCAAGATTACCTATCAAAACTTGACCATCCGCCACTATCACGTCCTTGGATCCAAGATTTTACTGCAAGTTGGATAGGTGAGGGTAACTGGATGGAATATGATAAGGATGCAGTTGAAGCTCAAATCCAGGCCATATATGATTCTGGTCAAGAGGAATTTTTGATTTGGAATGCAAGCAGTGAATATACCCAAGATGTAGAATACTAATGAAACATACAAAAGCAAATGAATTAATAGATAAGTCGGCAAATGCTATTGAAATCGTAATATGTTTGATAGTGATTTTGGGAGTCTGCTCTGGTATACCTAAACTTATTGGATATATAGTTGAGATATTAAGGGTAGAACACCTCCAAAACTCCTATTTATTAATGAATGAATTCTTAAAGCATGCCTTGCTCCTAATTGTAGGAATAGAGCTAATAGCTATGATTATTACTAGAAGTCATGAATCAATTCTAACTTTGATTCTTTTCGTGATAGCAAGGAAGATGCTTGTTTATTCACAAGGTCTGACAGATATTTTGATAGGAACTGTTTCTGTTGCCATAATTTTTGCTGTGATGAAGTTTATCTTATCAGATAAGAATCTTATAGCAAAGCTTGATAATACATTTGATGCATCTATGTCGATTGAAAAACTCAACAAGGAATATAAGCTAAATCTTCCAACAATGACCCACACATTGGGAGGTCTTATATATGAGCTCGCAGATAAGGAAAAAATTAGTGAAATTCATGAGAACACCACTATAGTGTATGGAGCTTATGTTTATAGAATCTTGTCAGTTGATGATGGTGTAGTTACAAGAGTAAGAATTGAAGAAAATTAGAAAAGACCCAAATCCTAAAAATGGATTTGGGTTTTTATAGTCTGTGTTTTTTTCTGAATTGGGAAGGTGTTATGCCTACCTTTTTCCTAAAGACTTGATTGAAATAAGATTGAGAATTAAAGCCTACGATTTCAGCGATTGTTTCCATAGAGTGATTTGTTGAGATCAAAAGACCTTTGGATACCTCGATTCTTTTAAGGATGAGGTATTCTATAGGAGTTACCCTGTAGGCTTGCTTGAATTCTCCTATGAGGTGGAACTTATTCATATAGGCCATATTAGAAAGGCCTTCCAAACTTAGGTCGAGTGAGTAATTGTTGTCTATATAGCTTTTTATGTAATCAATTTGTCTATTAATATTTATATCGTGAACAACTTCTATTTTATCCTTAAAATCTCTTAAGAAATTAATAAGAAAATAAGAAGCCAAGGCATCAGCCAAGGTCTTTGAATACATACGATCCGAGTGGAATTCTTCGACGATTTTAGTAAAGATTTCCTTAAGTTTTGTCTCTTTGCCATCCCAAGTTATGTGGAAAAAGTTATCAAGATCCAATTCTTCTTCTGAATGGACTTCTTCTAGGTGGGAAGTTAGCCCAATGCTTTCAAGACCGAATCCTAAGGTCTTTACAGCATACTCGTCTTCATCGACATAAATATTGTGACCGACATTTGAATTTATTATAATTAAATCATTTTTATTTACTTTTATTGAATCATTTTCTATAAAAAAGGTTCCACTTCCGTTTACTATGTAGTAAAAGTATATGAAGGGATGAAACTGAATTCTAGAGCTATTTTCATTAGTCAATAAGCTTTCATTAGCATCCAAAATCTTTATTTCTATATCATTCTTAAAGATACTAGACTCAAGTATATTTTCGTTTATATTTTCCATAATTTCCCCTGTTATTGGTTCTTAATTACATCAGAATTAGTAGCCAATCTTTTATATATCTTATCATAAAGATAGGTCCTATGACAAATCTTAAGCCAATAATTTCAAAGACAAATATAACGAGAAAAAAATTATTTGCATTTTTCTAGATTTTATGAAATTGAAATATAATACAAGTTTAGTATAGTCTTTTTAGGTGATGATATGAGTTTAATTTCTGATAGTAAGATAAATCAAATACTAGAAAGCTCAAATATAGTTGATATTATAGGTGAGTATGTTGATCTAAAAAGAGCTGGCTCATCCTTTAAGGGTCTGTGCCCCTTCCATAATGAGAAAACACCATCTTTCACGGTAGATGAGAAGAAACAACTTTTTCACTGCTTCGGCTGTGGAGCAGGAGGAGATGTTGTTTCTTTTATAATGCAAAAAGAAGGACTTTCATATCCAGAAAGCCTCAAATTTCTTGCGGATAAGGCAGGTATTAGCATAGACTACACCGAAGATCCTGGAGTAAATAAAAAGAATAAGGAACTTTTCGATATCAATAAAGATATTATGATGTTTTTCTACAAGAATCTATTAACTGACAGAAAAGCCCAGGCCTATCTTAAAAATCGTGGTCTATCTAGTAAGATTGTAAATACCTTTATGCTAGGTTATGCGAAAGATTCATGGGATGATTTGTATTCCTATATAAGAAAGAACAATTATAGCGAAAAGGACCTGGAGGAGATTGGACTTATCAAGAAGTCCTCTAAGGGTAATTACTATGATAAGTATAGGGATAGGATTATATTTCCTATTATAAATCATTTTGGTAAGGTTATTGGATTTGGGGGAAGAGCTGTATCAGGCCAGATGCCAAAGTATCTTAATTCACCAGAATCTAGCATCTTTAAGAAAAGATACAATCTCTACGGCCTAAATGTCTATAAGAGGCAAAAGAGAAAAGAGCTTATACTTGTAGAAGGCTATATGGATGTGATAGCTCTTAATAACCACGGTCTAGACATTGCTGTAGCATCTTTAGGAACGGCACTTACTATAGATCAGGCCAAGCTAATGAAGAGATATTCTGATGATATATATATTTGCTATGACCAGGATAATGCTGGAGTTAAGGCGACTGAGAAGGCTATTAAGATTTTTCACGAAATAGGAGTTAACCCAAGTGTAATTGTCTTAGATGATGGCAATGACCCGGATGATTTCATAAAGAGTAAGGGTAAAGATGCCTTTGAGGAAAAAATTAACAATGCCCAGGATTCTTACAATTATGAATACAATAAAATCCTAGATGAATATAGTTCGGCAAAGCCCGCAGAGAGGTTTGATAAGCTAAATTTGTTCGTTGATTTTCTAGCATCTATTAAACAGGAATTGACTCAAGAAATCTTTATAAACAACGTAAGCAAGCTATTTGACATAGACAAGACTACTTTAAAACAAGCTGTTTCAAGGTATAATAGAGATACTGACTTAAGAGATAAGAATAAGGATAAGTTTAGTAAGAAAGAAAAAATCATAGTAGAAAGTTCTAATAAGAACTTTAGAATAAATGAGTTGGAAGTTTTAAGATTGTTTTTCAATCAGAGGTCTGATTACGAGAAGGACAGAGACTTTTTTGATAAGGCTATAGAAAATGAGAAGATAAACAATGTTAAGACTTTTTTAAAAGAAAAGGATGTTAGTAAGTTCGATCTTTCAGATGAGGACTATAAGTATATTCTGGATTATATCAGAGATAATACAAATCCCATAATGGCAGAGGAATTAAAAAGGAAGATAATTCTCTACAATAGGAAGAGAGAACTTAAGAGATTAAAGAAGAGATAGTCTTTAGAAGTAAGGGGAGTATTGATGACAAGCGATGACAGTAAGTTGCTCGATGATGATGTTCTAAAAGAAATAATAGAAGAATTTCAGTCTATGAGCGAGTCTCAAGATGGATTGATTACCTATTCTCAGATAAATACATTCGAAAACTTCAAGGAAATGGAAGATGATAGCAAAAAGTTTGTTATAAATCAGATTATAAGTTTAGGTATAGAAATCGTCGAAAAATCTGAAACAGTTCTTGAAGAAGAGGAAGAAACGGATGATTTAGATGATGAAATAGATGATGACGACGAAGACGATATCGACGAGGAGAAGATAGAAGAAGGTATCAAGAAATCTGTAGATATTATGGCTGGAGTTAAAGTTGATGACCCTGTAAAGATGTATCTTAAGGAAATTGGTAAGGTAGACCTTCTTACAGCGACAGAAGAGATAATACTTGCTCGCAGGATGGAAATGGGCGAGATTGCTAGAAAGAAACTAGAAGGGGTTAAGTTTAACAAGCAAAACAAGACTAAACTTGCAAATGATATATTCTTTGGAGATCTTGCTAAGGTACTCAAGGTATCCAACGAAAAGATTGTAGAAAATGGAAGTCTTGATAAGAAAAGCTACGAAGAGATAAGAGGACTTATCAGCATGGGCGAGCTTTTTAGAGAAATTATGGACAAAGATATGGATAAAGAAGTCCTAGAGGAACTAAAGGCAAGAGTATTAATCTGTAATATAGCAGAAAATGCCGTAAGCGATAATGTACTCGACAGAAGTAAGGCCAATTCTCTTTGTGATCTTTTTGATTCCTTTGACCATATGCTTAACATTACTGAGTCAGATGAGATAGTTAATTTAATCTATCTATCATTTAATGATATTCTATCAAAAGCTGCCAACAAAGAGCATATAAAGACCAATGATAGTATGATTCTAGAAGATTTTATTATCACAAGTCAGAGGGCTAAAAAGATTTCTGAAAATATCGCCTTAGATAATGATGAGCTAAGGGAGATAGAAGAAACTATTGCCCTAAGAGATCTTGCCTACAAGGTGATTAATGACGAAGATTTAAGTGATGAGGATATTCTAGATTTAAAAAGAGCTGTAGTTAATTCAAAAAGAGCAAAGCAGAAACTTGCAGAAACAAACCTTAGACTTGTAGTTTCTATTGCCAAAAAATATGTTGGCCGTGGCATGAGCTTTTTAGACCTAATCCAAGAAGGAAATATGGGACTTATGAAGGCAGTTGACAAGTACGATTACAACAGAGGCTTCAAATTCTCAACCTATGCTACCTGGTGGATTAGACAGGCTATTACCCGTGCTATAGCAGATCAGGCAAGGACTATAAGAATTCCAGTCCACATGGTAGAAACAATAAACAAACTCGTAAGAATCCAAAGGCAGTTAGTTCAAGATTTGGGTAGGGATCCTTCAAACGAAGAGATTGCTGAGCAGATGGGACTAGAAGTAGAGAAGGTTCGAGAGATAAGAAAAATATCCCAAGAACCAGTTTCCTTAGAAACTCCAATAGGTGAGGAGGATGATTCCCACTTAGGAGATTTCATAGAGGATGATAGTGCGATCGATCCTGGTGAAGCAGCAAACTATACTATGCTTCGTGAGCAATTAAATGACGTTCTATCTTGCCTTGGTGCTAGGGAAAAACGTGTCCTCCAATTAAGATTTGGACTAATCGATGGGACACCAAGGACCCTTGAAGAAGTAGGCAAGGAATTTGACGTAACTAGGGAGAGGATAAGACAAATAGAGGCCAAGGCCCTAAGGAAGCTTAAATCTCCAAACAAAAGTGAATTATTGAAAGATTTTTTATAATGGAAGATAAAAAAAGATTGTTAGATATTATAAGTCTAATAGATAAAAATAAAAAAGTTATAGATATAGGAACTGATCATGGATTAGTTCCTTTATATTTAGCAAAAAACGGAATAAGCAAAGAAATTTTGGCGACAGATATATCAGAGAAGTCTCTAGATAAATTAAGAAGCGTCTTGGATTCTGATAGCAAAATTCATATACAAACCATGGTTACAGATGGATTTAAGGGTATTGATAAAAAAGAGGGACAAGTCGCCGTAATCGCAGGCATGGGAGCAAATACCATTATAGATATAATAGAAGAATCTATGGACTTTGCTCAAAATCTCGATTACCTGATTCTTGCAAGCAATATCAACACCGAAAAGCTTAGACTTTTTTTGATAGATAATGACTTCGAGATAATGAATGATTTTCTAAGTTTTGAAAATAAGAAGTACTACGATATCATAAAGACAAGATTTTCCAAGTCTAAGCCACTTAAGCTTTCAGAAATCTACTATGGTAAGGATGATATAAAAAACAAGAGTCAAATCATAAAAGAAAAGCTTGAAATCGACCGTAAGAAAAACCAGAAATTTAGAGAAGATATTCTTGCTAAATCAAATGATAAAAAGAGCCTTGAGAAAATTGACGAGAAACTTAAAGCTATTAAGGAGATAGAAAATATATGGAAATTAGAGAATTAATAGAAAATTTGGAAAAGAAATACCCTTTTTCTCTCCAAGAAGAATGGGATAACTCTGGCCTTCAAATAGGAAATCCGGAAGATCATGTAAAAAATGTCTTAGTTTCTCTAGATCTTGAGGAAGAAGGAATTAAAGAGGCTATAGCTAATGACTGCAATCTAATCATAACCCACCATCCATATTTGTTTAATGGAGCTAAGTCCATCGATTTTAGTAGGAGATTTTATAAAAGATTAAATACTTGTGTCAAAAACGATATAACAGTCTACGCCTTTCATACCAACCTTGATATAGCAGGGGGCGGGGTAAATGATAATCTATGTAAGATTTTGGAAATAGATAAGACTAGGGTCCTTGAAAAGGGAAAAGACCTTGGACTTGGCCGATATGGCTTCATCGAAGAAAAGGATGCTGACCAATTTATCAGAGAAATGAAAGATAAACTTAAGGCAACAGGCCTTGTAGTCTACGGTGATACATCCAAGAAGGTTAAAAAGATTGGAGTCTGCGGTGGAGCAGGGAGCGATCTTATAAGAGATGCCCTAGAAATTTCTTGTGATATGATGATTACAGGGGATGTGAAATACCACGACGGTATGGACCTTGCTAATGAAGGAATCATAATCTGTGATGTAGGGCATTTCGCAAGTGAAAATCATATTATCTATAAGCTTCAAAAGGATATAGAGGAAATCTTCGATGGAAATGTAATGACATTTTCAAAAGGTGATAGCTTTAGGAAGTTTTACTAGTTGTTTTTTAGAAGAAAAAAAGTATAATCTAGGAGGAGTAAATCGGGTAATCGCGGGTTAATTCACGAGGAAAGTCCGTGCACCACAGAGCGAGGATGCTTGATAACGTCAAGTAGGAGTGATCCTCAGGCAAGTGCAACAGAAAGTATACCGCCAGATTTTCTGGTAAGGTTGGAATGGCGAGGTAAGAGCTCACCAGCTGTCTAGTGATAGACAGGCTATGTAAACCCCATCCGGTGCAAGAACGAAGGGACAGTAGGATGCCTGCTCGGCACGGTCCGGTATGGTTGTTCGCTTGAGCTTATTGGCAACAATAAGCCTAGACAGATGATTATCCAAGACAGAACACGGCTTATAGATTTGCTCTTCTACATAGCATTAACATTTTTGTAACTAATTATGGAGAAAATGTTAGGAAGAATTACATTTTTTAGAACTATTTTTTAGTTTTATTGGTTATTTTATGGATTTTGGTCAATAAATCTAAAAATCTATCTAAAAAGTGTAATTTTTTTGTAACAAATTCTTGACACTTTTGTTAAAAAGATATAAAATGTATACAGATTTCAAAACAGAAACATTATCAAAATAAGATTCATTACATAGATTATGGAGGACTTGATGAATAAAAAAAATATAGGAGCTATGCTATCAGTTATAGCTGCAGTTACAGCAGGTGCGAGTGCATATGCTACTACAATTGACAATTTAGACCAAGATCAACATACAAATTCGCTAATTACAGAAGCGAATTACACAGAAAGCTATTCTGATTATGATCTAGTGAAATCTGAATATACTGAAGATGTAAAGAATACAAAAATTGCTAAAGAGGCCAAACCAGCCAAAGAAGAAAAAACAGAAGTAAAATCTGACTTAGATAAATTAGTAGAAAATGCAGCAAGAGATGCTGTAGTTGAGGTAACAGCAGCTAAAAAAGTAGAAGCAAGCGAAGAAGTTCCTGAAAAAAAGGATGAAAAAGCTGAGGTCAAGGAAGAAACTGAGGAAAAAGTCGAGAAAGAAGAAGTTTCTAAAGAGAAAGCTAACGAAGAAAATGAAGCTAGCGAAGAAATAACAGAAGAATCTGATAAGGAAGAAGAAAAAGAGCCTACTGTTGTAAAATACGTTAATACAGAAGTTCTTAACGTAAGAAGCACCAAGAATATGGACGAAAATAATATCGTTTCTTCTCTTAGAGCTGGCGATGAAATAGAAGGAGTTCTAGAAGACGGATTCCTAAAGACTGAATTAGGATATGTAAACGAAGAATTCCTTTCAGATGTTTATCCATTAGATTTAGTAAATGAACTAAATGAAAAAGAAGAGGCTGAAGAAGCTAAGAAAGCCCAAGAAGCAAAAGAGGCTGAAGAGGCTAAGAAAGCAGAGGAAGCAAGAAAAGCTGAAGAAGCTAAAAAAGCTGAGGAAGCAAGAAAAGCCGAAGAAGCTAAGAAGGCTGAAGAAGCAAGAAAAGCCGAAGAAGCTAAGAAAGCTGAAGAAGCAAAAAAAGCCGAAGAAGCTAAGAAGGCTGAAGAAGCAAGAAAAGCTGAAGAGGCTAGGAAAGCTCAAGAAGCAAAAGAGGCCGAAGAGGCTAGGAAAGCTGAAGAAGCTAGAAGAGCTGAAGAAGAAAGACAAGCTCAAGCTGCCCAATCATACTATTATACAGGATGGGTTAATACATCAGTTCTAAATGTTAGATCTAGTGCAGGAGACGGTAGTATAATAGGGTCTGTTAGAAAAGGTGATTGGATAGAAGGCGAAGCTTCTAACGGTTGGTTAGAAGTCGACTATAACGGTCAAAAAGGATATGTATCAATAGACTTCCTATCTGACACTGAAGTAGCTAAGGAAGAAGTGAAAGAAGAAGCAGCTGAAGCTAACGAAGAAGTTCAAGAAGTAGAACAAGCTTCAGCACCAGCCTATAGTGGATCTGGCCTAAGTGCGGCAGATCTTGCAACACAATTTGTAGGTAGTCCATATGTATGGGGTTCTGCCAACCCAGGAGTAGGCTTTGACTGTTCAGGCCTTACATCTTATGTATATGGCCAAATGGGAATATCCATCCCACACCAATCAGCAGCCCAATACTCAAGTGGTTATGCTGTAGATTCATCTAATCTTCAAGCAGGAGACTTAGTATTCTTCTCATATGGTGGCGGCGGAATTGACCACGTAGGAATCGTAGTAAATTCTGATGGTACCTTCGTCCATGCATCTACACCTGCAACAGGCGTTAGATATGACAATGTATACAATGGAAGCTTCCAAAATGCATTTGTAGGAGCTAGAAGAATATATTAATAATTTTTAAATTATCCCGATTAGGTTTAGCCTAGTTGGGGTTTTTTTATGGAGGTAAAATGAAAACATTAAATACAGATGGTATTAAAGATACCTTGGTAGATAAACTTACAAGCCATAAGTTTACTAATAAGATTTTGCTCTTATCCAAAAATCCCACTAGTGAAGTCCTACACTATAAGAAGGCAATAATTAAAAGATGTGAAAAGTTTGCTATCGAATATGTGGACTATGAATTTACTACAGAAAAGCCAGAAGAAATCTTAGCATATATCAATTCCTATGATAAGGAAGATGGCTATATAATACTTGCGCCTTTTGGAGATGGGAAAGACTTAGCCCTTCTTAAGGATAATATTGAAATCAAGGATCTTGATGCCTTCACCTACAAAGCCCAAGGTCATGCTATGGAGGGATCTACAGAAAGTCTTCCTCAAACAGCTAGAGCAATAGTAAGATTTCTAGAAGAGAAATACTCTAGCCTTAAGGGTAAGAATATAGCGATTTCAAATAAGACTACAACTATAGGAAAGCCATTAGCAATGAATTTACTAACTAAATATGCGACTGTTACAATCATAACCCGTCATACAGCAAATCAAAAAGATCTTATAAAGAATGCTGATATATTTATTTCAGCTATAGGAAAGGCTAATTTTTATGACAAGACTTATTTTACAGAAGGGATGCTTGTTGTAGATGTAGGTACGACCTATCTAGATGGCAAAATTATAGGCGATGTGGACTATAAGAGCTTGGAGGGTATGGATATAGAAGTTCTCACAAATAAGAGGGGAATAGGAGCTCTTACGACACTTATGCTCTTAGAATCTCTAATTTAAAAATGGATAAGAATCTTTTAACTTAGATTCTTATCCATTCTTTATTTTTCTAAACTTTTGACGATTTCTATTGCTTTTTCATAATCTGGCAAATCAGTATTTTGATCTAAATATTCTGCGTAGGCGATTTTGTTGTCCTTATCAATTACAAAAACTGACCTATTTAAAAGCTTGAGTTCATTGATCAAGGTTGAATATTTCTTTGAGAAGTCATGGTGAATGTAATCTGATACGAATTTATTGTTTGTTATTTCTTTCTCTTCTAAGAATCTCACCTGAGCGAAAGGTAAGTCGTTTGATACAGTGATAAGGGATACGTCATCCGATAGGTTTTCTCTCGCCTTAGTAAACATTGTAGTTTGAATTTCGCAAACTGATGTATCTATAGATGGGATAACTGATATTAGTTTGATCTTACCATCGTCTTCTTTAGACGAATACTCGTTTAGCTCATTATCAATAGCCAAAAAGTCTGGGGCTATATCCCCAACCTTGAGCTTTTCACCATCTACACTCACTTCAACGCTACCGAATTTAATTTTTCTTGACATTGTTACTCCTTTCTATATATTATCTTCATAATTTATATACCCGAATTGTATTGATTGAAACTAAAACATTGTAAATGAAATGTTTATGAGGTATAATTAAGCAGTATGAATATATAAGGAGGCAAAATGGCAGAGTTAGTTTTACAAGCAGAAAAAAGAGAAGCTACTGGTAAAAACAAAGTTAACAAGCTAAGAGCAGCTGAACTAGTACCAGGAGTTGTTTATGCCAAAGATGAAGAAAATATAAATGTTCAAGTAACAGCTAGAGATTTTGAAAAAGTACTTAGACAAGCTGGAACATCAACAATTATAACATTAGATTTTGGTGATGAGAAAAAAGACGTACTTATCAAAGCATATCAAAATCACGCATTCAAAAATCAATTTTTACACGTTGACTTCCAAGCAATTAACCAAAACGAAACTATCAGAGTACAAGTTCCAGTTGTTCTTGTTGGTAGAGATGAAATCAGAGTTGAACCATCAGTACTAGTTCAAAACATCGACGTTGTTGAAGTAGAATGTCTACCAAGATATATCCCTCAAACAGCTGACGTTGAAGTAAGCGATCTACAAATCGGTGATGTTAGAACAATAGCTGATCTTGACATTGCAAAAGTTGACGATATCACAATTCTTGAAGAGGACGACGAAGTTATCTGCTCACTACAAGAACCTAATGAGGAAGAAATTCCAGAAGAAGGCGAAGAAGAAGCAGCTGACGCAAGTGACGTTCCAACAGTTGATGAAACTGAAGAAAGTGAATCAGAAGACGAAGAATAAGATTAAAAAAGGCCACGCGGTCTTTTTTTTTTGCTATCTTTAGGAAAATCTTCTAAGCTAAATTTTCCCTAATATGGTATAATAAAACCATGACAGGAAAACTAATAGTATTTGAAGGTCCTGATGGATCTGGAAAAACAACAGTTATAAATAAAGTAAAGAAGAGACTTAAGAAAGATCAGATAGAATTCTTAGACTTTAGAGAACCAGGCGGAACCAAAATCTCTGAGAAGATTAGAGAAATTATCATAGATAATGACAATGACAAAATGACTAGTAGGTGCGAATGTCTGCTATTTGCCGCAAGCAGGGCCCAACTTATAGAAGAAGAGATTAGGCCAAGCCTTGAAGAAGGAAAGCTTGTCATATGTGATAGGTTTGTCCTAAGTTCCCTCCTCTATCAGGGAGTTGGGAGAGGACTTGGAATAGAAAAGGTAAAGGAAATTAATGACTTTGCAACAGAAAATATAAAGGCAGACCTTACCATATTCTTTGATATCGACTACAAGACAGCTCTAGTAAGAAAAAGAGCGAACTTCTCAGCAGATAGGCTCGAAAGTGAAGACTTCGACTTCCACAAGAAGATATTTGATGCTTATCTAGATATAGCAGAAAGATACAAGGATGATATAAAAAGGGTAGATGCAACAAAATCTATAGAGGAAGTAACTGATCAAGTAATGGATTTAATTTACAAATCTTTGGAGGAGATACTATGAAACTACTTATAGCTATAGTTCAAGATGCAGATGTGAACTTTTTGGTTGATGCATTAACAGATAAGGGATATAGGATTACAAAACTTGCTACAACAGGTGGTTTTCTCAAAAAGGGAAATACAACTCTCTTAATAGGTGTGGAGGAAGAAGACCTAGACGAAGTCCTTTCCATCATAGAGAAAAACTGCAAGAAGAGAGATACAACTACAACTATCATCAACCCAACAGCAGAAAGCTCACTTTTGACAAACACAGTTCCAATAGATATAACTGTCGGCGGGGCTACAATATTTCTAATTGACGTTGATAAATATATTCAACTATGAGCTTTAAAGAAAGCGCGATAGATGTAAATAGTCTATCCAACGCCTATATTTTTGAAGGAAAAAATGAAGAAGCTAACAAGGCCTTTGCCCTTGATTTTGCAAAAGAAGTTTTTAGCTACTATGGCCTAGATTATGATAACAACCCTGACCTTTACCTGATTGACAAAGAAGGTGGAGTAATAGATATAGAAACTATCAGACAGGTCTTAAAGGATATCTATCTTAGACCCTACAACGGTAAGATTAAAATATATATAATCCACAACGCCCAGGACTTAAGGCAAGAAGGGTCTAACGCCATGCTAAAAAGCCTGGAAGAGCTAAAAGATTATGTAAAGATCATCTTTACATGCACCAATAGATACAATCTTTTGGCAACTATTAGGTCAAGATGTCAGATAATTCCAATAAAATCTGAAGAAAATGAACTTGATATAGACATGGACAAGGTCTTTGGAATAATATCTGATATCTATAAGGGTAAGATAGAAACATACTACAAGAATAAGGACTTCTTTGCTAAATATAAGGACGATAGACAAACCATCTATAAGGCCTTACTCAAAGTATACCAGGACCTTATAAGCTACAATTATAAGAAAGATGAGCTAGATTACAATACAAAATATATGCTAAAAAAATTTCCGAAAATTTCAGTAGACGAAATAGAAAAAGCAATATTTTTGATAGAAGATATACAAAATGCTGCAAGAACAAATATTAATTATGATCTAAGCATAGAAAAGATCATATTTAATATATTTAGAGAGGGGAATTTCTGATTGAGAGTCGTAGGAATAAGATTTAGACCAGCGGGTAAGATATATCATTTCGATGCAAATGGAAATGAATTTGAATATAAGGACAAGATAATAGTAGAAACATCCAACGGAGTGGAAATGGCAGAAGTTGCCTTAGTCGATGTTGACGAGTCAGAAGCTAAGGGAAATCTTTCGAAGGTTTTAAGAAAAGCAACCCATGATGACCTATATTACTATGCCAAAAACGAGCAAGACGCCAAAAATGCAATAAGTCTTTGCCAAGAAAAGGCCACAGCCCATGGGCTAAAGATGAAGATAATAGATGCTAAATATACCTTTGACAGAAGCAAAATTACCTTCTACTTCAAGGCTGAAAATAGGGTGGACTTCAGATCTCTTGTTAAAGATCTTGCCTCAATCTATAGAAACAGGATTGAACTTAGACAAATTGGAGTAAGAGATCACGCCAAGATGATAGAACACCTAGGTCCTTGTGGGCAAAAATGCTGTTGTGGAAGATTTCTAAATGACTTCAAACCTCTGTCCATAAAGATGGCCAAAGACCAAGATATAACCCTAGATCCAGGCAAGATTTCTGGTATGTGTGGTAGACTCATGTGCTGTTTATCCTATGAAGAAGAATGCTACAAATGCAGCAAGAAGAAAATGCCAAAAGAAGGTCAAAAAGTAAAAACGGAAGATGGTTATGGTATGGTTCTAAATAACGATTATATTAGAGAAAAATCTAAGGTAAGAGTTAAGCTTACAGGAACTGATGAAGAAATTGAAGAGACTTATTCATGTAAGGAAATGGAATACTAGAAATGATAATTAATATCAATTTGAATAAATTATCATTTTATAATTAAAATCAGAATAAATATAAAAAAATTCTTGACTTTTAATTCCATGTGTTGTATATTATAGACATAAGAAATAAACAAATAGGAGGAAAATTATGGCTTATAGAATAGATGAAAATACATGTATTTCATGTGGATCATGTGAAGGTGAATGTCCAGTAGGAGCTATCTCTCAAGGAGACGCAGCTTACGAAATCGACCCAGACGCATGTATAGACTGTGGTTCTTGTGCAGCAGTATGTCCTGTAGAAGCAATCGACCAAGAATAATCAACTACATAAACAAATGACATACTAAGGCCCTTCGGGGTCTTTTTTTCTGCCGATTTTACACAAAAATGAGATAAGTTAAGAAATTTAAGACTCTAAATTTCATTTAAAAGAAGTTTTTTAAAAAATAATATGATTAGATTTTATTTAGGCTAGTAGAAGTAAAGTGCTATATGAAGTTTAATTGATTATAGTGATTACTTTGATTATCTGTAGACTGAAATAATCTCTCGCAATCGTTAAATAAAAATATACATTATAGCTAGATTTACAATTAGCTTATGGAGTGCTAAAATTAATAGTAAAATAATTGAAATAAAAGATAAGAATGATAAAGAAAAGATAGGAAGATTAGTCCTAGATGATCTTTCTGATTGGTTTGGGATATCCGAAAGTAGAGAGATGTACATACAAGAATCCCTTGATAAGGTATTTTTAGCTGTTTTTGTAGATGATAGTCCAGCAGGCTTTTTAGTAATGAAAGAAACAAGTAAGTATTGTGCTGAGATCTTTGTAATGGGACTTATGAAAAAATACCATAGACTGGGGCTTGGAAGTCTTTTAATCAAAGCCTTTGAAGATTTAGCTAGGTCTTTATCTTTTTCCTATGCTCAGGTTAAGACTGTAAAGAGAGGCATTTACGAAGAATATAATAAGACCAATGACTTCTACAAGGCTATGGGATATAAGGAGTTAGAGTGCTTTCCTAGTTTATGGGATGAGAATAATCCTTGCCAGCTTTATATTAAATACCTAGGTGAAAAATAAATTACAAGGGGACATCATGAACAAAACTATAATTAGCACTACTATAAAAACAGCTCTAGCTGCTAGCCTTTCTCTATCCTTGGCAAGCTTCCTGGGTCTTAACTACGCATCTTCTGCTGGAATCATCACCATACTCGATATATTTGAGACTAGAAAAGCAACTGTCAAAGGAGGGCTTAAAAGGGTGGTTTCGGCAATCCTAGCATTTACTATTGGTGCCATAGTCTTTGAAATATTTTCTTACAAAACTTGGGCTTTTGGTATCTACTTACTCTTATTCGTGCCCTTGTCTTTATTATTAAAAATCGAACTGGGACTTGGCCCATCAAGTGTAACCGTCACCCACTTGCTAAGCTATGGTCAAATTAATCCTTCTATAATAAAAAATGAGCTGGCCCTCGTCCTTATAGGAACAGGCTTTGCCTTCTTGACCAACCTCTACGCACCAGAAAGCCAGGATGAGCTTAAAGAATGGATTTATAATATAGATAGGGACATCAAGGACATTCTAAACTTTTTCGGAAATATCCTAGTCAACCAACTAGACGTAGAAATATATGAAGATAAGATAAGAAAGCTAGAAGCGGATATAGGAAAGGCCATGGACCTTGCAATTGTCGAAAATGATAACAGAATCCATAATAGCAAGGATATCCTAAGAGACTTAAGCCACAGGCAAATAGAGATGGACCTTCTAAAAGAAATGTACGAGGACTTAAAGGAGATTCCAAGGGCCTATGACGAAGGTAAACTAATTTCCGACATAATAATCGATACAGGAGAAAAGCTCGGAGATGCGAACGAAATGATCAAGGTCAAGGAAAGGATAGAATATTTGAATAAGCACTTTAGGATGATAGACCTTCCTCAAACTCACGAAGACTTTGCCATTCGTTCGGCGATTTTTCAAGTTTTTAGAAGCCTTAGTGAATTTATAGATATTAGTATTGACCTAAACAAAATAAATAGGCTTTGATGATATTTATCCTAATTATAAGAAAAACTTAAACAACAAAAGAAGGCAGCATCTAAACTAGCCTTCTTTACTTTCATCTCCTAAGTGTCTTAACTTTTCTACTTGCTCTTCTCTGCCAAGAACTATAAGGACATCGTTGGTCTCAAAGATGTAGTTTCCTGGTGGATTGAAGAGCATTTTCTTATCTTTATTTCTCTTTATGGCAAGGACTATGAGGCCAGTTTTATTAGGAATCTGGGCGGCTATTAGGTCTTTGTTTTCTAGATAAGAGCCTTTCTTTACAATGACTTCCTCAAGGTCCATCTCAATATCTCCGACCTTGGTCACCACATCCAAGAAGGAAATGATGTTTGGCTTAATCATAAGGGATGCTATCCTCTTACCACTGATTTCTATGGCGGACATGGTCTTATTTGCTCCAACTTTCATTAATTTTTGACTACCTGATTTAGAGGTCGAATTGGCTATAATATAGATATCCTTGTTGAGATTTCTAGCAGTTAGGACCGTTACTATATTATCAACTTCTGAAGGAAGGGCTGCTATAAGGCCCTTTGCCTTTGATATGCCTGCCTTTTCGAGGACTTCCTCCTCGGTCGCTTGGCCTTCTATGACCAAAATATTATTATGACTGTAATCATCTAGGTCGGCCCTGTCATCAGTGATTACAAGAAAATCTAAGTTTTCCTTGATGAATTTATCAATAATCACATCGGCAAGCTCTCCCGACCCACATATTATATAATGCTCATCTAGAGCAGAAATCTTCTTATCCATCTTGCTTCCCTTCCATAAATCTACAAGCCTTCCTTCAACGAGCATTGCAACAACCGTGGTAAAGGCGTATCCCACGACACCAACTCCCAGAAAAATCATCAGCACAGAAAAAATTTCTGAATAGGCACTAGTAGTCCCGACCTCGCCGAAACCCACAGTCGATATGGTAATCACTGTCATATATAAGGCATCTACCAGGCTTACCTTAAGCAGGAACATGTATCCAAAGGTACCTAATATCAATAAAAGTGCAAATGCAACAAAAATAAATTTAAGCTTTCTTTTATCATCCATAAGCCCTCCCGTTGTTTTGATTATAGCCTAAATTATAGAAAAATCTATATTAAGTCTTGCCTATATTAGAAGAAGAAAATAAAAAAACTAAAAAGATCGAAAAATATAATTATTATACATATTAGAGCGAATCTAAGTGGGATAATATCTAAGAATCTTTGATTAATATTTAGAATAGAAAATATTTATAAAAAAATGCAATTATTTGATAAAATGGATAGATTATGTAGAAAACATTGGTATAATGTAGGCAGTATAAGAAAACAACATACTAATTATAAAATAGAGAATGGAGATAAGTATGAATAACAAGAAGAATAAATTTGTGATTCCTTTATCCAACGAATCAATCAAGAAAGCCCTCCTTGGAGCTTCAATCATTGTTGGTGGTTTTGGACTAATGGGAAATGCAAACCCTGTTTATGCTGACACGGAGGCTGCGACATCTGAGATAATCGAAAACGATCAGATCGATGAAGCCGCTAAAGCAGTGTCAGAGGAGCTAGAGGTCCAAGACAAGCTCAATGAAGGCAAGAATACTGATATAGAAGAAGAAAAAATCGATGAAGGCCAAGAAGAAGATATAGCATCTGATAGGGAAAATAAAGAGGAAATAAGTACTGAAGCAAGTGAGGATGAGGCAGAAGTTTTTAGTATGCCCAAGCTAAAAGTAGCTGACCTTGCTGAGCCTGTCGCCCTAGCAGCCACTTCTAGTGGTGAGCTTAATTATTCTAAAGATGAAGAAATAATTAAGGACTACAGTGGATCTGAACGTTACAAGGAAACTGACCTCCAACCAGGAGATACAAATCAGGCTTTAGGCAAAACTGATGAGAAGGTAGAAAAAGATGGTTTTAAATTTGAAACAAAAAATCCATCAGCATCATCACCTAGCAAGACTGAATATGGTTACCAAGTCACTATAGATAAGAAGACTGGTCAAAGGACTTATACTAGGGTTTATGTAACGGATTCCGGTCGTGTTCCTGTAGATGCTGGGGATAAGCCAATGATGGGTGAGGGAGATAAGTTGACTTCTGACTCTCCTAATGTAACATACAAGCCAAATGAAAATGGAGAAGTGACTGAAGCTGGACGACAAAAAAACCTAAACTACTATGCCAGCGAAGAAACCCTAAAGCATATTAATAACAAAGATAATCCTTCCACATCCTTTGGTTTTAAGGATAATTACACTCAAGATAATCCAGGAGTTAAGTTTTTTGGAAGTAGCTTTGCTGTAGGCTACAAGGTAAACCCATGGCCAAATGAAAATGACATCCTTAAGGAACTAAAACTTAATACAAAAAACTATGATCCAACCCAAAAATATTTTGTCCAAGGTCAAGATATAGATACAGGTATTAAGGTTGATAATATGGACGAAAATGCCAAAGAGAGACTAGTAGGTCAAGTTTATAATCCTGTAACAGGAGAAATTGTTCCGGGAGCAAGTGCCTATATAGCAGAGGATGGCAACATCCACATCAAATTGCCAGAAGGTGCCCTAACAAAGGATAAAAATGGCAAGACAGTTATAAATGAAAACTCTATCTTTAACCAAGCTGACTACAAGGCGCTCCAAAACCTAGACGTTAAATTCTTTGCTCGTCCAAGAACAGCTGAAGAATTTAGAAAAATTGCTGGAACACCAGATGAATTTGGTGAAACAGGAACTTATGTAGAAACAGGTGCAGGGACTGCCGACATCAACCACAAGGGTACTAATGTTACAATCGACAAGCAAGGTATCGACCGTTATGACCACTACAACCTAATCGGTAATTTTAAGCTAAACCTAGATGACACAAGATATTACGACCAAACCTTCAAGGATGGTAATGGTGATATTACATCAAAGATAACATCATCTGCTGTAAAACCAGGTACTCCATTTAAGGTTGGAATAGTAGAGCCAGAAAATCCAAAAGATACAGATAAGTCTGCAGATGATATGAACGGTGCTGAAAGCAGGGGAGAAGCTTCTGGTAAGCTTATCATGGACTTTATAAATCGTGAAAATGAAGGTAAGGCAGAAGAAGACCAATGGAAGGTTGAATTATCAAAGGGTGATATTTCAAACTTCACCATAACTCCTCCAAAGTCTGCTAAGGCAGGAGACTTTATAGCTATTCCTATAGAGTACACTTATACAAACGGATCAAAAGACGTCCACTGGTTCCACTTTGTAGTACAAGAATCAACCTACATCAGACCAGAGTATGAAACTAAAGTAAACTACCCAATGAACAAACAAACATCACCTGCAGAAGTTCCAGATGATACCAAGAGAATAAAACCAGATCATTATACTCTTCCAGATGACTTAGAAACTGATGAAGCTGGCAATAAGTTAGCGACAGATGATAAGGGAAATAAATGGACTGTATCTGTTGATGAAACTACAGGAGAGGTTACAGCTAAGCCAGTAAACCCAGAAGACTTTGACGGTGGTGAGAAACTTACAGTACCAGTTATAGCCCACTATAAAGATCCTCAAAAACCAAATGAAGATATAACAGAAGATGTTAATGCTTATTTCGTAATTGAAGAAAAAGCAAACATGACCCCACGTTACAATGCCAAGGCAGGTAAAGAAGGAGACGTTCTTTCTTCAGATGTTATCCTAAATGAAGAAGATAGGTACAACAGAAGACCAGGCAAGTTCACCCTAGAATCAGACACCTATACAGACGATAAAGGTAATGTTTGGAATGTATCTATAGATGAAACCACAGGTAAGGTAACTGCAACAGTTCCAAATGCCAAGGATGGCCAGTCAATTGACGGAGCCTTATTAAATGTACCTGTAATAGCTCACTACTATGAAGAAGATGAAAATGGAGACCCGGTTGAAGCTGGAACAAAACAAACAGAAGTCCAATTTGTGGCTTATGGTACAAATGGTTCTATTGAAAAGACTGAAGAAATTCCATTCGAAACTATAGTAGAAAAAGATCCAAATCTTAAAAAAGGTGAAATCAAAGTTATCACCGAAGGTGAAAAAGGATCTAAGAAGGTAACCTACACCATCGAAGATTCTAAAGTAACAAAGACTAATGAAGTGCTTATAAAAGAGGCAACAAACCGTGTAATCCACGTTGGTGAAGGCGTTAATGACGGAACTCACAAGATTGAAGAAAAAGTTGAAATTCCATTTGAAACTGAAATTCAGTTTGACGACAGCTTAGCACCAGGTGAAACTAAAGTAACTCAAGAAGGAGCACCAGGAGAAAAGAAAAGAGATATTAACCTTACAATTGAGGATGGCAAGGTAACAAAGACTGAAGAAGGCGAGTTTACTGAAACTAAAGCTCCTACAAAGAAAATCATCAAGGTAGGTAGAAATACCGAAGGTAAGGTAGAACACAAGGAAGAAATTCCATTTGACTACAAGGTTGAGTATGTAGACGACCTAAAGAAGGGCGAATACAGGATTGCAAAACCTGGTAAGGTTGGAACAAGAACTACAAGTTGGAATATCAAGAACTCTCAAATTGATGGCGAACCAACAGTAACAGAAGAAGCACCTGAAGATGCTCTTATCCAAGTAGGAAAAGGAACAAACGACGGAACTCACGATATAGTTGAAAAGAAAGAATTACCTTTTGAAACTAGATATGAGTATGACGATTCCTTAGAACCAGGCGAAGAAAAAGTTGTGAGTGAAGGTTCACCAGGGGAAGCTGAAAGAACCAACACTATCGTAATCAAAGATGGTAAGGTTATTGAAGTTAAAGAAGGTAAATTCAAGACAACAAAAGATCCTGTTGATAGAGTAATTAAGATTGGTAGAAAACCAAGTGAAGGTGAAATCACAAAGAAAGTCGAAAGAGACATTCCTTTTGATACTAAGGTAATCTATGACGAAAACCTAGAAGCAGGTAGCCAAATCATAGAAAAAGAAGGTAAATTAGGAAAAGAAGAAGTAACTATCACTCAAAAGGTTAAGGACTCTAAGCCAGTTGGCGATCCAACAGAAACAACTGAAACTATCACTGAAAAAGAAGATAGAGTTGTTAGAATTGGTATAAAACCAGTTGTTAAGGAAACTGAACTTGGACACGATACAGAATACAGACACAATCCAGAGCTTAAAGAAGGCGAACAAAAAGTCATCGAAGAAGGTTCTAAGGGATATGTAAAGTATACTACTACATTTAACAAGGAAACTGGTAAGCTTGAAGTTACAGAAGAAAGAGTTGAGCCAACAAACAAGGTTGTTGAGTATGGTTCTAAGACTGATGGCGAATTCACGTTCGAAAGCGAAAAAGCTTACGACATCATCATTAGAGAAAACCCAAATCTAGAGGCTGGAAAGACTAATGTACTTCAAGAGGGAATCGTAGGAAAAACAGAAACTACTGTTAAGATAGAAAATAGTAAGGAAGTAGATAGAACTACTAAGACAATCACAGAAAAACAAGATAAGATTATAGAAATCGGAACAAAGAATGTCTGTGAAATCCCACCAGTAAATCCAAATCCAAATCCAAATCCAAATCCAGAACCAAACCCAGATCCAGATCCAGAACCAAACCCAGATCCAGAACCAAACCCAGATCCAGATCCAGAACCAAACCCAGATCCAGATCCAGAACCAAATCCGGAACCAAAGCCAGATCCAGATCCGGAACCAAATCCAGATCCGGAACCAGATCCAGATCCAGATCCAGATCCGGAACCAAATCCGGAACCAAATCCAGATCCAGATCCGGAACCAAATCCAGATCCAGATCCGGAACCAAATCCGGATCCAAAACCAGATCCAAATCCGGAACCAAATCCAGATCCAGATCCAGATCCGGAACCAAATCCAGATCCAGATCCAGAACCAAACCCAGATCCGGAACCAAATCCAGATCCAGAACCAGGCAAACCAGAAGATCCAAAGGATCCAGACCCAGGTAAGCCAGAAGATCCAAAAGATCCAGAACCAGGCAAGCCAGGTGATGGAGAAAAACCAGAGCCAAACCCAGACCCAGGCAAACCAGAAAAACCTAATGAGCCAGGAAATCCTGAAAAGCCTGAAGATCCAAAACCAGAGAAGCCAGAAAGTCCTGACAAAACAGAGACTCCTGACAAATCTGAAAAACCAAATAAGAAGGACGGGGGAGTAAAAATTGACTTTGTTCCAAAGAAATCTGAGAAAGCTAAAGAAGCACAAAAAGAGAATAAATCAAAGCGTGCTCCAAAAACAGGCGTTAGCGATACAAGTGGTGTACTTCTTACCTTCTTAGGCGCTACATCAGCCCTATTTGCATCAAAGAAAAAGAAGAAAAAATAATAAATAGCTCATTATCAAATCGTATCAGTGAAAGTTAACGCTTTTGCTGGTGCGATTTTTTAGGGTCTATAATAAATCGTGTTTGTAGAAGTAAATGATACTTCTGTCAGTACGATTTTTTTGTAAAAAAAAAGAAGACATATTTAATCATTTACCTTATAATTAAATCACCACAATCAAAAAAAGGAGATTAAATATGTCTAACAACTATTTTATTACAAATTTACTAAATATCAAAGATGAAAATCTTAATTTTTCTGATGGAATACACCACAAAGTTATTAAGGGTGTAACATATACAATTCTAACAGCTAAATTAGAATATTCTGACCAAGTTTGCCCTCATTGTGGCTCTAACCATAATCTAATTAAATACGGCTTTAAATCATCTACTGTAAGATGCTCCAGAGCAGGTGATCATCCTATTTTAATTGACTTGAATAAGCAGAAGATGTTCTGTAAATCGTGCAATAAATATTTCTTACTTGAATCTAATATAGTCGATAAGTATTGTAATATTTCTAATCAGGTTAAAAGACATGTTCTTTCTAGTTTAACAAAAAAGCTATCTATGAAAGATATATCTGCTAATAATTACATATCTACAACTACAGTTGCTAGATTTATGGCTAAGTATGATAATGAATTCAATGTGGACTTTTCTTATCTACCAAAACACCTATCATTTGATGAGTTCAAATCAACCAAATATGCTAAAGGAGCTATGAGCTTCATATATCTAAATTCAGATAATCACAAAGTAATTGATATTGTAGAGAATAGACAGCTATATTCCCTAAATAAATATTTTTTATGCTACCCTAGGTATGTTAGAGATAAGGTCAAGACCATATGCATTGATATGTACAGTCCCTATATATCACTCATTAAAGAACTGTTTGTTAATGCAGAAATTATCATTGATAGGTTCCATATCGTAAAACTATTTACAAACTCTTTTAACCATACAAGGATTGACACGATGAAGGAATATTCTACAAGCAATATTAAATACAAAAGACTTAAAAAATATTGGAAACATTTCTTAAAACCATACAAACTCCTTGATTCTATTCATTTTTTTAAGCGTATTCATTTTCCTGGTAAGTTTGTTTCTGATGAGGATATTGTCGATATTAGTCTTGATGTTGATAAGGCTTTAAAGAATACTTATGACTGTTACCAATGCTTAAGAGAGGATATTGAGAAGAAGGATTTTGAATTATTTAAATTTCATTTAAATTACTTCAAGGATAAAGTTAGTGATAGGATGAGAACATCAATAGATACTTGTTATTATTACCTAGATTTTATCAAGAACTCATTTATTTATGATTATTCTAATGGACCTATTGAGGGGATTAACAACTTCATAAAAGTATTAAAGAGGATAGCTTTTGGCTACAGGAATTTTGCTGATTTTAGAACAAGAATATTTATCACAAGAAATTTATTAGCTAGTTAAAAATTCAGGGATAGAAATTTCTATCCCTGATTAAAAATTCGGTTGATTTTTATTTACCAACACGATTTGACAAAGAGCCTTTTTTTATATTATAAATTGTTAAATAGAATTTCCTAGAAGAAAGTAATTTGTGATATAATTATTATAATCAAAAATAAGGAGGATCATATGGACTGGGAAAGAGTAATCGAATTTTTTCTTGTGGTTATTTTGGCCCTTACTTTATTTAGGGCTAAGTTTAAGGGAGATATAGGGGAACTTGCAGTAGCTTATATGCTAAAGGGCTTAGATAAGGAAAAATATAGGATTATCCACGATATTAAGCTTAATAATATGGGAGGAAGTACTAGCTCAACCCAGATAGACCATATAGTTATTTCGACTTTTGGAATATTTGTCATAGAGACCAAGGCCTACAAGGGTAAGATTTACGGCAAGGAGAAGTCTCGCACCTGGACTCAATACTTATCCAATCAGAAAAATAATTTTATGAATCCAATTTTCCAAAACTACGCCCATATAAGAGCAATCGAAGATATCCTAAACGATACATACCCTGAGATGACCTATCATTCGATAATCGCCTTTTCTGGAGAGGCCAATATTGACTCAATCGAAGTGACTAAGGCTAAGGTCTGCAAAATAAGATATGTAAGTGAGGCAATCAAAGATCTTTCGAGAGAAGAAGTCATTGGCAAAGAAGATATAGGAAAGATAACAGAAATCCTAGAGAAGAACAAATCCAACCAGACCGACTTCGCCCATACTAGGGAGATTAAGAAAGTCAAAAAGGAAAGTGAAGAAAAGATTAAAGCAAACATCTGCCCAAAATGCGGCGGAAATCTCGTTGAAAGAGAAGGAAAATATGGGAAATTCATAGGATGCTCTAACTTTCCTAAGTGTAGGTTTGTGGTAAGTAAGAATAAAAAATCGTGAATATATGACCTATGTAAATAGTGTAACATTCATAGTCAGGGTAAATCACATAAATTATCAAATTAAATAAAGGATAGATTATGAAAATAGAATCAATAGAAAGTCCAAGGCTTATTATCAGAAGTTTTTTGAAAGAAGACGCCTATTGGGCTTATCAAATATGGAATGATCCCGAGATGGGCGAGTACCTCCCAGATGAAGCTAAGGGAGATGTAGATATGGAATATATAAAAGAGCTTGAAGAATTAGAAAATGATCCGGATTGCGCCTACCTTATCCCAATATCTAAAGAAAGTAAAAAAAGAGTAGGCACTTGTAGTTTTCTTTTAGCAGATGGGGGAGATACATACGATATTGCTTATTGTGTCCACAAGTCCCTATGGAATAAGGGTTATGCTACAGAAATTGCCCAGGCTCTTATATCATACGCCAGGGAAAAAGGAGCTAGAAAAGTAAGTATTATTGTTAATCAAGATAATATGGCATCAAGACGTGTTGCAGAAAAATGTGCTGGAAAGATTGTAAGTGAAGATACCTTCATAAAAAAAGGAAGTAGAGAAGTAAAAAAGACCTATAGATACGAGATTAAGCTATGAGATACATGAAGAAAGCGATAAAGATAGTATGAATTTAGCTAAATTGGCTAAGGATATTTGAGATAGCGATGACCTCATAGAATTGGAAAAGATTATAGATATGATTATTTTGGAGAAACTGATTTTTCTCCTGTAGGATATTTAGAAGGAAGATTTGTAAAAGAAGCCTTCCGTAAGAGAGCTTACGGGAAAAATACTAAGAAAATATAAGAGGTTTCATATGACTTTATTTAAAAATGAATTTCCTATTTTAGAATTTGATGATAGGAAGGATGCAGTTATAAACCCTAATCATGAAGACCTTGACCTAAAGCTTCCTAGAAAATGTGTCTACGCCTTTCTATCTAATCATATAGATGAGTATGCAGCAAATAATAAGGCTATCAAGGTTTCTGAGTTTGTATCAGCTACCAAGGTCTATCCAGTCTATGTAATAGACTATAAGGGAGAGGAAGTAGCTTTTGCCCAGGCTCCTGTTGGTTCAGCGGCGGCCGCCCAATTTATGGATTGGCTTATATCCTATGGGGTAAGGGAGATTATATCTGCTGGAAGCTGCGGATCCCTAATCGATATAGATGAGGGAGTCTTTTTTATTCCAACAAGGGCCCTGAGAGATGAGGGAGCAAGCTATCATTATAAGGCTGGCTCTAGATTTATAGATGTAGACAAGAGGGCGATTTCTTCTATAAGATCAGCTTTGTTTGAAAGAGGGATTTCATATGTAGAAACTACAACTTGGACTACAGATGGATTTTACAGAGAGACTAAAGATTTTGTCAAATATAGGATAGAAGAAGGATGCCAAGTTGTCGAGATGGAATGTGCCTCCCTTGCTGCTGTAGCAAGTTTTAGGGATGTGATTTGGGGCGAGATTCTTTTTACTGCAGATACCCTATCTGACCCCCATAATTACGATCAGAGAAACTGGGCCGAGGATTCTTTCGCCTTTGCCCTAGAGCTTTGTTTGGATTCTGTGATTAATATTGGGAAGAAATAAAAATTATTGTAAAATAATGACCAAAGCGGATGATTTATCCATATATCTAAAAACATAGTAGCTATTTATAGTTTTCTGATAAAAGATTATAAAAACCCACTATATTTCTCATTTCATCCTCAAGGACCTATAAAATATGGGATATTCTATAGAGATTGACCTTATCTTATATTATATGTAAGAAAAAAGCTGGTAAAGTAAATTTTATGATAAATCAAAAAAACATAGGTTCTAGGCATTTTGTAAATGTGTTTTTCGATTTTGTAATTTTATAAGTAGTTTTATTTTTAACTAGAAATGGCTCTAGTAAAAAGTATTATCATTATTAGAAGCTATTACATTAAGCCATCTAAATAACTTAATTAATATTTTCTATTAAGGAGTTATACATGAAATTAGAAGATTTTACACAAAAAGAACAAGAAGAAATAAATAAAGGTTTATCAAGTGGAGAAGTTAGTGATAAGGAAGCAGGTGATAAGATTTTAGCCTTAGTACCAGATGGATGGATTAAGAAGATACCTTTTTTTGTAAGGAAACATTCGACAACTAAGACAATTGAAAGAATCGCAAATGACTATCCAGATCTGTATGCAGTTGCTAAAAAGCCGGGTAAACTTCCTGAAAAAGAAGGTGAAGAGCTAAGGAAAATCATTACGGATATATTTACTGAGAAAATGAAAAAGCATGGTATAAAATAGTTGTCGAGGCAAATACATAATTGATGGTATTTGCCTTATATTTTAGATAGATATAATTTTTATCAAGGTTTTATTAAGGAATTACATAAATAGTAGATAGATTAATATAATTATTAAGTACATACACTAAGATAGTATATATAATTGGGAGGAAATATGAATCATGATAATTCTGATGTAATATTATTTGCGGAAAACAGAGGAAAAACCATAGTTAAAACTAGCGTAATAGGAATACTTACAAATGTAGTGCTTGCAGCCTTTAAGGCAGTTTTAGCTTTGTTTGTAAATTCGATTGCTCTACTATTAGATTCAGTAAATAATTTATCAGATGCTCTATCATCTGTAGTTACGATTATTGGCGAGAAATTTGCAAACAAGGACCCTGATAAAAAACACCCAATGGGTTATGGGCGAATTGAATATTTATCTTCTATGATAATTGCGGGTTTAGTGCTATATGCAGGTATTACATCATTAGTTGAATCGATAAAAAAGATAATTAATCCGAGTGAAGCTTCATACACGACAGTATCTATTGTAGTAATTGGGGTAGCTGTAGTTATTAAATTTATTCTAGGAAGATATGTTAAAAGGCAAGGAGAGAAGGTAAATTCAACAGCTTTAATAGCCTCAGGAGCCGATTCTCTTTTTGATTCGATTCTTTCCTTATCTGTTTTTTTATCAGCATTAGTATTTATGAAATGGGGCATATCCTTAGAAGCCTATGTCGGCGCTGTGATTTCTATCATCATGATTAAGGCAGGAATAGAAATGATGATAACTACAGTAGATGATTTGATAGGGCATAGGGCTGATAAAGATATCACTAGTAAGGTCAAAGAGGTATTGAGCACAGAAGAGGATGTCTTAGGTGTGTATGATCTTGCCCTTTTTAATTACGGACCTAATAAATATTATGCCTCAGCCCATGTGGAGCTTAAGGATACTATGAATGTGAGAGAAGTAGATAAGATAACTCGAAGCTTACAATACAAGTTGTATAAAGAAACAGGGATTATTCTTATAGCTCTTGGAGTTTATTCTTTCAATACTGAAAATGAAAAAGCAAATAGAATTAGGGAGAATGTTGAGAAAACTGTAATGAGCCATGATTGGGCCTTACAAGTGCATGGGTTTTATTTAGATACAGAAAAAAAGATTCTAAGATTTGATGTTGTATTAAGTTTTGAAGTAGATAGAAAAGAGAGTTTAGATAATATAAAAGCAGAAATCGAGTCACTATATCCAGACTACCAAGTACAAATTGTTCCGGATTTGGACCTCTGAGATAGCTTTAAGGAGATTATGTAAGTTATTAATTTTACTTAATCTCTTTTTTCTATTATAATAGTAGATGTAAATTAATGATCTATGGGAGCTATATGCTGAGAGGAAGTTTTGACTTCGACCATCTTACCGGTCAGGATAATGCCTGCGAGGGATGAAGCATTTTTTCTCCTATAAATTTTTAGGAGGTTTTTTTAATTTATGAAGTATAAGACACAGATGGAAGCTGCAAAGAATGGTTTTGTAACTGAAGAGATGAAGATAGTAGCCGAAAAGGAAAACGTTAGTTGTGAGTTTCTTCTAGAGAAAATCGCCAAGGGCGAGATCGTTATTCCTAGAAATAAAAATCATAATTCAATATCTCCAGAAGGTATTGGAGAAGGCCTTAGGACTAAGATTAATGTGAACTTGGGCATCTCTAAGGACATCAATGACCTTGATCTTGAGATGCAAAAGGTAGATATGGCCCTTGATATGGGAGCTGAATCTATAATGGACCTTTCAAACTACGGAAAGACTCAAGAGTTTAGGAAAAGACTTATAGAAAAATCTACAGCAATGATTGGAACTGTACCAATGTATGATGCGGTAGGATTTTTAGATAAGGGTCTAAGCTTTATCAAGGCCCAAGAGTTCCTAGACGTTGTAAAAAACCATGCGGAAAACGGCGTAGACTTTGTAACAATCCATTGTGGAATTAATAGAGCAAATGCTGAGATCTTTATGAGAAATAGAAGGGTTAACGAGATTGTTTCTCGTGGAGGATCTTTGTTATTTGGATGGATGATGATGAATGATGCCGAAAATCCTTTCTATGAATACTATGACGAGCTTTTGGATATTTTAAGAGAATATGACGTAACCTTATCACTGGGAGATTCACTAAGACCAGGTGGAATCCACGATGCGACAGACCCTGCCCAAATAGCTGAGCTAATCACCCTCGGTGAGCTTACCAAAAGAGCCTGGGAGAAGGACGTTCAAGTAATAATCGAAGGACCAGGACACGTTCCAATAAATGACATAGAAATGAATATGAAGCTTGAAAAGAAACTCTGTCACAATGCACCATTTTATGTATTAGGACCTTTGGTTTGTGATGTGGCTCCAGGTTATGATCATATTACAAGTGCTATTGGTGGAGCAATCGCAGCAAGTCATGGGGCAGACTTCTTATGTTATGTAACACCAGCAGAGCATTTGAGACTACCTGATGTAGAAGATGTGCGTGAGGGAATAGTTGCAGCTAAAATCGCAGCCCACGCTGGAGATATTGCTAAACTAAAAGACGCTAGAAAATGGGATCTAGAAATGAGTAAGAGAAGACAAAAACTCGATTGGGAAGGCATGTTCGAACTTGCCATAGATCCAGAAAAATGCAGGGCTTATAGGGCATCTTCAGCTCCAGAAGAGGAAGATACTTGCACTATGTGTGGGTCAATGTGTTCTGCAAGAAATATGAATCTTATCCTTGAAGGTAAGGATATTAAGTTATAAGAATTGCTTCAATAATTGAAAAGTAGATAATAAGATAAATAGCTTAGGGGAGCTAGGAAATATTAACCTATATGAATTTGAGATATATTTCTCAAATAGGCTGGTAAGATTTAAAGCCCCTAGCTTTAAGGGGTGTACGATAAATCATCTTAGCAGAAGTATAATTTATTTCTAGGAAGACTGATTTATTGTATGCCCTATTTTTCTCAAAACTTATAATTAATTTCAATAATTATATAAAAAAAGAAATTAAAATCACTTAAAAATTTATAATTGAATGGTATATTCATGGTGGAAGGATGATTCTAAGTAATAATTTCATAAGTATTTGTGAGTGCGAAAGGAAGTAATGATGAAGACTGATATTGAAATAGCGAAGGAAGTTCAATTAAAAGATATTGATGAAATCTGTAAGGATTTAGGAATTGAGGATTACGAGAAATACGGAAAATATAAGGCTAAACTGCCGTTAGCTTATGCAAACAATATGAAAAAAGACTCTAAGCTAATCCTTGTTACTGCGACAAATCCAACACCAAGTGGAGAAGGAAAAACCACCCTAAACATAGGTCTATCTATGGCCTTAAATAAGATTGGCAAAAAGGCAATATCTGTCCTAAGAGAGCCATCTATGGGACCTTCCTTCGGAAGAAAAGGCGGAGCTGCTGGTGGAGGTTACAGTCAAGTACTTCCAATGGATGAGATCAATCTACATTTTACAGGAGACTTCCACGCTATAACTAGTGCGGTAAATCTTGTCGCTGCGATTTTGGACAATCATATCTACCAAGGGAATGAGAAAAGAATAGATCCAAAAAGAATTGTCTGGAGAAGATGTGTCGATCTAAACGATAGGGCCCTAAGAAATGTTGTGATAGGACTTGGAAACAAGACAGATGGTGTAAGTCGTGAGGATAAGTTTGATATAACAGTTGCTACAGAGATGATGGCAGTTTTATGCCTTGCTACAAGCATCGAAGATTTCAGAGAAAAAGTAAGCAAGATGATCGTAGCCTACGACTATGACAATAATCCTGTAACAGTCGATGATATCAAGGCTACAGGCTCTGTCGCTGTAGTTATGAAGGAAGCTCTTAAGCCAAACCTAGTCCAAACTATAGAGCATACTCCTGCAATAATCCACGGAGGACCTTTCGCAAATATAGCCCACGGTTGTAACTCTCTTCTTGCGACAAAGACTGGTCTTGGCATAGCTGATTATGTAGTGACTGAAGCAGGTTTCGGGGCAGATCTTGGTGCTGAGAAGTTTAATGATATCAAGTGCAGGCTAGGAGGACTTACACCATCAGCAACCGTAATAGTAACATCAATAAGAAGCTTAAAATATCATGCTGGAATGAATATTGAGAATTTGAAAGAAGAAGATTTAGAAAAGCTAGAAGTAGGCTTTAAGAATATCAAGATCCATATAGAAAATATGAGAAAATTCGGTAAAAATATTATTGTAGCTATCAATAAATTCGATACTGATACCGATAGAGAAATAGAACTTGTAAAGAAAATGACAGAAGAGCTTAAAGTTAAGGCAGTTGAGACAAGTGTCTTTACCGATGGGGGAGCTGGCGGTGAAGAGCTTGCAAGAGACCTAGTTGAGCTTTGTGAAAATGACAATGACTTTAACTACCTATATGACCTTGACCAAGGTGTAAAGGAAAAAATAGAGACTATAGCCAAGGAAATCTATAGGGCTAAGGGAGTAGTTTATAGCAAAAAGTGCGAAAAGGATATCAAAAAAATTGAAGACCTAGGATATCAAAACTTACCAATTTGTATAGCAAAAACACCTTATTCCTTATCAGATGATGGAAATATCAATATCACAGAAGACGACTATGATATAACAATTAGAGAAGTCAGGATCAATGCAGGAGCAGGATTTTTGGTAGCCTATACTGGAAATATTTTGACCATGCCAGGACTTCCAAAGGCTGCTAATGCATATAAAATTGATTTAGATGAAAATAATGAGATAGTTGGATTATTCTAATTGTTTACCTTTTCATGAGAATAAAGGCTAGAAATTTCAGAAATAAAACTTAAAAAAACTTGCAAAATTTGTTAAATTATTTATAATAGAGATATACAAAAATTTAGGGAAGATGGAGGGTGCTATGAAAAACAAATGTCTAACAAACAAAACATTTACTATAAGATCTATTGGCATGATTAACTCTATCTTTGCCTGCATCAAAAAGTTGAGATTTACAATTGGATTTCTTTGCCCTGCACTAAGAGGACCCTGTTTAGGGTTCTCTTTTTATGTGTGTAGATAAGTGATATAGGAGAAGATAGACGAATGAGCGGTGTAGTAGGGATAAAAACTAAAGTAGGAAAAACACAAAAATTATTTTATTCATTAAGCTCGATCCAGCATAGGGGCCAGGATGCTTCTGGAATTATCTTATCAACTGGAGAAAACTTAAGAAGAATAAGAGGTCTAGGTCTTGTTAACGAAATTTTTGCTGATGAGAATCTTAAAGATAGCGAGGGCGAATACGGTCTAGGCCATGTGAGAAGTGCTCCAGAGGGATGTAACCAAGACTATAATGTCGAACCCTTGGTAAGCTTTGCTAAAGGAAACGAATTTTCCTTAGCTCATGATGGAAATTTGGTAAATTATAAAACATTAAAGAAAAAAGAAGAAGAAATGGGCATGGCCTTTCATACATATACAGATAGCGAGCTGATCCTCCTTCTGATTACTAGATACTTTGAGGGCGATATAGTAAAGGCTATAAGACGCGCTATGAAGGATTTAAGGGGAGCTTATTCATGTGTGCTTTGTATGCCAGATAAGATCGTAGGCTTCAGAGACTACAATGGGATAAGGCCCTTGATGATAGGATTTGATGAGGAGACTACGATTATAGCGAGTGAGAATTGTTCTATAGAAATTCTTGATATTGAAAATTATAGGGACATAGAAGCAGGTGAGATTGTAGTTTGCGATAAGGACGGGATAAAGTCCTACAAGGAAGAAAGTAAGGTAGATTGCAAGCATTGTATCTTCGAATATATCTACACGGCAAGGCCTGACGCCAACATCGAAGGAACTAATGCCTACATGTTTAGGAGAAGGAGTGGGGAGAAGCTTTACGACCAGGCTCCGGTAGAGGCAGATCTAGTCTGTCCCGTGCCAGATTCTGGCACACCTTCAGCTATAGGCTTTGCCCAAAGATCTGGGATTCCCTTTGCGGCAGGTCTTGTAAGAAATAGATATATGGGAAGGACCTTCATAAAATCAGACCAAAAGGAAAGGGAACTTTCTGTAAGGCTTAAGCTAAATCCACAAAAGTCAGTCCTTAACGGTAAAAGAATTGTTTTGGTAGATGATTCTATAGTAAGGGGCACTACAAGTGCTAAGCTTATACAAAGGATAAGAAAAGCTGGGGCTAGAGAAGTTCACCTAAGAGTTACCTCGCCTCCAGTTACAAATCCTTGTTATTACGGGGTGGACACACCAGATAAGAGCAAGCTAATAGCAGCAAATCTATCTGTAGAGGAAATAAATAAGAAGATAGGAGCTGACAGTTTGGAATTTCTAAGTATTGACAATTTGATGGATCTTACAGATAATCCTTGTGATTATTGTAAGGCATGTTTTACAGGTGACTATCCTATTAGAAAGGATGAGAAATGAGGCTTGCAGTATTTATTTCAGGAACGGGATCTAACTTAAAGGCTCTTATAGATGCGGAAAAGGAAAATTATTTCGATAGCCAGATTAAATTAGTAGTCTCAAACAAAGATGCAAAGGGCCTTGACTATGCTAGGGAAGAAAATATTGCCTATCTAATAAGCAAGGACGAAGGAGAAATCCTAGAAAAACTTAGGGATAAAAAAATAGACCTCATAGTTCTTGCAGGATATTTACCAAAAGTTACTAAGAAGATTATAGATAAATACAAAATAATCAACATCCACCCATCACTATTACCCAAATATGGAGGTAAGGGATTTTATGGAATGAATGTCCACAAGGCAGTATTTGAAAACAAGGAAAAGATAAGTGGAGTAAGTGTTCATTATGTAAATGAAAACTTAGATGATGGAGATATTATTCTTCAAAGACAAGTTGACATAAGTAAGTGCGAAAGCGCAGAAGAAATTGCAAAGAAGGTCCTAGAAGTAGAGCATAAGAGCTTGAAAGAAGTAATCAAACATTTGGAGGAATTAAATTGAGAGCTTTACTATCAGTTACTGACAAGACAGGTATAGAAAAATTAGCAAAAGAGCTTAGCGAATTAGGTGTAAGTCTTATATCAACAGGTGGCACATACGAAAAGATTAAGGGTAGTGGGGTAGATGTATCTGAAATTGAAGATATAACAAACTTTCCAGAAATCCTAGAAGGAAGAGTGAAGACCCTATCTCCTTACGTTCATGGAGGAATTCTTTACAAGAGGGATGAGGCTAGTCATGTTTCAACTGTAGAAGAATTAGGGATAAAGGCAATTGATATAGTTGTTGTGAATTTATACGAATTCCAAAAGGCCCTTGATAAGGGAAATCCAGAAGAGATAATCGAAAATATCGACATCGGTGGCCCATCCATGGTTAGATCTGCTGCCAAAAACCATAAAGATGTCTTAATTGTAACAGATCCAAGTGATTATGATGAGTTAATCGAAAGACTTAAAAACGACGATATAGACCTAGCCTATAGGCAAAGACTAGCTATGAAGGCCTTTAACCTCACAGCCTTCTATGATTCAGTTATAGCGAGATATTTTACAAAACTTACTGGAGAAGAATCTAAATATAAGACCTACGGTTTTGAGAAAGAATCAGACCTCCGTTATGGGGAAAATCCAGGACAAGAGGCAAGTTTATACAATGATCCATTTGTCACAGGACTAATGGAAGATATAGAAGTAATTCACGGCAAGGAAATGAGCTACAACAACTACAACGACCTAAACCCAGCCCTAGAGCTTGCCCAAGAGCTAGGAGAAAATGCAGTAGTTGCCCTTAAACACCAATCACCATGCGGGGTCGCCGTTGGATGTGATGTCTATGATTCATACATCAAGGCCTTCGAGTGCGATAGCCAATCAATATTTGGAGGAATCCTTGCAGTAAATGGAGTAGTTGATGAGAAAGCAGCTTCAAAAATGCATGAAATATTCCTAGAAATAATAGCAGCTAAGGACTTTACTAAAGAAGCTCTAGAAATTCTTACAAAGAAGAAAAATGTAAGGCTCGTCAAAGTCAATTTTGCTAATGAGAGTGTAAGAGAAGAGATAAGATATCTCAACGGGAAAGTCCTAATACAAGGAAAAGATTTCGGCAAGGACGAAGTAAATATAGTAACTGACAAAAAGCCAAGTGAAGAAGAAATCAAAGACCTCTTATTTGCCCAAAAGGTAGTAAAATATGTCAAATCAAATGCCATTGTAGTAGCCAAGGGAATGAAGACCCTAGGTTGCGGGGCAGGTCAACAATCAAGGGTTTGGGCGCTTGAATCTATCAAAGATCACTTTAAGGATAGGGACTTTGAGGGAGCAGTCCTTGGATCAGATGCCTTCTTCCCATTTTCAGATACAGTAGAACTTGCTCACGATATGGGAATTAGCTCAATCATCCAACCAGGTGGATCAATAAGAGATAAAGACTCAATCGATAAATGTAATGAATATGGTATGAGCATGGTATTTAGCAAATCACGTCACTTCAAACATTAAGGAGAAGCAATGAAAATTTTAATTGTAGGATCTGGTGGAAGAGAGCACGCCCTGGGAGAGAAAATTAAGTCTTCTGATAGAAAACTTTATTTTGCTCCAGGAAACGCTGGTACGAGTGAAATTGGCGAAAATATAGATATAGAAGCTACTGATATTGAAAAGCTTGTAGAATTTGCCAAGGAAGAAGAAATTGATTATACAATAGTGGGACCAGAAGATCCCCTATGTATGGGCCTAGTAGACAGATTCCAAGAAAATGATTTAAGTGTTTTTGGAGTTAATAAGAAGGCTTCTAAGTTCGAATCAAGCAAGACTTATTGCAAGAATTTTCTAGAAAAATACAAAATAAAGACACCAGCCTATCTTAGGAGCGAAGATAAAGAAGAAATCCTAGCCTATGGAGAAAAGCTAATAAAAGAAAAAGGAAAACTTGTCCTAAAAAGAGATGGTCTTGCTGGAGGTAAGGGAGTTTTTATCATAGATAAGCTAAGCGAGTTTAGGGAGAAAGCTTCAGAAATCCTTGCCATGGATAAATTCTTAATTATAGAAGAATTTATAGATGGATTTGAGATGAGCCTCCTTGCCCTAACAGATTCATCTACTATAATTCCTCTCCCAACAGCTAAGGACCATAAGAAAATCTATGATAGAGAAATTGGCCCAAACACTGGCGGGATGGGAACATATGCTCCCAATGTCGAGGCAGAAGCCTTTAAGGAAAAGATAAGTGAAGATATACTTCCTAAAATTATAGAGGGTTTTAGGAAAGAAAATATCGACTACAGAGGAGTCCTTTTCATAGGATTTATGATTAATGAATCAGGAATTTATGTTCTAGAGTTCAATGTAAGATTCGGAGATCCTGAAACCCAGGTCGTATTAGAGCTTATAGATAATGATATATTAGACCTACTTATGAAAACTTCTTCTAAAAAGCTAGACCAAGTTAATCTAGAAATTAATGACAAGAAAGCAGTCTCTTTGGTTCTAGCATCAGAAGGCTATCCTCTATCATATGAAGTCTCAAAGGAGATAACATTTGATGAGGGAATTAAATCAAAAATAATCCATGCTGGCACAAAGAAAGACGAAGGAAAGATCCTAACAGCTGGCGGAAGGGTCCTAAATATCCTTTCGGTAAGTGATAGCTTTGATGAGGCTATTGCAAGAGTCTATGAGGACAGTGAGAAAATCCACTTTGATGGTAAGTATTACAGGAAGGATATTGGACCATCAGTTAAGAGAGTTTATGTTAAGAAGAAGGATGCTTACGACTTTGAATCTAAAAATCTAAGGAAAAAAATCCGAAATTCTCTAGGGATTAATCTTGAATCTATTAAGATTTACAAAAGATATGACCTAGAAACTGAAGATAAAAATATAGAAAAACTTCTCTACACAGTCCTTGCCGAAGCTCCGGTAGATTCAGCTTACGCCTTTGATGATGCTCTTAAGCTTCAAGAAAGCTTTAAAAATACTATAGTGAGCGAATATCTACCAGGTCAATTTAACCAAAGGGAGCAAGGCATTTTAGATGCAGCATCGCTTGTAATAGATGATCCAAATCTTTTAGTAAGGGCTGCTACGGTCTACGAAATCGAAGGGGCAAGCTCAGAAGAGCTTGATAGCATTGAGGACTTTATCATTAATCCAGTAGATTCTCATAGGGTAAATCTCTTAGGAATTCCCACAAGCCTTAAATTAAGCCATGCGAAAAATCTAGAAAACATAAGCTATGACGGATTTAGGGATTTTGATGATGATAAACTTAGAATCTTTTTAGAAGATAACTCCTTGGCTATGAGCCTTGATGACTTAAGGATGGTTCGCGATTATTTTATAAGTGAAAACCGCGATCCAAACGAGACTGAAATTAAAATCCTAGATACTTATTGGTCAGATCACTGTAGGCATACGACCTTTAACACATATTTAGATATAAATATCGATGCAAAGACTCTTCTGGATGAAGCTATTAAGGAATCCTTCGACAAGTATCTAAAAATGAGAGATGAGCTAGGCCTTAGAAAGCCAATCAATCTCATGAGTTTTGGAACTATTCTTTCTAAATACATGAGAGCCAATGATAATTTCGATGATCTAGAAGTAAGTAAGGAGATCAATGCTTGCTCAGTCTTTACCAAGGTAAGGGTCCTAAGAGATGGGAAGGAAAACTTAGAAGAATATCTACTAATGTTTAAGAATGAAACCCACAACCACCCAACAGAAATAGAGCCATTTGGTGGAGCATCTACTTGTCTTGGGGGAGCTATAAGAGATCCACTTTCTGGAAGAAGTTATGTCTACCAAGCCATGAGACTAAGCGGAGCTGGAAATATAAAGGAAGCTTACGAGGAAACACTCGCGGGAAAACTCCCACAAGCAAAGATTACTAAGGAAGCGGCTTTGGGATATTCTTCCTACGGCAATCAAATTGGCCTTGCAACAGGTCTTGTAGATGAATTCTACCATGAAGGTTATACCGCCAAGAGGATGGAGTGTGGAGCAGTAATAGCAGCAGCACCGGCTGAAAACGTAAAAAGACTTGACCCAGTCCCTGGTGATTTGGTAATCCTACTAGGTGGAAGGACAGGAAGAGATGGTATAGGGGGAGCTACAGGCTCATCTAAATCTCACAAAATAACTTCCATTCAGACAGAATCTGCCCAAGTCCAAAAGGGTAATGCTCCAGAAGAAAGAAAGATTCAAAGACTCTTTAGAAGAGGCGAAGTGGCAAGTCTTATCAAAAAATGTAACGACTTCGGCGCAGGTGGAGTCTCTGTTGCCATCGGAGAGCTAGCAGATGGAATTGATATATACCTAGATAAGGTTCCCTTAAAGTATGAAGGTCTTAAGCCTTTTGAGATAGCCATATCAGAATCACAAGAGAGGATGGCTGTGGTAATTGACAAAAAAGACCTTGATGAATTCATGGCCTATGCTAAGGAAGAAAACCTAGAGGCTACTTTAGTTGCGAGGATTACAGACAATAATACCATGACCCTTTACTACGGAGACGATACGGTTGCCAAGCTTTCTTATGATTTCATTAACACCGACGGGGCGGAAAGATATGCCAAAGTTTCTTATCTAAGCGAAGATAAGCCAGATTTATTAAAGGAAAAGGATGATGACCCAAACAAATTCTACGAAAAGATAAAAGACATAGATCGACTAAGTAAGAGAAATCTTATCGAGATGTTTGATTCATCCATAGGAAGAAATACTGTCCTAAGTCCTCTTGGAGGAAGGAAACTCTTAAACCCTGCCCAAGTTATGGCAGCGAGGATTCCAGTTGATAGAGGCGTATCAAAGACGGTTTCTCTTATGACCTATGGCTTTGATCCAAAACTTTCATCAGAAAGTCAGTATCTTGGAGGATACTATGCAGTTGTAGAATCCATAGGAAGGCTTGTAGCTGTAGGATCAGATTCAAGTAAAATCAGACTATCCTTCCAAGAATTCTACGAGTCAATGGATAGTGATAGAGCCTGGTCTAAGCCACTTAAATCCTTACTGGGAGCTTTTGAAGTATCAAGCTTTTTTGAAACACCTCCTATAGGCGGGAAGGATTCAATGAGTGGTACTTTCGAAGATCTAAAGGTCCCACCAAGCCTAATATCTTTTGCAGTAACTACCGAAGATATAGAAAATATTATTACCAATGACTTTAAGGGATCTGGACGAATCGGTCTTATAAAAACTTCCTACAAGGAAGACGGAAGCCTAGATCTAGAAGAATTAAAGGAAAACTTCCAAAGGCTTAATAAGGATATAAGAGAGGGAAATGTAATATCTGCAATTTCTCTAAGTAGGAAGGGACTTCTGACAGATTTGTATGAGCAAAGTATAGGAAATGCTGGTTTTACAATAGATTACGATAATCTCTACAATCCTATGTTTGGATCTTTCCTAGTTGAGTATAAGGATGATCGTGACTTTATAGAAAATATTGGAAGCTTTAGCGAAGATATCATCGTAAATGGAGTAAAACTTGACAAGGAAAAACTTGAGGATATTTACCTCCATGGTCTAGATGAAATATTCCAAGGATATGAAAATACTTCCTATAAAAAGCTAAATCCTAATAGGGTTACTAGGAGATTGAAAGCCAAAAATTATGTTTCAAAGCCAAAGGTTACAATCCTTGCTGCTCCTGGAACAAACTGTGAGCTAGATAGCGAGAAGGCCTTTAGGAAGGCAGGTGCAGATACAGAGATTTTAGTCTTTAGAAACCAAAATGAAAGCGAGATTAAAGAATCTATAGACAAACTAGCAGAGCTTATAAAAGAATCTCAAATCTTTATGATTCCTGGAGGTTTCTCATTAGGAGATGAGCCAGATGGTTCGGCTAAGTTCTTGGCTAATATTATAAGAAATGAGAAAATTTCCAAGGCGATAGATTATCTATTAAATGAAAATGATGGCTTGATAATAGGAATCTGTAATGGCTTCCAAGCTCTTGTTAAGACTGGGCTCTTGCCATACGGTAGGGTTAAAATCCAGGAAGAAGCTGACCCAACTTTAACATTTAATAGGTCTTCTCGTCATATAGCAAGTTTTGTTAATACAAGATGCTTGACTAATAACAGTCCATGGACAGTGGGAATCGACCTAGATAAGACCTACAGAGTTCCAATCTCCCACGGCGAAGGAAGATTTATTGTAAATAAAGAAAAACTTGAAGAGCTTCTAGACAATGATCAAATATTTTCAGTCTATGAATCTTCTCCTAATGGATCTAACTATAATATAGAAGGAATCTTATCTAAAGATGGAAAAATCCTAGGTAGGATGGCCCATGCTGAAAGAGTTGATGATGATTTATTCAAGAATGTCTATGATGTAGAAAGAGAATTGTTGTTTGAAAATGCTGTAAATTATTTTAGAAAGGAAGAGAAATGAAATTTTTAGGAGACGGATTAACCTTTGATGACGTTCTACTAGTACCAGGACCTTCGGAAGTCCTACCAAACGAGGTAGATACTACAACCAATCTTACCAAGAAAATAAAACTAAACATACCAATAATGTCTGCTGGTATGGATACTGTAACAGAATCTCAAATGGCTATAGCCATGGCAAGACAAGGTGGTATAGGAATTATCCACAAAAATATGCCTATAAATGAGCAAGCTAGGCAAGTTGATGTTGTAAAAAGGTCAGAACATGGAGTGATAACAGATCCCTTCTACCTTCATCCAGAAAACCTCCTCCAAGATGCCTTAGATATAATGAAAAACTATAGGATTTCAGGAGTTCCAATAGTCGATAAGGACATGTATCTTAAGGGTATTCTAACCAATAGAGACGTAAGGTTTGTCGAAGATCCAAATCTTGTAATTGATTCTATTATGACTAAGGAAAACTTGGTTGTAGGTTATGAGGGAATCAAGATGAAAGAAGCCATAGGACTTATGGAAGAAAGCAAAATCGAAAAGCTTCCTATAGTAGATGAGGACTACAAGCTAAAGGGACTTATCACAATAAAAGATATCGAAAAGTCCAAGCAATATCCTAGATCTGCAAGGGACGCTAATAATAGATTAGTAGTCGGAGCAGCTGTTGGTATTACCAATGATATGATGGATAGGGTAGATGCCTTAGTTGCTGCCAATGTTGATGTTATAACCCTTGATACTGCCCATGGTCATTCCAAAAACGTCCTTTCTGCTATAAGAAAGATCAAAGAAAAATATCCAGACCTAGACCTCATAGCAGGAAATGTCGCAACAGCTCATGCTACTCGTGACTTGATTGAAGCTGGTGTTGACTGTGTGAAAGTAGGTATCGGACCAGGATCAATATGTACAACTAGAGTTGTAACTGGTATAGGAGTTCCACAAATTACTGCTATCATCGATTGTGTAGAGGAAGCCAAAAAATACGACATTCCAGTAATAGCAGATGGTGGTATCAAGTATTCTGGAGATATAACCAAGGCTTTAGCCTGTGGGGCAGATGTAATAATGGCAGGTTCCCTCTTTGCTGGTACTGAGGAATCTCCTGGAGATACAATTCTCTTTGAGGGAAGACAATACAAGGAATACCGCGGTATGGGATCCCTTGCTGCTATGAAGGATGGATCTGGAGATAGATATTTCCAAACTAATACCAAAAAGTACGTTCCTGAAGGAGTTGAGGGAAGAGTTGCCTACAAGGGTCCTGTTGGAGAGGTAGTCTACCAACTCTTGGGTGGACTAAAATCAGGAATGGGCTATGTTGGAAGCAAGGACTTAGCTGAACTTTATGAAAAGGCTCAGTTTATAAAAATAACTCCAGCTTCCCTTATAGAAAATCACCCACACAATATCACAATAACTAGAGAATCACCAAACTATTCTAAAAACTAGGAGGAATTATGACAGACGTAAGAATAATAATGGGCTCAGCCTCAGATGTAGAAATCGCCAAAAAAGTAACATCAATCCTTAAGGACTTCGATATTGATTACCAAGTATCTGTAATTTCTGCTCACCGTGCGCTAGATCTTCTGGATGAGACAATAAAAAAAGATGACTGTAGTGTTTATATAGGAATTGCCGGCATGGCAGCTCATCTTGCAGGGGTTATGGCGGGAATGACCATAAAACCTGTTATAGGAGTTCCAGTTGGTGGAAGTAACACAGCAGGTCTTGACGCCTTACTATCAATGGTACAAATGCCAAAGGGAGTTCCAGTAGCTACAGTTGCCATAAATGGTGGCAATAACGCAGCCCTCCTTGCTATACAAATTCTTGCCCTAAAGGATGAAGAGCTAGCCTCTAGACTAAAAAATCACAAGAAAGAAATGCTTGAAAAAGTTATAGCAGATGATAAAAATCTCGGTGAAATATAATGGCAAAATTAACTTATAAGGATAGCGGAGTCGATAAGGAAAAGGGCTATAAGGAAGTAGAGTTAATCAAAAAAATCGTAAAAGAAACTCACAGCAAGGAAGTCCTAACAGATATAGGAGGCTTTGCTGGGGCCTTTGCCCCAGATCTTACAGGAATTGATAATCCAGTTTTCCTAAGCGGAACAGATGGGGTTGGGACAAAGATAAAACTTGCCATGGAGATGGATAAGCATGATACAGTAGGGATTGATTGTGTAGCCATGTGCGTTAATGATATCCTCTGCCAAGGAGGTAAGCCCCTATTTTTCTTAGATTATATAGCTACAGGCAAGCTTAATCCAGAAAAGATGGCAAAGCTTGTCGAAGGAGTTGCAAAAGGTTGTAAAGAGGCCTCAGCAAGTCTAATAGGTGGAGAGACTGCCGAGATGCCAGGTATCTATAAGGATGATGATTATGACCTGGCAGGTTTTGCTGTAGGAATTTGCGATAGGGATAAGTTAATTGATGGGAAAAGTCTAAAAGAAGGAGATATTGCCATAGGACTTTACTCATCAGGAGTTCACAGCAACGGCTTTTCCCTAGTTAGAGCTAGCATGGAACAAGCAGGAGTCTCACTAGATGATAGATTTAGTGGGGAAGAAAGTATTGGTGAAAAACTTCTAAAACCTACCAAAATCTATGCTAAGGAAATAAAATCCTTACAAGAAAATATTGACCTAAAAGCAATCGCCCATATAACGGGAGGAGGTCTTTATGAAAATGTCCCTAGGGTTTTAGGAGATGAGTTGGGAGTAGACTTCGACCTAAGTAATCTCGACCTAGATCCAATCTTTACTAAGATTCAAGAATGGGGCAATATAGACACAGATGAAATGTATCATACCTTCAATATGGGAGTGGGCATGGTTGTATTTGTAGACGAGAAAGATAAAGATTTGGCCCTAGACCTCCTAGAAGGCAAGGCTCAAGTAATTGGTAAAGTAAGAAGTGGTAATAAGGATATCAAAATAAAATTATAAGGAGATTAAAATGGAGAAAGTATACACAGGAAAGACAAAAGACGTTTACAAATTAAATGAAGAAGAATATTTATTAAAATTCAAAGACGACGTTACAGGAAACGACGGCGTATTCGATCCAGGTGCCAACAGTGTAGGACTTACAATGGAAGGAGCTGGCCATCAAGCTGTTGCAATGACCAAGTTCTTCTATGAGAAATTAAATGATAAGGGCCTTACAACTCACTTTATTTCAGCCGACCTAGATAAGAACGAAGCAATAGTAAAAAAGGCTGAAGTATTCGGTCAAGGTGTTGAAGTAATAGTAAGATATTACGCAGTTGGATCTTTCATAAGAAGATATGGCAAGTACATCGAAAGCGGAACAAAGATCGATCCATATGTAGAAATCACCCTAAAAGATGATGAAAGAGAAGATCCACTAATCACCAAGGATGCCCTAGTTTTATTAGGAATAATGACTGAAGAAGAATACGAAGAGCTCAAAGACTTAGCCTTAAATATAGGTGAAATCGTAAGAGAAGAGCTAGAAAAGAAGGACCTCGATCTTTATGATATCAAATTTGAATTTGGTAGGATTGAAGATGGCAAGGTAGCCCTAATAGATGAAATCTCAGGGGGAAATATGAGGGCCTATAAGGGAGATAAGTATATCGAACCACTCGAACTTGAAAAAATAATGTTAGGTTAATTAATTAGACTCTAGCTAAAGCTTTGAGAGATGAAGTTTTAGCTAGGGTTTTCTTTTGTCAAAAATTACTAAGATAATTTCATTTTATAAATTTCAAAGTATAATAATACCTATGATACGATAATGCTTTAATGTAAAGGAGAAAATTATGGGCTTATCATTAGCTATGAAAATACTCAAAAGTCACTTACTCAAGGGAGAATTAATCCCTGGCCAAGAGATTGCAATTAGGATCGATCAGACCCTAACCCAGGATTCTACAGGAACTATGGCATATCTTCAGCTAGAAGCTATGGATATAGAAAACGTACAGACACAAAACTCCCTTGCCTACATAGATCACAACATCCTCCAACAAGGCTTTGAGAATGCAGATGATCACGAATTTATTAAATCTGCTGCTAATAAATACGGAATCACCTTCTCTAAGGCAGGAGGAGGGATTTGCCATCAGGTAAATCTAGAGCAGTTTGCCAAACCAGGCGATACCCTCCTAGGATCTGATTCACACACTCCTACTGGAGGAGGACTTGGCGAGCTTGCCATTGGGGCAGGAGGACTTGAAGTTGCAGTAGCTATGGCCAGGGGATTTTACTTTGTCAAAGTGCCTAAGATATATAGGGTAAATCTAAAAGGAAGTCTTCCTCCATATGCCAATGCCAAGGATGTAATCTTATACATATTAGGAAGGCTAAGTGTTAAGGGTGGAACTGGCTATATTATGGAATATAGCGGGGAAGGTGTAAGGTCCTTATCTCTTACAGACAGGGCTACTATTTGTAATATGGGGGCAGAGCTTGGGGCTACTACTTCGATTTTCCCGACAGATGAGAATACTAGAATTTATCTTAAGTCACAAAATAGGGAGGATGATTATATTAAGCTAGAAGCAGACCCTGACGCCTCCTATGATGAGACCATCGACATAGATTTAAGTGAAATAGAACCTGCTGTAGCAAGACCCCACTATCCAGACCAATATATGAAAGTTTCTGATTTAGGAAAGATAAAGGTCGATCAAGTGGCTATAGGATCTTGCACTAATTCATCCTATGAAGATTTGATGAAAGTTGCTTCAATCTTAAAGGATAGGACAGTTCATCCAGATGTTTCCTTAGTTATTTCCCCAGGATCTGCCACTATTCTAGAGAAAATCTCAGAAAATGGGGCTCTTGCTACATTTATCAAGGCGGGAGCCAGAGTATTAGAGTCAGGATGTGGACCATGTATAGGGATGGGCCAAGCTCCAAAGGCGGGAGCAGTTTCCCTAAGGAGCTTTAATAGAAACTTTAAGGGAAGGTCTGGGACTATGGACGCTCAAATATATCTAGCAAGTCCAGAAACTTGTGCTGTAAGTGCTGTTATGGGCTATATAGCAGATCCAAGAGAGCTTTCATATGAAACAAATTTTGATAAAAATGTAAGCTTTAACCAAAGCCAAGCCTATTTTATAAAGCCAATCGAAGATAAATCAAAGAGGGTAAAAGAAACGGTCAAGGGGAAAAATATCAAAGACTTTCCAAAGACAGAAAAGCTTAATGATATAGAAAAGAAAGTAATCTATAAGGCAGGTGATGGGATAACCACAGATGATATCTGTCCATCAAATGCCAAACTCTTACCATTTAGGTCAAATATAGCCTATCTATCAGACTTTGCCTTCACTACCAAAATCAGCGACTTTAAAGAAAGATGCGAGAAATATAAGGGAGGAATTATCCTAGCAGGAGAAAACTACGGCCAAGGCTCTTCTAGGGAGCATGCTGCCCTCATCCCCCTATATCTAGGAATCAAGGCGGTAGTATCCAAGTCCTTCGCAAGAATACATAGGTCAAATCTTATTAACAATGCAATAATTCCCCTAGAATTTGTTAATCCAGCTGATTATGACAAGATAGACGAATATGACGATATTAGGATTTCTAATATAAGAAAGGATATAGGAAAGGGCGAGTTTATCCTAGAGGATTTAACAAAGGATATAAGGATTCGAGTAAAAGCTGACCTATCGGAAAGGGAGAAGGAAATCCTCTTAGAAGGTGGCTATCTAAATTATGCGAAAGGATTGGAATTATAGGAGTATGTTTGTAACTTTAATTAAGGGAGATGGGATAGGGCCAGAAATTACCGAGTCCCTAAAGAAAGTAGTAGGTAGTTTAAAAGTTGATATAGAATTTGAAGAAATAAATGCAGGTCTTTCTGTCTTTGAGAAGGAGGGAGTCTACATTCCCCAGACCTTATTTGACTCTATTAATAAAAATAAAATCGCCATCAAGGGACCAATAACAACCCCCATAGGCCACGGCTTTAGGTCTATTAATGTAGAGCTTAGAAAGAAATTTGACCTATATGCAAATATTAGACCCATCAAGGCCCCAGGCCCTCTTGATTTGAAGTTTGATGGTGTGGATATGGTTATATTTAGGGAAAATACCGAGGATTTGTATGCTGGTCTTGAAGAGATGGTATCTCCTAATGAAGCCCATTCGATTAAAATTATAACTAGGGAAAAATCAGAGAGAATAATTAGGGCAGCCTTTGAATATGCAAGAGCCAATAATCGCAAGAAAGTCAGCGTTATAAGCAAGGCCAACATCATGAAGCTTAGTGATGGGCTTTTCCTTGATGTGGCTAGGGAGATTGCCAAAGCTTATCCTGACATAGAATTCGAAGAGCTCCTAGTAGATAATACAGCCATGCAGATGGTTATTAATCCAGAAAGATTTGATGTAATAGTTACAGAAAACCTCTATGGAGATATCCTATCAGATCTTGGGGCGGGTCTTGTTGGAGGACTGGGCCTTATGCCTGGAGTAAACAAGGGTAAAGACATTGCAATTTATGAATCAATTCATGGTTCTGCTCCAGATATAGCAGGGAAGAATCTCGCAAATCCTATAGCCCTTCTTTTAAGCTTCTGCTTGCTACTCGATGATATAGGAGAAAAAGATAAGGCTAAAGCTCTTAGAGACGCTATCTATGAAACTTTGAAGGATAAGAAGAACTACACTAGGGACCTCGGCGGGACAAATTCAACTTATGGCATTACAGATACGATAATTTCTTTCTTGGGAGATAATAATGGATAAGAAACAAGAAGAAAGACTAAGATTTTATGCCAAAGAGATTGAAAGAAACAATAAAATCAAAAAAGAAGTCTATGAAAATTATAATATAAAAAGAGGGCTTAGAAATAAAAACGGGACTGGAGTCCTTGTCGGAGTAACCCAGGTGGGGGATGTGATGGGATATAAAATTATAGATAATAAAAAAATCCCTAGCCGAGGCGAACTCTATTACAGGGGATACCCTCTTACAGAAATTGTAGAAGATATAGAAAAGGATAAAAGATTAGGATTTGAAGAAGTAATTTATCTATTACTCTTCAGTAAACTAGGCAATGAGGCAGAGCTTAAATCTTTTAAGAGTATCCTTGTCGAAGAAAGAGCCTTGACGGATAGTTTTTTTGAAGACATAATCCTTAAAGTTCCAGGTTCTGACATAATGAATAAGATGATGAGGTCTATGCTCGCCCTTTATACCTACGACAAAAATCCAGACGGTACTGATGCCCTAAATGTTCTAGGTCAATCATTATCTTTAATTTCCAAAATACCAATCCTTGCAGTCTACTCCTACCAGGTCAAAATCCATAATTTTGATAAGAAGTCTCTGATAATCCATAATCCAGATGATAGCTTGACAATCGCAGAAAACATCTTGCAGATGCTAAGAAATGATCAAGCCTATGAGAAAGTTGAGGCTGAAGTCTTAGATTTAATGCTTATAATTCATGCAGAGCACGGTGGTGGAAATAACTCTGCCTTTGCAACCCATGTAGTCTCTTCCTCAGGGACTGATACATATTCCGCTATAGCAGCAGGTCTTGCATCACTTAAGGGTCCCAAGCACGGTGGAGCGAATCTAAAAGTAAGTAAGATGCTTAAAGATATTAGAGAAAACGTGGATGATTTAGATAATAGATCTAAGATCAAAGCCTATCTAGAAAAGATCCTAGATAAAAAAGCCTTTGATAAGAAGGGTCTAATTTATGGTCTAGGTCATGCTGTCTACACACTTTCAGATCCTAGGGCAATCCTTCTAAAGAAAAAGGCCAGAGAGCTTTCTATTATAAAAGGCAGGGAAGAGGATTTTCACTTCATAGAAAATGTAGAAAAAATAGGAAAAGACTTGATAAGCCAAAGACAAAACAGGCCTTATCCACCTTGTGCCAATGTAGATCTTTATTCAGGCTTTGTCTACGATATGTTAAAAATTCCTGAAGATCTCTACCTTCCTATGTTTGCTATAGCAAGAACCGTTGGCTGGTCAGCTCACAGATTAGAGCAAATTCAAGATGATAAAATAATTAGACCTGCCTACAAGTCTTTAAATGATAGAAGAGACTATGTTCCTTTAAGCGAAAGAAAATAAATTCTAGTAAGTTTTATAAATATATTTAATATGTTAAAGGTGAATTCAGGCAAGTGGCAAGCTTGCTTGATTTTTTTCCTTTTGGGTAGAATTATAAGGTGAATAAATAATAAATAGTAAGGATTATCCCTAATTTAAAGTAAATATTTTAATAATAAATTTATAAGTTATAGGAGGGTAAATGATAAGAGAAATAGTTAAAAATAATATAGGTATTATCTATCTTGATAGGGCAGAGAAAATCAACGCTTTAAATCTTGATATGATATATGAGATTTATGACATATTAGAAAAATGGAAGGATGACGGAAGAATTAGGGCAGTCCTATTTGATTCCTTGGCTGATAAGGGCTTTTGTGCTGGGGGAGACCTTAAGGAAGTCTACGAGGATTATCTGACAAATGACGATGAGGAAGATAAGGATAAATTCTTTAGGACGGAGTTTGAACTAGATAAGTACATCGAAAGATATGAAAAGCCAATCATTAGCCACTGGTTTGGTATAACCATGGGAGGAGGAATAGGACTAACCATTAACTCCGACATGAAAATTACTGATGAAACGACAAACTGGGCTATGCCTGAGACAAGACTAGGTTTTGTACCGGATGTTGGAGTATGCAAGGAGATTTCTAAACTTCCCCAAGCTCTTGGCCAATACCTTGCCTTGACAGGATCAAGTCTTGGGGCAAGTGACCTTATTAAATATGACCTAGCAGATTTCTATATTAAATCATCTAAGTATGAAGAAATTATAAATAAACTGTTTGATTTATCTGGAAAGTACGAAGGAGATAGGTTATTAGATGAGTTTAGGAAAGTTTTAAGAGAATATGAAAATAAGGAAAATACTTCAAAGATAGAAGAGGATTTAGGAAAGATTGAAGAATACTTCTCACTTGACTCTTACAGACAGATTTATCGTAAACTTAAGGCGAATACACATGATGACTTTGCTAGAAAGATTCTTTCTAATCAAAATGAGAGATTTCTTTTTATGCTAAGCCTACAATTTGAGAAATATTTCCTTTGCAAGGACTTAACATATGCTGAAACTATAGACTTAGATTATGAAATATTAAAATATTCGGTAGAAATAGGCTCAATGGAAGAGGGAATAAGAGTAACTATGATCGATAAAGGAGACTTTCCAAACTGGCCAATTCAAAGTCTTGATGAAGTAGATATGGCTAAGGTTAAAGAGCTTTTGGGCATAGATAAGACTTATGAAGAAAGGCTCAGTAAGTAATTAACTCTAGCTTAAATTGGGTATAAATTTACTAATAGAGGAGGGGAATATGAATAAGAGAAAGATAAGTATGATTTTTTTCATAATTGGTCTTTTGGTATTTGGAATATCTTTGATATTACCTGTTGATATCTTAGAAGCTTATACGAACTTAAGACCTGTAGGAATTGGAACTCTAATAGTTTGCCCAATACTTGGTATAGTTGGCTTATTATTTGCTATCAAGGAAAAAACAATAACAGTTGCCTTATTAAATGTCTTACTGATTTTAGCATTTCCAATAGTGATGCTTATAGGCTACAGCTTAATGTAAATACTAGCTTCTAGCTCAGGCTGGGAGCTTGTTTTATTTATTATATAAGAAAACATTTGCATAAGGAAGAAGGAATAAATGACTAAGAAAAAAATAGCAATTCAAGACACCTACGGAGAAAGATTCAGACATTGTTGGGGATGTGGATCAGATAACGAATCAGGACTTCACTTAAAATCATACCCAAGTGAAGATGGGGCTTCTTGCGTAGCGGAAATCATTCCAGATGCTAAATACACTGGCGGAGTCCCACAAAACCTATTTGGAGGAATGATAGCCATGCTATTTGACTGCCACGGAACAGCTTCTGCTGCCTACTTCAAACACAAGGATAAGGGCCTTGACCTTACTGAAGATACAGTAATAGGAAGATTTATCACAGCAAGACTTGAAATAAACTTCAAAAAACCAACTCCAATGGCTGAAACTGTAAGAATAATAGCAAAGCCTTTGGAAATAGGAGATAGGAAAGTGATAGTGGATATGAAAATGTACGCCAAAGAAGAATTGAGAGCTGAGGCAAAGATGGTTGCCGTAGCTGTAAAGGATAATATGTAAGGATTAATATTTAGTAAAGAGATTTATTAATAGTTTAAAGAGCTTGTTAGTTATTTATCTTATATTGAAATATTTCTAAGATATTTCAGAGAAAATGATGAGTACTACTAGCTCTTTTTTAAATTAAAGAGATATTGTATTGACAGCTAATGAGTATTAGCTTATAATATATATAAGGCTAATAACTATTAGCCTTGGAGGATTATGTGAGCACTAGAGAGAAAATTTTAGATAAATCTTTAGATTTATTTTCCGAAGATGGATATTCTGATGTAAGTTTAGAGAAAATTGCTTGTGCAGTTGGCATCAAGGCACCATCGATATACAAGCACTTTAAGTCAAAGAAGGATATTTATGATAGCCTCTTGGCTACAGCTATATCTAAGGTGGACCAACGTCTAGAAGGGATCGATAAATATGTGGTGAATAAGGGCGAGTCAAATAGGCTTGATCTTCCTAGACTTTCTATCGATATATTTGAGTATCTACTTCATGATAATTATGTTTCACGAATTAGGAAAATGATTTCAATAGAGATGTATAAAAACCCCCATGCCATGCAGTTTTATGTGGAAAAGTTCATTGAAAATCCAATTGCCAAACATGAGGAGTTTATCAGAAATCTGGGAATCAAGGAAGATTATGACGTAAAGGTCCTAGCGACAATATTTTACTCACCGATACTTCTAGCAGTTAAGCTATATGATGCTGACCCAACTGAGGAAGATGAACTAGTAGATTTGTTGAATAAATCTTATAAGATGTTAGAAAATATACGGAAATAATATGGAGGAGAAAATATGAATTTGAATGAGAAATTTACAACTTATGCAGTAGGAAAAACTTTATCTTATATTCATAAAGATCCTAAGAAGAATTTGCCAAAGGCAGTAAGCCTTGCTAGAAAGATTTCCCCAGATGCCTATTCTTCACAAATCGATAAGATTGAGGAAGTTATAAATGATCCTGATAATGTTTTTTATAAATACATTATAAACATGCTTGATACTATCGATGAGGACGTTTTTGATAAGACAATTACAAACTTTATGCTCAATGGCGTTTTGTTTAGTGAAGATCTTAAGAGAGAAACAAGAGAAAAATATAATTGTAATGTCCCTTGGACAATCCTTCTTGATCCAACTACAGCTTGTAACTTGAAATGTACTGGCTGCTGGGCTGCAGAATATGGTAAGAGCCTAAACCTTAGCTATGATGAAATAGATGATATTATAAGTCAAGGTAAGGATATGGGTATTTATTTTTACATATACACAGGTGGCGAGCCTTTAGTAAGAAAGAAAGATATTCTAAAGATTGCTGAAAAACACAACGATTGTGAATTTTTAATTTTTACTAACTCTACTTTAATTGATGATGACTTTGTCGATGAAATGCTTAGACTTAAAAATATCGTACCTGCTATTTCTGTTGAAGGATCTGAGTTTACAACAGATGCTAGAAGGGGAGACGGTACTTACAGCAAGGTCCTAGAAGCTATGGACAAACTAAAAGAAAATGGCCTTCCATTTGGTATATCTTGCTGCTACACATCTATGAACTATGAATCAATTATAAGCGAAGAGTTTGTGGATGATATGATCGATAGGGGAGCCTTGTTTGCTTGGTATTTCCACTTTATGCCTGTTGGAAAGGGTACAGGTAAAGAGCTTCTTCCAAAACCAAATCAAAGAGAACATGTTTATCATGAATTAAGGAAATTTAGGAAGACTAAGCCACTATTTTTCTTAGACTTCCAAAATGATGCCGAATACATTGGTGGATGTATTGCAGGTGGTAGGAATTATCTGCATATAAATGCCAATGGAGACGTTGAACCTTGCGTATTTATCCACTATTCTGACTCAAATATTAGAGAAAAGAGCCTACTAGAAAGCTTACAAGCTCCGTTATTTATGGCTTATCACGATGGTCAACCATTTAACGAAAATATGTTAAGACCATGCCCAATGTTAGAAAATCCGCAACTTCTCAGAAATATGGTCAAGAAAAGCCAAGCCAAATCAACAGATATTCTAGAGAAAGAAGAAGTCGATGAGCTTTGTGATAAGTGCGAAGACTACGCAAGCAATTGGAAACCAACAGCAGATAAGCTTTGGGAAGAAAGTCTTAAGAGATAAATGGGAGAAATAATATTTGGATAATAAAGAGATTCGATTAATAGATTATTATGATGATTTTGATAGGACTTTGTCTTGGTATCAGGACCCTATACTATGTAAGCAGGTTGATAATATAGACTACACTTATGATTTGGATAGACTTATCAGGATGTATAGATATCTATGTAAAAATGGTAAATGTTTTTATATAAAGTTTGGTCAAGCTATAGTTGGGGATATAACTTTATTAGATAATAATGAGATTGCAATAGTTGTAGCAAAGGAGTATCAAAATAAAAAAATCGGAAGACGTGCCTTAGAGATATTAATTGATATAGCAAAGAAAGAAGGAAGAAAGTATCTTAAGGCCGAAATCTATAGTTTCAACATACAAAGTCAAAAGATGTTTGAATCTCTCGGATTCATAAAAAAGGAAAATGAAATGTATATCCTCAATTTAGACTAGTGATTAAATAAAAATGAACAATTGTCCCTAAAAATCTTATGAGTATTTGCAAAATATATAGAAAAATCTCATGAGCAAATTATAAATAAATCTTTTCATATATTAAGGTATTTCTAAAAGATTTCTTATGGTTTAGGGACTTTTGTTCATATGTTTTCATAATATACTTAGTTACCTTTCTATTATAAATTATATCCAAGAAATTAATTTCCTTGCCAAACATTTATAATATTTCTATACTTATTTTTTAATCGCAGATTCTGTAGATAATTATTTCAGTGTTCGTACAAATTTATTCGTATTTTATAAATCAACTAACAATTATCCACGCCTAATCTATTAAATCTTGTAAAAATCTCTCAGTTAATATAAACTATAACTAATATAGGAGAGATTGAGCTTAAAGGAAAATGGTATAAGATTTATATTTCAATTTTCCTTGAGGAAGGATGGGATTTTAATGAAGATACTAATAGTTGAGGATGATAGAAATATAGCAAGGCTCCTCTCAGAAGAGCTTAGGGCATGGGCCTACGAGACCTATGAAATAAAGGACTTCTCCAAGGTGGTAGAGGAAGTGGAAGCTCTAAAGCCTGATCTTATCCTTATGGATATTTCTCTTCCTTTTTTTAATGGATTTTACTGGACCCAAGAGATTAGGAAGAAATCTAAAGTCCCTATTATTTTTATATCCTCCCACACAGAGTCTATGGATATAATCCAAGCTATGAATTTTGGAGCGGATGATTATATTACAAAACCAATTGACATAGCAGTAACTAGGGCAAAGATTCAAGCAGTCCTTAGGAGAGCTTATGATTATAAGATAGATTCAAATGTTTTAGAATTTGATAATGTTTATCTCGATCTTTCCAAGGCGAGCATATCCTTTGGGGAAGAGACTACTATTTTGACAAGGACTGAGCTTATGATTCTTGAAAGTTTATTTGAATCTAAGGGAGATATAGTGATGAGGGAAGATATCATAGAAAAATGCTGGCAAGGCGAGAACTTTATTGATGAAAATACTCTCGCTGTAAATATCACGAGATTAAGGAAAAAGTTAAGACAAATTGGCAGGGATAATTTCATACAAACTAAAAAGGGAATGGGTTATTTCCTAGAGGCAAGGGATGAGTAAATTAAAGGATTTTCTAAAAAGTCAAATTCACATAATATGCCTATTTATTGTATTTTCCCTTTGCTTTGTTATTATTTTTATTATATCCGATTATTCTTTGGATGAATTCTTCTTAGGGATTGAGATAATAGGATTTTTATTGCTAATATATTTATCTATTCAATATTCAAAATTTAGAAAAGAAGAATCTTTTAAAGAAAAATACGAAAAATTATTGGATGAGAATAAGAGATTAAGAAGTAGCTATATCAATGAGAAAAAAGACTTGGAAGAGTATTTTCTCCTATGGACCCATCAGATCAAAACGCCAATCACTGTTGCCAACTTAATATTAAACAAAAAGTCTGATCCTGATACTAAAAAGCTAAAAGAAGAGATTTTTTATATAGAAGAATACACAAATATGGCAATAAACTATATCAAGCTTACAGATAGGGCAACAGATATGGATATAGAAAAGGTTGATTTAGATAGACTTATCAAGACCCTTCTTAAAAAATATTCCTTGATTTTTATTAACAAGAAAATATCCCTCGATTATAAAGATACCAAGGTTGAAATTCTCACAGATTCTAAGCTTCTTTCCATAATGATTGAACAAATCATATCTAACGCCTTAAAATACACTGAGGAAGGTAAGATTAGAATTTCCTTTGATAAGGAGAAAAGCACTCTTTCAATCATGGATACAGGAATCGGTATTAGAGATGAAGACTTGGTCAAGATATTTGATAGGGGATATTCGGGATTTAATGGAAGAGTCAATCACAAATCAAGTGGACTGGGCCTATTTTTGGTAAGGGAGATTTCTAAGATTTTAAAGCTTAGGGTAAAAGTTAAGTCTAAATTAGGTCAAGGTAGTGAATTTTTTATAATTTTTCCAGCCAATCTTACAAAATTGTAAGTTTAAGAGTCATCTTGTAATATTAGATAAATGCTAGAGATATTTATATATTCTATAATATAAGTATAGAAAAGGAGGCTTGTATGCCAATCTTAGAATTAAAAAATATTAAACGCATTTATGAAAGTAAGAACATAAAAACCGAGGCCCTAAGAGATGTGAACTTATCGGTAGAAGAAGGCGAGTTCATTTCTATAATGGGAGAGTCGGGAGCAGGTAAGACTACTCTTTTAAATATTATAGCCACCCTAGATAGGCCATCTTTTGGAAATATAAGTCTAAAGGGCAAGGATATGACAAAGCTTAAGGATAGTGAGCTTGCATCTTTTAGAAGAAAGGAACTGGGCTTTGTCTTCCAAGACTTCAATCTCTTAGACCAATTTACAAATAGGGATAATATCTACTTGCCTCTTGTCCTATCAGATGAGAAGAGAGAAGAGATGAATAAAAGATTAGATGAGATTAAGGAAAAACTTGCTATAGAAGAAATCCTAGATAAATATCCTTACCAAATATCAGGTGGGCAAAAGCAAAGGGTAGCCATAGCTAGGGCCTTAATTACAAGGCCTGCCCTACTATTAGCTGATGAGCCAACGGGATCTCTTGATTCAAACTCTTCAAATATGATCCTGGATTTATTTACTAGGGTAAATGACATGGGTCAAACTGTCCTTATGGTAACCCACTCCTTAAATGCAGCTTCATTCGCGAAAAGAGTTCTTTTCATCAAGGATGGAGTTGTATTTCATGAAATCTACAAGGGAGAAGGAGAAGAGCGTAGCGACTTTATGGAAAGGATCAACAAGTCACAAATCATGCTATCAAGGGGTGAGATATAATGAATAAGAAAATCGCCCACAAATTTGCTCTAAAAAATCTCAGGGCACACAGATTAGTCTACCTTCCCTTTATCCTATCATCTGGGATAATGCTTATGGTATTTAATATTATGGCAAGTCTTTCTGCTAACACTTATGTAAGAGAAAGACACGCTTCTCTTCCGAAGATTATTAATATAGGAATTGTTATAATAGGAATACTAACTTTTATATTCTTATTATATAGTACAAATTTCCTAAACAAGAGGAGAAATAAGGAATTTGCTCTTTATGGAATTCTAGGACTTGAGAAAAAACATATAAGAAAGATTATTTTCTTAGAGTTATTAATCGCTTTTGTCATAATAGGAGTGATTGGTCTTCTTGGAGGATATATATTTGGTAAGCTATCCTTCCTTGCCTTAAATAAACTAATGAAAGATGTTGCGGGAGGCTTGATGGATTATCCTTTCTCATTAAAAGCTATGACAGAAAGTATTCTTCTTCTTCTCCTAGCTCTTTTAACAAGTTTATTTGCAACGAGTCTAAAAATATATAATTCTACTCCAGTAGAGCTTTTAGCTGATCAAAAAAGTGGGGAGGGAGAACCAAAATCAAGATATGTTTTGATGATTCTAGGATTTATTTTGCTTATACTTGGCTACTATATAGCCATAAGGACACAAGGAATCCTTGCAAGCCTTGGATATTTCTTCTTAGCGAGCCTCATAGTAATGCTTGCGACATATATTCTGTTTATGTCATTTTCTGTAATATATCTTAAAAGACAGAAAGAAAAGAAGTCCTACTATAGGAAGGAAAGATTCCTAGCTGTATCTGGACTTTTGTATAGGATAAAGTCAAATGCCCTATCTCTTGCGAGTATTTCTATAATGAGCGTTGGTGTAATCATCGCCCTATCCGCTTCCTTATCTATCTATGACAGGATAGAATATTCTGCTAAAAATGTTGTTCCAAGAGATTACAATCTGGATAGTCAAGTAGGAATCGATGAGGACAATCTAGAAGAAGAAAAAGAAAAGCTTAGAAGTATTGTCTATGATACAACTAGGAAGGGTGGAAAGATTACTAATGATTTCATATCCTATGGACTATTTACCAGTATCCAAGTAGACGGAGATAAGTTTGAGACCTTTATGGGAGATGGTAAACATAAACCATATTTCCTCCTGGCTTGTGATCTAGATGGCTATAATAAGAGAGTCGGAAAAGATTATAAGTTATCTGATGATGAAATTCTACTTACGGCCAATCAGAAATTTATGCTAGATAAAGATAAAATTGAAATTGCTGATAGGACCTACAAGGTTAAGATTGTAGACAACTTCATCCCTTCTAATGTCGCTATCGAGACTTATGGCATAGTTGTAAAAGATTTTGATACTATTAAATATCTATCTAGCGAATTTAAGATATTTGATAGGGAGACGTCTAGCTTTAAGGACTCAATTATTTCTCTTTCAGCAAACTGGGATATCACAGACATGGATAAGATGACTTATAGGAAAAACCTAGAAGAATATTCTAAGGATAAGAATATAAATATCGAATACGCAGATAAGTATCTAGAAGATGCCTATGAGCTTTACGGGGGATTTGTATTCCTGGGAACAATAATCGCTATAATCTTTCTTATCTCAACTATTTTGATAAGTTATTACAAGCAAATAAAAGAAGGCTTTGAAGATAGAAAGAAGTATGAGATTATGAAAAAGATTGGTCTAGAAGATAAGCTAATCAAAAAGACGTCTGCTTCTCAGATAAGCTATCTATTTGGAGCTCCTCTGGTCTTTGCTATAATTAATTCTCTAGTAGCTTCCAAAATAGTCTACCAGCTCCTAGCACTTTTTGGAGTGATGACCTTTATGCAATACGGAAAATACTTCTTCATCATGATAGGGGTCTTTGTAGTAATTTATTATATGATATTTAAAATAACAAATAAAGCCTACTATAGGATAGTAAGTAGGTAAATCTAGCCGCTTAGGAGATGGTCCTGGCGGCTTTTTTAATCTTATGTTATAATTAGATAAAGGAAATGTTGAGATATTTTTAAGAGGTTTTATGCAGATTTTACTTATGATATTATCCCTAGTAAATGGGATCTTTGCCCTAATCAGGGATAATGATAGGAGAATTATATATTCCTATAAAAGCATGGGAATTGGTCTTATGGCGATTGCGACCTCATATTTTTTTGATTCAATAAAAATTTTCCAAGAAGATTTGACCTATGCAATGGATGTAGTCCCAACTATGGCAAAGGTATGTCTAGGCTTTGCCCTTATAATTATCTTAATGAATGGACTTGTGATTTATAGGTATTGGAAGGAGATTAAATGAAAATTTTTGCTCTTATGTTAGCTCTTAATGGCCTTGTTTTTCTATTCTTTGCCTATAAGATTTACTTTAAAAAGTCCTATGATTTAATCAATGGTTTTGAGAAAGACTATAGGAAGGGACTTAAGGATGAAAACTATGCAAGAAGAGTGGGTAAGATTTATTTACTTATATTTATAGCTATGGAGATTTTGGCCATTTATATTTTATCTTATTAGGTGGATTATTATTTTTAATCCGCCTTATTTTTTTCAAGTAAAGCAAACGTTTTTGTTAAAAATTAAATAATAATGACATTAAGATTTCTATATGATAGAATAAAATAAAGAATTAAGATTGGAGGGAAAGATGAGTTTTTGTTATAAATTAGATAAAGATAAGCTTGATGACTTTACAAGCTATTTGGATTCTATTAAGGATGTTGATGGTTGTGTGATGCCGGCGCTTCAGAAGTGTCAAAACGTTTTCTCATATATTCCAGAGCCTGTAGTAGATTTAATGGCTCTAAAGTTAAATGTTCCATCCAGCGAAATATACGGGGTGGCTACATTTTACTCACAGTTTTCTCTTAAACCTAAGGGGGAGCATGATATCTGCGTCTGTCTGGGTACGGCTTGCTATGTCAATGGCTCTGATAAGATTTTGAAATCTTTGGCAGAAGAGCTAGGGGTAGAAGTAGGCGATACCACTGAAGATGGTAAGATTTCCCTAAGTGAGGCAAGGTGTGTAGGTGAATGTGGATCTGCACCAGTTGTTATGATAGACGGAGAAGATTTTGTAGAAAAGGTCGACCCATCTCAGGTTCACAATATTATACATAAAGTTAGAAAGGCTGATCTATGAATAAGAAAGAATTATTAAATCTTAAAGAAAAGTCTCTAGCAGAGCTTAGGGAAAAAATAGACTATAGCAAAATCTATGAAGATGATAAAGGTGATTTTAAGCTTAAGGGAGATTTCTTTGAAAATCAAAAAAGACTAGTGCTTAAAAACTGCGGTATAATCGACCCATCATCAATCGAAGATTACATAGGCTTGGATGGATATGAGGCTCTTTATAAGGCTATTTTTGAATTAGATAGAAAAGAGATAATTGATATAGTAAAAGATTCTGGTCTTAGAGGAAGGGGAGGAGCAGGTTTTCCTACTGGAAGAAAATGGGAAGCGGCTTTCCTTCAAGATACTGATATTAAATACATAATATGTAATGCAGACGAAGGAGATCCCGGAGCTTTTATGGATAGGTCAGTCCTTGAACTAGACCCACACTCAGTACTTGAAGCGATGGCGATATGTGCTAGGGCAATAGGCTCAAATAAGGGATTTATATATGTTAGGGCAGAGTATCCAAAGGCGGTTAGAGCTCTTGAAATCGCAATTGATCAGGCTAAAAAATATAATCTTTTAGGAGATAATATATTAGGATCAGATTTTTCTTTTGAAATAGAACTAAGACTTGGAGCAGGTGCTTTTGTTTGTGGTGAGGGAACGGCCCTAATGGAGTCAATAGAAGGAAGGCGAGGTATGCCTCGTAACAAGGAATACAGGACAACTGTAAGAGGACTATGGGGAAAACCTACTGTAATAAATAATGTAGAGACTTTCGCCAATATCGTCCAAATTATTAATAAGGGCTCAGATTGGTTTAAATCTTTTGGAACAGAAAAATCTCCAGGTACTAAAGTCTTCGCCCTATCTGGCAAGGTTAAAAATGCAGGCCTTGTCGAAGTAGAGATGGGAACTAGTATAGATAAAATAGTTTATGATATAGGAAAAGGTATTCAGGATGATAAGGCTGCTAAAGCAGTACAGACTGGAGGCCCATCAGGAGGTTGTATACCTAAAAGACTCTTCGATACAGCTTGTGATTTTGAATCACTGGGAGCTATAGGTTCCATAATGGGATCTGGCGGCATGGTAGTTATGGATGAGGATGACTGCATGGTTGATGTCGCAAGATTTTTCCTAGAGTTTTCTGTAGACGAGTCATGTGGTAAATGTACTCCTTGCAGGATTGGCAATAAGAGATTATTTGAAATGCTCGATGATATTACCAAAGGTAAGGCTAATCATGAAACGCTCGATAAGCTAGAAGAATTATCAGAAATAGTATCCGAAGCTTCACTTTGTGGACTCGGCAAGTCTAGTCCTAACCCGATTATTTCTACAATGAGATATTTTTATGATGAATATGAGGCCCATGTAGGTGAAGATAAAACGTGTCCTGCCAAAAGATGTATCAGTCTTTTAAATTATCTTATTGGTGATGATTGTATAGGTTGCGGTAAGTGTAAGAGACTATGCCCTAATGAGGCTATCAATGGAGAAGCTCGAAAAAGACATGAAATAGATCAAGACAAATGTATCAAGTGTGGCCAATGCATGGAAAATTGCCCAATAGACGCTATAGCTTTGGCCTAGGAGGTTTGTATGCTTAAGTTAAAGATAAATAATAGAGAAGTAGAAGTTAAAGAAGGATCTACAATCTTAGAGGCGGCGGGTAAATTAAATATCAAAATTCCAAGCTTATGCCATATGGATCTTCACGATATCAAATTTGTAAATAAGCTTGCTTCATGCAGGGTATGTTTAGTAGAAGATATAGACAAGAATAAGTTAATTCCTTCATGTGCTACTTTTGTTAAAGAAGGAATGAATATTAGAACGGATAGCCAAAGGGTAATCAGGGCTAGAAGAGCTATTGTTGAGCTACTCTTATCAGATCATCCATCCGATTGCCTGAAATGTGCCAAAAACCTAGATTGTACTCTCCAAGAGCTCGCCCATGATTTAAATATCAGAGAGATAAGATATAGGGGAGAGATGAGAACTCTTCCAATTGATGATAATTCATATTCACTAATTAGAGATCCAAACAAGTGCATCCTTTGTAGGAGATGCGAGACTATGTGTAACGAGGTTCAAACTGTTGGAGCTCTTGCAGAAGTTGGAAGGGGATTCTACACCCATGTTGGATCAACCTTTAATAGGTCCATGTTTGAGACAACTTGTACCTTCTGTGGCCAATGTCTATCAGTGTGTCCTACAGGAGCTCTTACAGAAAAGTCAAATATACCAGAAGTCTGGAGGGCCTTATCATCTGACAAACACGTAATAGTTCAAGTTGCACCAGCGGTTAGGGTTGCCCTAGGAGAGTTGTTCGGTATGGAAGTAGGATCAAATGTCGAAGGTAAAATCGTCACAGCTCTAAGAAGATTGGGTTTTGATAGGGTATTTGATACGAATTTTGCGGCAGATCTTACAATAATGGAAGAAGCAAATGAGTTTGTAGATAGACTAAAGGGAAAAGGAGAGCTTCCAATTCTTACATCTTGTTGTCCAGGTTGGGTTAATTTCATGGAACAACAGTTTTCCGACATGATTGACATACCTTCCACATGCAAGTCACCTCATGAGATGTTTGGAGCAATTGCTAAGTCCTTCTATGCTGAAAAAGAAGGAATTAACCCAGAAGATATAGTTGTCGTATCTGTTATGCCTTGTATTTCAAAAAAATATGAAGCTAAAAGAGATGAGCTAGAAAATGAAGGCTACTCTGATGTTGATACAGTAATTACAACAAGAGAGTTAGCAGAGATGATTAAGGAAGTTGGAATTGACTTTACTTCTTTGGAAAATAGTGATTTTGATAATCCTATGGGAGAGTCTACAGGAGCTGGTGACATATTTGGTACGAGTGGAGGTGTAATCGAAGCTACAGTACGTACAGCCTATAATATAATTACAGAAAAAGACTTAGAAAAAGTTGAGTTTTATGATCTAAGAGGTCTTAGAGGAATAAAATACGCTACAGTGGATATAGACGGAAGAGAAATTAATATTGCTGTAGCCAATGGTTTGGGAAATACAAGAAGACTTCTAGAAAAATTAAGGAATAAAGAAATATCCCTAGATGCTATCGAGGTAATGGCTTGTCCAGGAGGTTGTATCGGTGGCGGAGGTCAACCTTATCATCATGGAGATATTTCTATCTTAAAGAAAAGATCAGAAGGTCTCTACAAATTGGATGAATCCAAAAAACTTAGGAAATCTTATGAGAACCCTTATATCAAAGACCTGTATGATGAATACTTGAAAGAGCCTGGATCAGAGAAAGCACATAAAATTCTTCACACATCATATAAGGCATCTCCAAAATTATAAGATTATATAAGTGTTGTTGGGGTAGATATGTAAAGACAGAGTTTATGTAGAAGAAAGGATTATTATGAGAAAAGAAATTAAAAGAGAGTGGGATTTTGAACTATATTTTAAGCCAGATTGTCCATTTTGCCTAAAGGTTCTTAATTATTTTAAGGAAAATGATATAATAAAATTCCCTTCATATAACATAGAAGATGTTGTTTCAGGATATGAAAATCAAGATAAATTATATGAAGTAGGTGGTAAGGTCCAAGTTCCTTGTATGGTAATTGATGGCAAGGCCATGTATGAATCAGATGATATTATAGCCTATGCCAAGGAAAACTTCCTAGAAAAATCCAAAGAAAATAAGGCTAAGAGAGAAGAAAATAAGTAAAAGAATTTAATCTTATAAGTAAATCGTTCCATTCTTAGAATTTGACTCTTAGGACAGGGGGCTTCTGAGCCCTCTATCTGTCGGAGACTTCTTCTAAGCTATGGAACGATTTTTAAATTAACTATTTATTTGATTCTTCTATTTTAACTTTTTTTCCAGAAATTTTCTTATTGTTAATAGCCCTAATTGCCTTATAAGCGTGGGCTTTTTCTAAATCTATAAAGCTATAGGATTTCTGGATTCTAATTTGCCCTATCTTATCCTTTGGGACTTTGGCCATCCTTGCTAGGGCCTTTATTATCTTATCCTTGGTAAAGTTATCAATTTTACCCCTGTTCATAAAAAGTGTCGTCATTTCTTTATCGTATTTCTTTTTAGTTTTATTATTTGACTTACTCTTAGATTTCTTCCCCGATTTAAAGTCAATTCCTTCAAGCTTTTCGTGATTATTATTAGCAGTTAATTTATCTTTAAGTAGGACCTGACAGATCATAAAAGGATCGTGACCCTTTTCCATAAGTCTTATGAGTATATCTTTTTCTCTATTAAGGTCTTCATTATTAGAAAGCTTAGATGAAATATCTTCTATAAGACGGAGGTCGCTTTGCCTATTCATTTGCACAAGTGTAGGGATAGACATTTGCTTTATATTGGCCTTGGTATAATTTTCGATTTGCCTTAGCCTATTATTATCACGACCTGAGATTAGGGAAAAGCTTAGGCCGCTTTTGCCAGCTCTTGCTGTTCTTCCAATCCTGTGGACATAGTATTCGTCAAGTTGTGGCAGGTCATAGTTAAAGACAATATCCACATCATCAACATCAAGGCCACGAGCAGCTATATCTGTTGCTACTAGGATTTGGATGGTTTTATTTCTAAACTTCTTCATGACTTGGTCACGACTACTTTGTTTAAGGTCTCCATGAAGGCCGTCTACTAGGTAGTTTTTCTTTGTGAGACTTTCTACTAATCGGTCGACTTTCCTTTTGGTATTACAAAATACGATAGCAAGATTTGGCTTATGGATTTCTAGAAGTCGCATCAAGGCTTCTTCCTTCATAGATTCTTTGAGCTTAATATAATATTGGTCGATTCTTTCTACAGTTACTTCTTTAGATTTAATTTTGACTGGGTTGGGATTATTTTGATAAAGCTTAGAAAATTCTTGGATTTCAGGCCCCATAGTTGCTGAAAAGAAACAAGTCTGTCTATCAGGATTTGTCCTATCTAGGATGAACTTCATATCATCCCTAAAGCCCATATCAAACATTTCGTCAGCCTCATCCAAGACTACGGTTTTGAGTTGGTCTAGTCTTAAGACCTTCCTTCTCATAAGATCCATAAGTCTTCCAGGAGTTCCTACAACAATTTCTACTCCCTTTTTTAGGCTTTTGATTTGCCTTACTATGTGACTTCCCCCATAGACAGGAAGGATTCTGATATCTTTTTTGTATTTACAAAGCTTTTCTATTTCTTTTGATACTTGGATACAAAGCTCCCTTGTTGGACAGAGGATGAGAGCTTGAGTTATTCCATTTGCTTCGATATTTTCTATAATTGGTATGGCGAAGGCTGCGGTTTTCCCGCTACCTGTTTGAGATTTTCCTATTAGATCACTCCCTTCCAAAAGATAGGGGATAGACTCTTCTTGGATAGGACTTGGCTTTTCGTAGCCTAAATCATCAATTGCCCTTAAAATTTCATTTCCTATATTTAATTCATTAAATTTCATTTATTATCCTTTTCTATATATTACAAACAAAAAAGCAGTCGTCATCAGACAACTGCCAAATACTACTTATATTATCCTTCTTTATATTTAATTATCAATCCAATTTATTAAATTTATAGGAAGAGATTTTCTCTCTTATATCATCTAGGCTAGTTTCTTCATTAATAGATAGGCTAATCTCTAGGGCTGATTCTACGAGGGGACTTCCCGCTATTAAGATTTTTTCTTGTAAGTCTTCGTCAAGCATAGAGTAGGCTGTTTCAACATTCATCATAGAAGATCCCATATCGAAGAAAACTACAAGACCTTCTGGGCCAAGCTCGTTCATCTTAGCAAAAATCTCTTCAAAATTTGATCCTAGATTTCCCTCATCATCCCCACCAGAATACTCAATTCTTACGTCTGTTGTCATTTGACCTATGATATCAGTTAGCCCCTTGGCCAAGTCCTTGCTGTGGCTTGCTATTAATATATTAATCATAACATCCTCTGAAAGCTTTTTTGATTATTAGATAAGAGCTATAGGCACCTGGGTCGATATGGCCGATAGATCTTTCCCCTACATAGGAAGCTCTACCCTTTAGGGCCTTGATCTCTTTGGTGTAGGTCATTTTCTCTTCTGCAATTTTCACAACTTCATCAAGACTTTTATCTTCCTTAAGGGCATTAGAAACTGGCTCTAGGACATCAACCATAGTCTTATCACCAACTTGGGCCTTTCCTCTTTTTTTGACAGCAGCAATTCCTTCGTCGAAGGCCTTATTAAGATCATCTCTTGATAAATCTTCCTTGCCATCGAGTGCTTTGGCAAAGCTCATGAAAAAGGATCCGTAGAGGGGACCACTCGCTCCTCCTACCTTAGATAAGAGATTCATAGCAATCTTATTGAAAAAATCCTTGAGGCTTGAATATTCATTATCTAGGTCAGTCTTTATAGCTTTAAAGCCTTTGGCCATATTGTAGCCATGGTCCGCATCTCCTATGCTCCTATCCAAATCGGTTAGGTATTCTTCATTTGCTATTATTTCATCTGATATTTCTGTAAATAAAACTTTTAACTTATCTATATTCATTATCTTCTTCCTACCTTAACTTCTCTATCGAGGTACTTAACAATTTGATCATCTACGGCAAATAGTGTGAGTGAAAATCCTGCCATGTCCATACTTGTCATGAAGTTGCCAACGTAAGTTCTCTTGATTTCTATAGAATTTTCCTTTAGATAATCACTAACGAAATTATTTACTAGATATAGTTCCATCTCTGTAGTTTGACCCATACCATTTACCATTAGGGCATATTCTTTCTTGTCCTCAGGGATTTCCTTAAGTAGTCTATCTACCATTTCCTTGGCCATGGTGTCAGCACTTTGGATTTTTTCTTTCTTTATACCTTCTTCTCCGTGGATTCCAATACCCATTTCGATTTCGTCTTCTTCTAGCTCAAAGCTTTCCTTGCCGTCATTTGGATTGGTGCAAGGTTTTGTGGCAAGTCCTATTGTTTTGATATTTTGAACAATCTCTTCTGCCTTTTCTTTAATCTCTTCAAGACTCTTTCCTTCTTCAGCCATAGCTCCAAGAACCTTGTGGACGAAAATAGTTCCAGCAACTCCACGTCTGTCCTCATAGTTTTCTATAGCTATATCATCTCTTACAATTATAGAATCAACTTTGATATCTTGCATTTCTGCCATTTCTTGGGCGATTTCAAAGTTCATTACATCGCCTTGGTAGTTTTTGATTACCATAAATACGCCGCTACCGCTGTCAGCTTTCTCTATTGCCTTTAAGATTTGATCAGGGGTAGGAGAGGTGAAGATACTGCCGCATATAGCACAATCGAGCATACCTTCTCCGACATAGCCTGCGTGGGCTGGCTCGTGGCCACTTCCGCCACCAGAGATTATTCCTACCTTGCCTTCTCTTGCAGGTCCCTTTCTTGCGACAACTGTGCTATCGTCAAGTCTTTCTAGAATATCTTCATTAGCTTTAACCAAGCCATCAATCATTTGATCAATTATCAAATCTACATCGTTGATGATTTTCTTCATATATTCTCCTTATATTTTTCTATTACCTTAAGGTCTATCTATAAGATAGATACCCATTTATTTGAAATTTTTAATCTTAAGAAGAGATCTTAGTTTTCTAATACTTCTATAGCACATTTGAGTCCATCAAGGGCGGAGGAGACGATACCTCCTGCATATCCTGCTCCTTCGCCGATTGGTCTTAGATTCTTATATTTAGTTGAATAATTTTCTCTTAAGATCCTTACTGGAGAAGATGTTCTAGTTTCTACACCTGTTAGGATAGCATCTGGATTCTTGAATCCATGAAGTCTCTTATCGAATACTTCAAGGGCTTCTTTTATAGCGTAATTAATTTTATCTGGATAGATTTCATTTAAGTTAGCTAGCTTAAATCCAGTCATTATACTAGGCTTAATTGGTCCAAGCTTAGTCGTTGGTCTATTTTCATAGAAATCTTCTAACCTTTGAACTGGGGCCTTGTTGTCTGCTCCTCCGAGGAAGAAGGCCTTTTTCTCAATTTCTCTTTGAAAATCAATTCCAGAAAGATTACCAGGTCCTAAGATCTCATGATCTACAGTGCATACTATAGCGGCATTGGCATTGGTATTTGACCTATCATGATAGCTCATGCCATTTACGCAAAGCTCATTTTCTTCACTTGAGCCGTTTACTACAAATCCTCCCGGACACATGCAAAAGCTATATACAGAGGTATTTTTCTCCTTGTTGGTGTAGTTTAGTTGATAGCTTGCCTGAGGGAGTCTTTCATCTTTGATCTTATATTGGCTTAGATTTATATGATCTTGGAGATGTTCAATCCTAAAGCCAACAGCAAAAGGTTTTTGTACAATTTCTATATATTTATCGAGCATGATAAAGCTATCTCTAGCGGAATTGCCTAGGGCTAGGATGTATTCATCCGCCTCGTAAGAATCTTTGTCGGTAATTAGACTTGCGATTATCGAATCTTTTATTTCTAGATCTATAAATTTCTCTCCAAAATGAAAGCTTCCTCCCATAGCTTCGATTTTCTTTCTTATATTTATAATTACTTTTCTTAGAATATCAGTTCCTACATGAGGTAGGTGGTCGTAGAGGATATCTTCGGGAGCTCCATTTTCTACAAAGATTTTAAATATTTCTCTACTTCTTTTATCCTTAGACCTAGAGGTGAGTTTGCCGTCAGAAAATGTTCCGGCGCCTCCTTCTCCAAATTGAATATTAGATTTTGGATTTAGTCTTCCGCCATTATTAAAGTTATCAATAGTCTTTACTCTGTCTTCTATTCTTTCACCTTGTTCGATTATGGCAACTTTGACTCCTCTTTTAGCTAGTGAGTAGGCAGCGAAAAGTCCAGCAGGACCAGCTCCAACGATGATAGCAGATTTAACCTCGTTCTTATTTTCTATCTCTAGCTTTTCTTCCTTGTATTCACTGATATTATGCTTGAGCTTTTTGTAGATTTTAGGACTTACTTCGGTGTCAATTAGTACTTGGTAGACATAGTAAACACCACGTCTTGCATCGATTGATTTTTTGTAAATCTCAAATGAATCTATTTTTCTATTTATAGTTTTTTCTATTTCCCTTTTTATATCTTCATAGCCCTTGTCAAAGGGAACTTTTATATTTCTTAGAAGTAACATATATCCTCCATTTTTAATTATTGTACCAGAAATAAAAACTTAGAGGAATTTAATTTTTAAAGTAGAATGTGTATGAAGATTTTGTAAAAATATTTAAAGGATTTATTATGTGGTTAATTTTATCGATTCTTTCGGCCTTTTTTGCAGCAGTAACATCAATACTGGCTAAAATCGGGATCGAAAATGTCAATTCGAATCTCGCTACTGCTATCAGGACCCTAGTTGTTGTTGGAATGAGCTGGTTTATAGTTTTTATTACAAATGCCCAAAGTGGTATTCATGATATATCTCATAAATCTTGGCTCTTTCTAATTCTTTCAGGACTTGCAACTGGTTTTTCTTGGCTTTGCTATTATGCTGCCATTAAGAACGGAGAGGTATCTAAGGTTACTGCAATAGATAAGACAAGTGTCCTTATAACTTTTGTTCTAGCCTTTATTTTTCTAGGGGAAGAATTTAGCAAAAAATCCATCATAGGTGCAATACTTATAGGTATTGGAAGTCTTATCATGGTTATCTAGAGGCTTAGGCCTCTTTTTTATTCGTTAATTTTATGTATAATGATATTAATAAGTAAAGGAGATTTTATGGCTGATAAGAATTCGACTTATGCAATCGAAAGAATTAAAAATATTTACAAAAATTTAGAAAAAACAATCGACTCAGTTCCAGGTCCTATGAGAGCTAAGCTTAGAAATCTTATCCTAAACGATGAGGAACTTAAAAGAATTATGGATGATATGGAAAATTATAGACCGCCTAGGATTTTTCTTATGGGGAGGACTGGAGTTGGAAAGAGCTCATTAATCAATGCTATTAACGGAAGGTATCTTGCTTTTGTAAATGATGTCTACTCCCATACGAAAGCCTGTGATGTGTATGATTATGAGGAAAACGGCGAAGTCCTAATGCAGATTTTAGACACTAGAGGAACCTCTGAGTCCCTTGCCATTAATGATAAAATATCAGCAGAAGAGAATATAAAAAAAGAAGTAAAAGACTTTATGCCTGATGTAGCAATTTTCATGCTTAATGCAAGTCATAGGGATGATGTCTTAACAGATGTAAAGTTCGTTAAAAGTATTTGTGAAGATTATAAAAAGGCAAATGGGGTTGACTTGCCAGTAATAGTTGCCATAAACAAGGTTGATGAACTCGCCCCATCAAGGATAAAGGATCCAAAGGAATATCCTATAAGCAAGAGTAAAAATATTAGTGAAGTTGTTAAATATTATGGCAAAATCATAGAAGAAGGAGACCTTGAAGTTAAGGAAATAATCCCCGTTTCTTCCTTGATCGATTGGATGATTGAAGATGAATTTATAGATGTCGATTCTATAAATGATCTTTCCAAGTCTAGACTAAGTGATCTTGAAATTCAATTTGATGGAAGATTTGGTATTGAGAATCTAATTGATGCTTTAGAAGAGTCCATAAGTGATTATGATGCCATAGTGGGTCTAAGACTTGCTTGTAGGATGAATAGGGTCCTAGCAAATCTCAGCGATAAGTTTATAAACATGTTTTCAGGCTTTGCTGCAACTGTCGCCATAACCCCAATACCCATAGCTGATATTTATCCTCTTATAGGTCTACAAATCGCCCTAGTAAGCCTAATAGCAAGTCTTTCTGGTAGGACTATCAGCAAGGAAACAGCCAAGGAATTCCTCTTATCTTTAGGAGGAGTAGGTCTTGCTGGAAATCTATTTAGACTAGGATCCCAACAATTATCGAAACTTTTAAATATAATACTACCTGGTGCTGGAAATGCAGTAGGTGCGACAGTGGCTGCTATGGGTACCAAGGCCATTGGTGAGGCAAGTAAGAGCTACTATATAGAAGGTATCGATTTATCTAAGGTGAAGAAGGATTATAAGAATAGGGTTAAGGATATTAAGAGAAAAGATAAGGAAAGTGAATAAGATATTTACCTAAGGGATGAGCTTTCCCTTAGGTTTTTCTTTTATTACTTTATAAAATATTAGTTTTATATTATAATTAAATAAACGAAGAAAAGGGGTGAATTTATGGATAAGCAGATGTCTTTGGGAATTGATTTTATGGAATGTAAAAGAAAGAGCCTTCATATCTGTAAAGATAACAAAAAAGTCGATATGTCTATAGAAGAAATATTCGATCATAATAAATACGATTCGATTTTGGCTGTTACTTACTCAATCTCTACCTCTTTCCTTAATAAATATATCAAGGAATTTAACAAAGTAGAGATTATAGTTGGAATTAATGAAGACAAGATCCAACATTCTGCCAATCTTTTTGCCAAAAATCTTAAGGCACAGATCAAGGAGGTCCTTAAAAATACGAGTATCAAAACCTACCAAGGTCTTGATATGGATATGAAAAGAAAGCTAGAGGAGAAATCATTTGAAGTAAAAGTTCCTTTTGGAGCAAGTATTCACTCTAAGTTTTACCTTCTAGAAAATAGGGAAAGTTCTCAAAATAGGATAATCCTAGGATCTTGTAATCTATCGGAGATGGCTTTTCAAAAGACTACAAGTCAATATGAGAATATTATAATATATGATAATAGCGAGCTTTTTGATATTTATAAGGATTATTATGAGTCTTTTGCTGATATCACAACTAACTACTTCCCAAAAGAGCTTATGGTAACTAACAAGAAGAAACTTGAAAGTATAAAGGATACTGACTCGGTAATTGTCTTAACTAACGAAGAAGTAGAAAAGATTAAGAAAAGTCAAGCAATAGAGTTAATCCTAAAAGTAGAAGACTTTAAGGCAAATTCTACTATTCCAGCTGATGCTATAGGACAGATTAAGGACATGGACGAGGATAAGAAGGCCCTTGATGATGAGAAAATTAGAGAAACTGACTTGGATAATCAAGCCTATAAGCTCGTTCGCGAATCAGTAAATAATAGGACTAAAGAGCCTACAATTAAGAAGTCACCGGCTATCAAAAAGCTTGTCAACGAGACAATTAAGACTATCAAGGTAAATGCTGATATAGATTCAGATGAAAGAGCGCTCTTATTCTCAAAGCCAGAGACTAGAAATATAGGAAAAGAAAATAGTGGTCTTCTAGTTAAAAGCGAGCTTACAAATGAATTTATTCCTTTTGGAGAAAATAAAGATATAGAAGAAATAAGAAAGGCCCTAATCCTACTTGATGAATTTATACATACATTCGAGTCCTTTGTCCATAAATATGATGACAAGTACGGACAGAGGATAATGGAAGCAATATTTTATGCCTTCACAGGTCCATTTCTCTATGAGATTAAGACACTAGCTAGAACTAGCGAAGAGAGAAATGATATTCCCCAATTTCTCTTTATTGGAGGAACTGCTGGAAGTGGTAAGTCTTCTCTAATAAAAATGATAAACAAGATGCTTGGACTAAGCGATAAGGCTTATTATAATTTCTCAGAGCTTGCAAGCGGAGCCCAGGCCAAGGCCAATAGGGTTAAGGTAATCGAAGGCCGGGCTAGGGAAGATAATGTATATCCTATTATAATTGATGAATTTTCCATAGAATTTTTCTCAAAAGCAAACTATGGTCGTGACTTAATATTAAATACAACAAATAGTCAAGTTGAAATTGTAAGTCCCTTTCCTGTAACTATAGGAACGACCAATGCCGATGGATACACACTTCCTCCTGAAGCAAGGAGAAGGTCCTATTATCTAAAAATCGACAAGAAGTTTGACGATAAATATAAGAAAGACTCTCCTTTAGTATACAAGGATATTTATGAAAAAATGAATAATGACTTGTTTACCGATTTTTCCCTAAAGATGGCAGATAGACTTGATAATAGTGATGAATATGAATGGAATCACTTTGCAGATGGGTCTGGTAAGGTTGACTTTTTGTATCAGACAAGAGAGATCTTTAGAGACTATTATAAACTTTGTTCTATGCCTCTACCAAGATATTTTCCTACTAAGAGGTATACGGATGATTTTGAATCCAATCAGGAAAAGTGGAGAAAGTTATATAAAAGGGCAGGAGAGAAGGAATTTGTCTTCGATATAGAAACAGGATCACTCTTCTTTAATACAGCGACTATTGATGAAAATAAGGGAAATTATGAAAAGCCATCAGAAGTCTACAAGCAGGCCTTAGATCAAAGTGTCCTTGTAGGAACAATAGGAGGGCTTGATATAGAGCTAGATGCCAAGGCCTTTTTCGAATGGATTGATGTAAGAAATCCTTATATCGAAGAGTATAAGAAATACTTAAGAGATTTCTACTATGACAAAGATAAAAAGATTAGAAAAGAAAATGGAAAAATAATATTTCCAATAGACAAGAATTCAAAAGATAGCGATATAATAAAACAAAGTCTAGCCTATATGACAAAGGATATACTTATAGAGGAAAGTGAGAGCGATATTTATTTTGATGAAGAAAAGCTTCTTAGATGGCTAGAAATTGAAGAAAGTAATATCCTATCTAAGTTTTTAGACAGATTTAAATAGAAGCAAGGATTAAACAAGAGATGGAATACTTTTTTAGGCACGGTGAAGATTTAAAGACCAATATTAAAATGCCCTTGGTGTGGGGATTTTTGCTGATATATTTAATAGTGATTTATAAATTAAGATATAAAAGAAAAATTCTTTCTATACAATTAGTATCTTTATCTATCATAGAGATAGCCTTATTTCTTTGGTATTATGCAGGTAGGAGATTATTTATAAAAGAAGGCCTACCACTTTATCATTGTAGGATAGCGGCTTTTATGATGACTATTAGTTTTTTGCGTAAAAATTACAAGCTAAGTAATTACTTTGCCTGGCTCGGGATAATAGGTACACTCATAGCCTACAGCTTCCCAGATCCTTCGAAGTATCTTTGGCCACATATTACAAACTTAACCTATGTACTAGGTCATAGCTTATCTATAGGATCTGCTCTTATGATACTTACAAATGAAAAAAGAGAACTAGACTTTAGATTTATTTGTAAACTTACTCTTGCCATGAATTTTGTGATTTACCTTTTAAATAAAATTCTATCTGCAAATTATGGATATTTAGACCACTTACCAGATTCATTTCCTATAAACTTCCCTAGTCCTGTCTTGTATTTTGGTATAAGTTTGGGATTAATCTTTCTAATATATAAACTTAGCAGAATTAATTTAAGTAAGGTTTTGCCAAGTTATAATTAAATAGGGTTTATTTGCTTATAGACATTAGCTAGTTTAGGATTGTTCTCATAATATTGATTTTATTAAATTTTGATTTTAATATTACTGATATACCTTATTAATATATTTAATATTTCATCAAAATATGATATAATATATAAAAGTGATATTAATAAGGAGGGTTTTATGTTTAGGAAAGTTACAAAATTTGTCAAGCTAGTATTATTGGCTTTATTAGTTATTTTGGGTGTGATTTTAATCTATGATAGATTCTTTTCTTATAAAGAGATAGCAGTAGTACATAATCATCAAAATATTACCCCTATAAAAGCCGCTCTATCTGATAACAGAATTACGATTAATGATATCGATACAAGTAGGATGGATACAGAAATGTGTAAGAGAAAGGTAGAGGGAGCTGATGGGGTGATTTTTGCTGGAGGAAACGACTTTGATCCAGAGATTTATGGAGGAGACAGGTCCCTTGTTGAGGACTATAGCAGGGAAGATGATGAAAAGAGTCTTGCTATTTTAGATTATGCAATAGGGCTAGAAAAGCCAATTTTGGGTATTTGCAGGGGTATGCAACTTATTAATATCTATTATGGAGGAAGTCTCTATGATGATTTAGAAATTCAATTCTCTAAACAAATAATTCACAGAGGAAGCGATAAGACCCTTACTTATCATGAGGTAAATATAAGCGAAGGTGCTAGTCTTTCGAAAATTCTTCGTTCTGATAGGATTGAAGTAAATTCCTACCACCATGAGGGGATCAAAGATTTGGCAGAAGGCTTAAGTGTGAGTGCTACAAGCGATGATGGTTTAATAGAAGCAATAGAAAATCCATATTACTCTTACATGCTAGGAGTTCAGTGGCATCCAGAGCTTTCTTATGAAAATGATAAATACTCTAAAAAAATCCTAAAGGATTTTGTAAAACATTCGAATGCGGGTAAGAATTAACTATGAACTATGTAAATGACTATGAAAAAATTGGCAAAATTGGAAAATATAAGAAATATATCTTAATGAGCAAGTCTCCCAGAAGGAGGGACTTGCTTAGTTTTCTTAAGCCAGAAATTGCCTCTATAAGAATCGATGAAAGAGCTATCGAAGAAAAATATATGGAAAAGTACAAGGGCTGTGACTTCATAGAAAGAGCCGGCAATACCTGTGCCGAGATTGCCAAGGCTAAATCCGATGTCCACTTAGTCAAAGATTGCCTTTATATATCGTCTGATACTATGGTTATCCTGGATGATAAAATATATGGTAAGCCAAGGGATATGGCCGAGGCGAGGGATATGTTTATGTCATATTTTGGCAAAAGTCACTTTGTAATAACTGGAGTCTGCTTAAGGAGCGAAAATTATTTGGATGTTTTTTATTCTATAGCCGAAGTTAGATTTACCGATTACTATAAGGCTTTAGATGATATAATTGATTCTTATCTCAAGGAAGAAAATGTTATGGATAAGGCTGGGGCCTATGGAATCCAAGACCTAGATTCTAGACTTATTTCTTATATAAATGGGGACATAAATACGATAATAGGTCTTCCTGTTAGTGAAGTTAGTAGAAGAATTTTAGGAGAGTAAAATTGATAAAATATGTTTTGTGGGACATTGATGGAACTTTATTAAACTTTCACCTAGCTGAAGAAAATGCCATTAGGGCTTGCTTCGATCAGTATGGTTTGGGTGACTTATCAGATGATAGGCTAGGAGTTTATAGAAAGATTAATAATAAATATTGGAAGGCCCTAGAAAGGGGAGAAATCACTAGAATTGAGGTATTAGAAGGAAGATTTAGAGAATTTTTTGAAAAATACGGTTATAATACCGAAATTGTCAGTGATTTTAATATATCCTTCCAGGAAAATTTGGGTAAGACCTATGTTTTTAATGACAAGGCCTACGAAACCCTTAGCAAACTTTCAGGAAAATATAAGCAATATGCGGCAACCAATGGGTCTGCCATAGCCCAAGAAGGAAAGCTTAAAGGAGCAGGTCTCGATACTATCTTTGAAGACGTCTTTATATCTGAAAAAATCGGATTTGAAAAGCCAAGCAAGGAATTTTTCGATTATATATTCGATACGGTTGGCTCTAGGGAAAAGTCCGAATATGTGATTATAGGAGATTCCTTGACTTCAGATATTAGAGGTGGAAGAAATGCTGGGATCAAAACTATCTGGTTTAATCCTGATAGGTTAGAAAAAGATAAAGATAATGATTTTGACTATGAAGTAGATAGTTTGGAACAAGTACTAGATATATTGTAGGTTCTTATGGATGAGAAAATTATAAAAGATAAACTACTGAAAAACTTTTTAGAATATACTTCAATTTCTAGCCAATCGAATGAAGACAATAGGGAGATTCCTACTAGTAAGGGTCAGCTAATATTAGCTAAGAAACTCGCAACTGAATTAGAAGAGCTTGGAGCTAAAAACATTAGAATAAATCAATATGGAGTATTGCAAGCTGTAATCGAAGCTAGGGGAGCCTGTGATATAAGTAAAGCTAAGATAGGTTGGGTCTGTCATTTGGATACAGTAGATGTTGGTTTAAGCCCTAATATAAATCCCAAAATCATAAAATCTTACGATGGAGGAGATATTATCCTAGATCCAAAGGAAAGTATCGTAATTAGACCAAGTGAAGAAAAGAGCTTAGAAAAATATATTGGAGATGATCTAATAGTTACAGATGGTAAGTCCGTGCTTGGGGCGGATAATAAGGCAGCTATTGCAAATGTTATGACAGCTATCTGGTATCTTAGAGAAAATCCATCTATAGATCACGGGAAAATCTATATAGCCTTTGTTCCAGATGAGGAAATTGGCCTAAGAGGAGTAAGAAAAATTGACTTCGATAACTTCGATGTTGATTTCGCCTATACTATTGATTGTTGTGAAATCGGGGAGCTTGTCTATGAAACCTTTAATGCAGCAAGTGGATATCTTAAAATTAAAGGTCGTAGCGCCCATCCCATGTCAGGTAAAAATAAGCTTGTAAATCCAATAATGATAGCCCATGATTTTGTATCTATGCTAGATAGAAGTAAGATGCCCGAGCATACAGAGAAAAGAGAAGGATATGTTTGGGTAACAGATATTAATTCTGATACTCTCAATTGTAAGGTCAAATTCAATATCAGAGATCATGATAAGGAAAAATTTCTAGAGAAAAAATCTTATCTAATGAAAATTACAGATTTACTTAAAGAAAGATATGAGAAGGCAGATATAGGAATTAAGATAGAAGATACTTATGCAAATATTAAAGACAGTATAAATGAAGATAATTACATAGCTATTGAAAAATTAAAAAAGGCTTTCGAAAAACATGCTATCAAAGCTAAAATAATAGCCATGAGAGGTGGGACCGATGGATCATACCTATCTACAAGGGACATTCTTACTCCAAATTATTTTACTGGAGCTTGTAACTTTCATTCAAACAAGGAATTTATGCCAATGAATTCTTTCTATAAGTCTTTTTTAGTAACTTTAGAGTTAATGATAAGTTAGCGAAATTATAGCTATACAGATAAAAAATGGTATATTAATTGAGGAATTTACAGTATTTACAAGGAGGAAATATGGATAAAAGTGGGCCCGATCTGAGGCTTAATTAAATAAGGCTAGTTGAGGTTTACTTTTTTCTGCCTCGATTAGCTTAGCTAATGGAGGTAAAAATGACAGATAAAAATTATGATGTAGAAAGACTTAACAGGACTCAAAAAGCTATTAACAAGATGGATCCAGTTGATATAGCGGATAAACTCGAAATTCTGCCAGAAAAGGACGTAGCCATATGGATTAAGCTACTCAAGAAGGATCTCTTGGCAGATGCATTCACAGAACTAAAACCTAAGAATAAGGCTAGAATTGTAAATATCCTATCAGAGGAAAATATAAAAGACTTGGTAAGAGACTTAGACGAGGATGAGCTTGTAGATACCCTACAAGAGCTTCCTGCAAATATTACCAAGAAACTTATGACTTTCCATATAGATAGGGATAGGAGAAAGGTTGTCAATGAACTTTTAGGCTATCCAAAAGAGTCAGTCGGCTCAATAATGACAGTGAACTTCTTGTCAGTTAAGGAAAATATTAGTCCAAAACAAGCCCTCGATAAGGTAATGAAATCAGATCTCGATGCTGAAAAGCTTGAACAAATATGGCTTACCAATAACTCCTTAGTCCTAATAGGTTTTGTTTATATTGCAGATCTCTTAAGATACCAGGATAAGTCCCTAAATGAGCTAGCCAATAGCATAAGTGTAACTGTTAATCCTAACGATGACCAAGAAGTTGTTGCAAAACTTTCCTATAAGTATGATTTGGGAGAAGTACCTGTAGTCGATTCTGAAAACAGACTAATCGGTATAGTTCCAGCAGAAGATGTAATCGATGTAGCACACGAAGAGTTCCAAGAAGATATGTCAAACATAACAGGTATTTCTGATAACTCTGACTCTTACTTAGTTGAATCAAGCTTTAAAATTGCAAAAACAAGGACTACTTGGCTTATTATATGTCTACTTACAGCAACTATGACAGGATTTATTATCCACAAATACGAGTCTTTACTTGCAAGTGCTGTCGCCCTAACAGCCTACATTCCAATGCTTATGGATTCGGGTGGAAATGCTGGAAGTCAGGCTTCGACGACTGTAATTACTTCTCTATATAGAGGAGATATAGGATTTAAAGACTTTTTTAAGGTGATTATGAAAGAAGCAAGCATTGGTCTAATAACCGGTATAGTGCTTGTAATCATTAACTTTATAAGGCTAATGATTTTAGATCAAGCTCAAATTGGAGTCAACCTTACAGTCTCAATTACCCTTCTGCTTACAATAATATTTTCCAAAATTATGGGTGGAATATTGCCACTTATAGCAGATAAATTTGATATAGACCCAACAGTCATGGCAGGACCGCTCATTACGACAATAGTCGATACACTCGTACTTCTAATATATTTTGAAGTTGCATCAATCCTATTAGGACTTTAATATTAATTTAACTTACCCCTTAATCAGTAAAATGATTGAGGGATTTATTTTTATAAATAATTTTAATTATATAGGTAAGTAATAAGGTATAGTTTTCTAAAGAGGTATTTATGACAAAGGGAATGATAAAATTAAGTGATGGGACTGATATTTACTATGAAGAGCTAGGATTGGGAGAAAACCTATTTCTACTACATGGAAATGGTGGAGACTCTACCTATTTTGAATACAATATTGGACAACTTTCTAGGGAATTTCACCTATATCTCATAGACTTTAGAGACCACGGGAGAAGTGACAATGCCAGAGATAAATTGACCTTCGAGCTTATGGCAAGTGACCTCAAGGAGATTTTTGAAAAGCTTTCTATAAGACGTGCTAATATTTTAGGCTTTTCTGATGGAGCAAATCTTGCCTTGGTATTTACTATAAGATATCCTTATTATGTAGAGAAATTAATATTAAATGCTCCTAATATAAGATTTAGTGGAACAAGGCTTATAAGTAAAATTATTAGTATTGGCGAGAATATCTTTTGGAACATATTGCCTTTTTTTAAGAGGAATAAGAGGGTTGCTGCCTTACTTTTGAAAGATCTCAAGTTAAGCAAGAAGGACCTAGTGGATATCGATAAAGAAGTTTTGATAATAGTGGGCTCTTACGATCTTATAAGACTTGATCATGTGAAAAGCATTTCTGAGTCAATCGACCGTTCAAGGCTTGTCATTGTAAAAAAAGCAGGCCATAAACTGGCGAGATCTAACCCAGGCTTATTTAACGAACTTGTAGTTGACTTTATGGAGGGAAATAATTGAACAAATTAATAAATAAGAAAAAAGCCACAATATTTTTATCCTTAATATTATTTGCTCTTATAGCTTTTATAGCTGGAAAGAGGAGCAGAAATAATTATGTTAATGGATTCTTTCTAGCCTTTGCTATACTTGCATTTACAGGGATAGCCTTTCTTTCAAGAGACTTTCTTAGTAAGATTAAGGATAAGTACGGAGAATTTGCTCTAAGAATTATTAAGGAGCTTATACAAAAAATAAATAGCATATTTATGGCACTTTATGGAATATATATTATTCTTTCTGTAATTTCATTGGATAATTTCTATAATATAGGAGAAGTAAGAGTAGAATTATCAACTTTAGAAATTGTCCTTCTTACTATATACTTGCTTTTAGGATATTTATTCTTAATTGTGGGAAGATTATCTATAGATAAGCAAAAGAAATCGCTAAAACTCATTATGATTACAGGATTTTGTCAGATAATATTTCTAATTGCAATTGGTGAAAACATAGTATCGATCTTACCAGTGCTCATCCTTATGGCTCTTGGATTTTATACTAGGTCTTTATTATTTAAGGAAAGATTTATCTATAGTTGGGAAGAAATGACAGTTGATTTTATACTAATCCTTGTAGGATTTTTCTTCTATATTTTAAATATAAATAGAAATAAATATCACAGCTTGACTCTTAGCTTTGGATACATAATTCTTATCCTAGCTTTATTTATCCTACTTGCAAAGGTTATATTTTCTTATATGAAAAAGGGAGGAGATAATCTTTATAATACAAACTTAGATGATCTAGATACTTTAATATATAAATATGGCTCAAGTCAATCTCTGGCTTCTGGATTATCATTTCTAAATGATAAATATATATATTATTATATCGATAAAGAAGGAGAAAAAACTGTAGCCTTTCAATATCAAATAATCAATAACAAGGCAATCGTCATGGGGGAACCTTTTGGGAAAGAAGCGGATATTCCCTTAGCTTTATTTAGCTTTAACGAAGTATGTCAAAGGTCAGGCCTTAATCCTATATTTTATGAAGTAGGTGAGAAATTTACCCTTAGCCTGCATGATTATGGATATGACTTTATGAAGTTTGGGGAAAATGCCATGGTAAGTCTTTCAGATTTTTCCCTAAAAGGGAGGAAAAAGTCAACCGAGAGAAATATTCTTAACAGATTTGCTAAAGAAGGTTATAAATTTAAGCTTGTATCTTATCCCTATACTGATGAATTCCTAGATAAGTTAGAAGAAATATCAAATTCTTGGCTTAGGGATAGGAAGGAGAAGGGATTTTCCTTAGGATTTTTTGATAGAGATTATCTTAGAAGAACGGAAATAGCAATCGTTATGGATAAAGACGAAGAAATAACTGCCTTTACCAATATTATGCCAAATAAAAATCCAGATGTCCTTACAATCGACTTAATGCGTTACAATCAAGATAAAAATGTAAACTCTATGATGGATTTTCTATTTCTTAATCTATTTATTTATGGGAAAGAAAATTCCTACAAATATTTCAACCTTGGAATGGCGCCTCTATCAAATGTAGGCCTTATGAAATCAGCCTACCTATCAGAAAGATTGGCGTATCTTGTTTACACACATGGAAGTAGATTCTATTCATTTAAAGGCCTTAGAAATTATAAGCAAAAGTATGCGAGTATTTGGCTTCCTAAATATATGGCTTATGCCAAGGGGAATTGGCTCTTGTATTCGCTATTAGCTGTATCTTTAATTGATAATAAACTTACAAAAAACAATAAATAATCTTTTGCAGGGAGAATTTTAAAGTATAATAATTATATCCTAGTAAAAGAATAGGGTATAAAGGAGTTTTTATGAAAGATAGTAAGATTATATTAATTGGAGATGGAGCAGTCGGCTCCTCCTTTGCTTATGCTTCTACAATTCTAGGCATAGGTAGAGAACTCGGAATAATTGACATAAATGAAGACAAGGCTTACGGCGATGCGATGGATTTATCTGACGCCTTAAGTTTTTCTAGGCCAAAGTCAATCTATAAGGCAGACTATAAGGATTGTAAGGATGCGGAAGTTGTTGTAATAACAGCAGGTATTCCTCAAAGGGATGGAGAAACAAGACTTGATTTAGTAGAAAAAAACCTATCTATTTTTAAAGATATGGTAGGAAAAGTAGTAGAATCTGGTTTTGAAGGAATCTTTCTAGTAGCAAGTAATCCTGTGGATATCCTAACATATGCAACTTGGAAATTCTCGGGATTTCCAGCAAATAGGGTAATTGGAACAGGAACAACCCTCGATTCTTCTAGATTTAAGAAAGAAATTGCTCAACTTATCGGCATAGATCCAAGAAGCGTCGATGCTTTTATACTAGGAGAGCACGGCGATAGTGAATTTGCAGTATGGTCTCACACCAATATTGGAGGCCTACCGATTTATGAATGGATTAAGGCAAACAGTGAAGTCGATGAATTAGCCTTACTAGATACATTTGAGAAGACAAAGAATGCTGCATATGAGATAATAAAAAAGAAAGGTGCAACATTTTATGGAATAGGCATGGCACTGGCAAGAATTGTCGAATCAATCATCAACGACGAGAACTCAGTATTTTCTACATCTTCATATCTTAATGGAGAGTACGGACTTAAGAATATTTATATAGGAGTTCCAACAGTTATAGGTAAAGATGGAGCCAAGTGGGTTATAGAAATGCCTTTGACTGATACTGAAAACGAAAGAATGCAGGAATCAGCAAAAACACTTAAAAAAATCATAGATGAATCATTCTGATTTGACAGAAAAGAGGCGAGGTCGATCCTCGTTTCTTTTTTTTGGAATGAATACGATTGCACTATAATAAAACGTTATCATAACAAAACATTTATATTTTGATTCTAATAATAACTATCAATAGAGAGAAACACAAGGTCTAGCACTATATAATTGTGTAAAAATAACATTGACATGAAAACGTATATTTGATATCATAAAGATGATCAACTGATCAATTTTCATTTAGGAGGAAAAAATGAAAAAATTAGGTTTACTGCCAAGGCTAATCATAGCCATCATTTTAGGTATTCTAATCGGTCTATTTGGACCAGCAGTTCTTGTTAGAATATTAATTACCTTTAATGGACTATTTGGCAACTTCCTAAACTTTGTTATTCCTTTAATCATAATGGGATTTGTTATCCCAGGTATAGCAGATTTAGGAAATGATGCAGGTAAGACACTAGCTATTACTGCTGGAATAGCATATCTATCAACAGTAATATTCGGTACGGCTACATATTTCACAGGAAGCGCTATATTACCACACTTCATAGATCCAGGTACAATGAACTTTAACCCTGACCAAAATACAGGTAAAGTCCTAGAACCTTTCTTTGAATCACCAATGGATCCTATATTTAGTGTAACAACCGCACTTATTATGTCATTCATACTTGGTGTAGGTATTGCTGCAGTTAAGGGAGAATTCCTTAAAAAAGCAGTTCACGAGTTTTCTGATATTATTACAAAATTAATTTCAAACATAGTAATTCCTTTATTGCCTATCCACATTGCTGGTATTTTTGCTAATTTGGCATATCAAGGAACAGTAGCAAAAGTATTATCAGTATTCTCAAAAGTATTTATAATGGTAATTATACTTCACTGGTTGACTATCCTGATCCAATACACTATAGCAAGTTCTATGGCTGGAGGAAGCCCATTTGAAAAAATCAAAAATATCTTCCCAGCTTATATGACAGCAGTAGGAACACAATCATCAGCAGCAACAATTCCTGTAACATTAAGACAAACCTACAAAATGGGTGTTAACAAGGGTATAGCAGACTTTGTTATTCCACTTTGTGCGACAATCCACTTATCCGGTTCAACTATAACGCTGACATCTTGTGCTATGTCTATACTCATGCTACAAGGTGGAGATGTTACCTTAGCTCACATGTTCCCATTCATATTAATGCTTGGTGTGACAATGGTTGCAGCACCTGGAGTGCCTGGTGGGGCAGTAATGGCAGCTTTAGGTATATTACAATCAATGCTTGGATTTACTGAGCCAATGACAGCACTAATCATTGCTTTGTATGTTGCCCAAGATTCTTTTGGTACAGCTTGCAATATTACTGGTGACGGTGCTATAGCATGTATAGTAAACAAAATTAGTGGATTTAAATTAGACCCACAAGCTAATGAAGCTTATATAGAGGAATTAGTTAAATAAAAAGAACAAGTTAAAATAGAACTCTTTAGAGTTCTATTTTTCCGCTTATATATTTCTTTAACGTATTACATAAGGAGAGACAATGACAATTACAAGAAAAAAGAAAACAATGGATGGAAATACTGCAGCAGCTCACGTATCTTATGCATTTTCTGATGTTAGCGCAATTTATCCAATAACACCATCTTCACCAATGCCTGAATTTATTGACAAGTGGGCTGCTCAAGGTAGAAAAAACCTTTTCGGTAATGAAGTTTCAGTAACAGAGATGCAACACGAAGCAGGAGCTGCTGGAGCAGTTCACGGATCTTTAGCAGCAGGTGCTTTAACATCTACATATACAGCAAGCCAAGGATTCCTCCTAATGATTCCAGATATGTTTAAAATGGCTGGTGAGAGACTTCCAGCAGTATTTCACGTGGCAGCTCGTTCTATTTCTACTTGTACAATTAACATGTATGGAGACCACCAAGACGTTATGGCAGGTAGACAAACAGGTTTTGCAATGCTAGCATCAGGATCTGTTCAAGAGATTATGGACTTATCTCCTGTTGCCCACCTAGCTGCAATTAAGGCAAGGATTCCTTTCGTAAACTTCTTTGATGGATTTAGGACAAGCCATGAGATTCAAAAAATCGAAGTTTGGGACTATGATCAATTTGAAGACATGGTTGATTACGATGCTATTGACGCCTTTAAAAACGATTCCCTATCTCCACATAGGCCAACCATGCGTGGCGTATTTGAAAAGGGAGGATATTTCCAAAGAACAGAAGCACAAAATGAAGCTTATGATAGACTACCAGCTATAGTTGAAGAATACATGGATAAGATTAACGAAAAAATCGGCACAGACTATTCATTGTTCAACTACGTAGGTGATCCAGAGGCTACTGATATTATTGTGGCAATGGGTTCTGGTACAGATACAATCAATCAAACAGTTGACAGATTAAACGAAGAAGGTAGAAAAGTAGGATTAGTTAAAGTTCATCTTTATAGACCATTTTCTGGTGAACACTTACTAAAAACAATACCAGAAACTGTTGAAAGAATAGCTGTTTTAGATAGAACAAAAGAAAAAGGATCTGTTGGCGAGCCTTTATACCTAGATGTAGTAGAAGTATTTGCTAATTCTGATAGAAATCCAAAGATTATCGGTGGTCGTTTCGGTCTTGGTCAAAAGGATACAAACCCAGCTCATATCAAGGCTGTATTTGACAATCTAGCAGAAGAAGACGCAAAGAATCACTTTACAGTTGGTATTGATGATGATGTAATGCATACATCACTTGACGTTGATAAGAGCTTCGTAATAGATGATGGTAAGACAAATAGATGTATCTTCTGGGGTAATGGTGGTGATGGTACTGTCGGTGCTAATAAAAACGCTATCAAGATTATAGGTGATAACACAGACATGTTTGCCCAAGGATATTTCGACTATGATGCGAAAAAGAGTAATGGTCTAACCCTATCTCACTTACGTTTCTCACCAAATCCAATCCATGCAGCATATTTAATAGATGAAGCAGACTTTGTATCATGCTCACCTCAAGCCTATGTTAAGCAATATGAATTAACTAAAAACCTAAAAGACGGTGGAATCTTCCTCCTAAATACAATATGGAATATGGAAGAATTAGAAGAGCATATGCCAGAAGCTATGAAAAAAGATATAGCAGAAAGAAATATCCAATTCTACACGGTAAATGCTTCAAAAATTGCCCTAGAAGTTGGACTAGGCCACAGGACAAACATGGTAATCCAAACAGCCTTCTTTATCCTATCAAAAGTTCTACCAATTGATGATGCTATAGATTATCTAAAGGAATCTATACAATCTTCATACGGAATGAAGGGTCAAGATATTGTCGATATGAACAATAAGGCAGTTGATAGGACTAGAGAAGAATTATCTAAGGTAGAAGTTCCAGAAAGTTGGAAGAATCTTAAGGTTGAGGCAGCAGAAGATAATTCTGATGAGCCAGATTTCATTAGAAATATGGTTAAACCAATCATAAATCTTCACGAAGATGATCTTCCCGTATCAGCCTACCTTCCATATGATGATGGTCAATATATGGCAGGCACAAGCCAATATGAAAAGAGAGGTATCGCCTTATTCGTACCAGAATGGAAAATAGATAATTGTATCCAATGTAACCTATGTTCATTTGTTTGTCCTCACGCAACCATTAGACCATTCTTATTAGATGAAGAAGCTAAGGCAAATGCACCAGAAGGCTTTGAAACAAAGAAAGCTATAGGTAAAGGACTAGAAGGATATGAATTTAGAATTCAAGTATCTCCATATGACTGCATGGGATGTGGTAACTGTGTAGATGTATGTCCAGCTCCTACCAAGGCCCTTGAGATGAAGCCAATCGATGAGCAAATAGATAAGCAAGCAGACAATTGGGAATATGCTCACAATAAAGTAGGCTACAAAGACGACGAAATCGAAGCTAACAATGTAAAGAATTCACAATTCTCAAGACCACTACTAGAATTTTCTGGAGCATGTGCAGGTTGTGGTGAAACACCTTACGCTAAGCTAATTACCCAACTATATGGTGACCATCAACTTATATCAAACGCTACAGGATGTTCGTCAATTTGGGGATCATCAGTTCCATCAATGCCATATTGTACAAACAACAAGGGAGAAGGTCCTGCTTGGGCATCATCATTATTCGAAGATGCAGCAGAATACGGTTACGGAATGCTTCTTGCAAGCAAGGCTAACAAACTCGCCCTAGAAAATTTAATGAAGAAATTCCTAGGCCTACATGTACAAAGTCCATTAAATGATGCTTTTAATGAATGGTTAGAAAATAACAACGACTTTGAGTCAAGCAAGAAAGCTGCAATTAAGATAGAATCACTTTTAGGAAACCAAATTGACGATCCAGAAGCTAAGAGAATCGTTGAGAGAGTAAAAGCACTTAAGGACTATATGGTTAAGAAGAGCCAATGGATATTCGGTGGTGACGGTTGGGCTTACGATATAGGTTTTTCTGGAGTAGATCATGTCCTAGCAAGTGGAGAAGATATCAATATCATAGTATTCGATACAGAAGTTTACTCTAATACAGGCGGTCAATCTTCAAAGGCAACCCCACTTGCTGCAGTTGCCAAATTTGCCGCATCTGGTAAAAAAGTACGTAAAAAAGACCTCGGTCTAATGATGACAACCTATGGTTATGTATATGTTGCTCAAGTAGCAATGGGAGCAAATCAAGCTCAAACTCTTAAGGCAATCAAGGAAGCTGAGGCTTACCCAGGTCCATCATTAATCATTGCTTACGCTCCATGTATCAACCACGGTATCAAGGCTGGAATGGGCAAGACCCAAAGAAGAGAAAAAGAAGCAGTTGCTTCAGGTTACTGGCACCTATGGAGATTCAATCCACTTTTAGCAACAGAAGGAAAGAATCCATTTATTCTAGATTCAAAAGATCCAGAAGAATCCTTCCAAGAATTCCTTCAAGGTGAAGTTCGTTACGCATCACTTAAGAAGGCCTTCCCTGAAAGTGCAGACCAACTATATGCAGAAGCAGAAGAAGCAGCACGTGAAAGATTAGAATCTTACAAGAAAATGGCGCAAGGAAAATAAAAGAGGTAGTTATGACAGCAAATTTAGAAATGATTAAAGAAGCAAGAGAAATTCTTAATGGCAATATTGAAAAGACTCCAATTTATACAGCATCTAGAATGGGTGAGAACCTATATATCAAGATGGAAAACTTACAAAAAACAGGTTCCTTTAAACTAAGAGGAGCCTTCAACAAGATAGCCCATCTTACAGATGAGCAAAAGAAAAAAGGAGTAATATCTTGCTCAGCTGGAAACCATGCCCAAGGTGTGGCCCTATCAGCAACAAGACAAGGAATCAAATCATATATCTGTATTCCATCAATTGCACCTCTTTCTAAAATCGAAGCGACTAGAGGCTACGGCGGTGAAGTTATCATAGTAGATGGAACCTTTGATGATGCACAAGCTAAGGCTTATGAGCTTCAAAAAGAAAGAGATCTAACCTACGTTGCACCTTTTGATGATGAATATGTACTATCAGGCCAAGGAACAATAGGTCTTGAAATCTTAGATCAACTTCCTGATGTAAAATACATCGTAGTACCAATAGGTGGAGGTGGACTAATTTCAGGAATAGCCCTAGCTGTAAAATCCCTAAGACCAGATGTAAAGATTATCGGTGTAGAACCAGAAACAGCAGCTTCAATGCTTGCTTCAAGGAAAGCTGGTAAAATCGTAACTTTAGATTCTGCAAACACTATGGCTGATGGTATAGCTGTCAAAAAACCAGGCGAGATTACCTTCGACCTATGCGAAAAATATGTCGATGAAATAGTAACAGTTTCAGAAGATGAAATAACCAACGCCATTCTAAGACTTCTAGAAGAAAGTAAGGTAAGTGCAGAAGGAGCAGGAGCTTCATCTGTCGCAGCAGTTCTTTCAAACAAATATGATTTCTCTGATGGAAAAGTCTGTGCAGTTCTTTCTGGTGGTAATATTAACGTTAACACAATCTACCAAATCATTAACTCCGGTCTATTTAAAACTGGAAGACTTACAGAAATTACCACAACAATCTCCGATAAACCAGGTGAATTAATCAGATTACTTACCATAATCAAGGATTTGGGTGCAAATATCAAGGATATCGACCAATTCAAATCAGCTGAAACAGTTGGATTTGACCATGCTGTAGTAAGAATAATAGCAGAAACTTACAATATAGATCACAGAAATCAAGTATATCAAGCTTTAGCAGATGCTGGTTATGAAGAAAGTCATATAAGACGAGACAAATAGATTAGGTAAAGAAATATGGTGCACGGAATACTTTCGTGCATCTTTTTCTTTACCTATTATTCACAGATGATAAGATTTTTATTTCAGATTTACCTTGATTATGGTAGAATATAATTAATTGTTAGATTTCAGAAGGAGGATTTATGTCAGATTATATTATTAGTTCTGAATCTATAATGGATTTATCTGCCGACTATGTGAAAGAGCTCGGCGTAAGTTTTATAAAATCAAATTACGAACTTAATGGAGAAATATACTTAGATGATTTTGGCCAAAGTTTGGATATGGAAGAATTCTATAGAAATATGGAAGAAGGAGCTGCTCCAAGTACCGCAGCCATTAATACCCAAGCTTACTTAGATTACTTTGAAGAAATCCTAAAAAAAGATATGGATATTATCCATGTTTGTTTATCTTCGGGTCTTACCACCCAATACTCTTGTCTTGTTCAAGCAGTTGATATACTCAAGGAGAAATATCCCGAAAGAAAGATCTATCCTATAGATTCAAGAATGGCTTCTTCTGGTGTGGGTCTTCTAGTAGATAAACTAGTTATACTTAAAAATGAAGGTATGAGCATAGAAGATTTATATAAATGGGCAGAAGAAAACTCCCTTAATGTCATTAGCTATACTAGCAATGAAAATCTAGAGTACGTTGCTAGAGGTGGGAGGATCTCAAAGACTGCTGCAAATATAGGTAATCTCCTAAAAATTTGTCCTCTAATCGAAATTGATGATGAGGGATACATGCAGGTAACTCAAAAGATAAGAACAAAGAAAAAACTTCTCAAAACCTTAGTAGATAGGATGGAGAAAAATGCTATCGGAGGCCTTAATTACAATGATAAATTATTCATAAGTCACGCTAACAATAAAAAGGCAGCCGAGGAATTGAAGGAAATGATGGAAGATAGGTTTAAGAAAATATCTTCTGTAGATATATTTGAAATTGGCCCTACTATTGGTAGCCACATTGGTCCTGGAACTATTACTATGTTCTATTGGGGAGAAAAAAGATTAGGATAAGCATGAGAAAACGCTTGTCCTCAAAGCTAAAACTTGTATAATAATCTTAGATAAATAATTAACAAATACAAGGAGGCAATATGACCTACAAAACATTTTCAGTACCAAACACAATTATTCATGGAGAAGATGCCCTAGAATACCTATCAACTATTGATGGCAAGAAAGCAGTTCTTGTAACTGGTGGATCTTCCATGAAGAAATTTGGATTTTTGGATGAAGCAAAATCGCAACTAGAAAAAGCAGGAATTGAAGTCGACATAATAGATGGTGTGGAACCAGATCCATCAGTTAAAACTTGCCTTGAAGGTGGCAAGAGAATGGAAGAATTCGAACCAGATTGGATAATTGCAATCGGTGGAGGATCTGCTATGGATGCAGCGAAGGCAATGTGGGTTTTCTATGAATATCCGGGATATGACTTTACAAAGCTTGCTGAGTTTGATAATCCACCTCTTAAGAATAAAGCCAAACTTATATGTATACCATCAACATCTGGAACGGCTTCAGAGATCACAGCTTTTTCTGTAATAACTGATACAGAAAATGAAATAAAATATCCGCTCGTTCACCCAGATTTCGTGCCTGAAGTTGCAATATTAGATACAAGAATACCTTCCAAAATGCCACAGAAGGTAACAGCTGCTACTGGAATGGATGTTATGACTCATGCCGTGGAAGCTTTTGTTTCAACAAGTGCTGATGATTTTACCGACCCATATGCCATTAGAGCTATTGAATTAGTGTTTGAGAATCTTAAAAATGCTTACGATAAGGGTGATGATATGGACGCACGTGAGAAGATGCATACTGCATCAACCATAGCAGGAATGGCCTTTACAAATGCTTCTTTGGGTATAGTTCATTCTATGGCCCACAAGATTGGAGGAGTTTTCCACCTAACCCACGGTGAGGCCAATGCAATTATGTTACCATATATAATTGATTACAATAGAAAATCTTGTGATAAGTATAAAAAGCTTGAAGAGATTTTAGGTATTGATGATATAGCAGAAGAAATTAGAAAATTAAATAAAAAAGTTGGCATTGCTCCTAATATAAAAGAAGGAGAAAATACAGTAATTAGTGAGGAAGATTTCCTTAAGCATCTAGATAAAATGAGTGAAAATGCCTTTAAGGATGCATGTACATTGACAAATCCAAGGGAAACTTCAGCTACTGATATCAAAAAAATCTATAAGGCTAGCTTCTATGGAGAAAAGGTAGACTTCTAGAAAACAATAGGGATGCTTAATTTAAAGTATGGATAACTATAACTGTGATATAGATAGTTTCCATTGATATTAATATGAGTTAAGCATCTCTCTTTCCTTATTGTATAATATATAGGCGAGATGGACTTCTATAAGGACCTATAAGAGTACGGGAGGAAGTTAGAGAATAAAATAAAGGATATAAACTTAGTTGATAAGTGTGAAGCGGTTACGGCAAGTGATGACTTTTAAAATATAGCATGACTTGTACCGGCCTCGATGCTTATCGTTAGCTGCAAGGTAGAATCAGATGAAGTATATCCGCGAAATAATGACAAGACTATTTCCAATGAAGATTCAATTGTCTATGGTCCTACTACTATGGCAAGCCTTGCCTATGATTATTTGAAAGGAGAAAATAAATGAAATTAATTTGCTATAAAAGATGTACAACATGTAAAGGCGTTGAGAAAATGCTAGATGATAAGAATATTTCCTATGAATTAAGAGATATTAAAGATGATAATCCTACAAGGGATGAACTAAAATCATGGCATGAAAAAACAGACTATGACATTAAGAGATTCTTCAATACATCTGGAAAAATTTACAGAGAAGAGAATTTAAAAGATAAGCTAAAGGAGATGACTTTAGATGAAAAGTATGACCTTCTAGCAACAGATGGAATGATTGTCAAAAGACCAATTCTTTTTACTGATGATGGTAAGATTCTGGTTGGTCCTGATGTCAAAAAATATGTAGAGACTTTATAATGAATATAGATCTAAATAGAATAGCAGAGCTTGATGATGATAAGTGTCTTGATGAACTTATAAACTTTATAAGAATTCAAGTATCTGATGAAGATGACCCAATAGCCTTAATGGCGAATATTTCAGCCTTTATCAAGGCATATGTCAGGGATTTAAATTGGGCAGGATTTTATATAGCAAGAGATGAAGGATTAATACTTGGACCATTTCAAGGACTTCCAGCTTGCACTAGGCTTTCCTTTGATAAGGGAGTTTGTGCCAAGGCTTATAGAGATAGAGAAATAGTTAAGGTTGATGATGTGGCGGAATTTAAAGACCACATAGTTTGTGATAGTAATTCCAAATCTGAGCTTGTAATTCCAATATTTAATGAAGAAGACCTAGTTTGTTTAATAGACCTTGACTCACCAAAGCCAGCTCGCTTCACTGAATTGGAGATAGAGAAATTTAGAGAGATTGGTCAAATATTAGAAAACAGAATTTATTTATAGGGATAAAGAACAGCTGTTAGCACAGGAGCACTCGGATAATTAAACTGGTAAATTGTTAAGATTACGTGTTCTTGCTAGCAGCTTTTTGTATCATATAATTATAATTTTATAAAATTTTATATTATGGACTTGACTGTTAAATATGAACAAGGGCTTATATTTTTTTCTATTTTAAGTATAATAGTCGTTAAGCTACATAGAATTAAATAAAAAAACTTATATAATATTACTAATATACTTTTAAATGAAAAGAGAGGTTTGTATGACACATGCTAGCTATATAATTAGCGCAACATCTTCTGTCGATATTACAGAAGAACTCTTTGAAAGGTTAGATGTAAAATGGATTCCGTTTCATTATCAGATAGATGGAAGAGATTATTTGGATGATCTAGGAGAGAGTACCAACATTAGCGATTTTTATGAAAAAATGATTGCAGGATCTTACCCAACTACTAGTCAAATAAATGTTTTTGAATATCTCAATTATTTTGAGCAATTTTTAGAAAAAGGTAAGGATGTAATTCACCTTTGCCTATCTTCAGGGATAACTGGAGAATATAATAACGCTCTAATTGCTAAAGATGAACTTTTAGAGAAATATCCAGAAAGAAAAATATATGTAATAGATTCACTTAACGCTTCTGCTGCCCAGCTATTTCTAGTAAAAGAAATGGCAAAAATGAGAGATCAAGAAAAAAGTATCGAAGAAATTAATGACCGGGTGATAAAAAATAGAGATAGGGTTAATGGACGGTTTCTTAGCTCTGATTTAACCTACTATATTAGGGGTGGAAGAATATCCAAGACCAAGGGAGCTGTAGGCAATATGCTAAATATCTGCCCAGTTATGGAAGTTAATAGGTTTGGTGAGTTAATAGTAAGAGATAAGGTAAGAACTAAAAAACGAGCTATTAAGGTACTTCTAAAAAAGATGTTGACTTTAGCTGACGACGGTAAGGACTATGATAATGAATGTTTGATTATACATTCTCATGACTATGAAGGAGCCGTAGCCCTTAAGGAGAAACTATTAGAAAATTTCCCTAAGATAAGGAAGGATATTGAAATTTATCAATTTGGAACTATAATAGGTTCTCATACGGGACCAGGTACTCTAGCTGTAGTATTTTGGGGTAAAGAAAAGGGAAGATAGTTAGGAGGATGGATGAGACTAAGACACAAGCCGAATGCAATTCCTGAGATGAGGGAAAATAATAAAATATATTTTGATGCGAGCGTAAATAAGGGAAAATGGAAGGAAATTTTTGGCAATGATAATCCTATCCACCTAGAAATTGGTGCTGGTAAGGGAGACTTTGTCACACAAATGGCAAATTTACATAAGGATATAAACTATATAGCCTTAGAGATGAATACAAATGCCTTTGTTGTAGCTAGCAGAAAGATGTTAGATGAAGATATGAAAAATGTCAGAGGTATAATTGGAAATGCCGAAAACCTTGAAGAATTCTTTGAGAAGGGTGAAATTGATAAAATTTATCTCAATTTCTCTACTCCGTGGCCTAAAAAACGCCATCATAAGAGAAGATTATCTCACAAGAGATTTCTAGATAGATATAAGAAAATAATATCTGATGGAGCAGATCTTGAGCTAAAGACTGATAATGAAGATTTCTTTGATGGAAGCTTAGAATACTTTGAAGACTTTGGTATGGCAATAGAAAAAGTTGACAGAAATCTAGATATTAATAAATCAGTTGTTACAGAATATGAGAAAAAGTTTAGACAAAGATCTATGCCTATATATTTTGTAGCTGCTAAATTTAAAAATTAGCATGGGAGAATAGCTATGAAAACTAAAAAAACAAAAAAATTAGCGAGTGGAATTCTTATTCTGGTTTTTCTGATCTTTGTTTCGTATTTCTTTGGGATGAAGGCAGGAGTATTCAGAAGTAAGGAAGGAGTAACTAGCGATATTGTAAAAGAACAACTGGTTAGCGTAAAGGAGCTTACTACATTAAAATACAGATACACAAATGTAGGATCATTTGAAAATGACAATGAATTCTATGGAATTAAAATTCCTTTCACTACCAAGAAATTTATCATATCTTATGATGGAGAAATCAGTGCGGGAATAGATTTAGATAAGGCTAAGGTTGATATAAACGACGAGAAGAAATCTATAAATATATCCTTACCTAAAGCCAAAATCTTAGCTCATCAGATAGATGAGGACTCTCTTACGATCTTTGATGAGGAGGAATCTATCTTTAACCAACTAAAGATAAAAGATTTCTCAGAATTTCGAAAAAATGAAATGAAAAAGACTGAACAAGAACTCTTAGAAAAAGGATTTTTGGAAGAAGCTAGTGATAAGAGCAAGGATGCTATTATAGAAATATTGAATATCAACCCTTTAATTAAAAACGAATATACAGTTAAAGTAAATTAAAAAATCCGCTAGCTATCAAGCTTAAGATAGCTAGCGGATTTTTAGCTTAAGAAAAAACTTACTAAAGGATAAAGTATTATTTGATGGGCCAGGTAAATTGGCATTGAAAGTCTTCCTATCTTTGCGAGGATATTATCATTTCCCTTGACTAAATTCTTATTGTTACGATAATTCCCTGCACTTAGGCCAGTAAGATAAGCGAAAATCCAAGGTATTAAAGGAAAATAATCTGTTGAAGTAAAGCTTGATGAAGGAAAACCTAATATAAAGATATTATTTTCATATAAATCATCAAATAATTTAAAGCCAGTCAAGGAAGCTCTTGGAACATTATAAGTTCCTATAAAAATTAGGATAAAAATAATAGCAAAGTATGGAGGGATCTTCCAAAATCTTTGGATAAGTCCTGAAACAATCATAGAAAGGCCCAATCCGTTTAGGACTCCCCATACAATTAGTTGATCCTTTGCAAAAATATAAGTACTTAGGGTAATAGCAAAGCCTAGCATCGAAGTCTTTATACCTCTTTTGATATTCTTATCATATGGAAGAAGGCTTGATGTAAATCCCGAGATTAAAAAAAACGATATAGCTATTGATAGCTGCCGTATTCTATTGAATGTAGTTCCGTCATACCAGCCTATGGGTCTATAGTAATTAATATTATAGGCGAGGTGGAAAAGGACCATCGATATAATAGTAAATCCTCTAAAGCTATCCAAATAATAATTTCTCTTCATATAAACTCCTTGTTTAAATTATACCACAAAGGGTAGTAATGTAATAAGTTGATAGAAGTGAAAGGAGTTTATATGAAAAAAATAGCATTACTAGTAGAATCACTATTTGAAGAAAGTGAATTAATATATCCATACCACAGACTAAGAGAGGATTTCGACGTTGTCCTTGTAGGAAGCGAGAAAGATGTAGAGTATCCATCTAAGTCTGGATACAAAGTGAAATCAGACATCTCAAGCAAGGAAGCTGATCCAAATGAATTCGATGGAGTATATATACCAGGTGGCTACTCACCAGATGGAATGAGACAGCACGAGGCTACTATTGATTTTGTTAAAAAAGTTCACGAAAATGGCAAGCCAATCGCTGCTGTATGCCACGGTCCATGGGTTGTTGCTGATGCAGGACTTTTGGATGGAATAAAGGCGACATCAACTCCTACTATCAAAAATGATATAATAAATGCTGGAGCAAAATGGGAGGATAGGGAAGTAGTTATAGATAATAAGGTAATTACAAGCAGATCTCCTGAAGATCTACCAGCCCACGTAAAGGCATTTGTTGAAGCAATTAAATAGTTTTAGGATAAGCCCCGAAATCTTCGAAAGAAGACTAGGGGTTTTCTCTTGCCATAAAACTCAATATTAATTATAATATGAAAATGGAGGGAGTAATGGAAAATTTTGATCAATACTACGAATTTATATTAAATAGGGGAAGTACAAACGGGGGTCATAGTTTAGAGAAAATAAAAAGTCTCTTAGAATATTTTGATAACCCTCAAGATAAGATAAAAGTAATACATATTGGAGGAACTAATGGCAAGGGATCTACTGCCAATATGATCGCCAATACACTTTCAATGAAAAATACGGTCGGCCTATTTACTTCGCCATATATGACCAAGATAAATGAAGCTATATCAATTTCTGGAGTTGATATAAGTGATGAGGATTTTGCAGAAATTATTGATAGGTTGAAGAAGCCTTTGGAAGAACTAGATGAAAAAGGCCTCCACAATTCTTATTTTGAAGTCTTGACTGCTATAATGTATATTTATTTCTATGAAAAAAAGGTAGATGTCGCTGTGGTAGAAGTTGGACTAGGAGGAAGTCTTGATTCAACCAATATCATAAAAAATCCGATAGCCTGTGTCATTACCACTATCTCAAAAGATCACATCCAAATCCTAGGAGATAGCCTAGAAGAAATAGCCCAAAACAAGGCGGGAATTATAAAAGATAAGTCAGAAGTTTTTCTATATCCTAAGGAGGGTGCTGTAGAGGAAGTTTTTATAGAAAAAGCACGAAATACAGAAAGCAGGATCCATACTTTTGATAAGACAGAGGTAGAAATTATAAAGACAGGACCTGATTACAATGAGTTTTCTTTTAGGTCTTATAAGAATATTAGGACAAGACTTGTTGGAATCCATCAGATATATAATGCGGTAACAGCTCTTATAACTTTGGATTTCCTAAAAGATGAGTTTTCTATCTGTGAAAAAGATATTTATGAAGGCTTATTAACTACGAGAAATCCTGGCAGGCTTGAACTTATAAATAAGAATCCAAGAGTTTTAGTCGACGGATCTCATAATAGAGAAGCCATAGATGCCTTGATTGATTCCATATCTTCTTACAAATATAGAAAGCTTATCGTAGGATTTTCCATATTGAAGGATAAGGATTATGATTATGTAATTAACTCCTTGGCTAAAATCGCTGATGAAATCATAGTTACAGGAATAAAAGATAATCCTAGAGCCTTTGACACTGATGAACTTTATAGCTTAGTAAAGGATAAAGCAAAAAGGTCAATAGAGATCAAAGATCCAATAGAAGCTTATGAGTACTCCAAAAAAACAGCGAGTGAAGACGACTTGGTTATTTGGTGTGGTTCCTTATATTTGGTGGGAGATATATTAAAACACGAAAAAAGCTCCTTAAAAGGGAGCCTAGAGTAAATCTTTGATTTGAGTAAAGAACATAGAGGGGCTAAGTTTTTCTGATCCTCTCTTTTTTATTGATAGAATATGGAGATTCTTCTTAGCTCTGGTCATTGCAACATACATTACTCGCCTTTCTTCCTCGATTTTCTTTTCTATGTCTTCATTATCTACAATTATAGGAAACTCGTTTTTTACCATGTTGATTACAAAGACATTATCATATTCCAAGCCCTTAGACTTATGGATGCTTGAAAGGATCAAGTCAGAATTAGAAGATGAGAGCTTCTTTTCTAGCTTGTCTTTCTTGTTATAAAAGTCTTCTATAGTCTTTAAATTTTTTGTAAAATTAACCATTGATTCAACGAAGAGATCTTTATTTACGACTTCTTCTCTGTACTTCTTACTGAAATTTGATATATAGGACTTGTAGTCCATATATTTATAGATATAGGATATCTTCTTATCAAGACTTAGCTTTCTTATATGTTTTAATTGTTTTTCCTTTTGGACTAGGGTTTCTATCTTGTAATCTTCTAGGTCCGTTTCATAGAGAGCTTCAAAGACATTTTTATTAATAGACTTAAAGGATAGCCTATCTACTTCTTTTTTCTTAAGAAAAGTCCCTATCTTATAATAAATCTCGCAAAAAAGGTCGAGTCTATCAAAATCATCAGAAAATTCAATAATATTAAATAAATCATCTATAATTCTTGACTCAAAGAAGTCGAGACTAGAAATATTAATAGAAAAGTCGATATCATCTTCCATTAGAAAAGAAATAATATTTACTGCTTGGATATTATTCCTAAATAAAATTGCGTTTTTTTCTCCTTTTTTTATATTATCAATAATAAATTTGTATTGGTCCCTGACGTTTCTTAGACTTTTTATGGAAATAATTCCTTGAAAATCGTTTTTAGTGAACAAATCTTTAAGATAACGATTCTTATTGATATCAATAAAGGCCTTGGATAAATTTACGATATTGTTTGAAGACCTGTGATTTTCTGTCATCTCTATGATTTTTAAATTTGGGTATTTGCTTTTTAAATTGAGTAAGTAGGATACATCTGCAGCTCTAAATGAGTATATAGACTGGTCATCATCTGCTACTATCATCAAGTTATTTAAGGGAGCTGCGATTTTTTCTATAATTTTAAATTGAATTAGAGAAGTATCTTGGCCTTCGTCTACTTGTATATATCTATATTTTTTTCTAATAGAATTTAAAAGCCTAGGGTCATTTTCAATTAACCTAAGGGCCATAACTTGCATATCGTCGAAATCTATATAGTAATTTCTTATTTTAAAATTCTCGTAAGCCCTATAGATTTGAAGACAGTTTTTGACCTTGGTGTCTTCTAGATAAGTATCATCTATCATGGCATTTTTCATATAAGAAGTTAATCTAAAAAATTCACTGAGATCTTCTTTTGATATTTTTTTATTATTAATCTTAAAATAAATCTTACCTATTAAATCATATTTATTATAAAGGTCATCTGATTCCAATAATCTTAGATTTCTATTATTTTGTTTGAGATAATTTCTAATAATGAGATAGCAAAAGGCGTGAATGGTCATAAAATTTGCATCAGATGAATTGTATCTATCCTTCATATCTAGGGCCTGGGATTTAGAGAAGGTTATGGTAAGGATATGCTTTGGATCAACTGTTCCTGATAAGAATTTAATTCTTTCCAAAAGCATGGTGGTTTTTCCTGCTCCAGGGCCAGCAAGGACCAAAATCGGACCATCTTTGTGCCTTAAGGCTAAATTTTGTTGGCTAGTTAGTTTCATATCTATATTTTATCATATTAATTTCTTTAAATATATGTTAAAATATAAGAAGAAGAAAAAATAGATGGGGGAAATAATGCTTACACAAAATTTTTTGAAATCAAGAACATCAACTAGAGACTTTAAAGAAGATAATTTATCAAGCAAAGTAGTAGAAGAATTAAATAAGGAAATGGAAGCTTCTGCTGCAGAACATGGAAAAGAAGACATCAAATTCTTACTATTAACAGATGGTGATGAAGTCTATCAAAAACTCCAGGGTCTAGCAGGCTACAAGGGAGTTATGATCAAGGCACCAAGCTATATTGCTTTGAATACCCTAAATGACAAAAAAGAGACCTATGTCAAGGCCGCTTACGCAACAGAAGAGCTCATCACTAAATTAAATGAACTTAAGCTTGGCAATTGCTGGATTACAGTAAGTGAGGTAGAAGAAGATATCAAAAAATCTGCCTTCAACTATACAGAAGGTGATGTTTCAATACTTTTAGCCATCGGCTATCCAATAGATGATACAGTAAGAGAGCACAAGTACTACGACAGACTTGCAAACTCAGACTTGGTATATATAGATAGCTTTGAAAATCCTGCAAGTGATGAGGATCTTGAGCAAAGAGGCCTTAATAGTATCTTCGATTATGCGAAATATGCTCCATCAGCATACAATTCCCAACCATGGAGATTCCTAATAGAAGATGATAAACTTTCAATCTATATCAAAGACTATGCAGGCAATGTAAATTTAATAGATGCTGGTATAATAATGTATTATATTGACGAATTAGGAAAGACAATTTCATCTAATAGCAAGTGGGACATCAAACCAGTTGTTGATGGGAAGGAATATACCTATATCGCAAGTAAGAATTTATAGAATAATGGGCGCTCAAGCGTCCTTATTTTAATGAAGGAGTTAGAATTGATAAGATTATATACAGAAAAAGATTTTGAAAAGATGAGAGCTGCAGCAGAAATTCTCTGCCAAACTCATTTAGCTATAAGAGAAGTTATTAGAGAAGGAATAACGACTCTTGACCTTGATAAATTTGCCAATGAGTTTATTACAAAACACAAAAGGGCAATCCCTGCCCAATTAGGTTATGGTGGTTTTCCATTTACCCTATGTATTTCAGTAAATGATGAAATATGCCACGGCTACCCAACAGACTATGTCCTACAAGAAGGAGATATTGTTTCAATAGATAATGTAATAGACCTTGATGGCGGTCTTGCTGATTCTTGCTGGACTTATACAATTGGAAAGATGAGTGAAGAAGATCAAAGATTAGTCGACGTGGATCTAGAATGTCTAAAAAGAGGAATAGAGGCTGCTGTTGTTGGAAATAGAATAGGAGATATCGGAGCTGCTATTCAAGAATATGTTGAAGATGAAAATGGATTTTCTGTTATAAGAGATTTTATAGGTCACGGAATAGGCAAGGAAATGCACGAAGATCCACAAGTTCCCCACTACGGCAAGGCAGGAAGAGGACCTAGAATCGAAGCTGGCATGGTATTTACTATTGAGCCAATGATTGCAGCTGGTGATTGGAAGATGAAAGTTGACGATAACGGTTGGACAGCGAGAACAAGAGATGGGTCCAAATGTTCACAATTCGAACACCAACTAATAATCCATGAAGACGGTCCAGAAATAATAACTGATCAAGATAAGTACAAGTTAACAGAAGAGGACCTGGACTTTATAGAATCTTATAAGAAAAGAAATAATATATAGGAAAAGCACGGCATAGGGCCGTGCTTTTACATATCTTCTAAAGATATTTGGTTTTTGTATTTTTCTTTTTCTTTCATTTTTTTGTTATAACAAGATCTGCACAAGGGCTCGTATAAGTCTTTTGAACCAATTTGGATACGAGATTCATCCGTGGTCTTTCTGTAAGAGGCCCAAGCATCTTCACCACATGAAGCGCAAATTGCGTGGTGCTTTACTAGCTCGTCAGCTATAGGCATGATTTCTTTAATAATCTCAAACGGTTGGGTCTTATAGTCCATATCAAGTCCTGATACAACTATAGTTATCTTCATCGCCATTAGTTCGTTAAATATATCTATAACTTCACTTGGATTATTAGGGAAGAATTGTAATTCATCAATTCCTATACAATCTATATCGTTATTTTTAGCGTATGTTAAGATTTCTTTTAGGTTTTCGACCTTATGAGCGTCCAATTCTAGGTTATCGTGGCTTACAATTTTCCTCTCGTCATCTCTGTTATCAATCGATGGTTTAAAGGCTACGATTTTATAATTCGCTATCCTCATCCTATAAAGCTCTCTCCAAAGAGAGGTAGTTTTTCCTGAAAACATGGAGCCTGTGTGGACTATTAATCTTCCTTGCTTTTTCATAGTATCCCTATACATTAAACTTAAAGTTGACTACATCTCCATCTTGCATGATGTAATCTTTTCCTTCTTGCCTTAATAGACCCTTTTCTTGTGCCTTATGGATTGAACCGGATTCTACTAAGTCTTCATATGAGACTATTTCTGCCTTGATAAATCCCCTTGATATATCAGAGTGGATTTTACCAGCAGCATCTACTGCCTTTGTTCCATTTGTGATAGTCCAAGCTCTTGTTTCCATTTCTCCAGTTGTCAAAAAGGACATTAGGTTTAGTGTCTTATATGAATCCTTGATTACCTTATCTGTACCAGATTCTTCAAGGCCAAGCATAGCTAAGAACTCCGCTCTTTCTTCTTCATCTTCGATTTCGGAAATTTCTTGCTCAATTTTAGCAGAAACTACAGAAACTTCAGCTCCTTCGCTTTTGGCAAACTCGCGAACCTTATCTACATAAGGATTTCCCTCACCATCATTTGCAGCGTCTTCTTCGTTTACATTACATACATATATGATTGGTTTGGTAGAAAGAAGCTGATAAGCTCTGAGCATTTTATTTTCTTCTTCATTTAAGTCTAATATTCTTGCGGATTTGCCTTCTTCTAGAACTTCCTTGATTCTTTCTAGAAGCTCAACTTCACTTCTTACGCTTTTATCACTTCTTGCGACCTTTTTCTTTTTCTCTAAGACCTTATATACTAGTTCAAGATCAGAGAAAATCAATTCAAGATTTATAGTTTCAATATCTCTTAATGGGTCAACTGATCCATCTACGTGGGTTACATTAGCGTCGTCAAAGCATCTTAAGACTTCAACTATTGCTTCTGTTTCTCTAATATTAGATAAGAACTTATTTCCAAGTCCTTCACCCTTGGAAGCACCCTTTACTAGTCCTGCTATATCATAAAACTCTACAACTGCTGGAACTATCTTTTTGCTAGAGCTCATTTCTGATAGAACTTCTAGTCTTTGATCAGGCACATTTACAAGACCAACATTTGGATCTATAGTCGCAAATGGATAGTTGGCAATAAGAGCACCTGCTTTGGTAATGGCGTTGAATAATGTTGATTTTCCAACATTAGGCAAGCCTACTATTCCTAATTTCATTTAATCACTCCATCCACTTTTTTATTTTTGCAATGATTATATTATAATTGTTTTAAGAGAAATATCAATCAGAATATAGGATGGCTTATCGTAAACAGTCGCTTGTTTAATCTCTTTTTTGAAATTAATTATGTAAAGAGATTATTATTAGTATAATATATTTAGATGATTACTAAAAGATTTTAAGGAGAAAAAAATGAATATCAACGAACGATTAGAAAAACTTAGAAATCTAATGAGAGAAAGAAATATAGATGCTTATATAGTTCCAACTTCTGATCCGCACCAGTCAGAATATTTATCTGATTATTACAGGACTCGTGAATTTATATCAGGCTTTACAGGATCAGCTGGAACAGCTCTTATAACTATGGATGAGGCACTTTTATGGACTGATAGCAGGTATTTCCTACAAGCTGCTAAGGAACTTAAACATTCTGAGTATAAATTGATGAAAATGGGAGTAGAAGGTGTTCCTAATCTAATCGAATACTTAGATGAAAATATAGGAGAATTTGGAAAGATAGCCTTTGATGGCGAAAACTTCTCAGTAAAAGCCTACAAGGACCTAAGCGAAAGTATGGGTGCAAGGATTTTAATCTCTGATGTTGATTACATCTCCCAAATCTGGACTGATAGACCAGGCTTAAGAAAAGATAAAGCTTGGCTTATGGAAGATAAATATGCAGGTGAAAGTATCTCTGAAAAGCTTCTTCGTCTTAGAAATATAATGGCAGACAATGGTTATGATTATACATTTATAGGATCACCTGAAGATATTTGCTATTTTTTAAATATTAGAGGTAACGATATTGATTACAATCCTGTTCTTTTGTCATATTCTTTAATATCGAAAGATGAAGCATATTTGTGCATAGATGAAGAAAAAATTCCTGGAGAAGTTAGAGATTATCTTGAAGATAATGGTGTTAAATTATATGCCTATGAATCTATCTTTAAGCTATTAAATAATATACCAGGTAAGAATAGAATCTTTCTCGATCCTGAAAGAACAAATGTTGCTATATATGATAGCATAAATTCTAATGTTAAGGTAAGCCTCGGCACAAATATAACAACTGATATGAAGGCAATAAAAACTGATGTCGAAATAGAAAATATCAAAAAGGCCTATATTAAAGACGGTATTGCCTTGACTAAGTTTTTCGCTTGGCTTGAAGTTGGGGCAAAGACTGGAAATTTAAATGAGCTTTTGGCAAGCAAGAAACTCCAAGACTTAAGAAAGGAAGATGAATCCTACATTGAAGATTCCTTCGAAACAATAGCAGGTTATAGGGAAAATGCAGCTATAGTTCACTATGCGCCACAGGCTACAGGATCTAAGACAATCAAAAATGAGGGGATGATCTTAGTTGATTCTGGTGCCCACTATAAAGAAGGAACTACAGATATCACAAGAACTGTAGCACTAGGAAGGCTTACCGATCAGGAAAAAACTGATTATACCCTAGTTTTAAAATCATTCTTAAGCCTATTTTTGGCAAGGTTTAAGGATAAGATTAACGGTCAGAGACTAGATGCTATAGCAAAATATCCTTTATGGCATGCAGGAAAGGACTTCTTCCATGGAACAGGCCACGGGGTAGGCTTTGTACTTACTGTACATGAGGGTCCACAAAGAATTTCAGAAAGAGATGATAGCGAGTTTGTTGAAAACATGACTACATCAATCGAACCAGGTCTTTATATAGAAAATTCTCATGGAATAAGAATTGAAAATGAGGCTTACGTAAAAAGAGCCATGGAAAATGAATTTGGAAAGTTTAATCAATTTGAAAGTTTAACATATGTTCCAATAGATATACGACCAATTAAGACTGAAATGCTAAACAGAGACGAGATTGATTGGTTAAACGAATATAACAAGACCTGTTTTGAAAAGTTAAGTCCATATCTTGAAGGTGCGGAATTAGAATATTTGAAAGAGAGTTGTAAAGCAATTTGACGAAAAAACAGATTAAAGATAAGTTAAAAGAACTTCCAGACCTACCTGGCGTTTATATAATGAGAAATGCCGAAAATGAAATTATTTATGTAGGCAAGGCCATTTCCCTAAAAAGAAGAGTACGCCAATACTTTGACAATAATAAAAACAAGGGGGCTAAGGTCCTTGCCATGGTCAAAAATATCGACCATTTCGAATATATTATTGTTCAAAATGAGGTAGAAGCCTTAGTTCTTGAGAGCAATTTAATCAAAAAAAACAGACCTAGATATAACATAGTTCTAAGAGATGATAAGCAATATCCTTATATTAAAATCTGTAAGGAGAAATATCCTAGAATAAAAAAGGTTAGGCAAGTTGTAAAGGATGGGGGACGATACTTCGGACCCTTTCCTGACGCTTATGCGGTAAACGATGCTATCGACTTATTTCACCTATATTATCCTTTTAGAACTTGCAATCTAAACTTCGATAAAGGGGCAAGGCTTGATAGGCCCTGTCTAAATTATTTCATCCATAAGTGCAAAGGACCTTGTATAGACAAGGAAGATGAGGAAAGATACTTAGATCATATAGACGACGTTGTGAAGTTTTTAGAGAATAAATCAGAGAAAATCCCGAATTGGGTCTTAGCTAAGATGGAAGAGTCAAGCAAGGAATTAAATTTCGAGATGGCTGCGAAATACAGGGACTATTATAGGGCCTTATCTGTGATTTCTGAAAGACAGAACGTTACAGAAACTGGTGGAGATGACCTAGATATCATAGCCATGAGTAAGGGAATGAATTCTATTATTATCCAGGTTTTCTTTATGCGTATGGGTAAAATCGTCGATAGGGAACACTTCATAATCAAAAATGATTTTATGGAAACTGATTCAGACATTATGTCTTCCTTCATCAAACAGTTTTACCTAGATATAATGTATGTCCCTAAAGAAATTCTAGTTCAATATATGCCAGATGATCTTGACTCTATTAGCGAGTTCTTATCTAGAAAGAAAAAATCCAAGGTTAATATTCACAATCCAAAACTCGGAAAGAAAAAAGAACTAGTTGATATGGCAAGCCGTAACGCTCTTGATATGAGGATTAAGTATGATAAAAGGGTTGAAAGAAAAGAAAGGAAAAAATCTTCTGGTATAAATCAGCTCATGGATATACTTAATCTCAAAGATGTATTTAGACTTGAATGTTATGATATATCCAATACTTCGGGAGTCCTTTCGGTTGGATCGATGGTGGTCTTTGAGGGAGGGATTCCAATTCCCAAAGAATATAGGAAGTTTAAGATAAAGACTGTTGTAGGTAGCGATGATTATGCTTCCCATAGAGAAGTTCTTACGAGAAGGCTAAAAAGAGGCTTAGAGGAGAAAGAAAAGGGGAATACTCAAACTGGATTTGGATCCCTACCTGATTTGATTTTGATGGATGGAGGAAAGGGACAAGTTTCCATAGCAAAAGAAGTTATAGATAGCTTGGGGCTATCTATAGAAGTTGCAGGACTTGTAAAGGATGATAAGCATACTACAAGGGCTATAGTCTACAACAACGAAGAAATCGCCATAAACAGGAGAGATCCTGTCTATAAGCTTATCTATGAAATCCAAGAAGAGGCTCATAGATTTGCAATTAACTATCATAGAAAGCTGATGCAAAATACAATGAAGACGTCAGAGCTTGATAATATAAAAGGAGTTGGCGAAAAGACTAGGAAAAATCTATACAAGCATTTTGGGACTATTTCAAATATAAAAAAGGCAAGTGTTGAAGAGTTAATGGAAGTTGACTTGGTAGGAAAAGTCCAGGCCTTAGAAATATACAAATACTTTAGACTGAAAGGATAGATATGGCAAATAGTACAAGTATAAGCGATTTTAGCGAACACATAGACAAAGAAATTACAAGCGGAATAGATGATAAGACTGTTAAACTAAGTAAAATTGTAGAAACCTTAAATCTAGAGATAGTTCATAAGTCAAGTGATTTTGAAGAAATAGAGCTTGAAAGTGCGGAAGTTAATAGACCCGGACTTCAACTTACAGGATATCTAGAAAAATTTCCCCACAAGAGGCTTCAATTGATTGGTTCAGTAGAATACACTTATCTGACAAGTCTAGATTCAAGGATGCAGTATGAAAGATTTAGGGGAATCCTATCATATAAAATTCCAGCAGTCATCTTTACCTATGACAAGGAAATCAATCAAGATATAGAGGATTTGTGCGACTACTATGATGTTACTCTATTAAGATCTCCACTAAAGTCTACAAGATTGATATCCAAGCTATCAGATGAACTAGAATACCAACTAGCTAAAACCAGTAATGTACATGGGGAGCTTTTAGAAGTATATGGTGTTGGAGTCCTAATAATGGGAAAATCATCTGTAGGAAAGAGTGAAACTGCCCTTGATCTTGTAAACAGAGGCCACAGACTTATAGCAGATGATATGGTCGACATCATTTCCGTAAATAATAAACTTTCTGGAACTTCACCAGAAAACATAAGGCATTATATGGAAATAAGGGGGCTTGGAATAATTAATGTAAGAAGGCTATATGGTTCAGGTTCTGTAAAGACAACTACAGGAATTGATTTGGTAATAGAATTAGAACAATGGAAGGAAGATTACGAATACGATAGGCTTGGTCTAGACGATCACTTCATAGAGATTCTAGGTGTCAAAGTTCCTCATCTAGTAGTACCAGTTAGGGCTGGAAGAAATCTTGCTATGATTGTTGAAGTTGCCGCAATGAATCAGAGGGAAAAAAATCTAGGATATAATGCTGCAAAGGTTATGACTGACAATATATTTAGACAAGCTGCAGGTAGAGATCCGGATAATCCTGTAAACAATTCAATAATAGAGGATTATAATAATTTTTGATTTGATTTTCCACAAAGCATGAATAATAACTAAGGTAAATGTTAAGATTAGGACAATTTAGAAAATTATGATGTAGAATAAATCATCTTAGCTAAAATCATAAAATTTCCAAATATCCCTTGACAATTCTTTCAATAAACTTTATACTTTAAATAGTGTTAACGATATTTGTTACTAATATTATAGGAGGTCTTAAATGACAGTTAAAAGAGCTATGAAGACTATGGATGGTAACACAGCAGCAGCTCACGTATCATATGCGTTCACTGATGTTGCAACAATCTATCCAATCACACCTTCATCACCAATGCCAGAAGCAGTAGATGTTTGGGCTGCTAACGGTAGAAAAAATATTTTTGGTAGACCAGTTGAAGTAAAAGAAATGCAATCTGAAGCAGGTGCTGCAGGAGCAGTTCACGGAGCATTAGCAGCAGGAGCACTAACTACTACATATACTGCAAGTCAAGGATTATTACTAATGATCCCAAATATGTACAAAATTGCAGGTGAAAGATTACCAGGTGTATTCCACGTTGCAGCAAGAACACTTGCAACACACGCACTTTCAATCTACGGAGACCACTCAGATGTAATGTCAGCAAGACAAACAGGTTTTGCTATGCTTGCATCATCATCAGTTCAAGAAGTAATGGACTTATCTCCAGTTGCTCACTTATCAGCAATCAAAGGAAGCATCCCATTTGTAAACTTCTTTGATGGATTCAGAACAAGTCACGAAATCCAAAAAATAGAAGTTTGGGACTACAAAGACCTAGCTCCACTTGTTGATATGGAAGCTGTAAATAGATTTAAAAACAATTCACTAAACCCAGAAAGACCAAAAACAATTGGTACAGCTGAAAAGAACATCTTCTTCCAAAGAATGGAATCAAGCAACAATGCTTATGAAGATATCGTTGGTATAGCTGAAGATTACATGCACCAAATCAATGAATTAATTGGTACAAACTACGAATTATTCAACTACTACGGTGCAGATGATGCTGAAGAAATCATAGTAGCTATGGGTTCTGTATGTCAAGCAGCAGAAGAGACAATCGATGCCCTCCTAGCTGAAGGCAAAAAAGTAGGTATGATTGAAGTTCACCTATATAGACCATTCTCTAAAGAACACCTACTAAAAGCAATTCCAAAAACAGTTAAGAAAATTGCTGTTCTTGACAGAACAAAAGAAAAAGGATCAATCGGTGAGCCACTACTACTAGATGTTAAATCTGCTTACTATGATCAAGAAGATAAACCACTAATTATCGGTGGTAGATACGGTCTTTCATCTAAAGATACAGTTCCAGCTGATATCGAAGCAGTATTTGAAAACCTTGCTAAAGATGAACCAAAAGAAGACTTCACAATCTCTATCAACGATGATGTAACACACAAATCACTTGAAAGAACAGACCTTAAGATTAGACAAGAAGGTACAACAAGATGTAAATTCTGGGGATTCGGATCTGACGGTACTGTTGGAGCTAACAAACAAGCTATCAAGATCATCGGTGATAATACTGACATGTACGCACAAGGTTACTTTGACTATGACTCAAAGAAATCAGGTGGTCTAACAGTTTCTCACTTAAGATTTGGTAAAGACCCAATCAGATCAACATACCTACTTGATGAAGCAGACTTCATGTCTTGTTCAAAGGTAGCTTATGTTAACCAATACGACCTACTCAAAGGCCTTAAAGATGGTGGTAAGTTCTTACTAAACTGTGCATGGACAGATGAAGAATTAGAAGAACACCTACCAGCAAACATGAAACGCTACATTGCTGAACATGATGTAGAATTCTACACAATTGACGCTTCTCACTTAGCAGCTGAAATTGGTCTAGGTTCTAGAACAAACATGATCATGCAATCTGCATTCTTTAAACTAGCTGACGTAATTCCGTTAGAAGATGCCGTTAATTACCTAAAAGACTCTATAGTTAAATCTTATGGTCACAAGGGTGATGACATTGTAAACATGAACTACAAGGCAGTTGATAGCGGAATCGACGCAATCCATAAAGTAGAAGTACCAGAAGCATGGAAAGATGCTGTTGATGAAAAGAAAGAAGAAAGAGAACTTCCAGAATTCATCAGAGAAATTGTTAAACCAATGCTTGAACAAAAAGAAGACGACATCCCTGTATCAGCATTCGTTGGTAGAGAAGATGGAGCTTTCGAATCAGGTACAACTCAATACGAAAAGAGAGGTATCGCTCTTAACGTTCCAGAGTGGCAAATAGATAACTGTATCCAATGTAACCAATGTTCATACGTTTGTCCTCACGCAGTAATTAGACCTTTCTTAGTAACAGAAGAAGAAAAGGCAAACGCACCAGAAGGTTTTGAAACTAAAAAAGCTATTGGTAAGGGCATGGAAGGATACGAATTTAGAATCCAAGTTTCTCCATTAGACTGTACTGGATGTGGAAACTGTGCAGATGTATGTCCAGCTCCAGAAAAAGCTCTTCTAATGAAACCATTCGAAGATGAAGTTGAAAAAGAAAAAGAAAATTGGTATTACGCTCACGAAGAAGTTGGATACAAAGAAGACGTTATGGATCCAATGACTCTAAAGGGCAGCCAATTCAAACAACCATTACTTGAGTTCTCAGGTGCTTGTGCAGGTTGTGGTGAAACACCATATGCTAAGCTTGTAACACAACTATTTGGTGATAGAATGTACATTGCAAACGCTACAGGATGTTCATCAATCTGGGGAGCAAGTGCACCAGCTATGTCTTACACAAAGAACTCTTGTGGACAAGGTCCAGCTTGGGGTAACTCACTATTTGAAGATGCTGCTGAATACGGTTATGGTATGAAACTTGCAGCAGATGCTAACAAGTCATTACTAGAAACATACATGAATGACTTCCTAGAACTTGGTCTTGATACACCATTTAACGAAGCATTCAAGGCTTGGTTAGAAGGAAAAGAAACTGTTAATACTTCTAAAGAAGCAACAGCTAAGATCATGAAACTTAAAGAAGAAACAGTAGATAGCGAAGAAGGTAAAGACCTACTTGATAAGATTTTCCAACTTAAAGATTACATGATTAAGAAATCAATCTGGATCTTTGGTGGTGACGGATGGAGCTACGATATCGGATTCGGTGGAGTTGACCACGTACTTGCAAGTGGTGAAGACATCAACATTCTTGTATTCGATACAGAAGTTTACTCTAACACAGGTGGACAATCTTCTAAAGCTACACCATTATCTGCAGTAGCACAATTTGCTGCAGCTGGTAAAAAGGTTAGAAAGAAAGACCTTGGTCTAATGATGACTTCTTACGGTTATGTATACTGTGCACAAGTAGCTATGGGTGCTAACCAAAACCAAACACTTAAAGCTCTAAAAGAAGCTGAAAGCTACAATGGTCCATCACTAGTTATAGCTTATGCACCATGTATCAACCATGGTATCAGAATCGGTATGGGTAAATCACAATACAGAGAAAAACAAGCTGTTGATGCTGGTTACTGGCACTTATGGAGATTTGACCCAAGACTTGCTGACGAGGGCAAAAATCCATTCCAACTTGATTCTAGAGAACCAAAAGAATCATTCCAAGAATTTATTCAAGGTGAAGTAAGATACTCATCACTAAAGAGATCCTTCCCTGAAACAGCTGACGAGCTATATGCTGAAGCAGAAAAAGCTGCTAAAGAAAGATATGAAACATATAAGAGATTAGCTGGAAAATAAGAATAAAATTTTCAAAAACCGTCATTAATTTGACGGTTTTTTTCTATTGTTCAAAAATCTTTACCAATTTTATTATAATTAATGTATCGTTTATGGTATAATCATAATAAAAAGGTAATAGACTTACTGATCATACTGGAGGTATCATGACTATTAAGTATGTTAATAATTTAGGAAAAGTAACCATTGATGATTCACTTATAACCAATATTACTGTAGCAAGTGTAATGCAATCTTATGGGGTTGTAGGTCTTGCTAGCCAATCTGCAAAAGATGGAATATATGAGCTTTTGAGAGTAAACAATATGCAAAAAGGAGTTCATATCAAAAGACTTGACAATGGTACAATATCTATCAATATTTCTTTGTTCTTGAAATATGGTGTTAGGATTCCTGTAGTTTGTCAAAATATAATTGAGAATGTAAAGTATAATGTTGAAAAATCCCTTAAGGTAAGAGTTGCCGAAGTAAATATTTATGTTCAAGGGATCAACAAATAGGAGTATAAATGAAAAGTATTGATGCAAATAAACTCCAACAAATGATTATTGGAGCTTATGAATATTTAGATGAAAACAAAGATTTAGTTAATGAGCTAAATGTATTTCCAGTACCAGATGGAGATACTGGTACCAATATGTTTATGACTATTAAATCAGGTCTTGATAAAGTTAATAAGTCTGGGCTGACTTCTGTTGAAGAAGTGTCTAAGTCACTTAGCCAAGGAACACTAATGGGAGCTAGGGGAAACTCTGGTGTTATCCTATCTCAGCTAGTTAGAGGAATGTCAAAGACTCTAAAGGGTAAGGATATAATCTATGCAACTGATATTAGAGAGATATTTATAAATGCAAGTAACACAGCTTACAAGGCTGTTATGCAACCAACAGAGGGAACAATCCTTACTGTAGCCAATAAAATGGCTGAAAAAGCTAATGAAGTATTCGAAGAAGAAATAGAATTGGACGATTATCTTATAGAAATTATTGGAGCGGGCCAAGTAGCTTTAGATAACACCCCTAACCAATTACCTGTTCTAAAAGAAGCTGGGGTAGTGGATTCTGGTGGACAAGGATTAATTTTCCTACTAAGAGGTGCATTAAATGCCCTAAATTCAAATATAGATAGGGATATTAATTTATCTAAAGAAAAAAATGATGACGACTTTACCTATAAGGTTGAATTTGAACTTGCAGGCAATGAAGCTAACCTTATTTCTTTAGATGAAAACCTTAAAAGAATTACTATAGACTATGAATCTGATTTAAATAAAGACACATTAAAATCATCTTTTAAGACTGACAGTCCTCAAAATATTGTTCAGATGATTTTGATGGAAGGTGTGATACTAAAAATCACAGTGGAAAATTTAAATCCTGAAGTAGAAATAATCGAAAAAAATAATGATATTGCTGAAAAGAAATATGGATTTATAGCTGTATCTAGGGGAGAAGGCTATAATGCTATTATGGAAAGCATGAACATAGATAAGGTTATAGCCGGTGGTCAGACAATGAATCCATCTACCGAAGACTTATATAAGGCAGTTGAAGAAATAAAGGCTGAAAATATTTTTATCTTCCCAAATAATAAGAATATTATTATGTCTGCAAAGCAAGCTGCTGAAGTTTCAGATAAGAATGTATTCGTTGTTGAGACAAGATCAATACCTGAGTCCTTTAGTGCTATTCTTGAATTTGATGAAGCTATAAGTCCTGAAGAAAATCTAGAAAATATGAATGAAATTATAGAAGATATTCATGTTGCGGAAGTTTCAATATCTATTAGAGATACAAGCGTCAACGACATAAAGATAAGAAAAGACGATTATATTGGGATACTTGATGGAAAAATTGTCGCTACTGATTCATCAATAGAAAAAACTTGTGAGGAAACTATAGCAGACATTATAGATGAAGACGATATTTCCTTGATAACTATTTATTATGGTGAAGATATAGAAAAAAGGAAAGCTAAGGAGTTCTCCAAAAAATTAGCTAAAAAGTTCAAGGATGTAGACTGTGAATTAGTCTATGGTGGACAACCAGTTTACTACTATACGATCACACTTGAATAATGGATTTAACAGCTCTAAGGGGCATAGGAGATAAGAAGAGTAAGGATTTCAAGAGGCTTGGAATATCTTCTGTATCAGACCTGTATAACTACTATCCACGTGAATATGAGGATAGGAGTAAACTTAAAAATATAGTAGATATAGCTGATAATAATAAACATTTTTTTATCTGGAGGATATCCAGCAGGCTATACCAGAAGAATTTTGGTAAAATGACCATTTCTTATGTCTATGTCTACGAAGAAAAATCTGAGTTCGGTAAGATAAGGCTTATCTGGTTTAACGATAGATTCACACCTAGAAGGCTTGTTAGGGGAAGAGAGTATAAGTTTTATACATCAGTTTCTAAGAAGAACGCTTTTTATGAAGCTGGGAATCCTTTATTTTGTGATATAGATGATGATGAAATAGGCTCTATTGTATCAATTTACCCTCTTACAAGAGGAATTAGCAATAAACAAATTAGACAATTTATGGGGCAAGCTCTGGCATACTTTGATAAAAGAGAAGAAATCTTGTCTGATAATATCTTAGAAGAATTCAGTTTAAATAAAAGATGTGAAAATCTCAGAGAGATACATTTTCCTACTTCTATTGCAAATTTAACTGAGGCAAAGAGTCAGATTAAATTAGTTGACTTACTAAAGGATTTGTGTTTCTTGGATTTTCTCAAAAAAATGACTAAGTTTAGCCAAGATACCCATCTATCTTATAAGATAGATAATATTTTGTCTGAGCTTTCTTTCACACTTACCAGGAGTCAAAGGAAGGTTTTAGAAGAAATCTTAGATGATTGCAATAGTCCTTACACTGCTAATAGACTATTGGTGGGTGATGTAGGAAGTGGAAAGACAATAGTTGCTATAGTAGTTATGATAATTTTTGCCCTAAACGGATATCAGTCTGCTATGATGGTACCAACTGAGCTTTTGGCTATTCAGCAATTTGAAAAAAATATTGAGCTTTTTGATAAATTTAATGTAAAAGCAGCCTTACTCACTGGAAGCAGTAAGGATAAGGAAGAAATTAAGAAAGCTATAAAAAATGGAGAAATTGATATCCTTATAGGTACTCATGCTCTCATAGTCGAAGATGTTGAATTTTATAATTTAAAATTTGTTGTTAATGATGAGCAACACAGGTTTGGTGTAAGTCAAAGACAAATGCTAGCCCTAAAGGGAGAGGTTGTAAATTATCTTACAATGACAGCGACCCCTATCCCTAGGACCCTATCTCTTAAAATATCAGAAATTATCGATTTGTCTATAATAAATGAGCTTCCTAAGGGAAGAAAACCTATAGAAACTAAACTTTTAGGATCTGATAAGATTGAAATTTTGTATGAAAATATAGAGCGTACTATAAAAGAAAATAGACAAATATATGTGGTAACTAATAATATAGACTCAGATGATAAGAATTCTTTGGAAAATTTATATGGAATTTATAAAAAAAGATTTCCTCAATTTAAAATATCTATCCTCCATGGAAAGATGAAGGCTAAGGATAAGGAAGATATTTTAGGAGATTTCAATGATGGGAAAATCGATATATTGCTTGCTACTACGGTCATAGAAGTTGGTATAGACGTAGCTAATGCGAACACAATGATTATTTATAACGCTAATAATTTCGGACTTTCAACACTTCACCAGCTTAGGGGAAGAGTAGGTAGGGGAGAGTATGAATCATACTGCTACTTAATTTCTGATAACCCATCACCATCAAATAAATTAAATATATTAGTAGAAAGCAATGATGGATTTGAAATAGCTAAGAAGGACTATGAAAAAAGAGGTGGTGGCAAGATCTTATCTTATTTACAACATGGCAAGAATCTATCGACTGTTGATTTTTTAAATATGAGTAAGGATGAAATTGAGAAATGTTTTAAGATATATGAGAGGCTCAAAGATGGTAACTACCAAGGAATCGATCTTACATATGTCGAAGAATATTTTAGAGAAAATAAAAGGATTATTTTAAACTAATGAGAGTTGTAGCAGGAAAATATAAGGGCTTTATCTTGCAATCCCCAAAGTCAAGTTCATCAAGACCCACTGATAATAAAGTAAAAGAAGCTATATTTGATATGCTTTACCCATTTAGGAAAGAATATACTGCCTTGGACCTATTTTCTGGAACTGGGCAGATGGGAATAGAGTTTCTATCTAGAGGAGCTCGTGAAGTTTTCTTTAACGAAAGAAACTCCTCCACTTTTTCTATCCTAAATAAAAATATAGAGAAAGTTAAGGCTTCTAATGTAAGGGTAGATAGGCTTGATTTTAAAAAAGCTTTGAAAAAATATAAGGATTGTGGGTGTAGCTTTGACTACATATTTCTAGACCCTCCTTACGAGGGTGGTTTAGTAGAGCAATCTATTAAGCTGATATTAGAATATGAATTATTGGCCGATGAAGGTATAGTAATAACAGAATCTGATAGAGAATTAGATTTTTCTTATATAAGAGAATTGACTCTTATTAAGGCAAAATCTTATGGAAGGAAACAAGTAAACATATATAAAACAAATGAAAGTTATTTATCCAGGTAGCTTCGACCCATTGACTCTTGGTCATATTGATATAATCAAAAGATTATCAAAGATGTTCGATGAAGTTGTCGTAGCTGTATTAATTAATGAACATAAAAAATCAGTCTTTTCTTTAGAAGAAAGAGAAGCAATTATAAAAGAGCAAATGATTAAAGATGGAATTGATAATGTAAGTATTTCATCTTTTGATGGCTTGTTAGTAAATTTTGCAAAAGAAAACGACATTAAGATAGTTGCAAGAGGTTTAAGAGAAGTTACTGACTATGAGTATGAGAAAAACATAGCTATGTTTAATTCAAAACTTATGGACGGTCTAGAGACTATATTTCTTTTAAGCGATCCTAACTATTCCTTCATAAGTTCAAGTGGAGTGAGGGAAGTTGCAGCATTTAAGGGGGATGTTTCTTCTTTTGTAAGCAAAGAAGTAGAAGAGAGAATCAAAGAGAAGTTTCAATATTAGGGGGATGTTATGGCACAAAATAAATTGATTAACTTGATTAATGAGATGGAAGATGTGATGGATGAATCATCGTCTGTACCATTTTCAAGAAAAGTTTCTGTAGATCCAGATGAAATCTATGAATTATTAAATGAGATGAAAGATGCTCTACCAGAAGAAATCAAGCAAGCTCAATGGGTAACTGATGAGAAAGATAGGATTATTGGTGAGGCCAAGAGTGAAGCTGACAGCAGATTAAATGAAGCAGAAAATGAAATTAATAATATCAAAGAGCAAGCTAGAAATAAATTTAGACAATTAGTTTCAGAAAATGAAATAACTAGAGAAGCTAGAAATGAAGCAGAAAGAATAATCGAAGAAGCTAATATTGAAGCTGATAAGATTAGGCAACAATCTTATGCTTACGTAGATAGATTATTCCAAGGCTCTGTTGAAAACTTCAGTCAACTCGCTAACCAACTAGAGAAGAATAGAAGAACAATACTAGAAAATAAATAAAACTTAACCTATGAAGCTAATTGGCCTCATAGGTTTTTTTAATTGTAATATTTCTCGTAAAATCTGAGTTGAGCTTTCTATCTATTAGAAGGGAGTAGAGCTTGCTTGCTCTTATCATATTTTCATATATAAGAAGATCATCTGTACTTAATTTTATAATATCAGACTTTCTTATTACAATTTGTAAATCTCCCTTTATCTCTTTAAAAACTCTTGTAGCATTTTCGTTAAATGCAAGCACTTTAATGAAATCAAAATCAATTTCATTAAGACATTTATCATTGTTTAGTATATAATTTAGGATGAGTCTGTTAATTCTTGCCTTAGTATTGCGTTTTGATATAGCAAGATCAATGAACTCATCGTAGCTAGGATTATCTTTTAACAAATCTCTAAAATAGTTATCTAAACCCTCTTCATAGCATAAGGAGTCTCTAATCGGAGATTCTTCGATCATTAATTTATATTTAAAAATATCAAAAAGCTTTTCCTTGTTTGCTTGTTTATAATTCTTTTGGAAGTCTTGTAATTTTTGGTATGATGAATAAGGCATAAGATTTTTAATCTCGCCAGATAGATTCCTCCTTATGGATGTAGATGAGGCAAATTTTTCATCTTTTATATCAAGATCCTGGTTATTGGCTCCTATCCTTCTGATCGGAATTGGCTTGATATTTTGGTTAATTTTACTAATAGACCTCATATATTCAAGAGCTAGAATATTGTTAGAGCTAATGAAATCATTTCCTCCTAAGAAACTTTTTAGGGCAAGGTACCTTGCTTCTGTGAATGAATGTTTATTATTTAGATAATGCTTAGTTAATTCTTCTAATTTTCCATTATTATTTATTATTCTATATGAAGTGTCTAAGAATTTTTTACTATCTAAATTCTCTATTCCAAAAGCAAGATAGTCTATCTTTAATTTGTTTAAAAGCTCGATTGATTTGTAGGAGAAAAACTCCGCTGATTGCAAAGATATAAAGTTTGGCATCTCTATAACAAGGTCGAAGCCATTATCTAAGGCAGCGTCAGCTCTCGAATACTTATCAATAAGGCTCGCTTCGCCTCTTTGTACAAAATCGCCACTCATCAGGCTAATAGATACCTCTGCTTCTGTAATTTCCTTTGCCTTGTCTGTTAAATATTTATGTCCATTATGAAATGGATTAAATTCAGAAATAATTGCAAGTTTTTTCATAATATCACCATATTAATTATACATTAAAGAGACTAATAAATAAATTATATAGTTAGCTAAAAAGCTAATAGTTTTAAAAATATTAGTTCATATGGTATAATAATGGAAGAAACATGCGTAGGAGGATATATGATTTCAGCAAATGATTTAAGAAAAGGCGTAACTTTTGTATATGATAATGATGTTTATCAAATAGTGGATTTTCAACATGTTAAACCAGGTAAGGGAGCGGCATTTGTTCGTGCAAAAATTAGATCTGTAATGAATGGTGGGGCTAAGGATGTTACCTTTAACCCAAATGAAAAGTTCGAACAAGCTGTAATTTCAACTAAAGAAATGTCATATTTATACAATGATGGCCAGCTATATTATTTTATGGACCCAGAAACATTTGAGCAAATCGGTATTGAATATGAAGCGGTTAAAGATGCAATTATTTATGTAAAAGAAAATGAGCCTGTTCAAATTAAATTCTATGAAGGTAAACCATTCCAAATTGAAGCACCTAACTTTGTTGAACTTAAGGTAGAAGAAACAGAGCCAGCTATTAAAGGTGATACAGCAACAAACGTAACAAAACCTGCAACAGTTGAGACAGGAGCAGTTATACAAGTCCCAGTTTTCGTAAATGAAGGCGACGTAATCAAAATCGACACAAGAACTGGGGATTACCTATCAAGAGTATAAGGAGCAGATAATGTCAGGAAGTTTCATCAACGGATCAGTCAAGATAGCAGACGAAATTCTTGATCAAATAGCAGTAGCAGCAGCTAGTGATGTGTATGGTGTTTACTGTGAAGATAATCAAGATAAGTCTTTCAAATTCCACAAGAGAAATTCTAAAAGTAAAGTAAGAAAACACGGAGAAAACCTACATTTCACTCTAGATGTTAATTTTGATAGAAATATTAATGTTAGAAAGACAGTTAAGAAAATACAAGAAAATGTCAAAAATATAGTTGAAAATATGACAGGGATTTCCGTAACTAGAGTGGATGTAAATGTCGGTAATTTAGAAATATAATGAATAGGATTGAGCAAAGAGAGTGGGTTTTTAAACTCATCTACCAAGACAGTATTAGTAAAATTGAAGATATAGACAAGGTCTTAGAAGACTTAGACCTTATTGGTGAAGATTTTGTAAAAACGTCTATAGCATCTTTTCTAAACAATTTCTCTAGCATCGATGATAAACTTACTAGTAATCTCGACAATAAACACAAGAGATTATCTAAGGTAGTAAGATCAATTCTATATCTGAGCATCAATGAGATGTATTTTATGGATGTACCTGTATCGGTTTCAATCAACGAGGCAGTAAATCTAGCAAAGAAGTACTCAGATGAAGATGATTATAAGCTAGTAAATTCTATCTTAGGATCAATCGTTAGAAAAGATGGAAAATGAGAAAAGCGCTTAGTGTTAAACAGTTTAATGAATATTTTAAATCTAATATAAAACACGATCCTATATTCCAAAATCTTTATATAAATGGGCAATTATCGAACGTTAGGATCAATAATTCCCATTTATATTTTTCTCTAAAAGAAGATAGGGATATCATAGACTGTGTAATTTATTATTATGAGGATAAGGATATAGATTTTTCTGTGGAAATAGGCAAGGATGTGCTAGTTAAGGGAACAGTTCTTTTTAATAACTTCTCTTCTAGAATTGTTATTTCAGTTAATGAAATAAAAGAGAAAGGACTTTCTCAAAAATATCTTGAATTTCTTCAAATGAAGGAGGAATTTAGGAAAAAAGGATATTTTGATCTAGAAAACAAAAAAGAAATCCCTAAATTACCTCAAAAAATCGGCTTAATTACTTCTGAAGAGGGCGCTGCGATTGTAGATTTTCTATCAGTCATCAATCAAAAGCCAAATGATATACACATATTTGTATCCCCGGTAAAGGTTCAAGGAGAGTCTTCTCCACCTATGGTAAAAAGGGCAATTGAAATATTAGATAAAAAGGATCTTGATTTAATTGTTATCACAAGGGGTGGAGGATCTAGTGAAGATTTATCTTCATTTAACGATAGTTTAGTAATAGATGCAGCATTCCTAGCTAAAACACCGATTATTTCGGCCATAGGGCACAAAATTGATCAGACCCTTTTGGATTTAGTAGCGGATTTAAGCCTACAAACTCCAACAGAAGCAGGATCTTATGTAATTAAGAATTACTCCGATATTTCTAAAGAGATGAAAAACATCGTCACTAAGATGGGTGAAATAACCTTATCTAGAATTAGGGATTATGAATATAGATTGCGTGAGACAGAAAGAATTCTAGATAGGAAGAGTCCTATAAGAGAAATTGATAAGAGAATAAATAGTCTTACTTATCTAAAAAAAGATTTAAATTTAAGATTAAGGTCAAACCTATCATACAATGAGCAAAAACTAAGACTTGTGTCATCAGAACTAAAGAGATTTAAAGATATAATAGAAATTGGAAAGAAGAATATTCATATCAAAGATGATATGGGTAATACAATATTTTCTAAGCATTCTCTTAAAGAATCTGATATTGCTTTTATAGAATTTAGCGATGGAAAAGTAAAGGTGGAAGTAGTTGATTGATAAGTCAATAGAAGAAAATTTCAAAAAAATGGAAGAGCTCTTAGAAGAGTTAGAAAATAGCAAAGATAATCTCGATGAGAGTATTAAGATATATGAAAAAGCTAGTGATATATACATTAAGCTAGAAGAGAGACTTAACGAGTATAAAGCAAAGGTAGAGACGATAACAAGTGATGAATGATACGATTTACGAAAAATACGAAAATAGACTAGCCTATAATAAGAGAATTATTGATGAGGAAATGGACAAGTATTTCTCTGAAGATTCTAAAATTAATGAAGCTATGCTTTATGCAGCTGATTCTGGTAAGAGAATTCGTGCAAGCTTATTCTTAGAAACTAGGAGACTACATACAAATGAAATCAGTAAAAACGATTTACTCTTTGCTTTAGCAATAGAGATGATTCAGGCTTACTCCCTTGTTCATGATGATTTGCCAGCTATGGATGACGATGATTATAGACGTGGAAAGGAAAGTGTTCACAAACATTTTGGCGAGGATTTGGCAATACTTACTGGAGATGCTCTCTTAAGTGAAGCAAGTATGCTTATGATGGATATTTCTATAGATGATCCAGCCTATCTTAAAGCAGCTTCTTATCTAATGAGAAGGGTTGGCAAGGATGGGATGATTACTGGACAAATCTTAGACCTTAGGAGAAGAAAATCTTATGATGAAGACTTCTTAGTTGAAGTATATGATAAGAAAACAGGAGATTTCTTCAAGGGTGCTATTGTAGCAGCTGGTCTTGTTAATGGTTTTGATGATGAAATTATAGCTAAGCTTGAAAGATATTCATATTATTTAGGCTTAGGATTTCAGATTCAGGATGATCTGTTAGAAGAAGACTTCAAAGATGAGATTAATATATTAAACTTAAAGGATCTCGATTCTAGTAAGAAATTTCTAGCTGAAATTAATGGTAAATGTAAAAAAGAAATTGAAGATTTAGAAAATAATGATTTTCTTTTATTTCTAATCGAATTTCTAACGAATAGAAAATATTAGAGGCGATTATGAAAAAGTATACAAGACAAAGATTAATTTTAGATATAATTCAAAATAACGACGTAAAGACTCAAAGTCAATTATCGGAGATGCTAAAAGATCACGGGGTTGATGCAACACAAGCTACTATATCTAGAGATATTAAAGAGCTTAGGATATCCAAAGTTCAAACTGATGATTATGAATACAAATATACAGTTGTTGATACAGTTTATGATACACTCACAGAAAGAATGGAAAAGATTTTCAAGGAATCCGTCTTATCAATAGAAAAAACTTCAGGACTGATTGTAATAAAGACAATTTCCTATTGTGCGACTGTATGCGGAGCCTATATTACAAACGAAAAGCTTGAAAATGTTGGTGGGATTGTTACTGGAATCGATACTATTTTTATTACTCCTACGTCAGAAGATTCGATTGACCTATTAATAGAAGATTTGAGGAGTCTCATAAAATAATGCTTTTAGAGCTATTTATAGATAATTTTGTAATAATCAAAAGAAATCACATATACTTTGAGGAAGGCTTTAACGTCCTTACAGGAGAGACAGGTTCTGGAAAGAGCTTGATTCTACAAGCAATCAATCTTTGCTTAGGAGCAAGGGCAGATAAGGATAGCATTGGAAGATTTGCTGATAAGACTATTATAGAGGCAGTGTTTGAAGTTAACCCTGAGACTAAAGCAATACTTTGCGATATGGATGTATCTTTTGATGATGATAAACTTATAATAACTAGAACTATTGGCAAAAAATCATCAAGCATCAGAGTCAATGGTAGGATTACAAATCTTACAAGTTTAAAAGAAATTTCTCATATTTTGATGGATATATATAGACAAGGCGATAGTAATTCTTTTATGAATAGTACAAATTATCTAGATCTTATAGACAATTTTACTAAGGATAATGAAAGCAAAGTTTTAAGAGAAAGCTTAAATGACTCCTATCAGAGAAAATCAGAAATGTTAGAAAAGTTTGATAAACTGGATTTATCTGAAGAAGAGATTACTAGAGAAAGAGATTTAATTAATTATCAGATAAATGAGATTGAAGAAGTTGATATTTTCAACCTAGATGAGGAAAAATTAGACAGAGAATATCAAAAGCTAAACAATATTTCCTCTATCATGAACTCCTCTAATAAAATCAAAGAGTATCTTGATTCAAGTGAATTTGGCCAAGTATCATTAACTAGTATGATTAACGAGTGCATTTCAGAAATCAATTCCTATACTTCAGTTGATGAAAAGATAGATGATATATATAAAAGTTTGGTAAATATTTCAGAGTTAATAAATGACGTTTATCAAGATATAGATTCCTATGAATCATCACTAGAGCAAGATCCTGAGAGGATGTATGAACTAGATATGATAAATCAAACTCTCTTTAACTTAAAGAGAAAATACGGATCTACTATAGAAGATATTAAACAATACTATGACAAGATAAGCATGAGGATTAAAGAACTCGAAGAAATAGAAGAATTGAGGACTAGCATAGACAAAGATATCTCAAAAATAGATAAGGAATTATCAGACTATGCTTCAAAATTAAGTGAAATTCGTAAAAATAAAAGTAAAATCCTTGAGGCAGAAATAAACAAGGCTATAAAAGAATTGGATATCAAAAATGGTAAGTTCGAGATAGACATTGATAGAAAGAAAAGTCTTGGACCAAATGGATTCGATAATATTGACTTTCTAATCAGTACTAACAAAGGTGATTGTCTAAAACCTCTATCAAAAACTGCTTCAGGTGGAGAGTTATCCAGAATTATGCTTGCCTTCAAGGAAGTATTTTCTGATGCAGATAGTGTAGACACCTTGATATTCGATGAAATAGATACTGGAATAAGTGGCAGAACTGCTCAAGTTGTGGGGGAGAAAATCCTAGATTTATCTAATAAGAGACAAATTATAGCGATAAGCCACTTACCTCAGATTGCATCTCTTGCGAATAACCATATACTTATCAAGAAAGAAGACGTTAAAGATTTCACTATAAGTAAAACAGAAAAGCTATCTAATAATGATCGCGTCTTAGAGATTGCAAGGATGATAAGCGGAGTAGACATCACATCTACAAGCAAAAAATCTGCGGAAGAAATGTTACAAATGGCGGAGGATTTAAGAAATGAATGAAGATAAATTTTATGAAAAGTCTATAAAATCTGATACTATCTATGATGGTAAGATTCTTAAGTTAAGAGTCGATACCGTTGAACTTGAAAACAAAAAGTATTCTAAAAGAGAAATTGTAGATCATCAAAAGGGTGTAGGAATTATAGCTTTTGATGACGAGGGTAAGTTGTGGATGGTCAAACAATACAGAAAAGCTATAGATAAAGTGACACTCGAGATTCCAGCAGGTCTAGTAGAAAGCAATGAACTACCAATAGAGACAGCTAAAAGAGAGCTCCAAGAAGAAATTGGATATTTTCCTGAAAATATCTCTTACTTATTCGACATGCATGCATCACCAGGTTTTACAAATGATAAACTATCGTTTTTTATGGCAAGTGATCTGGTACAATCTGAACTAGAGCAAGATGAAGATGAAAATGTAATGGCGTATTCCTATTCTATCGATGATCTTTACAATATGATAGAAAATGGAGAACTTACAGATGCAAAAAGTATTATAGCTGTTTTATATGCGAAGAAAATCTTAAATGAGCGAGACTAGATTAAATATTGAACTTGCTGCCTTCACAGGTCCTTTTGATTTGCTTTTAAAATTAATTAAAAAAAAGAAAATAGATATTTACGACATAGAGCTTGAAGAGATTACAAATTCCTACCTAGAAGAAATTAATAAACTAGATGAAAATATAGAAAATTTGTCAGAGTTTATATATATAGCATCTATCCTATTGACTATTAAGGCCAATAAATTGTTACCTAAAGATGAAACAGATGACCTAGAAGAGGAATTTCTTTCTTATTTGATCTACTACAAGAAGATCAAATCAGTAGAAGATGAGTTTAAGGACATGGAAGAAGAAGCTAGGAAAATTTACAGTAAGTATCAAGAAGACCTAAGTCAATTTGAAAAATATGAAGAAGTAGAAATAGATAAAGATATTAATATACTGACACAAGAATTTGAAAAATTGATGACAAATTTAAAGAAAAAGTCAGATAAGTCTGTAGTCAAAAGCATAAAGCAAGAAGATGTAAATGATTATGTTGAAAAGATCAAAAAGACTTTAAATTTTACGAAAAAACTGAATTTATCTTATCTAACTGATAGGATTAAAAATAAGGCTGAGTGTATAGCTACATTCTTGGCACTTCTAGAATTAGTAAAACTAAAGGAGATAAGCTTAGAGGCTAAGGGTCTAAATTCTTTTGTAGTTATAAAGAGGTAATATGGGTAAGGAATATCTTAAAGGACTAATAGAAGAAATTTTATATATATGGGCAGAACCAATAGACTTGGAAGACCTTTCCGCAATAATTTACGACTTTAATAAAAAAGATATTCAAAGAGTTTTAGATGAAATGATTGAGGAGAGAAATTCTAGGGAATCAGGCTTAATTATTAGAAAATTCGATAAGTCTTATCAATTCACCACGAGAGAATGCCATGACAGGTATTTTGAAAAAGTAATTAAAAAATCTGAAAAAAAGCTGTCAACTTCAACTTTGGAGACCCTTTCAATTATCGCTTACAAACAACCGATTACTAGAGCCGAGATTGATAAGATAAGGGGAGTAAATTCCCAATCGACCATCGATTCTTTAATGGCTAGGGGACTAATTAAAGAAAATGGAAGGTTGGATAAGATTGGAAAGCCTATTATTTATGTGACAACTACAGATTTTCTTAAATATTTTAATATAACTTCCTTAGAAGAATTGCCAGAAATCAACTTAGATGGAGACGATTATGAGGATTAATAAGTATATAGCTAGATGCGGTTACACTTCAAGGAGAAAAGCCGATGATCTTGTCAAAAATGGGAAGGTTAAAGTTAATGGCAAGCTTACATATGAGCTAGGTCTTGATATAAAAGATTCTGATATTGTGGAAATTGATGGAAAGCTTCTTCAATTAGAAGAAAAAATCTACATCAAACTCTATAAACCAAGAGGCTATATTACCAGTAACTTCGATCCTTATAACAACCGAGATCTTAATGATTTAGTAAAAACTGATCAAAGATTTTTCGCTGCAGGTAGACTAGATAAGGATAGTGAAGGTCTTTTAATTATTACGAATGATGGTGCCTTTACTAACCAGATAATTCATCCTAGCAAGAAGTTAGATAAGACTTACATAGTTAGAGTTACTAGATTACTAAACAAGAAAGATTGTCAAAGATTCGAATCTGGGATTGATATAGGAAATTCAGAAATAACTTCTGATTCTAGGATAGAACTCATTGATAAGGCAAGTAAAACTTACAAAGTTACGATTCATCAAGGATATAAGAGACAGATTAGAAGGATGTTTGCCCAATTTTCAAGTGAGGTGACAATGCTTAAAAGAATCAGCATAGGACCTATTAAACTTGATGGTATGGAGCCTTACGAGAAAAGAAAGTTTGACCAAGATGAGATGGACTTTGTAAGAAAAACAAGGGGATAGAGGTCTATCTCTTTTTTTATGGTAAAATTTATATATGAGAAAGATTGGAATAATAGGTGCAGGGCCAGCGGGAGTCTTTGCAGCTATAAATATAAAAAATGAAAATAATGAAGTCTACTTATTAGACAAAAACAATAATATCGGTGAGAAGTTAAAAATTACAGGTAATGGAAGATGTAATGTAACAAACGCTAAGTACTATGATGAATTTATGGAAAATATCATTAGGAATAGAAATTTCCTTTATTCTTCATTTTCTAGATTTGATAATTTCTCAATGATTGATTTCTTAAATAAGCAAGGTGTAGAAACGATAGTAGAAGAGGATGGGAAGGTATTTCCTAAATCTTCAAAGTCGAGTGAAATTATTCTTTTATTTGAAAGTTTGATTAGAGAAAAACGAATTAAATATCTTCCTAATACTACAGTTGAAAATATAGAAAAGTCAGATTGTTTTGTAGTAAAGACAGCTAGGAAAAATTATAAATTCGATAGCCTCATTATTGCAACCGGAGGTCTAACTTATCCCAAAACAGGGTCGACCGGTGATGGGTATAACTTTGCTCAAAGTTTTGGCCATAAGATAAGCAAAGCAAAAGCATCTCTTATGCCATTATATTTAGAGAATAGATTAGATGTAAAGGCGCTAAGTTTGACCAATAAGAAACTTATCTTAAGGACGAAAGAAAAATCTTATGAGATTATAGGAGATATAATGCTTACTCCAAACTTTATTACAGGACCAGCTGCCCTTAAAATTCAAGCTCTTGCAGCAAGAGATGAGCTAGAGAGCTTGTCAATAGATTTTCTTCCTGACTTAACATATGAAATGTTAGATACAAAACTCGTATCCTTATTTGAAAGGAATAGTAAAAAGAATATATCAAATGTTTTAAATATACTACTAAATGATCAATTGTCATCAATTGTAATTGATAGACTAAAAATTAAAAGAGACATTAAAGCAAGTATAATCACTCGAGAACAAAGAAAAAGAATCTTGGAATTAATAAAAGATTTTGATTTTAAAATTAGGCAAAAAGAAAATTTTAACAATGCTGTAATTACTAGTGGAGGAGTGGATCTAAAAGAAATTAATCCTAAAACAATGGAATCAAAACTAGTTAATGACTTATACTTCATAGGAGAAGTCCTAGATATTGACGCCTTAACAGGAGGTTTTAATTTGCAAATTGCCTTTACTACAGCATATGCAGCAAGTCTAGATATAAAGGAGAAGATATGACATATATAATTGCACTTGATGGACCAAGTGGATCAGGAAAATCAACAATTGCTCAAGAATTGTCAGATAGATTAGGAATAGAGTATTTAAATACAGGCTCCATGTATAGGGCAGTAACCAAATATTTCTTGGACAGAAATATAAAAGAAAGTGACTTGGATAAAATCGTTGAAAATTTGGGAAACATTCAAATTAATTTTAATGAAGGAGCTATTTTCCTAAATGGAGAAGATGTTAGTAAGGAAATAAGAAGCGATTTAGTTACTAAAAATGTATCTTGGGTTTCAGCTAACAAAAATGTTAGGGAGAAACTTGTAGATATGCAAAGACAAATTGCACAAAATACAAGCTTCATCTTGGATGGAAGAGATATAGGTACAGTTGTATTTCCAAATGCTAACTACAAGTTTTTCTTAACAGCAAGCCCAAGGATAAGAGCTTTGAGAAGGTTTGATCAAAATGAATCTGATTTAAGCATAGACGAATTAGAAAAATCTATCATCAAGAGGGATGAATATGATTCTAACAGAGAGACATCTCCTTTAAAAAAGGCGGAAGATGCTCACTTGATCGATAACTCTGATTTAAATATAGAAGAGACTATAGATGCGATTTTAGCTATAATGGATAGAGAAGATGTTATATAATTTTGCAGTAGTACTTTTAAAAATAATCTGTATACCAATCTTTAGGATAAGGGTAAAGGGCCTTGAAAATATGGAAGAAACTGATAAAGTTATCGTATGCGCCAACCATAAATCTTTGTTGGATCCGATATTTTTAGCAATAAGTATGCCTCAAAGGATCTATTTTATGGCGAAAAAAGAACTTTTTGATAAGCCTCTTCTAGGAGGACTACTAAGAGCTCTTGGAGCCTTTCCAGTAGATAGATCTGGGCGTGACTTAAAAGCTTTGAGGGCTTCTGTAACCTTGGTTAATGAGGATAAGATTCTTGGGATTTTTCCTGAGGGAACTAGGGTTAAAGAAGCTAAGAGAGAAAATGTAAAAGATGGTGTGGCATTTATCGCCCTAAAGGCTAAGGCTGATATTATGCCAGTAGAAATAATTTCTACTTACAAGCCATTTAGAAAAAGTGAAATTTTGATAAAAAAACCTATCCCAGTCAAGGAATTCGCCTCTTTCAAAAACAAGGAGGCTATGAAGAAAATGACAGATAAGGTTTATGATAAAATTTATGAGCATCACACGATTGTGGAAAGTGAGAATCAATGGAAATAATTATTGCAAATTATTCAGGATTTTGCGGCGGTGTAAGAAGGTCTGTAAAGCTTGCTGAAGAAACTATAAAAAAAGAAGGTAAGCGCTACTGCGTAGGGCCTTTGATACATAATCCGCAATTAGTCGAGAAATTGGAAAATGAAGGACTAGAAGTTGTTGAGAAGCAAGAAGCTCTAAAGATAAAGGATTCTACAATTCTTATAAGGGCGCACGGAGAAAGTGCTGACTTTAAAGAAAAGCTTTTAGCAAATGGTAACGAAGTAGTAGATACTACTTGTCCAGTTTTAAATAATATATACAAAAAGATTATAGAAAAAGAAAATGATGGATACCAGGTAATTATTGTTGGAGATAAAAGTCATCCTGAAATAATTGCTATGGATTCTTTCCTAAACAATGGTATAATAGTTTCAGATGAGACTGAAGCAAAAAATATAAAATGTAATAACAAGCTCTATGTTGTTAGTCAAACTACAAATAGGCTTGATTATTTTTATGATATTGCTAACAAGTTAAAAGAAAATAATGATAGTGTAGTAATAGAAAACACAATATGTAAAGCAACTGAAAATAGGCAACAAGCAGCCAAATCCTTAGCAAAGGAAGTTGATTGCATGATTGTAGCTGGTGGTTTTAATAGTTCTAATACAAATAAGTTATATCAAGTAGCTAATATGTATTGTAAAAATGTTTTTAGGATTGAAACTGTTAAAGATCTACCTTTGCAAAAGCTCTCTAAATTTAAAAAAGTTGGTATAATCGCAGGTGCCTCTACACCTGATGAGATTATCGAGGAGGTAGTAAGTAGTATGGATGAATTCACAAAAGAAGAATTTATGAACAGTCTAGAGGATAGTTTAAAGAAGATTTACCCAAAGGAAATAGTAAATGGTACAGTTATTGATGTCAAGGATGATGAGGTATTCGTTGATATTCAATTTAGAGCTGACGGAATTATCAAACTAGACGAAATGACAGAAGAAGAAGCAAAAGATCCAAAAAACAGTTTTAATGTAGGTGACGAAATAGATGTATTCGTTATCAAACTAGATGACGGTGAAGGAAATGTTTCACTTTCTACAAGAAGAGTTGAAGGAATGAAGGTATGGAAAGACCTAGCAGAAAAGGCTGAAAACGACGAGTTAGTTCACGGTGTAGTAAGTGGATTCAACAAGGGTGGTCTAACTGTTAATGTTGAAGGAATAAATGGATTTGTTCCAGCAAGCCAAATCGCAACATACTTTGTTAAAAACTTCAAGAAATTCGTTGGAGAAGAGTGGGATTTAAAGATCATCAGCATTGATCAAAGAAAAAATAGACTAGTTCTTTCTAGAAAAGAAGTAGTGGAAGATGAACTTGACGGACTTTGGGAAGAACTTGAAGAAGGAGAAGTTGTAACTGGAAAAGTTGCAAGACTCACAGACTTCGGTGCTTTCGTTGAAGTTAACGGTCTTGACGGACTCCTACACGTATCAGATATTGCTTGGAGCAGGGTTGAACACCCATCAGATGTACTAAACGTTGGTGATGAAATCGAAGTTAAAATCCTAAAATTAAATCAAGAAAAGAATAGAATTTCTCTTGGACGTAAACAACTTCTAGAAAAACCATTTGAAGCATTCGTTAACCAACATGAAGTTGGCGATGTTGTAACAGGTAAGGTTGTTAACTTACTTGACTTTGGTGCTTTTGTTGAAGTAGCAGATGGGGTTGAAGGACTAGTTCACGTTTCAGAAATTTCATGGGAACATGTTGAAAAGCCATCTGATGAACTTAACGTTGGTGATGAAATCGAAGTTAAGATCATAAGCATCGATACAGATGAAGAAAAAGTTGGCCTAAGCATTAAAGCTCTTAAGGAAGCTCCAGAAAGACCAGAAAGAAGAGCTAAGAGAGCTCCAAGAAACAACGATAGACCAAGAAGAAGACCACAAAGAGATAATTCTGCTTCATTTGGTGATGACGATCTAAATAACAATTTAGGTAACCTACTAGAACAAGCATTATCTGAACAAGGTAATGATGGATTACTAGAAGGCGAAGAAGAATAAATCTTAGATAACTAAGAGGAGATGATTAAATCATCTCCTTTTTTGATGATAGGAGTAGTATGCAAGTAAAAGAAAAATACAAAGATTATTTTAAGGGCAAAACATACAATATAACAACATTCGGATGTCAAATGAATGAGCACGACTCTGAAAGAATATCATATATACTTGAAGATTTGGGATATGAAAAGACAGAAGATAGATCAAGTGCAGATTTTATTTTATTTAACACATGTCTAGTAAGAGAAAATGCAGAACTTAAGCTTTACGGCCAAGTTTCTTCCCTTAAGAAGCTAAAAAAAGAACATCCTGAAAAGATTATTGCAGTATCAGGTTGTATGATGCAAACTTCAACTGCTAGAGAAGTTATTATAAAAGATCATAAGGAAGTAGACATTATCTTCGGTACAAAAAATATCAATTCTTTAGCAGATCTTATATTTAGATATCTAGAAACTAATGAGCGAGTTATTGATATATCAACAGATGATGTCAAGGATGATTATGTAAACTATAACACCCTAAATGACTTCCAAGCTTTTGTAAATATCATGACAGGTTGCGATAATTTCTGCTCATATTGTATAGTTCCCGAATCAAGAGGCAGGGAAGAATCAAGAAGGCCTTCTGCAATTCTTGCTGAGGTAGAGCATCTCGTAGAGGAAGGATATAAGGAGATAACCCTTTTAGGACAAAACGTAAACTCCTATGGTAACAAGGCAGATTTCGATATGACTTTTCCAGAATTATTGGATAAAATTAGTCAGATTGAAGGTCTTAGGAGATTGAGATTTACAACAAGCCATCCAAAAGATTTATCAGATGAGCTAATAGAAGTAATCAAAAACAATGACAACATATGCAATTACTTCCACTTACCCCTACAGTCAGGTTCAAGTAAGGTCCTAAAGGATATGAATAGAAAGTACGATCAAGCAAAATATATTGAAAGAGCAAAAAAATTAAGAGAAGAAATTCCAGGAATTGCGATTTCAACAGATATTATTGTTGGTTATCCTACTGAAACAGAAGAGGATTTTCAGGAGACTCTAAAGGTGTGTAGAGAAATAGAATTTGACTCTGCTTTTACCTTTAAATATTCACCTAGACCAAAAACTAGAGCCGCAAAGCTTACCCCTATAGATGATGAAATAGTTCAAGATAGGTTTGATAGACTGCTAGATACAATATATCCTATATTTAATGAGAAAAATAAAGAATATATAGGAAAAACTGTAGAAGTTCTCTTAGAATCAGAAAGTAAGAATAACCCGGATATCCTTACAGGAAGAACTGATACTTTTAAGTTAGTCCATGTTAAGGCTAGCAAAAAATTAATTGGAGAAATTGTTAAGGTGAAAATTACAGAGAATACATCGTTTACAATTTCAGGGGAGCTTGTAGAATAGACAAAAATAGACAAAGTTTAATCGGTTTTATATAAGCTTTGTCTTTATTTGGAAAAGTTTTCTGAAAATTTATATTTATCAATACTTCATAGAGAATATTTTTCATACTTTTAAATAAAAAATACAAGTGATAAAATTGAAATGTATCAAAGAAAGAGGTTGTTATGAGAGATGTGACTGTAAAAGCAAAAGCAAAAATGGGAAAGCTACCCAGTGACGATCTCTATAATAAATTAATTCATGAGAGCAATTTAGAAAGAAAAATAGGATTATTGAAAAGACATTATGATTTTCTAGACGGAGCTATAGGCAAAAAAGAAGTCGAATTAAAATTGTTTAGAAACTTCCATGATGAACTACAAAGTTTAGATTTTTTTCTAGAAGGTATTGAGAGTGAGTTCTTTAAGGAATATTTCAGTATTTATGAGATATATCTTATTCAAGAAGTAATACAATGTATACTCAACAATACTTTGGAGAAAAATATTTTAAATTTAAAACAAAATCCGTTTTCTAAAGATTTAAAAATCAATGTTGACTATTCATTAGAAGAATTTATAGAAGGGCTTAGAGATAGTAAGTATTACAGAACTCTTTTGCCCTTTATAAATGAAAATATGGATAAGGAATCATTGATATTTTTGTCAAGCAATGCTTTGATGAAATTTTATTTTAGAAATCTTCTGAAATTAGCTAAGAAGTTTAAGGCAAAAGAGAAAGTCCTTATTGAAAATTTTGTGGGTGAGTTAATTAACTTATCTAACCTTGAAATGCTTTATAGGCTCAAGAAGTTCTTTAATCTAAATAATAATGAGATATTTAATTATTTGATTGAAGGTGGCAAGGGCTATAATGCCGATAGGCTTAAGATGATATCTAACTTGTCCATGGATGATTTCTTTGAATACCTTGATGGTACTAAGTACAAAAATATTTTTGATAATGCGTGGGATTCACATATTAGGATTATGAAGATGAAGATGAAACTTTCAAGAGATGAAATAATCAAAGAAAGATCTACTATTCTTTATGTTATTTCTGCTATGACGAAAGTCTACACAAATATCGAAAATTTAGTTAGTCTGTTAGAGGTTGATGAGAGCTTTACTCTTTCTGAAAGATATGAACTAGTGATTGTGAGGTAATTATGGCAGTTGAAAAAATGCACCTTGTCAATGTTACTTCTAGATTAAATAATCTCGACGATTTTCTAGAAGATATTATTGAACTAGGCGATATTGAACCGGTTGATGCCTTTAATCAAGTAGCATCAAGAGCTTTCTCAATTAAGGCTAGTAAAGAAAATGTAGAATTGACTGAAGATATATCGACTATATCGAGCTTTGAAAGGCCAAATAAATCTATTATAGATAAGTTGAATTTACTGAAAGACTTGTTTAAAATAGATTCTCAAGGAACTAAAAGAAGCAAACATATTTCTGAAAGTGAAATTGACAGTTTATACGACGACTTGAACGCATTAATTGATAAGAAAAACAGATTAGAAGAAGAAAAAAATATTCTTCAAGAGTATAAGGATAATTTGGAAGTCCTTAACAAATATGGAATAGATATAGCTAAGATCAAAAATCTCAATTATTTTGATCATAGGTTTGGGGAAGTAAGCAAGGATGGTAGATATATACTAAAGAATAACTACGATAACTTGCCTTCATTGATTCTACACCTAGATAATAGTCTTGACGATATGTCTTTAGGCTATCTTGACGAATTAATAGCCCTTGATAAGGAAACAAGTAAACTTAGATCCGACACAGATAAGATTATATCGAATGAAAAAGCTAATACTTTTAATGTAATAAGCGAGTTGGATAAAAAGTATTCCTCATTAACCAAAGATAAAACAGACGAGCTTTACTCAAATATCCTATCTGAGGGCGAATCAAGGAAGAAAGATATAGAAAACGAGTATAAACAAATGAAGGATAATCTCGATAGGATCTATGAAAATCATAGTGAAGACATAGTTTCTGAGATTAGCTCATCTATTTTAGAAGAAGGGACTAAATAATTGGCAAATAAGAATAAAAATAAAAATATTGACAGCAAAGAAAATTATTTGTTAGTTTATCCTAAACAAGTTAAAGAAGATATCAAAAGAGCTGTCAATACAATGGGTTTTATAGATAAAAAGACTCCAGAGTCTTATAATTTAGAAACTGTTGATAAAAAATTAGAAGAAACTAACAAAGAAATTAAAGAACTAGAAGAAAAAATCGAAGCTATCAAAAATCAAAACGAAGATCTTATAGAAGATATTCCGCATACTATTGACTACTATGAAAAAAGTAGCGAGATAAAGGATAAGATGGCAAAAGGGGACAAGTACTTCTACCTTAGTGGCTGGGTTCCTGAATCAAAAGTCGATGACTTCAAAGAGCTTGAAGAAAAATACGACAAAACTAAGGTAAATATAAACAATAGGAGTTATTCCTCGAAACCGCCGACCAAATTAAAGAATAATACTTTGTTTCGTCCTTTCGAATTTTTGGTGAACATGTATGGAGCACCAAATTACAACGAGATTGACCCAACACCATTTTTCGCTATAACATATTTATTACTATACGGAATGATGTTTGGGGACTTAGGACAAGGATTAGTATTTGTTTTGTTAAGCTTCTATGTAGATAAGATAAACAAGACCTTTGGCGGCCTAGTAAGAAGAATCGGAATAAGTTCATCTATATTTGGATTGATGTACGGCTCATTCTTTGGTATAGAGACACTGATTCCTACATTATTGATTAAGCCTTTTGATAATATAATGACTGTACTAATAGCATCAGTTGCATTCGGTGTAGTCTTGATGGTTATATCTTATATAATAGGAATTTTCAATAAAGTCAAAAAACAAAATAATATAGAAGAAGGAATCTTTGGTAAAGAAGGCCTAGCAGGTCTTATGATGATGATATCTTTTATTCTAATTATTCTTAATATAGTAGGAAAAAGCCCACTTCCAATGCCAGTAGCTGTAGTTATGCTTGTATTATCAATAGTGATGATAATATTTAAACAGCCACTAGCAAGAAGGATCGATGGAGAATATCCTTTATACGATAGTTCCAAGGGTGACTATTATGTAGAAAGTTCATTCTCAATTGTAGAAGCTCTATTGTCAGTCTTTTCTAACTTAGTATCTTTTACTAGAGTTGGAGCTTTCGCAATTAACCACGTTGGTTTATATATGGCATTTGAAGTCATGGCAAAACTAGCAGGTGGTGGAATAATTGGAATAATCATTCTAATCTTAGGTAATATTTTAATAATTGGACTTGAAGGTATGATAGTGTTCATTCAAGGACTAAGGCTAGAATTTTACGAGATGTTTAGTAAGTATTATGAAGGAAATGGTCGTAAATTTAGACCAATCACAGAAAAATAAGGAGTTAATATGATTTTTAAAATTGCTTTATTAGCATTAGCAGTTGTCGTAATGACAATTTATTCAGGTTTATATTTGTTAAAAACAAACGAAGATAGTTCAAAGGCAAAGATAAGAAAGGCATTAAAGCTTAACCTATCTACTTTCGTTCCAATTATGGTAATGATGATAGTTCTTCTTTTCCCATCAAGCTCTAAAGCTGCAGAAGCTGGTACTAGTGCAGCAGCAAGTGATGGACTAAAATACATTGGTGCAGCCCTTTCAACAGGTCTTGCAACAATTGGTACAGGATATGCAGTAGGTACTGTTGGTTCAGCAGCACTAGGAGCTATCTCAGAAGATCAATCTATCCTTGGTAGAACAATAATCTTCGTAGGTCTTGCAGAAGGTATTGCTATCTTCGGTGTAATTATCTCAATCTTAATCCTATACGCATAAAATGAAGGCAAAATTAATAAGCAATGATCCAAGCTTAAACCTTATGTTTAGGCTTGGAGGCATAGAAATAGAGCAGGTAGATAGAATCGAAGAAAGTCTTGATAAGTTTAAGGCTTCTGTAAAAGATGATAATCTAGCTGTTCTTATCTTAAGCAGAACAATTTATAATCATATATCTAACGATGTTGATTATTATAGAGAAAATCAGAGTGAGCCTTTAATCGTAGTTATTGATGGTTGATTGGAGGAAATATGCTAGACCTAGAAGCGAAGATTTCATCCTTTAGAAAAATGGTTTGGGATGAAGAAAAAGAAAAAAGTGAAAAAGAATTATATCAGTCAACAGAGGATAATTCAAAATTAGTTTCAGATAAAAAGGCGGAATTAGAAAAGCACTTAGAAGAGAGTGTCAAAGATAGACAGATATTTGCTGAAACTAGAAAGAATGAGAATGTTTCTAAGAAAGAATTTGAATCTAAAAATGATATATTTCTTTATAGACAATCTTTATTAGAAGATTTGACAAAAAGAATCAAAGATAATCTCAAAAATTTTACTAATACTAACGACTATAAAGACAAGTTAAATTCTATGATAGATAATTCTTTAAAGGAGCTTGACCTAAGTAAGGACGAAGTAATAGTAAGCGTTTTGGAAAAAGATAAGAATCTTATAGATTTTCCTAATGTAGAAGTCTTAGACAATGAATACATTGGTGGTTTTATAATTTCAAATCTTGATAAAGATTTTAGATATAATTATACTTATTTGAATAAACTTAAAGATAAGAAATATGAAGTTGGTAAGAAACTAAATCAACTTCTTGAAAGTGAGAGTTTTAATGAATCCAAAAATTAAAACAATAAACGGTCCTGTTGTAATTGCACAAGATGCAAAAATCTTAACAGTTCGTGAGATGGTTTCAGTTGGTAAGCTAAAACTTATAGGTGAAGTAATTTCACTAGAGGGAGATCTTGCGACAATTCAGGTTTACGAAGATACGTCAGGACTTAAAGTTAATGAAGAAATAATCCCAACAGGCAGACCTCTTTCTGTAAGACTTGGTCCAGGAATGCTTGGGAACATGTTTGATGGTATCCAAAGACCCTTAAAGAGTATTATGGACAAAAACGGTGCCTTTATCCCTTCAGGTATAGGTTTTGAAAACTTGGACACTGAGAAAAAATGGGATGTCAAACTTAGGGTTAAAGTCGGAGATAAAGTTAAAAGGGGCGATATCTACGCTACTATAAAAGAAACTGAAACAATTGAGCATAGACTTATGACTCAAGTTAGTGGTGAGGTTATAGAAGTTGTTGAAGACGGCGCCTATACACTTGAGGATACAGTTGTTAAGATTAAGACAGAAAAAGGTGTAGTGGAGGAGAAACTCTACCAATATTGGCCAGTTAGAAATCAAAGACCAGTTATGGCCAATATGCCAATAGAGAAGCTATTTGAGACAGGACAAAGAGTCCTAGATGTCTTCTTCCCTCTTGCTAAGGGTGGTACAGTTGCCATCCCTGGGGGATTTGGTACAGGTAAGACTATGCTTCAACACCAACTTGCTCAATATTCTGACGTAGATATAATAATCTACATTGGATGTGGCGAGCGTGGAAATGAGATGACCCAGGTTCTTGAGGAGTTCCCTGATCTTATAGATCCAAACACAGGTAAGGGACTAATGGAAAGAACTATATTAATTGCCAATACTTCAAACATGCCAGTAGCAGCAAGGGAAGCTTCTATTTATACTGGTATAACTATGGCTGAATACTTTAGAGACATGGGTTACGATGTAGCCCTTATGGCAGACTCATCATCCAGATGGGCAGAAGCCTTACGTGAAATATCTGGAAGACTTGAAGAGATTCCAGCCGAGGAAGGCTATCCTGCATATCTTGGATCAAGACTTTCACAATTTTATGAAAGAGCGGGATATTTCAAAAACTTAAACGGAAGCGAAGGTTCTGTTACTCTTATCGGGGCCGTATCTCCTTCAGGAGGCGACTTCTCAGAGCCTGTAACAGAAAATACTAGAAGATGTGTAAATGTATTTTTAGGGCTTGATAGAAAGCTTGCTTATTCAAGACACTATCCAGCTATAAACTGGCTTTCTTCTTATTCTAACTATATTGAAAAAATAAGAGCCTACTATGAGGAAAGACTTGGTAAGGACATAATTGCTATAAGAAATGAATTGATGAATGTCCTCCTTGAAGAAGACGAAGTTAGATCTATCATGATGCTAGTGGGTGAAGATGCACTTTCTAATAGTCAAAAGAACATATTAGATGTTTCAGGTCTTATAAGAAATGGCTTCTTACAACAAAATGCTTACAATGACATAGATAAGTATGTCCCACTTGAAAAACAAGTCAAGATGCTCGACATTATTTATAATTATTACCAAAAGAGTAAGGCAGCTATTTCTTCTGGCTTAAGTCATGCGGAAATATATGATTCAAATCTTATTAATGAGATTACTCAAATGAAATATAATATTAAAAATGACGAGTTGGATAAGTTTATTGATCTTAATTCAAAGATCAACAATCATTTTGTAACTGTGAAGGAAGGTTTATAGATGAGAAAAGAATATACTAAGATTAGAAAAATTGAATCATCTATGATTGAAATAGAAAAAGTTACAGATGTAGCCTACAAGGCAGTAGTATCTGTTCACGCTTTAGGGATGGACTTTGTAGGTCAAGTTGTAAAAATCGATGAAGATACTGTAACTATTGAAGTTTTTGGTAATACAGAAGAGTTCTCCTTAAATGACATAGTAGTAAGCTTTCATGAAAAGCCTTTAGAGATTCCTCTCGATGAATCAATACTTGGTAGAAGCTTTAACGGGATAGGAGAACCTATAGATAATGGTGGAGATATCTACTCTGATGATAAATATTCAGTGGAAGGACTTCCACTAAATCCTGTAGCACGTGAGTACCCAAGAGACTTCATCCAAACAGGAATCTCTTCTATTGATACACTAACAACCCTTATCCGTGGACAAAAGCTACCTATATTTTCTGGATCTGGTCTTTCACACAACGAGATTGCAGCACAGATTGTAAGACAAGCTAAGCTTAAGACAGATGAGAACTTTTGCTTTGTTTTTGCCGCTATGGGGATTAAGAAAGACGAAGCAATGTTTTTTGAAGATGCCTTCAATAAGGCAGGTGTTCGTGATAAGGTTGTAATGTATCAAAACCTTGCAGACTCTCCAATAATGGAAAGACTTGTTGCTCCAAAATGTGCCCTAACAGCAGCTGAATATCTAGCTTACAAGAAGGGCTATCACGTATTAGTAATAGTTACAGATATGACATCTTATTCAGAAGCCCTACGTGAAGTTTCATCTATAAGAGGAGAGGTTCCTTCAAGGAAGGGCTATCCTGGATATCTTTACTCAGACCTTGCTTCTTTATATGAGAGAGCAGGCATGATTGAGGGAGTTAAGGGATCTGTAACTCTTATTCCAATACTTACCATGCCTAATGATGATATCACCCACCCTGTTGCAGACCTTACAGGCTATATTACAGAGGGGCAAATTGTAATCGATAGATCTCTTTCTAATAAGGGAATCTATCCTCCAATAAATGTACTTCCTTCCTTATCAAGGCTTATGAAGGACGGTATAGGTGAAGGTTATACAAGGGCTGACCACGAAGACCTAATGAACCAACTTTATGAATCATATTCTAAAGTCCAAGATGTTAGAAATATTTCTCAAATTGTTGGTGAAGATGATTTGTCCGATGTTGATAAGAAATATTTGCGTTTCGGAGATGAATTTGAAAGAAGATTCTTAGCCCAAGATAAGGATGAGAATAGAGAACTCGATGAATCTCTAGATTTAGGTTGGGAAATTCTTAAAATCCTTCCAAGAAATGAGCTTCACAGAGTTTCTAAAGAGAATCTAGATAAGTTTATAGGTGAATAGTATGCAAACAAATAATGTTGCAGCTACAAAGGCCAATCTAATCAAGGCAAAAGAAGAACTAAATCTCTTAGAGGGTGGATACGACATACTCGATAAGAAGAGAAAGGCCTTGGTTGGAGCTTATGATTCCAAGATAAAAGAACGTAATGATTTAAATGAAAAGGTAAATGAGACGATCAAAAAGGTCAGCCATGATTTCAAAAAAGTCTTGGTAAGCATTGGTGAATCGGATCTTGATTCTATATCAAAGACTGTGCCAATAGATAATAGTATTAGCTTAAAAGTTGATAAGTTCATGCAGACAGAAATATCTGAAATTCACTTTGAAGATGTAAAGCTTAACTTATCTTATTCATTCTATGAAACCAATGCTGGTTTTGATGAGGCTATACTTTCTTTTAATCAATTAAGATCTAAGATATTTAAGCTCGCTGAGCTTGATACTACAATTAACTCTTTAGATAGAGAAATTAAAAAGACAAGCAAGAAAGTAAATAGTTTGGATAAGGTTCAAATTCCAAAATACAAGGAAATGATTAAGACTATATCTCAAAGTATAGAGGAGAAGGAAAGAGAAGAATTCTCCAAGACCAAGATTGTCAAAGAAAATAAAATTAAAAAAGAAGAATCTAAAAAATAGCACCGGTATTAATCGGCGCTATTTTTCTATGCAAATTCTTTTTCAGATTCCTTCATATATTCATATATTTTAACAGCAATTGCCATCTCTATTCTTTTTCTAAAAAGCTTACAAGAATATTCATGGATATTATTTATATCTCCTGTAGCATTGTAGGAGTTAGCAGCACAACCGCCAGAGCAATACATATTTGCCCAACAAGACCTGCACTCATCTTTGGAATAACAGTTACAAGTTTTAAATTGGTTTACCAAGTCCTTGTTTTGTATTCCATCATCTATATCTCCTATAACAAAATCAGGATTTCCTACGAATTGATGGCAAGGGTAGAGCTCTCCTGTTGGAGTAACAGCCATATATTCAGTTCCTGACCCACAACCAGATATTCTTTTGTGTACGCAAGGTCCATTTTCCAAATCGATCATGTAGTGGTAGAAGATGAAATCTTCATTCTTATCTATTTTTTCAATTAGCATATCAGCAAGTTTTTCGTATTCATCATAGATTTTATCTAGGTGTTCTTCCTTTAGAGCATATGGCTCATCAGATTTTCCTACAACTGGTTCAAGGGAAGTTCTAGTAAAGCCTAGGTCTAGATATGTCTTCAAATCTTCGGTAAAATCAAGATTATTTGCAGTGAAAGTTCCTCTCATATAGTATTCCTTATCGCCACGTTTTTTTACGAAGTTTTGGAATTTTGGAACTATAGCATCGTAGGAACCCTTACCGTTTAAGGTCTTTCTGAATTGGTCGTGCTTTTCCTTTCTTCCATCGAGGGATAGGACCACATTTTTCATGTTTTCATTTAAATAATCAATCACATCATCGTCTAGAAGAAGACCATTAGTAGTTAAAGTAAAGTTAAAGTGCTTGTTAAACTCTTCTTCCTTACTTCTTGCATAATCAACAGTTTCTTTTACTAGATCGAAGTTTAGGAGAGGTTCTCCTCCAAAGAAGTCTATGTCCAAGTTGTAATGGCTACCGGAATTTTCTAAAAGGAAGTCAATAGCTTTTTTGGCCACATCGATTGTCATAATAGCATCTGGACCTGAATATTTACCTCCTTTTGCAAAACAATATTCGCATGATAGATTGCAGGTATGGGCGACGTTTAGACAGAGGGCCTTGATTGTTGTCGGTCTATTTGTTATATCAATTGAGAGATCTTCATATATGTCATCAGTAAAGAGAAGCCCTTCGTCTTCTAACTCTTTTACCTCAGTATAGGCTTCTTCAAATTGATCATTACTTATTTCATATTTATCAATTATTTCTTTTTTAATATCTTCTTTATCTTTAGTCTCGTATTTTTCGATAATATCATAGGTCACATCATCTACTGCGTGGACGGAACCGCTATATATATCTAAGACAATATTAAAGCCTTTGGCCTTGTATTGATGAATCATTATTACTCCTTATATTTACTATAGTATTTTACTAGGAATTGAGAATAATCTAACAAAATTCCTACAATAAAAAACTTATCTAAGAATTATCCTAGATAAGCTAAAAACAATTATTTATTTTTCTTGCTAACACATTCTTGATTAGCTACACCACAACTTGTCTTGCATGCTGATTGGCAAGATGTTTGACATTCGCCGCAACCACCATGTTTTTTGCTCTTGTGGAGATTTCTAGTATTTAAAGTTACAATTCTTTTCATATGTATATTCTCCTTTTCTAACTTTATAATAACAGTTTTTTAATTATTTGTCAATTATGACGGAAATATATTCATCTTTGATGTTTAAATGGATATTATTGTCTAACATATAATGAAAAGTAGATAGAATTTCTGCATCGATTATCTCTCCAGGAGCTATTATTGGACTACCTGGGGGATAGGCGTAAACAAATTCTCCTGCAATATGACCTAAAGAATTTTCTAGCTTAATATTTTTTTTCTTATAATTTATAGCTTCAAATATTTCAAATTTCTTTTGAGGGACCTGTAAATCTAGACTATAAGATTTATTTTTCTCTTCTAATAATCCATCAATCCTTCTAAGAGATTTCTTTAGTCTATCGAATCCCTCCTTAGTATCGAATATTGTAGAAATTAGTAAGGCATAGTCAGGATAGGCCATCTCTATTTCGATTTTATCTTCTCTGAGAAGTCTTTCTAAATCACTACCACTAATATTTGTATTTTTAGTCGATATTAGAATCTTAGTTCTATCTTTTGAGGGATTATCGACAAGTTCTAAGTGATCTAACTTTAACTTATACAAATCGTCTATATTATTTTCAAGGTCTTTATAAAGATTCTCAAAGCTTTCAAATCTTCCTATCATTTCATCAATAGATTGTAAAATCACATATGAAGGAGAAGATGTCTGAAATATTGCCATATTTCTTTTTATCTCATCAAAATACTCCATATCATTGATTATAACTGCGGCTGAGGGAGTTAGGGCAGATAAGTTTTTATGAAAAGATGTAATTGCAACATCAAATGAATTATCATAAAGACTAGTTAGTGGAAGATGACTGCCGTGAGCCATATCAAGTATAAGCTTGGTTCTATTTTTCCTACATATCTTGTATATTCTTTTTAGGTCAAGGAGGTATCCCTCATAGGAAGGGGAAGTCAATACCAGGGCCTGGTAATTTTTCTCCTTTAATTTCTCTTCTAGATTTTCATAATCTATATCCTTTATAGCTAATTGCTCATCAGTCACTATATTTATATATGAAACACTAAGTGAATTTAATTCACAAGCATTGTATACTGATTTATGTGAAGATCTCTGGATTAATATATTTTTATTGTTCCTACACAAGGCTCTAATCGTTGAAAGAATACCAGAAGTTGAACCATTTGTCGATATAATAGCCTTCTTAACTCCGTAAATTCGAGCTAATTTTTCTTCCATCTCGACAAAAATATCTTCTGGGTCATTTAAATTATCGAAGCCATAGATTTCAGTCAAGTCCCTTCTGTAGGGAAGATCAGACCTTAGGAGCTCACTTCTTTTGGAACCTGGCATATGGAAAGGATAGTATCCTTCTTTTAAATATAAATCTAATTTGTCATTTAACATAATTACCTCTCCCATACCTTACTATTTATTTATAAAAGGACCATTTTAATTTGTATAAAAAGGCATATAATCCTAGTAGGAGATAAATATGGAAAATAGTTTTAAAAAGATACTTAAGTCTATACTTATATTTTTAATGTTTGTAGTTTTGTTCAGCGCTATAATTCTAGTTATTAATTTTATCAAAAATGATTCTGATGATAGCATATCTGGAAATGGGGACGAATTTCTCTTTCTCTTAGCAGGAGTCGATAGTACTGGAGAAGAGACGGGTACAAGAACTGATACCTTGATGCTCGTTAAGGCCGATGTCGATAATAAGTCGGTGGATTTGATTTCTATCCCTAGAGATAGCAAGGTCGAAATTAATGGATATATGGATAAAATAAATGCTGCCCACTCTTATGGGGGTATTGATTTGACAATGCAGACCATAAGGGACTTCTTGGGAATTAATCTAACCTACTATTGCGTTATTCCTTTTGAGGCAGTAGTTGAGGGAATAGATGCCATAGGGGGCATAGACATAGAAGTCGATGATTATGTAGCAAGCGCTATGGATATAAGCCCTGGTACTCATCATTTCACTGGAGAAGAAGCCTTAAACTACGTTAGATTTAGGAAGGGATATGAAAATGCTGACCTTGGTAGGATTTCAACCCAGCAAGACTTTATGATGCAATTCATAAATGAGATGACTAAGGCAAAAAATTTACCTAAGCTTCCTATCGCATACCTAGCTATGAAGGATAAGATTAAGACAAATATAAAATTTTCTAAGCTTTCACAACTTGCCCTAGCCTTTAGGTCTATAGACAAGTCAGATATAAATATGGTTAGGCTAGAAGGTTTCGTAACCTATGAAGATGATATAAGCTACTTTGAAGTCTATGATGAGTCAATTGAAGAAATAAGGAGTGATTATCTATATAACTTTGCTTATTAGGGTATTATATTATATAGAGATTTTATATGTGGAGGACTAAATGGATTTAAAATCAAAAATTAGAGTGATAGAAGACTACCCAACAGAAGGAATTTCCTTTAAAGATATTACTACCTTACTTAGGGATAAAGATGCCTTCAAGGAGACTATAGATCAGCTTGAAGAAAAGTTAAAGGACTACGATTTTGACTATATTGCAGGCATCGAATCAAGAGGATTAATATTTGGAGCACCCCTTGCTGATAGGCTTAAAAAAGGCTTTATTCCAATAAGAAAACCTGGAAAGCTTCCTGGAGAAATAGAAAAAGTTTCTTATGAATTAGAATATGGTTCCAATGAATTAGAAATGCACAAAGATGCCTTAGAAGAAGGTGAAAGAGTTGTCATCTTAGATGACTTGATAGCAACAGGTGGATCTGCTAAGGCTGCAGCAAAGCTAGTCGAAGCAGTAGGAGGTAAGGTAGCTTGCTTCGAGTTTTTAATAGAGCTTACTGATCTTAAGGGAAGAGATTACCTAAAGGACTACGATGTAATATCATTAATAAAATATAATCATTAAACATATGAGTTCCCTAGCTAATAGGGAATTCTTTTTTATAAAAATAATAAATGTATCTTGAAAAAAGAATCTGACCTAGTATAATTCTATTAAGGTCAGAGATGGTCAAAGAAGATGGAGGTAAATATGAAATACAGAGATTATTATGAAGTGTTGGGAGTTGACAAAAAAGCAAGTTCCAGCGAAATAAAAAAAGCATATAGAAAATTAGCCAAGAAATATCACCCAGACCTTCATCCGAACGACAAGGAAGCAGAAAAGAAATTTACAGAAATTAATGAAGCTTATGAAGTCTTATCAGATGAAGACAAGCGTAAAAAATACGATATGTTTGGTCAAAATGCCAATTTCCAAGGAGGTCAGAACTTCGATCCTAGAGATTTTGGCTTTGACTTTAATAATTTTGGAGGAAATTCTTACACATATTCTTCAACTGGCGATAGTGGATTTTCAGACTTTTTTGATACACTTTTTGGAGGCTTCCAACAAGGTTCAAGATCTACTAACAGGGGATTTGGAAGTGGAAGTAGGTTCTCCAATATAGGTCAGGGTTTTGGAAAAAAGAAGAAGCAAAGCCTTGATTACGATATGAAAATCAGCATTGATGAAGCTATCAAAGGAACATCAAGAACGATAAAAGTTAAAAATCAAGGAAGTCTTACAGATATAAATGTAACAATCCCAAAAGGTATAAAAAATAATAACAAGATTAGAATAGATGGCTCCAAGTACGGTTTAAATGCTAATATCATGGTTAAGGTAATAATCCAAGACGAAGAGGGTTTATCCCTCGATGGGATTGACTTCATTAAGGAAGTTAAACTAAAACCATGGGAAGCTTATTTTGGCACTAAGAAAAAAATAGATACTAAATCAGGATCTTTTATGGTAAATATCCCAGAAAAAGTTAATTCTGGAAGAAAAATCAGATTAAAGAAGAGAGGATATGAGGATAGGAAGGGCAATATAGGAGATTTAATCTTAAATATAGTAATAGAAAACCCAGAAAATCTCAGCAGCAAACAAGAAGAATTATGCAAGAAACTAGCAGAGGAGGAATAATATGGACATTAACAAATTCACACAAAAATCTCAAGAAGCCATTAATGACGCTCAAGCAATGGCTATCAAAAATTCAAACCCAGAAGTAAACGAAATACATTTGGCTTATGCTTTGGTTAACAATTCAGATTCAATTGTTAGCCAAATAATCAAGTCAATGGATGTGGACTACCAAGGCTACAGGAATGAACTAATCAAAAAGGTTGACTCTATGCCAAGTCAGTCTGGAAACTCAAATACTTACCCAAGTCAAGTATTCCAAAGAATCCTTCTAAAAGCAGAAGATGTAGCTAAGGAAATGGGAGATAGTTTCGTATCAACTGAACATATTTTCCTAAGTCTCTTGAAGGAAAAAACCGAAGTAGATTCTACTAATAAGACTTTTGGCATAAGTGCAGTTAGCTTTAAAAACTCTATCCAAAATGTCAGGAAAGGTCAAAAAGTTACTAATGACAATCCAGAAGAAACTACTAACCCACTAGAAAAGTTCGGTAGAAACCTAACCCAAGAAGCCAGAGAAGGAAAAATAGATCCAGTTATTGGTAGAGATAGGGAGATTAGAAACGCTCTAAGGATTCTTTCTAGAAGAAAGAAAAATAACCCAGTCCTAATTGGTCAACCTGGTGTAGGTAAGACTGCAATTGTAGAAGGACTTGCCCAAAGGATTGTCAACAACGATGTTCCTGAACCAATTCAAGGAAGAACTATATTTTCCCTCGATATGGGATCTCTTGTAGCAGGAGCAAAATATAGGGGACAATTTGAAGAAAGATTAAAGGCTGTAATAGATGAAGTCCAAAAGTCAGATGGACAAATAATAATGTTTATTGACGAAATTCATAATATTGTGGGAGCTGGTAAGTCTGAGGGGGCAATGGATGCTTCAAACATAATGAAGCCAATGCTCGCTCGTGGAGAGATTAAAGTAATAGGAGCTACTACCCTTAATGAGTATAGACAATATATAGAAAAAGATGGAGCCTTGGAACGTCGTTTCCAAAAAGTTATGGTAGAAGAGCCATCTGTCGAAGATACAATAAGTATTCTTAGAGGTATCAAGGACAAATATGAAATCTTCCATGGAATTAGAATCCAAGATAGCGCAGTAATTGCAGCAGCAGAATTATCTGATAGGTACATTTCAGATAGGTTCTTACCAGATAAGGCCATAGACTTGATGGACGAAGCTTGTGCGACAGTTAGAACAGAAATTGACACCATGCCAAGCTATCTAGATGAGCAAAAGAGAAAACTTTTACAATTACAAATAGAAATTACCGCTCTAAAAAAAGAAGATGATGAATATTCTAAGAAGAGACTTAAGGAATTAGAAGAAGACTTGGCAAACCTATCAGAAAAATATGACGAAGAATTTCTAAAATGGAAAGATGAAAAATCTGCCATAGATGATGTTAAGAATATAAAGGAAGAGATTGATAGGGTAAAGGTTGAGATTGAAAATGCTGAAAGAAATTACGATTTCGAAAAGCTATCTGAATTAAAATATGGTAAGCTTGAAGAGCTAAAAAAGAAATTGGAAGAGAAAAATTCTGGTGAAAATACTGATTCTTCAATCAAAGAGGAAGTAACCGACGAAGATGTAGCAGATGTTGTAAGCAATTGGACAAATATACCAGTTACTAAGCTTGTAGAAAGCGAAAGGAGCAAAATCCTCCACCTACCAGAAAAGCTACACCAAAGAGTAATCGGCCAAGATGAGGCAATAAGAGCAGTATCAGATGCTATTATAAGGGCAAGATCTGGACTTAAGAGCCAAAACAAACCTATAGGTTCCTTTATCTTCCTAGGTCCAACTGGTGTAGGAAAGACTGAGCTTGCCAAAGCGTTGACTGAGGCAATGTTTGATGATGAGAGGAACATGATTAGAATTGATATGAGTGAATATATGGAAAAATATTCTGTGTCAAGACTAATCGGTGCAGCTCCTGGATATGTTGGCTACGAAGAAGGCGGCCAATTAACAGAAGCAGTTAGACGCAAACCTTACTCAGTAATCCTTTTTGATGAAATTGAAAAAGCACATCCAGATGTATTCAATATATTATTACAAGTCTTAGATGACGGAAGACTAACAGATTCTCAAGGTAGAACTGTAGATTTTAAAAATACTATAATCATCATGACAAGTAATATCGGTTCAGAATACTTGATAGATGGACTAAATGATGATGGAAGTATTGATGAAGAAAATAAAGAAAAGGTAGATGTAATCTTAAGAAATTCTTTCAAGCCAGAATTTCTAAACAGAATTGACGATATAGTGATGTTTACTCCACTTACAAGCGAACAAGTTTACGAAATAATCGACCTTCAAATCGCTGACATCAGATCTAGGCTAGAAGATAAAGATATAAATCTAGAGATTTCAAATGCTGCTAAGGAATATATCTTGGCTAATGCATATAATATTGAATACGGTGCAAGACCTGTCAAGAGATTCCTACAAACTCATGTAGAAACAGAACTTGGTAAGTTAATTATCGAAGGAAAAGTTTCTGAAAAAGATACAGCTTTATTAGATTTAGATGAAAATAATAAATTAATATTTAAAATAAAATAGGATAAACTTTATTTTAATCCCCGAGATTCTAACTTTTAGTTAGGATTCTTGGGGATTTTTTAAGTATTTTGATATGTATAAAGATAGGTAAAGATAAAAGTCGATTGCCTTAATCACAGGCTTGATACTATATATAGTATTCATTTTTTACAAGGACCACTATATATGGTATAATCATCATAGATTTCGGAGGTTAATATGATTCAGGTAATTAAAAGAGATGGCAGCAAAGCCAAATTTGAAAAAGATAAAATAGTTATAGCTATAGAAAAAGCAATGAAATCAGCAAGTGGTGTTTATGTTGAAAATCAAGCTATGGATATAGCTAATGAAATAGAAAGTGAAGCTTTAGGCGAGGATGATATTTCAATCTATAAGATAGAAGATATGGTCTATTATAAGTTAATTGACAGGAAAAATCCAGCTACTGCCAAATCCTATGAGAGCTATAAGTCAGTTCAAGCCTATAAGAGAGAGCAAAATACATCAGATGATGATATTTTAGGCTTATTAAATCATACTAATATCGATGTGATGGATGAAAATTCCAACAAGAATCCCATTATAGCATCTACTCAAAGAGATTTGATTGCAGGAGAAGTCGCAAAAGACATTGCTAAAAGGAAATTGATACCGATAGATTTAGTAGAAGCTCATAACTCTGGTGCCATACATATTCATGATCTGGATTACCTAATCCAGCCAATCTTTAACTGCTGCTTAGTCGATATGAAGGATATGCTTGATAATGGAACAGTTGTAAATGATAAGATGATTGAGACACCAAAGTCTTTTCAAGTCGCCTGTAATGTTATGACACAAATTATAGCACAAATTGCTAGCAACCAGTACGGAGGCCAATCCATAAATATATCCTGCCTAAGTCCTTATCTCAAAAAATCTTACGATAAAAACCTAAAACTAAGTAGAACTATCTTAGATGACGAAGAAAAAATAAGAGAAATGGCAGAGGCTTTGACTCAGAGAGACTTAGAAAGCGGTATTCAAACAATCCAATATCAAATAAATACCCTAATGACTAGCAATGGCCAATCTCCATTTGTAACCTTGTTTATGCATACTGACGAGGATGACCTATACCTTTCAAGCACTGTAAAAATCATAGAAGAAATTCTTAGACAAAGGATTAAGGGAATCAAAAATGAACAAGGAGTATATGTTACACCAGCCTTTCCTAAGTTGATATATGTTTTAGATGAGAATAATGTTCACGAAGGTTCTAAATATTATAAGCTTACAGAACTTGCAGCGAAATGTACAGCCAAGAGAATGTATCCTGATTATATTTCAGCTAAGAAAATGAGAGAAAACTATGAAGGAAATGTATTCTCTCCTATGGGCTGCAGGGCTTTTCTTCCTCCATACAAAGACGAAAATGGTGAGTATAAGTTTGATGGAAGATTTAATATGGGAGTTGCTACAATAAATCTCCCTCAAATAGGAATCCTTGCTGATGGAGATGAGGATAAATTCTTTGAAATACTAGATAAGAGGCTTGACCTGATAAAGCAGGTTGGACTTCTAAGATATGAACACCTATCCAAGGTAACAAGTGACTCTTCTCCAATCCACTTTAGACATGGAGCTATAGCAAGATTAGATAGGCATCAATCTATAAAGCCACTTTTAGAAAATGGTTATGCTACAGTTACAATTGGATATATTGGAATCTACGAAGCAAGCGTACTTACAACAGGAGAAAGTCATACTAGTAAGCGTGGTCACGACTTTGCTCTGAAGATTATGGAAGTTTTAAATAAGAAGAAGGAAGAATGGACGAAGGAATATGGTATTGCCTTTGCAGTATATGGCACTCCAGCAGAAAGCTTAACTCATAGATTTGCTTCAATAGATAAGGAAAGATTTGGAAGTATAGAAAATGTTACCGACAAGGGTTACTATACAAACTCCTTCCATGTAGATGTTAGAGAAGATATTTCTGTCTTTGATAAGTTTGATTTCGAGTCAGAATTTCAACAATTATCGACAGGTGGATGTATCTCCTATGCAGAAATCCCTAACATGACTAATAATATTAAGGCCGTGATGACCATGGTAAAATATATTTATGATCACATACAATATGCGGAGTTTAACACAAAGTCAGACTATTGCGCTGAGTGTGGATATGATGGAGAAATCCTCTTAGATGATGATAATAATTGGTATTGCCCAAACTGTGGCAACAAGGATAGAAACACTCTTACTGTAGTTAGGAGAACCTGCGGTTACCTAGGTGAAAACTTCTGGAACGAAGGTAGAACAAAAGAAATAAAAGCAAGGGTGCTTCACATATGAGATATGGGCAAATAAGAAAATATGATGTAGCTAATGGTCCTGGAATCAGGACCTCTTTTTTCCTATCAGGTTGCGATAGAAATTGCAAGAATTGCTTTAATAGAGATTATATGGATTTTAACTTTGGAAAAGAGTGGAATGATAAGGCGCTAAGGGAAGTTATTTCCTATCTTAAGCTTGATGAAGTTGAGGGCCTTACAATTCTAGGAGGGGAACCTTTTGAAAGTCCTGAAGGGCTACTACAGGCCTTAATAGATATAAGAAAACACACAGACAAGTCTATTTGGATCTATAGCGGCTTTAAATTTGAAGTTTTAGAGAAAATGAAACTTTCAAGACAAATACTAGAGCAAATTGACGTCCTAGTCGATGGTGAGTTTATAGAAGAATATAAAGATTTGACATTGGATTTTAGAGGATCTAGCAATCAAAGAATAATAGACGTAAAATCCTCCCTAAAATATAAGGATATTATCCTTCTGGATGGGTATATATAATACAAAGAGGAGGAATTATGAATAAAAACAAAAAAATGAAAGGATTTTCAGCAATAATTGCTATAATTGCAGTAGCTGTAATCTTATTAATAGCGATTGTGCCAACATATAACAATCTAGCTACATCAAGAGAAAATGTAAATAAAGCCTATGCACAAGTTCAAAATGTTGTACAAAGAAGGGCAGACCTTATACCTAACCTTGTAAATACTGTTAAAGGCTATACAGATCACGAGGAAGATACCTTAACCAAGGTCACTAATGCAAGAGCTGGAGTACAAAATGCTAACAGCCCAGAAGAACTTGCAGAAGCTAACGAAGAGTTAACAAGAGCTGTAGGAGATATTAATGTAGTAGTTGAATCTTATCCTGAGCTTAAGGCAGATACTCAATTTGTTGCTTTGATGGATGAGCTTGCTGGTAGTGAAAATAGGATTTCGGTTGAAAGAAAAAACTATAACGAGGCCTGCCAAGAATTTAATACCAAGCTTGTGAGATTTCCAACTAATATAATAGGAAAGATCACAGGATTTAAACAGGCAGAGTATTTCCAAGCAAGTGAAAGTGCCCAAGAAGCGCCTACAGTAGATTTCAATAAATAGGAGATGTTATGGAAAAGGCCAAAAGAATAAAATTAAATATAATCATGCTGATTATCTTCTGCCTTTTTCCAACTCTTGCTCGAGCAGATGATATATCCAGCAAGGTAAATGATTATTATTATGACGAACTTTCAATTTTAGATGAAAGTACCAAAGAGAATATTAGAAAGACTAATAGAGAACTAGAAAGTAAGACAGGTGCTCAGATACTAGTCCTAAGCCTTGATAATCCAGATGGCCTAGAGGGTATGGATTATGGAAGCGATTTATTTAATGAACTAAAGCTCGGTGATAAGGTAAAAGATAATGGAGTCTTGATTTTATTTCTAGAAAATAAAAATACAGACCAAAGAGAAATCGCGATTATACCAGGATATGGCCTAGAAGGAATACTTAATGATGGTAAAGTTGGTAGAATAATAGACAACTTTATGTTAGATTATTTTAAAAATGGTCAATACTCAGAGGGTATTAATGAAGGTTTCAATGCAGTAGTTAGTCAAGTTTTAAGTGAATACGACATCACTCTGGATGGTAATTACGAAGCCTATCAAGAAAGTCTAGAAGCTAGCGATGGGATTAGTATGTTTGAGATATTATTTATATTAGTAGTATTTATATTAATTTCAAACATGTTTACTAGAATAAGTCGTGGACCTTCTTCATATTATAGAGGAAGAAGGAGGAGAAATTTCCCAGGTTGGTATGGTAGAAGTTTCTGGAATGATAACGATGATGATCCCTTCTCAGGTTGGTCTTCTGGTGGAGGATTTTCCGGAGGCGGCTTTTCTGGAGGAGGTGGAAGCACCGGTGGCGGAGGAGCTAGTAGAAAATTCTAATTTTAAAAGGAGTTTGTCTCAAGTTAATGAGAATACAAACTCCTTTTTCTTTATTTCATTTTTGGTATTAGTCTTTCATATATTAATAAAAGTAATATATAATTTATTATAGCATCTGGTATAACTTTAATGGCCCTGCCTGCAAGAAGAACTTTGTAAGGAGTTCCATATAGTTGTGTCAACCATAAGGGTGTCAACAGACCATGGTTAATCCCATATACAAAAATTATAACAAGAAGAATTAAAACTTTATTAGATATTTCTTTTCTCTTGCCATACATAAATATGAGACCTGGCACCATTCCTGTTAGAATGGCACCTAAGGTAAAGCCAGGATGATAGGCTCCTCCCAAATTAATCATAATTCCTATGATGTCGGCTGCAAGTCCCGATAGGGCTCCAAGCAAGGGACCAAATAGTACTCCTGAAAGCATAAGAGGTAGGGTGCCAAAGGATATCTTTATATCCTGCGTAAGCTGGATACCGAGTATCCTCGATAAAATTATGCTTAGTGCTGTTAACATCGCTGCCTTAACTAAATTATTTATTAGTATTTTATTTTTCATAAATCCCCTTTCTATCAGAGGTCAGCGGTTGCGATAAAGAATCATGCATTCGCTTCGTTTAAGAACGACAACCCATTTCTTAACACTTAATGCTCTTTATCTACTCTGATACTTCTATTATAAACTAAATAGCTGAAAAATAGAAGGGATTTATTTTATTTATTTTTTACAAGAAATCCTTGTTTTTCTAATGTTTCGAACATCTTACCACGATTTTTTATAAGAGATCCTTGTTTTTTAGGGATTTGTAGGGAGAAGGAATCACTTCTTCTATTAGCATCTCTAAGATCGTAATAAGTAGTCATCTCCTTATCATAATCTTTAATCTTCTCGTTATAATTATCAAAAACCTTATAAGAATTTTCGAAAGCTTTAAGCTCTATCGGCATTCTTGGCTTAAGCTGCGGATTTTGGTCAGGGTAACCAAAGCCTAGTCCCACAGCAGGATAGGTAAGTTTAGGGAGATTTAGTAAGTCTATTACCCTTTGAGTATCATTGTGAATATTTCCAAAATAATTTGTTCCAAGTCCCAAGGATTCGCAGGCGACAACGACATTTTGGGCTCCAATAATCGCATCTGTGAAGGCTTGAATAAACTTATCAAAACTAATCATTTCGTCATTTTCTACTCCTTTTTCCTTGGCTATGGAGTAATTCCTATATAGATCAGCTACGAAAATCCATAGCTCTGGTGCTCTTCTCATATATTCTTGATTACCATTATCAGCTAGTTGATCTTTAATATTTTGATCAGTAATTCTAACTATTGAAAACATCTGCATACCATTAGACGATGCTGAATGATTAGCAACATCTAATAATTTTTTTATAGTTGTATCGTCTATTTTTTGATCTGTGAATTCCCTTATAGTCCTATGATTTAAGGCTAAATCAATTACATCTTTCATAATAGCTCCTTTCTTCTTTCTAAACTTATACCCAATATGTTATAATTTAGCTAGGTGATAATATGTTAGTTAAAATATCTGTAAGAAATTTAATAGAATTTGTAATGCGTTCAGGCGATATAGACAATACTTTTAGGGATAATACAAGGATGATTGAAGGAATTAGGGCCCACCAAAAGATCCAGAAGTCGTATGGTCTTAATTACAACAAAGAATATTCTCTGAAGAACTTAACAAGTATTTCTGGAATCGATTTTCAAGTTGAAGGAAGAGCGGATGGCCTAATCAAGGATAAGAATTCCTACACAATTGATGAGATTAAATCTACCAAGAGAAAGCTTGAAGAGATAGATGATAAGAACAAGCTTCACTGGGCACAAGCAAAATGCTACGCTTATTTCTTTTCAGTAGATAAGGATTTAGATGAAATAAACATAAGCCTAACCTATGTATCGACAGAAAACTACAAGACCAAAATTTTTAAAAAATCATTTACTAGGGAAGAACTTGAGATATTTTACATAGATTTATTAAAAAAATATATAGATTTTTCAAAGATTATCACAAAAAATCTCGAAGATAGAAATACTAGCTCAAAGGCTTTGAACTTTCCTTACGGAGAATATAGGAAGGGGCAGAGAAAGATGGCAGTGGTCGTGTATACAGCAATTCTTAAGGAGAAAAATCTCTTTGTAGATGCTCCTACAGGAATAGGAAAGACTATATCATCAATATTTCCTTCTATAAAATCTATTGGAGAAGACTTATCAGATAAGATATTTTACCTAACAGCTAAGACTACAACTGGAAAAGAAGCTATCAAGTCACTTAAGTTATTAGAAGAAAATGGACTTAAGATAAAAGCTGTTCAAATAACATCTAAGGATAGAATCTGCCTAAATGATGAGGTTAGGTGCAATCCTGATGATTGTCCCTTTGCCAAGGGTCATTTCGATAGGGTAAATGATGCTCTTAAAGATATTTTGACAAAAGAGACTATAATGGATTATGATATTATAACTTCATATGCTGAAAGATATAGAGTTTGCCCCTTAGAGTTTGAATTTGATATAGCAAGCTACTCTGACTTTATAATTTGTGATTATAATTATGTCTTCGATCCTACAGTATTTCTTAGGAGATTTTTTGAAGAAATCTCATCGCGATATATATTTTTAATTGACGAAGCTCACAATCTCCTAGATAGGGCGAGAGATATGTACTCATTCTCCTTCAGGGATAGTGATTTCAAAGAACTAAGGACTTGTTTTGATATTAATAAGCACAAAAAAATAATTAAAGTTTTGGATGAGGTCATCCTTAATTTTGACAACAATTACGAAAAATATGGCAAAAAGCTTCACTATTATACGAAAAATCACATAGATAGCTTGGATAAGATATTACTCGAACTAGCTAAAAAAATGGAGAAGTTCTTAATAGAAGAAAAGGACGATAGGAATTATGATTATGTCTTGGAGATGTATTTTAATATCAATTCCTATCTTAAGATTTCTGATTATTTTATGGAAGGATTCTACAATGTGATTAGTTTCGATGAGGAAAACGAGGATAAAATATTTGAAATTAAGTGTGTAGATCCTTCCCATATTCTAAAGAAAAAATACGATTACGCAAGATCAACCGTGTTTTTCTCCGCTACACTTTCACCAATGCCTTTTTTTATGGATATGTTGGGGGCAAGAGACAGCCTTAAATTACGTCTTGATATGCCATTTTCTACAGATAACTTACTTATTTTACAAAAATCCATAAGCACTCGTTATAGAGATAGGTTAAGAAATGTTTCGCTAATATCTGATCTTATAAATGAATTTATAAATAGTAAAGAAGGCAATTATTTTATATTCTTTCCTTCATTTTCCTACCTAGAAGCTGTCGCTGGCGATTATACTGTAAGATATAAGGATGACATCTTAATTCAAGATAGGGCTATGAGTCAGCTTGACAGAAGTAAATTTATTAAAAAATTTACAGAAGAAAGTAAGGAAGTAGCCTTTGTCGTTCTTGGGGGAATCTTTTCTGAGGGAGTAGACCTTATAGGCGATAGGCTTATTGGATCTATGATTATATCGGTTGGTATGCCAGGAGTATCTTTTGATAGGAATCTAATAAGGGAGCATTTTGATAGGGAAGGCTTAAGTGGATTTGATTATTCTTATACTTTTCCAGGAATTAATAAAGTCTTCCAAGCTGCAGGCAGAGTTATTAGGAGCGAAGATGATAGGGGTATAATCTATCTTGTTGACGATAGATATACTTGGAATCAATACCAAATGCTTTTTCCTAAACATTGGAATAGGATAAAATTTTTAAATCAATCTGAAGAACTAAAAAATATAACAGATAAATTTTGGAGTGAAAATGAGAAAAAAAGCGATTAAAGAAATTAAAATAGAGAAAATGAAATACCCTAATATTAGCCAAGGATACGACGAGGATGGAAACTTAATTGAATTTAAGGGAGGTCTACTAGGCCAAAGAGTAAAAGTAAAGGCTAAAAAACGAAGCAAGGATAAGATAAAGGCGAAATTAATCGAAACAATCGAAAAATCTGACCTAGAAAACTCGACTAAAACATGCGATAATCCTGATATTTGTGGAGGTTGTGCATACCAAAAGCTTCCCTACGAGACTGAACTCATGCTAAAAGTGGACATGATTAAAAATCTATTTAAGGACAATTCTATAGACTACTCAGGAGACATTAAAATAAACCAATCTCCTAAGACTAAAGCCTATAGAAATAAAATGGAATATACTTTTGGAGATAGTGAAAAAGGTGGAGATCTTGTTTTAGGACTCCATAGACAAAACAGATTTTATGAAATTGTAGATACTACAAATTGCAATATAATAGATCAAGATTTTAATACTATTAGAGAAAAAGTCCAGGCTTATTTTAGAGAAAAGAAAACAGATTTCTACCATAAAAGAACTAGAGAGGGGCTTCTAAGACATTTAATCATAAGAAAAGCCCATAGAACTGGCGAGATAATGGTAATTCTAGTTACTACAAGTGACGAGAGCTTTGATAGTTTGAGGATAAATCTATTTTTAAACAAACTTTTATCAATTGATCTTGTAGGTAAAATCGTATCAGTCTATCATATAATAAATGATTCGCCAGCAGACGCTGTAGTTGTAGAAAAACTCAATCTAATATATGGAAAAGAATTTATTAGAGAAGAAATGTTAGGTCTATCCTTTAATATCTCACCTTTTTCTTTCTTCCAACCTAATATATACACAGCAGAGAAACTTTACCAAAAGGCTTTCGACCTTGCAAATATAAATCAAAGCATGGATGTTCTTGACCTTTATTCGGGAACAGGGACAATAACTCAAGTGATGGCAAAAAGAGCAAGGACTGCTACAGGTATCGAAATAGTGGAAGAGGCCGTGGATAAGGCTTGGGAGAACGCTAAAATAAATGAGATTGAAAATATCAATTTCTTGTGTGGAGATGTCTTAGAAGAAATCGAAAAGGTAGGAGATAAGTACGATGTGATTGTACTAGATCCGCCGAGAGCAGGAATTAGCCCAAAATCTCTCGATAAAATACTTAAAATTGATACAGATAAATTCATCTATATTTCATGTAATCCAAAAACACAAGTAGAAAACTTAAAAGAATTTATAAAAGAAGGATTCGAAATAAAAGATTACGAAATATATGACCAATTCCCTAAATCTCGTCATTTAGAGGCCATAGCCTTGCTGACTAGGGAAAAGTAGAACTTGATTTATATTAAATAACAATTATCTAAAAATAAAATTATAACTATTAATAAATTATAATGAAATTATTTTATGTGGATAATAAATATTTCTTAAGGAGCAAATCTTGCTATCAAATTTAGAAAAATATTACAAGGAGAATCTAGAAAAATCTCTGGCCAGTTCATTTATAATCTTTGATGGAAATAGGGATGAGATTATAGGTAAAGCTAATGATAATCCCTTAAATGTAAGATCTGTGGCTAAGAGTGTTTTGGCTATTGGATCCTTAATACTGATGGAAAAAAGTCAATTTGATTTCAATATGGATACCTATATTTATCCCTTATTAGAAGATTGTATAACTCTAACAAATAAAGATAATATTAAATATTTAAAGGAAACTAAAGTAAAACATCTACTGTCGCATAGTGTAGGATATGATAAATCCTTGTTGATGTCAAAGGACATTGAAGGTATTCCTGAAGAAGATTTACTTAATTTATGTATTAATTATCCCATCAAGTTTAAGCCTGGTATTCATTTTCAATATTCAAATGCCTCTTATTACTTATTATCTGTAGTTATGGAAAATTATCTTAATTCTTCAATGTATGAATTTTTGAAAGATAATTTATTCGATAAAATAGATATAAAACAAGTAAAGTGGGATTCATATGGAAAGTTTATTGTTGGTGCTAGCAAGCTATATCTTAGTGATTTAGAAATGTTAAGAATAGGTCTACTATTATTAAATAAAGGAAAGCATATGGATCATAGAATTATTAGCGAAGATTCTATTAGTAAATTATTTACCCCTGTTTTTGCTAGAGATTCTGATAAATTCACTTATCTATCTGAAGATTTTTATACTTATGGTTTCTGGAAGAGTAAAAATCAAATAGTTTTTGCTTCAGGAACTGGTGGTCAAATAATTGCATTATTAGCCAATGAAAATATAGTTATAGTGACTACAAATGATAGATCTGACAATTTGTCAGATTCAATAAAAGAAGATGTTGATAATTTGATAAAATTTATTAAAGGAGATATTAATGGACTATAATTACCTAAACGAACTAAATGAAATATTTGAAGATCATGAAAAATTAATGGAAAATTTAAAAAAAGCTCTAGAAGAATTTGTAGATCATCAAGATGAGTACAAGAGACTAGTTACTTATTATTATAGCGAAGATTTTACAAAGGATATGGATGCATCCAACAGAGGAGAGATAGGGGATGATATAAATCAGGCTGTACTGAGCGAAGATGCTATCTATGATTTGATGGGAGAAAATTATTACACAGGCCTAGCCTTATTAGAAACAGCAAATGATTTGATACAAGATAGATAAATAAATATATAGTAAGAGGAGTTGCCAATAAATATGGTAGCTCTTTTACTATATATACTAGTTAAATAAGAATAAAAAAAAGAGGCAAGGCCTCTAATATGTTTGGTGCACCATCAGTGCTATTCTTGGGTATTGAGATTTCAACGATTGCGTATTTTAAGCCGTTTTTGTTTGGCTTTATTGGGCTTTATTGATGTACGTTGCCCACACGTTGCCCACAGAGGTTTATATTTTTTGTAGTTCTTTGTAAAGGTAGTCGTCGTATTCTTGGATGTAAGAATTTGCTGTTACGGCGAAGTCAGTATGGCCCATTAATTTTTGTAGAGCCTTATCGCTTACTCCGGATTGATGGGCAATGGTTGCGAAGGTGTATCGGCAAGTGTATGGGATTTTTCTTTTTATTCCAGCTTTTTCTAGGGCGGGATAATAGATATCCTTATAAAATTTAGTGTCGCTTGGGATGTAGGTTTCTCCGTTTAATCTTGTTGCTTCTACGATATTTCCTGTTTGACTTTGCTTTATTAGGTATTTTACTATGTCTTTGATTCTAGGATGTATATACATTTTTCGTGTTTTGCCTGCATCTGTTTTTTCGCCAAAATCTTTTATTTGGTTTTTATCAAGGTCAATCTTATTTGTTTTAAGATATAAGTATTCTCCTGTTCTCATTCCTGTAAATATCATTACTAGTACGTGCATGGCATCTGGATTGTGGGGGATTGATTTGAATAAGGTTTCTATTTCTGATTTTGTGAAGGTTTCTTTATGTCTTCTTATTCCTACACCACCTACTTCCAGGTACTTTGATAGGTCTAGTTGGATTAGGTTTTCTTTGATGGCTCTTTGGTATATTTTACTTACTACAATTTTTAATCTTTTTATTGAGTTTTGAGAGTATTCCATGTGGATGTATTCTCCGTTGCCTAGTGGTTTTTCGTAGCCTTCTAACTCCATTTGGTCTAAGACGTCTTGTAGGTCTGAATATTTTATGTCATGGATATTCATGTCGTGGAGTTCTTCAAATCTTTGGAAAGATTTCTCATGTCTAGCCTGGGTTTTACTACTCACTTTTAAGAATTCATTTGATCTCTTAAATTGTTGGAAGATTTCTTTGAAGGTAATTTCTGGTTCAGGTTCTTTGTAATTAATTAAAGCATCCAGGGCTTTGGTATAGGTTTTGTAAAAGCCTATGTCTTTTCTACCCTTACTTTTCGGAAGTCTTGCCCTGTATTGGTTGACTCTTACTTTGCCTTGAGGGGTATATTTGACTCGTTCGACTGAGCCTGTACCGTTTGGAAGTTTTCTTCTTGTAGCCATATTTCCTCCTATTTATGGTATAATAGAAGCAGGCGGAGTGATACCGTCTGCTAAGTTTCTAAGAGATTCCAGCGTTGGGGAACGAGGGGAATCTCTTTTTATTTATTTATAATTATAGAAACAAAAAACCCTACCACTATAATGTGATAGGGATATTGCAGTCCGCTTTCGCGAGGCCATTGAATATTCTATCATGATTATAGTTTACATATTAATATTTGTCAAAGTTTATAGTAGGCACTTATCTTTAAAATTGATTTAATTTTAAGGATGTTTTATTTATTTTTCTATATATATCCTTACGGTATAATTATAATCTTTCGATTTTATATATTTATCTTTTTTAGGATCGTAGACTTTTCTAGGACCTCCATAGATTTCAGCTCTAACTAAATTAGGTATTTTGGTTAATTTTCTCACTAATGATTTTTGGTCTCTAGAAATATATCCAATTGTTCTACGGTTTAAAGTAACCTTAATAGCTTTTGGGTCATTCTTATGATTTTCGTTTTTTAATTTTACTAGCGCATTGTTTTGAGCATAGTATTTATAATGGACTAATTTATCTATTTTATCATTATCCCAATCAGGGTGTGGAAATTTTTTCATAAATTTATCTATGTTTGAAGTATAATAATTAACTCCAGTTAGATAGATTTCCTCATAGTTATATTTCTCCTCTATCGTTAACCTAGTATTATCATAGCCTTCTGCATTTGGATCACTCTTGGTCTTCAACTTCTTATCTTCTCCGGTAACTTTTGCTATAACAATAATTATAATGATGGCCATTATTATATATTCCATGTTAAACTCCTTTTTAATTCATTATATATTTTATAGTATCCTCACTTACAGCTAATAGGTTTGCATATTGACTTATTGTATAATCTAAAGTTGGATCTATACTCTTACCTAAAATCCTAAAAGCAAAATAGTCTGCTTCTCTTTCTGTAGATGTCTTGTTAATAGAAAGAGGGGAGTAGTGATATATCTCTTCCTTGTGTAGGACTGCGTGGCCTAGTTCGTGGGCTAGGACAAAGGGCTTGATGTTTTCTACTAAATTGTTATCCATGTAGATATATTTGTGGTCATTTAGTTGACAGTAGAAGCTCTTGCCCTGGCAGGGTTTGATGGTTATGTCAAGGTAGGAGATGATATCGTATAGATCACTTGAACCTGCATTTTTTATTAGATTTTTGATTGTATCATCTATTTCCTTTTTAATCATGGTTAATCCTTATTCGTTATCTTTTAGTAATTTGTATAATGAAATAATTTCTTCGTCGTTCATTTGGGCTGGGTTTAGTTTGCCGTCGAATGCAGCCATGGGGATTGTCATTAGGTAGGATCTCATGTCATCTATTGTTGTTATGTAGTCGGAAGTATCTTCTTTGATGGTTTTCTTATATTTACCTGAGTCTACTAGATCTTGGGTGTAGGAGATGGCTTTTCCCTTTCCCTCATCATTTAATTGATTAAATAATTTGTCTATTTTACTAGTATTATTTGTTGTTGATTTCTGATCTAAATTTTTGTTATCTGAGTATCCCAGCAAATAAGCCGGAGAAACTTTTAAGGCTTCAGATAATAAATAAACTTTATCTTGTCTGGGTTTATATTTTCCGTTAGCCCAATCACTAATAGATGATTGAGTTATGCCGGTTATTTCTGATAATTTATTTTGAGAAATTTTATTTTCGTTCATTAATTGATTTAGTCTTTTCACAAAGTCTGACATTATTTTATCTTCTCCTTACTTTTTGTTATTTATATTATATAAGATATTCCGTAAAAAAACAACTGTTTATTAAAGGAAATATAAGAAAAACCGTTGACAAGATAAAAAGAAGATGGTAATATATGAATAACGGATAAACCGATTAGAGAAAAGGGGGTATTTCTTTGGAATTTAATTACAATAAATTAAAAGGAAAAATTAAAGAAGTTTATGGAACTCAACAAGAATTTGCTAAAGCTCTAGGCATTAGCTCTACTACGCTTAATACCAGATTGAAAAATGAGACTTTTTTCAATCAATCAGAGATTGAAAAGACTAGAGATTTACTGAACTTAAAATCTGAGCAAGATATAATAGATATTTTTTTTACTGCAGTATAACGGATAATCCGTTTAGAAAAACAAAGGAGAGATTATGGGAGAAAAGGAAATATTAAAAGATGATTCATTCACTTTAGGAGTAGTTAGAAAGCTTAATAGTGCAATTAAGAAGTTAAACATTTTACAAGTAGAAGAGTCTAAGCAAATTTTAATTGAATTACAGAAAGAATTTGTTTCCGAGGATATGGAAGATTTTGATTATTTTCAAGATGAAATTTTTGCTGAGGTAGATTTTTCAAAAGATGAGTATAGACAGGATTTTGTTATAGATGAGCTAATCGTAAGTAATATTTATGAGCTAAGCGAAACTTTGAGAGGATTTAGAATTCTTGCTAAGGCTTACAACGTTCATTGTAAGCCTAAGAAGATTATTATTAGATCTACTAACTAATAATATATTTTTTGATTATTTTTCTGAGTCTTATTATAAGCTTTCAAAGATTCGTTGATTTGCTTGTAGGTATCTTTGTATAGCTTTACTAAGGATTCAGGTGTCTGATCAGAAAGATTTCTTGATTCTAAGAAAAGTTTTGTTAGGTATTCGGTTGTATTATCGAATGAATTTTCAGACATAATTTTGCCTCCTTTCTTGGTTTTATTATACGAGATTGTGGAGGAAGTTATAAATTAATTAAGTTTTCAAGCAATAAGGAAGGAGGAGATTGTGGGATGGATTAAAAAAGCTATTAACTATTTTAAGGATGGTATGGACGATAGAACTTATACAAGGCTGATGATTAAGGATAGTAAGGTATTTTGGTTTTTTATGGATTGGATTTGTCCTTGCTTGTCAGCCTTGGGTGTGGCTTTTCTTTATAATTATTTTTTAAGGAAATAGGTAGTTTGCTATTGCACTTACTAGTAGGGCTACAAGGGAAGGGAAGAAGAAGGATCTAATAATTTCCCAGAAGATATTTCTTCGATTGTGTAAGACGTAGTCTAGGAGATAGGACTTGCCATTGGTAGTGAGGGATAAGTTTCCCGTGTACTTTATTTTATCAAAGCCATTAGAGTCTTTGGTCCAAATATAAGATTCTTCGATATATTGAGTCTCTTCTTCACCAGGCTTAAAGTATAGGCCTTTGGGTTTGGACATTGTTTCTAGTCTGTGGAGTGTCTGGTATTTATTATCCGGGAATTTGGATAGGATTTGATGCTTTGTTAGTATATTATCATTTTTTAGTATGTATTTTAGTATTTTTACATTAACTATTGCAAAATCGTCGTAGGTTGACATGGGTTTCTCCTTTTTGATTTTATTATACAAGATTATGGAGGAGATACTAAATTAAAGTCGTAAGTCAAGCAATAAGGAAGGAGGAGATTATGGGAGAGAGATTAGTTGAATATGAAAATTTAGAAATCGCAAGCAAAAAGGATGTAGAGATAAATATTAATTTTCTTGCTTTTAAGGATGAGGACCTAGATTTTATAGATACTATTTTTGAGAAAATGAAAAGAATAGAAAAGGAGTACAAGGTAAATTGCACTCCTGTAAATATTAACATAACACGTTAATATCCGTAAGCTGATAGAGCTTCTTTGACTTGTTCATAAGTTTCTTTGTAGAGTTTTACAATTGACTCTGGAGTTTGGTCGGACAAGTCCTTTGATTCTAGTAGAAGTCGTGTTAAGTATTCTACTTGTTCATAAAAAGAAGTAGTTGGCATATAGTCACCTCCTTTCTTGGTTTTATTATACGAGATTGTGGAGGAGATTATAAAATAATGTTGTTTGTTAAGGAATAAGGAAGGAGGAGGTTATGGGAAGGCATAAAATTTACAGAGAAAAATTTATTGAGTTGGCTAATAAGAAATTTACTGATGAAGATGTTTTTATTAAGCTTAGCTATAAGGAAAAGGAGATAAAGCCTATTGATACTATAAAAGACATCTTGCGTTTCTTGAAGATGCCTTTTAGGGATAAATATGAGCCGACTTTTAGGTTAGATGTTCAAATAAGATTGGTAAAGATGATTTATTTTAAAGAAGTTGGCTGAGCAAAAGTCTTTTGATTCTTGGTCTATAAAGATTTGACCTGAAGCTATAAGGTGAAGACCTAATATTGCTAGTGTAATTAATTCGGTTTGGTCTTTTGTAAGATTATTAGCTTTGTGAGTTCCAAGTTGATTTATCAAATCAGGAACTAGATGGGATTTAGAGAATAGTTTTCTATTATTTGGTGTATCTGGCAGTGCATCTTGTAAGTCAGGTAGCAAAGCTAGACCGTGATTTATTATTTTGATTTGGTGATTATCAAGTGATAAGTTTGGTTGTTCCATTAGTAAATGTCTCCTTTTTAATTTCACTATACACGATTATAGGGGAGATGGTAATTGTAAAAATGGTAAATGTTATTAAATAAAAAATACTAATAAGCAATAAGGAAGGAGGAGATTATGTTTTGGAAAAGAAAAAGGAAAATAAAAAATCGCTCATTAACAGGGAGAAATAAAAAGGAGTCTATTTCTATAGTTGTTAGCAAGAGAGAGAAACTAATAAGCATAGTTAAACAAGATGCTAATCAAATTTCACATGATACTTACCGTCTTGAAAGTATAAGGGTAGATTAGTTCTTTTTCTATCTGTTCAGCCTTTTGAAGGAATAAGGAAGGAGGGTTTAATTGGTTAAATTTATTGTATTGATTTTACTTATTTTCTCTATTTATAAATGGTTTGTATATAGTATGGCTTTTAAAGGTCTTATGTATTACGTAGGTACTCATTTTGGAGAAGATGAGATGGACAAGATAGATATGGGAAAAGTCATTCAAACTGCTATAAAAAACACTTTGAATGACTTTAGAGGTTAGTATCCCAATTCTTGTTTGATTATTTCAGTTATAACGCTAGTTGATATTTGCTTCACTGCATCAAGTGATTTAAGGCCTAGTTTTTTAGAGATAGTTTTAGTTTTACTCCAAACAGTATTACTTCTTATATTTTCTAAAAACTCATGACCTAGCGGGGTTAGATAGGAGACTGTTGTATATTCTCCTGTTTCTAACATTACTTCAATCATACCTGATATTTCACATTGTTTTAGGTGGTAGAAGAACTCTTCTCTTGAGTAGTCTTTAATCAAAGGTTGATTGTTTTCTTCGACTTCATAAGGCTTGTGAAAAGTAATGGGTTTTTCATATCCTGTGTATTCTTCAATAGTAAGTAGGATATCACGAATTAAGTCGTTGTTTAATTTCATTGTTATACCTCCTTTCTTGGTTTTATTATACAGGATGTTTTAGGAGATAGGAATTTAAAAACAAAGGAGAGATTATGGAGAATTCTAAAAGTTTGAATTTAAAAATCAAGGTCAAGGGGCTAGATGACTTTAGAGAAAAACTTGATGAACTTAGTAGTGAATTTGAAAAGCTTAAAAACAATATGGACAGGATTAATGTCCTGGTCAATGAGATTAATGAGTTGGATTTGGTAGTGGATGTCGATAGGGATTTGAAATGAGGTTTGTATGGAGAAAGTTATTGATAATAGATTGAATTCTAGGTATGTGGAAGGATTGGAGTATGCAGAGAGTAGGCTTTCTGGGATGTCTATTGATGTTTTAAGGAGAGCGTGCAGGGCGGATAAGCTTACTTTTGCGGTTGCTTTGCCTCCTGAGGATGAGAATATCAAGTGGAGGTACTTGGTAGATGTACAGACTTTTGAGAAATGTTTGAAGGGTGAATTGAATTTGTTTAAGTAAGGAGGATTTATGAGTATTGAAGATTTTAATAAGGCTCTAGGAGAGTTTGAAAAGGGATATTACGCTAGGGAAGAAGGAGAACTTTTCTTGGTGTATAAGGATGCGAGTCCGGTAGATGAGTTTGTTGGATCTTGCTATGCAGATGATGTAGAAGAGTATGGAATTGAGGATACTCTTAGGGAATTTGGAATTTATTAGGAGGGTTTATGGATTATTTAAAGGCTAGTGAGATGTATAAGGCTATTAAGGTGAGTAGGGCTGAGAAGCCTAGTGAAGTTTTTAGGGCTATTAATAATGAAAAATTAAAGGATAAGAGATCTTATGCGAGAAGTCCTAGAAGGGCCTGGTATAGGGAGAAGGAGAAAAACATTGAGGCTAGCATTTTGATTGTGATTGGTGCTATGTTTTTACTTCTGGCTCTGGCTGGTCAAAGAGAGACTGATAGGATATTTGGCAGCATTTGTATTTTTGTTACTTTAGTTTTTGGGGTGATTATATGAGTATTGATTACAAAAAAGCTTTGGAGCTTCTTAAGACGGAAGAGCCTATTTACTATGATGGCCACTTAAAAAGAAAGGTTACTGGAATTGTTTGGAGACGTGATATTGATGCCTTAGTACCAAGGCTTGAAGTACTTGACGAGGAGACTCATTCAGTTTCTTATGTAGGTCTTGATAAGGTCGATTTGGCTCAAGATGTAAAAACTATTAATCCAGATGGGACTGAGGTCCTTAAGGCTTGCCATAGGATGGAAGATATTCTTGACCAGATTAAGACCTCGATTGCTTACGAACGTGGGGCTGGTGCTGCTGAGGGTTATGTAAGGATTATGAGGGAAGCTATTAAGCTTGATAAGGCAATTTGCGATTTTTCCATTAAAGAGTCTGATAAGAAAGTTTTGGAGACTATAAAGGCTGGTCAAGATCTCACAGCTGAAGAGATTAGCAAAGAAGATGCTGACCTTGCAAAAAGGATTGAAGAGTTCGAGGAAGAAAGTTTATAAAAAAAGATGAGCTAAAAATAAGCTCATCAATGGTTGTGTACTGGTTATATTATACCCCTTATTTTGCTTGACTACAAGCTACAAGGCCGTATTTTCAGGGAGTTTTGCGTGACTCCCTTACGGGCTTGTAATTGGTATTATCTTTTGTACGGTACACAAAAATTAAGGTGTGCTATGAGAAATTTTGTAAGAGAAAAAAAGATATACTGTGGAGAAAATTATATGGAGGTGGACCTATACTCTTTATCTGAGTATCAGTTAGAAAAGAAAAAAGGTAAGAGGTCTAAGAAAAAGTATGTATCACTTCCTAAGCAAGAAAAAATGAATGACAAAAATGCTAGGAGAAGATTTATCCAGCTTGCTGAAACTAATTTTGGCCAAGATGATATTTTCTTATCGCTTACTTATAAGGACATATATCTACCTAAGTCTTATGATGATGCTCAAAGAGAGATTAGAAATTACCTTAGAAGGCTTAAGGATAGGATGAAGTCTCAGGGAGTAGAAGAAGAGCTTAGATATATAGTAGTTACATCAATGAGAGAGCCTAGAGGAGATGATAAGGGTGTGAGATACCACCATCATCTTTTATTATCCTGTGGTCTTGATAGAGATATGATTGAGGATTGCTGGAGAAGGCCAAGAAGAAAAGGGCAAAAAAAAGGTGACCTTATAGGATATGCAGATAGTAAGAGAATCCAAGAAGATATAAATGCCGGGATTTTAGGGTTGGCTAATTATTTGGCCAAGCATACATCCTATAAGAGAAAGTGGTCCTGCAGCAAAAACCTCGAGAGACCTTTTGAGAGGACTAATGACCATAAATACTCTAGGAAGAGATTAATCCAGTATGCCCTAAATCCTTATGACATAGAAAGATGGGAAAAGATATATCCTGGCTGGACTGTAGCTGATAAGGACTTTGGAATAGAAGCTAAATATAACGACTTTACCGGTTGGGCAGTCTATTTGAAGCTACGTAGAAAGATAAAAAATAAGCTTTTGGAATAAAAAAGACTTATCCACAATTAAGATAAGGTTTAAATATAAACATCTATAAGACTTATACACATTGATTAGGTAAAAGCAATATTTCTAAAAGGTGAATTATCCACATCAAAGGGCAGAGTTAGTCAAAATGTATAAGCTTGTATGTAAAATTGAGATAGATTTTATATGACATAATAATTGGATTGAATGATTTTGCCTTATTTATCCACATAGATATTTTGAGACTTTTTATTCTGTGGATAATCATTTAGTTATATTGAGTGAAAAGACTTATCCACAATATAAAAGATTAGATATTTATAATATATAAAAGGACTTATGCACACTATAAAAATATATATAAAAAATAAAAATATGATGAATAAATATAGGAGGAATTATGGAGAAGCTAAGTTTAAAGAATCCGGAACTATTTAATGATTTGATTTTTGGTGTAGATAATCATATGTCTACAGTCATGGGAAAGGTAGTTAGAGGAGATTTTGAATCAGGAGAGGTTACTGTAAAGATTAAGCTTGCCTGTGAGTACGAGGAAGTAAAAATACCACGTGCTGGTAGTGATTTTGAAATTAAGAAATATAAGAAGCCAGTTATTAAGTATTCTATCAAGTCAAATCTAAAGCAGTCCTTTTCTAACGAAAATAGTGTAGTTACTGATAATTATATGGTAGATGCTAAGGATAATTCAGTAATGCTTAAGAGAATGGATGAGGATCAATTGTCTATGTTAGGAGACATAGATGATTAGTACTTACGAGCTTGATCAAGCCAAGGCACGCCAGAGGTATAGGAATAGACAGTCCAACGGCTTTGGTAAAAACTTTGAGAAGTTCGTGGCCATGGGCTGTGATTTCTATAAGCAAGAAGGGATAGCGGATATTAGTAAGGTTGATGAGCCTTTTCGAGTGATTAGACTTTTAAGGAATGGGAGATTCGAAGGGCAATTCACTAGAAAGGCAAATCCTGACTTTGAAGGAACAATCAGAGGTGGGAGATCCATATGCTTCGAGTGTAAGTATACTAGTAAGGATAAAATCCTACAGTCGGTGATTACTAAGAAGCAGGCAGAGGTCCTTGATAGTAAGTACAGGCTTGGAGGTCTGGTAGGAGTCTGCTGTGGTATAGGAGATAGGCATTTCTATGTGCCATGGGAGATATGGTCAGATATGGAAGGCATATGGGGCAAGAAGAGTGTTACTGCAAGCAATTTGAGAAAGTACGAGGTTCCTTTTAGGCAAGGGATAAGATTTTTGGATAATATTAATAGGAGTATGTATGACACCACAAATGATTAGGGCTTTAACATATTTTATGTTAGCAGTGTTTTTTAAAGAGAGTTTTGATTTTGTTGATATGAAGAAAGCGAAAAACATATCTTCAATTGTAATTATGACAATTATATTGAGGTTTTTGTTTCTTGTTTATAGGCAATGGAGCTATTTAGGATAGGAGGGAAAATAATGGAAATAATTGAAAAAATAAGAGGTAATGTTGAAAAACAAAATATAAAACATTTAGATAAAAAATTTCAAAAAATGTTAGGAAGAGATGCAAACAAAAATGAAATAAGATTTTTTCCTTATTTAATGCATTGTCTAATGGATCAGTATGTTGATAGAAGCAAATTAAATAAATACGAAATAGATTTATTACAAGACTATCAAAATAAGGGATTATTGATGAAACAATGTACAGATATAGGTTGTACCAAAGAGTTTTGGGATTTCATAAATGAAATTGTTTACGAAAGGTATGTTTGTGATGTGCAATAATGTTAATTGTAGTAGTCGTGAAGATGCGAAAGATGAACTATTGAAAGAGATTGACAGAATCCTATCTGATGTTAAAAATTTTAGGAATAAAGGAGTTGGAGAGCTATTTAACGGCATAGATAAACTAGAAAATGACCTAGAAATCTTTGCAAATAATTTGAAAGATTTTGAGTTGGTGGAGGTGGAAGAATGAGTGAGAAAAAATATCAATTCGATTTAACAGAAAATCAAGTCAATATGATAGATAAATTAATCGAAGAAAAATTTCAACTTGCTAACGATATGAATGAATCAGTAAACAATGGAGTAGAACTTATATCTTTAACTTCTTATCTTAATTTTGAACTAGGTTTTAATCAAGGTTTTGAAAAATCAATGGAGGTTGAAGAATGAAAATTGCAGATGCCGTTATTAATTTTATGAAAGAAGAATGTAAGGAAAACGGCTGGGACATAAAAGATTGGCATATTGTACCTTTTGATCGTCATGATTTTTGCTGGGAAGCTTTGAAATTGGCTGGAAAATTACCTAATGCTGAGCGCGGGGAACATTGTAGAGGTTATGAGTATAGGTATAAAGATTGCAAAAGCATTGCTGATGCTTTAGAAAGAGATAAGAGATTTAGAAAAACTTTGACACCTCACCAGGTGCTTAGAAGGATGTTTTATTATGTGGGGGGGAAGAAGTCAAAAAGGATTGATTTATGAAAGTAAAAGACTTAATAAAAGAATTAGAATATTTTTACCAATAAGACGAAGATACTGAAATTTTGGCTTATCTTTATGATAAAGATTTAAAAGTTGAACATGAGTTTAATTTTAGAGTAGATGGAGATATTGGACCTTTGTTGATTTTGGAAGAGAATAGGAGATTATTATGAAAGTCTATATGTATGGGATGAAGAATAAGGCCAGGGATGAGAAGAATTATCTGAAGATTGATTATATTAGAGATTTATATCTGGAGGAGATGACCTGCGACTTAAGGGATGAGTATTACAACATTCTTTGCTATAGGAAGAGGCTAGGAGATCATATTCTTAAAATGTATGGATATGAGTATATAGGCGCTAGGGAAATAGAGGATGAATAGACAGCAGAGGAGAAAGATTCAAAAAGAGCTACTAAAAGACTTAGCTAATGGCAATATAAGACAAACCAAAGCTGAATATGAGAAAGCTAAGCTAGATAGGGAAGCGGAGCTAGTTCTTAATTTCTTAGGTATATGTTCCAAAGCTCTAAGGATAGAGTTTGGTTTTGGAAAGAAAAGAAATGCAAGATTTGTAAGTAAAGTTCATGAACTTCTTGATGAAGTAGCCTTAGGTCATATAGACCTAGAAGATATGATTGATAATTTAAAATAAGTAGGAGTTAAAATGATTTTGAAGGTTAATTTTAAGAATGGATCTAGAGAGAATTTCAGTATAGATGATTATTATGTAGCAGATAATGATATTTGCTTGTATATGGAGAAGGACGGCAAGCAGGTAGGGATGATTAATCTTTGCGAGGTTAGGTATTATTTTGTGGAGGATTAATGATTAATAGATGTAAATATTTAAATGATGAAGGAGAAATAGTTGTAGCAGATTTGTATGGGATATTTCAGTATTCAACTATAACCCAGCCATCTTTAATGATAGGAGGATCTCCTGGAGGTGTTATAGCTTATCCAGTTGCAGTGATAGTAGATAGTGGCAAGATAAGGCAGATAAAGATTAATAGGATTAAAGAAGTTTACGAGGTATGACAATGAAGAAAAAGGTTATAGATTTAAGTCATTTAGACAGTATCGAAATAAGCAAGAATGGTAGATATAAGATTAATCTTGTTGATGGGTCTTGCGAATTTATTAGGAAGTCCAGGGCTGTTGATTTCTTTCTAGATGATATTGAGGAGATGGGCAAGCAGTTTAGAAGTAGGTATGGAAATAGGAAATGAAAGATTTTATAAAATTATCTTGTACTAATGAAAACAAAGCTATGGTTCTAAACCTTAGTATATATGAAATTATGGAAATTTTTGTTACTGGTAAGTATTGCTCCATGCGAGTTAGGAAGGAAGGGGTTTTGGGATATAACTATTTCACTATAGAGAATATAAGTTATTCTGGAGATATTAAGGAGTATGTGGAGCATGAAAACAGATGAGGAGGATAGAGATTTATGGTAGAGTTTAGAGACTTGGACGGTGCTTATTTTAGGGTAAAGAGGAATGGCAAGTGGCAGAATATTTCTTTTTCTGATTTGACGGAATCTGAGATGTATGAGGTTATTGATAGTAAGGGAATGATGTGGCTTAGGAATATGTGTGTATTTTTGGGTCAGACTATTAGGAAGATAGGAGATGAATTTGATTTGGTTAGGGAGGATAAGGAATGAGATATAAGGCTCCATATGAGTTAGTTAAGAAGGATGGAGACCAGGGTTGGGATATTAGGTCTACTAAGGAGAGGTTTTTAAACAAAGGGGAGACTGTTACTTTTCCTACTGGTGTTCATATAGAGTTTGATGATGGATTAGGAGCTTTGGTTGTTCCTAGGAGTGGTTTATCTAGCAAGGGCATACTTTGCCATTTGGGTCTAGTAGACAGTTCGTATAGAGGAGAGATTGGTGTTAATCTTACTAATATAGGAGATAAGGACTACAAGGTTCATGAAGGAGATAGGATTGGCCAGCTGGTTTTCTTTGATGAGAAGAAGGTTTTTTTAGAAAAAGTGGAGGAGATTATTAATGACACAGAAAGAGGAAGTAAAGGATTTGGCTCTAGTGGTAGATGATGTGATTGTTAGGCTTAAGTCTATGTCAGTGAAGGAGCTTAAGGAGCAGAAGGAGCTTTGGGAGGAGAGGATTTGCAATGATGAGGTCGATAGTCCTTGTCAAGGTCCTAGGCTTAAGGTCCTTAGGGCTATTATCAAGGAATTAAATTCTAGGAGATTTTATTAAGCATGCAAGATTTTTATATGAATTTGGTTAAGGAGAAGCTTAAGAAGTATGTATATGCCAAGGATTTTATTGACCATGCCACAAGTCAGGTGGAGGAGTTAAAGTCTAAGAAGGAAAGCAAGATGGTAGCAAGCTATGGTCTTGCTCCTTCTTTTGGTGGTGGATCTAGTCAAGAGGATAAGATCATTAATATTAATGCTAAGATAGAGATGCTTGAGAAGAATATTCTAAAGAATAAGGATATCGTTGATAGTGTTGATTATGGTCTTAAAGGTCTATCTGAAGAAGAAATTGACATTACTTTATCTATCTACGGTAAGAAGCAAAGTTGGGATAAGGTGGAGGAGCTTAAAGATAAGTACAATTATTCGAAGTCTAGGCTTTATGGTATAGCTAGGATAGGGCTTGAGCATATTTCTTTTAGACTTTATGGTGAAGCGTAGGAATATTATAGGAAAAATACAGGACTATTTTTAGTATAAAGTGTGGTATTATATATACTAAGATGGTCTAGAGAATATTACAAGTAAATATGTTTCTTAAAAGGGGATTGCTTTGCAGTCTCCTTTTTGCTTTAAGTATTTGACCAAGGCTACCACTCCTTATTATATTAGTAACTAACTTTACAATTGCGGCCATTAATTGCTTGGTGGCCTTGGTCAAGGATTTAAAGAGGTGATAGTATGCAAAGACCCGATAGGACTGGACCTCATAGGGCACAGTTTGAGCGTAATAAAAAGATAATATTAAGGACGCAGAATGTTTGTGGTATATGCGGAAGGCCCGTAGACTTAAGCCTTAAGCCACCTAATCCATTAGCTCCTTGTATAGATCATATAGTTCCAGTTAGTAAAGGTGGTCATCCTTCTGATATAGAGAACCTACAGCTAGCTCATTGGACTTGTAATAGACAGAAGTCTGATAAGCTTTTTAAGAATAAAGAAGCAATGGAGCCTCAAGTAATAGGCAATAGGAATCTTCCTTGGTCGACTGATTGGACGAAATACAAACCGAAAAAATTTAAAGCTTGATGGGGGCATACCACCCTCCCCGGTCGGACGGCCGGAGTTCAGGCGTCTACTGTACATTTTTTCTCGTGCGGGTTAATTTAGTTTTTGGAGGAAGGAGAAAATATTGAATAATGATTGAAGATTTAAGGAGAAAGCTTGAGAAACACGAAAAGCGTGTTAATCTTAAGTATAAATATTATGATTGTAAGAAGATTGATTACGACCCTGGAATAGTTATTCCAGTTGGCATAAGACAGAGATATTTATCTGTTCTTGGCTGGTGTGCTAAGGCTGTTGATATCCTTGCAGATAGATTAGTGTTTAAAGGATTTGATAATGATATTTTTAGTATTGAGGAGATCTTTAATATAAATAATCCTGATATATTTTTTGATTCTGCAATTCTTTCTGCATTAATAGGTTCTTGTTGTTTTGTATATATAACTAAAGATAAGGAAGGTAGCGTAAGACTTCAAATTATAGAAGGTTCTAACGCTACAGGAAATATAGATCCAATAACAGGTCTTCTAAAAGAAGGCTACGCAGTTCTTGAAAGAGACAATTATGGAAGAGCCAATCTAGAAGCGTATTTCCTTCCTGGCAAGACTGAAATATATGCTAAAGGAAAGAAAGCAGTTGTATTTAATCACAAGTCTAATTTAGTTAATCTTGTTCCTATTATTTATAGACCTGATGCAGTAAGGCCATTTGGTAGAAGTAGAATAACTAGACCTGCAATTTATTTTCAAAAACATGCAAAAAGAACTCTGGAAAGATCTGATATATCTGCAGAGTTCTATTCTTTTCCTCAAAAATACGTTGTGGGTCTTTCGCCAGATGCTGAACCACTAGAAAAGTGGAAGGCTACTATTTCTTCTATGTTACAATTTAACAAAGATGATAAGGGAGAAAGCCCGAAGTTAGGTCAATTTGCTCAACAGTCAATGAGCCCTTTTACTGAACAACTAAGAACTCTAGCATCTGGATTTGCAGGAGAGACGGGTCTTACACTTGATGACCTAGGTTTTGTAACTGATAATCCTTCGTCTGCAGAAGCTATTAAAGCGAGTCACGAGACACTAAGAATAACTGCAAGGAAGGCACAGAGGTGTTTTGGGTCAGGATTTCTTAATGTTGGGTATGTAGCTAGATGTCTAGAAGATGATATTCCATACAGAAGAAATCAATTCTATCAAACTAGACCTATGTGGTATCCGGTATTTGAACCAGATGTAGCAACTCTTTCTGGAATAGGAGATGCAGCTATAAAAATTAATCAATCTATACCTGGATACTTTGGTAAGGATAACTTATCAGAGCTAACTGGTTTTGATGCAAGCACAGAACCACCAGTTGTAGAGGCTATGAATGAAGAATGATGAAATTAAGGATATTGTTCCTGGTATTTTTGAGAGAATAGAAAAAACTTTTAAACTAAAAACTAAAGAATCTAAAATCATCAAGGAGAAGTTAAAAGCTCTCAAAGATAAAAGAGCAACTTACAAAGATGCAAACGACTTTGCTATTGAATTAGGAGATATTTTGGCTAGTGCATTTAGTTCAAATATCAGTGCTGAAGATTTGCCAGATGGAAAGATGTACTACAATATAGCCAAAAGATTAATAGAGCCTAATATGATAAGAAATCATGATTTAGTATCTGAATATTCAAAGGAAGTTCAAAGCATATTAAATAAACAAGCTAATATATCAATACAAGCACAAAAAGCAGAGCTAAACCAAGATAGGATTGATAAGCTAGTATATAAAATTAGTGAATATGATTCCTTTGAACAAGGTAAATGGCTGCTTGATGAACCTATTAAAAACTTCACGCAGGCTATTGTAGACGATACTATAAAGAAAAATGCAGGCCTACACTATAAGGCAGGATTAAGACCCAAGATTATTAGGAGAGAAAAAGGGAACTGCTGTGATTGGTGTAAAGAAATAGTTGGAACATATTCTTATCCAGACGTACCAGAAGATATTTATAAAAGACATAGATATTGTAGGTGTACAGTTGACTATGTACCAGGAGATGGCAAAAAGCAAAATGTATGGTCTAAACAGTGGAAAGATATTGAAAAAGATGATAAAATTAAAGAAAGAAAAGCTATTGCTGCTAGGTCATCTTCTATAGAAATTACTAAAAGAGTCAGAAATGGTGAATTAAGTTTAAAATTAAACAAAGATCACTTAGAGAAACATCATGAAGGCAATAGAAGATTTGAAGATTATTATAAATCTAGGATTAAAAAGGGATATGGACTTCAAAGTATATTAACAATTGATTATGATGAAGCTCAAAGGTTAATTAATGATAATTACGGAAAAGGCATTGTCACTGTTACAAAGGCAGGCAAGGCTAGAAGTGAAGAAGAATTTAATTTTCACAAAGTAATTGGATATTACGTATACGATGGAAAAAAGTATCCTACAACAAAGGGTAGAATAATTTATTCCAAAAAAGGTAGTCATATTATACCAATAAAAGGAGAATATTTTGATTAATTTAGAGAAAGCACAATGGGCTGACAATATAATTGTAATATTAAAAAATGGAGAAAAATTCCAAGGTTCAGGTGCAGGAATTTTAATGGCTGAAGATTTTGATGATTCTGAGTACCAGTATGATACTTTTTATGTAAATAATGGTGTAAAATCAATAGCTTTAAAAATTGAAGATATAAAAGAAATAATATTAAAATAAGCACAGCTAAACTTACAGGTGTAGGATTTTAGAGGTGCTTTTTTAGTAGAAAATTATCGACCTAAGTAAGTCGTAAAACTGCTATTTTTTATTGGAAGGAGTCATGATGGTTCGATATGGTTGTCAGACTCCCAGCCAGTCGGTAATACTTGATTATAAAAAGACTCTTGGCCAAGAAGCTATAGATATCTATAAGAAGACTGGTTTGAGTCCTTATCCATGGCAAGAAAAGCTTATTAAAGATATTTTTGCAGTCAATGATGATGGCTTATGGACTCACTCTAAGTTTGGTTACGCAGTACCACGAAGGAATGGTAAGACCGAGATAGTCTACATGGCCGAGCTTTGGTTTTTAATGGATGGTAAAAATATCATCCATACCGCTCATAGAATTTCTACGTCACACTCATCTTTTAAGAAACTTAAAAAGTATCTTGAAAAGATGGGTATGGTTGATAAGGTTGATTTCAAATCAATTAAAGCCAAGGGACAAGAAATGATTGAGCTTATAGAAACAGGCGGAGTTATTCAGTTTAGGACCAGAACAGAGACTGGCGGTCTTGGTGAAGGCTTTGACTTACTTGTTATAGATGAGGCACAAGAATATACCAAAGGTCAAGAATCAGCTCTTAAATATACTGTTTCAGATTCTGACAATCCTATGATTCTTATGTGTGGGACTCCACCTACACTTGTATCTGGCGGTACTGTTTTTAGCAAGTACAGGGATCAGATTCTTGGCGGTGGAAAAAAACACAACGGCTGGGCAGAATGGTCTGTAGGTGAAAAGACTAATCCTTATGATGTAGATGCTTGGTATAAGACTAATCCATCTATGGGATATAAACTTAGAGAAAGGGCCATAGAAGAAGAAATAGATGATGATGATGAGCTGGATTTTAATATCCAAAGGCTTGGTTATTGGGTAAGATACAATCAAAAGTCTGCTATAAGCGAGCTAGATTGGAATAAATTAAAGCTTAAGTCTTTACCTATCTTAAAAGGCAACTTAAATGTAGGAATTAAGTATGGCAAAGATGGAGACAATGTAGCTCTAGCAGTAGGAGTTAAGACTCTATCTAGAAAAATATTTGTAGAAGTTATTGATTGCCAAAATATTAGAAATGGAAATTATTGGATAGTTGATTTTCTATCAAAAGCAAAACCTAACACTGTTGTCATTGATGGAGCTAGTGGCCAAGAAATTTTATCTGATCAGCTAAAAGATATAAAGATAAGAGACATTATTCTACCAACTGTAAGAGAAATAATCGTGGCCAACTCCATGTGGGAGCAAGGTATTTATGAAAAATCTATAGTTCATATGGACCAACCTTCATTAAGTCAAGTAGTAACTAATTGTGAGAAGAGGAATATTGGTTCATCTGGTGGCTTTGGTTATAGGAGTCAATTCGAAGATATGGATATAAGCTTAATGGATGCATGTTTGCTTGCCCATTGGGCTTGTAGAGAAGAAAGAGAAGTAATAAAACAAAAGATATATTATTGATTATTAATGCGAGTGTAAATCATTGATTGACACTTGCTTTTTTAATATAAAATTCCCGACGGGGTTACGGAGGAGAGAAAATGAGCGATTTTAAAGTTATTGATAGTCAAGAAGAGTTTGATCTAAGAATAAAAGACAGACTTCAAAGGAAAGAAGAGCAAGTAAGGAATGAACTTGATGAAGTAATTAATAATTTGAAGGCTGAAAATGAAAATCTTAAGAGCGAAAACTCTGAACTTATGACAAATATTGAGAAGGCAAAAGAAAAGGATACTGAAATCGAAAATCTTAGAGGGCAAATTCAAGGATATGAAAAGTCCGAGCTTAGAAGAAAAGTTGCTCTTGATAATAATATCCCTTATAAGCTAGCTGAAAGAATTAAAGGGGATACAGAAGAAGATATGATTAAAGATGCCAAAAGTCTATCAACATACTTTGGAGAAAGAGAAATGGTGCCACCACTTAGAAATCCTGAAGGAGATTCAGGGGAGAATAGTGCACTTAAAGACCTTTTAGATGGTCTAGATTTTGAGGATTAAGAAAGGAAATATTATGGCAGAAGTATTATCAAAAGGTAGTTTATTTAAACCAGAACTAGTAAAGGACCTAATCAATAAAGTAGAAGGAAAATCTTCTATTGCAAAATTATCACAACAAAAACCAATACCATTTAACGGAACTGAACAATTCACTTTCACTATGGATTCTGAGATTGATATAGTCGCAGAAAATGGAAAGAAAGGCCATGGAGGAATTAGTTTAGACTCTGTTAAGATTATTCCTATTAAGATTGAATATGGTGCAAGAGTATCGGATGAATTTATGTTTGCATCTGAAGAAACTAAACTAAATATCTTAGAGGCCTTCAATGAAGGATTCGCAAACAAGCTTGCAAAGGGTATAGACCTAATGGCCATCCATGGAATCAATCCAAGAACAGGCCAAGCGTCAGATATTATCGGAAATAACTGTTTTGAAAAGAAAGTAACTCAAAATGTTGATTATGTAGAAAGTGATCCAGACTTAAATGTTGAAGTTGCTGTAGGAATGGTTCAAGGTTCGGGAGGATCAGTAACAGGGCTTGCAATGGCACCTGCATTCTCATCTGCCTTAAGCCAAATGAAAGTAAACGGAGTTAAGCAATTCCCAGAACTTGCTTGGGGAGCTAATCCAGCTTCTATTAAGGGACTTAATTGTGATGTTAACCAAACTATAGCAAATGGCGGAAAAAATCGTGCTATAGTAGGGGATTTTGCTGGTAAGTTCAAATGGGGTTATGCTAAGAGAATTCCAATGGAAATAATTAAATATGGAGATCCAGACGGAACAGGCAAAGACCTTAAGAACTATAACCAAGTTTACTTAAGGGCAGAAGCTTACCTAGGCTGGGGAATTATGGTTCCTGAGCATTTTGCAATTATCAAAGCAAAGGAAGAATAGAATGAGATATATTAATACTAAAACTAGGGCTATCATTGATAGTCCTTTTGCTATTTCTGGTGGAGATTGGGCTGAATATTCTCCAGCGATTTTAGAAGCAGAAGAGAGCATAGATAAAGTAGAAATAGATAATGCTAAAAAAGAAGAAAAAATAATAGAAGCTTCATCAGATATAACAAAAAAAGAAATTATGGCCGAACTAGATGCTTTAGGTATTGAATATGACTCAAAATCTAAGAAAGAAGATCTATATAAGTTAATGATGGGAGAATAGTATGGACTACTGTACGGTAGATGATGTTATATCTTTATGGAGACAACTAAGGTCAGATGAGATAGGAAGAGTCGAAACATTAATTCCTATAGTTGTATCTTCGCTAAGAACTGAAGCCGATAACGTAGGAAAAGATATAGATATATTGGCTAAAGATAATCCAGACTATAAAAATGTTCTAAAGAGCGTAATTGTAGATGTTGTGGCCAGAACTCTTATGACATCTACTGATTCAGAACCAATGACTCAAACAAGTGAGTCAGCCCTGGGATATTCCTGGTCGGGAACTTTTCTTGTGCCTGGGGGAGGCCTTTTTATTAAGAATTCAGAATTATCAAGACTTGGTCTTAGAAGACAAAGATATGGAGTGATAGATTTTTATGGGCAAGATTAAGGGTATTAGAATCAAACTCATAGAAAAGATAGAGACAGGTCTTGATGAAATAGGAAGTCCCATCTACAGGGAGAATCCAGTATTAGTGGATAATGTCTTGGTTGCTCCTGTATCTAGTGATGACGTCATATCTTCTACTAATTTATACGGTAAAAAGGCTGTGTATGTACTTGGCATACCAAAGGGTGATATGCACAATTGGGAAGGTCAGGAAGTAGAGTTTTTTGGCCAAAGGTGGAAGACTTTTGGCAAGGCTACCCAAGGTATAGATGACCTAATCCCCCTAGAATGGAATAAGAAAGTATGGGTGGAAGCCTATGAGTAAGTTTAAATTTACGTTAAATAAGAAGGGTGTTTCAGACCTATTAAAAGGTCAAGAAATGGTTGATGTCCTAGATTCTTATGGCAAAGAGATTCAGTCAAAAGCCGGTCCTGGATATAAGAGTGACACTTATATAGGTAAGACTAGGGCTAATGCTAGTGTCAAGGCTGGTGATCGTAGGTCATATAGGGACAACCTTAAGAATAATACTTTATTGAAGTTGATAAAATGATAGAAATTAATATAAGAAAATATTTAGAAGATAAGCTAAAAGTCCCAGTCTATATGGAGCATAGAGATAGGGAAAAAGGCTCTTATATCATAATGGAAAAGCTTGGAGGTACTATGAGAGATCAGATATATAGGTCTTCATATGCTTTTCAGTCTTATGGTGATAGGATGCTTGATGTCCTTAAGCTAAATGATAGTCTAGTCCAGGCTATGCTTGTATATCCAGACTGCGGAGCCAGTAAGCTTGATTCTAATTATAATTTTACTGATACAAGTACAAAGAAGTATAGGTATCAGGCGGTATTTGATATAGTTTTTTAAGGAGAGATTATGAGCAATACAAATAATGTTACTTATGGTAAACCTATGGTAGGTGGGTCAATATTTGTTGGTCCACTAGAAAGTACTTTACCAAAGAACGCACAAGAAAATATAGATGAAGCTTTTAAGAACCTAGGCTATATATCTGAAGATGGGGTTACAAACTCTAACAGTCCTGATTCAGATAAAATTAAGGCCTGGGGTGGAGATACTGTCCTAGTAGTTTCTACTGAAAAGCCAGACACTTTTAATTTTAAGCTTATAGAGTCAATCAATGTGGATGTCTTGAAAACTGTCTACGGTGAAGAAAATGTTACTGGAGATTTAAAAACTGGTATAACTGTTAAGGCAAATGCCAAGATGGCAGAGGGTAAGGCTTATGTAATTGATATGATTCTTAAGAATAAGATTTTAAAGAGAATTGTTATACCTAATGGAGTAGTAAGCGACGTTGATGACATAGAATACAAGGATGATGATGCTGTAGGCTATGGAATCACCATAGATGCCCTACCAGATGAAGATGGCAATAATCACTATGAGTACATTTACCAAGGTGGAGGTGCGGAAGCATAATGACAAAGAAAGATTATATTGAAGGCAAAACCAAAGCTGGCTTTGCCTATAAAATTAAGTATAACAACCTAAACAATATGGAGCTTTTAGATGTTCTCGAGGAAGTAGACGAAAATCCTTTGGCTATAGCTACAGCTATAAATATGCTATTAGGAAAAGAAGGTAAGAAAGCTTTATATGATTTTGTAAGGCTAGAAGATGGGACTGTGCCAGCTGACCTGGTAACAGAGAACCTAATGGAAATATTTTCTAGTATAAAAGAAATAAAAAACTAATAGTCCTTGCCAGGATGAAAAAGCTTGATGAGGACCTACTTATTTGCGATATGGCAGAAACTTATGGTGTTTTAGACTATAGGGTTCTGCCTTTAACTTTATCAGCAAGTCTTGCTTATGGTCTGAGATCTAATTCTAGGATAAAGATGAAGATGTTCGGAATAAATTATGATATGAACCAAATGATGATGGCAGGTATGCTTGATAGACTGAGTCTTTTGGTATATGCCAAGACCAAAGATGGTCAGAAGGGCAAGAATTATCCAAAGATGTTAGTTCGAGAGTTAACAGGAAATGACGGTAAGGAGAAAGTATCAGGCTTTAAGTCTGGTGAGGACTTTATGAAAATGAGAGCAAAAATCCTTGGAGGTAAAGATGGCTAATAGTGAATTAGGAAAAGCCTATGTGCAGATAATACCATCTGCCAAGGGTATTAAAGGCATGATAGAAAAGCAGCTGGGAACCGAAGTAGCATCTGCAGGGGACAAGCTAGGAGAAAGCCTAGGTAGTAAGATAAAATCCCTAGCAATAAAGGGTATAGCTGCAGCAGGTATAGGAAAAGCTATATCAGCGAGTATCTACCAAGGTGGAGAATTGGAACAGTCTTTGGGAGGTGTTGAAACACTTTTCAAAGATTCAGCCGACAAAGTAAAGGCCTATGCCAAAGAATCTTATAAAACTACTGGTGTATCTGCAAATGAATACATGCAAAATGTTACAAGCTTTGCAGCATCCCTTGTAAGTTCCCTTGGTGGAGATACTGACAAAGCATCTAAAATAGCAAATACAGCCATGATAGACATGGGTGATAATGCTAATAAGATGGGCACTAATATGCAGGATATACAAAATGCATACCAAGGCTTTGCAAAACAGAATTATACAATGCTAGATAATTTAAAACTCGGTAGAAAATCCATAGCCGAGTATAAACCTAGTGAAAACGGTGGAACTCTAATAAAATATTAATAGACAATACCGTGTTTTATTATTGAACCTAGTACGTGGTTAGCATATAGTGCCTATATAACCATGTGGAGGTATTAAAATGATTTGGGTAAAATTGTCAAGATTTAAAAATTATTCTATTAATGAATTAGGTCAGGTAAGAAATGATAATACTGGACACCTAAAAAAGTCATATAAAAATAAAAATAATGGGTACTTTATGGTTGATTTATGGGAAGATAACAGATCTAACAAAGTTACTATTCATAGATTACTTGCAGAAACATTTATACCAAATCCTGAAAATAAGCCTACTGTAGATCACGCAGATGGAAACAGAGAAAATAATGATTTAAAAAATCTTAGATGGGCTACTTATTCTGAACAAAATTCACGTTTTAAGACAAATGGTGTTAGGAGTGAAAAAATCCTGGTAACACAATTTGAGGAATTTAGAAAGAAGCGTGGAGGTGGTCATATAGGATGGGGAAATATAATTAATAAATTATATTTTAATAGTATTTCTGAATGTGCTGACTATTTTAATTGCACTATATCTAATATATCCTTGAGGTTAGAAGATGGGAATATAGGTAGACGTGGAATTACAAGAGGGTTTTTAATAGAATATTTAAATGGCAATAGAATCAAACATAATAAAATGTAACGACTATCAAAACAGATTAAGCATCCTAATGGGTGCTTTTTTAATGGAGTAGAGTACATTCAAGTGAATGGAAGCGCTAGGATGCAAATGCATAAGATATAGTCTAATCTGTATGGTGACATACAGCAGTTAATAACGGTTATGAACTAACGAATCATAATGAATATGTACTATGTATGGTGGTACGAAAAAAGAGATGGAAAGGCTTCTTGCTGATGCTCAGAAAATAACTGGTATTAAATATGATATAAGTAATCTTGGTGATGTATACGAAGCTATTCATGTTATTCAACAAGATCTAGGAATAACAGGGACAACAGCTAAAGAAGCGGCAGAGACCTTGCAGGGATCATTTTCTGCTATGAAGGCAAGTTTTGTAGATGTACTGGGTAATCTTGCCTTGGGAGAAAATATAAAACCGAGTCTAAACAATCTAGCTGAAACTACAGAAATTTTTTTAGTTGGGAATTTTATCCCTATGCTTGCAAGAGTATTAAAAGGAATACCTGTAGTTATTGAAAATGGAATAAAAGAGTTTGGACCAATATTGATTAATGCTGGTAAAGAAATAATGAATCAATTTGGCCTATCTTTAGAAAATAATACATCTGTTTTTCAAGCTTTTTCAAACTTAAAAAATAATTTAAGTCCAGTAATTGAATCTATTAGAACTACTATTATGAAAATACCAGAATTTTTCATGTTGGCAGGTCAGTCTATTGGGCCAATAATAGATACTATTATAAATGCAATTGGAAGACTTAAATTTGATGGTATCAGAGAACTAATTGATGCATTATTGCCGGCTATAAGCTCTGGTTTTGAAAAGTTCATACAAATTGTAAAACCAGCAATTGATGGTGTAGTTGAATCGTTTGTAAATCTATGGAATAAAGCTCAACCTTTAGTATCTTTAATTTCTGAGGCTCTAACTCCTGCGTTTGATGTTTTAGGGTCTTTTTTAGGTGGAGTATTTAAAGGGGCTCTTATGGCTATTGAAGGTTTATTTGACGGTTTATCTGTTGCTATAGATTTTTTAAGTCCGTTAATAGAAGTGCTTATCAACGCATTTAAGAATCTAGAGCCAGCTATAAGTAAAATCGCTGAATGGGTAGGAACTGTCATAGGCTTATTTGGCGGTATGGGATCTGCTGGAAATGGTTTAAGTGAAATGATAAAGACAGCATGGTCTAATATTAAATCTGCCATAAGTGCTGCAGGAAATATAATTAAAACTGTTATAGAGGGGATAAAGTCTGTTTTTAGTGGTTTAGGATTTGCAGGTAATGCATTGAAAACTGCCTTATCATTAGTTTGGAATGGTATTAAAGGAATAATATCCGGAACAGGTCAAGGTATAAAGGCTATTATCGAAAGTATAAAAGGATTTTTTAAAGGGCTTGCCGAATCGGGGAATGTTCTTAAAACTGCTTTATCACAAGTCTGGAATGGTATTAAAGGAATAATATCCGGAGCAAGTCAAGGTATAAAGACTATTATTGAAAATATAAAAAGATTTTTTACAGGACTTAGCGAGGCAGGAAATAAGCTTAAAGGACTATTGTCATCAGCATGGGGAAGCATATCAAATTCAATTAAAACTAGCAAAGATGCAATAAAAATTACGATTGATTCTATAAGAGGATTTTTCACTGGTCTTAGTCAAAAAGCAGACAGTCTCTTTAAGGCTATAAGTAGTGCGTGGAAATCTATAACTACAGCAATTGAAACAGAAGCAGGCAAAGTATCAAGTCTCATTGATGGAATAAAAAAAGTATTCGATTCATTATTTAATGTCGATTTATTTGGAGCTGGATCTGCTATCATGGATGGGTTCTTAAATGGTTTAAAATCAGCTTGGCAAGGGGTTATGAACTTTGTTAGTGGAATAGGTAACTGGATAGCCCAACACAAAGGTCCAATATCTTACGATAGAAAGCTTTTAATACCAGCAGGTCTTGCTATTATGGAAGGCCTTGATGAAGGTCTAAGAGATAGTTTTAAAGATGTGAAAGATACCATATTTGACATAAATTCTGATATAGAAGATGAATTAGGTAGTGTCAACCCTAGTCCAGATTTTGATATAGGAAGCTACGATTTTAATGTTGGCAATGTAACAAATGATTTTACTAATAATGAGCCTGGAAGCTTAGGATCTGTTCCAGCTAATATTAACCTTGTTATTGCAGGTAGGGCCTTCAAAGGCTTTGTAGATGACATTACTAAACTACAAGATGCAGAGATTAATCTTGACTTACAATACTAGGAGGGAAGATGGAATATATATTAAATTTTAGCAAGTGCTGTCTTTCCTTCAATGGGAGGAATCTGGACAGAATCATAGACGGCTATAGTACTATTAATGTGGAGGGTAGGCAGATGTTTAGTCCTAGCCTTTCTTACCAAAAAGTAAGAGGCAGGGATGGGGACATAATGATAGAAGACTCCTACCCTTCAAGGGAGATAACAGTTCATTACTTGATAAAGGCAGAAAATAACCATTGGTTTTTAAAAAATATGAAGCTTTTGACCATGTATCTGCAGAGCAAGGAAGATGTAGAGTTTTCCTTTGCAGATGAACAAGGAGTGAGGTTTGGAAGGCTTTCTTCCTTTGATGACCCACCTTTTGATTCTAATGTTGGGATTGGTAAGTTTACAATACATTGCTCAGATCCTTATCTTTATAGCAAGATAAGAAAAGATACTAACCAGGTAAGGGACTTGGTCTATGATTATTATCCTGTAAAGCCAGAGTCTATAGAGATGACTCTTACAATTTCAGCTAATAAACTGGTCCTTAAAAACATATCTAGGGGCCTTAGGATAGTTCTTAATACTAATTTTAAAGCTGGTGATAAGGTGACTTTTAAAGACCGGAAAATCTATAAAAACAAAGAGAATATCCTATCTATGCTTGATTATGTAGAAAGTGATTATTTTGATTTTGATATCTATGCTAGAGATAAGATAACTTGCAATCTAGCCAACAATGTGATAATTAATTTTAGGGAGAGGGTACTATGAGCGGTATATATTTATTTGATAGAAAACAAAAATTAATAGATACAATTGAAGAAAACAGACTTATTGACCCTTACCAAGAACTAGAATTAAATTCACTAATTAGGGCAGAGTTCACCTGTAAGTATGACAAAGAAATTGAACAAGCCTATTACTTTGGCTTTAAGGATGATGATAATTTCTATCTACACAAAGTAAGAAACATTATTAAGAAAGATGGATTTCTAACAGACCAAGGTGTCCATATAATGTTTGATGAACTTAAAGGCAAGGTAGTCAGAGATTTAAGGCCACAAAATAAGACTCCAGGTTATGCTTTAGGCAAGGCCTTGGAAGGTACTGGCTGGACTTGTATTTCTCATGTTGATAACCTTGCTTCTACTAACTTCTACTATATTTCTGCCCTAGATGCTTTATACAAGGTATGTAGTGTATGGAAGGTAGAGTTTAAGCCTGTTATTAAGTTTATAGATGGAAAAATATCATCAAAAGAGATCCACCTATATCCAAGCTTAGGCAATGATTTAGGTAGGGTCTTTTCTTATGGGAATAACCTAGTATCAGTCCTAGCTGAAACTAATAAAGATGACCTTTACACTGCTTTTATAGGTAGGGGTAAGGGTGAAGAAATAGTTGATGAAAAAGGACAATCCACTGGTGGTTATGGTAGGAAGATAAAATTTACTGATATAGACTTTGTCGCAGAAAAAGATGGAGTAAAAGTCCATAGTCCAAAAGGCTTTGACTATATAGAGATAGAAGAAGCCACAAAGTTATATGGATATCCAGATGGGACTCCAAGGATTACCACTGTTGATTTTGACGATATAGAGGACAAAGAAGAGCTTGCCAAGGCAACATTTGACTTCGCCCTAGAAAATTCTAGACCAAAGGTCCAACTAAGGGCAAGTGGTCTAGAGATTGAGCAAGTCGGTCTTGGAGAGATTGTCACCATAATAGCTGATATGGATATACGATTTAAAACCAGAGTCTTTAAGATTAAGAAAAATATCTTATCTAAGACTGTAGTTAGCTTTGAATTTGGTGATAAGATAATAAAAACTACTGCGGATAGATTAAAATCTGCCCAGGTTGAGAAAAATAACGAGACAGTCCAGCAAATAGACTACATGGAGCAGGTTCTAAGAGCAATAGAGTCTACTTATTATAACGAAGACGGCTACCAATACGACCTAAAGGCAGATAATGAATATAAACTGCCAGCAGGTATCTATTCTTTTGATAGGCCAATAGATAAGAATCCTACCAAGGTGATATATCTAGGTGCTGGTAAGCTTATGATAGCTGATAGCAAAAAAGAAGATGGATCCTGGAAGTTTACTACTGCTATAAATGGTGAGTCTGTAAATGCAGATACTATAAGGACAGGTATCCTGGAAGGCGGCAGGGTCTTCTGGAATCTTAATGATGGGACCTTTAGGATAGGGGAAAGCAAAGAGAAATTCTCCATGCTATGGGATGGGGAAACTCTTAAGCTTAGGAATATAGACATAGATCTAACTAATAACCAATCAATCAAAAACTTAGAGAATGGCCAACAGTTATCGAATGTGGAAATAGAAAAGAACAAACAAGAAATTTTGATGGCCAACAAAGCTATAAACTCTAGCAAACTGGCATTGGAAGGCAAGATAAAAAGCGCTGAAGCTAGTCTAACAAAAGCAGATTCTGAATTATCAAATAAACTAGACGATAAGACAAGGCTTATAGACGAAGAAATCCTGGACCTTAAGTCAAACTTGACTATAGCAAATGGGAAAATATCAAGTAGTGTAGAATCCTTAAGTAAAAGTATAGAAGAAAATAAGAACAATATCCTTATGGGAGACAGGGATATCAGAAGCTATATCACAAATAATTATTCTACAAAAACTCAAACAGATGAGTTGATATCAAGTAAGGTTATATCATTAAAAAGTGATATTACAAATTCAGATTATAATTTAAGGAAATATGTTGATACTAATTTTTCAACTAAAATTCAAACTAAAGATTTGATATCTTCATCTGTATCTAGTTTAAATACAAGGCTAGGCAATGCTGAAACTAGAATAAGTCAAACGGCTAGTGAAATAAGTCACATTGTAAAGGAGAATGGTGTTATTTCTGCTATTAATCAATCTGCTGAAGGCTTTAAAATTAAGGCGAGTAAGGTTGATTTGACGGGGGATGTGAGTTTAGTAGGTAGCTTTGAAAGTAGAACAGCAGGCCCGGTGGCTAACAGTAGTGCTAATGGTGTCAAAATGTCAAATGGTGTTTTAGCGTTTTACGAATACTTTCAAAATGAAGAACCTGTTGGATATATTGAAGGTGATATTTTTGAGGAAGGCTATAATGGAACACGCACGTTAAATATTTGGTCTAAAAGATCGAATTATATAGCTATTTCCAATGATAGACGACCATTTTTAAGTAATTGTTATATATTGTGTAGACAGAGGAAAAACTCTAAAACTGTAGATATAGGAGGTCATTTACATGCTCCAGATATGTCCTGTTTCTCTATAAAAACTGACAACATAGAGTTATCAAGTGGGCGGGTAATTAGAGGTGAATCAGATTGCGTTATTTTTGAGAATGAAGTCTCTGGAAAGTTTGCAATAAATTATAGAGGGCAAATTTATAAAGTTTAATTCAATTTATTGATTGGAGAAAATAAGTATGAAACTAACAAATAATGAAATATGGCAAGCTAATCTTGCTTTAGGGAAAATAGGAAAGACTGATATAAACGGAAAGCTTGCCTTTAAGCTTTTTAAAATAAAGAAAAAACTGGAAGATGAAGCAATGATCATAAACGAAAGTCTTAAAGGGAAGGAGGAGAATAAAAAAGAAATAGATGAAGTGTTTAGTATAGAAAACGAAATAGATATAGAAAAAATCAAGTCATCTGAACTGGAGGAGTTAAAACTGTCAGTTGAAGATGTTTTTTATTTGGAGCCAATTATTGATTTTGAAAATTAAAAGGAGATGAAAAATGAGCGTATATGAAGAAAATAAAACAAGATATATTTTAGTTAGAAGTGGACTAGAAGATAGGGAAGATTTAGCAACTATTGATACCTATTCTGGTAACATCTACTGGAATAGTAATCTAGATGATTGTACCAAATTTGAGAAAAAAGAAGAGTGCGAAGAACTTTTAAAACTACAAGAAGGACTAAGCAATCTACTAAAGAAAGATTGGAAATTTGAAATACTTGAAGAACATAGAGCGATAAATAAGGTTGATAAGAACGCATAACCTTAAATTGAAAAATATATAGACCTTAAACATAAGAGTGTGTAATTTAACGCTCTTTTTTATTTGAGAAAGGAGGAACAATGGCTAATGTATTAAACACTTTAAACTTAATTCAAGTTAAAGGTGGAGTTAACATTAAACAGGGAGACAGTAGGTCTGAGCTTGAATATGAGCTTGGTTATAATGATAATTCAGATACTATGAATGATCCAAGTCTAGATGGCAAGGAAGCTAAGATTAGACTATATAACAAAATTAAAAATACAAAGTGGGATACTAGTAGCGTTGTTAATGGCAACAGAGTTAGCTTTACAATTGATGAACCTTTAGGAATAGGAGTATATGTAATTGACATAGAGGTTGATGGCCATGTATTTCCATCTAATAGTGAAATGTTTGTAAGAATCCATGAAGGATATCAATCCTATATGGACGGAAAAGAAGCACTTATAGCTGTAGCTACTGCAAAAAATATTGCTGATGAGGCTATACGACTTGCTGTTCTTAATAATGTTGAAAAAATTAGAGGACCAAAAGGTGATACAGGTCTAAGAGGATTAACTGGTAAAACTGGACCTCAAGGCATACCTGGTGAAGCTAGTAAGGTTATATCTAGTAAGTACGACAGTGATGGTAATACAGTTATAACATTTAATAACAATAGCCCTACAGTAACAATACAAAGAGGTAAACAAGGATTAAAAGGAGATACAGGTAATCCTGTAAACGTTGCAAGTATATCTAAATCAGGAACAACCAACACAGTTAAGTTTACTGATGGTAAGAGCATGGAGATAGAAGATGGTAAGAGTGTAAATGTATCATCTTATAGGATACTTGATGACGGGAATACAGAAATCAGTTTTACTGATGGTAAGAAAGCTATTGTTAAGAAGGGCCAAGACGGGACTGTTAAGTTTGATGAATTAACGGAAGAACAGATCAATATGCTTAAGGTAGAAGTGGTTGATGACCTTGAAACTGGTGGTAGTGATAAGGCTTTGTCGGCGGAACAAGGGAAGAAGTTATTTAAACTTATAGAAAGACACCATCCACCTAAACCACTTATAATGACTGCTGTGATCGATCAATATAACTCTAATCCTTTAACCTGTATCACTTATGAAGATGATGCAAAGATGATGGAAAAGGGTAGTTCTGAATGGGATGATTTTTTCCAAAGTCAGTTGGTCTTGTTTAAGGATGGTGAGGAAGTAAGAGAACTTGAAGATAATGAACTTAATGATTTAAAGCCTGAAGATGGAGATGTTATGGTACGTTTCCCAAGAAAAGGGCTTAGGATAAAGACTGTTGGTGATAGAGTTTATGTGTCTATGACAAATAAGGCTGATGATCCTAACTTTAAATATTACGCTCACTCTAGGGGTGATAGTCCAAGAGATGCTTTCTATCTAGGTGCTTATTTAGGATTTAACGAAAATGGTAAGTTAAGGTCGATCACTGGCAAAGTTCCTAAAGGAAGTGAAACTATAGGTAATTTTAGAACTATAGCGCAAGCTAATGGAACAGGATATGAACAATTAGCTTTTTATCAACGGACTTTCTTACAAGCTGTGTATGTGCTGAAATATGGAAATCTTGACTCACAAACTGCTCTCGGTAAGGGTAATACGTCTGGAAATAATTATGATAAAGTGACTGGTGAAACTAACGGAAAAGGTATTGATTTTGGCACAACAAGCACAAGTACAAAAGTGAGGTTTCAATGGGTTGAAGACTTTTTTGGTACAAAAGGTCAATGGTGCGATGGATTTAAAACAGAAAACGGAAAAATATGGACAGGAACTGATAAATTTAATGATGATAAAACTAATTATCAGGGATATGAAATATTTAATCAACCTGGTTCTTATTCTACAAAGGTTATTGGAAATACAGAGCAGGGTTTTGTGATTAAAGATGGAGGAGGAAGCTCATCCATCCATTATAGCGATTATCAATATGTAAGTTCATCCAGCAACACTATTGCCTATGTGGGTGGTGGCGCGGGTAGTGGTGCTGATGCGGGTGCTTTCTATTTCTTTGCGGGTTATTCTGCCTCTTATTCTAGTTCGATTATCGGCGCTCGCTTGATGTTCCTTTAGATGATAAGGAGGTTTAGATGAAAAAATCAAAAGATGTAATAGGGTCTAAAGAATCTAGTAAAAAACTTATTATTGGTAAGGATACTGTGTATATCCATACTAACATTAGACCTTATGTAGACAAGAATGATAAGAAAAAAGAAAAATCTGAACTTTACATTTATGATGAAGTGCAGATGAGTTTACATGAGTATTTAGAGGCAAAACAGCAGGAGATAGACCTTATAGGTAAATCTCAAAGCTCTACTGAAGATCTATTGCAAGAAATTATACTTAAAGTTTATAGCGAATGAAAGGAGGTGAGATGATGACGGTAATAGAATTTTTATGCTACAGAATTACATGTGGTGCATTAACTTTTAAGAAAGTACCTATATCACTTAAGGCAGAAGTTAAGACCATGCTTGAAGAAATGGGTGTCGGATATTTAGCTGAATAAGTGAAAGTATCTAGTGCCTTACTAAATTTTAGATAGGCAGAAAGAAGATGGATATGTAGGGAAGGAGGTAACTCCATGAATGTTTTAGTAGATACTTTATATAAAATAGGAATAGACAGGGGAATAAGTTTTGTTATCTCTATAGTAGTTATAGCAGCTCTTTTTGTAGGGCTAATAAACTTCAATAATAATTGGAAGAACCAAAAGACCTGGGAAAGAGAAAGAGCTATTAGAAAAGACGATTTAGAAGAGAAAAGATTGAAAGAAGCAGTTGAACTAAATAAGTATCTAGCAACAGTATTGGCCAGTACTGACTTAAGTATCAAAACCTACAGTACTCAGCTAGAAGAACATAGTAAAACTGCTGAAGCAGATTTTGAAAACATAGACAAGAGATTTGATAAGCTAGATACTCAACTAGATGTACTAAAAGACCACTCGGAAACTCTGGCAACAAAAGAGATGGTAGATGAAGTTGGGAAAAATGTAAAAATAATAAGAGAGTCATTGAAAAATGAACCTAAAGAGCAGTTACAATCGTAGCTGCTTTTTAAGACTATAAAAGGAGGAATTTATGGGAAGTGTAAAAGCAATGATTGACTATGCAAAGAGTAGATGGCATGTGCCTGAATATGTAATGGGCGGAGGAAGAATAGGAAAAGAAGCAAGCTATAACAGTGCTACTGATGATTGCTCATCTTTTCAATATAAGTGTCTTAAGAAGGGTGGATTTATACCTGAGACAATGTGGAATGGATCAACAGAAGACCTTTTTAGACTAGCAAGAGAAGGTAAGTATCTTAAAGAAATATCTTACGATGAAGTAAGAGAGGGTGATATCTTTATAAAAGGTGTAGAAGGCGGAAGCGGTGGAGAGTATGGCCATACTGGTATTTTCCTAAGAAAAGGAGAAATCATCCACTGTAACGCTGGACTTAACTGGACAGTAACAACTAATAATGAGAATGAGGGATACTGGTACTACCTAGATGATTCATATTATCCTGTAAGATACTTTAGACCAATAGGAGCTATAGAAGAATCTAAGCCTAAAAAGAAAAACACTCCATCTACTAAATGGCACAAGGTTAAAGATGAAGATTGGCATGGATTGACTACTACTGTATGTAATATACGTGCATATCCAAGTACAGATGCACCAATTGTGGCGCAGTACGGAGCTTGGGAAAATATCTACTATGATTCAGTATATGAAGAAAACGGATGTAGATGGATCTCATATATAGGAAATGATTCAGGTAAAAGACGCTACGTTGCTTATAGATATACTAGTGGAGATACTACTCCATGGATACTTTTTTAGCTTGACAAATGATACTATATATGGTACTATAATAACAGGAGGTGAAAAGTATTTGACTAAAAAAGATAAGCTTATCAAGAAGATGAAGACCAGCCCCAATAACATTAGTCCGGACGAAATTGAAAAAGTGTTAGAATGGGAAGGATTTGAAAGAAGAAAATCCAACGCCGGTAGTCATCAAGTTTTCAAAAGAAAGTCAGACGGTAAAGTTTTTAACTTGGTTTTAGCTAGAAACCCAGTAAGGAAATATCAAGTTGAAGACCTACTGAATATACTAGATGGGGAGGATTAGCTCCCCTAAAACTAGTCAAATACACTTTTATGAAAGAGTTAAACTATTATTTATCTTTACCATGGAATGTAAAAATTCATAAAGTTAAAGATGAGGATGGCGATTATTACTTTGGGCAAGTTCAAGAAATACCTGAAGTAAGGGCAGATGGAGATACCCTTGAAGAATGCTACAATTTAGTAATGGAAATGCTAGCAAGCAACTTGGAAGTAATGATTGAAGATAAAGAAAAAATTCCAGAACCAGTTGATAAGACATATTCAGGCAAATTTAATTTAAGATTGCCTAAATCATTGCATAAAAAACTTGCGGAAGAAGCAGAGCATGAGGGGATTTCGTTAAATCAATTAGCTTTATATAAATTAAGCATGTAAGAATTAAGCGATTACGTTTGTAGTCGCTTTTTTAGTACAGAAATTGAGGAGAAAAAAATGATTTTTAAAAATAATAAAGTCTATGATGTTTTAAAAACTATATCTTTAGTAGCGATACCAGTAAGTACTTTTATAGTTGCGATCCTAGGGACGTACAACTATGGAAATGTTGAAAGGGTTACTGCGGTACTAGCAGCAGTTAATACTTTATTAGGAGCCCTAGTTAAGATATCTAGTGAAGCATATAATAAAGAAAAATAATATCACCTTAAGATTTTAAATAATAACAGGAAGATTTTTGCAAATAAAAAGGAGGAGTGAAATTCTCCTCTTTTTTATTACCCACATATTGCCCACATTGATTTTCAAAAGGTTGAAATATGAAGGTTTGTATTAAATTCTTGGTGCACCATCAGAGACTCGAACTCTGGACACCCTGATTAAGAGTCAGGTGCTCTACCAACTGAGCTAATGGTGCGTATCAACTACCCTTATATAGTACCATGTTCCGGGGTAGCTGTCAAATATTTTTTTAAGAAAATTTCCAGATGTGGACTATTTGGTCTTGAATCTGCTCATAGTCCCATTCTCGCATGGTATTTTTTATACTATTTGGATCATTTATAATAAATTTACCGTCTTTATACGAATCTATTACGAAAATATGACCGGCAAGGGTGAAATATCCCCTTTCGACAGAAACTATTAAAGGACCATCCTTTAATGCCTCTATCATTTTTTGCTTATCTTTTTCTAAGTCTTCACATTTATATCCATACTTATTAGCTTCATCTGTAAAAAAGCTCCAAGCAATTCCTTCTTCAACCATATATTCTTTTGCATCTTCTCCGATTGTTTTAGGAGTTATAGAAGGATCATTCCTAAGCCTAGCTAAGACCATGGCCATGGAAGTTGGTCCGCAGCCAGCAACACCTATATTAATATCTGATAGCTCCTGGTATGCCCATCTATTATCCCATTGAATATAGTAAGGGGTAGGTCTATCAAGCTTAATGCTTTCACCTTCCTTATATGGGAAATCTTTGATATTATGATTCATATTATATACGAATTCAATAGTATCGGGGTCATTTCCAGTAAGGTAGGCCTCAGTATCGGTTAAATTCTTGAAATTATCATAAACCCATTTGGCCTTTGGGTCTTTCTTTGCAGGATCCTCTAAGTTTTTAATTAAATCATCTCTCCTATCAGTTTTATAAACAGGCTTAGTTTCGTTTACAACATCTAAATTATTAACGAAATCTTCTCCTTTATTAAAAGTATCCTTGGCAATGGAATTGATTTCTTCTATCATCTGAAGGTTTTCTTTATCTAAGTATTCATTATCAAATTTTCTTTTGTTAGAACACGAGCATAAAAAAAGTGCAGCTAACAAAAATATCAACCTATTGAACTTCATAAGTTTACATTACCTTTTATTGATGATTAATCAATTATCAAAAGATAATGATAGACATTAAAAGCTATTAAATAAAATTAAAACTTAAGATTGTATAAGCGATGAATTAAGCTATACTTAAGAAATACTCCTAAGAAGTATCCAACATCATACTAAGATAGATATTGGGGAAATAAGTAAGTCAATTGAAGTCCTTTAGGATTATTTTAGGTTAAGAATGAATTATAGAATAAGGAATCTCTTAAATAACTGAGGGATAGGAGTCTAGGAAAAAGGTTAAGCCAACGAGTGATAGGGTCTTGATTTTTAAGCCTAATATCCTTGCTACAAGGTAGGGGATTAATCGTTAGGAGGCACCGGATTTGATATATGGGCAGAAAGTAGCAATACCAAGAAACTATATCTAGAAAGTCTTTGAGCTTCCATGCTAGAGGCAAATTATTTTTATAATATTTGGAATAACTGATCTTTTCATAGCCCACGCTATTGTGCTTATAATCATCATTGCTATAAGGACTACAGAGAACTTAACCGAGAGCTTTGCCAAAGCTTTTGACAAGTGATATTACTCAAACGCTAAAAGACTTATAAGAACTGAAATCCTTGTAGTCTTATTGCAAGTCGGATTGTTGAGACTTCCATGGAGCTTTTTCTAATGATATTGGTCGGATTTATTCATTTTGCAAGAGCCCTTTAATGCTTATACTATACATGGTTCAATTCATCTTAACCAAAAATTATATGTTATTCTTTTTAATTTCATTTGTATTATCTAATTTCATAACTTGCAAAAGGTGTATTTTATGCTATAATGGTTAGGCAATGTTTCTTGGGACCCATTGTAAAAAATATCAAGGAGTGTAAAATGAAAAATAATTTGGATACTAATTTTTTGGTAAAATCCGCAATCGTTGCAGCTTTATATGCTGTGCTTACTTTATTGTTGCCTATGGCATCATATGGACCAATCCAACTAAGGTTTAGTGAAATTATGGTTCTTCTTGTGTTTTATAACAAGAGATTCATACCAGGTCTAGTATTAGGATGTGCTATAGCCAACTTGTTTTCACCGATGGCTGCTTTTGATGTGGTGTTTGGAACCTTATCATCATATGTTGCTTTCCGTCTCATGTTAAAGAGTAAGAATTTATTTATTGCTTCTTTGTGGCCAGTACTAATGGTGATTGTGCCTGCTTTGGGAACATATTTTATTTTAGCTAATGATGCTGTATTATTTATTATGATTCTCGAGTTTATGGCAAGTGAATTTATTATGGTTAGTATTATAGGTGTTTTAATATTTAAAATGCTTGAAAAGAATGATGGATTTATGAAATATATTAGAGAATTTTAAAAAAACTCCCTTCTATCGTGTAGATAGAGGGGAGTTTTTAAGTGCGCTCGGCATGAGCATATTCTAACAGGTGCAAGTCCTAAGTGTGCCCGGTAGTGGGAAACACATAGCCAAAGGCAAGGGTGTCCATCGTGAGGTGGAATCTGAAGGAAGCCCTAGGCAAACTCTTGGTCTGACGAACAGAAATCACATAAGGCAGTTACGTAGGATAAGCTTGCTTAACAAAGTAAAGTCCAATAACTACACGGAATACGTAAATGTAAATGTGGCAGATATATGAGGGGAAAGAATATGTTCTTACCCGAGGAGGTCTCATAGGCGACTTAGTAGTAACAACGAACTATGAGAAGTCAGCAGAAGTCATAGTACTAGTAAAACTAGGAAGGACCGAACTACAGGAGGTATAAATTTATGAAAGAAACTAATCATGACAAAGACTGTAGAAAATCAACCAGACTAATCAAAGATAACTCAGAAAGTGAAAATAAATCAGCTGGACACAGTCATGATAAGATTAACTCAAAAGAAAATACCAAAAATGAACTAATTGAAAAGATACTCCATAGAAACAACCTAAACGAAGCCTTTAAAAGAGTAAAATCCAATAAAGGTTCAGCAGGAATAGATGGAATATCAACAGAAGAACTCCTAGAACATCTAAAAGAAAACAAAGATAAAATACTAGGACAAATAAGAGCAAGGAAATACAAGCCCAAACCAGTAAAAAGGGTACAAATACCAAAATCAAATGGTAAGAAACGAAATCTAGGAATACCCACAACAACAGATAGGGTAATACAACAAGCAATAGCACAAATACTAAGCCCCATCTATGAAAATAAATTTTCAGAAAACAGCTATGGATTTAGACCAAATAGAAGAGCACACGATGCCTTAAAAAGGATAAAAGAAATAGCAGATGAAGGATACACATGGGTAGTAGATTTAGACCTAGAAAAATACTTCGACACAGTAAACCAATCCAAACTAATACAAATCCTATCAGAAGAAATAAAAGATGGAGATGTAATATCCTTAATACACAAATATCTAAAATCAGGAATAATGATAGATGGAATAAAAGTAAAATCAGACAAAGGCGTACCACAAGGTGGTCCCCTAAGTCCATTACTCGCAAACATCTACCTAAATGAAGCTGATCAAGAACTTGAAAAATGGGGATACAAATTTGTAAGATATGCAGACGACATGCTAATATTCGCAAGAAATAGGAAAGCAGCCGAAAGATACTACAAAAGAGTCAAAAATCTGTTAGAAGGAAAATTAAAACTTAAAGTAAACGAGGAAAAGACCTCAATAAGAAAATTAAGCCAAACAAAATATCTAGGGTATGGATTTTACCATAACAATGGAACCCAATTAAAAGTACACAAAGAAAGCCTAAAGAAACTAAAGGCAAAACTAAAAGAGGTAACAAACAGAAGTAATGCACTAGGCTATAGGCAAAGAAGAATAAAAATCAACCAAATCGCAAGAGGATGGATTCAATATTTCAAACTTGCAAATATGAGAAAACACCTTCAAATTTTAGACGAATGGTTAAGAAGAAGAATCAGAATGTGTGCGTGGAAAGGCTGGAAGAAAGTAAAAACCAAATTTACAAATCTAGTAAAATTAGGAATAGCAAAATTCCAAGCTTGGCAATGGGCAAATACACGCAAATCCTATTGGAGAATAGCCAAAAGCCCAATATTAAGCAGAGCTCTTAACAACAAAAGAATAGCTGAAAGGGGGTATATATCCCTATTCAGCTATTACAATAAAGTTCAAATTAAACTGTAGAACCGCCGTATACGGAACCGTACGTACGGTGGTGTGAGAGGACGGTAAATGAAATAATCATTTACCTCCTACTCGATTTATATTTCTTTTTGCTTTTTTTCTTCTTCTTGTTTTTGTTTTTTGTTAAATTCTTCTTTAGTTAGAATATCAACAATATTTACTTTAACGGCTTTAACGTTAATACCTGTTAGGTTTTTTACTTCGTTTTTGATAGCTTTATCTAGATTTCTAAATACTTCTTCGGCTCTTTTGCCATATTCAAGGATGATTCCTGCTTCAACAACAGAATCTTTATCAGCTTGATTTATAGAAATACCAGATGTTGATTGTTCATCAGATGAAAAAGAACTTGTTAGATTATCAAAGAATCCACCTTGTAAGTCTAGAACTCCGTCTACGTTATCAACAACTTTTTTTGTAATTTTAGCTAGAACCTTGTCGCTAACTACGTATTCGCTAACTTCTCCAGCAAAATTTTCGTTATTATAATTTTCAGCCATTTTATTCTCCTTTAAATTTATTTTCGCTTACTATTATATATATACCCACTTATTAAATTTTATTGAGTTTATCGATAACTTTTTCTATCTCTTCGATTTTTTGTCTTATATTTTCCTCATCATCACTATTGAGAGATTGGTATACGCAATGCTCTAGATGGGATTGGAGGACTTCTTTATTTATATTTTTAAGAATAGAAATTGAAGCCATAATTTGGTTTGATATATCTATACAATACCTATCATCTTCAATCATTTTAATTAAACCGTCGATTTGTCCACCGACGGTTTTAAGTTTCCTGATAGTTTTTTTGTTATCAGCATGCATTATTTATATTCGATACCTTTGTATTCGTAGCCTGCTTCGCTAATTGCCTTTGAGATTTCATTTTCATCTACTGATCCGAAAAATTCTACATTAGCTTCTTTATTATCAAGGTCAACATTTACCTCTTTTACTCCTGCAACTGATTCTAGGGCTTCTGTAACGTGTTTTGCACAATTTTGACAGCTCATTCCATCAACTTTTACAATCATTTTATTTAATTCACTCATTTTATTCTCCTTTACTAATATATTTTCTTCTTTACTTTCTTCTTTACTTTCTTCTTCTGCCTTAAAGTTCCTAAGTCTTAGTGAGTTAAGGCATACAAAGACTGAGGATATACTCATTGCTAAGGCCGCAAACATTGGATTTAATGTTATACCGTATCTAGGGTAAAGGATGCCTGCTGCAACTGGTATAAGGATAATATTATAGAAAAATGCCCAAAAGAGATTTTCCTTTATTATCTTTATGGTCTTACTAGACAATTTTATCGAATTTATTATATCAAATAGGGAATTCTTGATCAGTACTATATCCGCTGAATCAATCGCAATGTCTGTTCCACTACCGATAGCTATACCAATATCAGATCTTGCTAGAGCAGGAGCATCGTTTATTCCGTCTCCGACCATCGCTACCTTTTTACCCGATTCTTGAAGTTTTCTTACAACTTTATCTTTATCTTGTGGAAGGACCTCTGCATATTTTTCATCTATAGCCAGTTTTTTTCTAATTGCTTCGGCCGTTTTTTCATTATCACCTGTTAGCATTGCAATATGGTAGCCCATTGCTTTTAATTTTTCTATTGCCTTAATAGAACTATCCTTTGCCAAGTCTTGAACCGCTATTAAGCCTAAGACCTCATTTTCATCAGCAAAATACATGGATGTTTTTCCTTTTTCTGAATATGAGATAGATCTTTCTTCAAAATCTTTTACAGAAATATTTTTATCGTTCATAAGTTTTATATTTCCTGCATAATATATTTTGCCGTCTATTTTTGCTTCAAGCCCCATTCCAGTTATAGAATGAAAGTCTGAAGTTTCTTTAGGTCTAATGTTTTTGCTATTAGCAAATTCTACAATTGAATTGCTCAAAGGATGCTCGGAAGCTTCTTCTATACTTCTTGCAATAGATATGAACTCCTTGTCATCCATTTTTGTATAGACATCAGTAACTACAGGCTTACCTTCTGTAATTGTTCCAGTCTTATCTAGAAGGATGGAATCAATCTTATGAAGGTTCTCTAAGCTTTCAGCGTTTTTAAACAGAAGACCTAACTCTGCTGACTTACCAGTTGAAACCATTATCGCCATTGGAGTTGCAAGACCTAAGGCACATGGGCATGATATTACGAGAACTGCTATCATAAGATTTAAGGCAAATTCAAAATCTTTTGTAATATAAGCCCATATAGCAAAAGTTAAAATTGCAATAACTATTACCACTGGAACAAAAACTGCTGCTATCTTATCAGCCAATTTTGCAATTGGTGCTTTAGTTTCATTTGCTTCATTAACAAGACTTATGATTTGTGAGATGGTAGTATTTTCACCAACTCTTTTAGCCCTAAATTGAAAAGATCCTTGCTTGTTAATACTTGCAGATATTACTTCATCGCCAGGATTTTTATTTACTGGTATGCTTTCACCAGTAATGGCGGCTTGATCAACTAGGGAAGAGCCCTTTGTCACAATACCATCAACAGGAATCGCCTCTCCTGGTCTAACGACAATAGTATCGCCAATTCCAATTTCTTCTATGGCAACTTCAATTTCTTCACCATTTTTAATCACCTTAGCTGTTTTTGGAGCTAGATCCATAAGGTGTTTGAGAGATGATTTGGTCTCTCCTTTACTTCTAGCCTCAAAATATTTACCCAAAGTAATTAAAGTTAGGATAGTTGCACTTGATTCGAAATATATATTGTGCCTATAATGATCTAACACTTGGGTATCGTTTAGTCCTAAGGCATAAGACATCCTCATTATGGCAAATATACCAAATATAGCGGCAGCACTTGCACCTAGGGCAACGAGTGTATCCATGTTAGGTGCCTTATTAATAAGTCCCCTAAAGCCTGATACAAAAAAATTGCGGTTTACAAAAATTACAGGCAAGGCTAGCAAAAATTGAACAAAAGCATAATTTACTGCTCCTGAGCGACCTTCTAGAAAACTTGGTATAGGAAGATTAATCATTGGCCCCATTGATATATACATCAGTGGTATTAAAAACAAGAAAGAAATTTTTAATCTACTTATTGTAGACATTTCTTCGTTTTCCTTTAGTGTAGGATCATTTGATTTATCCTGATTTTTAAGACTTGCTCCATAACCAATTTTCTCTACTGCCTTTATAATATCGTCGTTTGTAATCTTATCAGTATCATAATCGACTGTCATAGATTCACTAATAAGATTTACATTGACATCATCAACCCCTAATTTTTGAACTGCTTTTTGGACATTAGCCTGACAAGAAGCACAAGTCATTCCGCTAATATCAAAACGTTCTTTCATATTACCTCCTTAACACCCATAGGGGGTGTCAATAATATTATAACTTTCGTGGCATTAATGTCAAGGCTAAAGTAAAGTCTTTACAAGAAAGGCTATATAATGTTATAGTATATTAAAGGGGTAAGCATGGAAAGGTTAAAAATAATTTTTAAAGGTAGGGTCCAAGGAGTCGGATTTAGATTCCACTCTTTAAGGATTGCTACTGATCTAAATTTAACAGGAAGCGTTAAGAATCTCTACGATGGAAGTGTAGAAGTTTACGTACAAGGATCTCCTGAAAATATTGATGCATTCATAAGGGAATTAGAGAATCAGAGATTTGTGAGGATAGAATCCAAAGATATAAGCAAGTTAGAAATTAAGGAAGATGAAAATTCCTTTGAAATTCTGTATTAGCTCTGGCAAGATTTTAATTTTGGGTATATAGTAAACTTATGAGTTTTAAAAGTAAAGTAATAAAAAATATAGCAAAATTAATTAGATTTTCTTTAAAGATTACAAAGCATAAGGCTACTTCCTTACCAGGTTATGTTGCTTATAAACTGGATAAAGATATACTTAATGAATTGTCTAAGAATACAAAATTTATCTTTGTAACAGGTACAAATGGTAAGACAATGACTACCCATTTTTTGACCAATATATTAAGACAGCACTATGAGAATGTTTTTACTAATGATTCTGGTTCTAATATGGTCCAAGGAATTATTACTTCATTATTGGACAATCCGCCAAACAAAGACACTGTTGCAGTTCTAGAGGTAGATGAGGCAAATCTTTCTAGAATAGGCAAGTTCCTCAAGGCTGACTATGTAGTATTTACTAATGTATTTAGAGATCAAATGGATAGGTTTGGTGAAATATATAATATATACGACAAGATGATGGAAGGAATGGAGGAGATGCCTGATGCTACTATAGTAGCTAATGGAGATCTACCGATTTTTGCTTATGAGAATATGGACCCCTACAAAAAGGTGTATTATGGTATAAGAGATAAGAGCGATGTTCATGATAACTATAGTCTAGATGCGGAACTAAATTCTGATGGGATACTTTGTCCAAAGTGTAATAGTGTTCTTAAGTATAGGCTCGTTAATTACTCATCTCTGGGAGATTTTACTTGTCCTTCATGTGATTTTTCTTCAAAGAATCTGAAATATTGTATAGATAATCTAGTAAAACTAGAAAGTAATCATTCAGTTTTTAAAATAGCAAACGAAGAATACGAAATATCCGTAGGTGGTTTATATAATATTTATAATGCTTTAGCCTCACTTGCTGTTGCCAAAGAGCTAGGATTAACTTATGAAGAAATATACAATGGACTAAAGTCTCAAAAGAATGTATTTGGTAGACAAGAAAATATAAATATAGCTGATAAGAATGTAATAATTAATCTTGTAAAAAATCCTACTGGTCTTAATCAAATAATAGAATTGATGCTTTTAAATAAGAGTGATATAAGTCTTATTTGCCTGTTAAATGACAATTATGCAGATGGGCTTGATGTAAGCTGGATATATGATTCTCATTACGAGAAATTGAAAGAGATGGATATCAAAGATGTCTATGTATCTGGCAAAAGATCTTCTGATATGAAAAGAAGGCTAGAGATAGCAGAGATTTATGAAGGAGATATAAAAGATTTTGATTATGAGAAGGAAATAGTTGATGTAATAGAAAACGCCAAGTCAGATAATGTATATATCTTATCAACTTACACAGCTATGCTAAGGTTAAGAGAGGTATTAGAATTATCATGATTGTTAATATTGCACATCTTTATGGAAACTTATTAAACACATATGGCGACGTGGGTAATGTAATGGCTTTTGCTCACGAGGCGAGAATTAAGGGATTTGAAACTAATATCGAAGTAGTAAGCCTTGGAGATGATTTTGATTACACGAAGTATGATTTTGTATTTTTTGGAGGTGGTCAGGATTATGAGCAGAGTATAGTGCAAAAAGATTTGCTTAAAAAAAGAGATACTATAGTAGAATACATTGAAAATAATGGTATACTATTAGCTATATGTGGCGGTTACCAATTGTTAGGTCAGTACTATTACGACGCCTACAATAATAAAATAGAAGGTCTCAAGATCTTTGGCCACTACACAATCAACCAGGAAGATAAAAATAGATTTACTGGTAATATAAAAATTCAATCGGCCTTTGATGAAAAATCGATCTATAAAGGATTTGAAAATCATGGCGGTATAACATTTTTGGGAGAAGGTCAAGAGCCTTTTGCATATGTCTTGGAAGGTAATGGCAATAATGGCAAAGACAAGAGCGAAGGCTTTAGGTATAAAAACACTATAGGTACTTACCTTCATGGACCATTACTTGCTAGAAACAACAATTTATGCGAAAGCTTAATTGATATATTAATTAATAGGAGATGCAAATGAAAGAAAATAAATTAAGAAACAAAGAAATAGATGAGTTTTTTGAAGCAGTATTAATGCTTGAAGATATTGAGCAATGTTATGATTTCTTCACCGATATATGTACAGCTAGAGAAATCCAATCAATAGCACAAAGATTGCATGTTGCAAAACTTCTTAAGATTAGAAAAACATATAGTGTAATCGAAGAAGAAACAGGAGCATCAACTGCTACAATTTCAAGAGTAAATAGATCGTTAAATTATGGATCTAACGGATATGATATTGTATTGGAAAGGCTTATCGAAAAGAATTTAAAAGAAGAAAAAAGCAAAGAGTAAGGATAACTTACTCTTTTATTTTTATGGTATAATGTGATAGATGGAAGGACGTGAAATATGAACTTAGATGGATTAAATAAAATGCAAAGAAAGGCAGTACTTCATGGAAAAGGACCTCTGTTAGTTCTTGCTGGAGCAGGATCTGGTAAAACTAGGGTACTTACAACAAGTATTGCCTATCTTATTGAAGAAAAAAATATCGATCCTAGAAATATCATTGCTATAACATTTACCAACAAAGCAGCAAATGAGATGAAAGAAAGAATCTCAAGACTCCTTGGTATGGATGTATCACATCTTTGGATTGGGACATTTCACTCAATTTGCGCAAGGATTCTGAGAATGAATATTGATAAAATTGGTTATGATAGAAATTTTACAATTTATGATACAAGCGATCAGAAGACTTTAATCAAAGAGATAATTAATGAACTTGGATATAAGGATGATATTGCTCCAAAAGATGCGCTTAATGTGATATCATCCGCTAAGAATAAGTCTTTAGATCCAGATGAATTTCTAAAACTAAATACTTACTATAGCAAGGGCGACATCTATTATGAAATCTATAAAAAATATGAAGAAAAGAAGTTTTACTACAACGCACTGGATTTTGATGATTTAATAGACAAAGTTTTATATCTTTTTGTTAGAAGTAAAGAAACATTAGACTTTTACCAAAAGAAATTCGAGTATGTATTTGTAGATGAATACCAGGATACCAATAATAGTCAGTACGAGCTAATTAAATATTTTGCTGCATTTCATAACAATGTCACCGTTGTAGGAGATATAGATCAATCTATATACAGTTTTAGAGGTGCAAATATTTCAAATATCCTTAACTTCGAAAAAGACTTTAAAGATGCTGAAACAATAAAGTTGGAACAAAATTATAGATCAACAGAAAACATCCTAGAAACTGCAAATCTTCTAATAGAAAATAATTCCGAAAGAAAAGCTAAAGAACTTTGGACAGAAAATAAGGGCGGAGACAAGGTTATATATAAGGCGAATTCAGTTGAAAGCGAAGAAGCTAAGTTTGTCCTTGATAATATAAAAAGCCTAATGCAAGAAGATTACGACGCCAAGGATTTTGCTATTCTCTATAGGACCAACGCCCAATCAAGACCGTTCGAAGAAATTTTGATGAAGAACTTATTAGACTACAAGGTAGTAGGTGGACTTAAGTTCTATGATAGGAAAGAAATAAAAGATTTGGTATCTTATCTAAAGATTTTAGTTAATCCAAAAGATGACCTATCGTTAAAAAGAATTATTAATGAGCCTAAAAGAGGAATTGGTAATAAATCCATTGAAGAGTTGGAGAGAGTAGCTAGTTTGCATAATATTGCCATTCTAGACTTAATTACAGATGATAGTTTCAATACATTGATCTCAGATAGAGTTAAGAAGTCTACTGAGAAGTTTTATTTACCATTAAGGGACATATTTGCTAATGTAGATAACTACAAAATAGTTGATCTTATCGAAGATGTATTAGACAAAAGTGGCTACATGAAATCTCTAGAGTCATCATATTCAGTTGAAGATAGGGCAAGGATAGATAATATAAATGAGTTTATATCATCAGCATCAGAATATCAGGAAAATAATCCAGAAGACACTATCTACGATTATCTCGAAAATCTATCTTTACTATCAGATCTTGACAAGACGGAAAGTACAGATAATTCGATTTCACTAATGACAATGCATGCTGCAAAAGGTCTAGAGTTTCCAGTAGTATTTGTAGTTGGTCTTGATGAAGGACTATTTCCAGGAAAAAGAAGCATAGATGAAGGAAATATCGAAGAAGAGCGAAGACTTTTTTATGTTGCAATAACCAGAGCCGAGGAGAAACTATTTCTATCAAGCGCCGAGGCAAGGAGAAATTATGGCAAACCTGTATTTTATAAGCCGTCTAGATTTATCGATGAAATAATTGATAATGTCAAAGTCGAAGAAAAGATTAGTTCATATGGATATTCATCAAGAGAATACGAAAAGTCCATGGCAGAAGATTACATGCGAGAAAAAACTAGGCAGTCAGTCTTAGGTAAAAAATTAAATAAAACGAGTGCGAGCGATGATCAATATAAGGTTGGAGATAGGCTAGTTCATGCTAAGTGGGGTAGTGGTATGGTCGTCCAGATCAAAAAACAAGATAAGGGTAATGAGCTTGTCGTTGCTTTTGATAAAAAAGGTCTTAAAAAACTTAACCAAGACTACGCTCCAATAGAGAAGGTTTGATATGGATAAGAGAGAGAAAATAGATAAATTAATAGAAAAAATAGAGAATTTAAACTACCATTACTATACTTTGGATGAGCCTCTAGTTTCCGATGGAGAGTATGATCAAATCTATGATGAACTTAGAAAACTTGAAGAGGAAACAGGCTATGTTAGAGATGATTCTCCCACCCAAGTAGTCGGAGGAGAAATACTTGATAAGTTTGAAAAGCATTTTCATATAACTAAGCTCTTATCTCAAAACAAGGCCCAAACTCATGAAGAGCTTAGCGCATGGATTGATAGGTGTAATAGATTAAGAGATGACTATAATAGAAATCACGATGATAAATTAGCTGAGCTTGAATATATAATGGAGTATAAATTCGATGGACTAACAGTAAACTTAACCTATGATAATGGTATTTTAGTAAATGCTGCGACTAGGGGTAATGGAACCGTCGGAGAAGAAATTTCTCCTCAAGTTAGAACTATTAGATCAATTCCTAATAGAATTAAAGAGAAGTCTTTATTAGAAATACAAGGCGAAGCACTAATGCCTTTATCAGAGCTAACTCGCTACAATGAGGAAAATGAATTGCAGCTGAAAAATGCTAGAAATGCTGCGGCAGGAGCACTTAGAAATCTAAACACCAAAGAAACTGCCAAAAGGAAGCTTACAGCCTACTTCTATTCTATACCAACTAATAACTTAGACTTTGCTACTGAAGAAGATATGTTGGAATTTCTAAAAGAACAGGGATTATTGATTCACCCTTACCATAAAAAAGTTCATAGTCTAGAAGAAATGCTAGCAGAACTTGATTTTATAGAGGAAGAAAGAAAGAATATAGACATTCTAACTGATGGCGTAGTGATTAAGATCAATGATAAAAGAACTCAGGAAGTCTTAGGATCAACAAACAAATTTCCTCGTTGGTCAATAGCCTATAAATTCGAGGCGGAAGAATACACTACAACATTAAGAGAAGTTGTTTGGAATGTAGGAAGAAGTGGAAAAGTAACTCCTAGTGCAATACTTGACCCAGTGGAGTTTTCAGGAGCTACAGTAAGTCGAGCCACCCTAAACAATTATGATGATATTATTAGGAAAAAAGTAAGAATCGGATCTAAGGTCTTCATCAGAAGATCAAATGATGTAATCCCTGAAATTCTAGGAGTTGTAGATGAAAATCAAGAAGGGACTAAAAAGATAGAAAAGCCTAGCAAATGTCCATATTGTGGAAGTGAGCTAATCCAAGGCAATGTCCACATAATTTGCCCTAATTCTATTTCATGTAAACCACAACTACTTGCGAGAATGGAGCATTTTACCTCAAGAAATGCAATGGATATAGAAGGACTGTCCGAAAAAACTATAGCCCAACTAATGGAAGAACTAGATATCAATGAAGTAGATGATATATATGCTTTAACCTACGAAGATCTAATTAAGCTAGATCGTTTTGGAGATAAAAAAACAAAGAATCTTTTAAATGGCATAGAAGCAAGTAAAAAGGTTGATCTTGATAATTTTATCTATGCAATAGGAATACCGAATGTAGGGGAGAGAACATCCAGAGATTTGGCGAATAAGTTTAAGAATTTTGATGATCTAAGAAATGCTAGCGCAGATGATCTTTCAGATATTGAAGATATCGGTGAAATAACTGCTCAAAACATAGTTGAGTACTTCAAAGATCCTAATATTAGCAAATCGATCGATAATTTATTGGAAAAAGGTATAGAAATATCCGATGTAAAAGCAGATAATAATAGTGATAGCTTAAATGATATGACTTTTGTAATTACAGGTACAATTGATAATTATAAGAGAGATGATATTAAGAAACTTTTGGAAAGTAATGGAGCTAAGGTTACAGGATCAGTTTCAAAAAATACAGATGTAGTTTTGGCTGGTGAAAAAGCTGGTTCTAAGAAAGATAAAGCTCAAGATTTAGGCATAGAAATTTATGAGAATGATAAATTATATGATTTCTTAGAAGAATTGGAAGGAATGTAATATGAATACACAAGAAGTAGAAAAAATATATAGGCTTGCTAATCTAAGTCTAGAAGGAAAAGACACTGACTTACTAGCAAATAAGTTCAATACAGTTATAGATTTTATCGAAGATATCTTTACCATTGATACAGATGAAGTTAATATGACTGAACTTATACCAAATCACAAGGCAATCTTTAGAGAAGATGAAGCTAAAGAATCCATAACTAGAGATGAGGCTTTGGCTAACGCTAAAGATACAGAATTTGGTTATTTTAGACTTGATTGGAAATTATAGGAGCTAAAATGAATATAGAAAAATTAATCGAAGATTATAAAAACGGAAATCTAAGTGTTGAAGATAATATTTTAGCAACCTTAGATAAAATAGAAAACGACGAATTGAATGCTTATATAAGTTTTGATCGCGATGGTTCTATTAAAAGGGCTAAAAAGTTAGATGAAAAACTAAAAAATGGCGAGAAGTTAGGTTCTTTATTTGGAGTGCCTGTGGCTGTTAAGGATAATATATCATATGATAAAATGAAGATGACCTGTGCATCCAAAATGCTGGAAAACTTCAAACCTGTATATAATGCAAGTGTTGTAGAAAATCTTTTAAAAGAAGATGCTATTATTGTAGCTAAGACAAATATGGATGAATTCGCTATGGGCGGTAGAGGCAAGACCTCATACTTTGGACCTACCAAAAATCCTCTTGATAACAAGAGAGTTCCTGGTGGTTCATCTTCGGGGTCTGCGGCAGCAGTAGCTAAGGGTGATGTCCTAGTAGCTCTTGGAACAGATACAGGTGGTTCGGTAAGATGTCCTGCATCATACTGTAATATTCTTGGATACAAACCAACTTATTCAATAATGAGTAGGTATGGTGTAGTTTCTATGGCAAACACCCTAGATCAAGTTTCTTTATTCTCTAAAAATATCGAAGATATGCGAGTATTGGCCAATACAACTGCATCTCATGATCCAAAAGATATGACTTCTAATTTAGAAAAATATGAGTACGCATACGAAGATTATGATTTTAAAGGAAAAAAGATTGGATTTATAAAGACTGAGTCAAGCCTTTATGAAGGCATTGAAGAAGAAGTTAAAAATGACTATCAAAAGGCCTTAGATACCCTAGAGTCATTAGGAGCAGAGCTTTATCCTATTGATTTAGAGTATGCAAAGTTTGCAAACCCTGTATATAACGTTGTAATGAGCTCAGAAGTATCCTCAAACATGAGTAGGTTTGATGGAGTGAGATTTGGCTATCAGGCAGATGATTACGAAACTGTAGAAGAACTTTTCGTAAAAAGCAGATCAGAAGGTCTAGGAGAAGAAGTTCAAAGAAGAATAGCTTTAGGAACTATGTATTTATCAGCAAATGATAATCAAAGGATATATAAGCAAGGGCTTAAGTTGAGAAGCCTAATTAAAAACGAATTGGAAAAAGTTTTTGAAGAAATAGATTTATTGATAACACCAACTACAACAAATCTACCACCTTACTTGACAGATGACAAGAACGATCCACTAAGCGACTTTAAGTCAGATGGTTTCAATGTAATTGTAAATCTTGCTGGAATGTGCGGTCTTTCATTGCCAGTGAGAAAGGGCATATCTGGATCAGTTCAATTTATAGCTAATAGATTTGAAGATAACAAATTAATCAATGCGAGTGAGAAATTTTTAAGGAGTATAAATGAAAACTAAAACAATTATCGGATTAGAAATTCACGTGGAGCTAGCCACTGAAACGAAGATGTTTTGCTCCTGTAAAAATGAGTTCGGACAAGTGCCTAATACAAATGTATGTCCAATATGTCTAGGACATCCAGGAACTCTTCCTCAAATGAATGAAAGGGCAGTTGAGTATGCTGTTATGGCTGGTCTTGCCTTTAATTGTGATATAAGACGTGACCAAAAAATGGACAGGAAAAAGTATTTCTATCCAGATCTCGTGAAAGGATATCAAATAACTCAATTTGATAAGCCTTATGCAACAAATGGTTACCTAACTTTAGAGTCAGGTAAAAATATTAGAATTGCTGAAATTCATATGGAAGAAGATACAGGTAAGTCAAATCATGATGAAAATAATGCGACTTTGATGGACTACAACAGAGCAGGTGTCCCACTAATTGAAATAGTTAGTGAACCAGATATGTCTTCACCAGATGAAGCAAGAGAATATGTTGAAACTCTTGCATCTACCTTAAGATTTTTAGGAGTATCAGACTGTATCATGGCTCAAGGTTCTATGCGTGTCGATGTTAATATCAATATCGAAAACTTAGATAATGGGGAAAGGACTGCTATAGCAGAGATTAAAAACATAAACTCTATTAAAGCTATAGAAAATGCACTAGCTTTTGAGGAAAAAAGACAGATAGAACTTCTTGAAAAAGGAGAAGTAGGTGTAAAAGAAACAAGAAGATGGGACGATGAATTGGCTGAAACAGTTCACATGAGAAATAAGGAAGTTGGAAATGACTATAGATTCTCCGCAGAAGGAGACATTCCTCTAATTGAGCTTTCTGACGATTTCATAAACCACGTTAAAGAAAATCTACCAGAATTGCCTGGACAAAAAGAAGCTAGATATATCAATGACCTATCCCTTAGCAAGTATGACGCGAATTTACTAGCTAATGACAGAGAGCTTGCTGAACTATTTGAAAAAACAAATGCTATAGTTAATGACCCTAATACATGCGCAAACTGGATTTTATCAGAGTTATCTAGAAGGCTTAATGAGTTTGAACAAAGTCCTTCAGAGATGCAACTTTCAGTTGAAAACTTTTCTAAGTTAATATTATTAGCTAAAGAAAATAAAATAAACAACAATGTTGCTAAGAAACTTCTTAGAGAAATCTACGAGTCAAATGAAGATCCAGAAAAACTTGCTGAAGAAAAAAACTTACTTCAAATATCAGACTCATCCTTCCTTGAGGAAGTTGTAGATGAGGTTTTAAGTGAAAATCCTGAATCTATAGAAGATATAAGGGGAGGTAAGGATAGGGCTTTCGGATTCCTGGTTGGACAAGCTATGAAGAAAACTAAGGGAAAAGGAAATCCTCAAGAAATCAATAAATTGTTAAGAGAAAAGATAGGAGAGTAGGGCTATACAAAATAAAAGAGCTTGCTTTTATATATAGCAAGCTCCTGATCCTTAAGGGATTATTTAAAAAAGCTCTTTTATAAAATGAAAATACTAATTAAAAACACGCGCCTACTTACAATGGAAGATGACAAAATAAGAAGGGCGAACATTTATATAGAAGACGACAAAATTTCCTATATAGGAAATAGGGATGATTTTAAAAGCGATATAATTATAGACGGCAAAAACTTCCTAACAATGCCTGGATTTATCAATGCACATACCCATGTTGCTATGACTCTTTTTAGAAATTATGGACCTGAGACTGACCTTATGACTTGGCTTAACGATTACATATGGCCACTTGAAGACAAGCTTAAGGCAGAAGATGTCTACTACGGATCAAAGCTTGCTCTATTAGAGATGATAAAAGCAGGCACTACTAGCTTTGCAGATATGTATTTTTTCTGTGAAGAGACTATAAAAGCTTGTAAAGAGATGAATATCAGGGCACAAATATCTAGAGGACTAACTATTCCAGATAAGAATTTTTCTAAAATTAAAGAAAACATAAATCTTGCCAATACATATAAAAGTGACAGTCTAATAGACGTAGGACTTGGTCCCCATGCTGTATACACAGCAGATTTAGATTATTTGAAAAAAATATCAGACTATGCCCAAGAATACAGACTGCCTATCCATATACACTTATCTGAAACTGAGAAGGAAAATGAAGATTGCTATAAAAAATACCATATGAGTCCAACCGAGCTTTTTGATAAGGCTGGCATATTTAAAAACAAAACAATAGCTGCTCACGGAGTATATCTATCCGATAATGATTTGGATATTATAAAAGATAATAATGTGAGCATAGTTCATAATCCAAGCTCTAATTTGAAACTGTCATCAGGCTTTTTAGACCTAGCAAGATTAATCGACAAGGGAATTAATGTATGCTTAGGTACTGATTCTGCTTCAAGTAACAACAAGCTCTCAATTCTAAGAGAGATGGAAGTATCTATGCTTATATCAAAGCTTTATTCAAGTAGACCGATAAGTTACATAGAAATGCTACAGATGGCAACGGTTAATGGTGCAAAGGCCTTAGGGTTTGATAAAGTAGGAATGATTAAAGAATCCTATAAGGCTGATTTAATAATGATTGATATCAATAATGAAAACCACACACCCCACAATGATATCCTATCGTCCTTGTGCTTTTCTACCTATGAATCTGATATTAAAAATGTTATTATAGATGGAAATATTGTATATAGAGATGGTAAGTTTAATAATGACGATAGAGAAAATATAATATTAAAAACAAAAAGACAATTCGAAGATCTTAAGGCTAGATGATGCTTGGAATAGATTTAGTTAGCGTAAATAAATTTAAGAAAAAATCTAGTATCTTAAAGATTTTTACAGAAAAAGAATTAGCGCACGCAAGAAGAAGTAAGGACTTTAATATGAGTCTTTCGGGAATTTTTGCTGCAAAAGAAGCCACTATCAAGGCATATGGTTTTAATTTATCTTATATTTTAAAAGAGAGAATCGAAATAAGATACAGGGATAAAAAACCAAAAGTTTTCTTAGATGGATTTTTCTTAACTGATAATATAAGCATAAGCCATGATGGGGACTATGCACTTTCTGTATGTGAGTCTAATTTAGACAATATTTATGTAGACGAGTATTTCAAAAAAATATTTCCTAAAAGAAAGAAGAATACCCACAAAGGTGATTACGGTAGAATTGCCATACTTGGCGGAAGTAACGGTATGAGTGGTTCTGTATATCTTTCTTCCATGGCTTGCCTAAGAACTGGTGCAGGATTAGTATATAATATAGTTCCTAAGTCAATTAGTAATATTCTTCAGATAAAAACTAATGAGCAGATAATTTTACCTCTGGATTCTTTTAATATTATTAATAACAAGGAGAATCTAGAAAAAATAAGCTATTATTTAAGAGATAAGGATGTTTTAGCTATAGGCCCGGGAATGGGTCAAGATGATTCATTAAATTCATTGATCAATAGTATATTTATCGACTTTAGTGGTAAAATACTTATAGATGCAGATGGATTGAATGCTGTTAGCAAAGATATTAAGATATTAAAAAACCACAAAAATCTTATATTAACGCCTCATCTAATGGAGTTTTCTAGGCTTGTAAAGTTAAGACTTGATGAAATTAATTCTGATAGAGTAAATATAGCTAAAAAATTTGCTAGGGAAAACGAAGTTATTCTTGTATTAAAATCTGAGGAAACTATAGTTACTGATGGCAATAGGATTTATATAAATAAAATCGGAAATCCAGGAATGGCTACTGCAGGAAGTGGGGATGTATTATCTGGAGTTATTTCTGCTTTATTACATAGGTTGGATAACTACAAGGCGGCATGTCTTGGTGTCTACATTCACTCGTTAGCAGGAGATCTTGCATCAAAAGACTTATGCGAAGATTCAATAATAGCATCTGACATAGTCAAATATATTCCAGGTGCTATGAAATTATTGGGGTAGGAATGTTTACTAATTATATTGAAGTTGATATAGATAAAATACAGAGAAATATCGAAAACGTAAAAAAAATATCTAAAAATAAAAATATCTGTGCTGTAGTCAAGGCAAATGCTTATGGCTTGGGAGCAACTGTTATTGCTAAATACATAGAAAACCAAGTATCATATTTTGCTGTTGCTAATTTCATTGAAGCTAAAAACTTAAGAGTTTCTGGCATTACAAAGCCTATAATGATATTGGGTTTTGTCAGTGTTGAAGAAGCAAATGAATGCGTGGCTTATGATATTGAAATCCCCGTTTATGACTTATCTTATGCGGAAAGAATAAATAAGAGTATAGACGGTTTATTGAAGGTTCATATAGCCTTAGATACTGGGCATTCTCGCTTAGGATTTAGAGAATTTGAATTTGATAGAATTCTTAAGTTAAAACAGCTCAAAAATTTAAAAATAAAGGGAGCTTTCAGCCATTTTTCTACTGCAGATGAAGAAGATAAGACTTTTACACATGAGCAATATGAAAAGTTTGAAAGGCTAAGAAAAAATCTTAGTGACGAATTTAAGATTGAATTATTTCATATAGCAAATTCAGCTGCATCTATTTATCATGATATTAATAGTGATATAGATAGGATTGGAATAGTGATGTATGGCATTTATCCTTCTGATTATTTAAAGGAAAGAGAAGATATTAAGCTAGAACAAGTTTTTTCTTTAAAAAGCAGGGTATCTTTCGTAAAAAATATTAACCCGGGTGATTCAGTTAGCTATGGTAGAAGCTTTATAGCCAAAGATAGGATGAAGATTGCGACAATTCCTATAGGCTATGCTGATGGATATTTTAGAGCTTTTTCCAATGTAGGGGAAGTATTAATTAATGGTAAGATTGTTAAAGTCTGTGGTAGGATCTGCATGGATCAATTTATGGTCGATGTGAGCAATATAGATTGTGAAATAGAAGATGAAGTAGTAATATATCCAGATATTTACAAAGAAGCTAATAAGATTGGAACCATACCTTATGAACTAATGACATCTTTCGATATGCGATTAACTAGGGTTTACATAAAGGATGGGGAAATTGTTGAGGTAGATAATTATTTAGGAGAACTGTATGAAAATTAAAAGAGGGGATCTTTTTTATGCTGACTTATCTCCTGTCGTCGGTAGTGAGCAGGGAGGTGTTAGACCTGTTATTGTTGTACAAAATAATGTAGGAAATAAATATTCACCAACTATTATAGTCGCTCCTGTGACTAGTCAGCTTAATAAGGCCAAGCTTCCCACTCATGTTAGGTTAAAGGGTAATGAGTTCGGACTACCCAAAAATAGCGTAGCATTGATGGAACAGCTTAGAACAATAGATAAGAAAAGATTAAGAGAGAAAATAGGTAGCTTCAATCACGACATAATGCTAAAAATAGATGAAGCTATGGCCATATCATTGGATTTAGTTGATAATTGAACTTACATAATACATAAAAGAGCTGTTAGAGAATGAATACTACTCTTTCATTAGAATCAAGTATTCAATCTTGCAACAGCTCTATTTTAAAATTAATATCTACTTATCTTCGACAATCATTCTCGCCAAAACATCTGGGTTTCCACAACCTGTGGTGAGGACTAAGTCGTCTTTTTTAATTTCCTTGTAAATATAATCCCTACAATCTTCAAACTCGCCAATATACTTTGCATTTATTCCCTTTTTAACTAAAGCATCGACAACATCTTTTGAATGAATACTTGGATCAAACTTTTCTCTTGCAGCATAAATATCGGTTATAATCACTTCATCACTAGAATCGAAGCAAGTCAAGAAGTCATCAAACAATGCCTTGGTCCTACTGTAGGTGTGAGGTTGCCATACACAAATAAGACGGCCCTTAGTATGCTCTTTTAAGGCATCTAGGGTAACTTTAATCTCTGATGGATGGTGGCCGTAATCGGTCATTATCGTCGCATCATCAACTTCACCTATGATTTGCATTCTTCTATCGAGCCCTTCGTACTTAAGGATATTCCTTCTAATAGTTTCAACATCTATGCCATTTTCATATGTGGCGATGATTGAAGCCATGGCATTATTGATATTATGCCTTCCTATAACACCTAATTCGAAATGTTCAACGTCACCATTTCTCATTCTTAAGTCAAAGTTTGGTCTACCAATTTCGTCAAACTTTATATTGAAAGCACAATAGTCGGCTTCATCATTTTCTTGTGCATAAGTTATTAACTTTCCCTTTACGGAATCAAAAATCAATCTATTGTTTTCTTCATTTAAGTTAGTAATTGTCAATGAATTTTCATCTTGGTTAGACAGATACTGTCTAAATGTATCTACAATATCATCTAGGTCTTTGTAATAATCAAGGTGGTCTTCGTCAATATTTAATACTATTAATGTCTGAGGATAATAATATCTAATATTACCCTTGTATTCACAGGCTTCAGTTACCAAGTATTCTTCACTACCAACCCTAACATTACCTTTCATTTCATCTAATTCGCCGCCAAGCAGGATAGTAGCATCCTTGTCGGAATGCATTAAAATTTTAGAAATCATAGATGTTGTTGTAGATTTTCCATGTGAACCTGATACTGCGATTGAATTTTTATAGTTTCTCATCAAGGCACCTAGGAAAACTCCTCTTGTAACAACAGGTACATTAAGTTTCTTAGCAGCTATTAACTCTTCGTTATCATCTAAGATAGCGTCCGTATATATTACTAGGTCAGGATTTGTTATATTTTCTTTCTTTTGTCCTATTGATATCTTAACTCCAAGTTCTCTTAAGTGATTAATAATCTTACTATCTGACCTATCTGAACCAGAAACCTCATATCCCTTAGCCAAAAGCAATTGAGCAAGGCCGCTCATTGATATGCCACCAACTCCAATAAAATGAATGTATTTATAATCATGTCTATCTAAATCAAATTTAAACATATATTCTCCTTAGTTATTATCTATACCGTATGGGTGTTTTTATTATACCATATTTATATAATAAAGTGAGTCAAGTGATATTAATAATTGATTAGAACTTAGCTAAAAGTATATTAATAGCAAAGGAGAGAATATGAAATATGTAATAGGAAATGACCATGGAGGTCTTGATTTAGAAGAAGTAGTAAAGGATGAATTAGAAAGGCTTGGCCATGAAGTATATCATGTAGGAGCTTATGATAGTGAGTCTGTAGATTACAGCGATTATGCAAAAAAGGCCTGTACCGAGGTGATTGAAGGAAGAGCTGATTTTGCTATCTTAATTTGTGGTACTGGACTTGGTATGAGTATTTCAGCGAATAAGATTCAGGGGATTAGGGCAGCGTGCGTTTCTGAAGCTTATTCAGCAAGAATGAGTAGGGCCCATAATAATGCCAATACCCTATGCATGGGAGCTCGTGTTATAGGTTCTGAAACATGCAGGATGATAGTAAATGAGTTTGTAAATACAGAATTTGAAGGCGGAAGACATCAAAGAAGAGTAGATAAAATTATGGATATAGAAAAGTTCAATAAAGCTTAGCAGTCTTGTTTTAAATTTTCTGAAAAAATGTTATTATATTAGTGAGAATAATTTAAAGGAGAGAAATTTGAGTATACCTACACCACATATATCAGCAACAAGTGCTGATCAAATTGCAAAGACAGTATTAATGCCAGGGGATCCTCTTAGAGCAAAATATATTGCAGATAATTTTTTAACAGATGTTACTCAGTTTAACGAAACTCGAGGAATGCTTGGATACACAGGTTACTACAAGGGAAAAAGAGTTTCTGTTATGGGAAGTGGAATGGGAATTCCATCTTCTATGATTTATTACAACGAATTGTTTCAATTCTATGACGTAGATACAATTATTAGAGTAGGAACAGCAGGTTCTATGCAAAAAGATGTGAAACTACACGACATTGTAATTGCATCAGCAGCTTGTTCTGAATCATCTATCAACGATAATTTATTTGGAAATATACATTTTTCATCAACACCAGATTTTGAATTATTATTACAAGCCTACGAAAAATCAAATGAATTAGGCTATACTACTCACTGTGGACAAGTTCACTCATCAGATCAATTTTACAACGATATGCCAAATGAAGTTTTTGAGAATCTTCAAAAATACGGCGTTTTGTGCGTAGAAATGGAATCATACGGCCTATTTATGGCAGCCAAAAAACACGGTAAAAAGGGTCTAGGAATATTCACAATCAGTGATTCACTTGTCGAAAATGTTGCTGATAGCGCTGAAAATAGACAAACTTCATATACAAATATGATGGAGCTTGCTCTAGAAGTGGCACCGGAATAATATATGTTAAAAGTTATTATAATGGCGGCAGGTGAAGGAACCAGAATGAAATCATCTACTAGCAAAGTCCTTCACAAGATACTTAACAAAGAAATAGTTAGATACGTTTATGATGCAAGCAAGATAAAAGATTCTGAAACTATCATTATCTCAGGTAAGAATAAAGAAGCTATAAGTAAGATGTTTGATTCATGTAAGATAATCGAGCAAAAAATCGGTCCAGAATTTCCTTATGGAACAGGATATGCTGTAAGCTTGTGTAGTGATTATATAGAAGATAAGGATCAGGTGCTTGTATTAAATGGTGACATACCACTTATAACTAAGGAGGCACTTGAAGAATTCGTTGATAGACACATAGAAAACAAGTCAAGTGTATCTGTCTTATCTACCAAAGTATCAGATCCTAGTGGATATGGAAGAATAATAAGAGATGAAACTGGAAATTTCTTGCAAATTACAGAGCATAGGGATCTTAGAGATGATCAATTAGAGATTAACGAAATAAATACAGGTATTTATATCTTTAATGGAGCCTCTCTTAAAAATGCCCTAAAAGAAATAAATACAGATAATGATCAAAATGAATTATACTTAACTGATTGCATTGAAATTCTCCGTAATAAAAACGAAAAATCAATGGCTTTTATGAATGAAGAAGCTGATTTATTCTATGGAATTAACAATAAAAAGGAACTAGCAGAGGCTAGTAGAATTCTTAGACAGAGAACAAATGAAGAGTACATGCTTGATGGAGTAATAATCGAAACACCAGATACGGTCACAATTGAACCTGGAGTAAAAATAGGACAAGACACAATTATATCTGGAAATGTGAAAATTCTAGGTAAGACTGAGATTGGATCTAATTGTGTGATTGAGGGATCATCAAGAATTGAAGATTCGAAAATTTACGATAATGTGAGAATAGACAATTCTGTAATAGAAAAATCCATCATGGAAGAATCTAGCAATATTGGACCTTTTTCACATCTTAGACCAAATGCACATTTGGGAAAGGATGTTCATATTGGCAATTTTGTAGAAGTTAAAAATGCTAGTATGGGTGATGGTTGTAAGGCTGGACATTTGGCATATATAGGAGATAGTGATCTAGGAAAAGATATCAATGTTGGTTGTGGCGTGATTTTTGTCAACTATGATGGTAAATTTAAACATAGGTCTGTGGTTGGAGACGGTGCATTCATAGGTTCAAATTCTAATATAGTTGCACCAGTCAACATTGCATCTGAAGCTTATGTAGCAGCTGGCTCTACTATTACTAAAGATATCGATGCAGGTGAGTTATCGATAGAAAGAGCGGAGCAAAAAAACATTGCAGGCTATGTAGAAAAAAAGAAAAAAAGAGATCAAATAAAATTAAAGGAGAGAAAATGACATCAAACTGTAATAGTGGCTCATATATTCAAAGAGGGGAATTAAAGCTTTTAACAGGAAACTCAAATAGGAAACTCGCTGAAAGTGTAGCAAAGCATTTAGGAGTTGAGCTAGCTGAAGCAGATATCAAGAAATTTAAAGATGGAGAAATATCTATCAAAATAAATGAATCGATAAGAGGCAAGGATGTGTTTATCATGCAACCAACCTCTAATCCAACGAATGATAATTTGATGGAATTACTTATCATGATTGATGCTTGTAGAAGAGCATCAGCAGGATACGTCAATGCAATAATACCTTATTATGGATACGCTAGACAAGATAGAAAAACTAGAGGTCGTGAGCCAATTACTGCAAAGCTTGTGGCGAACTTACTAACTGTGGCAGGTGCTGACAGGGTTATAACAATGGATCTCCACGCTGGGCAAATTCAAGGATATTTTGATATACCTGTAGACCATTTTTCTGCTATAAGACATCTTTCAACTCATTTCAAGGATTTCGCTTATGACAAGCCAGATGAATTTGTAGTAGTAAGCCCTGATTTGGGTGGAGTTAGGAGAGCGAGAGAGTTTGCGGACTATCTAAAGCTTCCTATAGCTATAATTGAAAAAAGAAGACCAAAACCAAATGTTTCTGAAGTTATGTCTGTTATTGGAGACTTCAAGGGTAAACATGCAATAATTGTCGATGATATGATTGACACTGCAGGAACAATTACTAACGCAGGTGACTTTTTAATTAATAGTGGTGCTAAAGATGTATATCTTGTTGCGACTCATGGTGTATTTAGTGGAGATGCAATTGATAAGATAAACAGATCAAATGTAAAAGAAGTAGTAATCACTGACACCATTGCCTTAAGCGAAGATAAGAAAATCGACAAGATAACTCAAATGTCTATAGCTCCTTTATTATCTGAAGCAATACACAGAATTAATACTTATGAATCAATAAGCGGACTATTCGTGGACGGTAGATAATGTATTATATCGTAGGATTAGGCAATCCTGGATTAAAATACGAAAATACAAGACATAATGTTGGGTTTTTGACAATTGATTATATTGCTAGGAAACATAATATAGATGTCAGAAAATCTAAATTCAAATCACTTTATGGTCAGGGAACAATTTCTGGCCATAAAGTCATGCTTATAAAACCACAAACATACATGAATAATTCAGGAGAAGCAGTAAGAGAATTAAAGAATTTCTACAAATTTGATACTGACAAATTAATCGTAATTTACGACGATATAGATATAGATTTTGGAAGTATAAGGATAAGAAAAAAAGGATCAGCTGGAACTCATAATGGAATGAAATCCATTATTTATCAAATTCAAGATGACTCTTTCCCAAGGATAAAGATAGCAGTAGGAAAGAAACCAGAATATATGGATTTGGCAAACTTTGTCCTAAGTGGATTTAGCGAAAAAGAAGCAGAAATAATACGAAAAGAAATTGATATAGCGAGCCTGTCTATAGAAACTTTAATAGAAGAAAATATAGATAAGTCAATGAATCTGTACAATTCTGTTAGATTAATGGAAGATATTGATGAATAAATTATTAGAAAATATCAAGTCTTTAAATCAGATAAAGCAAATAGAAAATAATATAAATGATTACTCACCTATATATTTATCAGGACTAACTGACGGTTTTAAGCCTCACTTAGTCCTTGCTTTGTTTGAAAAGTTTAAAGAGAGCATTGTTATAATAGCAGAAAACGAAAAAAGAGCAGAAATATATTATGATAGCATAAATGGTATTAGAGAAAATCAAGCATATCTATTTCCAAGCTTAGATATTAATTTTTACAATATAAAATCGATAGATAACAAAAAGCTTTCTCAAAGGATGGAAGTTCTAACGAAGCTTGCTAAGGGAGAAAACTTTATAGTCATAACTACATTAAAGGCTATGACAAATAAACTGAGTACTTTAGATAGATTTAACAAGTCATTTGTTAAAATAAAAGATGAAGATATTATTGACGTTAATAACTTCATAGAAAATCTCATAAATCTTAACTATACAGCTAATTCTCTTGTTGAGAATAAGGGAGACTTTGCTAAAAGAGGTTCCATCATAGATTTCTGGCCTGTATCATATGATAATCCTATTAGAATTGAGTTATTTGATGATGAAGTCGATTCTATAAGATTATTTGATAAGGATAGCCAAAGAACACTCGAAAAGATTTCTGAAGCTGAGATAAGCCCTGTAACTGAACTTATGTATTCAAAAGAAGATTATGGCAAGGCAATCAAAAATATTAACAAGGAAATAGAGAATTTAGAGAAAAATTCAAGTGATATAAATAGTCAAAAGCTCATAGATAAATATAAACAAATTACAAGCTTTATAGAAGAGAGCATGTTCGTTAGTAATATTGACCTTGTTAATCCTTATAGAAAGGACAACTTTTCAAATTTCTTGGATTATATCCCTAAGAGTAGTCTGGTATTTTTTGACGATATCGCAAGAATACTAGAAGACTATGAGAACTTTTATGAAAATTTCCTAGAAGACTTAAGTCTACAAATGGAAAATAATGAAGTTTTCAGATCTTTTGAACAGGCAAGAATACCGATTGACGATATTTATGAACAACTGTCTAGTTTTAGATTAGTAAATCTTACATCTATTCTAAAAAAATCAAAGCTCTTTAATCCTAGAAAAATTATTGAGATAAAAACAATTGAGTTAGAAAATTTCAACCGACGAGTAGATTATTTCATAGATAGAACAATAGAGCTTGCAAATAGCGGTAAAAAGATATTAATACTCGAATCGAACGAAAAAACAGCTTCTCAGTTGATAGATGCATATTTAGACAAAGATTATACTCAAGTTTCAAAGGTAGATATAGGCGAAAACTTCGAGAAAATACCCATACAAATTGCCAATGCTTTAAGTAGCAGTGGATATTATATTTATGATTTAGACTTTTACGTTTTTACTCATAAGGAAATATATGGTAGCCAGAGAAAAGCTCGTAAGAGAAAGCCTAAAAATAAAACATCATCTAGGGATATTATCAATTATTCTGACCTTGATATAGGTGATTACGTTGTTCATGAAAATAATGGTATAGGTATATATAAGGGTCTTGAGAAAATTGAAGTAAACAATATTGAAAAAGACTTTATAGTCATCGAATATAGAGGAACGGATAAGTTGTTTGTCCCAGTTGATCAGATGAACCTGATAAGTAAGTATATAGGAAGTAGGGGGGAGAGTCCAAAACTTTCGTCCTTGGGGACCCAAACTTGGCAAAAGGCTAAGGCAAGAGCCAAAAAGGCAGTTGACGAGATAGCAGACGATTTAGTAGAATTATATGCTAAAAGATCTAAAATTAAGGGACATGCTTTCTCAAAAGATACCACTTGGCAAAATGAGTTCGAAAATTCTTTCCCTTATGAAGAAACTTATTCTCAAATACGATCTATAGAAGAGATAAAAAAAGACATGGAATCTGATAAACCGATGGATAGACTCCTATGTGGCGATGTGGGTTTCGGTAAAACAGAAGTTGCTATAAGGGCAGCCTTTAAGGCAATTATGGATGGGTATCAAGTAGCATTTCTGGTTCCCACTACAATCCTTGCAAACCAGCATTATGAAACTATAAAAAAGCGTTTTGATAAATTTCCTGTAAATGTGCAAGTGATTTCAAGATTTAACCAGGCTTCTAAAAACAAGCTTATCATTAAAGATCTAAAGGCTGGAAAAGTTGATTTGATAATTGGAACTCATAGACTGCTATCAAAAGATGTTGGCTATAAAAATCTTGGTCTCTTAATAATAGATGAAGAGCAAAGATTTGGTGTTAAACATAAGGAGAAATTAAAAGAATTAAAATCATCCCTTGATGTTTTGACCTTATCCGCGACCCCAATTCCAAGAACTTTACAGATGTCCTTATCAGGAATCCGCGATCTATCAACTCTTGATGAAGCTCCTGAAGAAAGAATGCCTGTAAATACCTATGTACTTGAATATGATAATGGTATTATCAAACAAGCTATAGAAAGAGAGCTAAATAGAAATGGTCAAGTCTACTTCGTCTATAATAGGGTTAATGATATAGAAAAACTTTACAATCACCTGACAGAACTTGTCCCTGACGCAAATATAGCGATAATTCACGGGAGAATCAGTCCGAAGCAGATTGAAAAAACAATGCTTGAATTTATAGATGGCGAAATAGACATTCTTCTTTCTACAACCATTATTGAAACAGGAATGGATATATCAAATGTAAATACAATAATAATCTATGATTCTGATATGATGGGACTTGGACAACTTTACCAGCTTAAGGGAAGAATAGGACGAGGCAATAGGTCCTCTTATGCTTATTTTACCTATAGGACTGGAAAAATATTATCAGAAATAAGTGAAAAGAGATTGAAATCTATAAGAGACTTTTCAGATTTTGGATCAGGCTATAAAATAGCTATGAAAGACCTAGAATTAAGAGGAGCAGGAAATCTTTTGGGAGAAAGCCAATCAGGACATGTCGAAGCAATAGGATACGATCTCTATGTTAAATTCCTTCAAGAAGCAGTGGAAAAAGCTAGTGGTAAGGAAGTAGAAATCAAAGATAAATCTGATGTATATATCGATATAAAGGTCGATGGATATATTCCTAACTATTATATAGAAGATCAAGCTCAAAAAATTGAGATTTATAACAGGATTGCAAGTATTCAAAATCAGAATGATTACGATGAATTAGTTGCTGATTTAATAGATGTCTATGGTGATATACCTCTAATGGTAGACAATTTAATGTACATTTCATTAATAAAATCTTCAGCTGATAAACTATTATTTAGTGAAATTAGAGAAAAAAGCGGTAATGTAAACATATATTTCGAAAATAAGGATGCATTTAGTTTTGAGGAATTGGCAGAGATTAATCAATTATTTGAAAGAGATATGTCTCTTGATCTATCGACTAATCCAGCATTTAAAATTCCAGTGTCTAAAAACAAGCTTTTAGATACCTATGAACTATTAAAAACTATCGAAAAAGTAAGGAGTAAAGATGAAAAATAAAATTATACCAGTAATGTTAATGGCTTCTTTGTTATTTGCAGGATGTAATCAAAATAAAGATGCAGGAGAAGGTGCGAACAATAAAACAGAACAAACAGAGGAAGTAAAAGATAAGAAAACTGAAAAACTCGATGATAAAACTGTAGCTATTGTAGATGGAGAAAAAATCAGTAAGGATGATTATAAGGACGAGCTAAGCTTCTATGCATCAATGTTAGCTAGCCAACAACAACTCAAAAACTCTATCGTAACTATGATGGTACAAGATAAATTAATTGCAAATGATATCAAGAAAAATGATATTAAGATCGACGATAAAGAAGTAGATGATGCTTTGATGCAATCTGTACAAAATTTTGGCGGCCAAGAGCAATTCGACAAAACTCTAGATGATTATAATATGAGTCTTGATAAATTCAAAGAAACGCTCAAAAAGGACTTAATGTATAAAAAACACAGAGAATGGTTTGATTCTAACAATGAAGTTACAGATGATGAAATCAAAAAATATTTTGAAGATAACAAGGATGAATTTGTTAAAGTAGATGCTTCTCATATTTTGGTTCAAGACGAAGAAACAGCCAAAGAGATAAAGGAAAAAATCAATAATGGCGAAGACTTCGCTAAGCTTGCAGAAGAATACTCAACTGATACTGCAAGTGCTAAAAACGGTGGATCTGTAGGTGCATTTGCAAAAGGTCAAATGGTTAAAGAATTTGAAGATGCTGCTTTCGCTATGAAGGAAGGGGAAGTTTCTGATCCGGTTAAGTCACAATTCGGTTATCATATTATAAAAGTGAATAAAGTAACTGATTCTTTCGAAGATTCTAAAGATGAGATAACTAAGAAAATCAAAGATCAAAAATACGCTGATTATATCAAAAAATTACACGAAGAATCTAATGTAGTTACTGAAAATGCAAGTGAAGAGGACTCAAATGTTGAAGAAAAAGAGACTGAAACTGAAGTGAAAACAGAAACAGAAGAAGAAAGTAAAGATAAAGAAGAAAAAGTTGAAGATTCTAGAGATGATGAAAGCAATAAAGAATCTGAAGACGATAATAAGTAAAATCTGTCTTACGGCTTTTCTACTACTTGTCACACTTACTTCCTGCAATAGTAAGGGCAAAGCTACTAGTAATGTTGTGGCGAGTGTAGATGGCAAGGCTATATCGAGTGATTTATATTCTAAAGAACTAAGATTTTATCAAAGCTATTACAGCAAGGTCTATGGAGAATCTTTCTTAGAGAAAAAAAGCAAGAATGGAAAGAGTAATGATCAAATACTAAGAGAAGAGCTCATAGATTCTATGATTAAAGATCAAGTAATGAAAAAAGACTTAGAGGCCAATAAGATTAAATTAGACGATAATGGGACAAACAATTTAAGGAATAATCTTTCAGATAAACTAAATGGGGAGGACTCACTTAAGGCCAATATAGTAGCCTTGGGCTTTAATGAAAATTCTATTAATGAAATCCTCTACAATGACTATATTAGGAAGGCTCACTACGATCTTTTTCTAAAGAATAACCATATCAAAGACAAAGATGTAGTTGACTTTTATAATAAAAACAATAAACTTCACAGACAATACAAATATAATGTCTTAGTTTTTGATGATAAAAATGTTGCTAAAAATATCAAAGATAAGCTTACAGATGCCAAAAGTTTTCAATCATACCTTAATAAAAACGCAAGAAATTACTCAATTATAAATTCTGATTTCGTTTATATAGACGATCCTATTTTATCAGCATCTAAAGTTAAGAAAAAAGATATGATAAGTGATATATTTGAGTATGAGGGGAAATTTTGTATACTTATGATAAATTCATATAATGAAAATGAAAATGAGTTACTTCTCAAAGCAAAGGATATTTATTTAGAAAAAGCCTATTACGATTACCTAAATAAACTTATAAAAGAAAGTAAGATTAAGGTTTTTGTGTAGGAAAGGCTTGAAATTAGTTTATTTCTTATGTATAATCTATCTTAGAGTTAAACAGAATTATATTGATTTATAGGAGGAAATATGAATAAATCAGAATTATTAATTAATATTTCAGAGAAAAGTGGTCTTAAAAAAAGTGAAGCAGAAAAAGCGTTAAATGCATTTCTTGAAACAGTAACTGAATCACTAGTAGACGGTGACAAAGTTCAACTTGTTGGTTTCGGAACTTTCGAAGTAAGAGATAGAAAAGCTAGAGAAGGAAGAAACCCTAGAAAACCTGAAGAAGTTATTCAAATCCCAGCTTCTAAAGCTCCAGTTTTCAAAGCAGGTAAGACACTAAAAGAAGCAGTTAATAAATAAAAAAGCAATGAAAAACCGGTCTTGAAATAAAGAACCGGTTTTTATTTATTTAACTTCTTTATAAGTCTCTTTTAAATCTATACTTGTATCTATTGTAATAGTATTGAAATCAGTGTAGTAAACCATACCAGGTTTTGCTCCTTTTGCCTTATTCACATTTTTCTTTTGCGTGTAGTCTATATCAACTTTGCTACCTTTAGCAACTGATGAGTTAATTGCTGCCAGATATGCTGCAATTTTTATATCATCTTCATCTATATTGTCATTTCTTAAGATGACATGGCTTCCTGGCAAATCTTTTATATGAAACCAATAGTCATCTTTATTTGCAAGCTTTAAGGTAATATAATCATTCTGCTTACTATTTTTACCTACATAAATATCGCTTGATTTATTCGTAATATAGTGATATGGTTTTGATTTTTTGGAAGATTTCTTTTTCTTTTTACCTTTTTTCTTAATAATCTTCATTTCCACTAGCTCTTCTCTAATATCTGTTAAATCTTCTATACTAGTTGATCTATTAATAAAATCTTTAGTTTGTTCTAGATAATCTAATAATTCTTTTTGTCTAGGTAGGTCTTTATTTGCATAATCATAAGAAGCTTTAAGTTTTTTAGATCTAGTATAGTTTACTTCAACATTTTCCCAAGGAGTTTTTTGTGGATCGATATTTATTACTGTCTCTTGATTATTCTTATAATAATCTAAAACCTTAACCTCTTTATCTCCCTTATTAATCTTATATACATTAGCAGCTAGTAAATCTCCTCTTTTCTTAAACTTATCAATAGAATCTTTTTTATCCAAATTAGATCTTAGGATCTTCACTTTTTTATTAACTGATTTTATACTGGAATTTAGCTTCTTATTTAAATCTGATTTTTTCTGATTTAATCTATCATGGGTTTTGTTTGTAGTGAAAAAAACCTCTACAGATTCACTCATAGTTTCATTTTCTTCCTTATCAAAGGATAAATGAGTAAAATTAATGCAGTGAAAGTCTTTCACTTTTATATTATCTTTGTACACAAAACTAGATAAATTATTGTTTCTTATATCATCAGCTAATTCTTCCAAAAGTTTATCTAACTTTCTTTTCTCATCTTCGCTTACAAGTCCCCAGTTAATTCTATCATCAATCCCTGCCCTAAAAACCAATTCTTTGCCCACAGCAGGGGAAAAGCCTGTATAATTTTGATGGAAGATTTTGTAAGGAACCTGCTCATCTGAGAGCCTCTGATCTAGTGTTTTTATATCTAACTTGAAATCATCCTTTGTTATATCTTCTTTATCATCTTCGATAAATTCATACTTAAGTGATGGAAATATTTCTCTAACGGAAGACATTTGACTATTTACTCTTTTTATAGCATCAATTATTTTGTAATTATCATCTACTAAGATTATATTTGAATACTTGCCCATGATTTCCACTATAAGCTTCTTAGATGTATCAAAGCCCATCTCGTCTATTGAAGAGATTGAAAATATAACAACTCTATCTAGTCCTTTTTGGCTTATATCTATGATTTTGCCTTGATTTATATGCTTTCTTAGTACCATACAAAAATTAGGTGGGACATCAGGATTTTCATATTTTTTATTAGTTATATTTATTCTTGCTTCATTATTATTCGCACTTATTATCAATTTGTAATTTTTACCCATGGAATACACATTGAAAACAATATCGTTCTTAGAAGGTTGACTAATCCTTTGAATCTTACCTCCTAATAATTTTTCTCTAAGCTCATTAACTATTTTACGTGTAACTATTCCATCATAGCTCATATAATCACCTCCTATGCATTATACAATTATTTTTACATACTTGAAGTAAGCTGGGGCTAAAAGTAGAATATCTATAATAAGGGGGCGAAATGAAGAAGGGATTTTTATTAGTAATATCTGGTCCATCAGGAGTAGGGAAAGGTACTGTTTTACACGATCTTATGAATACGCAAACTAACTTAGTGTATTCTGTATCAGCTACTACAAGAAAAAAAAGAGATGGAGAAATAGAGGGAGTAAGTTATTTTTATATAAGCCATGAAGAATTCGAGAAAATGATTGAAGAAGATAAATTCCTTGAATATGCTCACGTCCATAATAACTACTACGGCACTCCTAAAGATTTTGTTGAAAATAAGATAAACGAAGGAAAAATTGTAATATTAGAAATAGATGTACAGGGAGCTCTAAATATCAAGAAAAATACTGATAATGGGGTCTTTATTTTTTTGGCACCACCATCACTTACTGAACTTAAAAATAGAATTGTAGGTCGTGGTACTGAGACCGATGAAGATATAAAAATAAGGATGCATAATGCTAGGAAAGAGCTCGAGTATATTAAAGACTATGATTATTTAGTAGTAAATGACCATTTAAATACTGCTATTACATCTGTTAATGAGATTATAAATGCAGAAAAACATAGGGTATTTAGGGAAGAAAATTTAGATTTTAAGGAGAATGATAATGAATAATCCATCTTTTAAAAAGTTAAGCGAAATTAGTCCAAGTAGATATGAAATTTGTATGATGTGCGCCAAAAGAGCCAGAAGAATTGTAAATGGCTCTGCACCTTTAACTAAAGAAATAGAAGCTAAGCCTGTAACACAAGCTTTAAACGAAGTTATAGAAGGGAAAGTTAGCAAAAAATGTTAGAAGGCAAAAATATTCTTCTGGGTGTAAGTGGGGGTATCGCTGCTTATAAAGTATTAGATCTATGTTCTAGACTGAAGAAGAAAAATGCTAATCTAAAAATTATAATGACAGAATCTGCGAGTAAATTTGTTAGCCCGCTTAGTTTTGAAACTATGGGTAAATGCAAGGTTTACTCAGATTTATTTGAAGGAAGTCACGAATCAGTTCACCATATAGACCTACCTAAGTGGGCAGATGTCTTTCTAATAGCGCCAGCAAGTGCTAATACAATTGCCAAGATGGCTAATGGAATAGCAGATAACTTCCTAATTGCTTCCTATCTTGCGTGCGATAAGGATGTAATCATAGCCCCTTCTATGAATACTAACATGCTTAAGAATAAAGCTACAGTTAAGAACATGGATACGCTAGAAGGCTATGGTGTAAGAATTATTAGGCCGGAAGCTGGAATCCTAGCATGTAACACAGTAGGTGACGGGAGACTTGAAGAACCTAGCAAGATAGTAGAATTTTTAGAAGATTATTTTACTAAAAAAGACCTAAAAGGAAAGAAAATTATAATTTCTGCTGGTCCTACTGTTGAACCGATTGATTTTGTTAGATACATAACGAATAAATCTAGTGGTAAGATGGGTTATAACATTGCCAATGAAGCAAAAAAAAGAGGAGCAGATGTAATATTAGTGTCTGGCCCAGTAAAACCACTAGATATAGAAGGTATTACAAGAATAGAAGTCAAGACAAATGAAGATATGAAAAATACTATTGATAGATATTTTGATTCGTCAGATGCCTTGATTATGTCAGCGGCCCCGGTTGATTATAGGGTTGAAAATCCAAGTGATAAGAAACTTAAGAAAACAGGAAATAATTTAGAATTAGAGCTAATCGAAAATTCAGATATAGTTAAGTATTTTGCAAATAAGAAAGAAAATCAAAAAATAATTGGTTTTGCTGCGGAAACTGATGACTTAATCAAAAATGCTAAAGCTAAGTTAGAAAAGAAAAAGCTTGATTATATTATTGCCAACGATCTTACTAAATGGGGAGCAGGCTTTAACGTAGATACCAATATTGCAAGTATAATATCAAAAGATAACATTGAAGACTTAGGTATAATGCCTAAAGATGAACTTGCAAATAAGATACTTGATTTATTAAGGTGATATTTTGTACGCAAAAGTAATTTTGGATACCAATAGCAGATTTTTAGACAGAAGTTTTACCTACAAGGTCCCTGATAGATTAATTGATGATATATCTATTGCCATGAGGGTCCTTGTTCCTTTTGGTGGAGGAAATAAGACTTACGTGGCTTTTGTCTATGAGCTAGTAGATAAGATGGATTCAGATATAGATTTTAAAATTAAAGAGATTCTAGACCTTGTTGATGATAGAAAGCTAATTTCAAAAGAACTTATGGATTTAGCTTTTTTTATGTCCAAAAGATATATTTCTCCTATACAAGCTGCCCTAAAACAGGTTATGCCTCCAACTAAAATCAAAGATATCCACATATATTATCAAAACACAAGTGATCATTCAAATGAGTTTCTTGATTATCTCAATGAGAAAAGGGAAGCAAAAGACTTGAAGATGAAATTTCCTAATTATAAAGATAAACTAGATTACTATATCAAGAAAAAAATGATAAAAGAAACATTTGATGTAAAAACGAGTCAGAAAATTTCCTATGATGAGTATGCGGATTTAACTAAAATTAATGAAGAAAAAATAAATTCAAGAGCACATAAACAAATTGAGATTGTCAATTACCTTAAAGAAAATGGCATAACAGAAGTTAAAGAGTTACTTGCTCATACAAAAGCGGGTAGAACTAGCCTAAATGCTCTCATAAGTAAAAGTATAATTTCTATAACTAAAAAGGAAAAAGAAAAAGAAATTAACAATTTATACAGCAAATACAATAAGTTTAGCTTAAATGAAGAGCAACAAAGAGCTTATGATACTATAAATAATGATAGAAAAGGGCACTTCCTTTTGTATGGAGTTACTGGTAGCGGCAAGACAGAAATTTTCTTACAGATGGTAGAAAAGGTAATAAGTGAAGGGAAAGAAGCTATCATTCTTGTACCAGAAATTTCTCTAACTCCACAAACAATTGAAAGATTTAAGGGAAGATTTGATGAGAAAATAGCAATTATGCACTCAAAACTTACACCCAAAGAACGTTTCAATCAATGGAGGATGATTAATAATGGTGAAGTTAAAATAGTCATTGGAGCAAGGTCTGCTATATTCGCTCCTTTTAGAAACCTTGGCATAATCATAATTGATGAAGAGCATGATCAGTCATATGTATCATCGCAAGATCCGAAATATCATACAGATGAAATTGCTATTGAAAGAGCAAAAATACATTCTTGTAATCTAATACTTGCTACTGCAACTCCTTCTATAAGGACTATGGATAGGGTATTAAAGGGTGACTTTGATTTAATAAAACTAAATAATAGAATCAATAAAAACATGCCTAGCGTCGATATTGTCGACATGAGAGAGGAACTTAAAAAATCTAATTTCTCGATGATTTCTAGAAATTTACAGAGAGAAATAGAAAATAATCTTAAAAATTCTGAGCAAACAATCTTATTTCTAAATAAGGTTGGACATGATTCATTTACCTTTTGTAGATCTTGTGGCCATGTTATAAAATGTGAAGCCTGTGATGTAGCCATGACTTATCACAAAAACGTAGATAAGCTAGTTTGCCATTATTGTGGTAGAACTAAAAAACAGGTTAGAATTTGTCCGGTATGCCATTCCAAAAAAATCAAAGAATTTGGTGCAGGAACTGAAAAATTAGAAGAAGAAGTAAGACGTTTCTTTCCGAGTGCTAATATTTTGAGAATGGATTCGATGACAGCTACTAATAAAAGCTTATATGAAAAAATGTATAGGGATATGAAAGATAACAAAATCGATATTCTTTTGGGAACACAAATGATTGCTAAGGGCTTAGACTTTAAGAATGTATCATTAGTAGGAATAATATCAGCTGACCTAAGTCTAAATGTGGGTGACTTTAAGGCGAATGAAACTACCTTTCAATTGCTAACTCAAGTATCTGGAAGGGCAGGTCGAGATAAAATAAAAGGTAGAGTAGTAATTCAAACATATAGGCCAGATAATTTTGTAATTCAGGCTGCAAAGAACAATGATTACGAAGCCTTCTATGAAAATGAGCTAAAATTAAGGAAGACATTTAATTATCCACCTTATACAAATCTTTTGACAATAAGAATAGTTAATGAATCAAGAATTAAGGCCATAGATATTTCGAGAAATCTTTATAAAGATATTTCTAAGTCACTAAAAGATAATAGTATTGATCTTATAGGACCCAATCCATGTAAAATTGCAAGAATTAACAATAAGTTTAGGTATAATATATTAATAAAAGTCGATGATAAGGGTTTAAGCGAAGTTATTGATATTATCAATTCATTAAGGATTAAATATATCAATAAATATAAGGATACAAGTTTTATACCTGCCCTTAATCCAGTAAATATTAATTAAGGAGTTAAGATGTTTGATTTTTTTAAAAGGAAGAAGAACAAAGAAGAGATAAGAAAAGAAGAGGAGATAGATGAAACTGAGGAAGTTGTCGAATCTCCTATAGAAGACAAGGAAGTTTCAGAAGAAGAGGGATATGATAAATCCCACGATCTTTCTTTAGAAGAAGAGTTAGAAGACAACAATGAATTAGAAAGTTTTGATGATAAGATTGATACAATCAATAAAGAAGAGATAAACACAAATGAATCAATAGATGATGATGCTGAAGCTACTGGATTTTTTGCAAAGATAAAAAAAGGTTTAACTAAAACTCGCAGTCAATTTAGCCAAGGACTTACAAATCTATTCACTAGAAACGTCAAAATTGATGATGACTTGTATGATGAATTAGAAGAGATTCTCATATCAGCAGATATAGGAATGACCTCTACCTTAGAGATTGTAGATGAGCTTATGGATGAGATTAAGAAAAGAAGTATCAAAGAAGCTGACCAGATTTATCCTGTATTAAAAGAAATAATGACATCTAAGCTAGATGAGAACAATCTGGATAATAATTTAAATATCGAGGATAATAATTTGTCAGTAATACTTGTAATAGGAGTAAATGGAGTAGGTAAGACAACAACTATAGGTAAACTAGCAAATAATCTCAAAAAAGAAGGGAAGAATGTAATACTTGCAGCTGCTGATACATTTAGGGCAGCAGCCATAGAACAATTAGGAGAATGGGCAGAAAAGTCTGATATAGAAATGATATCTCACAAAGAAGGGTCTGACCCATCCGCAGTTGTATTTGATGCCATAAAATCAGCTAAGGCAAAAAACGCCGATGTATTAATTTGTGATACAGCAGGACGTCTTCATAACAAGAAAAATCTAATGAAAGAATTAGAAAAAATTAATAAAACTATAGATACCCACGCTAAGGGAGCTAGTAGAGATAATCTGTTGGTTCTTGATGCAACGACTGGCCAGAATGCAGTAAGTCAGCTTAGAGAATTTAAAAATGTCACAGATATATCAGGCCTTATTCTTACTAAACTTGATGGAACAGCTAAGGGAGGAGTAATTTTCCCTCTACAAGTGGAGCTTGAAGTGCCAGTTAAATATATTGGGGTTGGCGAAGGAATTAATGATTTAGAGAAATTTGACTCCAAAACATTTGTAGAAGCTATGTTTTAATGTTGAAAGCTTAGAAATAAGGGGTATCATTAAAAAGTACTACGAGTAAACACATCTTTGGATGGTAATTTCGTTGCCTTTTTTGGTTAAATTATCAGCAGAAGAAGATGGAAGAATAAACGGAGGTAATTTTATGGCAGTAGTTTCAATGAAAAAGTTATTAGAAGCAGGTGTACACTTTGGTCACCAAACTAGAAGATGGAATCCTAAAATGGCAAAATACATCTTCACAGAAAGAAATGGAATCTATATAATAGATCTACAAAAAACAGCAGTTCAAATTGAAGAAGCTTACGCACAAGTTAGAGATATTGTAGCTGACGGCGGTAGAGTGTTATTTGTAGGTACAAAGAAGCAAGCTCAAGATTCTATTGAACAAGAAGCAAAAAGAAGTGGACAATTCTACGTATCTAACAGATGGTTAGGTGGAATGCTTACAAACTTCAAGACAATTAGACAATCTATAAACAAGCTTAAAAAATATGAAGCTATGGAAGAAGATGGAACATTCGATCTTCTACCTAAAAAAGAAGTCCTACAATACCAAAAAGAAATGGATAGATTAGAAAAGAACCTTGGCGGTATCAAAGAAATGGAAGAACTTCCAGACTTACTATTTGTTGTAGATCCAGGGGAAGAAGCAATAGCTGTTCATGAAGCTAAAATACTTGGAATACCAGTAATATCAATAGTTGATACAAACTGTGACCCAGATGAAGTAGATCTTGCTATCCCAGGAAATGATGACGCTATAAGAGCTGTTAAACTTATAACATCTGTTATGGCTGATGCAGTTGTAGAAGCTAACCAAGGAAGCCAATTTGACGCATCTGAAGAAGATTTCGTTGAAGAAAACGAAGATAGTGAATCAGAAGATAATCAAGAAGAAGTTGTTGAAGAAGTTTCTGATGATGAAATAAAAGAAGCTGCAGAAGAATTAAAATCACAAAATTTAGACGAATCAGAAGAAAATTAAGGAGATAACAATGGCAATTAGTGCAAAATTAGTTAAAGAATTAAGAGAAAGAACTGGCGCTGGAATGATGGATTGTAAAAAAGCTTTAGAAGAAGCTAACGGTGATATCGATCAAGCTCAAAAGCTCCTTAAAGAAAAAGGTCAAGCAACACTAGATAAGAAATCTGGTAGAATTGCTGCTGAAGGTGTTATCGGATCTTACATTCATAACGATAAAATCGGAGTTGTAGTTGAAATCAACACAGAAACTGACTTCTCTGCAAACACTGATACAGTTAAAAATTTCGCTAAAGATATAGCTATGCACATAGCAGCTGTTAGCCCATTATTCATCTCTGAAGACGACGCTGATGAAAAAATTGTTGCTGAGCAAAAGGATATTCTTGTAAACCAAGCTATCAACGAGGCAAATGATAATATGCCAGAAGATAAGAAAAAAATGATCGCTGAGAAAAAGGTTGAAGGAAGAATGAAAAAATGGTTCTCTGAAGTATGCCTATTAGATCAACCATTTGTTAAAAATCCTGACATCACAATCGAAGAATACCTTAGAAACACAGCAAACGATGTTGGGGAAAACATCAAAATCAGAAGATTTGCTAGATTCGAAGTTGGTGAAGGCTTAGAGAAAAAAGAAGAAGACTTTGCTAAAGAAGTTCAAAGCCAAATGAAATAGATAAAATAAATATACATCTAAAGTATAAGACAAACCTCGTCTATGTGGTTTGTCTTTTTCTGTACAAATTATACTTCGTTGGGACATGTACTCTATAATTATTATCAATTAGCAAATCTAAACTTAATAAAAAGTTTTGTATTTAAATTTAAGGGTATACACATAATGTCGTTAGAAATTTGTAATAAATGAAAGGATAACCATGACAATTAAAAATAATGCTAAAGAATTAATAGGTAATACACCTTTACTTAAGCTTGAATCTCTAAAAAAAGATGGAAGAGCAGATATATATGTAAAAGTAGAAAAAAATAATGTTGCAGGTTCTATTAAAGATAGAATTGCTTTATATATGATAGAAGAGGCTGAAAAGAAGGGGATATTAAAAGAAGGTGGAACAATTGTAGAACCTACAAGTGGAAATACTGGTGTAGCTCTCGCTGCCTTAGCTGCTGCAAAAGGGTATAAATTAATCCTAACTATGCCAGCTTCTATGAGTATAGAAAGAGCAAAACTTGCTATGGCTTATGGAGCTCGAGTTATAAGAACTACAGAAAATGCTTTACAAGGAGCATATGATAAGGCAAAAGAATTATCAGAAGAAAAAGGATATTTCTTCCCAGACCAATTCTCAAATCCTGCTAATATAAAAGCCCATTATGAAACTACTGGTCCAGAAATCCTTGAAGAAATAACACCAGATGCCTTTATAGCAGGTGTAGGAACAGGTGGAACAGTAACAGGAGTTGGTAAAAGACTAAAAGAAAGTAATCAAGACGTAAAAATCTATGCTATTGAACCAAAAGAAAGCCCATTACTTTCAGGTGGTAAGGCTAGTGGACACAAAATACAAGGTATCGGAGGAAACTTTATTCCAAAGAACTTAGATTTTTCAATAGTAGATGGAATCGTAGACGTAGCATCAGATGACGCAATCAAGATGAGCAGGACTTTAGCTAATGATGAGGGGCTTGCAGTGGGCATTTCATCAGGAGCAAATGTATGTGGAGCAATTGAGATAGCTGATAGATTAGGCGAAGGTAAATCAGTAGTTACAGTTCTACCTGATACTGGTGAGAGATATTTATCTACTGAATTATACGAAAATGGACAACTATAAAAAATACAAAGAAGAATTAATCGAGAATGCAATTAAGAGGGATCCAGCACTCAGAAGCAGGGAGGAAGCTGCCCTCTTTTCACCAGGAATAAGAGCCTTATTATACCATTGGTCTGCCCATAAGCTCTTTATGGATGGGAACTTATATGAAGCTATGGAAATTGCCTATAAATCCAGGATGGAGACAGGAATCGAAATCCATCCTGGAGCAAAAATAGGTAAACGCCTATACATAGACCACGGAATGGGAGTAGTAATTGGTGAAACAGCCGAAATCGGCGATGACTGTCTTATATACCACGGGGTAACATTGGGGGCAGTATCAAACGAAAAAACTAAAAGACATCCTACTATTGGGAACAATGTAATGATAGGTGCAGGTGCTGTTCTTTTGGGTAATATTGAAATTGGAGATAATGTCAAAGTAGGAGCTAATGCAGTTGTATTAACTAACATAGGTGATAATTGTACCGCTGTTGGAGCACCTGCTAGAATTATATCAAATAAGAAATAAAATAAAATGTAAATTCATAAATACAGTTTTATATTTTTCGTATATAATCTAATTTATGGTATAATGATATAGGAATAATAATTCCTATATTAGGAGGTGATATGATGTTTGAAAGTATTAACCCAATCGTTATTCTTATCATAGCTGTCGCCTTCGTATTGTTAGCTTTTAATTTTGGCTATCTTTATCGTAAGAAAACTGGTGAAGCAAAGATTGGTTCAGCTGAAGAACTCAGTAGAAAAATAATCGAAGATGCTAATAACCAGGCCGAAGTCTTAAGGAGAGAAACTCTTCTTGAAGCTAAAGATGAAATATCTAAATTGAAATCTGAAAATGAAGAGCAGTTCAAACAGACTAAAAAAGATCTTGATAAGAGAGAAGCACGTCTGTTAAAAAAAGAGGAAAGCTTAGACAATCGATCTTTATTGATTGACAAAAAGTCTGATCAAATCTCTAGTGATCAGAAAAAGTTAAAACAAAAAGAAGACAGAATTGATAAATTGATTGAAGAACAGCAATTGGAATTACAAAACATCGCTGGACTCACCAATAATGAAGCAAAAGAAATAATTCTAAAAAATGTTAAAAGCGAAACTATTCATGAATCATCTAAGCTTATAAAAGAAGCTGAGGAAAGAGTAAAAGCTGAAAGCAAGAAAATAGCTACAGATATTCTAGCAACAACTATTCAAAGATATGCTGCAGAACAAGTAGCTGAGAATACAGTTTCAGTTATTTCTCTACCGAATGATGAAATGAAAGGCCGAATCATAGGCCGTGAAGGTAGAAATATAAGAGCTTTTGAACAGGCTTCAGGCGTAGATCTCATAATAGATGATACACCAGAAGCTGTTGTTATATCTTCATTTGAACCTGTAAGACGTGAAGTCGCAAAGGTTGCTCTTGAAAGATTGATTCAAGACGGAAGAATAAACCCTTCAAGAATCGAAGAAATGATCAATAAGGCAGATGAAGAAGTAGAACAGAGAATTATGGAAGATGGACAAGAGGCTGTAGATAAGGCTGGAGTTGTAAACTTACATCCACAGTTAGTTAAATTAGTCGGTAAGATGAAATTTAGGACATCTTATGGACAAAATATTCTAAAGCACTCTGTCGAAGTAGCAAATCTTGCAGGTATGCTTGCTGAAGAAATAGGTGCAAATCCACAAATAGCAAGACGTGGTGGCTTGCTCCATGATATCGGTAAGGCTATCGATCGTGAACAAGAAGGAACTCACGTTAGCTTAGGTGTCGATATGGCGAATAAATATGGCGAGAATAAATATGTCATAAATGCCATAGAGTCCCACCATGGCGAAGTTGAGCCTAATTGTGTCGAATCAATTTTGGTACAAACAGCAGATGCTATATCAGCTGCAAGACCTGGTGCAAGACGTGAAAGCTTAGAAAAATACGTTAAGAGACTTGAAAATCTTGAAGGAATTGCTAATTCTTTCGATGGAATCGAGAAATCATTTGCTCTACAAGCTGGTAGAGAACTAAGAATTATGGTTAAACCAAATAAGGTTTCCGACGATGAAATGATTGTAATTGCTAGAGAAATTGCAAAGAAAATTGAAGAAGAATTAGAATATCCTGGAGAAATTAAGGTTAATGTATTAAGAGAGTCTAAAGTGATTGATTTTGCTAAATAAATATTGTATTTTAACTGACTACCAATAATTTGGTAGTCTTTTTATTTTATATATTTATATTAAATATTTCGGGTCTATAATAAATCGTTTTGTAGAAGTAAATGATATTTCTATAGTAATAAGTAAGGTATCATCTCGTGAATCATATATTAAATAAGAATTTAGGAATACTATTATATGTCTAATTTTTTTAAAAGCCTTAAATCGCAAAATACGAGCTGGCATTTTTTAAAAAGATTTAATTATTTTATAAATTTCAGTTTAAGTTAGAATAGAGGATATTATACTCTAATGCTAGAAGCTGGTTACTAGTTTTTAAGATCTTACTTCAGAAAATTGAAAACTGTAAATATGATATTAAGAGTAAAATTTATTCGATTATAAGGATATAATAGCAAGCTATTATCTATAAATTTCGAAATATAATAGGAAATAATCTTAAGTTTAGAAAATATAGAATTTAATGAGTTTATGACCAATTATTTAAAATACTTAACTATAAAAAAGAATTTAGAAGCTGTCTTAGACATATGTAAAAATAAAAATATTAACTACAGAATAAAATCTTATAAATAGAAAGGAATTTTAAAAGAAGCACTTGTGATTTGATTGATTATAGAGAAATGCGACATCAGAGGATAGGAAATAAAAATAAATTATTGCACAAAATAGTAATTTTGTGCAATAATTTGAAAATATAGATAATACTAGTATAATTTAAATGTAAGAATAAGAATTTACTAGATTAAGGGATTTTATGAAAGAAATTAATGAACCTATTATCATAACAGACTATTTAAATTATTTAAAATCAATCAGAGGCCTATCCTCCAACACAATCAAAGAGTATCGATATGACCTTATGCTTATGATTAGATATATGATTATAAGGAAAGAATATTATGGTAATGAAGAGAATTATAATGAAGACTTCGAAAATATAGAAATTAATAAAATTGTTAATCCTAAATTTTTTGAAGGATTAACACTCCAAGACTTCTATGCTTTTCTTAGTTTTTTAGACAACGAGAAGAATGATTCTTCCACCACTAGATCAAGGAAAATATCAGCTATAAAATCCTTCTATAAGTACTTATTTTCTGAAATAGAAGTAATTGATTCAAATATTAGCGACAAGCTTTCCAACCCTAAGATAAGCCAAAGACAACCTGTTTATTTGACCTTAAATGAGACTGAGTTGTTGCTTGATACTATAAAAAATGAGACTAACGAATTTCTTAGATTTAGGGATCTAGCTATAGTATTTACCTTCTTGACTACAGGTATGCGTTTATCGGAACTAGTAAGTATCAATATGGAAGATATAATATACGACCATTTTAATATTATCGGTAAAGGAAATAAAGAAAGAACTGTTTATTTAACTAATAATTGCAGAGAACTTCTCGATCAATATATATTAATAAGAAATAAATATATTAAAGATTTAAAGATTGATGCCCTATTTATCTCAACTAGAAAGAAGAGAATTTCAAATAGAGCAGTACAGAGCACTATAGATAAGTATTTAAAAAAAGCAGGATTTGATACTTCTGTATATTCTACCCATAAATTAAGGCACACGGCTGCAACGCTCATGTATAAATATGGGAATGTTGACATAAGAGCTCTCAAGGATATCTTAGGCCATGAAAGTATCTCAACCACCCAGATTTATACCCACCTTGATGATGAAGATCTTAAAAAAGCCGTAAATAAAAACCCACTCTCAAATCTTAACATATAAAATAAAAGCGTTCTAGATAAGTAAAGGAAGATATTATATATAACTATATACCTTAAACCTTATAATAGAAACGCTTTTTATTTCTTATATGAAGTTTTCTTTTTTAAATCTGTCTAGTACAAGTTTTAGAGCTAATCTACCATGAAAATAATTTAAGCCACCTTGTAAATACACTACATAAGGCTCTCTTAATGGTCCATCGGCAGATAATTCAGATGTAGCACCTTCAACAAATCCACCAGCCGCCATTATTACAGGATCTTCATAACCAGGCATTGGAAAGGCTTCTGGTACGAAGTTGGAATCTACACTACAAGCTTCTTGGACTGCCTTACAAAATACTTTAACTTTTTCGGCATCTTCTAGAATTATAGATTGGACTATATCAGATCTTGGATCATCGATTTTTGGTATTACTTCGTAAGATAAGTTATTAAATGTATGAGCAAATAATAAGGCCACCTTAATAGCTTCTTTCACAATGTGAGGAGCAAAATATAAGCCTTCTGCTACAAGTCTGTTGGTACCAAAACTTAAGCCTTCATCCTTTCCTATACCAGGCGCTGTTAAGTGATTGGCACAATACTCTACTAAATCTTTCTTACCACAGATGTATCCACCTGTAATAGCTATTCCCCCTCCAAGGTTCTTGATTAAAGATCCTGCAAGAATATCAGCTCCAACCTCAATGGGTTCACTTGTTTCGGTAAATTCTCCATAACAATTATCTACAAAGATTATAGCATTAGGATTAGCCTTTCTTATATATTCTATAGCCTTTTTGATTTCTTCTATAGTGAAGGCTCTTCTTTGAGTATATCCTGTAGATCTTTGAATAAGGACAAGCTTAGTATAAGAATCTACATGATTCTTTATTTTAGCATATTGTATTCTATTAGCTGAATCTAGTTCGAGCTTATCATATTTGATTCCTCTTTCAATAAGATTTCCTTTTTTATTACCAGCAATACCTATAACTTGTTGCATAGTATCGTAGGGATCATCTGTGATGGCAACCATCTTATCACCTGCTTTTAGAAGAGCAAATAAGACGATTGATAAGGCATGGGTGCCAGATACTATGCTTGGGCGTACCAGGGAATCTTCAGCCTTAAATATATCCGAAAAAATAGCCTCTATCTTATCTCTTCCTGTATCCGCATATCCATATCCCGTAGATTGCATGAAATCAGAAGTTTGAAGATCATTTCGCTTAAATGCCTTTAATACTTTTAGCTGATTGTATTCAGATATTTCATCTATTCTTGAAAATTCATCTTGTAATTGTTTTTCTATTTCTTTTATTTCTTTGTCAAAATTATTATCTATTTTAAATGTATCATTTATTTCTTTATAGTTCATATACTTCCTTAACTATACTTAAAATTATATCACTTGCGTCTTTTTTACTTAACTCATCCATCTTTATTTCATAAGTAAATGGATAATTTAAGTATTTTTTCATCCACGTTATCTGTCTTTTGGCATAATGCCTAGTGTTTTTTTGTATTAAATCAATCATCTCATCTAAGTTTATATCGTGATTAAGATAGTCTAATACTTCCTTATATCCAATAGCGGACATAGACTGAGACTTATTATCTAGGTTAAATCTTTTTATTAATTCTCTAACTTCATCTACTAAGCCAGAATTTAGCATATCTAGAACTCTTTGGTTTATTCTATTATATAGTAAATCTCTATCATCATAGTTTAAAAAGAAAATTAAAGGATCTAGCTTATCGTTTAGCTTTCTCTCACCCTTTCTTATCTTTGAAGGAACTTCTCCGCTAACTTTATATATCTCAAGGGCTCTTATAATTCTATTTACTTCATTGGGGTGGTATCTCCTGCTAGTTTCTGGATCTAGTGATTCTAGCTTCTTGTAGAGATATTCATTGCCTTTTTCTTCCACCAATTTTTGTAATTCATCTCTATAGGCTTGATTTTTTTCGACTCTTCCATAATTCATATCATAAATTAATGAATCTATATAAAATCCAGTACCTCCAGTTACTATCGGTATTCTAAGATTTTGATTTATTTTCTCTACTAAACTCTTTGCTTCCTTAGAGAAATCATCTACTGAAAATTCCTCATCGGGATCAACCATATTTAGCATAAAATGATCAACCTCAAAAACATCACGAGTCTTATTCGTACCTATATCCATATATCGATATACTTGTTGGCTATCTGCTGATATTATCATTGAGTCGAGATTTCTAGCCAAGTTAATTGCTATATCGCTTTTACCACTCGCTGTTGGTCCCGTTATTACAATTAATCTATCTTTCAAAATATTTCTCCACATCTTTTTCATTTATCTCTATAAGAACTGCTTTCCCGTCATAAGTTGCATATGGATTTTCCAGTTCTTTTATCTTTCCAATAAGTTCATAAGCCTCAGCTTCATTTATCTTATCTCCTTTTCTAAAAGATAAAGAGAGATTTAATTTCTTAAGTTTTTTATACAAATAGTCTGTATCCTTGCTGTAATCAAGGTCTAATAAGTCATAGAAGAACTTATCATCTTCAGGTACAGAAAAGATGAAAGGAACTGATCTAATTATTATAGACCTATCCCCAATTATTTCCGCATCGAATCCCAATCTCTTTATTAAATCTTTCTTTTCAATGAACCTATCAATATCAAATTTATTCAAGTTAATTATTAATGGATTTAAAAGAATTTGTTCATCCATAGTTTTATTTTCAAATTGATTTAAGAATCTACTAAAATTAATCTTTTCGCTAGCTCTCCTATGATCTAGTATGAAAAGTTTATCTTTTCTTTCAAATATAGAATACCTAGCAAATATTGAACACTTATAGTTAAGATATTCAAAATCTTCAATGAAACTATTTTCTTCGATTTCTTCTTCTAGCCCACTATTGTTATTTAGTAGACATTCTTTGTAGTTTGATTCTTCCTTAAAACTTATGTCTGTATTACTATCAAAAAAGTTTTTAGATTCTTCTTCTATGTTAGAATCATTATTTTCAGATTCATACAAATTGTCAAATGAACTTTCTCTTACAAGAGATTTACTACTATTATAGTTATTTAGTATTTGAGAATAATCAGAAAAATCCATTAGATCATTCTTATTATTTTCTTCGATACTTACTTCTTTTACTCCATTAGAAGCATTTATATACCTACTAATGCTTGAATCTATAAGATTAATCAATTGGTCTTCATAAGAAAACTTAATCACTCTTTTATTTGGATGGACATTAATATCTATATTTTTGGGATTTGTCTTTATATATATAAAGAAAACCGGAAATCTACCATTTGGTATATTTCCCCTGTATGCCATCTCTATCCTATCTCTTATCAATTCACTTTCAACAAGTCTATTGTTAATATAAATATATTGCAAAGACCTATTTCCCCTGTAATAATTATTATTAGATATAAATCCTTCTAGATGATAGATGTCGTTGTTATCAGAAATTTTTATTAGATGTTCCTCTAACTTATCATCTAAAAGTTTAGCTATTCTCATTTTCAAATCTTCATTTTTTATTGTAGAAAATTCAATATTTTCGTTTTTGATAAACTTAAATGAGATTTCAGGGTATCCAATTGCTATGGCATACATAAGTTTGCTTATATGATTAGATTCAACAATATCTGACTTAAGAAATCTCCTTCTGACAGGAATATCTCTAAATAAATCTTTCACTATAATACTGGTGCCCACATTTGTAGCAATACTTGTAAGAGTTTTCTCACCATTATTAAAATTAATTTTACTTCCTACTAGTTCATCTTTTGTTTTGCTTATTGCAGTTACTTCACTGACACTTACAATACTAGCCAAGGCTTCACCCCTAAAGCCTAGGGAGTAGATATCGTATAAATCATTGAAGTCACGAATTTTAGATGTAGCGTGCTTACTAAAAGCAAGCTCGATTTCATCATTACTTATACCTGATCCATTATCTGTGACTCTTATATAAGTCTTGCCACCATTTTTAATCTCAACTGTTATACTATCAGCACCTGCATCTATAGAATTTTCTGCTAGTTCTTTTACAATAGATACTGGTGATTCTATTACTTCTCCAGCAGCAATTTTTTCAATTGTTTTATCATCTAGTTTTAGTATAGTCATCAAAGTTCACCAATCTTATTTAATAAATTGCTTAAAGAATTAATTGCTTCCATTGGAGTCAAATTATTTATATCAATATTTGATGCCTCTATCTTAACTTCTTCTAGTTTTTGATCAGAAATCTCCTCCAAAGAAGTCGATATTTCCTTTTTCTTATCAAGATCATAGAAATCATCTGTTGAAAGCTTATCCATAATTATTTTGGCATTGTCGATTATTTCATCAGGGAGACCACTTAATTTAGCTACTTCTATTCCATATGATCTATCAGACTTTCCTTCGCTTATCTTTCTTAAAAAAACTAAATTATTATTCTCTTCTAATATTTCAATCTTAAGATTCTTAACATTATCTAGCTCGTTTTCAAGTATAGTAAGCTCATGAAAGTGTGTAGCAAAAACTGTCTTTACTTTTTTTCTCTTGCTAAGATATTCGACAATCGCCATAGCTATGCTTAATCCGTCATCAGAAGAAGTCCCCCTACCCACTTCATCTAGGATAACGAAAGAATGTTCTGTAGAATTTTTAAGAATACTACTTACTTCATTCATCTCAAGCATAAAAGTAGATTCACCTTTTGAAATATTATCACTTGCACCAATCCTAGTAAAAACTTGATCACAGATTGAGATTTCTGCTAGAGATGCTGGTACAAAGCATCCCATTTGTGCAAGAATTATAATTATTGCCATTTGTCTCATATAGGTGGATTTGCCTGCCATATTAGGTCCTGTTATAATCTGGATTAAATTATTCTCCTCTCCTATATCAGTATCATTAGGGATAAATTCATTTTCTTTGAGCTTTCTTTCTATAACAGGATGTCTTCCATCTTTAATTTTTATTATATTATCTTCACGAATTACTGGTCTGACATAAGAGTTTTCTAAAGAAATCTTGGCAAAGGTATTTAAGGTATCGACCGTAGCGAGAATCTTAGCTAAAGCTTGAAGCTTGATGGTATTTCTTAAAACTTTTTCGCGAATATCTTGAAATATTTTATATTCTAAGTCGTTTATCTTATCCTTACCACCTAAAATCAAACTAGATATTTCTTCTAACTTTTCGGTTGTATATCTCTCCTGATTTTTTAGTGTTTGTTTTCTTACATAAGAATCCGGAACTTTGTCTAAGTTTGATTTAGTTATCTCGATAGAATATCCATTATTTTTATTAAAAACTATCTTATAGTTTTTAATACCAGTTTTTTCTCTTTCCTTATTTTCATATTCTATCAAAGCACTTTGTGCACTAGAGGATGACTCTTTAAGTTTATCAAGTTCATCGTTATATGAGTCTTTAATTATGCCACCTTCGCTTATAGCAATAGGTGGATCTTCCACTATAGCCTTATCTATCAAATTAAATATATCACTAACATCTGGTATGTTTTCACCTATATTACTGATATTTGTATCTGAATAAGATCTTAATATATCCTTTAGCTGAGGAATGTTAGCAATAGAATTCTTCAGTGATATAAAGTCACGTCCATTTGCTCTCTTATAAGATATCTTAGCTATAAGTCTTTCAAGATCATAGACATCTGACAATAGATTTGAAATGTTACTAGCAAGAATTCTATCATTAAATAGGACTTCTACAATATCTAACCTTCTCTCTATCTTCCTTTTGTCTATTAGAGGTCTTTCTAGATACTCGCTAATCATCCTAGAACCCATAACTGTATCAGCCTTGTCAATTATACTTAATAGCGAATTTTCCTTAGTATTATTGTTTAAATTCTTACTTAATTCTAAGTTTTTCCTTGTACTTGCTTCAAGCTCCATGTAATCATTTATTTCAATAATCTCAATGTTATTAATATGGACTAAATTATCCTTATGATATTTATAGATATAATCAAGAAGATTTGCAAGAGAAAGAATAGATAGTCTCATATTTTCAATCTTTTTAAGATTATCATCTCCCAAATGATCTCTTATAAGACTTGCCCTATTCATATAATCTTTAGGATTTTGTATATAATTTACAAATATTTCTTCATCCTGAAAATATCTTCTTAAGCTTTGATCATTAAAATCAGAGTTAATTAGAATTTCTGATGGGTTAATTTTCTCTATCTGATCTATTGCTTTTTTCCCTATAGAAGAGCTTAATCCTTTTATTTCAAAGCTTACGAGCTTCCCAGTTGAAATATCACAATAGCTAATTGATAGACCATAATCGTTTTGAAATATTGAGAGGAGATAATTATTTTTTCTATTATCTAAGGACTCCATATCAGTAATTGTGCCTGGAGTTATAACACGAGTTATAGCCCTTTTGACGAGTCCTTTAGCTTCTTTTGGGTCTTCTACTTGATCACACAAAGCCACTTTATAGCCTTGTTTTACTAGTTTAAAGGCATAATTATCTATCACATGATGTGGGACACCACACATAGGAGCTTTCTTTTCGTGACCACACTCTTTGCCAGTCAGCGTAAGAGAAAGAGCTTTGCTAGTCATTATTGCATCATCAAAGAAAGCCTCATAAAAATCTCCTACCCTATATAAGAGTATAGCATCTTTGAAATCATTTTTAACGTCCACGTAGTGTTTTAACATAGGAGTAAGTTTATCATATTTAAAATTGTTTTTCATTTTGACTCCTTTTTATTAATCCATAAATAAAATGAGACTACTGCAAAATTAATCTACTAACTTACTATAATCTTTAAGGCTTTGTTTAAGTCTTAATGAATTACGTAGGTTTTACCAGTAGATTTTAATTTGCAATAGCCTTATTATTTAATGTTTAAAACTTTTACATCCTTAATCCAATCATCTTTACTGTCACTATTAGTATCTATTAATGAGAGAGCTCCCATAGCATCGTCATAATCCTGATTTGGCTTGTTATTTATCTTATATACTAAGAGAACCCTATCTACTTCTAGGGCTACAGACATTGGATATGTAGTATAATTACCATCTGAGTCTTCTATTATTAGATCTGGTGATTCTTCTAATTTATATCCTAAATCGCCTAAGAGCTTCTCCAAAGCTACTCCAGTTAACTCTACTTCCTCTAAGCCCTTTTCAAGTTTAACTTTTTTCTTAACAGATTTTAACTTTCTAATTTCTTTTAGAGTATAAGAATGTTGATTATTCTCACTATCTTTTATAATTACAATTTCATTATCATGTTTTTTTAAATTATAATCAGATATTTTATTTTTTACGAAGAAAAATATAAGTAATAAGACAACAAATCCTATCAAAGCTAAATAAATATTATATTTATTCTTTTTAAATCTTTTAAGTGCATCTCTTCTCATCATCTACCGGTAGAACCGAATCCATCCTCTCCTCTAGCAGAATCTTCTAGGCTATCTACAAGTTCTATATCACATTTTAAGTAAGGCTGAATAACTAACTGAGCCAGTCTATCACCGTTTTTAATAACTTGTGTCTCATTACCATAATTATAGAAAAACACCATTATTTCGCCCCTATAATCGGAGTCAATTACCCCAATGGTGTTTGCAAGCATCAATTGTTTTTTCACTCCAGTTGATGATCTTGGATAAACTCCTCCAAAATAGCCTTCAGGAATTTCTACTTTAACCCCAGTATGAATCTTCACCGTTTCTCCTGGTTTAACTTCAATATCTTCTTTTGTGTACGAGTATAAATCAATACCAGCAGCATGGCTAGTGCCATATGCTGGAACCTTATCTTCAACAATCATTTTGAGTTTTTTATTATTCATAATCCCACCTTTTCCTTAATTAATATACCAATTTTCCTTATTTTTACAATCATAAGAGTATAATAAAAAAGAAGGAAGGTGAATTATGGATAATATAACGAAAAGATTTCTTAAGTATATTTCTTTTGATACAAAAAGTGACCCAGAGTTGGGAAAAACTCAAAAGCCATCAACTCCAGGTCAACTTGTACTTGCAAAAGAACTTAAAAAAGAACTAGAGGAATTGGGACTAGAAGCTAGTATAAATGAAGAAGGCTTTGTCTTTGCTAAATTAGCCTCAAATACTGATAAAAAAATACCTGTAGTAGGTTTCTTATCCCATATGGATACATCACCTGAGATGTATGGTAAGATTGAAAATCCTCAAATGATTAAATATGAAGGCGGAGATATTAAACTTAATAGCAATAGATCTATTAAAGTTAGTGAGTTTCCAATTCTAGATAAACTCAAAGGCCTAACACTAATCACTACTAGGGGAGAAAGCTTATTGGGAGCTGATGATAAGAGCGGTATAGCTTCAATCATGAATGCGGTTGAATACTTTGTAAATAATCCTGATATAGAGCATGGAGATGTTATGATAGCCTTTACTCCTGATGAGGAAATTGGAACAGGATGCGATACTTTTGATGTAGAATCTTTCGGAGCAGACTTTGCCTATACAGTTGACGGTGGGTATCTAGGAGAATTAGAATATGAGTCTTTTAATGCAGCCAGTGGTCTAGTAAATATAAAAGGAAAATCAATCCACCCAGGTTCTGCAAAAAACACCATGGTAAATTCAATTAGTATCGCTCGCGAATTTGATAGTTTACTAGGTGATGTAAGAAGACCGGAGCATACTGAAGGCTACGAAGGATTTTTCCATCTATTAAGTATTAATGGTGACATAGAAAATACCAAAATGGAATATATAATTAGGGAACATGATAGAAATAAATTTGAAGCTATGAAAAAAGAGTTTTCCGATAATGCTTCTTATTTAAATAAAAAATACGGAGATTATATTAGTATAGATATTTCAGATTCTTACTATAATATGGGTGAAATAATTGAGAAAAACATGAAGATTGTTGATTATGCCAAGACAGCAATGGAAAATCTTGGGATAAAACCAATCATTGAGCCAATTAGAGGGGGTACAGATGGGTCCAAACTTTCATTCATGGATCTACCAACTCCAAATATATTTACCGGTGGTATGAACTATCATGGAGTCTATGAAATCATACCGATAGAGCATATGAAAAAAGCTAGCGAAACTGTAATAGAAATAATTAAGCTAATTGCAAACGATAATTAATGAAATTTTTTTAGAAATCTGTTATAATATAAATGTAAGGAAATTTGAATATATAAAAGGAGATTTATATGACAAACGACAAAAAAGTATCTAATGAAAACCAATACAGAGGAAATGCCGAACTTGACAAAAAAGTTAGGGAAGAAAACAAAGAAACTGGTGGAGAATCATTAGACAAAAAACTAGGCCCTGACCAAGAAAATCTTAGAAGCATTAGCGATGAAGCTGATGAAAACTCAAACGTTGGTGCAGAATCACGTAGAACAAGAGCTGATTTTTCTGAGAATCCTTCAGAAGACTAGAAAATATTACATAAACCCAGGTGAAAAGCCTGGGTTTTTAAATTACTAATCTTAAATTTTTCTTCTAAGCATGTCACCTTTTTCAAGAGGAAGATCAATCTTAATCATAATCTTCTCTTTTGGTTTATTTGCAACTTCTATGTCCTCTCCTTTAGAGTTTTTCATATTGTCAATTTTAAATTCGTAAAAGTCAGGAGAGTTTGAGAATATCTCTATCTCATCATTTAAGAAAAATCTATTTCTTTGCTCAATTGTTGCAATTTTATTTTCCTTATCATAATCTAATACTACTCCAATGAAGTCGTAATTTCTTATATAGGAAGAATTTTCATATATTTGATCATTGCTGTCAGGCTTTTTATAGAAAAATCCCTTAGTAAAATGTCTATGACTTGCCTTAGTAAGCTCATCATAATATTTTTTAGCTACATCCTTATTGAACTTACCCTCATAATAAGCATCAATAGCCTGTCTATAGCTTCTAATTACTGTTGCCACATAAAAGGCTGTTTTCATCCTTCCTTCGATTTTAAAGCTATCTACGCCTGCTTCTATAAGTTTATCAATTTCATCTAAAAGACAAAGGTCCTTGGAGTTCATTATAAAGGTACCACCCTTGCCGTCTTCTTCAATTGGGTAATACTCACCTGGCCTTGTTTCTTCTTGGATAGAGTATTTCCATCTGCATGATTGAGCACAATCTCCCCTATTAGCATCTCTTCCTGTCATATAGTTAGAAAGCAGGCATCTACCTGAGTATGATATACACATTGCACCATGAACGAAACATTCTATCTCCATGTCCTTAGGAGCATTTTTCTTTATTTCTTTTATTTCTTCAAAAGATAACTCTCTAGCTAGTATAACTCTTTTAGCACCCATATCATGCCAAAATTTAACGGTAGCAGTGTTTGTAACAGAAGCTTGAGTACTAATATGAAGATCAACATTAGTGTGCTCTTTTGCTAGTGCAAAAATTCCTGGATCAGAAATTATTAATGCATCTACCTCTATAGAATCTAGATACTCTAGATATTCAACAAGTCCTGTCATATCTTCATCATGAGGCAAAATATTCATTGTAACATGGACTCTTACATTATTCTCATGAGCATATTCCACAGCCTTCTTTAGCTCTTCTTTGTCAAAATTTTTGGCATTAGCTCTTAAGCCAAAACTGTCTCCTGCAAGAAAGACTGCATTTGCTCCGAACTTAATTGCTGATTTTAATCTTTCCATATCCCCTGCGGGAGCTAATAACTCTACTTTTTTATCTTTCACTTTTCCTCCTTAATACTAATACTTATTCCATCTCCTATAGGTATAATAGATGTCTTGAAATCATCTCTTAAAGTAATATATGCTAGGAAATTCCTAAGTCTTTTTACTATTGTAATCTTCCTTTTCTCAACCAAATCATCATTACAAACTTCGCCTCTAAACAAAATATTATCTGCTACAATTACTCCTCCATCATTAAGGAGATTTTTATCTACATAGTCAAAATAGAATTTGTAATTAGCTTTATTTGCATCTATAAAAACAAAATCAAAGCCTTGATTCAATTTAGTCAAGGCTTTTTCTGCGTCATCATTTATTAAATTTATATCTACATTATATTTATTAAAATTTTCCTGAGCGATATGAGCCATATGTTCTGATAACTCTATTGTAGTAATTTTAGCATCAGAATACTTATCAAATACTAAAGATGAATAGCCAATAGCTGTCCCTATTTCCAGTATTGACTTTGGTCTTTTAATAGCAAGCAAGCTTTTAAGAAATTCTTTAGATTCTAGTTTCATAATAGGGACATTTTCTTTTTCAGCAAACTTTCTAAGCTCAAGGAAATCATAATCTATAATTATATCTTCAATAAATGATGAGATATATTCATTATTTATACGATTCATTACTCTCTAACTCTGATATAACTGGTAGTATCATAGGATCACGGCCTAATTCATTGTAAATATAAGATTTCAAATCCTCTCTAATCTTGTATTTAATCTGACTTATAGCTCGAATTTCTTTATCTGCACATTTCTTAATTGATCTTAATACTACATCCTTAGCATTTTCTATGATATCTTGATTTTCTTTCACATAAACAAAACCACGTGAAACAATATCTGGTCCAGCTAGTAATTGTTGGGTATGTTTATCAAAGGTAATTGAAACTACAACTAACCCATCTTCAGATAAGTGTTTTCTATCCTTTAGAACGATATTACCAACATCACCGATTCCAGAACCGTCTACTAGGATATTTCCAGCTTGAACTCTACCATTGATTGATCCATGTTTTTTTGTAAATTCATAAACATCACCGTTTTTACCAATCAAGATATTTTCCTTAGGCTGACCCATATCTTCAGCTATTTCGGCATGTTTTTGTAATTGCCTTACTTCACCGTGGGCTGGAATAAGGTATTTTGGTGTAACTAATTGATACATCAATTTAATCTCTTCTTGGCAAGCGTGTCCTGAAGCATGTACTTTAGCAAGAGATGAATAAATAATCTTACACCCTATTTTTGTTAGATTGTTTATAGTATTATTAATTGCCATCTCATTGCCAGGAATCGCTGAAGATGATAGGATCACCGTATCTGTTTCATTTAGATTTATTTGTTTATGTTCTCTATTAGCCATTCTAGTAAGTGCTGATAGAGGCTCACCTTGGGTGCCTGTTGAAAGAACAACAATCTCATCGTCAGCGTAGTTTTTGATATTTTTCATATCTATTAGGGTATTGCTTTTAATTTTTAGATATCCTAATTCACTAGCGATTCTTACGTTATTAAGCATAGACCTACCAGATAGGGCAACTTTCTTATTATATCTTTCTGCAGCATAAATTATTTGTTGGACCCTATGAAGGTTTGATGCAAATGTTGCAACGATTATTCTTGACTTAGCTCTTCCAAATATTTGAATAAAGGTATCTCCAACAGTTTTCTCGCTTAGGGAGTATCCTTCTCTTTCAACGTTTGTACTATCAGCAAATAGGGCTAATACTCCCTTTCGTCCTAATTCTGCAAGTCTTTGGATGTCAGTTGGGTCATTATCAATTGGGGTAAAGTCCATCTTGAAGTCCCCGGTAAATATGACTGTTCCAACTGGAGACTTAACAGCTATAGAACAAGCGTCAGGTATAGAATGGCTTACTCTAATAAATTCAGCACTCAATGATCCAACTTTGACAGTATTATTTACATTTACCATCTTGATTTTGTTAGGATTTAGTCCGTGCTCTTTAAATTTATTTTCTAATAAACCCTTAGTTAATTTTGAGCAATATACATTGGTATCAATGTTTTTTAGAAAATAAGGTATAGCTCCAATATGGTCTTCGTGGCCATGTGTTACAAATATTCCTCTTAGTTTGTTTTTATTTTCTTCAACATAAGTAAAATCAGGAATTACGATATCAACCCCTAGCATCTCTGCATCAGGAAAGGTCAATCCGCAATCTATCATAATCATGTCATTTCCATATTCTACCAATGTACAGTTTTTACCTACTTCTTGTAATCCTCCAAGAGGGATTATTCTTAATTTTTTGTCATTTTGCATTATTACTCCTTGTTTTTTTGACAATCGGAGCATGTTCCAAAGATTCTCAACGAATAATAATCTAAATCAAAATCATATACTTTTTTTAAAGATTCTTTCATTTCATCTTTTGATAGAAATTCTTCTTCTATAATTTTACCGCATGTAGTACAAATAATGTGATCATGATGATCATTTTTAGGATCGATAAGTTCGTAAGTATATGCTTGGTCGGTAAATTCCTGTTTATTAACAATTCCAAGTTCTTCAAAAATATTTAAAGTTCTATAAATTGTTGCTATTCCTACTTGCTTATGTTCCTGATGTACTATTGAAAAAAGTTCTTCTGGCGTAATGTGTTTTGCCTCAGAGTTTTTCAGTGCGTTAAAGATAATCTCTCTTTGTTTAGTAAATTTTTGGTTATTTTCTTCAAAAATTTTTCTAATCTGATCAGTATTCATCGACATCTTCTTTCATTTCTTCATAAATTTCGATGAGCTCATCTAATAAATCCTGGTCTTCTATGGATTTTAGTTCAATCTCGTTATTTTTTTCAATAACTTCTACAATTAAAATAAGCTCATCTTCTACTTGTTTTAAGGCAGCATAATTTGCCTCATCTACTCCGAATGTATCTAATATTTCAAATTCGACTTCATTGTTATCTTCATCGAGCAAAATAATATTATCCATTTTTTCTCCTATCCAAATATGTTTGAAGGATGAAAGTTGCAGCGATTTTATCTATATACTTTTTACGATTTTCACGTCTAACTTCCATATCCATAAGAACAGCTTCTGATTGAATAGTAGTCATTCTTTCATCTTCATAGACAACTTCGACATCTACTTGTTTTTTTAGTAAATCTACAAAACTTATAACTCTCATAGCTTGAGGGCCTATTGTATTATTCATATTTTTAGGTAGGCCAACTACTATTAGATTCACATCATTTTCTTCGACTAATTCTTTAATTCTTTCGATGTCTAAACTTGCCTTTTTTCTTTTTATTGTCTCTAGTGCATTTGCTAATAAAAACATAGGGTCACTTAGAGCAACCCCAATTGTTTTATTACCAACATCTAGACCCATTATTCTACTCATTAATATACTTCTCTAGTAACTCTTCAAGTATACGATCACGGTCTACTGTTCTTATTAATTTTCTAGCACCGTTATGGGCAGTGATATAAGTTGGATCTCCTGATAATAAATAGCCTACTATTTGACCTGTTGGTTTGTATCCTTTATCTTCCAAAGATTTATATACTGTTGTTAGAATTTCTCTAATATCTTTTTCTTGATCCTTATCTGCCTTAAATAGCATGGTCTCATTGAAGTTATTTTTATCAGCCATAATATCTCCTTTAAATTATTTCACTGACTTTTTCTAAAGCTTCTTCTAGTTTAGAAATATCTTTTCCTCCGGCTTGAGCAAAGTTCTTCTTGCCTCCACCATTACCTCCAGTAATTTGAGCTATTTGTCTTACTATTTTACCAGCATTGTACTTATCGGTAAGTTTATCATCAACAGAAACTGTAAATACAATCTTATCACTTACTGAAGCAAAGACAATTATTAGATTATCAAAAGATGACTTTATCCTATTTTCATAATCTCTTAGCTCGTCCATAGAAACATTATCAAATTTCTTAACTAATAAATTTATACCCTTAATTTCTCTTACGTCTTCTTTTAGTTCGCTAACTATGTCAGAACTGTTAGTGGTCTTTAACCTACTATTTTCTGATTTTAACTTTTCAATTTCATTTTCTAGGCTGTCTATTCTATTAGTTATATTATTAGAGCTGGTATTTAGTCTATCAGCTAGTTGATTTAGTTTATTAGCTTTGTCGTTTAGATATTCAAACGCTTTTTCACCCGTAAGGGCTTCGATTCTTCTTACACCAGCAGATACAGATGATTCTTGTTTAATTTTAAAAATCAAAATGTCGCTTGTGTAATTTACATGGCAACCACCACATAATTCCCTAGAGTAATCACCCATAGAAACAACTCTGACCTTATCCTTGTATTTGTCTTCGAATAGGCCTATTGCCCCCATTTTTTGTGACTCTTTGTAATCAACTATATCCTTTGTAACAAGCTCTTGTTTAACAATCTCTCTATTAACAATTTCTTCAACTCTATTTATTTCATCTCTTGTTAGAGCCCTATTATGAGAAAAATCGAATCTCAACCTCTTTTCATCGACTAGTGATCCTGCTTGCTTAACTTCTTCACCCAAAACGTCTCTTAGAGCTTGGTCAAGCAAGTGAGTTGCAGAGTGATTTCTTTGTATTGCTAGTCTTTTATCTCTATCTACTATAAAGTTAGCCTCATCACCAACATTGATAGATCCTTCAATTACTTCAATATAGTGAAAATAAATATCTTTTTGCTTTTGTACGTCGATTACTTCTGCCTTAAAGGAATCACTTATTATTAGCCCAGTATCAGCTACTTCACCGCCGCCTTCTGCATAAAATGAAGTCTTATCACTGATTATTATACCGTTATCTCCCTTACTTAGCGAAGAAGCTTCTGAGTTTTCTTTGAATAAGTTTAAAATTCTAGCTTTTACCTCTAGATCATCATATCCTACAAAAGTGGTTTTCTCGATTCCATCGGTATTTATATTGTCAAGTGACCATCCTGCGTCTTTCTTTCTAGCATCTCTTGCTGTTTGCTTTTGAATCTGCATTTGTTCATTGAAAGTTTCTTCGTCGACATCAAGATTTTTCTCTTCTAGGATCTCTTTAGTTAAATCAAGTGGGAATCCATAAGTATCATAGAGTTTGAAAGCTTCCTTACCATCTAGAATTCTTTCTTTTATTTCACTCATTCTTACGATTAAGGATTCTAATCTTTCTAGGCCTTGATCAATTGTTTTTTGGAATCTATCTTCTTCATCTCTTACTACAGATTTTATTTTTTCTCTATCCGTATCGAGTTCGTCATACTCTATTTTGTAGGTATCGATTACTTTATCGACTATATTTGTTAAAAATTCACCTTCTATTCCTAAAAGCTTACCATGCCTATAGGCTCTTCTTATGAGGCGTCTTAGTACATATCCTCTTTTTTCATTTGAAGGCATAACTCCATCACAAACTAAAAATGTCATTGCCTTAGCATGATCTGCTATTACTCTGATAGATACATCATCTTTTTTATTTTCTTTGTATCCTTTTTTTGATAAGTTCTCAATTTCTGATATTATCTCAGCCATTACATCTACTTCGAAAATGTTGTCCTTATCTTGTAATACCATGGCGATTCTTTCAAGTCCCATTCCTGTATCGATATTCGGATGGGCAAGCGGAGTATAATTTCCTTGACTATCTTTATTGAATTGTGTAAATACCAGATTCCATACTTCCATAAATCTATCGGAATTATCGTTTCCTGGCTTATTATCATTTTCATCTACAGCCCTACTAGCTCCCCTATCTATAAAGATTTCCGAACAAGGACCACAAGGACCAACTTCTAGTTCCCAGAAGTTATCTTCTTTGCCTTCTCTAAGAATTCTTTCGCTATCAAGACCTATCTCATCATGCCATATATTGTAGGCTTCATCATCTTCTTCAAATACTGTAACCCAAATATCTTCTTTAGAAATCTCAAGTTCTTTGGTTAGGAATTCATAAGCCCAAGTTATTGCTTCTTTCTTGAAATAATCACCAAATGAAAAGTTACCGAGCATTTCGAAAAATGTCCCATGACGTTCTGTCTTTCCAACTCTTTCTATATCGGCAGTTCTTACACATTTTTGTGAAGATGTCGCTCTGTTGTTTTTCATCTTCTTATCGCCAGTAAAATACTTTTTAAGTGGTGCCATTCCTGCATTGATTAATAACAAAGAATCATCATCAATAGGAATTAGTGGAAATGATTTTAGAAGTGTATGACCTTTCTCATTTCCAAAAAAATTCAAATATTTGCTTCTTAACTCATTCATCCCTAAGTTTTTCATTCATTTACCTCAAACTTCCTGATTTATCATATTTTTTAAACTAATAGAGTCGACTGCTTCATTTATCACCTTATCTATTCTGTCAAAGACAAAATACGCATCGCATTTATCATCACAAAAGTGATTTCCGCTTACACAGTCGCTCATGGTTATGTTGCCTTCTAGAACTCTTAATACCTCACCAACAGAAATCTCGTCTAAATCTCTTGTGATTTTATATCCTCCCTTAGGACCTCTAGCAGATGTTATTAAGCCATCATTTTTTAATAGCCTTATCAACTGCTCCAAATAATTTTCTGATAGATTTAGCTTCTCGCTCATCTCTGATACAGAGATATATCCTCTTTCCTTATTGCTTGCTAGATAACACATAGCCCTTAGTCCATACCTGCCTCTTGTCGATAGTTTCATTGTATTCTCACCTATATTGTAATCAAATCCTTTAAGGCTTCATAAAATTTATCGCCTATTCCTGTAACATTCTTAATATCTTCTATTTTCTCAAACTTATTTGCACTTCTATACTCGATTATAGCATCTGCCCTCTTATCACCTATGTTAGGTAAGCTCATAAGTTCTTCTTTACTGGCGGTATTAATATTAATAAGCTCAGATTTGCTACTAGCACTAATATTTGCAGCCTGATTAGGATCAATATTTTCTAATGAATTCTCTTCATCGATATTAGGTATGTAAATTTTCATTTGATCATCTAGTCTTTGTGCAAGATTAAGTGTTTTCTCACTTGCCTTATCAGTCAATCCACCAGCTTCGTTAATCAAATCCTCGAGCCTATCTCCATCTTTAATTTGATAGACTCCAGGTTTGTTTATCTCGCCTGATATATAAACTTTTTTTATTGAGTCATTCGCTGATTCTTCTTTTTTAGAGTCAATATCTTGATCTTCATCTAAATTATCCTCATCAACTAAGGAAATTTTATCAGATTTGTCAAAAATTCCAGCCATATTATTTGAATACGCGAAATTAGCTATTAAGATAAAAACTGCTATTATTAAACCGTAAATGATTTTATCTTTTTTATCATCAGACATAAAATACTCCTAGAAATCTATGAGAGTTAATTCTCCCATAGATTATCTAAATCATAAAATTCACGCTGTTTTTGTGTGAAAATGTGTACAATTATATCTCCAGCATCCAAGAGTATCCATTCTCCTTCTCTTAGACCTTCTTTGGATAAAATGCTATATCCTTCTTTTTCTAAATCATCTTCTATATAATCAGCTAAAGCTCTAGTTTGATTAATACTTCCACCACTTGCTATAACAAACTTATCAGCTATAGAGGAAGAATTTAAATCAATAACTTTTACATCTTCAGCTAATTTATCATCTAATGTTTTTAAAATAGTTTCAAGCTTTTCCATTTTTCTCCTTTATCAAATAATTTCTTGCCTTAAGTGTTAAAGGATCAATAAAAGCATCAATATCTATTAGATATCTAATATTGTGATTCAAGCACTCTAAAACACCTAGATCAAGATTTTTAGTGGCCTTCTTTCTAATCTCTTCTACTCCCGGATATGATCTTTTCTCCTCTATTGCATCTGCTAAGAATACAATTTTTTCTAAAAGACTCATATTTTCATTTCCCGTTGTATGATATTTGATAGCTTTTAATATCTCCTCATCTCTAACATTATACACTTTTTTCGCAACTTCTGCTCCTAAAAAAGAATGAACTACAGATTTTGATGAATCAGGGTCGATTTGTTCAAAATTGTCTATGTTAAGTTCTTTCATGTATCTTTCTTCGTTATATTTAGCACAATCATGTAAGAAAGCTGCTATTTTTACTTTTTCCTTATCAACTTTCTTCCCTTCGCTTAATCTTTCTGCGCAATCCATAACTCTAAGACTATGCTTATATCTCTTCTCGCCAATATCTGAAATCAATCTATCCTTATATAATTCAATATCAAACATATAAGCCCCTATTTTCTATAATATATCTAACACTATCTCTAACTAAATATTTAATACTTAAATTATTCTTTACCAGATTTCTTATAAGTGTTGATGAAATATTGATATTAAGGTTATTAATTAAAAATATATTAGGATTATCTTTCTTGATAAATTCAACCTTTTCTACCAACTCACTATCTTCATCAATATTACTTCTTGTAAAAACAATGATATTTTCATCTAAGATGTCATCATAATTTCTCCAAGTATCAATAGTCAAAAATGAATCTTCACCCATTATATAGAATATATCATCATATTTGAAAAATTTCTTAAAGTATCTTATAGTCTCGTGGGTATATCTAACTCTATCATCAGTAGATTCAAAAGTAGATAGGACAATCTTATCATTATCCTTAATAGCCTCACTAACCATCTCAACTCTTATATTTGTATCTGTCTTCTTCTTGTGCTTTTTGTGGGGAGGATTTGAACTAGGTAAAATGATTACTTTATCAAGCTTCATAAAATTAATAGCATTTTCTATTACAATCAAATGCCCTACATGAATTGGGTCAAAAGTCCCCCCATATAGTCCTATTCTCATTATAAATCGTATTTATTATCGTCGTTTTTTCTATAGATTGTAAAGATTGAACCTAGGTGAGAAATAAATTCAGATCCTGTCTTCTCAATGATTGTATCGATTATTTCTTCTTGGTCGTCCATATTGTTATTTAGAATTTTAATCTTAATAAGCTCACGTGCTTCTAAAGCTTCATCTATTGCCTTAATCAAATCATCAGTAACAGAAAACCTTCCAATGTTAATTACTGGTTTAAAATCATGAGATTCTTGTTTCAATCTTGCTCTTTCTTTACCTGTTAACATATATCCTCCTATTCATAATATTCAAATACTAAGTCTCCAAAGGCGACACTATCACCTTCTTGGATTCCCATTTCCTTTAATTTATCAAAGACTTCCATTTCTCTCAAAGTCTTCTCGAAATACATCTTGCCATCATAGTCTTCAAGGTCTACTTTTTCTAGTAACTTATCAACTCTTTTTCCATCGACAACAAAAATATCATTTACTTTTCTAAAGTTTAAATCATAATCAATTTCTTTGTCGTAATATTTATCCAAGAATTCTGTATCAACTTCTTCCATTGGATCAAACTCTTTAATTTCACTTTTAGCTAACAATTCTGATATTGCATCTACCAACTCCTTGATTCCTTTGGTTGTAGCTGCAGATATCTTATATATATCGTACTTATCAGCAAATTCCTTGAGGAAGGCCTCTGCGTTATTATTAAAGTCAAGGTCAGACTTATTCATAGCTATAATCATTGGTTTTTGTGCAAGCTTTTCGTTGTATAATTTTAATTCCTCATTGATCATTTTGAAATCTTCTATAGGATCTCTTCCTTCAATTCCAGAAATATCTACAAGATGAACCAAAACTCTACATCTTTCGACATGTTTTAAGAAGTCATGGCCGAGTCCACTACCGTCACTTGCTCCTTCAATAAGACCTGGTATATCGGCAACTATAAAAGATCTTTCGCTGTCAATATTTACAACTCCTAGATTAGGATCTATGGTCGTGAAGTGATAGTTGGCAATCTTTGGTCTAGCCTTGCTAATTACAGAAATCAAAGTAGATTTTCCAACATTTGGAAGTCCTACTAGTCCTACGTCTGCAAGTATTTTTAGTTCGAATATAACATCTATTTCCTGACCACTTCTACCTAATTCAGCAAAGCGTGGCGCTTGACGTATGGAATTTTTGAAATGGACATTTCCTCTTCCACCTCTACCACCTTTTGCTATAATATACTCTTCCCCATCCTTATTTAGGTCTTTAATTATAACTTCACTATTAGCTTCCCTAACTAAGGTTCCGACAGGGACTTTTATTATTAGATCATCACCCTTTTTTCCAAATTTCTTCTTCTTGCCACCAGCTTCACCATTTTGCGCCTTATATTTAGTTTTATATCTAAATTCATCTAGAGTTGATAGATTTCTTGTAGCTTTTATAATTATAGAGCCACCGTTTCCTCCATCTCCACCTGCAGGACCGCCATTTGGTTCATATTTTTCACGTCTCCAGGCAACAGCTCCATTTCCTCCGTCTCCTGCCTTAAGACTCACTTTCGCATAATCTATCATATTTAAATCCTCTCATAAAAAAAGGCTTGCCAATTGGCAAGCTCTGACTCTCTAAGCAATGTCTGCTTCAGCGTAAACAGAAACTTGTTTTTTGTCTCTGCCCTTTCTTTCGAATTTAACAACACCTTCACATGAAGCGTAAAGAGTATCATCAGCACCCTTTTTAACATTGTTACCTGGGTGAATTTTTGTTCCTCTTTGTCTAACTATGATAGTTCCAGCGTTAACAAATTGTCCATCGCTTCTTTTAACACCTAGTCTTTTAGCATTAGAATCTCTACCGTTCTTAGATGAAGAAACTCCCTTTTTGCTTGACAATCTTTGTAAATCTATATTTAATATCATTTCACATCTCCTTATAATTTAATTTTACGTAATCGCTATAATTACCTAACAAAGTTTGTATTCCAGTTTCAAAATAGTCAAATACAACATCAACTTCCTTTGATTTTTCATAAGTTTTAAGCTTAAGTAAATCGCCATCATCTATAAAATCGACATCTGTATCATACTTATCTAAAGTATTAATGCAGGTATATGCTAAAATTGTAACTGCAGAACAAACAATATCTGTGCCACGCTCAGAAAAATCAGCATGGCCACGAATTTCATATCCTACTGTTCTTCCTTCTTTGATTAATAAATCAACATTAATCATTAAAGGCTAATGCTATCAATTTTTACTAAAGTATAAGGTTGTCTGTGACCGTGTTTTTTTCTGTATTGTTTTTTAGGTTTGTATTTGAATACAACAATTTTCTTATCTTTATTTTGATCTTCAACTGTTGCTGTTACTTTTGCATTTTCGATTACTGGAGAACCAACTTTAACTTCATCTCCAGAAACTAAAAGCACTTGGTCAAATTCAACGGTGTCACCAACTTCGTAAGGAAGTTTTTCAACTCTTACTAAGTCACCTTCTGATACTTTGTATTGTTTTCCACCTGTTTTAATTATTGCGTACATGGAAACCTCCTATTACTAAAATTCTCGCCAGTGTTGGGGATCAGCACCCGGACTGAGCGGTTTACTTGATTATAATACTATCTTTAACTTATATGTCAAGCAATTTCTATGATTTCCATACTATCTATAGCTTGATTTTCTAGTTCTTCTATATTTAGGTTTTCTTCTGACTTTTCTATATATTTTAGTTTCGGCTTTGTGACTGGTGAGTCTGGCGCAAAAATCGAACAGCAATCGTCATATGGTTCGATTGCCTTTTCGTAGGAATCTATTATTTCAGAAATTTCTATTATATCCTTCTTATCCATAGCAATAAGGGGTCTAAGTATTGGAAGTTTACTAGAATCGTTAATAACTGAAACTGATTCTATAGTTTGGCTTGCAACTTGGCCAAGACTTTCTCCTGTTATCAAGGCCTGATAAGAGTATTTTTCAGAAATTTTATTCGCGATTCTCATCATAAATCTACGTGATAGGATTGTAGTTTCTCTTCTAGGACAATTCTTGCTTATCGCCTTATAAATCTCAGCAAGATTTACAGAATATACTGTCATTTTACCAGTATAGGCTGATAGAATTTTTGCAAGATCCATTGCCTTTTGATGGGCTCTTTTTGATGTAAATGGATAAGAGTGAAAGTGTATAGCGTTGATATTCATTCCTCTTTTTGCCATAAGAAATCCTGCTACTGGTGAATCTATTCCTCCAGATAATAGGAGGAGTCCCTCTCCACCAGAACCAAGAGGAAGTCCTCCAAGACCTTCTACTCTCTTTATATAGATATAGGCTTTTGATTTTACATCTATAAATACTGTAAAATCTGGCTTATGTATATCTACCTTTAAGTCTTTGTACTTTCCTAGGATATCTCCACCAATTTTTGCACTTAGTTTAGGTGAGGTAAGAGCAAATGACTTATCCGTTCTCTTGGATTCCACCTTAAATGTCATATCCTTATCAAAATCATAATATTTAACTAAATCTATGCTAGTCTTACTTATATCTTCAACTGTTTTCTCACATCTTACAACTTCAGATATATACACTATTCCGAATACTTTTTTTATTTCTTTTATTAATCTATCAAACTTGTCTCTATCAGCTTTGATATATAGCTTTGATGATTCTTGGAACATATCCTCATAGCCAATATCTCTGATATTCCTCTTTATATTGTTTATAGCTGTTTTATAAAAGGTGTTTCTATTTCTCCCTTTTAGAAATATTTCACCGAAGCTTACCGCTAGAAACCAATCCATTAAAACACCTCCCTAATCATCTCAATTCCTTCTTTTAAAACTTCAACAGTTTTATTAATATCGTCCATACTTGTATCGTTTGAAAAAGAAAATCTAATAGCTCCATCAATATAATCTCTATCTATTCCCAAAGCTTTTAATATCCTATTATCTTCTCCCTTAGAGCAGGCAGAACCAGACGATACAAAAATCCCATTATCTTCAAAATAATGAACCAAAACCTCAGACTTAATATTTTTAAAGCAAACGTCTAAAACATATGCTGAAGAATTTTCCTTAGGTGATATGATATAATAATCATCAATACTTGCCTCAATTGCATTTCTAAGACCTTCATTGAGATCTAGTATATGTTGGTACTCATCATTTGTAATTTGCTTTTCTAGGGCAAGGCCTGCGGCATAAATTGCAGGGTGATTTACAGTTCCTGAAGATACAATTTCTTGCCTGCCCCCATAGATAACTGGTTTGATCTTAGATAGCATATTATTTCTTACATAAAGAATGCCAACACCCTTTGGTCCATGAAACTTATGTGCGCTAAAACTCATAGAGTCTACGCCAAGTTTATCAACATCACAAGAAATTTTGCCGACAGCTTGGGTAGCATCTATATGCATACATATATTTGGATTATAAGATTTTACACAATTAGAAATTTTTTCTATATCTTGTATTGTTCCAATTTCATTATTTACATATATAATGGAAACAAGTTTAACATCTTTATCTAACTTTTCTTTCAAATCTTCTATATTTACAAAACCATACTTATCATTTTTTAAAAATACTATTTCTTTGTAGTTATTATTTATAACAGCATCATATATAGATGAGTGCTCTATACTTGTTGTAATGACTTTGCTATCAGCAGATGCAAAAGATGAAACGACAATATTATTTGATTCGCTTGCTCCTTTGGTGAAGTATATTTCACTTTCTTTCGCATTTATAGCCTTTGCCATTATGTTTTTACTTTTTTTTATTAAATTTTCAGAATCCATGCCAAATGAATGAATTGATGAAGTATTTGCATAATAATTTTCTTCTACTTCAACCATTTTTTCTATGGCTTCTCTGTACATTTTTGTAGTTGCTGCATTATCTAAATATATCATAGACTTCTCCTTAACTTATTCATTATATTATAAGGAAGTCTAATTACAAATTATAGTATAGTAATTACATGATTACATTAAAGAAAAGATATAAAGCAACAAATTTAAAAGATGATGAAATTATTTTAGATATAGAAACTACAGGACTTGACTCCTCTATAGATAGTCTTGTACTATTGGGAATTATTGAAAAAAATAACAACGAAGCATATATTTACCAATATTTTGCTATAGATGACAGTGAAGAGCAAAGATTGCTTGAAATTTATAAGAGAAAAATATCAGAAAAAAAAATAATCACCTACAATGGTGATACCTTTGATATACCTTTCTTAAATAATAGGCTTATAAAACACAGAGACTTCCCGCTACTACCACAAAGTTTGGACTTACTTAAGCTAATAAGGCCCTACAACAAGTTTTTTGGTTTTGAATCACTTAAGCTTAATGACATTGAGAAACTTGCAGGTTTCTATAGGAATGACCCTTCACGCTACAAAACTTTCAGCAAATTAACTAATGATTTGAAAAGGCGTACAAATCCTTATCCTATAATGAAGCATAATGAAAATGATCTTATTGCAACCGAGAAGATTGTCTATATAGAAAAATATTTTGAAGATAAACTTTCAATTAATTCTACTTTATCCCCTATAACTTTATTAAACTGTGATATAAATAACGACGTTGCAAGAATTTCTCTAAGGTCTCAAAATCTTCTAAAGGAATCTTATTTTAATGGAGAAAATTATGAATTAATAATAAAAGATAATCTTATAATAATAAATTTACAAGTTTTGTACGGGATTCTTGCTGAAAATATAAGAGGCTATGTAAGTATCAACAATTTTAAACTTGATAATAAATCCACAGTAAATATTGACAATCATTTCTTGATAATAAGAGAAAACTTCAAATACAATTACGAGAATATCCTTGCCCTGGCAAAAAAAATAATCGAGAATCAGTTTTGATTCTCGATTTGCCAGTCAATTTCGCCCATATTGTTTGCCCTTAAGAACTCATTTGTCCTTGAGAAAACTTTTGATCCGAAAAATCCTCTATAAGCCGATAAGGGTGAAGGATGCACTGATTTTAAGATAAGATGATTTTTATTGGTAATTAATCTTTCCTTTGATTTTGCATTTGCTCCCCATAGGATAAAAACCATCGGCTTATTACGTTTATTTAACAACTCTATTATCCTATCCGTAAGTATTTCCCATCCTTTTCCTCTATGGGAATTCGGAGACTTTTCTCTAACTGTAAGGACGGTATTTAAAAGCAAAACTCCTTGCTTGGCCCACTTAGTCAAATTACCATTGTCTGGTATAAAAAGACCTAAATCATTATTAAGCTCCTTATATATGTTTAATAAGGAAGGTGGTATGGGCACATCTTCTTTTACAGAAAAAGAAAAGCCGTGTGCTTGCCCCCTGCCGTGGTAGGGATCCTGTCCTAGAATTACGACTTTCGTATCCTCATAACTTACATATTTTAGTGCATTAAAAAGATCATACATATCGGGATATATATTATAATGCTTATATTCATTAATCAAGAACTTTCTGAGTTTTTTATAATATGGCTTATCCCGCTCCTCTTTTAGTAATTGATCCCAATCATTTCCAATTTGTACACTCATCATTTATCCCCATGTAAGATGATATATATAATCATAAGGGCGCAACCTATTGTTACCAAAATATCAGCGACATTAAATACTGGAAATTTCACAAAAGCAAACTCTATAAAATCTACTACATATCCTTGGATAAGCCTATCATAGAAGTTACCTATAGCTCCAGATATAATCATTGCCAGTGATAAATTGAGTATCATTGGACTTGTTTTTATGTTTTTAACAAAATAATAAAGCAAATATATGACTATTGCACTTGTAAGTATTATAAAAACCAATCTCTTATCTTGTAAGATTCCAAAAGCCGCCCCCCTATTTTCAAGGTAGGTTAAATTAAACAACTTGCCATCAATATTTTTTTCCATTAAGTTATTAACAGCATAAATTTTTGTGAGCCTATCAATTACAAGACCCAATATTATAATTATTAAATATATCATACTAATTTCCTATATTCTATGTGATAGTTTCCCTTTTTGCTAAATCCTTTTATCCTATCAAAGATAAATCTCCCTTCCTTTCTAATCGATAGCATGGCACCTTCATCTACATTATAGCTCGGATCTGTTATCGTCTGATGATCAACCTTCACCAGCCTGTTATTTATCAAATTCTTAGCCTTAGACCTAGAAGTATTTACGAGGCTAGATACTATATTATCGAGTCTTAATGAAGAAATAAAGCTAGTAGATAAAATATAATCTTCTTTTGCTTTATTTAATATACTTTCTTCTTTGATTTCAATGTGAATGCCTTCTCTTTTTATCTTACTTAAATTATATTTAATGAAATTAGCTTCTTCTTCAAGTACAACAAATTCTACTAAATTATCTAATATAGATATATCACCAATACTATTTCTGTCAATTCCCATATGGATTAAGGCGCCTAATACATCAGGATGCTTGATATCACTACTATTAAAACTAAGAACTTTTATATAATCGCTCTCTTCTAAAGGGAGATAATAGTAATTTGCTACAAAGATTTTTCTTTCGCATTTATCATTACCACCAACAAACACAATGTCTATATTATTCACTCTTGCAATATCTCTTATAACTTTCCTCTCGAATGGGTCGAGAAAGAAACTAGAGACTTCTTTCTTGGTATAAAATCCTCTCTCCAATATAGATATAGCCTTCTTGATATTGGATTTTTTAGCTTTGTCATTAACAAAGTTCAAATTATATTCTAAACTCATAAAAAAGAAAGATCGATTTTTTAGATCGATCTATAATTGATTATAATTTCCTTCAGATATTTGATCAGTAACAGCCGGATCGATTTGTATACCATTTGGGCTTATAACAAATATTCCCTTTGTAACTTTCTCAACAGTACCACTTAAAGCATAGACAGCACCGCTTACGAAGTCAAATATTTGCCTTCTTGTATCTGATTCAACCATTTCTAAGTTTAGGACAACTACTTTTTTGTTAAGGATGTCATCAATAACCTTTGGTGCATCAGTTTCATAATCTAATGGTTCTTGGATTGAAATTCTCATTGAATTTGATCCAGCAAAATTTTTATCACTCATTTTAACTACATTATCTCCTCTTCTTGATGATTTAGAACTCTTAAACGAAGAATTATTCTTAAAGCTATCTACAAATGATGGTTTGAAACTTTCATCACTTTCTTCATTCTTAAAATCTGAGTCAGAGAAATAAGATTTGTATGTTTCGTCCTTCTCAGATTTATCGCTGTCTTCTTCTTTTACTTCGTCTTCTAGATCGTCGTAATACAACTGATCCTCATCGTAATCATCGTACTTGTCATCAATACCTATAAATTCTTTAAACCTATCTAACATAATTACTTCCTTTGCGTTTTTTATCTCTCTATTACATTATATCTTAATAAGAAGAATATTTCGAATTTAATATTCATTTTTTAAGTCTCTAGCCATCAAATCCTTAACAGATTGGTGAGCTGACTTCCCTTCAAATAAAACCTTATAGATTTCATAAGTAATAGGCATTTCAATATTTTTTTCTTTAGAAAGTTCATAGACTGCCCTGGTAGTAGGTATACCTTCTACGACCATATTTACCTTAGCTATGCTCTCTTCAATGCTATATCCTTCACCGATAAGTCTTCCAGCCCTATTGTTTCGCGAAAGATTACTAGTAGCCGTAACAATAAGATCACCAATTCCTGCAAGACCATTTATTGTTTTCTCATCCGCTCCAAAGCTTCTCGCAAATCTTTCCATTTCGTGTATGCCACGTGTTATAAGAGCTGCCTTAGAGTTATCTCCATAAGATAAGCCATCGGCCATTCCTATGCCAAATGCAAGTATATTCTTGACACTTCCTCCTATCTCTACTCCAATAACATCTGTAGATGTATATACCCTAAAGTAATCTCTATTAAAAATATCTTGAATATCCTTGGCAAGATTTATATCATTTGATGCACAAACCAGTGTAGTTGGCATCTTTTTTATTACTTCTTCTGCATGGGATGGACCGCTGACAATAGCGTAATTAATATCTCCTAATATATCTTTCAATATTTCTGATATTCTAAAGTGAGTATTAAGTTCCAATCCTTTGGATAGATTTATGATCACTTTGTTCTCATCAAAAAAGGGATTGAGATTTTCGTAAACACTTCTGATATTTTGAGTTGGAATTGCGTTTACTATATATTTATTCTCAAAAAGTTCCTCAATATTTGATGTAGCTCTTATGTTTTTTCTTAATTTCTCGTCAGGGAAATACTTAATATTTATATGATTTTCATTAATAGAATTAACTACATTTATATCTCTAGCATACATAAGAACATCTTGACTTTCGCTTAGAAGATTTGCAATAGCAGTAGCCCAACTACCTGATCCTATAATAGATATTTCCATAAGACTCCTTAAAATATTTTCTTTTCTTCGCCTAACTTTAATCTTCTTATATTATCCTTATGCTTAAAAACTACCAAGGAAGCTATTAAAATAATAGCCAAACTTAGATAGCTAATCTTATATGTGAATAGTGAAAGAACAGCGGCAATTATAGCTGTTGTTATAGATGACAAAGAAACTATCCTAAATATAAGTACCAAAACAATAAATATTGCCAGAAGTGCTAGAGCGAATTTATAATCTATTGCAAGAAGTGCTCCAAATGATGTAGCAACTCCCTTTCCAGACTTAAACTTGAGTATAAAGCTATACATATGTCCAATCACTACAAAAAACATAGCTACAGCTTGGCCTAACTCTCCTCCATATTTTTCCCCTAGATAGCAAGCTAGACTTCCCTTTAGGAAATCGAAAAGAAAAGTAATAAATCCAGCAAATTTTCCAAAGTTTCTTAAAGCATTTGTAGCTCCTACATTACCAGATCCGAGTTTTCTTAAGTCTGTTTTAAAAAACATCTTTCCAATTATAAAACCAAAAGGAACAGAACCTAATATATAGGATAATATAGCTATTAGTACGATCATTTTACTCACCTTTTTGTTTGAAAACAAAACTAAATGGTACGCCGATAAGACTGTAATTTTGCCTTATTTGATTTTCTAAATACCTAGTATATGAGAAGTGAACCAGGTCTCTATCGTTTATTGAAAGCATAAACTTTGGAGGGGCTGTAGATACTTGTGACATATAATATATCTTAAGTCTCTTACCCTTATCTTGAGGCGGTGGATTTAATAATATCGCATCTTGTAAAATATTATTTAAAACACCAGTTTTAATTCTTGTATGATAATTATTAGAAACTATCTCAAATAATTCTAATAATTTATCAATTCTCTTATTTTCTAGGACTGAAATAAATACTATTGGAGCATAAGGAGCAAATGAAAGTGTTTTTCTAATGTCCATTTCTAAATTTCTCATGGTATTTGTATCTTTATCAACCAAATCCCACTTATTTACTGCTATTATTATTGCCTTCTTTTGATTATAAGCATATCCAGCAATTTTTGCATCTTGTTCGGTTACACCAACATTTGCATCAATTAGAAATAAGCATATTTCTGAGCTATCTACAGCATCGAAGGTCCTTTGATTCGCATAATATTCTACGTTTTCTCTAACCTTTGATTTTCTCCTAAGTCCTGCTGTATCAATCAAAACATAATTCTCGTCATTATATTGCCAGTAGCTATCTACTGCATCTCTAGTAGTTCCCGCAATGTCTGTAACTATCATTCTTTCTTCATTTAATAACAGGTTAACTAGGGAAGACTTACCAGCATTTGGCTTTCCAATAATAGCGATCCTTGTTTCATCTTCTATCTGATCAAATGAAGAAAAGTCGATGAAAGAAACAATCTTATCTAATAAATCTCCTAATCCCTTACTCTGCTCAGCAGAGATCATTGACATATCATCAAAACCAAATTGATAAAAGTCGTATATGTCATCAGGGATTTTGAATGAATCTAGTTTATTAGCGACTATTATAACTGGCTTATTATATTTTCTAATTTCGTTTGCTATATCAACATCGTAAGGATTGACTCCCTCCTTGCCATCTACAACAAAAAGAATCAGATTTGTCTCTATAAGGGCTTTTTCTACCTGGGATTTAATCTCAGTATTCATTACTTCCTTATTGGAAATGTCGAGACCACCAGTATCTACTAGCAAGAATTCGTTGTTTTGCCACTCAACCTTATCTACAATTCTATCCCTTGTTACGCCAGATATATCTTCCGTTATTGATTTTCTCTTGCCTACAAGTCTGTTAAATAAAGTGCTTTTTCCAACATTTGTCCTTCCAACAAGAGTTACTATCGGCATTTTCATATTACTTCTCCATATACTGGGAATCTTTTAGTTAAGCTTTCTACTTCTTTTCTAATATTTTCCACAGTATCTTCTTGTTTCAAAGTTTTCTTAATCAAGTCCACTATAATTTCCATTTCTCTTTCCTTCATTCCCCTAGTAGTAACTGCGGCAGTTCCTATCCTTAATCCACTCGTTATATTAGGAGATAATTCTTCGCCCGGGATTGTATTTTTATTAGTTGTAATATAGACTTCATCAAGTAAGTTTTGTGCTTCTTTTCCAGTTATTTCCATATTTCTTAAATCTAAAAGCAATAAATGGTTATCAGTTCCTCCAGAAACTAAATTAAAGTTATTCTTTTTAAAGGATATTTCCATTTGTTTTGCATTTGCCTTTATCTGTCTGGCATAGCTTAGCCAGCTAGGATCTAAATTTTGCTTAAATCCAATAGCCTTTGCTGCGATTATATGCTCTAATGGGCCTCCTTGAAGTCCAGGAAAAACTGCCTTATCAATTTTCTTGGCCCATTTTTCCTTACAAAGGATGATACCTGACCTAGGACCTCTTAGTGTTTTATGAGTTGTGCTAGTGACTACATCACAATAATCAACGGGTGACATGTGCTCTCCACAAACTACAAGCCCTGCAATGTGTGCAATATCTGCCATTAATAGAGCCCCGACATCATCAGCGATTTGTCTGAATTTCTTAAAGTCTATTTCTCTAGGATAAGCACTTGCCCCGCAAACTATAAGTTTAGGCTTAATCTCTCTAGCAAGATATAAAACATGATCATAATCTATAAGGCCTGTCTCTACATCAACCCCATAATGATGAAAATCATATCTTCTTCCAGAGTGATTGACCCTAGAACCATGTGATAGGTGGCCCCCTTCATTTAAGTTCATGGAAAGTACCTTATCCCCATCTTCTAAGAGGGCAAAATATGCAGCTGAATTTGCATCGGAACCTGAATGAGCTTGTACATTAACATGACGAGCCCCAAATAGGGCCTTGGCCCTATCTATAGCTAATTGCTCTATGATATCAATGTTTTCACATCCACCGTAATACCTTTTTCCTGGAAGTCCTTCAGCGTACTTATTTGTGAGGATACTTCCATCAGCTTCTAATACTGCTTTTGATACATAATTCTCAGATGCAATAAGTTCTATATTTCTTTCTTGTCTATCAAGTTCTTTCATCAAGGCATGATAAACTTCTGGATCAAACTTTTCTATTTCTGGATAAAGGATCATGCTTTTCTTACTCTCATCATATTTTTATTCTTTACATTTTTATCTAGTTTCTTCATAAAAATAATTGATATGGCGAAAAATATTGCTACTGATATTAATGTCAATAGGTTAATATCCATAGATGTGTTCTTTAGAAAAATATTAGGAATAAGAGCTCCCATCAACATCATTACTACTGGAACAATATATACAGTAGCTGTTAATTTGCTTACATCACTTGAAGATCCTTCAATAATAACACGATCACCTTTTTTAAGATCTTCATATGAGAAAAGCTCAATTTCTGTAGTTTTTTTCTCAGCACAAGAGCCCTTAGCAGCACATGCGCCACATGCCCCGTTCCTAAAAATTTGTACCTTTAAATTACCCTTGTTATTATCGATTACTATTCCTTCTTTTCTAACTGTATCCATAAAACCTACCTTAATTTTATATTTAATTCATCCAAAGCTTTCTCATCAACAAGACTTGGTGCTTCTGTCAATGGACATGTAGCAGACTGTGTCTTAGGGAAAGCAATAATATCCTTTATATTGTCTGTTTTTGCAAAAAGCATTACTAGCCTATCAAGACCGTATGCTAGACCTGCGTGTGGTGGTGTTCCGTATTGGAGAGCTTCTATGAAGAATCCAAACTTATTCTTTATATCTTCATCACTTAACTTAAGAGCTTCGAATATTTTTTCTTGGAGATCGGAATTGTTAATTCTTACAGATCCTCCTCCCATCTCATCACCATTTATAACAATGTCGTAAGCTTGAGTTCTTACTTTTTCCGGTTCAGTTAATAGTAAGTCTATATCTTCTTCATTTGGCATTGTGAATGGATGGTGTTGGGAAACGTACCTATCTTCTTCCTCGCTATATTCGAACATTGGGAAGTTCACAACCCAGCAAAGAGCATATTCTTTTTCAATCAGATCATTATCTTTTGCTACTTTTCTTCTAAGAGCTCCCATAGCTTCAAGAACAGTCTTATCCTTATCAGCTCCAATTAAGATCAAATCACCATCTGCCATATCAAGCTTATCCTTAAGTCCTTCAATTATATCATCTGTTAAGAACTTCTTTATTGATGATTGCATATTTTCAGAATATTTGATATAAGATAAACCTTTAAGACCATAATCTTTAACGAAATCAGTTAATTTATCTAATTGTTTTCTTGAATAATTATCTGCAATATTCTTAAAATTTATTGCTCTTACAGATCTACCATCGCTTGTATTGTCAGCAAAGACTTTAAAGTCGCTATTTTCAAATAAGCTACTTATATCATTAATTTTATACCCATATCTTAAATCTGGCTTATCAGACCCGTATGAACTCATAGCTTCTGAATAATCCATCCTATCGATAGGCAGTTTTAATTCGTAGTCAGTATATTTGTCGAATAACTCCTTTAATAAGCCTTCATTCATCGCTATAACATCATCTTGATTAGAAAAACTCATCTCAAGGTCAAGCTGGGTAAACTCAGGCTGTCTGTTAGCTCTTAAGTCCTCATCCCTAAAGCATTTAACAACTTGGAAATATCTGTCCAAAGAACCAATCATTAGGATTTGTTTTAGAAGTTGTGGAGATTGGGGAAGAGCGTAAAACTTTCCTTCATTAATTCTTGAAGGTACTAGATAGTCCCTTGCTCCTTCTGGCGTTGGTTTAGTTAGAAAAGGAGTTTCTACTTCAGTAAAGTCGTTATCATACATGTACTCTCTCATTGTTCTAACTATATCACTTCTTAGCTTTAAGTTTCTTTGTACAGATGGCTTTCTCAAATCTAAGTATCTGTATTTTAATCTTAAATTTTCACTAACATCATCATCGTCTTTAATATATATAGGAGGTGTCTTAGCCTTATCTAAAATATTTATCTTATCTGCTATTATCTCAATATCACCTGTAGCTATATCAGGATTTTTTGATTCTCTTTCGTTTACCCTTCCCTTAACTTCTAGGACGTATTCTTGAGTTATAGATCTCGCCTTTTCATAATTGTCCTTATCGTCTTCTCTTACAACGATCTGAGTGATTCCTGTTTTATCTCTTAGGTCAATAAAAACTAGGGATCCTAAGTTCCTTTTCTTGGCAACCCAACCCATCAAAACTACAGAATCTCCAACATTTTCGATTCTTAGGTCACCACACATGTTTGTTCTTTTAAATTCCATACTACCTCCTATGCTAAAAATGGATTGTTATTAAGTTCATAGCCTATATAAGTTTCATCTCCATGACCAGGATAGACTATAGTGTCTTTGTCAAATCCACCCAATTTATTTTTTATTGAATCAATTATTTGAGGATAACTTCCCCCAGGAAAGTCGGTCCTTCCTATTGATAGCTTAAATAAAGTATCTCCAGAAAATATCATATCATCAATTTTAAAAGACATTGAATCAATTGTATGACCTGGAGTCTTAATCGCTTTAATATTATACTCGCTAAAGACCTCCCCATCTTTTAAAAATTCATCAATATCTACCTTAAGATCATATGAATACGCTAGATTGTAATCTTTGTCGTTAGCGATGTTTAATGAATCTTCCGAAGCATAAGCTTTGACCTTGTAAAGATTTTTAAAATGCTCAAGACCTAAGACATGGTCAAAGTGAGTGTGGGTCTGTAGGATGAATTTTATTCTAATATTGTTTTTACTTATATATTCCTCTACAGCCCTACTAGGATAGGCACAATCAACGATGAAACCTTCTCTATTATCGTCACTTACTACGTACATATTGGTCATGACTGGCCCTTCAATAAATCTTTTTACTATCACTAAAGTATCCTCTCGCTATCTAAAATTATAGTTACAGGTCCATCATTTGTAAGGCTTACTTGCATATGAGTTTGGAAAACTCCAGTTTTCACATTGAAACCTTCTTCCTTAAGTTCATCTATTAGTATTTCATAATATTCCTTCGCCTTATCTGCCTTAGCTGACTTTGTAAATGATGGTCTATTCCCCTTTCTTGCATCTCCATAAAGTGTAAACTGAGAAACCACGAGGATTTCTCCTCCTACATCCTTAAGTGATAGGTTCATTTTTTCATCATCATCCTCAAATATTCTTAAGTTTGATATTTTCTTTTTTATATAGGCTAAGTCATCTTTATCATCTGTATCCTTGACTCCAAGTAGAACCATAAATCCTGGTCCAATTTCAGATACTTTTTCATTTTCTACTTCAACACTTGCTTCTCTTACTTTTTGTATTATTGCTCTCATTAATTCTTTATCCTATATACATTCTCCACAGTTTTAATAGACTTTAATTTAGTAATAACATCAGATAATTGATCCATGTTGTTTACTTCGATTAACAAATCTATTGTACCTGCATCCTTATCAGTTCTTGCATTTATAGCCAAAATATTGACATCTACAGTCGACATAAGCTTTGTTATTTCAAAGAGTATAGATGGTGAGTTTGTAGTTAGTAGCTGAATTTTCACAGGGAATTTATCCTCTTTAGAATTTTGCCAATATACGTCAATTAGTCTTTCAGGAGATTTCAAATTTATAATATTCGGGCAGGTTTTCACATGGACTGATATTCCATTTCCCTTTGTTATAAAACCAATTATTGGATCTCCAGGTACTGGTGTACAACATTTTGCAAGCTTAACTTCTACATTTTCATCTAAGTCGCTAACCCTAATCTCACCTGAACCTGTATTTTGTATCTCACCCTTACTAAAATCTATTGGCTTTTTAGCCTCTTCTTCTTTTTTCTCATCTACTTCAAACTTAATTAGTTTTTGTGTGATCTGTTCAACATTTGTTTTTCCATAACCAACAGAAGCATACATTTCATCTTCTCCAGGATAGCCCAAATCACTAGCAATCTTTTCAAGCCACTCTTCTCTCAAAAGAGATTTGTAGCCTTGCCTATATTTTTTAAGTTCTTTGATAACAGTATTTTTACCAATTTCTATATTCTCTTCTTTATCATTTCTCTTAAAGAATTGCTTTATCTTGCTTTTAGCCTGATTACTTTTAACAATATTAAGCCAATCTCTTGATGGACCATGGGAATTTTTGCTAGTTATAATTTCTACCAAATCCCCAGTTTTAAGCTTATGTGTTAGAGGAACCATCCTTCCGTTAACCTTAGCTCCCACACAACTATTTCCAACTTCTGTATGGATTTTATAAGCAAAGTCTATAGAACAAGCATCCATAGGTAAGGAATAAACTTCTCCCCTTGGTGAATAGACGTAAATTTCTCTCGAGAAGAAATCATTTTTTAATGTGTCCATAAACTCTTTATTATTTACATCCTTGCCACCTTCTTGTTGCCATTCAACAATCCTTCTTAGGAAACTCATTGCATCATCAAAGTCAGATTTGGTGTTGTTATTTTCCTTATATCTCCAGTGGGCTGCAACTCCATACTCACATTCCTTGTGCATCTGTCTTGTTCTAATTTGAACTTCAAACGGCTTGGAATCTTCTCCGAAAACCGTTGTATGGAGAGATCTATATCCATTTGGCTTAGGTTGACCTATGTAGTCTTTAATCCTATTTGGAATTGGCCTCCATAGGGAATGGACCTTGCCCAGGACAGCGTAGCATTCTGCAATTGTATCCACAATGACTCTAATGGCAGTCAAGTCATAGATCTCATCAAAGGCTATGCCATTTCTTTCCATCTTTTTGTTTATAGAATACAATGATTTAGGTCTACCAGATATCTCAAAATTTATACTAGTTCCCTTTAGGGAATTTGTCAATGTATTAATTATTTCATTAATATAGGCTTCTCTTTCACGCCTTTTGACATTTACCATCTCAGCTAATTCGTAGTATTTTTCTGGCTCCTGGTATCTAAAACATAGATCTTCAAGCTCCCATTTAAGTGAGTATATTCCAAGTCTGTGAGCAAGTGGGACATATATTTCTAGAGTCTCATCAGCTATTTGAATTTGTTTTTTTCTAGTCATATATTCAAGTGTCCTCATGTTGTGGAGCCTATCTGATAGTTTTATCAGCACAACTCTAACATCATTAGACATGGCCATGACCATCTTTCTGATATTTTCAGCTTGTTTCTCTTCTCTTGAGGTATAATTCAAATTCTTTAGCTTAGTTACACCATCTACAAGAAATGTTATCTCTTCGCCAAATTCTTCGGCCATCTCTTTTCTTGTTACTGGCGTATCCTCTAAGACGTCATGCATTAGACCAGCACAAATTGTCTCATCATCAAGCTTCATATCAGACAATTTTCTAGCAACAGCTATGGGATGAATAAAATAATCTTCACCAGAATTTCTCTTTTGACCTCTGTGGTGAAGCTCACCAAAATCATAGGCTTTTTTGATTAGCTTTACATCTGCACTTGGATTATTTTTCTTTATATCATCCTCAAATAATTCATATTCTTTATTAAAATCAGTTGCCATATCATCACCTTATATCAATCAATTTTATTTGTAAAGTCCTATTACCTCTAAACTCATTTACATCAGGATAATAGACTATATCAATTTTGTTAGACTTTATATTCCCATTAAATTTTAAAGATAAATACTCATAATCATCAACTGCATTAAACTTAATAGCATTATAATAGTTTCCATTTTGGAATAGTTTCATCCTCATGGTCTTTTTATCTTTTCCAATCATTTCAACATCAGCAATATCTACACCCTTGTTTGCAAAAATAGGTCTCGGATTATCCTTACCAAAGGGTCTGAGCTTTTCAAGACTTTCTGCAAACTCTAAAGATAAATTTGATAGTTTAATTTGAGTATCAACATTAATCACTTCTTCTAAATCCTTCTTAGAAAGATTTGATTTTTTATTCAAAAATTGTCTAAATTCATCCAATGTATCTAGCTTTATCGATAAGCCGCATGCCATTGGATGGCCTCCGAATGATTCTAATTTATCATCGAAAGGAACAATAGCATCGTGCATATTATAAGTCTCTATAGACCTGCCAGATCCTTTAAGAACCCCCTCTTTTGAAGAATTGGTAAGGATTATAGTAGGTCTATAATATTTTTCCTTGATTCTTCCAGCAACAATTCCGCAAATACTTTCATCGATAGAGGGCTCATAAATAACTATAACATCATCTTTCTCATAAGAATTATCTTCTGCAATCTTAATACATTTATTAATTCCCTCTTCTGTAAGGGACTTTCTTTTGTTATTAAGATCTACAAGTTCTTTAGCATACTCATGAATCTTATCGATATCCTCTTCCATTAAGAGCTCTATGGCTAGTTTTGCAGTGCTTAGTCTACCTGTCGCATTCATTAGGGGTCCTATGATGAAGCCTAAAGTATATTCGTTGATTTCCTTCTTCCAACCTGCTTCTTCAAGCAGGGCTTTTATTGCATATTTCTCAGTCGAATTAAGCCTCTTTAATCCTTCAATAACGAATATTCTATTTTCATCAGTAAGTGATACTATATCGCAAACCGTTCCCATGGCTACATATTCTAGAAGCGAGAAAAGATATTCAAAATCTCCTTCAAGCTTCATATATAATGCCTGCATTAGCTTAAAGGCAACTCCTGCTCCGCATAAGTCCTTAAAGGGGTAAGAGCTATCAAGTCTATGGGGATTAATAACGCAATCGGCATCTGGTAGAATTTGATCGACCCAACCGTCATTATCTTTTTTTTCTATCTGATGGTGGTCAGTTACTATAACTTTGATATCATTCTCTTTAAGTTTTTTTACTTGATCAAATCCTGTGATTCCATTATCACAAGTTATAACTAAGCTTACCTTATCTGCTATGGCCTTCTCACTCATATTATCCGATATGCCATAACCATCTTCTACCCTATGGGGGATATCATAACTTATATTGTCATAGTAAATCAATAGTCCATCCAAAAGAGTCATAACAGAAGCAATGCCGTCCTGATCATAATCCCCAAAGATTCTAATCTCTCCATTATTTTGTATTGTTTCTATAATAAGATTTATAGCCTTATCCATATCTTTTAGCATAAAGGGGTCATGAAGTTTATCTAAGCTTGGCTTAATAAACATGTCGACGACAGATGGATCTACAATATCTCTATTAGCCAAGATAAGGGCTTCTAACTTCGTTATATCTTTGTTTTTTAAGTTATTAATATAGTTTTCTTTTTTATTATATATATACCAATTAGCCATAGCCCTTCCTTTCTAATTATATAAATTATACTTCTTTAATTAATCTTATAAAGAAAAGAGGCCTAAGCCTCCCCATTAATATGTTCTGTCAATTATCTTTTTGATCGCATCTTTTTCTATTCTAAGATAGGATCTATTTTCTCTATTCCCGCTTATAATTATTACAGTCGATTCATCCATATCTATAACTTCACCAATTATTCCGGATGAGCTTACTACAAATGACCCAAGTTTAAGATTTTCCTCTACAAACTTTCTATTCTTTGAATCAGTGATAGTGTCTTTTATGCTTATTTTATAATAATATGCGATTAAAACTATCAGTATTAAATATTCTATCTTCATCAATATCCATATTTCTCGTAGAATTCTTTCTTATAATCCAAGAACCTGTCTTCCATAATAGCTTCCCTGATATTTTCGCACATTTTTAATAAGAAATATAAGTTGTGATAAGAGAGTAATCTTGCTCCAAGAATTTCATTTACGTTCATAAGATGTCTTATATAAGCTCTTGAATAGTTCCTACAAGTGTAGCAATCACACTCATGATCAAGGGATGTGAAATCTTCCTTGTAGGCGGCATTTTTTACGACAAGTCTTCCTCTGGAAGTGAGAGCTGTTCCGTTTCTTGCGATTCTTGTTGGAAGCACACAATCCGCCATATCAATCCCTGCTTCAAATGATTCAAATAAGTAATCAGGCGTTCCAACCCCCATATTATATCTAGGTTTATCTTCAGGTAAAAATGGAGTTGTAAAGTTTAATAAATCAATCATTTCTTCCTTAGTTTCTCCTACAGAAAGTCCTCCAATCGAGAATCCGTCAAAGTCCATCGCTGTCGTCTCTCTTGCAGAGATTTCTCTAAGATCTTTAAACATACCACCCTGAACTATACCAAATAAGGATTGGTCCGGATGAGAATGTTCCTTATGATAATCAAGACCACGTTTTGCCCATCTTAGCGTCCTTTTCATGGAATTTTCCACATAGTCATAATCAGCCCTTGCATCAACACACTCATCGAAACTCATCATAATATCTGAATGTATGTCGTTTTGTATGCTTATTGATTTCTCTGGAGTAAAAAGATGCTTAGATCCATCAATATGAGATCTAAAGGTTACTCCTTCTTCGGTTATTTTTCTGTTGCCCGATAGGGAAAAGACTTGAAATCCACCAGAATCAGTAAGAATCGGCTTATCCCAATTCATAAATTTATGAAGACCACCAGCTTTTTTCATAATATCCATACCTGGTTTTAGATAAAGGTGATAGGTATTACCGAGAATAATCTTTGCTCCCATATCTAGTAGATCTTCTGGTGTCATTGTCTTTACCGTTCCCAAGGTACCTACTGGCATGAAAATAGGAGTAGGTATATCCCCATGGGCTGTGTGAATGACTCCAACTCTAGCATTTGAGTATTTATCTTTTTTTATTAATTCATATTTTAAAGCCATATTTCTCCTTAACAAATAAACATACAATCGCCAAAACTAAAGAATCTATATTTTTCTTTAACCGCGTACTTATATGCATTAAGTATTATTTCTCTACTTGTGAAAGCTGCTACTAACATGATAAGGGTAGACTTTGGGAGGTGGAAGTTTGTTATAATTGCATCTACTACCTTATATTCAAAGCCTGGATATATAAATATATCAGTCGATCCAGAATCTTCTTGGACTTTGCCACATTTTTTATAAACTGATTCCAAAGTTCTGATACTCGTTGTACCTACTGCTATTACTCTATTTCCTTCATGTTTAGCCTTATTTATAATATCTGCAGTTTCTTGACTTATAGTATAAAATTCTGAATGCATCTTATGGTCTTTGATGTCATCTTCATTTACAGGCCTGAAGGTACCAAGACCCACATTTAAGGTCAAAAAAGCAAGCTTTATCCCTTTTTCTTCTATTTTCTTCAAGAGTTCTTTTGTAAAATGTAGCCCAGCCGTTGGAGCAGCAACTGATCCTGGATTTTTAGAATACACTGTTTGATATTCTTCTGGATCTTTAAGCTTTTCCTTGATATATGGTGGCAGTGGCATATTACCTAGTTTGTCTAGAATTTCATTAAATATTCCTTCATAAGTGAACTCTACGATTCTATTACCATCTTCCTTTATATCAATAACCTTGGCCTTAAGTTCATCCGAAAATATTACTTCAACACCAATCTTCATTTTCTTGCCTGGTCTAACAAGGACTTCCCATTTTTTTCCTTCTATATTGTGTAGGAGAAAAACTTCAATTGACTCATCTTTTCCTTCTCTATGGCCAAATAGCCTTGCTGGGATAACTCTAGTATCATTCATAACCAGAACATCTCCTGGCTTCAAATAATCTATTATATCAAAGAAGTGCTTATCTTCTATCTCTCCTGTATTCTTATCTAATACCATCATCCTAGCCTCATCTCTCTTATCTGAAGGATGTTGAGCTATCAGGCTTTCTGGTAAATCATAATCAAATTCTTCTGTTCTCATCTTACTCCTCTATCTTAAGTCCATAATGCTCGTAGGCTTTTCTTGTTAAGACCCTTCCTCTTGGAGTTCTTGAAATAAAGCCGATCTGTAACAAATATGGTTCATATACATCTTCAATTGTGACGTTTTCTATCCCAGTAGATGCTGCAATAGTATCTACTCCAACAGGACCTCCGCCAAAATTATCATACATTGTCATTATTATTTTCTTATCCATAGTATCAAGGCCCATGGGATCAATTTCTAAAAGTTCGAGACCTCTTTTACTAGTTTCGAAGTCAATTTTCTCATCAGCCTTTACTATAGCAAAATCTCTTACTCTTTTTAGAAGCCTGTTTGCTATCCTTGGTGTCCCCCTAGATCTTCTAGCAATCTCTAATGCTCCCCTATCATCTATTGGAATTTCAAGGATTTGAGCTGATCTTTGCACTATTGTAGTTAAATCTTTTGTATCATAGAGATTAAGGGCCAAAAGGACTCCAAACCTATCTCTTAGTGGCGCTGAAAGCATGCCAGCTCTAGTTGTAGCGCCTATTAAGGTAAATTTAGCTAGGTCGATTCTGATAGATTGAGCATTAGGACCTTTACCTACAATTATATCTAAAACAAAGTCTTCCATGGCTGAATATAAGATTTCTTCAACTGATCTATTAATCCTATGAATTTCATCTATAAAAAGGACATCTCCTTCGCCCAAATTTGTAAGAATACTTGCAAGGTCTGAAGGTCTTTCTATAGCAGGACCACTTGTTACCCTTAAATTAACTCCCAATTCATTAGCTATAATAGTAGAAAGGGTTGTCTTACCTAAGCCTGGTGGTCCTTGCAGCAAGACATGGTCTAGGGGTTCATTTCTAGACAGAGATGATTGTATAAAGATATCAAGTTTTTCTTTAACCTTATCTTGGCCAATATAATCCTTCAACCATCTTGGTCTAATACTACTTTCTGACTGTAGATCTTCTATTTGTTCGTTGCTTCCAACTATTCTTTCATTTTCATCAAACATTTAATCACCTATATCAATCTCTTAAGACTTTCTTTGACAAGTCCTTCAAGGCTTAAGTCGGTGTCTTTAAGCTCAAATAATACTTTTTCAACATCGTTTTTCTCATAGCCGAGGTTTAATAAAGCTTCCCTTGCAACATCAATCTCATCGTTCTTATTATTGTTTACTTTTATATTTTCTACAGGTACAAAGTCCATTTTCTTAACCTTATCTACAAGTTCTAAGATAATCCTTGATGCGGATTTCTTTCCTATTCCTTTAGCAACCGTTAGCTTATCGATATCGTTATTAATAATTGCAGTTTTTATTTCATTAACAGAAATAGACGAAAGAATTCCCATCGCAATCTTTGGACCAATAGTTGAAACAGAAGTTAAGAGAGTGAACATCTCTAACTCATCTTTTGTAAAAAATCCAAACAAAGAAATATCATCTTCCCTAACTTGCATGGAAGTATAAATTTTATACTCGTTATTTATCTCAATGTTAGCTAAAGTCGCTAGGGAGGAAAATATCAAATAACCCATATTGTTATTTTCAATAACAAAACTATCCTCATTGATCATTCTTATGTGACCTATAATATATGAAATCATTAGTTTAACCTGTATCTTTCTTTAAATCTCTGACTTAGTGCATGGCATAGGGCAACAGACAAAGCATCTGCTGCATCATCTGGTTTGGGAATTGCTTTTAGATTTAATAATTGAGTAATGGTAAGTTGCATCTGACTTTTGCTAGCCCTTCCATAACCTGTTATAGCTTGCTTTATCTGTAAGGGTGTGTACTCATATATAGGAAGCCCTTTTTGTTGAGCGCATAAAACCTGTATTCCTCTTGCGTGTCCCACTATTATAGCTGTCTTTACATTAGAATTAAAAAACAACTCCTCAATTGCAAACTCATCTGGTTGAAATTCCTCTATAATCTGGTGCAAATTATCATATAAAAGCTCCAATCTTTTCCCTGTCTTGGTCTTAGATGAAGTAGTTACAACCCCGTTTTCTAATACTTTAATCTTACTTCCCTTAAATTCAATCACTCCGTATCCCATAATGGCAATACCTGGATCTATACCTAATATTCTCATAATCATCAAAATAAAAAGGGCTATATGCCCTATTGATATCTTTTAAACACCTCTCTAATTAGTCCTCTAAAATAATACTCTGCATAGGTATCTACTATAGATTTATACAAGTAAGTTAGAGTTTTCTCGTACATTTTCTTCGATTGTTGACTTGTTATGTCTTCAGTATAAATAGAATCAGTGTCAAAACTTAACTGTTTATGGGTTGTTGTATCTATATTATATATTTTATCCCTAATTAACATATCAGAATAGACTTTGATGTCTTTGTTAAGCTCCTTGACTAATCCTTTGTTACTATAAATTTTTCTCTTAAAATTATCAGAAATTTCGATAATTACAGGGTCAAGTCTATTGTAGTGAAAGTTTGTGCTTTCAATAAGGTAATTCACACCCAGATCATCAATCAACTTATATTCTAATTGATCAACCGCCTTCTTGTCTCTGAAGGCTCTATATTGAGCTTTTATAGAAATAATGTACTCATATCTATAAATATCTTGGCTAATCAACCTATCTAAGGAATCAATAACTTGATCAATGTCTCTTAGGTTCCAAAAATATTTTTTAAGGTTTTTTAGAACATAATCTTTAACATAAAAACTATTTTTGGAAAAATAAACAAAGTTTTTATCATGTAACAAAGACATAAGCGTGTTCAATGAGTATACATCTTCATTTATTAAAAAATTATATTCAAGTTTTTCAATTATTGGATATCTTTCGCTTAAATCTGCCTTCATTACTTCCTAACCTCTTATATTATTTTACCATAAAATTAGACACAAAAACCATATTTTTTTCTACCAAAGAACAAAAATAGCTAAACAAAAGAAACAATATTCATGAAAAATTTATCTTTGTATATTTTTCTTTCAATTTAGCTAGAATCAATTTTATAATAAAATAATATCCATCAAAATCTTAAAACTTCTTAAATTCTACGACCATATCTCTTAGTCTAAAATTATAATTCACATCTTTTCTTTCTATGTTTATAACAGCTTTTTCTTTAAGCTCTTCTCTAGACAATAACTTGTTAATAAGCTCGTAGCTTGGATTTATTGCATGAGGATTGCCCACCATTTCGAACATTGTTATATCCCCATTAGTATCACCATAAGAAAAAGAATTTTCTAAGTCTATTTCGTATCTATTATCAAGATCTTTTATAGCGGAAAGTTTACTATTTCCATCCCGCATAGGAATTACTTTACCAGAAAATTTATTATTTTCATCAAAAACATAGTCGGTCGATATAGATTCTGTTGCTCCATAGAAATTAGCGAATTGATTCACTAGAAAATCAGGTGACCCAGAAATGAAAAAGATCAAATCACCACGCATCTTATGGTTTTCGACAGCTTTTCTCGTAACCATATAAACTTTATTTTTGTTTTCTTCTATGACAAGCTTGGAATATTTCTCTATAATATCCCTATCAAGACCTATCATGCTTTTCTGATAGACTAAAGCTGCCTTATCTAGATAGTCTTCATAGGCGCCAAGCCTATTTTGATATTTTTCATACAAGGGACCAATCTCATTAGTCCAGATCTCTTTTGGAAGAATTCCGTCTTCTGTAAGCTTTATAAAGTGCTCTATTAAAAGAGAATTTCTAAAAAGAGTTCCATCAATATCAAAAAACGCTGCCGTTCTTTTATTCATTCTATTTTTCCTTCTTATCCGATTTTTTCTTAAAATTTCTCTTCTTGGCTACTCTTTCTTTAGACGAGTTTTTATCATCGTTAGCTTCTAATACTTCTACTTTACTTCTTATATCTACTACAAGTTCTATAAGAAAACAAACTATTATACCCACTATGGAAGCAGATCCCAAAAATATAGCAATCCAAGCCATATTCAAACCTGTTTCACTTGTAAAAATCGTAATAGAAATTATTCCAATAATTAATGCCAATACACCTAATGCAAGTGAAGGAATGAATTTTACAATCCTTTTTTTATTAATGAAATATATAACTATAGATATTGCCGCCATAATGAAAGACACAACAGGTACTATCGCAAGCCTAGATGAGTATTGGGAAACTAAATTAATTAATCCAGTCATAAGTCCTCCATTAGTTTAACTCAACCCTATTTATCTTTATTTTATCATCGATTTCTAATATAACAAAACCATAAAATCCATCTCTAGCTAAGTAAGGAGATCCAGGATTTAGAAGAAGTATATCATTTTTGATCTCGTTTACATATTTGTGAATATGACCAAAAATAATGATATCACAAGATTCACTCTTAGCTTTTTCTAAAATATTCTCATAGGTAAAGTCAATGTTATACCTATGACCATGGCTTAGAAAAATTTTCTTATCTCCGATATTAATTACTTTATCATAATCTTCTTCTATAAAGAAATCATTATTTCCTTTGACAGCGTAATGGGCTATCCCAGTCTCATAGTAAATCTTCTCTACATCTTCTAGACCATCACCAGCATGAATTAATAAGTCTATATCATCATGAGTGAGTATATAATCGCTTATTGCATCATACGTTCCATGGGTGTCACTTGTTACTAAAATTTTCATTTTTCAACTAAGAACTCCTTGAATTTCTCCATTGCTCTTGCCCTATGTGATATCTGGTTTTTTTCTTCTATGCTTAGCTCTGCAAGGCTTTTTTGCGAGTTTTCAGGGATGAAGATTTTATCATAGCCGAACTCTCCCTCACCCTTTTCTATCTCGCTAATATATCCATCAAGTCTTCCTGTAAAATAAAAGACTTCTCCCTTTGAGTCTATATATAAAATCACGGTCTCAAAGTAGGCACTTCTATCTTCTTTGTCAGACAATTCATCAAGTAACTTCTTACGGTTATCCTCATAAGTAGCATTAGCTGATGCATATCTATGTGAATGTACACCAGGTCTATTATCTATTGCTTTTACAAATAGTCCAGTATCATCAGCAAATACTGCTCTACCAGTTAATTTGTAAAGCTCATAAGCCTTCTTATATGAATTTTCCTTAAGGGTTTTGCCATCTTCAACGACTTCAAAATTCTTGATTCCAACATCTATAGGCATTTTAATTGAATCGTTAGCTAGCATTTTCTTAACTTCTTTTAATTTGTCTTTGTTACCAGTTGCAAATAGTAGTTGCATATACTCTCCTTATAAAATAATAACAGAAAAACTTAGACTTAGTCAAGTAAATTAACGCTGCTCTTCTATTATTTCGTTGTAGTTAGTAAAAGCTGACTCCAAATTTTCAGCAGAACTTGCGGATTGCTCATCGATAGATACTATTGTGGTAGAATTCATAGTTGGTATAGAATATATAGGATTCTTATCTATTAAGTTATCATTTATTTTATGAAGCAAAATCTCATCTGGAGTTTGTATTATAACATATTTTCCATTAGATAGTATATGATAGTCCTTAAATTGCGGGTTGATATTTCTAACTTGATCCCTAGTTGGGGAATCTTTTGTATCCTTGCTAGGTTTCTTATTTAGCATTTGACTACCTATAGCTATTTCAATTGGGAAAAAGTTTTGTTCAAAATCTTCTCCTGTACCAGTAAAAATAGAAGATTGGAATATCCATTGTCCTTGGTTTCTTATTATACCAAAATTAGTGTTATCAAAAGGAATGTTTTTTTCATCAAAATTTTTAAAATTAGAATTAGCCTCATCCAAAACTCTTTCTTTAAAAATCAAATCAGAATCTTCCTCACCAGTAAATTCTTGAAGAGATAGAAACTTACCATCTTTTAGGTTCTTCGTTTCAAGAATTGCATATTTCCTTATAGGATTATCATTTACTGGACTAGTATAGTCTATTGATATATATTCATCAGAAACATAGTTTATACGCATGTTAAGATTAATATCTTTATATGAATATTTATTTCTGGTTGAAGAATCACCCATCTTTTGCCTAATTCTAACAGGAAAAGCTAAAAGCTCGTCATAATTATTTGTTATATTATTGCTATTGGTATTAATTGACCAATATTCGTCCTTATCATTTACAAAAATATTATAGGCCTTTTTGTAAGAAATATCACCATCATCCTTGATTTTTATCAAATAAGTGTAATAATTATACGATACATAATCATTACCTTCGTCAATTCTTTCCCTAATCCCTAGAGTTATTGCTTGATCTTCTGCTACTTCTTCCCCTTCTGGATTTGTCATCCTTTCCTTGCTTGCCTTTTTAGAGTAGCTGTTTAATATTTTTGAATCAACTTTATTGGAGACTTTCTCTAATACAATCATGCTGTCATTAACTATATAGAACATAGATATTTCGCTTTGCTTTATAAAATCCTTTGAAAACAACTGACCCTGAGAAGCATTGATTACAACAGAATTTTTGTCTTTATCTATTTTCTTATTATCTATACCTCTATTTTTGAGATATTTTGACAAGTTTACATACTTAGATGAAAATACTGGAGGAAAGGCATATGAATCGCCAATAGCAACAAGATTCTGGTCGATATATACAAAATCGTCAACTCTAGGGATTTGATCCTCGGAGGAATACTTCTTGCTTTTTACCTCCTTCACCCTCCATGTACCTGTAATTGAGGGTGATTCTTGTTTAGGCATTTGTATTAAATCATTTAATTCTTCACTCTTGGAGTTAGTACACGATGATAAGACGATAACCGATACTAAAACTAAAAGTAGTCTATAAATCTTCTTCATCTTCAAACCTCGGTATCTGTACTGTTACTGATGTACCTACACCATATTTACTCTTAATCACAAGCTTTCCTCCATGAGCCTTAGCGATTTCTTCACATATAGATAGACCTAGACCAGTTTGTGATTTAGAAGAAGAACCCTTGTAGAATTTACTTGCTACAAATGCAATCTCATCCTCCTTAATCCCTTCTCCATTATCCTTAATAGTAATAAGAACATTTCCATCTTCCTGATCTATTATTAGGTCAATTTGACCGTTCTCAGAGGTAAACTTAATAGCATTATCAATTATATTTATCAAAACTTCCTTGATCCTATTTTTGTCGGCAAATACAGGTATCTCTTTATATACAGTTACAAAATTGAATTCTATATTTTGACTTTGTGTTCTAGGGAAAAGTTGGGTATGAACTTGCTTTGATAGTTCTACCATGTCTAATTTTTCCTTATCATATTTAAAACTTGATGAAGATAGTCTTGAAAAATCCAATAGATCTTCTACCATCATAGATAGTCTATCACCTTCATCTTCAATAATTTTAAGCCCTTGGTTCATCATATCTTCATTCTTTTGCATTTCTTGTGCCTGTAGAGTTATAGCCCATCCTTTTATTGATGTTAGTGGAGTTCTAAGTTCATGAGAGACTGAAGAAATAAAATCATTTTTCATATCTTCTCTTATGATAATATTTTCGCTTAGGCTGTTTAAGGTGTTAGCAAGCTCTGTTATCTCGTTATTTCCTCTAATATTGGCTTTTGCTGTGTAGTCCCCCGAAGCAAGTTTCTCGGAAACCTCAATCAAATCATTTATTGGTTTTACGAAACTAGATGCAGCAAAAAAGGAAACAATTAGGGCTGCTAAACTTACCAGTATACCAAATATCACATACCAGAAAGTATCATTGCTAATTCTCTTATCTACTTTATCCATTGAAGAAGTTAATCTAATAATCCCAACTTGTTGATTATTAGATACTAAAGGATGAGATAGGGAGAGCACACTCTCCCCAGTAGATTCTCTCTTATATTTTGTAGTGTTTTGCTTACCTTCTATAGCAGATTTAACGTCAGGACTGTCTATAGTATTACCAATTAGATCAGATGCTAAAGAATCAAATAAAAGAATTCCAGAATTATCAAGTATCTGCACTTGAGTATCATTCGACCTATAAAATATATTTTTATCTCCAATTATAATATCTGTAAGGTCATATCTATTCATGTAATTGTTAAATTGTAATTGATTAATTCTAGCTTGATTTTTCATTGAATCTGTTAGAGCAGACTCATAATATGATCTAATGCTATTATAAGCAAATATTTCAAACCCTATAACTACTGTAATTACAAAAAACATTATAATTTTGATAACATTAAATTTAATACTGTCGTTGGGACTCTTGTTGTTATAGGATTTTATTTCTTTATCTATAAATTCATCGCTTCTAATTACTTCCATCTATAACCTGTACCCCACACAGTTTCTATAAATTCTGGTTTTGCGGGATTATCCTCAATTTTAGCTCTAATTCTTCTGATGTTTACATCGACAATTTTTGTATCATTGCTATAATTTTCTCCCCATGTTTGAGTCATTATTTCATCTCTAGTCATGGCCTTGCCCTTATTTTTGATAAAGTTTTGTAAGATTGTAAATTCAGTTGGAGTTACATCTATCTCCTTATCGTTTTTGTAGAAACTTTTGGCGTAAATATCAAGGGTAAATGGTCCATCTGTCAAATTTTCTTTGCTATCATCCTTAGGTTTTGCCTGACCTAAGTTCACTCTCCTCATAAGAGATCTTACTCTTAGAATTAATTCCTGTGGATTAAATGGCTTGATAATATAGTCATCCGCTCCCTTTTCAAGACCTAAGATTTTATCAATATCTTGTGATTTGGCAGAAACCATTATTATTCCAGTCATAGGAGCTTCAGTTCTTATCTTCTCGCATACTTCATATCCACTCATTCCAGGTAGCATTATATCAAGTATGGCTAGGGCTGGTTTCTCTTTTTCAAAAATTTTAATTGCTTCTTCACCACTAGCAGCTTCTACTGTCTGATAACCTTGATAATCTAGGTTGATCTTCATAAACTGCCTAATAGGATCTTCATCATCAACTATTAAAATTTTCTTATTTTCCATGATTTACCCTTTCTAAGGCAATCTTAGCTGCACCGATTACACCTGCATTGTTTAAAAATTTAGCAGGAATAATATCAACTTCACTAGGTTTATTGCAGTATTCTTGATATTTAGATACCATGCCGTCCCAGAAGACGTCTTTAGCATGAATTACTCCTCCACCTACTACAATAACATCAGGGTCAAATATATTTCTTAGTGATGTTAGAAGATATCCAAGGTCAGATTGGTAATCTTCTAAGACTTTCCTTGCATTATTATCTGTTTCTACGAGATCAAAAATAGCTTGACCGCTCAATTCTTTACCAGTAAGCTTTTTGTATCCTTTAGTTAAGGCACTTCCAGCACAATAGCTTTCAGCACATCCATTTTGTCCACAAGTACAAGGATCTCCACCTGCATGTAGGATCATATGACCTAACTCTGCTCCTTGGAAATGTGATCCTGAAAGAAGACCAGCTTCTTTTGTATAAATAGCTCCTCCAAGGCCTGTTCCTAGAGTAATCATTACAATATTGTCGTAATCCTTGCATGCTCCTATCCATTTTTCAGCTATTAAAGCAATATTAGCGTCATTTTCGACAAAGACAGGGACATCAACAAATTCTTCAACAGCTTCTTTTAAGTTAAGTCCTGTCCATCCTTTAATATTGCCAGCAAAGGTTACAATACCATTTTCTGAGTCAATAAAGCCTGGAGTACCTATACCAACAGCACTTGCCTCCTTGTAAGATAAGTCATAAATTGCATTTTTTATATTATCTAGAACTACCTCTCTACCCCTATTCGCATTTGTAGGTACTTCTTTTCTTTCTAATATTTCACCATTGTCATCTATTAGACATGCATTAATTTTAGTTCCACCAATATCAATTCCTATTACTTTTCTCATTACAACTCCTTAAATATTTTATCCTTTAATTTTAGAACAGATCCTTGTCTTTCAGAATAGAATTCCTTGCCTTCCAAATATTCTAATCCTTCGATTTTTGAAAATCTAAGTTTATAAGCTAAAAGAATTTGATTTTTTATTCCAAATTTTTCAAGATTTTGATTAGTATTGCTATCACCGTATTTTCTATCGCCAATTATAGGGGTAGAATTTTCTTTCAACGAAAATCTTATCTGGTGAGTCTTGCCAGTAATTAATTCACACTCTAGTAAACTATACTTTTTATTGGTATCTAATGGCTTAAAATTAGTCTTAATTCTTTTCCCATCTTTTGATTTTTTTACTCGATTTCGATTCTCATTTTTACTAATAAAAGTATCTATAGAAAAATCATTTTTAACAAATCCCTTTACTATCGTTAGATAGTACTTATCGATTTTATTATCCCTAACTGCTTTGTTAAGCTTCCTTAAGCTATCAGCATTTTTTGCTCCTATAACAAGGCCTGCTGTGTTTCGATCTAGCCTATTAACTACAGCTGGTTTGAAGGTTCTATCTGACATGTCAAAAGATTTGGTCTTATACAAATATTGTAACATATTATCTACGAGATTATTACCGTAATCTTTTTTAGAAGAGCTATGAGTTAAAAGACCTGGTTTTTTGTCCATAATTATTATATTCTTATCCTCATAGACTATATCAAGATCAAAGTCACTTGCTTTATAATCGATTTTTGTAATCCATTTATCATAATCCTCGTCTTTTATATACATCTTAACTATGTCATTAGGATATACAAAATCATCATTCTTCGCCCTCTTATCGTTGATTTTGAAGTTTTTCTTCCTAATATTTTTCTGTATCACTGATAGAGGAGCATTCTCAAAATATTTCCTCAAAAACCTATCGAATCGTTGGTTTCCGTCATTTTCACTTATTCTAACTTCTTTCATATTAATATGATTTATTTACATAAGAATCAATTAACGATTCTCTTGCCATCTCACTAAATACACCCTTTTGTTTTAACTTATCCAGTATTTTTTTGTTTTTTGAATGTAATATAAGCTTTTCTCTATCTTGGATATGAATTTCAAATATCAAGCCCTTAAGTCTTTTGGACCTTAGACTTATGTAATAACACTCCAAGTTTTTATAATCAATCATTTCTAATAATCTTTGTGTTGCTATATCTTTTAGATAATAGTAATTTTCTCTATCATTTATAAGCTTATTATATATTCTTCTTTTCTTTTTCAAATTCTGATACACTCTTGCATCAAAATTACATTTTTTGGCCATAACATTATAATATTGATAATTGTAGATGGCCTCTTTGGGTTTAGTGATTTGTGAAAAAGGTTTGAGTTCAAGTTTTTTAAAGAAATTATAATTTAAATCCAAAAACTCATCCTTATCAATCTTAGCATTATCTAATAAATCAATTGATTCCTTTCTCCAATTCTCGAAAATCTCTAGTTTTTTTTCTTCTATATTCATAATAAAAAACCGTCTCCTTAGAGACGGTCATAACTAATCTTCTAGTTTTAATTCAATAACTTCTGCATCTAGAGAGCTAGGAACGTCTTCTTTTGTCCAATCTAATCCTAGGTATATGTCAGATTTTGAATACTCAGATAGATCTTTTAGTCTTTGACTAAGTTCTTCAATGTTATCTTTGTTGATATCAATTATGTCATATATTCCATCTAGATAAATCTTTCCAATATCATAGTCACGAGCTAGAATTCCACCCACAAATCCAAGCAATCCATCAATATTAGAAACCTTGTAGCTTTTTGCATTTATTAGTCTAACTTTGTGATCTAATGTATTGATTTGGCTATCGTCAGTGTCAACAAATACGATATTATTGTTGCCTTTTTCTTTCTCTCTATTTGCTTCCTCAACCAAGTATTTTGTTTTTCCAACACCTTGTTCGCCTAACACTAAATTAATCATTTTAATCCTCCTTTATTTTATCATAAATTATTTTTTTGCTTTTATCGCCTTGAACTATTCCTTTATCGTTCATAGTTTGGATTATCTCATCTCTAATCTTCCACCAAGAAGTATCCCAATTACAAAAAATGGTTTCTTCTTTTGGGGCTCTTCCAGCAATTCTTGCTATTGCGACATCTTTATCTATATATCTTAGAAACTCAATAACATTATTTTCATACTCTTCTTTGCTAATCATCTGTATTTTATTTTCTTGATACATCTGTGCAAGTTTTGTATTTCTAACAATAAACAGAGAATGAATTTTTATCTCTTTTACACCAAGTGCATTTATAATCCTTGCTGTTTCGACAACATCCCTTATATCATCCCACGGTAGAGATAAAATCACATGGGTACATACTCTAATCTTATATTCATTTAGCATATTAACTGCTAAAATATAATCTGCTAGGGACTCTCCCCTATTTAAGATATCTAGACTTCTATAATTAGCTGTTTGAAGTCCAAGCTCAAATGTTATATCAATACCGGTTTTACGTCTAAATTCATCTAAAAACACGAGCTTGTCCCTACTTACACAATCGCTTCTAGTAGATATCGATATTGCTACAATATAATCCTTGTTACAAGCTGTAATCACTTCTTTGAAATCCTCTAGACTCATGTAGGTATTAGAGAAGTTTTGGAAATATGCTATGAACTTTTTTGCTTTATACCTACTACCTATATAATCCTTGTTTTTTTCTAGCTGTTGATTTACGGTTAGAAAACTAGGTAAATTCTCAAAAGAACCACCAGATTCTGAACAAAATATACAGCCTCCAAGTCCACAAGCCCCATCTCTGTTGGGACAAGTTAAGGACAGTTTGATAGGTAGTTTATAAACTTTCTCTCCGTAAGTATCCTTATAATACTCACTAACTGAATAATATGGATTATTATTCATCTATCACTTCGTTATCATCCATATCACTTTCATAATCATCTACTAAATTATCTAAAGCTTCTTCGTCCCAATAGTGGGAGAATAAATGGAAGACTTCGTCCATTTCCTCTTCATCTTCAATTATTTCTAAATTTATTTCATCATTATCGAAGGAATCGTTATAGTAGAATAAATAAATCTGCGAGCTATCGCTTGATAGTAAAGCAACATAATCTGTTTCATCAACAGTGAAGATGTCAATGAGATAACATTGATCTGTGTTCTCATCAAAACCAATCTCTATTATGGCCTTGCCCTTGTTCTTTCCAAATTCCACTTCATGACCATGTAGATTAAGCTTTTCTGTCATAGTCCCTCCTATTAATTAATTTCGCTAAGTACCGTTTCAAGTAAAGAAATGAGCTTAGAAAGATCATCTAAACTTGAATAATAGATACTATCACTTTGTTTATATTTTACCCCAATTGATATGATTTTCACATTTAAGTCATTAAATATAATGCTACTGTCAAGAGAGAATTGCGTCTTAATAGGCTTTAACTGTTCTCCTTCTAGCTTCATATATGACTTTTTAAATGCTTCAGTTAAACAGGAATCTGGATTTTTCCATTTGCCGATATTAAATCTTTCGGTAAGAATAGATGATGATATTTTAGAGGCAAGTTTAATTTTCTCTTCCATATTTATCATGCTTTCTTCAGATAAAGACCTTAGTACCAAAATCATGTTTATATGATTCTTAAGACTTCTTGCTGTAGCCAAAGAACACGAGCTTACAGTTTGCTCGTCAATTGAGTTTACAAAGTAGCTACCCGTAGGAATTAGTTCTGTGAAAGAGGCTAAATGATTAAAAGATTCTCCATTTATTGGATTATGCTTTCTATTTTCGATTTTTCTTATGGAAAGTTTCATCTCAGGTTCATACTTCAGATTTTTTTCTATTATTTCGTTTTTTACAATCTCAAATATATTTATTAAGTCTGCTTCAAAGTCCTTATTCACAATAAAATCAACTTGAGCTTGTTTAGGTATATAGTCATATCTAAAGCCACCTGTTAATGATACGACATCTATATCTACCTTTGCTCTAATTTTTCTAATTATTCCTATCATTAATTTAATAGAATTAAGCTTTACCTTATCGAACTCTTCACCTGCGTGTCCTCCGCTTAGGCCAGAAAGCTCCAGCCTATATGTTTGATAATCATAATCTGGAATAAACCTTTCAACTCTTACTTGGTTTAAAAATAACTTTAATGCTGAGAATTCATCCGCTATACAATCGCTTTGTAAAAGATTTAAGTTGACTACTTTATCTGTTCTAATTATTTCCCTAAGCTTATCAAACTCACCATTTTTTAAGTGAATATTGTTTTTTGTGAGCAAGATATCGAAATTACTATCAGCATATTCGATCATATAATTTATAATAAAAGCGCTCATCAGGCAGTTTAGATTTAATTTTGATTTAATAATCTTTGTGTTTTCAAGATTTTCAACTTCTACTTGAATCTTATCCTTAGCATCATCTAAATTCAGGTGAAGGATCATTTTGGCCAAGCCATTGTTTTTAATATAGTGGGAGTTGCCAAAACTTATAATATCTAGGTTTTTTTCCTGGGCTTTAGCTAGGATAAACTCTTCTATAGATTCAATTGAAATTCTTTCCCCATCTATCCTATCTATAGATCCAAGATAATTATCAAGATTATTATAAATATTTTTATAATCCATAATTATTCCTAGTAATACTTCTTAACTTCTACATCCTTTTTAATTTTTGCTAACTTATCCAAGTATGCTTTTTGTCTTTTGGCCATCATAAGTCTTTGACCAACTTGACTTTTTATCTCTTCGAAAATTGGAGGTTCAACATTATCTTTATTTGTTAGCTTTATAATATGATATCCAAATTGAGACTTCACTGGAGATGAAATTTCTCCTATTTCAATAGAATCAAGACCTTCTTGGAATTCTTTAACCATTACACCTTTTGGAAATTTGCCTAGGGATCCGCCATTTTCCTTTGAAGGATCTATAGAATATTTTTTAGCTGCATCTTCAAATGCCAATCCTTCTTCTATTTGTTTTTTAACTTTCTCTGCTGTTTCTCTTTCTTTTACTAATATATGAGATGCTTCATATAAAACTTGGGGGTTTATAGTTTCCTTATTCTCTTCATAATAATTTTTAATCTCATCATCATCTATACTTACTTCTTCAAATATTTTATGCATAGCATAGTTCTTTAGCATATTAGTTTTAACTAGATCTAGTTCTTTAACAAACTCTTCATCAGAGTCGAGTCCCTCATCATAGGCGTCTTTTAGTAAAATTTCTTGATTTACCATCTCATCAGCCAGGATTTTTATTCCTTCTTCACTATTAAATCTTTCTCTATCTTCAATGCTATTCATCAATTGATATACATCGCTTGTATATATTTTTTTGCCATTGACTTCTGCTAATAATTTATTATTATCTTCTGTCATATTTATTCTCCTTTAGTTCTATTCTATCTTTATATATTATTATATCATTATTCTTATAAAGTCTACCAATCGCTCTTTTAAAGGCAGATTTGCTCATATTAAAGACCCTATATATCTTATCTGGCGAAGACTTATCTGATAAGTACGCAATACCTTCATTATCATAGAGATAATCTAATATTTTGTCACTATCATCATCCATCTGTAAGTAAGCTCTCTGCCTTAAGGAAAGCTCCAGTTTCCCGTCATTTTTCACTTCTTTAACCCTTGCTTCGATTAGCTCGCCTTCTATGTGAACACCCCTAAGCTCAACTATTCTAAGCAATGAGTCATATTTATCATCAATTGCAATAAAAGCACCTATAGATTTGTTTATGGAATAAATTCTACCACTTACTTCATCATTTTCCTTGTATGAATGATCATTGCTAAGTAAGTCTCTTATTTTGGAAGTAAGATAAACATAGGCGTTTCTATCCTCTTTGAAAGCTACAGGATATGTCATATCCATTAGAATTTTGTATGTTCTCTCAGTAAAAGGCAAAAAGATATTTTGATTATTATCAATTTCAAAATAAACACCCTTTTTATCAATATCCACCGCTTTAAGAGAGTGAATAGATCCTATTTCATAAGGAAAATCTGTTGATGCTCTCAATACTTGATTTCTATCATGGTATATAACTGCGCAAACTCTATCGTTAACCCTCTTATCCTTCAAATATTTTTTATCTATTACAGCATCTCCTAGTCTTGTTTTAAGATATGCCTTATTTTTGCTAAATCTTTTTATAGTAAATTCTTTGATAATATTCTCCTAATTAATTATTCAACTGATCAAAAGTAAATCCTTCACCGAGAACCTCAGATACCTGATAGGTAAAAATAAAAGCTCTATCATCTATAGAAATTATATCTTCTCTAAGCATTGGAAACTTTCTCACAGATGTTACTGTCATTATTACATTTTTATTCTCTAAGGAATATCCACCCTGAGCTTTAAGCAAAGTAACTCCCTTTTTATGTTTATCTAATATTAACTTGTTTATATCCTCATATTTATCAGATATGATTAATATAGCTATTTTCCTACCAAAGCCTTGGATAAAATAGTCGATTCCAAGCGATTGGATTAGGATTGTCAAAACTGCATACATAGCAAGTTCTATACCAAAAACCTTGATAGATAAGCTTACTACGACGAAATCAGCTATAAACATGCATATATGTATGGGCATATTAGTGAGTTTTTTGACGATTGCAGCTATTAAATCAGTACCTCCTGTTGAAGCATCATGATAAAATACTATAGATAGGCCTAAACTCATAACAATTGCCCCAAAAATAATATTTATTATTTTATCGTGACTTAAAATTACATTTGGAAACACTCTTTCAAACAAAATAATAAAGCCTGATAAGGCAAATGATGCAAACAAGGACTTTTTCGCAAAATCATAGCCCAATACCAATATACCTAAGACCAATACCAATACATTTAGTACAAGATTAATTGTTCCAATACTGAATCTGGGGAAAAAAGTCGACAAAACTATTGAAAAACCCGATATTCCTCCTGCAGCAATATCATGTTGAATCAAGAAAAAATATAAGCCCGCTGAAAGCAGAAAAGTTCCTAGAAGTATCCACAAATATTTCTTCATATTATTCCTCCGATTTTATATAATAAAATGTTATCACAAAATCGATATATATTCAATCAGAATATTTATAAAATAAAGCAATGAAAAAGGAAGAGAACTTACGAAATATAAAATTATTAGTCTAAGTATAAATTAGCCAGTAAAGTTTCTTAATCTAAACATTAAATTACTGATTATAAGTATACTTAAACAACCAATCATTCGTAAGTTGACTCATTCCTTATTTATCTAGCCCATTCAGGAAGTAATTCATTAAAATAATCATACATTTCTAGAATTTGTTTGATCTCTTCTTCATCCAAACTATGGTCTTTTTTGCTATTACTATCAACTTTATTATATAAAATATTATATGCTTGATACAAGCTTAGGAGCCTAAAAAACTTCCTAGATGGCTTATTTCCTTCAAAATACCCTTCCAAAACACCTCTGGCAAACTCCTCAGAATATAAGGCAAGCTTGTTAATATCAACAAAGTCAAAGACACCATCTCCATAGGATATATCCTTTATGCCTCTTAAATCAAGCTTATTATTGTCATATATTCTAATATTCTTTTCATTGATTTTACCATGCATGAGATTAATAGGAGTATTTTTAGTTAAATGTTTGTTATCTTCAATATAATCTATTAGTATATAGTCATTTTCCCCAATATCTTCTGATAAACCATGTATATAAAATAGGTAATTTGATTTGGTGAGGAATTTCTTCTCCCAGTCGACAGCTTCAGTAGGTTTTACTTGGTGAAAATCTTTTAAGACCTTTCCAAAAGCTATACCAATATTCCTACACTCGCTATTACTATTATCTCTGAGAAACTCTCCTAGGGAAATCTCCTGTCTATATTCAAAAATTTTGTAGGCCTTGTTTATATCAGGCATTATTCCCTCCTCATATATACGAAGAGGAACCAGCCCTATATCTTCTAGACGCCCTTGGATAAATTGTTCGCTTTCAATCGCTTCATGATCTTTGATGTCATAATAGGCAAAGACATATTCTTTTCCAAGCCTGCTTGTTATTTTTAGTTTATTTTCTGATATCTTATCAATAGAAACTATATTATTTACATCAGAAAATAATTGTGTATGTTTTAAAAAATCATAGTTCTTTATCATTTTTTAATTATGCTCTTTAACTAAATTCTCAACTTCCTCAGTTAGCTCACAGTCAAGTACTTTTTCAGCAAATTTTGCTTCTTCCTCTTGGCTAGATGTTAAGATTGTATCCTTAATTTCGGCAATTTTAGCTGATGAACCTGAAAATTCATCTAGCCCTAGACCAAGTAGTAATTTTGTTGCTTGGGTATCTGATGCAAAGGCTCCACACATACCCGTCCATTTACCAGCTTCGTGTGATACATCTATTACATGTTTTATCGCTCTTAGGACAGCAGGATTAAAGTTTGAGTAGTAATCTGCTATGTGCTCATTTCCTCTATCAACTGCTAAGGTGTATTGTGTTAAATCGTTTGTTCCTATAGAGAAGAAATCAGCATACTTTATAAATTTATCAGCCATAATAATTGATGAAGATGTCTCAACCATTATTCCAACGTCAAGATCTTTGTTGTAGTCAATGCCTTTTTCATCAAGGTCTTTTTTGATTTCTTCGATTAAATTTCTCGCTTCTTTCAGCTCATCAATATTAACTACAAAAGGAATCATTATCTTAAGATTTCCAAAAGCAGATGCTCTGACTAGAGCTCTTAGTTGATCTTTAAATATTTCTTTCTTATCTAGACAAAGTCTTATAGCTCTGTATCCTAAGAATGGGTTGTCCTCTTTTGGGAAGTCAAAATAATCTAGTCCCTTATCTCCACCTATATCAAGTGTTCTTATAATTAGAGGTTTATCTCCAAGCATTTGAGTAGCTTCTTTGTATACTTCAAATTGACTTTCTTCTGATGGGAAGTCAGTATTTTGCATATATAAAAACTCTGTTCTAAATAAACCAACACCATCACAACCATTCTCAATAGCAAGTTTAAGATCTTCAATATTACCAATATTAGCAGAAACTTCTATCTTTTTGCCATCTGTACTGATTGCTTGTTTATCTTTAATTTCTTTTAATCTTTCTTTCTTTTCTTTTTGTTCTTTGATTAAAAGCTCGTATTTTGATATTTCTTCTTCAGATGGATTTACTATCAATACCCCTTCATTTCCATCTAGTATTGCTTTTTCTCCACCTTTGACATTTTTAGAAATATCTCCCATTCCTACAAGTGCTGGAATATCTAGTGTTTGGGCTATGATAGAAGTGTGGCTTGTCTTTCCGCCAAGATCTGTAGCAAATCCTACTACAGCTTCCTTATCCATATTTGAAGTATCTGATGGGGTAAGCTCTTTAGATATAACTATGCTTCCCTTATCAAGATTTGATAAAGTCTTAGGTGTGATGCCTTTTAGCTTATACATTACTTGGAAGCCTATATCTTGGTAGTCGCTTGCACGTTCTCTCAAATAGTCATCATCTATTTGACTCATGATTTCAACCATTTCTTTGATAGTCTCATCTAAAGCCATCTCGCTATTTTTTAACTCATTTGTTATTTTTGATTCTATTGTATCTGTAAAATATGGGTCAGAGAGAAGTTCAGTATGTGCCTTTGCAATATTTGCTTGAGCTTCGCTTGCTCCTTCTAGCTTCGCTAGATCCTTTCTATAATCATCTATCGCTTTTTTTACTTTGGCAAATTCTTCTTTTGTATCATTTTCCCCGATTTTGTTATCGCTAATTACAACTTTATCTCTAGTAAATAAATACAAATTGCCAATAGCAACGCCATTGCTGGCAATTAAACCTTCATATTTTTCGGTCATAATCATTACTCCTTATTTTAAAAGAAGGATACTGTAACAGTATCCTTCATAACAATCGTATTATTCAGATAAGTTATTGATAAATTCAACTAATTCATCTGCAAATTTTTCTTCATCTTCACCTTCTACTACTAAAGTAATTTCTGTTCCTTTAGCAATTCCAAGGCTCATAACGTTGAAGATTGATTTAGCATTTGCTTCTTTGCCTTCTTTGATTATCTTAACTTCACCTGGGTAGTTTTTAACAAATTGTACTAATGATGCTGCTGGTCTAGCGTGTAATCCAGTTTCATTAGCTACTACAACTTTTCTTTCTGCCATAATTGATTGCCTCCTATTTTATTATTACAATTCTATTTTACTATTTTTTTATAAATTAACAATAAGATAATACTTATAGTTAATTTATTGACTTTGTTGATTCTCTTTCTATAACTTGACCGTCTATAATCCAGTCATCTTCGAGAATATCTTCCTCTTCCTTTATCCTTTTAATTAAGGCACGAATAGAAATCGCCCCTATATCATAATATGGAATGGATACAGTACTTACTTTAGGTCTGTAAATGCTTGCTATATTTGAGTTACCAAATCCTGTAACCGATATGTCCTCAGGTACGTCTATACCATTATCCACACAGTAATTCATAAAACCAATTGCTACTTCGTCATTTACACAGGATATTGCTGTTATTTTCTCTTCTTTGACAAGCTTTAGGACTTCTCCACCTACATTGTATCCATCATCAGAACTTGTTCCTTTCGTATTAATAACAAAAGCTTTCTTTCCAAAATCAGATAGGGCTTTTCTGTAACCTTTTAGCATATTATCGTTAAGTATATTATTCTCTTCATGATTAATATATAAAATATTTTCATGACCCTTTTCAAGCAAACTTTCGATAAGCCTTTTTTCTTCTGCAGCATAATCTACTTTTACTGACTTAACGTTTTTGTATGTGTGATACTTATCTAAAAGTACAAAAGGAATCCTTCTATCTCTTAGTTTAACAAGAACTTCTGGTGAAATATTCTCGGTTATTATAACTAAACCTTCTACTTGTTTTGTTGCAAGAAAATCAATTGAATTTTCTAGAGCTTCCTCATCACCATAAGAGCTTGATAATAGGATATCGTATTTATATACCCTACCGATCTCTTCAATTCCTCTTATAAGTTGAGCCATGTATTCTATGCCTATATCCTCGACAATTACACCAACTAGGTTGGATTTACGCATTACAAGAGATCTTGCTAGCTCATTTGGCTTGAAGTCTAGTTTGTTTATAGCATCCAATACTTTTTTCCTTGCTTCAGGACTAACTGGCTTAGAATTATTCATTACCCTAGATACGGTTGAAATTGACACTCCAGCAAGCTTCGCTACATCTTTAATTGTTGGTTGACCCATATCTCCTCCTTAAATAAGAAATAAGAAAGGCCATCGCTTGATGACCTTAATTTTATCTACCTGATATTACATTTCTTGCTATATCAATTACATCCATAATTAATGTTGAATAATCAGTTATAGAAGCAACCCCAGCACCTAATGTATCGACACTATCAACAGCAGTAACTCCAACATAATTTACTGTATCTCTTATATCGTCAGTAATGCTATTTACATTTGTCATGGTATCATTAGCTTTGGCTATTGCCATTTTAAGATTAGGATCAGCTACGATTGTGTTAACATTTGATACAAGCGTATTTGCTTGATCAGCTATATTAGGTAATTTGTCTATTACTTGATCAAGATTGTCTGAATTCTTATCAAGTACTCCTTGGACCTTTGTCACTAGTGCATTCAAATTCTTTAGAAGAAGCACTAAAAACACTAGGGCAATAATGCCTAAGATTGTTAGGATAATATTTCCAAGAAGATTTACATTTATTGTTAGCATCTAAATCTCCTTAGTTTTTCTTAATCTCTCTTTTGGCTTTTTCGTCTTCTTTTTTTACTTCCTTAGTAGTATCTTTAGCTTCTTTTTTTACTTCTCTGGCAGCTTTCTTTGAATCATCAGCGGCATCTTTTACGTCTTTTTTAACTTCTTTGCCTGTTTCTTCAGCTACCTCTTTAGTCTCTTTAGTACCTTCTTTTACGATATCTTTTACATCACTTGCGCCATCTTTGATATTTTCTGCAGCGTCTTTTGAGGCATCTTTAATTTGGCTACCAGTCTCTTTTACAATTTCTGTACCATATTCGAAACCATCCTTGATTGGTTTTAAATCAGTATATGCTCTGTATCTAAGATTTTCGTAGCCGTCTTTTGCGCTATCAACAGCATTGATTGCCCCATCCTTTACAGTATCAACTGTATCATTGAAGGCATCTACGATATCTTCTCTAGTTTCTTTTCCAGATTTTGGGGCAAGCAATAAACCTGCTGCAGCTCCAACTAAAGTACCAAGGATTGCTCCTTGAGCTCTCATTCTGCTGTCATGATTTTTTGCTTTCCAAATTTCGTATTTTACTTCTCTTTTTTTAGCTTGTGCTTTTTGTTCGATATAATCTGATATTGACATATGTTCTCCTTTATTATTTAGTCTTGCTTAATATATACCCAAAAGTTGGTAAGTAAAACTATATTTAATTAAATCCCAAGGGGGCCCTATCTTTAAGACCTTCGCATATGTGAAGGTGGGCAAGCTGTCTAGAATCTCTGACTTCCCCTCAAAGGGGGCTTGCCATCAAAGCTAGAACTCCGCAATCCCTTATAAAAGTTGTAGGTTTAAATTTGGACCGACACCTTAGGATAGTTTTATTATATAATATGCAAAGGATTTATGCAAATAATATTGTTTTCATTGCCCTTCGATGAATCCTACAAAATTCGGACAATCTTCCAATTTGATGTTTTCCTCTTCATAGAAACTTGTAAATTCAAGCTTATAAGAATGAAGCAGGAATCTATCAAGCTTTTTATTTGATCCATACAAGCTATCTCCCCAAATAGGATGTCCTAAATCGCTTAGACTAGCTCTAATTTGATGAGTCCTTCCTGTAAATATTTCACACTCTATTATAGAAAAATCCTCACTAATATTTTTCGATTTAAAGTATGTCCTAGATATTTTTCCAGTATTTGATGGCTCGTAATTTTTCCTTTCTTCATTATATGAGAATCTATTTTCATATAGGAGATCAATATCTACCTTTCCTTCTACAACAGCTATATACTTTTTCTTCATTATATTTTCTTCTAGCTGTTTTTGATAGAAAGCGTGGGCAAATTTGTTCTTAGCTATAAGCATAAGTCCTGATGTATTCATATCTAGTCTATTGACAAGCCTTATCTTACTCTCTTGATTGCTTTCCTTAAAATAATAAGCTATGTAATTAGATAGACTTGTCTGATTTTTAGAATTTACTGCTAAATTAGAATCCTTGCTCACAACTAAGCTGTGCTCATCTTCAAATATTATACTAAGATTGCCCTTTATCGGATCATAGTCGATCTTTTCATCTTCTATAATAATCTTTAACTCATCTCTTTTTTTAAGATTAAGACTTTTCCTTTTCTTCTTGCCATTTAAAAGATAACCTGTCTTTAGAATATTTTCTATACTTTTTTTAGAATAATTTTTAGCCCTTAGAAATTGTCTTACACTTGTATTTTCATAAACTTCATATTTTATATATTTCATATTCCTTCCTCTATGATATAATAATATATTATATGAGAGGAGGGAAAAATGACAAATAAAATCAATGTTTTTAAAAATAAGTCTAAATTTTCTAGATCTATTTATCAAAAATGCAAGAAGATTTTCTACAATTACGGTTACATCCTAACAACTACTTATGACAAAGATGCTGTTTTGAATCTTGTTATAGGAGGAGATGGTACTTTCTTAAACGCTGTTCACTTGTCTAACTTTTCTTCTATTCCTTTTATTGGGATTAATACAGGTCATCTTGGTTTTTATCAAGAAATAGAAGTTAATATGTTAGATAATTTTATCAAATCCTTTGATCAAGGAAATTACCATACAGAAAGCCTTTCTATTCTTGAGGCAAAAGTTAATGGCAAAGTAATGAATTCTATAAATGAAGTAGTTGTCAAAAGTGATAGAAATCAAATCGTAAGATTAAAAGTTTTTATAGATGGTAATTATATAGAATCCTATTCGGGAGATGGTTTAATTATATCTACCCCACATGGATCTACCGCCTATAATTTATCATCAGGCGGAGCAATTCTTCATCAATCACTAAACGGATTTCAACTAACACCTGTAGCCCCAGTTTATTCTAATATGAACAAGGCCCTAAGGTGTCCCGTGGTCTTACCAAATGATGCTACAATTGATATTTCTGTTTCAAAAAGAGATAACTATCACACCCTATTTATATTCGACGGCAAGGAATACTCTACAAAAGATTATAAGATTAGAATCAAAGTTTCAGATACTAAAATAAAAAAACTTATTCTCAATAAAAACCACTACTGGAATAATATCAAGAATAAGTTAATGTGATCATTCTATTGTTTGGTAAATTGAACTTAAAATATCTCGTGCAATCGGCGCAGCTACTACACCTCCCGTATCGTCACTATCTTCTACTACTAGAGCAATAACAATATCTGGGTCATAGGCAGGAGCGAATCCTACAAACCAAGCGTCCAACAGATTATTTTCCTTATCTGCAGTTCCTGTCTTTCCTGCTATTTGGACAGAATCCAAATATGCGCTTGTCCCCGTACCTTCATTGACAACTGAAACCATCATATCTCTAATATAGTTTGCGTTTTCTACACTTGTTACCTCGCTTAAGACTTTATTTTTCTTCTCTTCGATAATTTTACCATCCTTATCAACTACCTTTGTCACAAGCCTTGGTTGCATCATCTTTCCTTCGTTTGCTATTGCTGAGGTAATCATAGCCATATGAAGTGGAGTTATCTGTGTTTTTCCGTATCCAAATCCTGTCATTGCTAAGTCTACTTGGTTTAAGTCATCAAAAGGAATTATTGCCTTATTCTTTTCCAAATCGAAGTCATAATCTCTGTTGATCATAAACTTCTCAGCAAGTTCTTCGTATTTATCTCGTCCTAAATCATTAGTCTTTGAAGCAAAATAAGTATTTACAGAATTAACAAAGGCAGATCTTAAGTTGACCATTCCAAATATTTGATCAGCAAAGTTTTTGATATCATAGCCTTGGATAGTCTCAACTCCAGTATCATTGTAAGATGTATCAAGACCATAGTTTAGAACACCAGTTGCTGTAACTATCTTAAAAGTTGATCCCGGTCTATAGGAACCAGACGTCGCCCTATTTACTAGAGGACCGTCTGTATTTTGTATAAGAAGATCCCAATCTTCATCTACACTATTTGGATCATAGCTAGGATTGGATACTAGGGCAAGCACTTCACCGGTCTTAGGGTTCATCACAACGCAAGAGCCTTTTATATCTTTAATATGTTCATAAACTATCTCTTGAATATTTTGATCTAAGGATAAGTGAACATCATAGCCTGTATCATTTTTGACGACCATTTTCCTAAAGTTAGATAGGTTTTCTCCACTAAGGGCGAGAAGCTCTTTATTATAAGACTTCTCTATACCTGTTTTACCATAAGTTGTGGAAGAGTAGCCTGTAACTGATGAAGCTGACTTTCCATAGTTATAAACTCTATATTGACTACCGTCACTATCTTCCTCACTATAAGCAAGTATATTGCCATTTCTATCGTAGATACTACCTCTCTTGATATTATCTTCATTAACCCAAAGCCTTCTGTTATGAGAATCATTTTCTATATCAGCTCTTTTAAAAAGTTGAAAATATACTAGATATAAGGCGAGGGTCATAAAAAGTGCCACAAAAAATACCATAACAAAGACTAACCTTTTGTTTAGTGTAGTCTTAGGTAAGATATTTAATTTATCTACATCTTCTAACCTCTTCTCCTCTTCAATTTGTCTTATCTTATCTATTAAAGATTGAGAATTTTTTCTTTTTTTATCAATTCTTTTCTTCATCTAATTCATCACCATACTTAATTTCTTCCCCTGAATATTGTAAACAACCTAGAAGAATAAATCCTGCAATCATGGAAGATCCCCCTTGGCTGATAAAAGGAAGTGTTACTCCCGTAAGCGGAATCAACTTTAGGACACCACCTAAGATTATGAAGGTCTGCAAAGCAAATAAGATTCCTATACAAAATGCCAATATAGAATAAAATTTGTCTTTTTGTATAAGGGAAATCTTAATAGCCCTATATACCAGAATCATAAATAACAATACTACGGCAATACCCATAAATATTCCCATCTCCTCACAAATAGCTGAGAAGATAAAGTCAGATTCAGCCACTGGTATAAAATCAGGCCTACCGAGTCCTATACCACTTCCAAAAAGTCCCCCACTTGCCATCGCAAATAAGGCCTGGGTTATCTGATAACCTGTTGCGTCGATATCTGACCAAGGATCCTTCCAAGTAGCCACCCTTATTCTGACGTGGGAAAATAGGAAATACGCTATTACAGATCCTACAACCATTGCTAAAAGATTAATCAATATAAGCTTTCTATCTCTATCGTACACAAATTGACTTAAAATCATAGTCCCAAAGAAAATCAAAGCTGTACCCAGGTCTTTTTGTAAAAATAAAAATCCTATAAATACAAAAATCACTAGGTTCATATAGTATTTTCCGAAAGGCCTTTTGCAAAACTCATTATAATGGGTGTAAAAACTTGCTATAAAAAATGCCAAGGGTACCTTGATAAACTCTGATGGCTGAATACTTACTGGTCCCAAATAAATCCAGTTCTTAGCTCCTCCAAGATATGATCCGAATACAAGAGTAAGTATAAATAGTACTACTGAAATTCCGACATAAAACTTAGATAATTTATGCCAAGAGCTGTATGACTTTAATATAAAATATGTTACAAAAAACATAACAAGGCCAACTAAATAATATTGTAACTGCCTCTTTCCTAGTGAGGGATCTAACCTATAGATAACCGAAACGCCTATAGAGAAAAGCATATTTACAATCATTAGCAAAATCCCATCCGATTTAATGACTTTGTTTATCATAAAACTCGATATCAATGTTGCGACTAAAATTGCTAAATACGTTATAAAATCTGTATTAGTAATATTTTCTATATTATAAATCAATGCTAAGGAAAGGGCTAAGAATTCAAAGGCAAATAGCAAGAAAAGAGCCTTTCTCTGTGCTTTATTTTTGTTTATAGTGAGATTTCTTAACCTATTCATTGCCATCACCTTGGATAAATAAGAATTGAAGTTTTCCGATATTTATTATATCGTTAGATTTTAATTCTATTGCATCCTCAATCCTTTCGCTATTTAGATAAGTCCCATTGGCGGATTTTAGGTCTTCTAAGAAAAATATTCCCTCGTCTTCTACAATCCTTGCATGAAATTTTGACATAAACTTATCTTTAATACAAATACTATTTCTGTCATCTCTTCCAATTGTATTATCAGATGCTAAAAAATAAAATTCTTGTACGGTAAACGAGAAGTTCTCGCTTAAATTCAAAAGTTTTAGATATGTATCTGACTTAGATTCTTTCTTTAGTGTAGTTCTTACATCATAATATATGATTCTAATGATAGAATATATGAAGTAGAAAACTATAAATACAAAAATATACTTTAATATAGTTGATATCAGTTGATATAAAGTTAAACTTCCAAATACATTAACTGAAAATATTTTATCTATTACATTAAAAAAACTTTCCATTTTTATCTCCTTTTGATATATATTATTTCATTTTCAAAGAAAGTTCAAGTATTATGTATAAGTAATTTAAAAAAGTCGCCCAAAGACGACTTTTTCTATAGTGATATCTTTTCTAGAAACTATTCGAATTACTCATATTTTCTACTAAAAAGATTTTATCGCTAATTTAATCAAGATTAGTTATTGATTTATTCAATTGAATCAATGATATTTTGCATAAATGAATTTATATTTTCTAGTTTCTTCTCAGAAGACTCTAGGTTGTCATCAATTGCATTAATATAGACCTTTATTTTTGGCTCAGTTCCTGAAGGTCTTAGGGCAAACCAAGAATCATCTTCTAGATAATATTTTAAAACATTTGATTTTGGAAGTCCAATATCATCATTTTGGTAGTCTATGATATTTTTAACCTTTAGTCCACAAACTTCTTTAATAGGATTGTTTCTAACTTCTGTCATTATTCTAGAAATTCTTTCTTGTCCATCTAGTCCTTCAAGCACAATGGAAACAACTTCATTAGAATAGTAACCGTAATCATTAAACAAGCCATTTATAACATCTATTAGGCTCTTGCCCTTAGCCTTGTAATAGGCTGCCATTTCAGTGATCATCATAGCAGAGTTTACTGCGTCTTTATCTCTTACGAAGTCCTTATAGTTGTATCCTATACTTTCCTCAAAACCAAATATGAACTTGCCACTCTTGTTTTCATCTAGTTCATTGGCTACTGCATATATATTCTTAAATCCTGTAAGTACATCGTATACTTTTACTCCATATTTATTGGCAATAGGCTTAACTAAGTCAGTTGATACCAAAGACTTAACTACAGCACCATTTTCTGGAAGTTCATTATTTCCCTCGAGAGCTTCTAGTATATAGTTTGTTAATAAAGAACCAATTAGGTTACCTGTTAAGAATTTATATTCTCCATCCTTATCCAAAACCTCTACTGCACATCTATCAGAATCAGGATCTGTAGCAAGTAAAAGTTCTGCAGATACTTCTTTACCGAGTTCTTCAGAGTATTTGAAGGCCTTTGGATCTTCTGGATTAGGATATCCAACAGTTGTAAAGTCAGGGTCTGGTTTTTCTTGATCTTTAACTATATGGATATTTTTGAAATCTCTCTCGTCAAGGATTCTTCTAACTAATTTGTTTCCACATCCATTTAGTGGAGTATAGACTACGTTAATACTTTTATCTATATCCTCGTCATTAATTGTACAAGATAAAACTTCCTTGATATAATCTTCTATCAATTGATCATCTACATATTCAATGATTCCTTCTTCCAAACCCTTTTCAAAATCTATTCTTGGTATCTCAAAAAAGTCTGGATGTTCTTGTATATGGGCTAGTATTTTATCTGCAGTTTCATCTAAAATTTGGCTTCCTTCATGGTTATAAGCCTTATATCCGTTATACTCTCTAGGGTTGTGGCTTGCTGTTACCATAACACCTGCGACATTACCTAGTTTTCTTATTGTATAGGAACATACTGGTGTTGGTTGGATCTCTTTATGGATATAGACCTTAATTCCATTCGCTGCAAAAACTTCCGCAGCTACTTTTGCAAACTCATAAGACTTATGTCTTACGTCGTAGGCAATAGCTACACCCTTTTTCTTCGCTTCTTCTCCACCTTCTGCTATGGTATCGGCAAATCCTTGGCTTGCTTGTGCCACGTTGTATACATTCATCCTGTTTGTTCCTGCGCCAAGCTTGCCCCTAAGACCAGCTGTACCGAATTTTAAAGATTGATGAAATCTATCTTTTATTTCTTCCTCATCATCTTTAATACTTAAAAGATCTTTTTTGGTTTCTTCGTCAAATCTATCATCTTCTAACCATTTGTTATAAATTTCTTTATAGTCCATTTAACTCTCCTAATTTAAATACATTTACCGATTTATTTTCTAGTATTAAGCCATCTTCTACATTAATATCTACTTTATTTATACCCTTTTTGGTAAATATCTTGCTGATTTTACTCGCTTTAATAAATTCATCCAATTTTTTTCTATCGATTGACTTCTCATCCATTGATGCATTGATAGCTACTAGATATTTTTCTTTCTCAGATTCTAGTTTATAAATAATCAATGACTCCTCTATATCTTCCATAAAAGTTAAGGATCTTCTGATATCACTAGCCTTAGTCATCCTTAGAATTTTTATGGATTTTCTTAGTTTAATCAAATCTTTGGTGTAGTTAAATATATCCATATTATTTAACTTATCTTCCCACTTGATTGAATTTATGCTAAGAGGGGATCTATAGGAGTTGGCATCGTTATTTTTGCTATGATTAAACTCGTTACCCTCGTATATAAATGGCTTACCGAAGGATAAGAAAATAAGACCAAGAGCAAGCTTAATATAAGAGTCTATATCCTTAGTATCATTTAAAGAAATTGCTAGCTTATCATATATTATTAGATTATCATGGCAATTAAAATAATTTATTGTCTCATTTGCATCGTCAGCAAATCCTATTCTTTTATTATCGAAGTTAATAGAGCCAGCTACACCTGTTTCGATTTTGCTTTTATTAGAAAAAATCCCTTGGATATATCCCTTCTCATAGCCATTTGCATCGCCTTTTATAGCATCTCTAAAATCATCATTGAATACGCCAAATGAATTTGATCTTTGAGCTCCCTTTAGGATTTGCTTATCAAGAGGCAGTGGAGAATAAAAAGCCATCCAAGGCTCGCCATAAATTATCGTATTAGGATTTATTTTTCTAAGTTCCTTTAAGGCAATTTTAATAGTATCAAGGTCAATTAAGGCCATAAGATCAAATCTGAATCCATCTACATTATATTCTCTAGCCCAATGACAGAGGGAATCTATTATTAATTTTCTAGTAAAGGCATTTTCGCTTTTTACTTCATTGCCAACACCAGATCCATTTGAAAAGCTACCGTCCTCATTCATTCTGTGATAATACCCTCTTGCTAGGGTGTTAAGATTTGAATCATAGGACTTGAATGTATGATTATATACTACATCCATTACAACAGAAATATCATTTCTATGAAAGGTCTGAATCATTTTCTTCGCATCCCTTATCCTAGATAAAGGGTCATAGGGATCTGACGCATAAGAACCTTCTGGAGCAAAGTATAGTTCTGGATCATATCCCCAGTTGTAGTTCTCATCATCAAAAAATAAAGAATCGTCTTCATCTACTGATATAAAATCATATATTGGTAGTAATTGAACGTGACTTACACCAAGTTCTTTTATGTTATCTATACCAGTCTTTACTCCATCAAGGCTTCTTCCTTCTTCAGTTAATCCAAGGAATTTCCCTTTCATCTTTATTCCACTAGACTTATCAGCTGTATAATCTTTTACACTCATCTCATAAATTATTGCATCTTCTTCTAAATTTTGAGGTGACCCTTCGTCCCTAAAACCAGAAGGATCTGTTTCTTTCATGTCAACAACCACCGAGCTTAAGCTGTTTATGGATGCTGTAAAAGAATAAGGATCGGTTACTTCGTACTTATTGTCTACCAAATAGTTGTAATAATAACCCTTATAGTCACCTTCTAAGGTGATCTCATAAATACCAATTTCATTTTTTACCATTTGATATTTATTTTTCCTCACCTTCATATAGTCATCACTTATCAAGAGATCTAGGGTCTCTGACGTTGGTGAGAAAACCCTGAAGGTTGTTTTATTATTCTTATAAATTGCTCCTAGCTTTTCGTCCTTTATTTCATCATAAGTCAAATCTTTGATTCTATCACTTATTTTAATTTTTGTTCCAATCATTTATACCATTCCTTATAATTTTATTATCTAATTTAAAATTATTCGCCCATAGTATATTGTCGATTTCATTTTTAACCCATTTATCCTTATCTAGATAGTCTATCTCTATATCTTCTCTATTAACAAGCAAATCTTCAAGATCTTTGAAGATTCTAAACGAATCGTTATACATCATGATCTGATCATACATCACTTTAAAATCATATGGGAAAATATCATAACTTTCTCTTATTAGATTTTCTACAGTATATCTTACCATATCATTGGAATAGTAAAAACTGTTCGCATCATAAGATCCAGATTCTTTATCATCGACTATCTTTCTATAAGTGTCACCTATTGTATAAAAAGACTTATTTCCTTCTATATTTTCACAAACACCACCTTTAGTGGTTAGGATATTTGCCATATTAAGAGCAGAGTTTAGCATATGGAAGTCTTGATTGTCTAAATTCGCTAAGGTCAAATTATTGTATATGTCAGTTGCCTTTAATATGATTTTAGACCTATATACATCCAAATCTTCTATAAATACTATTTTTATTTTCTCTCTTATAATCTTATCCTTGTCTATCATATGCTTTAAGGCTAGGATAAATTTAATAGTTTCCTTGGCCATAAAATATCCTTCGTTTGCCTTCCCTGAGAAGATATAGGTCTTAGGAGTAATCCTAATATTTGTATTTTCTTTAAAATAATAATATTTATAGGCAATAGCCAAGGCATTTAATATTTGTCTTTTACTTTCGTGTATTATAGAAAGCTGTACATCAAATAAGCTATAAGGATTTATCTTCTCTTTTGCCAACTCAATTAGCTCAAGCTTGTTATGGTATTTTGCTCTTTCTAAATCATCTATAAAATTGGAATCCTCTCTTAAACTTGCAATTTTAGAAATATCATATGAATACTCGTCATAAAGGTCATATTTTCTAAAAACTTCCATAAGTTGTTTATTATTCTTTTCTTGATACATTAATCTATCTGTTCCAAGATTTGTGTAGGATAGCTTTCTTCTTGCTTTTTTTTCATCCTTTAAGATCTTAGATAGGTAGATATAATTGTTTGATAAGGCTAAGTTGATATTTTTAAAATATGCGTAGCCATTTTTTATCAAAAAGACTTTTTGATCTTCCTCCTGGAGGGTTGATTGGATTAAAATAATGGTTTCCAATATCTCAGGATTTATCCTTTTTATCATATCAACTGGATAGCTTTCAAGACTATCGCTAGTAATAGAAAATGCTATATGCTCAAATATTCTTCTTGTTATAAATATAGCCTCTTTTATATCAACGGAAAATCTACTGTGTAAAATCCTTATAAATTCGACCAGAGCTATAGTTGGATGGATATCATTAGCAAAGATTTTAATTCTCTCATCTATACCTTCAATCGAAGAATATCTGTTGATATATCTCTTAAATATGTCTCTAATTGCGCTTGCCGAATAGAAATATTCTTGTTTTAGTCTTAGCAGTTTTCCGTCGTATGAAGAATCATCCAGATATAGGAATTGATTTATAGAACTAGCCCTCACATAATCGTCGTAGGCCCTAAATAAATCTCCTCTTGTAAAATCAGAATAATTTATCGCCTGGGTAGGTTCTGACTGAAAAAGACGGAGTGTGCTTACAAAATCAGCCTTATCATTTAATATCGCTATATCATAGGCTATAGACTTATGTTTCTTGCCGTCAATATCTAGCTCATAGGAAAATCCTTTTTTATGCTCCCAGTTCGACCCTTCTTCGAGCCAATAATCAGAATACTCAACCTGTTTACCATCTACAATTTTTTGTTTGAGATTACCATTCTCATAACGAAGAGCGTAAGCTACCGACCTAATTTTCTTATTAGCAAGTTCGCTTATCAGAAAACTCGATCCAATACCGATATCCCCGACACCAAGATTGGCCTCTTTTTCAAAATTGATTACATCCTCATAGGAAAATCCAATTTCCGCTAATACATCTCTAATCTCTTCTTCCTTGCCCAGCCTTGCAATATTTCTTTCAATAAATTTTCCGGGCAAGTATTCAAAGCTTAGTATATATACCTCAAATTCCTTCGTATCGGACTTACTATCTACCCATTTTCTACCTATATCTTCCATCAAGGCTCTACATAAGCAATCATATACTTCGTTAATTCTGGCGTTAGCCAAATCTTTAGCATAAAAAGAATACAAAAAGCTTTGTATTCTTTCTAATAAATTTCTTTCATTTTTCTTATTTCGCTTTAATTTCATTGTATAAATTTAAATATTTTTCACAAGACTTTTCCCAGTCATTATTTTGTCCCATAGCATTAGCTATAAGTTTCTTAAACTCCTCTTTATCTTCCTTATAAATTTTTAGAGCATCTTTTATACAGAATAGAAGTTCGTGAGCATTGATATTTGCAAATGAAAATCCAGTACCTTCTCCTGTATATTCGTTATATGCTATGACTGTATCCTTAAGTCCTCCTGCCTCTCTTACTATCGGCAATGAACCATATCGCATCGCTATAAGTTGGCTTATGCCACATGGTTCTGAAACACTTGGCATCAGATAAAAGTCACTTCCAGCATAAATCTTATGACTTTCATCTCCACTATAATAAATTCTAGCAGCTAGCTTATCAGGATATTTCCACCCAAAATATTTAAACATCTCTTCGTAAGTGTAATCTCCTGTTCCTAAAACTACAAATTGGACATCTTCTTGCAAAAGTTCATCCATTATATACCTTACTAGGTCAAGACCTTTCATCTCTGTTAGTCTTGAACAGATTCCTATCAAAGGCACGTCTTCTCTTTGAGGAAGGCCATAGATTTTTTGTAGGTCTAACTTATTTTTAACCTTATCATTGATAGAGCCAATGTCATAATTTTGGCTAATTAGCCCATCTGTAGAAGGATCCCAAATATCAAAGTCTATTCCATTTACTATTCCTGTAAGCTTATCAGAATATTTTCTTATAATACCATCAAGGCCTTCCCCATAGAATGGATATTGGATTTCTCTTGAGTAGTTTTCCGATACAGTATTGAAAGCTGTAGAGTGAATTATACCACCTTTCATAAAATTAATAGCATCATAGAATTTAAGGTCATTTTCGTTAAAGTAGGATCCATCAAGTCCAGCTAGTCTGAGGTTTTCTGCATCAAACACACCCTGATATTTAAGGTTATGTATAGTAAATAGAGTCCTTACATTTTCATAGTAAGAATCTCCCCTTCTAAAATCATTTACAAAAACATTAACCATAGCTGTATGCCAATCATTAGAATGAATTATATCAGGATGAAAATTTATCTCTTTGCCAAGAAGAGTACATGCCTTAGAGAAAAAGATAAATCTCTCTGCATCATCATCAAAGCCATAACAGCCTTTCCTATCAAAATATTCTAAATTGTCTATAAAATAGAAAGTAACTCCATCCCATTTTAGATGATATACTCCAGCATATTGGTGCTTCCAGTCTAGATCAACATAGAATTCTGTTATCTTTTCCATCTGACTCCTATATTCGTCGCCTATATCCCCGTATAAAGGAAGCACAACCCTACAATCTACACCTTTTTTAACTAGTTCCTTTGGGAGGGCACCTGCCACATCAGCAAGGCCTCCTGTCTTTATAAAAGGAACTGCTTCTCCAGTAAGAAAGAGAATATTCATATTACAATCCTTTCTCTAAATGTTCATCTTTTGATGTTATAAATGGATGAGACCTATTACCAAATAGTCTAGTATCCTTATCCACAAAAGTCCTCTTATCTGTGATAGCATAATTTAGAATTGCTCCATCAGAAATTACAGTATCCTGGAATATTATTGAGTTCTTGATTGTAGCGCCCTTACCAATATCTACACCTCTGAATATGATTGAATTTTCAACATCACCTCTTATGATTGAACCATTAGCAATTAGAGAATTCTTTACATTAGATTCCTTGGTATAGGAGGTTGAAGGTTCATCTTTTGATTTTGTATAAACTAATCCATCCTCGTAGAAGAGTTGATCGAAGTCTTCTTTATTTAATAATTTCATGTTAGCTTCGAAGAAAGAATTAATATCAGATATTATTTCAAATTCCTTATTATGTCTATAAAAATCTATATTAATATCTCCAGCAAAAGAAAATATAGCGTTAAGTAAGGACATTTGTGAATTTCTTTCCATTGCAATTCTTAAGATTCTTAAGAATAAATCTCTCTTAATCATGATTGATCCAAGGAATAAATCAATATTTTCACTCATTCCAAGATTTAGACCTACAGAAGATGGTTTTCCTTCCTCATCAGATGATATTATTTTTCTATTTAAATAATATCCATCCTTATCCACTGTTTTGGATGAGAATATTAGACAATCAAGATCATTGGACTCCATAGTCTCCTTTGCGTCGGTTATATCTACCTTATTGATATACATTGGGTTTTTAATGTAAATGTAATCAGATGGATGATCTTCAAAGTATCTTATAGTGTCATAATATGTCTCTATCTCGCTAAGATTTCCATTAGAACTATATGAAGGAGAGTTTATTAATAGTCCACCATTTCTCCTATTTAGTTCCCAACTTTTTCCATTACCAATATGATCAAGAGTTGATCTAATCATCCTGTCTGCATACAAAACTACCCTTGAAATATCATGGTTGGCTATGTTTGATAGAGCAAAGTCTATTATCCTATATCTACCACCAAAAGGAAGCATATAGTCTGGCCTATGTTTACACAATACACCATAATTTCTCTCTTTAAATTCTGAACTATATATTAAAGCTACTATATTTGGCATATTATTCCTCCCCAATTCCTTCCTTGCTTACAAGGTAGACTTTGTCATCATCTTCCTTGCCAATCTTATCTGTTATTGTCATATCAGATGTCACAACGCAATTATAAATCTTAGCTCCACTTTTTACCTTAACTCCGTTTAGTAAGACTGAATTATAAACTTCGGCTCCTTCCTCTACCTCAACACTTGAGAATAATACGGAATTGCTAACCTTACCGTCTATAACGCAAGCTTCATTAACAAGTGAATCACTTAGCTCTCCTGTTTTTCCGATCCTGTGTGGAGGTAAATTAAGAGAAGCTGTATAAATCTTCCAGTTTTCGTCATAAATATCTAACTCATTTTCAGGATCTATAAGGTCAAGGTTTGCTTGCCAAAAACTTCTAACAGTTCCTACATCTTTCCAATAGCCGTCAAATTTGTATACATATAGATTTAAACCCTCATCAAGCATTTTAGGAATAATATCCTTACCAAAGTCATTAGAAGAATTCTCATTTTTGCTATCTTCGATTAATTCTCTTCTTAATACTTGCCAATTGAAGATATAAATTCCCATTGAAGCTAGATTTGATTTTGGATTTTCTGGTTTTTCTTCAAACTCTACGATTTTATCTTCATCATCAGTATTCATTATCCCAAATCTAGAAGCCTCATCCCAATCAACTTCCATAACAGCAATTGTAGCATCAGCTCCATTTTTCTTATGAACATCTAAAAGCTCTCTATAGTCCATTTTGTAGATATGGTCTCCTGAAAGTATTAAAACATATTCAGGGTTTACTTCATCTAGATAATTAATATTCTCATATATAGCAGAGGCTGTACCTTCAAACCATCTACCGCCTTCTTCGGTGTAATATGGTGTAAGTATCCTTAAACCTCCAAAGTTTCTATCATAATCCCATGGAGCACCAATTCCTAAGTGTTGATTAAGTAATTGAGGTTTGTATTGAGTAAGTACACCTATATCTTTAATGTCTGAATTTGTGGAGTTACTTAAAGCAAAATCTATAATTTTGTACTTGCCGCCAAAAGGTACAACTGGTTTTGCCATCTCTCTTGTTAAAGCTTTTAGTCTAGAACCTTGTCCTCCTGCTAAAAGCATGGCGCAAATCTTATTTGAATTTCTCATATTTCCTCCTTGATAAGAAAATCTATCTATTCATATATATACCCAATGTATATAAATATATATAATGTATAAAAATTAAATTTAAGAAAAACCTTTTCTTACTAATATTTTAACCAATATCTCATCTTTTGACAAGTAAAACTTTCAAAGTATAATAATGGCTACGGGGGTGACTTGGTTTCGACGTGGTCGACGATCCCATAGTTGCAAGTCGTATGCTAAAACGTAAATCAGCAATTAAATATAAACGCAAACAACAATAGCGAAGCAAACTTCGCACTAGCTGCCTAGTTTTAGGTAAGCAGCAGATATCGAGCTCGTCGCAAGCCTGATATTTGTTTTATAATTTAGCGACAACTATTGTATGTAAGCTTTGCCATACAATCAGTACCATGAAGCTAGCATAAAGATTTTTCGTAAGATTTATATTCTTTATGCAAAATTATAAATCTTACTAAGCTTGTAGATGCTATGGAGAAATCTTCCGCGGACAAGGGTTCGACTCCCTTCACCTCCACCATAAGAATTAAGAGAAGTCAGAAGGCTTCAAACCACCGTTTTGTAGAAGTTTGAAACTCTAAGACCTCAAGAAAAAACAAACAAAGCTAACAATTTAAAAATAGAGGCATGCGCCTCTTTTTAGTTTGTTATATTTTAATAATAAATGAAATTAATTAATTTAAATAATAAGAATTATTAAATTAATTAAAATAACCCTTATAAGATAAATAATTAGATTAGCTAATTTCTAATTATTCAAGCTTATAAGGGTATTGTTATTTATATAAAATCTATTGAGTTTAATGTGTATAGGTCAAAATCTAAATCCTTAGAATAAAATCCTGCTTTTTTAGAGTAAACTCTACTTGTTAAAACATATTCTCCTTCATTTATAAAAATTTCTAGAGAAGACTTATCGGAATATATTCTTATATCGCCTATAGTATCGATTTTAACCTGCCTAGTTTCTCTTCCAAAAGATGAATCACCCATATCCAATGTTAATATTCCATCTTTGTAGGACAGACTTACGTCCCTTCTTAGGTTGATTACAAAAGAGTCTTTGGTATTTTTTGCCAAAGCTTCAAAGATAAAATCCTCATAGACTTCTCCTATTTTAAGTCTTTCATGATCTTTTCTTATATTTTCCATCTCTGAAATAGGATTTTGACATAGCTTTCCATTTTTTACAGATAGCCTTCTAGGTATGGTTAAGCAATGTTGCCATTTATATTCTATCGTAGGATTTGTGTAATCTGCATCGGGCATTCCCATCCAAGCAATCAGGATTCTTCTTGATCTAGAATCTTTAAATGTTTGGGGTGCGTAGAAATCAAATCCGTAATCTAGTTCAGTAAACTCTCCCAATTTATAGGTTTTTTTACTAAGGTCAATTTCTATAGGAAAGTATCCAGCTTGGTAAATGTTTTGAAATTTATAAGTTTCACTTGCTAGGCCTTGAGGACAAAGTATAAGAAAGTCCTTAGAATCAATCGTAAAGAAATCAGGGCATTCCCACATATATCCGAAATCGTAGTCGGTTTCAATTCTCATATGATAGGTGAAATTATCTAAGTCCTTTGACTTATAAACTAGCACCAATCCTTTATCGAGAAGACTTCTTGCTCCTATAAACATATAAAAATATCCATCTTTTTCATATATTTTTGGATCTCTAACATGTTTTGTCAAATCTTTTGGATAATCATTATTATCTAGGATTAATCTTTTATCAGAATATTTATATCCATCTGATACTAGCTTAATAGTGTTATGCTCTCTTCCTTCTTTTATAAAGTCATATTCCCCATCATATTTGACATTGCCTGTATAGAAGAAATTTATCTTATCATCTTTGATAAAAGCAGACCCTGAATATGCTCCGTCCTTATCCAATCGTGAATCAGGATAAATAAGAGTTCCTTCTCTTTTATAATTTATAAAATCCTCTGTACTAACGTGTCCCCAGCAGGTATCAGCTTTATTTTCATCTAAAGGAGAATACTGATAGTATATGTGATATCTCCCCTTGTATTCGCATAATCCATTTGGATCATTGAGCCAACCTGCTTCTGGATAGATGTGAAAGCTTAATAGATTAGGATCTTCTTTAACCTTATTTTTCATTCCACTAAATTTCACAAAGTTTTCTTCAAATGTTTTCTTATCAAGCATCTTTTCCCTTATCTTATTTCTTGTAGTAAAAATCTTCAGCAGGCTTATCGCCCTCGTATAAGTCTAACTTTACCCTTGATAGTGAGTCTAGAAATAGCTTATACATTCCAACCATAGTATCTCCTTCGATATAAACCGGATCCATCCTATTATATATATCTAAGGCTTCATCACTTTTTATATCATAAGCGTTGATTATATCAGCAGAAATCTTTCCCTTTTCTTTAAAATTATCTACACTAATTTTGTATTCTTTTAGGAATTGGTCAAGATATTCTTTTTTGTCTTGGGCAAATTTCTTGTTAACTATAATAACTTCTGAGATAAAATCTCCTAGCCCTTCATCATTTTGTTTAGAAAATAAAGGTAAAATTTCTGAAAAGTCATATAGCTTATAGTCTCTCTTTGAACTTAACTTAAAAAGGTTAGGTTGAGAGACGATAGCAATAGAAGATTCATTTTCTTTACTTAAACTCTCTAACTCTTCAAAGTCTTTGTAATAAAGTGTACTTATCCCTAATAAATTTTTAGCTATAGCTAGTTTACTTTCAATTAATTTATCATAATCTTCATCAAGATATGGTATTAGAAGTGTTTTTCCTATTAAATCCTTTGGTGAAAGTATTTCAGTATCACTTAAAGCATATAGATTATTAAGTAAAGTAATAGCCGCAAGTTGTACTGATCCACCAGTGTCATTATATAAATTCGCAGCAATTAAAGCTGGAACAACCGCTATGTCAAAGTTTCCTTCTTTGATACTTTCTAAATCAGTAACGTGTTCTATTTCATATGCGTCACCTGAAGAGTTTTCTAGATTATCAACAATAATATCCGATGCGAAAGTAGTGGTATTTATTCGAATATCTGCAGAAACAGGCTTTTTTGTAGCCTCTTTTCCCATTTGAATTTCATTATTTTCGCTAGTATTTTCTTCTATCTTTTCTGACCTACAAGAAGTTATAGCTAATGCCAAAATTAAGATGAAAAGAGTTTTTCTAAATTTAATCAATAATCTCTCTCCTATCTTCAAGGGCTCTTTCTAGAGTTAACTGGTCGAAGTATTCCAGGTTAGAACCAACCGGTATTCCTTGAGCAAGCTTAGTAATCTTAATATTTCTTTTAGATAGTAAGTTTGTTAAAAACAAAACAGTTGTTTCCCCTTCAATCGTTGATGAAATCGCAAGAATTACTTCCTCGATGTTTTCTCTTTCGATTCTTTCTAGCAACTTATCAATATTTAATTGATCAGGACCAAGACCATCAGATGGAGAAATTAGCCCACCTAGAACGTGGTATTTACCCCTGTAGGCGTGCGATTTCTCGATAGCTATAAGATTTCTCACATCTTCTACTATACACAAATACTCTTCACTTCTCGTTATATCCTTACAGATATCGCACACTTCATCCTCAGTTAGATTGCCACATATCTTACAGGTGTGTATTCTATCTTTGACTTCAGTAAGGCTTTTAGAAAAATCGTCTACTGACTTATAATCAGATTCTACAACCGCCATAGCGAGTCTTTCTGCGCTTTTTCTTCCAATCGTAGGTAGCTTTTGAAATTGTTCTATTAAGTTTTGTAAGGATTCTGGATATAAAGCCATTACATAAGACCAGGTATATTTATTCCGCCTGTAAGTTTACCCATTGTCTCTTCATTGTAGTCGCTTGCCTTCTTACTTGCATCGTTTACAGCAACCATAATCAAGTCCTCTAGCATTTCAACATCTTCTGGGTCAACTACATCCGGGTCAATCTTTATGTTAACTACTTCTTTTTTTCCATTGACTGTAGCTTCTACTACTCCACCTCCTGCAGATGATGAGAATTCTTTTTCTTCTATTTCAGATTGAGCCTTTTCCATTTGCTCTTGCATCTTCTTAACTTGTTTCATCATATTGTTCATGTTTCCTGCACCTGGTCTAAATCCGCCTCTTGCCATAATTATTATCTCCTTTATTTTACAATTAATTCTTCTTTAAATATTTTTTTCAACCTATCTAAATTAGATTGATTTTTCTTAGTATCCTCTTCCTTCGCTAGACTTTTTTTTTCGCTATTAGTCTTATTATTATCGTCTAGTTTTTCTATTTTTTTGGTTTTTTTTTCTTCTTTTTCGAGCTTATCAGATTTTTCTCTATCCGAATTACTGTCTTTTTTCTCTATAAAATTCGAGTAATTATCTACAGAAAATACCACTTCATCATCTAGTATTTCATTCAGTTCTTTACTTATATCATCAGTCTTGGTCTGGATGAAAATCCCATAGAACTCATCCTTAAGATAAAGGACAAATTCTCCTGGTCTATAGATATAATTAAAGCCATCTTTCTCAAACATCGGCTTTAACATCCTACCCGCTGTATTTATAATCATATCCCTTATATCATCAAGCATTTTTGAAGGAATATCGATTGATCGATTCTTTTCGAATTCCTCAGATGATTCGTTCAAATTATCCTTTGTATTGGAATCATTTGTAATCTCCATTGGAGGAGATTCATTATCCTCTTCGTATGGTAAATCTATATTTTCGTCGACTATTTCTGTATTATAAGACCTATCTTCTTTTACATCGCTTATATCATTATTATTAACAACTGTATATGATGCGTTTCTACCATTACTGTCACTGATATTTTCATATTTACTAAAATCGAGATTTGAGAGTTTATCATCAACCAATCTATTGATTATACTCATTAAGTCTTTCTCATTATTGGCTTCTAAGGCCCTAATCCTCGAATCTAAGGATTTTACATCTTTGGAGTTTATAAGTCTTATTGCCATAAGCTCCACTATCAAATCTGTATTGTCAGATGACCTAATCTTAGTAGAATATTCATTTAATATATCTAGTAAATCCAGCAATCTATCGATTTCAATTTCTCCTGCTCTTTTCTTTATAAAGTCAAATCTTTCTTCATTATCGAAAAGATCCGGATCTTCGCTCATTTTATAAACCATAATATCCCTAAAATAGTTTATAAGAGAATCAATTATATCCTTATTAGACTTATTATTTTCTCTTAAAGAAAATATATAGGATAGAGCTTGTTTTTGGTTATATGAAAAAATTGAATTAGTAAGCTTATCTATATCATAGAAATCAACTACACCTAGAAGATTTTCCACGTCAGATAACTTATAAGCTTTTGTATCGTAGGATAAGACTTGATCCAAGATGCTTAATGCATCACGCATAGCACCTTTTGCTTTCCTAATTATAAGATCTATAGCCTCATTTTCCATTTCTATATCCTTATCTTTGAGAATTAAGGATATTTGCTCTTTTATCTTACCTTTGTCTATCTTATTGAACTCGTAATTCTGTGCTCTTGATAAAATAGTATTAGGAATCTTGTCAATTTCTGTCGTAGCTAAGATAAAAACAAGATGACTTGGAGGCTCTTCCATTATTTTAAGTAAAGCATTGAATGCCTCCCTTGTAATCATATGAGCCTCGTCTATTATATAGACCTTATACTTAAGCTTGTTAGGTGGATAGATAACATTATCCTTAAGATTTCTAATATCATCTATTCTTCTATTGCTAGCCGCATCCATCTCTATTATATCGATAGTAGATTCATCATCAATGGCCTTACAATTCTCACACTCAAGACAGGGTGAACCATCAACAGGATGCAAGCAGTTGATAGCTTTTGCAAAGATTTTTGCACAAGTTGTTTTCCCGCATCCTCTCTCGCCAGCAAAAATATAAGCATGGGAAAAGTTATTATTATTAACTTGATTTTTTAGGACATTTACAACCCTATCCTGACCTAAAACTTGGTCGAAGGTCTTGGGCCTGTACTGCCTATACAAAGCTTTTGCCATATTATTTCCTTTCTATCAGGATTATTATACCATAAGTCTCCTCTAATAATAAGTAAACATTATCACTAAGAAAAATCAGAACTTTATTTTGCTTTATTATTTATATGGGGTATAGTCTACTAATGTAGCGAGGAGAGCTGTCCGAGTGGTTGAAGGAGCACGATTGGAAATCGTGTATACGTATTGTAAGCGTATCATGGGTTCAAATCCCATGCTCTCCGCCATGCACTAGACAGGGAGTTAGCGGTGCCTTGTAACCTGCAATCCGCTATAGCAGGGTTTAATCCCCAAGTGAGGGCTTAGGGTTTTTATTAAGACCTTTAAGATTGGTGTTGATTGTTAGAACTTACGCAACAGAAAGCTGTGAATCATGTCAGGACGGGAACGTAGCAGCATTAAGCGGTACTTTCTGTGTGCCGTAAGCCAACCTAACATGAGTTAGTCTTTCTGGACACTGTTAAAAATTCTAAGTTCGACCTTGGGTGTGCTTACATATGAGCTAGTCTGAATTATCTAAGTGATATATTTAGGCTAGCTTTTTTCTACATTAAAAACACATATAAATATAATATAATTACTTAAAAGAGAATTGAAAGAATATTAAAGTAAACCTAAAGAGGTAGAAAATGATAAGTAATGTAATTGAAGATATGTTTTACAGACCAACCGAAAATCTTATGATTCCGGCAAAAGATGTGGCTACTTGTAACGAAGAAGATACTCTCCTTCACGCAGTTTTAGTCTTGTCAAATTCAGGCTATCAAATAATACCAGTTCTTGACGGGGAAAACCACGTACGAGGACTTATATCTATATCTGATATAGTTACAAGTTTCGATGATCTTTCTCTATTCGATGAGGATAAGCTTCAGGCTATTAAGGTTAAGGAAGTGATGAATCAAGTCGTTCCAATCTTATTTGATAATTATGATCTTGAAGACGTCCTAAGATTTTTGGTTAATAATAACTTTGTATGTATCACACACAAAAACGGATATTTTTTGGGGATTATTCCTAGAAAGGTTGCCCTTGAAAGATTCACCCATATTGCTCACAATATAGATTATGAATATGACCTAGTTGAGAAGACTAGAGATTTAGTATAAATTGAAAATGGCTGTTGCAAAACTATGAATAATCATCCTACCATCGTTAGAAGGTGCTCTTAGGAAATTTACCTCTCCTAGCCGCTAGGCCAATTGAAGCCCGCAGGCTAATAGGCGATAAGCCCCAGGCTTAGTTAATCTTTCCCTAGAGCTTCTTCTAATGATAGCGCTACGATTTATTCATTCTGCAACAGCCACTTTTTTTATTTTATTCTAAATATAGCTGATCCAAAAGGCATGATGTAAATATTATCTCCCTTTTTTAAGCTACCGTTAATATTACCTGACCCCTTATATTTTAAGTCTTCTGTATTAATCAATTCTTCTAAGTCGTAAGGAGATTTTATTTCGTAATCTATATCTGTAAAGTTTACTATTACCAATAAATTATGGTTTTTAAAGCTTCTCTTGTAAGCGTAGAGACTATAGCCTTCAATATCTAATAGGCTTACTTCGCTATCTTTATCATTTAGACAATTTTCTTTTATAAATAAATCGCTTATATCCTTATAGTAAGTATTTAATTCTTCTATATTATTGTCAAAATTCTTAAAGTCAAATTTGTTATAGACTGAAAATGTCTTAAGATCTCCTGAATCATCTCCCATAAAAAGCATTTTAGGAGATTTGATTGTATACATGAAGGTAAACAAAGTTTTAAGTTGTTCTAATTTCTTATCGTCTGAATACATCTTCATTGCAAGACTTGCCTCATTTAGGAAAGAATCAACATATGAAAATCCTAGTAGGTTTGTACTTGTAGATTTATTTATTAAATCTGTAATGAAGTTTTTATAATAATCCCTTTTTATAGGTTGATCTTTTAGCATATTGAGACAAGCTTTAGTTTTATTATCAAATACCATATCAAAATCAATATCGTAATTATACTCTCCACTAAAGCTAGCAAGACTTAAAGCCTTAGATTCTTTGATGTGGGTATTTAACTTAGATAAAAACTCCGAAGATTCTTTGTTTATTCCCCTATTTTTATCCCCTTGCCAATATAATATATTTTCTATAGCAGGAAAATAAATTCCATCGACCTTATATTCTTTTAAATAATAATTCACAGCGCTTTGAATATAAGATTTCGCCAAATCCTTACTAAGGTCGAAATTAATTGAACCATGATAATTATAGAGTATATCATCGTAATCATAATTATAAATATTATTTCCATCAAAGTTTATAAGCCCTGCATTATCAGGATCAAATTCACCTATATCAATTTCTACTAAGACCTTTATTTTGTTCTTATGAGCCAAATCAATAAACTTCTTAAAGAATCCTATATCCCCGTATCTATTTGAATAAGAAAATAAATTCAAAGGTGCATAGCCCATAGATTTATAATTTTGGTATTCATTTACTGGCATAAGAAAAATTGTGTCGTAATTATTATCTAAGCTGTGATCAATAATGGAGCTTAAAATCTCATCAGCTGACTTCTCTTCATTCTTAAATAAAGATCCTAGAAAAACTTGCAAAATATTCCTAACATCAGTTTTGATCTTCTTACTCTTAAATTTATACGACCCATCACATATTACAGCAGCCTTTTCTCTGTAATCTATAGACTTCGCGAAAGGATCAATCTTCTTTACTTTACTTTCGCCATCTCTTAAGATAAACTGATAAGAATCACCGATTTTGGCCTGATCGATAGTTATAGAAAAAACTCCTGTAGAATACTTTCTCATAGCTTGTCTTTCCCAATTGGTAAAGTCACCGATAATATATGCCTCGCTAGCATTTGGAGCGAGCAGTCTAAATATATATCCCTTATCCTTCTTATGGGCTCCAAAAAACTTGTAGCCATCAAAGGACTTAGCTTCTAAATAATCTCTTGTATTCATAATCTACTCCTTTAATACATTATACTATTACTATTCAAAAAAACAGGCCATTACTGACCTGCCTTGTATGTTTCTAACATTTTATCTGCGATTTCAATCATCATTGAATTAACTTTCTGGGACCACTCTGGATCAGAAGCATAAGATGTTCCTATGCCCTTTGCAGAAACCCCATTAAAATATGTGCCGTTTTTGTCTAAATATTCTTCCTTAAGATGCTTGGCAACTGTATCAATAGAATCCTTTGGATCTTTGAATTTACTTGCCATATTATAAGGATCGTGATCTATAGCATTAAATCCGAAGAGATTATTCTTTTCTCTAAACAAATCACTAGTCCCGTTACCCGTTTCATGCTTGGCCATTGCCATTAGCAAGAATGGATTAATTCCGTATTTTTCGGAAACTTCCTTGAAGTCTTGACCCAAGCCGTAAAGGCCTGTGTCAGCCAAGCCATAATCTAACTCGCTTCCTGTAAAAGGCATATCCTGTAAGAGATAAAAATAGCTTTTGCTATCAACATTATCGCAACCGATCTCAATCGCTTTATCAAGATCCTTATCTAACTTATCAAATCTTTCCTTCTTCATATCTCTAAGATTATAAGTTTCGGCGTTAATCTTCTGCAAACCATAATACATTAGGTCCTTTTTATCTTTTGAACTAGCGAAAGATTTTGTGTTAGCCAAAGTAACTCCTAGAGTTAGTATAGCGGCTGCAGATATTAACTTTTTAATAGAATTTCTTACCTTCATAACTATCCCCTTATCTATTATTTAATTATATGTTAAATTATAGATAATGCAAGGACTTACTTAAGCGATCTAGATCCTGGCTTTGTAGCTGGGATATTTTTTAACTCATCCGGAATTTCGTCCTCATCCCAGGTATCTACGTCAATTTTTGTGGCTGAAATTATTGGAAGTCCATTTATTTCATCTTTATTAGACCTATTTACAATTGATGTTAAGGCAAGGACTTCTGCTCCACAAGATCTTATAACATCAACAGTTTCAAATGAAGACTTACCTGTAGTGATTACATCTTCTACTATTATAACCTTCATACCTTCCTTGATTTCAAAGCCTCTTCTTAGGGTCATCCTGCCATTTTCTCTTTCGGTAAATATAGCATTTACTCCAAGCTTTCTAGCAAGCTCATAAGAGATGATTACTCCACCCATAGCAGGACCAACGCATAGGTCAACCTCTATGCCTTTTTCCTTAAGCTTTTCTCCTATTATATTTGCAACTTCTTCGCAATATACAGGATTTTCTATTAGCTTAGCACATTGTATGTATTTATTCGAATGTTTACCACTCGATAGTATAAAGTGACCTTCCAAAAGTGCATCTGATTTTTTAAGTAGTTCTAGTGTTTTATCCATTATCTCCTCCTAAATTATTCCTCTTATTTCTTCAAGATTTCCTATATTTTCTTCTTTCATAAAATTAGAAATTCCATCTATAATATTTTCCATTGACTTATAATCAATAAAGTTTGCTGTCCCAACTTGAATTGCAGAGGCTCCCGCCATAATAAATTCTATGGCATCCTCGTAGGTCATTATTCCTCCCATGCCAATAACTGGAATATTAACAGCTGATGCTGCCTCATAGGTCATCCTAACAGCTATTGGTTTTACACAAGGACCTGAAAGACCTGCAGTCTTATTCTCAAATACCGGCCTTTTCTTCCTGATATCTATAGCCATAGCATTTATGGTATTGATTAGAGAAATTGCATCCGCTCCTTCATCTTCTGCGATTTTAGCAAATTCACCTATAGATCCAACGTTTGGAGATAGCTTTACTATTAGAGGCTTTTTAGTTACATTTCTAACCTTCTTTATAACTTCACAAGCCTTTTTAGGCTCAGTACCGAAGGCCATTCCCCCTTCTTTGACGTTAGGACAAGATATATTAAGCTCAATCATAGGGACACTTGTCTTATCTAAGATCTCCGCTCCCTTGACATAATCTTCTACGCTATGACCCCCAAGATTTGCTATTGCTACCGTATCAAATTTCTCAAGAAAAGGTAATTCTTCCTTGGTAAAGTAGTCAATGCCTGGATTCTGAAGGCCAATCGAATTCATTATTCCTGATGCAGTCTCATGAATCCTTACTCCCTTGTTACCTAAGTTCCTGTGAAGGGTAAGGCCTTTGGAACATATTCCTCCTAATTTGTTTAAGTCTATATATTCAGAAAACTCCTTACCAAAACCGAAAGTTCCACTTGCAGCTATGACTGGATTTTTAAATTTTACTCCAGCAATTTCTAGCTTAGTATTCATCCAAAGACCTCCTTGCTATCAAAAACAGGACCGTCCTTACAAACTCTTAGGAATTCTCCATCAGATTTTTCTATAGTGCATCCTAGACATGCTCCAATTCCACAGGCCATGTGAGCTTCCATAGATACTTCCATAGGAGTATCTTTTGCCTTTTCATAGAGAGATTTTAGCATTGGATTTGGTCCGCATGCGTATATATAATCATAGTCGTCTGGATTTATAGCATCAGTTATGAATTTCTTATCATATAAATCACTCGTAGTAACTACTTTGTTTGCATAAGGCTCAAACTCTTCCATATAGTAAGGATCTTTGGCAAATCCCGCATAAAAATCACACTTATTTTTAAGACTTTTTACCAAATATAATAGAGGAGCTATACCAATTCCCCCACCTACTACTGCGATTTTCTTTCCCTTTTTGAGACTAAAGCCATTACCTAGAGGACCTAATAGTTTTACCTCAGCGTCCTTTCTTAAGCTTGCCATAATTTCAGTTCCCTTTCCTACAACTTGGTAGAGGAAGGAGAGTTCACCGTCTTTTTCATCACAAACACCAAAGGGTCTTGAAAGAAGTGGGTCTTGCCTGAATGAATCTGACCTAAACATAAAAAACTGTCCAGGTCTTGCCTTCATATCGCAAGCTAGCTTCATTAGATAGATTCCTTCGGATATTTCTATATTTTCTTTTATTATTGCTTTCTTATAAGACTTCATTTGCTTTAATTTCCTCATAAGTCTCTATAGCTTTTTTCCTGGCATAGTAGCCAACTTTTTCGCTTCCATCTTCATAGTTTTGCCAGTTTTTAAGTATTGCCCTTGAAGAGTTTACCACTCCGCCATTTAATCCTTCGAGGAGTTTGTATACATTCATGCTGTCCGCTTTTTGTGCACCAAATCCAGGAATTAGGAAGAACATTTTATCATATCTATTTCTGATTTTTTCTACTTCTTCACTATGGGTTGCCCCAACTACAAGCCCTATAGGGCCAAATCCTGACTTTCCTATATACTTATCATTAAGCTCTCTCATCCTATCTCCTACCTTGTAGAAGAACTCTTCTCCACCTACTGGGAGGACTTCGAAGTCCTTAGCTCCAGGATTTGATGTTCTAAGAAGTACGAAGACCCCCTTATCTCCTTTTTCTATGTATTCTTCGTAAGGCTCTATTGAATCCATGCCCATATAAGGGTTGAGAGTTATAAAATCTGTTTCGAAATCACCTTCAAAGTGGGCCTTGGCATACATTTTCGCACTTGCTGCTATATCACTTCTTTTGACATCTCCTATTGATAAAAGATCTTTTTCTCTAAGGTAAGAAAGTGTATCTCTATAGGCAATCATTCCCTCGATACCGTAGGACTCATAGTAGGCGATTTGTAATTTATAAATTGCACAAACATCATAAGTTTGATCTATTATTTCTTTGTTATAAGAAAAAAGTGCCTCGCTAACACTTTTTCCTTCTTTCATATTCTCCGGAATATAATCAATGGAGCTATCAAGTCCAATACATACAAATCCATTTGTTGAAACTTTTTCGTATAATTTATCTATTATCTTCATATTTTAGTATTCCTTTCTTGTAAACTTTTTTAACTCTTCCAGGAAGTTTTTGGCCAATCATTAGAGAATTCTTTGATTTTGAGGCAATCTCTTCTTCCTTGTAGATATATTCTTCGTCTAAATCTATGAGGACGAAATCTGCCTCGTAGCCTTTTTCAAGTTTTCCCTTATTTAAGTCAAGAATTCTTGCTGGATTCGTAGACATTATCTCCACTAGCTTGTTTAGAGAAATCTCACCGCTTTTAACTAGGACTTTAAGGCAAGTTGAAAAGGCTGTCTCTAGGCCAATAAATCCTGGAGCTCCCTTTTCTTTCTCCTCTTTTGTATGAGGGGCATGGTCAGTAGAAATTGCATCTACATAACCTTCCTTTATCATTTGAATAAGAAATTTCCTATCAATTTCTTTTCTAATTGGAGGATTGACCATCATTTCTTCTCTTTTCTTTTCCGAAAAATTTATATGATGAGGGGTTACTTCGCATGTAATTGGAGCGCCTAAATCCTTAAAATATTTTATGGCTGTCATTGCCCCTTTTGTCGATACATGGCAGAAGTGAATTGGACAATCTAGTTTATAGGCAAGATAGCAATCCCTAATAGTCATAGCATCTTCTGCTATTTCGTAATCCTTCCTAGAAACTCTTTCAACTTCCTCATGAAGAGCAAGCTTTACACCCAGTTCTTTGGCCTTTAGGATAGCTTCATACATGATATTATCATCATTTACTCCCCTTCCATCATCTGATAGAAACTTCACAGATTCTGGCATTTTTTCTAGATGATCTAAACTTTTCCCTCCAAGATTTTCTGTGATTGTGTAGACTTGTTCTACATCGATAAGATCTAGGACTTTGCTCCTTCTTATAATATCATCATAGACTTCAGGGCTTGATACTGGGGGATTCGTATTTCCCATAAGAAGTACAGATGTAAATCCTCCTTTAAGAGCTGCCCTAGAGCCTGTTTCAACATCCTCCTTGTAGGTAAAACCAGGATCTCTAAAGTGAACGTGAAGGTCTGTGAAGGCAGGAATTAGGGCGAGGTTATTGCAATCTATTACTTCGGTATCATCGTCCTTTGCAAATTTATCAACTATTATTCCATCTTCGACATAGATTGGTCTTTTTGTAATCTTTATATCGTCAAAGCCATAAAAGTTTGTAAAAATCTGCTTCATCTATTCTTCCACATCATAGATATGGCCACAGTAGGCACATTTGTAATTTTTCTCTTCTTCATCTATTAGGATAAAGTCGCTTTCCACAGCCCTTTCAGTAGTTGATACGCATTTTGGATTTTGGCAGCTTAAGATTCCCTTTACTTCCTTAGGAAGCTTTAGGCTTAGTTTTTCGACAACATTCTCGTCTTTTATGATATTTATTGTAGCTGATGGATCGATGATTGATACAATATCAAGGTTAATATCTATGTTATTTGCTATCTTTAATATATCTTTTCTTCCATGTTGGGTTGATTTTGCATTTAATATTATTGCTACCTCATCTTTAAGATGTCTTAGATCAAGTTTATTAAATATTTCCATTCCAAGGCCTGCCTTGATGTGATCGATTACTATTCCTTCTTTTATACTAGTTATTTCTATCATTGTTTGCCTCCAAAAGTTTTAAAATTAGCGCCATTCTTACATACATACCAAACTTAACTTGTTTGAAATAAACTGCACGAGGATCTGAGTCGACTTCTGTTGCAATCTCAGTTACTCTTGGGAGTGGATGTAGAACAATGCAATCATCCTTTGCAGCTTGCATTTTTTCCTTATCTAGTAGGTAAGAATCCTTTAGTCTTGTGTATTGGGCTTGAGAGAAGAATCTTTCCTTTTGAATCCTAGTCATATATAGGATGTCCAACTGATCCATAACATCGTCAAGGCTTCTAACTTCTTCGAAATTATTAGTTCCATCTGCGAATACTTCTTTTTTTACGTATTCTGGAAGCTTTAATTCTTCTGGTGATATAAGGATGAATTTATTGTTTGGGAACATGCTCATCACTTTAAGTAGTGAGTGAACTGTTCTTCCATATTTAAGATCTCCACATAGGCCTATAACATGACCTGAAAGATCTTTCTTGTAGTTTGATATTGTTAAAATATCAGTAAGTGTTTGAGTAGGATGTTGGTGGCCACCGTCTCCAGCGTTTATTATTGGGCAATCTGCAGTTTTACTTGCGAGGAAGGCTGCTCCCTCTTGTGGATGGCGCATGGCGATAATATCGGCATATTGGCTTACTGTCCTTACAGTATCGGCTAGACTTTCTCCTTTAGTTGATGAAGAAACTCCTGCATCAGAAAATCCTACTACAGAACCACCTAGCCTTAACATGGCTGACTCAAATGAGAGTCTAGTCCTAGTTGAAGGCTCAAAAAAAAGAGTCCCTAATATCTTTCCATCTGCACAATGGGAAAAATCGTCAGGACTCTTATAAATAGCATTACCTAATTCAATTATCTCTAGTAAGTCTTCTTTTGTCAAATCAAATGAATTTAATAAATTTTTTATAGAAATCATCGTTTACTCCTTAAGTTTTTTTTATTATATCACGAAATAAACGAATGTCAAAATTTTTATAAATCTTCTCTTAATTCTGTTATTGATTTATTGGTTACATTTTTTCTATCAATGCCTAAATCATCAATGATCTCATCGATTTTTGATTGATTAGAAAATTCTATTTCCATATATGGTTCTGGGTAAGTATCCTTATCCCAAATATCAATATCAAATCTTTGATTCTTGTATCTGTAGGAGATTCTTTCCTTCTCACCACTATATTCAAGCTCCATACCTATATGCTCTAAGATTCTATTCATCATAGTTACTGAGTCTATATGGGTTGTGTATTCATTATTAATCCTTACATCATCAACATTTTTAACTTCCTTGAAGGTAAGCTCTATTTCCTTTTCGCCATTATCCTTATGGGTAGTTTCTCTGACTCTTAGATAGCCTTCCTCGAAACCATCGCTTCCTTTTGGTATAAAGGTGTAGTTTTTCTGGAATTCATGGTTAATTAAATCTGCACCCAAACCTTCTAGCTTCTCTCTCATCTTTTCTATATCAATATTTAAAACTTTTACTTCTATTTCTCTATGCATTATCCTATCCTTACTGGCATAAAATCAATATAATCTCCCGCAACGCAAGAGACCTCTATGCCTTCTATATTCCCTTCTTTGATTAACTTATGTCCTACTCCATGTAAGTGCCCGTAAATAAGTTTAGATACCTTATATTCCTTGCATAAGTCAAAAAACTCATTAAAGCTTCCATCCGCATTTAGGGGCGGATAGTGGAGGAGGACTATTCTCTTATTACTCTTACTTTCTCTAAATGAATTTTCAAGCCTAATAAGCTCTCTCTTATATATCTTTAAATCGTGTTCATCAAATTCTTTGTTGTCTTTAGAAATCCAGCCCCTGGTTCCACAAATATCATATCCTTCGACTTCAAAATGATTGTTCTGAAGAAAGGATAAAGTAGAAAGGCCCAGGTCTTCAAGTTTTTTCAGGGAAGACCACCAGTAATCGTGATTGCCTTTCATGAGTATTTTCTTTCCCTTCATTTTATCAATTTTTCCTAGGTCAATCCTTGCTTCTTCTACACTCATAGCCCAGGAAATATCTCCTGGTATTAGGACAGTATCGTCATCATTTACGATATTTTCCCAATTTACAAAAATCCTCTCCTGGTAATTAGCCCAACCGTCACCAAAAACCTCCATGGACTTATTTTCTGTATAATCAAGATGTAAATCTGCTATTGCATATATCATACATCCTCCATATCTAAATAGTTAATTTTAATTCCTTCTGACTCAAACACTTCCCTCTCCCTATCATGGCAGGTAAAATAGATAATTTGTCTAAAGCTTGCGGCATCTAAAAGAATGAATAGAGCATTTCTTAATCTTTCTAGGTCATAGTTGATAAAAGCATCATCATAGACCATAAATATCTTGGAAAAAGCTTCCTCATTTATGCTAAGTTTCAAAGCAAAAGATAGTTGGTCCATAAAACCCTTAGAAAGTTGATCTAACATCATATCATAGCCTTCCCTAGTTCTTATCTTAGGATTTAATTTTTCATCAAATATTATTGAGTCAAAGGAATTTTTGCTAATTTCCTTAATAATTTGATTTGCTCTTTTGTTTAGATTGGTAAAATCATTTCTATTTTCATCGATAATCCTCTTTATTGTATTTTTAGCGAGATTAATTGCCTTTTTTTCATTTTCAATCTCTCTTTGTCTTTTTTCTAAGAAGTGTAATCTATCGACTAGGTCGACTTCGTCTTCTATTTTCTCCTCAATACTTACGAGATTTTTCTCATCTCTTGAGATCTCACCATTTATTTTATCTAAATCGTCTAGATAAGAATCTAGCTTAAGTTCTGCCTTTTCAATATCATAGTTTTCATAATCTTCTAGGTCAAAAGGACTTTCACCAAGCTTGATATCTTGGTTTCGAAGTATTGAAAGGACATCTTCTATTTTTTCCTTTTCCTTCTTTAAGCTATTATATTTCAGAAATCTAGCCCTCAATTTATTATACTGGCTTAGATCATTTCTACTATCTTCTGTATTTTTACTAGAATTTACTAGAAAAATAAAAACCCCTAGAAGAGCTAGGGCCAATAGGTAAAAATATTTGTTAATAGAAAATCCTAAGAATAAGGAAAGTAAGAAAAATATAAAAATTAAATACTTGCTCGTAGAGCTTTGAGGATTTTTACTTTGACCTAAATCGTATCCTAAATCTTGGAAATACTCTTCATCAAGCCCAAATACATCGCTATAAGATGCGATTGATTCATTTATTTTATAAAGCTCATCCGTCCATTTCTTATAGTCTTTATAGTTTTGATTTGCCCTATACTTTTTGTAAGATTCTATTTTTTCTTTTTCTCTATCATATTTTTCTCTTAGGACCTTTTGTCTTTTCTTATTATAATCAAGCCTCTTAAAGTCTTTCTCGTACGATTTCTTGAAGGATTTTATTTCATAAAGCCTATCTTCGATTTCTTTAATTTCAGTCTTCACCTTAAGATATGGTTTTGTGTAGGCCCTATCGCTTCCAAGTTTGTTTAACCTATCATCTAATATTCTAATAGCCTTATTTGCTGAAAAATCATAGTCTATGTCTTGGTTGGCCAAGCTTTCTATTAACTTCTCTCTGGCCTTTTTTTCTGACTTTTGCCCTTGAAAACTTGTGAGGTAATTCTTATAGATATCATAGTTCATATCTAGAATATATTCTCCAGGAAATCCAAGATGCGACTGCTTAGAAGAAATTTCTTCTCCACTAGAAAGATTAATCAACTTGTATGAACCGTCTTCGAAGTTCCTTGTTACTTTTAGGTCTATACCATCTTTATTAAAAATTCCACTTCCTGCGTATTTATAGGAAAGATTGGGCTTATAGGCTTCTTTTTTATAAGAAAAACTTTTCTTATTTTTCCCTTCATCAAATCCATATAGCAAGCCCTCTATGAAACTCGTAACAGTAGATTTTCCTGTTTCATTCTTTCCATAAATTAAATTGAAATTTTCATCAAATCTTATTTTCTTATCTTCAAACTTTCCAAAGGATATCATATGGATTTCTTTGATAAAAACTCTAGTCATCTTTACTCCTAAGAATTGCATCAAGTCCAATGTCTAGGGCAAGCTTTTCAATTTCACCACTAGAATTGTCAAATTTTTGGCTATATAATGATAGAAGAGAATTTGGGAAAAGCCTTACCATATCGGATAAGTCTCTTTCATTTTTGATATGAATCTCCTTATAAATCGCATCAATATTGTTTCTTATAAATCTCTCATCAATATCCTTATCGCTAGAGATTTCAAGTCTTACAATATTTTTCTTATCTAGTAATTTTTGATTTATAAAAGCAAGAAGATCATCTTCATTATCAAAATCCCTAAAGTTCACGCTCATATCATAGAATTTTAGGATAGAAGAATCAATAAAACTCACCTTTCCATCATCGTATCTGATATAACCATAATCATATATATCGGTAAAATCATGAGGCTCAACAGAACCTGGATAGTAGATACCATCTATACGATGAGCCTTGTGTATATGGCCCATAGCTATATAATCAAAATTAGTCTCGGTCATTATTTTTGAATTTAAAGAAAAATAATTAGATTCTTCCCTATCAACATCTCCATGAATTAAAAAAATATTGAAAAATTCATCGTCTAAGCTTATAGATAGGTCTAAATCTTTAGAAAAAATCCTATCCTTATAAGATATTCCATAAACTCTCAGCTTATCTTTTTCGAAGACTTCTAGATTCTCTGAGCCAAAGACATGGAAATTTTCCGGAGAATTTTCCAAGAAAATACTATTATAGGAGTCAAAATAATCATGGTTTCCACTCACATAATAAATATCCTTAGAAAAATCTTCAAATATAGAAAATAATCTTTTAAAATCGCTCGCTGTAAAATAGGCTCTTTCAAAAAGATCACCAGCAATTAGGGCGAAATCAACATCCTTGTTGGAATTTAGTATGTTAGAAAGACTCTGCCATGAGGCCTCCCTAATTTTCTTGGATAGAGTCTTATCAAAGTTATAAGAATCAGCCAAGTGGACATCAGCTAGGTGGATGAACTTCATATCTTATTTACACTTTCGATTAATCTCTTCTTATCTTCGATATTATAGACTGTAAGTGAGCCATTATCAATCCAAAAGCTTCCCCAATTATCTAAATCCTTCAATATCCAAAAAAGAGTTGACCTTATGGCTATGCCATGTGATATACAAAGAATTGTACCATCTTCTTCTATAGACTTTTCATCTAAGAAATCAGTCGTCCTTTCGATCACATCATTTCTTGATTCACCAGATGGGTATTTGATATCAAAATAATCTTCTTCTTCCTTGAGGAAAAACTCCTTCTCGATTTCTCTTACCTCATCAATCCCACGACCCCTAAAGTCTCCAAAGTTCATCTCATTTAATCTTTTATCTATTTTAAAGTCAAAAAAACCTAATCTCTTTGCAGTTTCCTGACTCCTAACTAGATTTGAAGTATAGACTTTATCTATCTTATAATCTTCTAATAATTTCTTCGTTTTATCTAATATATAAAGGCCACTTTCCGCAAGGTGCGTATCATCTGTGGAATATTTCCAAGAGATATTTGCTTGGGTTTGGCCATGTCTTACTAAAATAATTTTCATAAACACCTCAGTACATATTATAACAAAATTACTAAATTTTAAAAAGTGACCCTAAGGCCACTTTTATTCTCCAGAGCTCATCGCTTCTGCCATGTCAATTCTTTTCAAGTCCTTGTGCACAAATATCAATATCACTAGTGAAATTACCAAAGTTATAGCTGCTGAGATAAGGTAAGTGATTATGTGGGTCCTGTATGCTATCATTATATCTTCCGGCGCAACTATGCCTATAATATATCTAAACATAGCATAGCCTAAGAAGAATCCCACTACAATTCCTAGTATTGTTAGGATGAAAATCTCCTTATATATATAAGAAGTAACTTCCTTGGAGTAAAAACCTAATACTTTTATTGTTGCAAGCTCTCTCTTTCTTTCCCCGACATTAATACTTGTTATATTATACAAGACTACAATAGCCAGGGCTGAAGATATCAGGGTGATAACACTTATAACTAAATTCAAATTAGCTAAAAGTGCATCCATGGATTCGTAGGCACCAGTTTTATTGATAAGGGCATTGACCGCTTTGTTATCGTTAAGCTTATCTTTGATTTCTCCTGGATCCGCCTTAATTAGATTGGAATTATAGACTAGGCTTTTTCCAATATTATCATCGTAATATTTTCTAGAAATATACATGTAGTCACTGATATAGTTTTCACTTATATCTCCTAGGATAACTTCAGTATTTTCTCCATCTATTTCAAATTTTAACCTATCTCCCTTTTTTATTCCTAATTTTTTTGCTATATTTTCTGTAATAACTACATTCTTGCTAGTTAAATCGATTGGATTTCTATGCTTATCTCTAAGGCTTACAAAATCTTTTAGCTTTTTATCATTTTCTGGGACTATTATAGACAAGTCAAGTTTTTCCCTATTTTTTTCAAGACTTGCCTTCTCATTATATACATCAATATTATCGTAACTTTCTATAAGTTGATTATAGCTATCAAGATCTTCCTTCTTGGCCTTAGTATTTATCATAGAAACTAGGCTATAATGCTGGATTTCTTCTTGCTGAATACTTGATGTGTCCTTAATAGCATCTATCATAGCAAAGCCAAAGAAAAGTAGGGCCGTACATCCTCCAACACCAAATATTGTCATAAACATCCTGGATTTATATCTAAAAAGATTCCTAGATGTAATTTTCGCCATAAAGGATAATCTCTTCCACAAGAACTCGATTCTTTCAAGAAATATTTTGCTACCAGCATCAGGAGCTTTAGCCTTTAATAGATTGGCTGGTACCTCTTTAACTGTTTCTTTAGAACTAATAAAAACTGTAAAGGCTATAAGGAAAGTCGATACTAGAACAGATATAAGTAAGGCTGGAAAACTATTTATTACTTCCATTGATAGGACCTTAAATCCTGTTGAATAAGCTGTAAATATTACATTAAGGATTACAAATCTTCCTATAACAGCTCCCAATAGAGCTCCTATAATTGTTGGACTTATACCATATATATAAAATCTCTTGGCTATGTCTGTGTTGGTATAACCCAAAGACTTAAGACATCCATTGATAGTCCTTTGCTCTTCGATATATCTTTTCATGGTAGTAAGAGTTACGAGCATTGCTACTAGATAGAAAAATGCAGGGAACACCTTAGATAATCTGTCCATATTCAAGGAGTTTTGATAGTAGGTGTCGATTCCTCTATTGTCAAATATGCTTTCTACCGAATATTCTGGATCTTGTAGGGTCAAGAGGCTCTCCTTTGAATCTCCGATATCTTTCTTAGCCTTATCTATATCCTTTGAAGCCTTTGCCTTTTCTTCGTCGAATTTTTCCTTAGCATCTTGATATTTTTTTTGCCCATCAATTAATTCATCATAGGCTTGAGCGAGTTTATTCTTTCCTTCTTCCTTATTTCTATCAAGCTCAGCTAGACCATTTTCATAATCTCTTTGACCTTGATTTATCTCTTCTTCGCTATTTTTAATGGTCTCATTTGCTTTATCTAGCTCAGTTTTACCTGAGGATTTTTTACTAGCTAATTGTCTTTTAGCCTCATCAAGCTGGGCTTGAGCTTTGTTTAATTCTTCTTCCTTAGCCCTTAAACTACCTAGCTTTTGATCAAGTTCAAACTTCGCCTGGCTATATTTTTCGTCTAATTCTTGTTTATTTTTATCATATTCTATCTTACCCGCTTCGTAGCTCGCTTCACTTGTTTGAATCTCTTCCTTTAGTTGCTTAATTTTTTCTATAAGATCAGGGTCTTTTTGATCTTTGAGGCTTTCCGCTTCTTCTAGCTCTTGTTTTTTAGAATTAATATAATTTTCTTCTAGAATAAGACTTGCTTCTGCCTCTTCTAATTTGTTAAATGATGACTCAAACTTTTCATTAAGCTCTTCATAAGCCTTATCCATTTCCTTCTTAGGTCCATCGATTTGGGCAAGACCTAAATTTAAGTCTTTTTGTTTTTTATCAAGTTCTTCTTCAGCTTTTGTTATTTCATTTTCATATGTTTCTAGATTTGTCTGATATTCTCTTCTACCTTCTTCAAGCTTTTCTCTTCCTTGATCTAGATCATTTTTAGCTTTAGCGAGGTCTTTTTCTCCCTTAGCAATTTCTTGATCAAAATCACTCTTATTTGCTTCATACTTTCTAAAACCTTCATCAAGGTAATTCTTGCTTTCGATTAGTTTTTTCTCATTATCACTAAGCTCTTTTTCTGCATTAGTGATGTCTTTTTCTGCATCAGTTATTTCATCGTCAGCATCTTTTCTAATTTTATTTAAGACTTGGTCTGGCCTATTTCTAATCCTGTCTGTCAAGTTATCTTTTTTACTATTTATTTTTTTGATATAGGATGAACTTGTCCTATCAAGATTAAGTAGGTCTTTGTAGACTATATTTGCCTCATGATACTTATCCGACAAGAAATTATTAGGCAAGACATAGGCAAATCCTGCAATTTCACTTTTACCAAGCGGTGAAATTTCCTTCATATCCTCCATAAAGTGATCAGATGATTTGTAAAAACCTACAAGCTTATATCTTAAATTCGCCATCTTTTGATCATCTTTTTGTTGATCATTGATATAAGAAAAACTAAGCTCATCACCGATCTTATATTTATCTTTAAGATTTTCATCGAGGATTATCTCGTCATCTTTTGAAGGTATTTTTCCCTCCGTAATTACCGATTTTGAGACTTCGGAATTGTATTCTTTTAGTCTAATAATATCTTCACCGATTCTTAGATCAGTGGCCTTGATGAAATTAATCTTATCAATTCCCTCTTCTTTTTTAATAAGAGCCTCATCCTCATAGTCTAGTCCATAGGTCGACCTAACTATTAGGTCAGGATGTTCATATTCAGCTAGAGATTTGTTTAGACTCTTTCTCATAGAAGCACCAGAAAGTAAAAGCCCCACTACTACAAGGCTAGCAAGAGCTACCATTATCATAATAGATAAGACCTTTCCCTTAGTTTTCTTCATATCAGCGAAGATGCTCTTTATATAAGTTTTATTCATATTACCACTCTATCTCATCAACTGAAACTGGAGTTTCATTGATATAGTCCTTATCGACCTTGCCGTCTCTGATCTCTATTACCTGATCTGCCATTGGCTTTATCAATGAATTATGAGTTATGATTACTACTGTGGCTCCCATATTCCTTGAAGCATCTTGCAAGAGCCTAAGGATATTTTTTCCTGTCTCATAGTCTAGGGCACCTGTTGGCTCATCACAAAGTAAAAGCTTAGGGTTTTTGGCGAGCGCCCTCGCTATGGCCACCCTTTGTTGTTCTCCCCCTGATAGTTGAGAAGGGAAGTTATTAAGCCTATGACTAAGACCTACTTCTTCGAGTATTTCCCTTGGACTAAGTGGATTATTAGAGATTTCTGATGCCATTTCTACATTCTCAAGAGCAGTCAGGTTTGGTATGAGATTGTAATGTTGGAAGATGAAACCAACATCATTTCTCCTATATTCAGTAAGCTCTCTATCACTAAGACCTACTAGGTTTTTTCCATCTATAAAAATCTCACCACTTGTTGCCTTATCCATCCCACCAATAAGATTAAGAAGGGTGGTCTTGCCTGCCCCACTTGCTCCGACAATTATTAGAAGTCTACCTTTGTCCAGAGAGAAGTTTATCTTATCATTTGCGACAATCCTTGTATCACCAGATTTAAATTCTTTTGTTAGATTATTTAATTGTATATAAGACATAAAGTCTCCATCCTTGTTTTTAGATTTTAAAATATTCAAGATTTATAAATTATTAAACTTTTCGCGTACTTCTTTTATTTTCCCGCAAGTCATTTTACCTTCTGGGCAAGGTCCTACAAGACAAGATGGACCTGCATTTAGGAAGAGATTTGGATAAATATCTTTTACGAGTCTTATCATCTGATCTGATAGGTCTCTTATCTCCCATTGGGCCCTTAGGCAAGATCTGATATTGAAAAAGTGAAGAAGATTTCTTGCATTCATTGTAAAAACGATCTTTGTTTCACAAGCATTTGGAAAGACGTATCTTGCATCTTCTATTGCCTTTTTACTAGCAGATCTTTTGGCTGATTTTTCATCTTGACCTTCATCCATAAAGCTTTGGTAATGTTTTTCAAACAATATATCAGTCAAGTCACCATAAGCCTTCTGGCTTTCTTCCATTTGCCTAATAAATATTTCTCTTGCTTCTTCATTTTCATCGATTTCTTTAGGCATTATGTACTCAAATTGGTCGAGCTTAACATATCTTTGTGACTGTTGAGAATAGGAAGCGAGTCTGTGACGGACCAGCTGGTGGGTCAAGACTCTAGATACTCCCTCCGCAGCAAAGGTAAAGGAGACATGCTCAATTGGTGAAAGATGGCCGAGGTTTTGAAGCATTTTTACATATCTAGCAATAGACTCTTCGTCCTGTTTTTCGGCTATTTCATCTACTCCGACTTGTGAATAGCAGAGTTTTCCCGCTTGGGCTATGGTCTCTTCTGCCCTAGGAGTGTAGTTAAGTAACTTAACTTTTAGTGTGCTTTTATTTGTCATTTACTCTCCTTTAATAATTCTTAAGGGCCCTATCCATCTTCCTCTTATCATCCTTAGCCTTAATAGATTCTCTCTTATCGTACTGCTTCTTACCTTTGGCAAGGGCAAGCTCTAACTTTACCAGTCCGTCTCTCTCATAGATTTTAAGGGGAACTACTGTATATCCTGCTTGAGTTTTTTTGCCTATTAACTTATTTATTTCCTTTTTGTGAAGGAGGAGTCTCCTAATTCTAGTTGGATCGATATCCTTATCATAGGCCTGAGAGTAAGGAGTAACATGCATACCGTAGATAAACATCTCCCCTTTTCTATCTGATATGAATGACTCCTTGATAGAAACTTTTCCTTTTTTGATTGATTTTACTTCACTTCCCAAAAGTGAAAGTCCTGCTTCATATTTTTCTTCTATAAAATAATCATGATAAGCCTTCTTATTGTTGGCTAATAATTTCATCGTTTACCTCCAAATCAAAGTCGATATTTCTCTGATATGTGTCTACATCCATTACTCTAATCTTGACCCTATCTCCAATAGAATAGAAGATCTTTTTATCTGTATTAAATGCCTTCATCTTATCTTCTAGATACTCGTATCTATCATTTGAAAACTTGTACATGAAAAGCCCTTCTACGGTATTATCTAACTCAATAAATATTCCAAAGTCAGTTATGGCAGATATATTCCCGTAAAATTCATCGCCTATAAAACGAATCATATACTTACATTTAAGTAAATCTTCCACATCTCTCTCACAATCTTCGCTTCTTCTTTCTGTCATTGAAAGATGGTCTGCATTATTTGTGATTGTTTTTTCAAGACTTGTCTGGTTGAGACTAGTTAGCTTGTTATGAATAAATTTTTTTACTAATCTATGAACTATTAGGTCAGGATACCTCCTAATTGGCGATGTGAAGTGAGTATAAAAGGATGTAGATAGACCAAAGTGCATATCCCTATGCTCGGAATACTTGGCCTTCTGCATGGTCCTTAGCATCAGAATATTAATTACAGATTCAACGTCCTTACCTTCCACTTCTTCTAAAATTTGTTGGAAGTCCTTAGGATGTAGGTCATTGCCTCTTATATTATATCCCATAGTGTTAAGGGCTCTCTTGAAGCCTTCAATCTTTTCTTCCTTAGGTTTTTCGTGAATTCTGTAGATAAAAGGAAAATCCATATAGGCAAAAAGAGATGCGACCGTTTCATTAGCGGCAAGCATGAATTCTTCAATCATCTTGTTGCCTGATCCTCTTTCAAAGTTTGATATATTTAAAACTCTTCCGTCTTCTGCTACATCTATCTGACTTTCTGAGAAGTTAAAGTCAATTGCCCCTCTTTTTTCTCTCATAGTATTTAGGATTTGTCTAAGCTCATCAAAAATCCTTAACTTTTCTTTTATAAGCTCATCATCATATACATTCTCATCATCCTTATCCAAAAATGCATTTACATCGTCATAGACTAATCTATGGTCAGAATTAATCACTGATTCATAAAACTCATTATCTATAACATTGCCCTTATAATTGATTGTCATCCTTAAACTTATGGCAAGCCTATCCTCATTCGGATTTAGAGAGCAGATACCATTTGATAGGACCTCTGGTAGCATGGGAATTACTATATTAAATAGATAAGTAGAGTTTCCCCTCTCATAGGCGTCTTTATCGATGGCGGTCCCCTTTTTCACATAATGAGCAACGTCTGCTATGTGAACATACAAGTCATAGTTTTCACCATTTTTCTCTATAGAAATAGCATCGTCGAAGTCCTTGGAATCTCTCCCATCAATCGTAACCGTGAAGAGATCTCTTAAGTCCTTCCTTCCTTCAAGTTCTATTTCATTGACCTTATCCTTCACATAAAGACTTTCTTTCTTACTTTCCTTTGAGAATTGGTAAGGAAGACCGTGAGATCTGATTAGGGATAAGATTTCAATATTTTTATCGTTCTTTCCGCCGATAATTTCCTTAATTCTTCCTTCAGGCTTACCATCTTTTGGATAATTTATGATCTCAACTACTACCTTATCTTTATTTTTTGCCTTATTGAAGAATTTTTCAGCTATGAATATATCATCACCAAAACTTCTATCATCTGGAATTACAAAGCCGAAGCCCTTGTTTTTTTGAAAGCTTCCAACTATTTCATCTTTAGCTCTTTCAATAACATCAAGGACTCTCCCTTCGGCCTTTCTTCCTTTCTCTTTACCTTTAACAAGCTCAATTTTTACCCTATCATTGTTGTGGGCTCTGTTCATGTTGTCCCTTTTTATAAAGACATCTTCAAAGTCTGTGTTATCTGAAATAAAAAAACCATACCCGCCTTGAGCCATAGAAATTTTACCAGTTAGATTAATCTCTTCATCTGTTAGAGGCATAATTCTTTTTTTATTGGAAACTCTGATTTTATTATCTTTCTCCAAGTCCTTTATTATATCTCTAACAGCCTTTCTAGTATATTTATCAACCTTCAGATACTTGTCTAATTCCTTAAATGTCATAGGCAGGTAGTTTTCATCATATACTATATTTAATATTATATCTTTTAGATTCATAATTTCTCCTGTTGTCTATATTAAAAAAGAGGCTAAGCTATATATATAGCTTACCCCTTATTAGTTAATTGCTATCATGATTAGACTAGCTACAAATAAAATTACTCCGCCTGTGATAGCTACTTTGTCTAACATTTCGTTTTTTGACTTATGAGCGCTTCTACCAAAAACATTTGTTTGAGTTCCTGAAAGAGCTCCTAATCCTTCTGTTTTAGGATCTTGTAATGTTACTGCAGCTATAATGATTATTGATGCAATAACTAGTACAATCGCTAAGAAATTTACCATATAGACACCTCCGATTCATACTCTGTTATAATACCATAAATTATCTATAATTTCAACAAAAGAGATAAATTGGATAGCTAATTTCCTCTAAATATTAAATTATAAATTTCCTTAGATTTTGGCAAAAAAAGACAGCCCCTAGGGGCCATCTTAATTTATATTATTTGTTGATGTTATAAAATGCCTTGATTCCTTTAAATTTAGCATCATCAGCAAGTTCATCTTCAATTCTTAGAAGTTGGTTGTATTTAGCAACTCTATCTGTTCTTGATGGTGCACCTGTTTTGATTTGGCCAGCATTTACTGCAACTACTAAATCAGAGATTGTAACATCTTCTGTTTCACCTGATCTGTGAGAAACTACTGCAGTGTAACCTGCTTCTTTAGCCATTTCAATAGCATTAAGTGTTTCTGTTAGTGAACCGATTTGGTTAACTTTGATTAGGATTGAGTTAGCAACGCCTTCTTTGATACCTTTTTCAAGTTTCTTTGTATTTGTTACGAATAGGTCATCACCTACAAGTTGAACTTTGTTTCCAAGTCTTTCTGTAAGTTTTGCCCAACCTTCCCAGTCGTTTTCATCTAGACCATCTTCGATTGAGATGATTGGATATTTTCCTACTAATTCTTCAAGCCAGTCGATCATTTCGTCTTCTGTCTTAACAGTACCTTCACCATCAAGGTGGTATTTACCATCTTCCTTGTTGTAGAATTCGCTTGAAGCACAGTCCATTGCTATATAAACGTCCTTGCCTGGTTCATAACCACAAGCCTTGATAGCTTCGCAGATAATTTCTAGAGCTTCTTCGTTTGATTTAAGGTTTGGAGCGAATCCACCTTCATCACCTACAGCTGTGTTGTAGCCTTTAGATGAAAGAACTGATTTTAGGCTGTGGAATACTTCTGCACCAATTTGTAGAGCGTGAGCGAAACTTTCTGCTCCAAGTGGGAAGATCATGAATTCTTGGATATCTACAGAGTTGTCTGCGTGTTCTCCACCATTTAGGATGTTCATCATTGGTGTTGGTAGAAGTTTAGCGTTTGTTCCACCAATGTAGTTGTATAGAGGAACACCAAGTTCATTAGCTGCTGCCTTTGCAACTGCAAGAGAAACACCGAGGATTGCGTTAGCACCAAGTTTACCCTTGTTTTCTGTTCCATCAAGTTCGATCATTGCATTGTCAATTCCGATTTGATCTGTGACATCATAGGTAAATTCTAGTTCTTCTGCTATGATTTCATTTACATTTTCAACTGCTTTAAGAACTGATTTTCCAAGATAGTAGTTTTTGTCACCATCTCTAAGCTCAACAGCTTCCCATTCACCAGTTGAAGCACCTGATGGCACGCTTGCTCTACCAAATCCACCATCTTCTGTATAAACTTCTACTTCTACTGTTGGGTTTCCTCTTGAATCAAGGATTTGTCTTGCATATACATCTGTTATTAAACTCATTTATATCTCCTTATTTATTAAAATTAACTAAAGCTTTGAAATCTTCTGCTTTAAGGCTTGCTCCACCAACTAGGGCTCCGTCAATGTTTTCCTTGCCCATAAGTTCTACTACATTGTTTGGTTTTACAGAACCACCATATTGGATTCTAATTTTTTCAGCAGCATCTTTGCCGTATTTTTCTTCTATTAAGCTTCTGATATAACCGCACATAGCATCAGCATCTTCACTTGATGCAGTTTTACCTGTTCCTATTGCCCAGATTGGTTCGTAGGCAATAATTACTTTTTCTATATCTTCTGCTGAAACATCCTTAAGATCTTTTTCTATTTGTCCCTTAACTTTTGCTTCGTGTTCGTTAGCTTCTCTTTCTTCAAGAGTTTCACCACAGCAAAGAATTGGAACTAAGTCATGGTCTAGGGCTGCTTTTACCTTTTTGTTAATTAGACAATCATCTTCACTGAAGTATTCACGTCTTTCAGAGTGACCTAAAATTACATATTTTGCTCCGATATCTGTTAGCATTGTTGGAGAAATTTCTCCTGTGAATGCTCCGCTTTCTTCGAAGTACATATTTTGTCCACCAAAGCCTACGTTTGTTCCTGCTAGTTTTTCTTTAGCAACTAGAAGATCAATAGCTGGTGTACAAACTCCTGCTTCTACTTCAGTATCTAGGTCTAAGTCTTTAATTTCGTCAAGTAGTTTTTCTGCTTCAGAAACTGTCATATTCATTTTCCAGTTTCCAACAATTACTGGTTTACGCATTATATCTCCTTACTTATCTTCTATTGATGATATTCCTGGTAAATCTTTTCCTTCTAAGAATTCCAAGCTTGCTCCACCACCAGTTGATACGTGAGTGATCTTATCTTTTAGACCTGCAAGTTCAATTGCAAGTGCAGAATCTCCTCCACCTACTATTGTAATTGCATCTGATTCTGCAAGGGCTGCTGCAACCTTGTTTGTACCATCTGCGAATTCTTTTATTTCAAATACTCCCATTGGTCCATTCCAAACAACAGTCTTAGCTTCTTTGATTTTTGATGAGAAAAGTTCTGCAGTTTTTGGTCCTATATCTAGGGCTTCCTTATCTTCTGGGATAGAGTCAATATCAACTATCTCAGTTTCAGCACCTGCCTTGATTTCATCTGCTATAACAACATCTACTGGTAGTAGGATTTCTACGTTGTTAGCTTCAGCTTTCTTGATTAGTTCAAGGGATAGGTCCATCTTATCTTCTTCAAGAAGAGATTTACCTATTTCTTTTCCTTGAGCCTTGAGGAAGGTATAAGCCATTCCACCACCTATTAGGATTGTATCTACTTTAGTGATAAGATTTTCGATTACACCAATCTTATCAGATACCTTAGCTCCACCAAGGATTGATACAAATGGATGTTCTGGGGCTTCTAGTGCCTTACCCATTACGTCAATTTCTTTTTCTATTAGGAAACCTACAGCTGAAGGAAGAATGCTTGCTACTCCAACGTTAGATGCGTGTGCTCTGTGGCTTGTTCCAAAGGCATCATTTACGTATAAGTCTGCAAGAGATGCTAGCTTTTTGGCAAATTCAGAATCATTTTTGGTTTCACCAGCAACATATCTAGTGTTTTCTATTAAAGCAATTTCTCCTTCGTTAAGAGAAGAAACTTTTTCTTCTACCTTTTCATCAACAACTTCATCTGATGGGAAGAAGTGGAATTTGTCTTTGTAATGATTTTCTAGCCAAGCTGCTACAGGCTTTAGAGAATATTCTGGCTTAGCTTCTCCCTTTGGTCTACCTAAGTGGCTCATTAGGATTACCTTAGCATCATTTTCTAGTAGGTAATCAATTGTTGGAAGAGCTGCTCTAATTCTTGTATCATCAGCAATTTCTTCGTTGTTTTCTTTTGATAAAGGTACGTTAAAATCAACTCTTACTAGTACTTTTTTACCCTTTACGTCTAAGTCTTTTACAGTTTTTTTGTTCATATTACTCCTCATATTTCCGTTAAAAAAAGGCGGAAGCTATCCCCCGCCTTTATTAACTCTTAAAGATTTGCTAGATAGTCAAGTGTTCTAACTAGGTTAGAAACGTATCCCATTTCGTTGTCATACCAAGCAACAGTTTTAACAACTTGTGTTCCGTCTGCGCCTTCAACGATTTTTGTTAGTTGAGAATCGAAAACTGAACCAGCTGGATAACCAACTATATCACTTGATACAATGTCATCTTCTGTGTAAGCAAATGCATCACTTGAGTATTTTTTCATAGCTGCGTTTACTTCTTCTACAGTAACTTTCTTTTCAAGTACTGAGTAAAGTTCTGTGATTGATCCTGTAATTGTTGGAACTCTTAGAGCTGATCCATCAATTTTTCCTTCTACTTCTGGAAGTACTTTACCTACAGCCTTAGCAGCTCCTGTTGATGCAGGGATTGTGTTTTGTGCTGCAGCTCTACCACCTCTTAAGTCTTTCTTAGTTGCTGGTGTATCTTGGATAGCTTGAGTAGCTGTGTATGCGTGGATTGTAGACATTTGTCCAGAAACAAATCCGAATTCATTCTTTAATACGTTAACCATTGGTGCTAAGCAGTTTGTTGTACAGCTTGCTCCAGAAACAACTGTTTCAGATCCATCAAGGATTTCGTGGTTTACTCCGTATACGATAGTTTTTAGATCACCCTTACCTGGTGCAGAGATTAGTACTTTTTTAGCTCCTGCTTTGATGTGAGCTTCTGCTTTTTCTTTTTCTGTAAAGAATCCTGTACATTCTAGTACTATATCAACTCCAAGCTCTTCCCATGGAAGATCTTCTGGGTTTCTTTCAGCAAATACTTTGATGTCTTTGCCGTTGATTTTGAATCCGTCTTCTGTTAGTTCAGCGTCTCCGTTAAATCTACCTTGTGCTGTATCGTATTTGAAAGCATATAGTAGACCTTTTTTGTCAATAAGGTCGTTGATTGCTACAACTTCGATATTTTCTTCAACTTCGGCGATTCTTCTTAGTGTAAGACGTCCGATTCTACCAAATCCATTAATTGCTACTTTTGTTGCCATTATTTCCTCCTAATTAATTCTTTCTACAAATATTACTTTACTTATTTGTTAGAAATTTGTCAACATTACTTTACCAATTGCTTCCTTCGAGATATCTATTAGCAAGGACTGCTGCAATACATCCATCTCCAGCCGCTGTAACCATTTGTCTAACCTTCTTTTCTCTGGTATCGCCTACAGCAAATACACCTTCGATATTAGTCTTCATATCTTCATCAGTTAGGATATAACCATGGTTCATTTCAATCTTGCCTTCGAATATCTCAGTTTGTGGAATGTATCCTATAAATATAAATACCCCAATTGGAGAATTATCATCAGATTTTAATTCTTTTATTTCGCCAGTCTTAGTATTTTCAATTATAAGCGTTTCTGCTTCCTTATCTCCCTTGATTTCTTTAACAACTGCATCAAGTTCTAATTTGATTTTTGGATTTTCCTTAATCTTATCAACGACTACCCCACTTGCCCTAAATTCGTCTCTTCTGTGAATAATAGTTACAGATTTACCAAATTTTGTAAGATAGGTCGCCTCTTCTAGGGCAGAATCTCCTCCACCAACTACATATATGTCAAGACCTGTATAAAATGGTCCATCACATGTGGCACAGTAGGATACTCCCTTATTGGCAAATTCTTTCTCGCCTGGAACATCCAATTTTCTGTGGGTAGCACCTGATGAAATGATAACTACTTTGGCCTCATATTCTCCGCCATCAGTCTTTATTTTTTTAACCTTGCCATCAAGCTCTACTTCCTTAACATCTTCATACTTTATATCACAAAATTCTTCAGCTTGCTCGAGCATCCTTTCAGAAAGCCCCATTCCTGTTGCCTCATCTATTGATCCTGGGTAGTTTTCAACAAAGGCTGTTCCAGAAATCTGGCCACCAGCTACTGCTTTTTCAATAATAAGTGTATTAAGCTTACTTCTTCCTGCATAAAGTCCTGCGGTAAGTCCTGCTGGACCTCCTCCAATTATAATTATATCGTACATTTATCCTCCTAAAATTTAAATCCATCTTGCCTTAAAGCCTCGTATAAAACTATACTAACAGAGTTAGCTAGGTTTAAGGACCTTTCTATCTTTTTTGTCATAGGGATAGTTAGAATTTTTTCCTTGTTCTCATTAAGTAAATCATCTGGTATTCCTTCTTTTTCCCTACCAAATATCAAAAAGTCGCCATCTTTAAATTCTACATCTGTATATTTCTTCTTTGTTCCAGTTTCTATTAGGAAATATCTTTTATCCTTTACATAGTCCATAAATTCCTCTAGACTATCGTGGATTACAAGATCAACATGTTCCCAATAATCTATACCCGCTCTTTTCAAAAATCTATCAGAAAAATCAAACTTGAAGGGTCTAATCAAGTGAAGACGGGATTCTGTTAGGACGCAGGTCCTTCCAATATTTCCTACATTTCCAGGATGCTCTGGCGAAATTAATACTATATTAAACACGGTTATATTCCTTTATTATTTCACAAGCTTCTCTTATTGCTCCGGAATTATTATCAGAAACTACATGGCTTGCAATTTCCTTAAGCTCTTCTCTTCCATTTCCCATGGCAAAAGAAAGCTTACTTCCTTGGGTCATTTCTAAATCATTAAGACCATCGCCGATTGTAGCTATATTTTCTCTAGAAAATCCTAATTTATCTGCAAGGACTAGTAGGGTATCAAACTTCGATACTCCCTTACTCATCAATTCAAGTACACCTCCAAAAGATGAAGTCATATAAATCCTATCAGAAAATTCATCCCTGACTAACTTGCTAATTCCCTCACTTCCTAGAGGATGGTCATTCGTCTTGTTAATTTGAAATTTATAAGCCTTGTGATTTTTCTCTCTAAGCTCTCTTAAAGGATCATCTGAAATCAATATATTTGTAGTATATTCACTATCATTTTCCTTACGGAGATGATCGAGTTTTTCTATTTTCAATTTATTTGAATAATAAGTGTCTAAATCGTAAAAATGAAAATCCAAGTCATTTTCTAAGGCTAAATCATAAAGCCTATCTAAATATTGATCATCTAGGGGATTTTCAAAGAATAAATTATCGTAGTCAGATCCAAGAAGAGCTCCATTGTTTGCAATTATACATGGATTTTTGCTAATCTTACTTGCAAAATACAAGACAGACTTAAAGACCCTACCGCTAGCAAGAACTACTCTGACTCCCGTGCTTTCTAAATCCCTTAGGGCTTTAATATTGTCCTCTGAGAGTTTAGAATTAGAATCTAAAAGTGTTCCATCTATGTCTAGGGCAAATATTCTAATCATGATCTCTCCTATAAAACTCACAGAATACATTTAAGTCACATTCCTCACAAATTGGGCCTCTTGCCTTACAAAGAGCCCTGCCATGAGTTATCAATTGATGGTGGGTCTTTCTCCATCTTTCTTTGGGAATATTTTCCATCAATTGCTTTTCAGTTTTTTCTACGTTTTTAGCCTGGGCAAGTCCCAGTCTATTAGACACCCTAAAAACATGGGTATCAACAGCAATTGCTGGTATATTGAAGGCATTTGATGCCACTACATTTGCAGTTTTTCTCCCAACTCCAGGAAGCTTCATAAGCTCTTTTATATCTGCTGGCACCTTACCATTATAATCACTACACAAGATCTTGCTTGTAGCAGAGATATTTTTGGCCTTGTTCTTATATATTCCAACTGTTCTTATATAATTTTCGATTGTTTTAATATCGGCTTTAGCAAATTCTTCTGCTGTATTCATTTCCTTAAACATCACACTTGTAACCTTATTGACCCTTACATCAGTCGATTGGGCAGAGAGTATTGTCGCTACCAATAGCTCAAAAGGAGTCGTGAAATTTAGCATAGAATAATCCACATCAGGATACATCCTATCGAGAATTTCCAAAAGCTCTTTAATTTCTTTAGAATCTAAAATACTATCACCTCAAATTTATTATACTCTTCGACTAATAAATAACATTTGATTGATAAAGACTGATTCATGTTATATAATAAATGGAGAATTGGAGTGATTAGATGTTTAATTTAAAGAAAAAAGATTTAAAAGAGCTTGACCTTATGCTTCTGTTTGCAACCATTGCCTTAAGCGTAATTGGTCTAGTCGTTTTATATTCAGCATATGGTGGAAATATTAAGCCTATAACGACACAGCTTTTTGCTACTATACTTGGATTTATAATAATATTAGTCCTATGTACAATTGACTTGGATTTTATCAAGAGATCCTACGTCGGCGTTTATGCAGTAATGATTGCACTTTTGCTGTTGACCTTAGTTTTTGGTCGAGGTCTTGATGAATGGGGAGCGAAATCCTGGGTCTATATTGGATCATTTTCCTTCCAACCTTCAGAGATTGCCAAGGTGGGAATAATTTTCTCTCTTGCTGCTTTTCTTGATAAGCACAAGTTTGATATCAATGACAAGCTGACTTTATTAAAGGTTATAGCTATGGCAGGTCTTCCAATAGGCCTTATTCTCTTGCAGCCTGACTTTGGTACAGCTATGGTATATGTATTCTTTGTATCTGCTATGATTTTCATTGGAGGTATTTCTTGGAAATGGATTGGTATTTTTGCTGGACTTGCTGCAATAGTGGGATTTTTTGTATTGACCAACCTTTCAGGATACAGACTTGATAGGATAGAAAACTTTCTAGATCCATCAAGAGATACTTCAGGAAGTAACTGGCAGCAACAACAAGGTCTCATTGCTATCGGATCAGGCATGCTTACTGGCCGTGGCTATCTTAAAGGAAGCCAATCCCAATACGGATATATTCCAGAAAAAGAAACTGACTTTATCTTCTCAGTTCTAGCAGAAGAACTAGGATTTTTGGGAGCAATTATTGTAATAGCTCTTTTTGCAATTGTAATTATGAGACTTGTAATAATCGCAAAGAGATCGAGAAATACCTTTATCACAATCATGCTTATTGGAATTGCAGGACTTTTATTCATCCATATATTTGAAAATATTGCGATGACAATAGGTCTTATGCCAGTAACTGGAATACCTCTTCCATTTTTCTCATACGGAGGAACCTTCCAACTTATTAGTTTGATTAATATTGGTCTAGCACTTTCAGCATCTATGCAGAAGAAACAATACGACGACGGAATAATTGACGATGAGGCAATTAATCTCCTAGATGTAAGTATGGTTAGACCATCTAAAAGAAAATAATAAAAAGAGATGATAGAAGAATTACTCCCTAATGGAGCTTCTTCCTATCATCTCTTTTAATTTATGCTACTTTCTGAACAAATAGCAAGGGTTACAACCTCACTTGCTCCCATATATTTTAATTCTTTTATAATTTCCAGAGCAGTATTTCCAGTAGTTATCAAATCATCTATAAGTAAAATCCTAGAGCCTTTTATATCTTTATCTAATTTAAAAGCTCCTTTCAGATTTTCGCCTCTCTCAAGTCTATTGAGCGTATGTTGTGATTTAGTATTTTTAATCTTCTTAAATTCATCAAGTTTTCTAATTCCAAGTTTATTAGAAAAATCATCTACTATTAGATTAATATGGTCAAAACCTCTCTTATTTACGGTCTTCTTAGATGAAGGTGAGGCTAGGATATAATCAAAATCAGTTAAATTCTTATCTACTAAAAATCTATATATCATATCAGAAAAGACTTCTTTGAGTGAAGTATTTCTACTAAACTTATAGTCAGCTATCAATCTTTTCATAAAATCATTATAAAAATATAAACTATAGCATGTATTTCCAGAAAGATCGAACTTATTTCCTATGTAGTCTAACTTATCAAGACAATCTTTGCATAGCTTGTATTTATAAACCCTTTCTTTCTTACAAGAAAAGCAAAGCCCTTCATCCAAAAACAAAAAATCAATCATCAATTACCTTCTCCATTTCTCCTATCCAGTAAGAAAGGTTGGTAAATCTTCTGTTAGACCTATTATTATCTACCATAGTTTTTAGGATTTTCTTATTTCCTAAAAGGATTACGATTTTCCTAGCCCTTGTCACGCCTGTATAGAGGAGATTTCTCGTAAGAAGCATCGGTGCTACCTGCATCATAGGAATAATTACACAAGGAAATTCAGAGCCTTGAGACTTATGGATTGTAATAGCATATGAAAGGTCTAAATCTTTGATATCTTCTTTCTTATATCTTATTAATCGTCCATCATCAAATCTTACATCGAGACTCTCATCGATCTTATCAATATCTTCTATAATGCCTATATCACCGTTGTATACACCTTCTTCATAGCCATATCCACTATTAATCGCCCTAAGATCATAATTGTTCCTAACTTGCATAACCTTATCATGTAGTTTGAATATTCTATTATTTATTTTTAGTGAGGTTTTTTCCTTATTAATAGATTCTTGAATATTATCATTAATATTAACTACACCCCAATCAGTTTTCTTTGTCGGAGATAGGATTTGTATGTCCTTAATCGGATCAAAATCATAATATTTAGGAAGTCTCTCTTTCATTAGGGATAACAAAACTGGGAGAAATTCAGATGCCCTCGTATCAATAAAGAAGAAATCTTTGTCTTTTTCATTTAAGATTGGGTATTTCCCTTCATTAATCCTATGGGCGTTTACTATAATGTTCGACTTACCTGCCTGCCTAAATATTTTCTTAAGTCTTACAGACTCAACACTGGTCTTTAATATATCCTTTAAAACATTACCCGGTCCTACCGAAGGAAGCTGATCGCTATCTCCAACAAGTATTATTGCAGTCTTCTCACCAATGGCTGCCATCAAGTTTTTCATTAGAAAGATATCGACCATACTGGTCTCATCAACTATAATATAGTCCTTGTCTATAGGATTTTCCTCATTAAACTCAGCTACAACTTCATCAGGTCTTATACCCAAAAGTCTATGGATAGTGTAGGCATCTTCTCCGGTCGATTCCATAATCCTCTTCGCAGCTCTTCCTGTCGGTGCTGTTAAGGCATATGAGAGGCCATTTTTGGATAAAATTTTACAAATAGCATTGATAATAGTTGTCTTTCCTGTACCAGGACCTCCAGTTATAACAAGAGCCATGGACTCAAAGGCCTTTTCTATTGCTATTTTTTGCTCATCAGAGAATACAGAAAGATCATAGTCAATTTTTATATCAAAATTATATTTTTCATTTATTTTACTTGCTATTGCCATTGCAACTGATTTTTCTGCCTTAAGAAGATTAGAACTATAGATATAATTGATATCTTCAATTTCTACCAAAACTAATTTACCAGAAATTATATCATCATTAATTACTTCTTTTATTCTTCCTTCTTCAAGTTTCAAAAGATTGGCTGATTTTTGGGACAGAGTATTGTATTTAAGGCAAGTATGACCGTTAAATTCTGCCTCTGTATTTAGTATGTAGTAGACTCCTGCAGAAATCCTAAACTTAGATGTAAGATCCATCTGCATATTAAAGGCTATATTATCGGCCATAGTAAAACCTACCCCTCTTATGTCTTCTATTAACTTGTAGGGATTGGCCTTTACAACATCTACTGTCGATTCACCATACTTTTTATAAATCTTCATAGATAAATTGTATGATAGATTCAAGCCTTGAAGGTATTCTATTGTCCTTCTAGAATCTCTCGTTTCTTCTGCAGAAAGCTTTATATCTTCTAGTTTCTTCTTGCCAATTCCATCCACTTTTAATAGCTTATCAGGATCGTTGTAGACTATATCAACAGAATCCTTGCCGAAAACATCAAAGATAGCACAAGCAGTTTTTTTGCCTATACCCTTAAGATTTCCAGAAGATAAGAATTTTACTACAGCTTCCTTAGAAGATGGCTTTACAAGTCTTATAGCAGAAATTTTAAATTGCTCACCATATTTGTCGTGATAGACCAAATCTCCTTCCATCTCGACATTATCGCCCTCATTAAAAAAAGGCATGGTACCAACGCAAGTTATATCAGAATCTGGAGTGTCTACAGCCATAATTGTGTATCCATTCTCGTCGTTTCTAAATATAATGTTGGTAACTATGCCTTTAATCTTCATTTTATTTCCTATTAATCAACTGTAACTCTTTTGATATCTGCTCCAAGCTTAGTCAACTTATCGACAAGGTTGCTATAGCCTCTATCTATATGATAAATTTCAGAAACTCTGGTTTCTCCCTCAGCGACAAGGCCCGCCATAACAAGGGCTGCTCCAGCTCTTAGGTCTGTTGCCTTTACACTTGCCCCATGAAGTTTCGCAACGCCTGCAATAGTTGCTCTATTACCAGAGGTCGCTATGACTGCCCCCATCTTAGATAGCTCTTCTACGTGCATAAACCTATTCTCGAATACAGTTTCTTGAATCCTGCTTTCTCCATCACTTAAGGTTAAAAGAGCCATAAATTGAGCCTGGACATCTGTAGGAAATCCTGGATATGGTAGGGTTTGGATATTAGTTGCCTTTAATCTATTTGGGGCCTTGACAAAGATAATATCTTCTTCTTCAATTTCTTCAACATCTGCACCAATTTCAATAAGCTTTGCTATAACTGGTCTAATGTGAGATCCGATTACATTAGTAATCTTTACATCTCCCCTAGTCATAGCAGCTGCTAGCATATAGGTTGCTGCTTCTATCCTATCAGGAATAATTGTGTGTCTGGTTCCTGTAAGCTTTTCTACACCAGTAATAGTAATTGTAGAAGTTCCCGCTCCCTTGATCTTTGCCCCCATTTTGGATAGGAAGGATGCAAGGTCTACTATCTCTGGCTCCTTGGCTGCATTTTCGATTATGGTTTCACCTTCTGCAAGGGTAGCTGCCATGATAATATTTTGAGTTGCACCAACTGAAGGGAAATCTAAATAAATTTCATCACCTATCAGGCCTTCATTTGCTTCTATCGCGATCTCATCATCATTTATCCTAGTATCTGCACCCAAGGCATTGAAGCCCTTAAGGTGAAGGTCAATAGGCCTTGAACCGATATTGCAACCGCCTGGTGCTCTTGTATATGCCTTTTGAAATCTTGAAAGAAGTGGGCCCATAACCACAAAGGATGCACGCATCTTATCCATAAGCTCATAAGGGGTCTCACAGGTATTAATTCCACTTGAATCTATCTTCAAGCTGTTTTTATCTATATATTCTACCTTAGAACCTAGATGTTTGAGGACATCTACCATTATCTCAACATCTTTAAGTTCAGGAACACCGTCTAAGATTATTTCTTCAGTACCTAAAACACAAGCAGCCAGTATTGGTAGGGCAGAGTTTTTGGCACCAGATATTTCTACTTCTCCCTTAAGTGGTCCATTTGAATTTATTATTAATATCTCTTTAGTCATCTTAAGTCCTTATTTTGTTCCGAACAACCTATCTCCAGCATCTCCCAAACCTGGGACAATATAACCGTTTTCGTTGAGATTCTCATCCATTTGGGCTACGAAAATATCTACATCCTCATGTTTTTCTTGAATAGCTTTTATTCCTTCTGGTGCAGCTATTATGCAAAGTAGCTTGATTGACTTGCATCCTCTTTCTTTAAGTCTTTCCACAGCGTCATTTACTGATCCACCTGTCGCAACCATTGGATCTACTACCAAAATATCTCTGTTTCCAATATCATTTGGAAGTTTACAGTAATATTCAACTGGTTCTAGAGTCTCCTCATTCCTGTACATTCCTATGTGACCAATTTTAGCTGCTGGAAGTACTTCAAGAACTCCATCAACCATACCAAGTCCTGCTCTTAGAATTGGAACTACGGCTTGTTTTTTACCAGCTAATCTGTATCCTGTTGTCTTTGAAATAGGTGTTTCCATTTCAAATTCTTCAAGGCTTAAATCCTTACTTGCTTCGTAAGCGAGTATCATTGCAATCTCTGTTACTAAAGACCTAAACTCATTAGCACCTGTATTTTTATCTCTTAAAATTGTTATCTTGTGTTTAATTACTGGATGATCTAGTATATTTACTTTTCCCATATGCCCTCCTATAAATATTCTATATTGCCTGAGGCAGATTTTTTCATTCTATTCATTATACTCTTACCCAAGTTATTATCCATTACACCTTCAGCTAGTATAAGATCTACTTTTAATTTGTCCATCTTCCTTAGCGCCGTAAATAAGACCTGGCTCATTTGTCTAAGGTCATTTCTGTCACCAAAAGATATTCTCTCGAATCCATCAAATCTTTCCATATCATCTTCAAATACCAAGACTCCGACTTTGATTCCCTTGTTTTGATAGTCTCTGGCCTTTTTATAAATAAAATCAGATGCCCTATCTCCTACATAAATCTGCATTCTAGCTTTAGGAGCATAGTGCTTGTATTTTTGTCCTGGCGATTTAGGAATCTTATTATCATCAACTAAGGCATCATCTAAGACGACATTAGGAAGAATTTCCCTTATATACTCTAAAGTATAAAATCCCGGCCTTAGGATTGTCGGTATTTCTTCTGACATGTCAATTACAGTCGACTCTATTCCTATATTACAAGCTCCACCATCTACAATCAATGGGATCTTCCCATTAAGATCATAGTAGCAGTCACTAGCATTTGTAGGAGATGGTCTACCTGATATATTAGCAGAAGGAGCCGCAATAGGAAGATTAGCTTCATCTATTATTCTTCTAGCGATTTCATCAACTGGAAATCTAATAGCTACTGTATCTCCACCTGCAGTTACAACTTCTGGAATAATCTTTGATTTTTTGAAAATCATAGTCAATGGTCCCGGCCATAAAGTCATAAGCTTTTTTGCATCATCGCTTACATCTTCTACTAGATTATATAACATTTTTTTATTAGAAATATGTAAAATTAGAGGATTATCAGCTGGCCTCTTCTTAGTTTTGAAAATATTTAGACAAGCCTTACCGTCTAAGCCATTTGCCCCAAGTCCATAAACGGTCTCAGTTGGAATAGCTACAAGCTCGCCGACTCTAAGAAGGCTTGCAGCCTTTTTAATAATTTCATCATCTATGTTTTCTCTATCAATCTTTAAAACTTCTGTTTCCATTACATCTTCTTTCACTTATCATCTATTACACAATAGGTTGGATCCATGTGAATTGTTATCTCGACTTTTGTCCTATCGTAGATTTCACTTTCTATCTTATCGATTTGTCTATGGACAACTTCTACAGTTAAGTTAGCTGGAACTTCCACATGGACAGATCCCGCCATCCTTCCTTTGCCATATTCATGAATTTGTAAATCATGATATCCAATTGCCAGGTCACTTTCCATAATTATCTGATCAATTTTCTTTTCTATCTCGCTATCGACCCTTTTTCCAAGTAAAACTTTCGTCGTATCTTTAAACATCTCGAGACCTGGATAGAATACAAAAAATGAAATGATAATACCCATAATTGCATCGACATTAAAGCTTACATAAGCTTGTATAATTGACCCAACAAGGATTGCGCTTGTCGCTATTATATCATTTCTCGCATCGAGCATTACTCCTAAATTTAGCTCGCTATCGAGACTTTTATAAAGCTTCTTATTTAATAGATAAATGTAAACTTTGAAGGCATTACTAAGGAGTAGTATTACTAAAGTTAGAAGATTTAGCCCATCAAAGCTATTGTCGCTAAAACTTTTTACAGAATTTACAAAAAGAGTGAATCCTACATACATAATTACTATAGAAACTAATAAGCTAATTACATACTCACTTCTCCCATGGCCGAAAGGATGTTCCTTATCAGCAGGTTTCTTGCTAATATTTGATCCAAAAAGCGCCATCAAAGATACTACAGAATCCGATAAGTTGTTAAAAGCATCATTTATTATAGCCTGAGAATGGATTACAAATCCAAGGCTTACCTTCATAATAAATAGCAATACGTTTATAGCTATACCTATAGATGAAGATAGGGATATTAAAGAAAGTCTATAGGAAAAATCATCCATATTGGTGGATTTTTTGATAAACTTTCTCGATAAGAATTCAAACAATCTATTCTTCCTCGCCTATTTTCTCTAATTTTCTAGTTTGATCTTCGGCAATTAAGGAATCTATCATCTCTCCTACATTACCATTTAGGAAGTCATCTAATTGATAAATCGTCTTGTTGATCCTGTGATCTGTAATTCTTCCTTGAGGGAAATTGTAAGTTCTAATTCTCTCTGACCTGTCACCAGTACCAACTTGGCTTTTTCTATTATCAGCTATTTCCTTATTTCTCTTTTCTTCTTCAAGTTCATATATACGGGCTAGAAGAATCTTCATGGCCTTTTCTTTATTTTTGATTTGGCTTTTCTCATCTTGCATACTAACAACAATTCCTGTTGGAATATGGGTTAGCCTTACAGCAGAATCTGTTGTGTTTACTGATTGTCCACCATTTCCTGATGATCTAAATACATCTGTTCTTATATCATTAGGATCAAGCTCAACATCGACCTCATCTACTTCTGGCAAAACTGCAACTGTGGCTGTTGAAGTATGAATTCTACCACCTGATTCTGTTTCTGGAACTCTTTGAACCCTGTGAACTCCAGATTCATATTTGAATCTAGAATAGGCTCCCTCTCCTCTAATCATAAAGGTAGCTTCCTTGATTCCACCAACTCCTTGGCTGCTTACTTCGACATCTTCTGTCTTGTAGCCTTCCTTGTCAGCATACATGTGATACATCCTATAAAGATCTCCAGCGAAAAGTCCTGCCTCGTCTCCGCCAGCTCCTGGTCTTATTTCAACAATAACGTCTCTTGAATCGTTAGGGTCTTTTGGTATAAGGAGAATTTTCATCTCTTCCTTGTACTCTTCTAAGAGCTTCTCATTTTCTTTTATTTCTTCTTTTAGCATATCGACCATATCCTGGTCGTCTGTCTCATTGATTAGGTCTTTATTTTCTTCAATTGTAGACTCAGAATCTTTGATTTGGTCATATTTTTCAACTATTGGTTTTAGAGAATTGTACTCTCTAGTTATCTTAGTTAGTTTAGAAATATCTGCCAAAACCTCTGGATCGATCATTTTTTTCTCAAGATCCAAATAGTTTTCCTTAATATGTTCAATATTTTCAAACATCTTTTATCCTTTCTCAGCGATTATAAATCTATCAAAATCATTATAATCTTTCATACTTTTGATATTTTTAAAATCAGATTCGTTCAAAAGCTCACATATCCTTTGCTTTTGGTCATATCCAATTTCAAAAACAAGCCTTCCTCCCTGGTTAAGATAAGCCTTTGCATCTTTTATTATTCTTTTGTAGAAATATAAGCCATCTTCGCTTGCCAATAGCGCAGATTTTGGCTCAAAGTATAATCTCTCATCTAACTTATCATAATCAGTCTGATTTATATAGGGAGGGTTCGATATTATTATATCAAATTTTTCTGAAATTTCCTCAAACAAATTAGATTTTATAAAAGAAACGTTAAAAGCCTTTAATCTCTCTTTATTCTCCTGGGCAAGACTTAAAGCCTTATCTTTAATATCGCTGCCTACAATTTCACTAGCAGGTAAATTTTTGCCAAGACTAATCGCTATTGCACCAGAACCAGTGCCAATATCAAGTATTTTATCTTTCTTATAGGAAGATTTTACTAGAAAGTCAACTATTATTTCAGTTTCAAATCTCGGTATAAGGGCTCTTTCATCTACCTTAAAGTTAAGTCCATAAAATTCCCATTCTCCTATAGCGTATTGGAGTGGATAACCCTTATTATATCTAGCTATAATATCATCTAATTTTACACTTATTTTGTCATCAAGCTCTTCCTCACTTTTTAGAATTACCGAGCTTTTATTTGTATCTAGAAGATAAGTTAGAGCGATAAGGCTAATATCATAATTTTTATCTAAATAATCTTTTATTTTCATTTTTTATACACAAAAATAAGGTAAGTCGCCTTACCTTATAATTTCTACTATTTTCTACCGTATTTTTTGTTAAATTTCTCAACGTTACCACCACGTTCAGCATTTCTTTGTTTTCCTGAGTAGAATGGGTGACAATTGTTGCAAACTTCTACTTTGATTTCATCTTCAGTAGAACCTACAGTGAATTCATTGCCACATGAAATGCATGTTACTTTTGCTTGGTGATATTCTGGATGTAAGTCTTTTTTCATATAACACCTCTTGTTTCTTCTTTCAATAAGCAATTAATATCATACCAGTCAGACGAAATTATTGCAAGCCCTAGTAGGAATTATTTATCAATTCTATAAACTTATTATTATCCTCAGTTCTCCTCATCCAATCGATTAACTCGACTATGGATTCTGCGTTATTCATATTGGACTTTCTTAACTTGATTACTGCCTCAAGTTCCTTATTTGTAAGGAGGAGGTCTTCTCTTCTTGTTGAAGACTTCTCAATATTAATTGCTGGGAATATCCTCCTATCAGCAAGTCTTCTGTCTAGGTGGATTTCCATATTGCCAGTTCCCTTAAACTCTTCAAAGATCATATCATCCATTCTAGAACCTGTATCGACTAGAGCTGTAGCAAGTATAGTTAGTGAACCCCCATCCTCTATATTTCTAGCTGCTCCGAAAAATTGCTTAGGTCCTACAAGAGCTAGGGGATCAAGTCCACCAGAAAGTGTTCTTCCTGATTGTGGTGTCATAATATTGTAAGCTCTAGCAAGTCTAGTTATTGAATCTAAAAGTATTACTACATCCTTTTTTTCTTCAACGAATCTCTTAGCTCTCTCTAGAACCATCTCCGCCATGTCTATATGGCTTTGGGGTGTTTTGTCAAAGGTAGATGCTGCAACTTCTGTACGCATGAGCTCGTTTTCTGGATCCCTGTATTTGTTTACATAGCGAATAAAGTCAGTTACCTCTTCTGGTCTTTCATCTATTAATAGAACTATTATTTTGATATCGTCATAGTTTTTCTCGATGGATCTTTCAATATCTTTGATGAGAGTGGTCTTTCCTGCCTTAGGTTGGGAGACAATCAACCCTCTTTGGCCTCGACCGATTGGACTTATAAAATCTATGATTCTTTCAGAAAAGTGATCTTTAGTTGTTTCTAAGGATATTTTTTCTTTTGGGTAAATTGGAGTTAGATCTTCAAAATATGGCCTATTGTAGGCAACTCCTGGATTGATACCGTTGACATCAGATACAAAAATGAGCGGTGCAAACTTATCTCTGGCGTGTTTTTCTCTTGCAATTCCTCTTATGTAATCGCCTGTCTTTAATCTAAACATTTTAATCTGTTTAGGTGGAACATATATATCATCATCTCCACTTTCATAAAGTTGGGTACGGAGGAAGCCATATCCATCAGGCAAAATTTCTAAGATACCATCGCAATCGAACTTTTGACCTAGGTCATTCTCTGCTTCTTCTTTTTTCTCTTCGTTTCTATTAGCTTCTTCTTCTTCGATTAGCTTGATGAGTTCATCTTTTCTATACTTGCTTATAGATTCGATACCCATCTCCTTGGCCAATTCTCTTAATTCTACTAGTTTTTTATCTTTTAAATTATCCATATATTCCTTTATAGAAAAAAGGAGCCCTAAGGCCCCCATTCTCTTTGTTATTTTGCACTGTTTTCAGAACCAAACATGTCAATTTTTTCTTCGACTTTATCGATTATCGCTTGAGTTCCATCTGCTAATAATTTTCTAGGGTCAAAGCCTTTACCTTCTTGATCTTTACCAGCTTCTATATATTTTCTTGTAGCTTCAGCAAATACAAGTTGGCATTCTGTGTTTACATTGATTTTTGAAACTCCTAAGCTGATAGCTTTTTTGATTTGATCATCAGGAATTCCTGTACCACCGTGAAGAACTATTGGCATATTTACTGCATCAGAAATTTCTTTTAGTCTATCAAAGTTAAGTCCTTGCCAGTCAGCTGGGTAAACTCCGTGGATGTTCCCGATACCTGCTGCTAAGAAGTCTATTCCAAGACCTGCAATCTTCTTGCATTCTTCAACGTCTGCAAGCTCTCCTGCTGATGTAACTCCATCTTCTTCTCCGCCGATACCACCAACTTCTGCTTCTACAGAGATTCCTTTAGAGTGAGCAAGCTCAACAATTTCTTTTGTCTTTTCAAGGTTTTCATCTAGCGGGAAGTGTGAACCATCAAACATTACTGAAGTAAAGCCAGCTTCGATTGCTTTCTTTGCTCCTTCATATGAACCATGGTCAAGGTGAATTGCTACAGGAACTGTAATTCCCATTTCATCATGCATAGCTTTTACAAGGTCAGCAACTACTCTAAAGCCTCCCATGTATTTGATAGCTCCCTCAGATGCTGCTACTATAACAGCTGTTTGTTTATCTTCGCTTGCTTTAAGGATTGCTTTTGTCCATTCAAGGTTGTTTGTATTGAAGTGACCAATTGCATATCCATTTGCGTAAGCTTTATCTAACATTTCTTTTGCATTAACTAACATATTGTCTCCTTATAGTTCTTATTTTTTCTTTCATTAATAATAATACCCGTTTTCTATTTAAAAGATAGGTCTTTTTTGATTGAGTCTACGATTTTTTCTATGGCTTCACTTGATGAGATCTTTGCATTTTCCATATCTTTTCTTGTAGAATATTCCACTATGCCATCTGCTGCATCTTTTCCAACAGTAATCCTATATGGTATACCAATTAGGTCTCTATCGTTAAACTTAACTCCAGCTCTTTCTTTTCTATCATCTAGGATAACGTCGATTCTTTCTTCCCTTAGTCTTTGATAGATTTTTTCACCAAGCTCTTTTTGCTCATCTTTGTTGATGTTTATAATAGTTACAATTGCCTCAAAAGGAGCAACTGATGTTGGCCATATAATTCCCTTATCGTCGTGATATTGCTCAACTATGGCTGAAACTGAACGAGAAATTCCTATTCCGTAAGAGCCCATTATAAATGGTTTCTGTTTACCATTTTCATCTAAGAAGTAAGCTTCTAGACTTTCTGAATATTTTGTCCCTAATTGGAAGATATTTCCTACTTCTATTCCTCTCGCAGCCTTAAGCATGCCCGATCCGTCATAAGCCATGTCGCCTTCCTTAGCAGTAAGAAGGTCTTCTACTATTTCTCCATCAAAGTTTCTCTTAAAGTTAGCATTGATGTAGTGATAGTCGGTTTTGTTGGCACCAACTGTTAGGTTGTTTATTTTGGTTAGGGATTCATCAATTAGAACACGGACGTCTTCCTTTAATCCAATAGGTCCAGTATAACCTGCTTTTGCTCCTGTGATTTTTTCGATTGATTCATCACCTAGCATTTCGATTTCATGTTCTGGTACTTTGAGATAAGAGATAAGCTTTGCCATATTAAGCTCCCTATCTCCAGGGACAAATGCGAGTACTGGCTCTCCCTTTACCAAAAGGTCTACTGCCTTAGCTGAATGATGGCTATCTTTGCCTAAATACTCTGAGACTTCATCTATAGTAGTTTTCCCTACTGTTTCAACTAATTCTAGGTCTTTTTCATCTTCCTTGACAAAGTCCATCTTAAATCTTGCCTTTTCATCAGTTGCGGCATAATCGGAATCATCAGTATAAAGGATTACTCCTTCTCCTGTCTCTGATAGGGCGATAAACTCATGGCTTTTTTTGCCGCCCATAGTTCCCGAGTCACCTTCAACAATTTTGTAATCAAGCCCCATCTTATCAAAGGCTTCAACGTAGGCATCCCACATTTTTTGATAGGATATTTCAAGCCCTTCCATGTCAGCATCGAAGGAATAAGCATCTTTCATTAGGAAGTCCCTTGACCTATTGATACCAAATCTTGGTCTTTTCTCATCTCTAAACTTATCTACAATCTGATAAATATTTAGTGGAAGTTGCTTGTAAGAATTAAGCTCATCTTTAACAAGAGATGTGAAGGCTTCTTCTGCTGTTGGGCCAAGGCAGTACTCTCTTTCGTGTCTGTCCTTGAGCTTAAACATCTCAGGACCGAAAGTTTCCCATCTACCTGAAGCTTCCCAAATTTCTCTTGCTTGTAAGATAGAAGTTGAAACTTCGATAGAATCATGATTTTCCATAGCTTCTCTTACAATGGCTTCTATCTTATTTATAACTTTCTTGCCAAGTGGTAGGAATGAATAAACTCCACTTGCTTGCTTTCTAATGAAGGCTCCCCTTGTCAAAAACTTATGACTTGCAGTTTCTGCATCAACAGGATCTTCCCTTAATGTTGGCATATAATATTTTGATAATCTCATTTTTCACCTATATCTTTCATTGATAGACCTATTCTTTCTTTCTTCCTGTCTATCTCTATTACTTTTACTTCAACAACTTGCGAATTGGTCAAGACTTCGTTAGGATTGTTGATAAATTTATTGGAAATTTTTGAAACATGAACAAGTCCATCAACTCCTACGCCTATATCTACGAAGGCACCAAAGTCTGTAATATTTCTAACCTTTCCTTTAAGTATCATACCCTCTTTTAAATCATCAATCCCCATTACTTCCTTGCGAGTTAGAATTTCAGGGTTATCTTCTCTAGGATCTCTTCCTGGCTTTTTAAGCTCAGAAATAATATCCTTAAGGGTCGGAACTCCTACCTCAAGTTTTTCCGCAAGACTTTCTAGATTTATACTATCAAGGTCCTCCCCTTCAAGTTTCTTGGCTATCTTGTAGGATTCTGGATGGACTGCAGTATTGTCTAAAATTTCTGGTGAGTCAGGAAATCTCAAGAAACCTGCACAAAGCTTATAGGTCTTATCTCCCAGACCCTTTACGCTCTTTAGATCTTTCCTGTAGACAATCTTCCCTTCTTTGAAATCTTCCTCTATTCTTTTGGCAAGATTGGCATTAAGACCTGATACATAACTTAAAAGCTTATAAGAGGCATTATTTATACTAACACCAACTTCATTTACCGCATCCTCCACAACTTTGGAAAGCTCTTCATCAAGCTTCTTACCATCTAGATCGTGCTGATATTGCCCAATTCCTATGTGTTTTGGCTCAATCTTCACAAGTTCGGCCATAGGGTCTTGGAGCCTTCTAGCCATAGAAATTGCTCCTCTTATAGTTACATCAAGATCAGGAAATTCCTCTTCGCCTAGGGCTGATGCAGAATATACAGAAGCCCCTGCTTCATTTACTATGGCATAACTTAGTCCATCGACTTCTTGTATAAGCTTATTTACAACTAGCTCGGTTTCCCTAGAGGCAGTTGCATTGCCCAAAGCAATTAGACTTACCTCGTATTTTTCTACGAGTTTCTTCAAAGTTGCTATAGCTTCTTTTTCCTTCTTGTGGGGCTCTACTGGGTAGATTACGGTAGAATCTAAATATTTACCAAACTGATCAACAACTGCCACCTTACAACCTGTTCTAAAACCAGGATCAAGTCCAATAACTGCTTGGCCCTTAATCGGTCTTTGCAAGAGATATGGCTTGAGATTCTTACCAAATACTCCAATTGACTCATCTTCTGCACTTTCAGTAAGGAAGTTTCTCATTTCTGTTGTAATTGAAGGAAGCATCAGTCTCTTATAGGCGTCATCTACGGTTTTTACTAGAAGTGATTCCTGATAAGGGTTAAGGTCCTTATCTTCCCTAAACAAATCAGCAATAAGTTTCTTATTATATTCATCTGTAAATTCAAGCTTCACAGTAAGGGCTTTTTCCTTCTCACCCCTATTAATAGCGAGAGTTTGAAAGGATTTCATCTCCCTTAATTTCTTAGAAAAATCATAATAATTCTCATAAAGACCAGCCTCATCCTCCTTTAAGCTTGAAACAAGCTTAGCCCTTAAGAAACCATCTCTTCTAATTATATTTCTCGCTGGTATACTATTAGAAATATCTTCTGCCAAAATATCCAGAGCCCTATCCAAGGCTTCCTCTTCACTTTCTAGATTTTCTGTAAGATACTGACGAGCTTCATCTATCGCTTCTCTCTCGCTTTCTGCCTTGGTAAACAAAAAATCTAATAGCTTATCAAGTCCAAACTCACGAGCAATATCGGCCCTAGTCTTTCTCTTAGACTTATAGGGAGCATAAATATCTTCAAGAATAGTAAGAGTGTTGGTAGATAGAATCTCCTCTTTAAGCTCTTCAGTAAGCTTACCCTGAGAGTCAATAGAATTAATAATTTCCTCTTGCCTCTTTTCAATATTCCTATATTTGTTAAGATTCTTCTCTATATCCCTGATCTCAACATCAGTAAGATTTCCAGTAGCTTCCTTCCTATATCTTGCGATAAAGGCAACAGTCGAGCCTTCATCCAAAAGCTTGGTGACCGCATCTATACCCTTTTCGCTAATTTCTAGCTGTTTTGATAAAATTTCTGTAATGTTCATAAAAATAAACTCCTATAAAAGCAAAAGATAGGACTCATCCTACCCATGCTTTATCGAATAACTCTAATTTCCAGTAATAAAATTAATCTTGTATTTTGGAAAATTCATACTTATGATTCTTCCACCAATATTTTGATAATCCTCCTCATCTAAATCGAAAATATTCGAAGGATCATAAAGAACAATCTTAGATTCCTTGATATCAGCAGGTGAAACTATAAGTTCAAACTTATAGACTGATTTATCCTTGGCATACTTAATCAAAATATCTATAAATCTTCCGTAATCGTACTCGTTGTTGTGTCTAAACTCCAAATCAACCTTATACTCTTTCTCCTCAACCATATTAAACTTGGCCTTCCTACTAGTATATGAAGTAACATCGCCGCTTTCAATATTAGTAATCTTAATAGTCGTCTCGTTAAGAGCCTTCTCATCGTCCCTACTTACTAAATGGATAATATCAGTATTAGAAAGTTCTCTTTCGATTTTTTCAATCTCCCTTTCCTTATTCCTAATCCTCGTAAGATCAGAACTTAAATCCTCAACTCTTATAGGATCATCCATCTTAACCGTATGAGACTTATCTGAATCAAATCCCTTAAATATCTTCACATCATCATCAAGACTTTTTCTCACTCTCCTATCAGCATTGACACCTCTAGGAGCTTGGTCCTTCTCATTTAAGTATTCGTCGATATCATCAAAACTCATCTTATCCTTAACAAGCCTAACGTCTTTCTCATTAAGATGTTTATAAGTAGATAGTAAAGTCCTAAAAACCATATACAAGAATGATAAGGAAGTAAGAAGACTCTTCAAAGATCTTGGAATAATATTATTACTATCAATAATATTAACTAAAAGCATTATAATAAAAGCCAAAGCACCAGTATATCTAAAAAATCCATTCTTGCCTGGCTTGTAATCACTTGCCTTTACTAAATTAGATGAAGTCTTAACTAGAATCTTAACAATTTTTATAACAAAAATAATACCACCAAGCAAGTAAAATCCTGCAACAACATTATTTAAAATAGGAAAAGTCCCATAAAGGTCAAAAGGTAAAGACCTAATACCGTAATCTACAGCAAAAGTTAAAGCGAGCACAAACAAGCCGCTCTTTCTAAAGGCCTTAGAAATAATAAATAGTATTAATAAGATAAGACCAAAGATTACCGGAATCAAAGTTATTCTATTGTATGTAAATAATTCAACTATATCATTTAATATATTTGTATAATCCATAATAACTCCATACTAATAATTATATCAAAAATCCCATAAGATACAATAAGAATTTAAAATCCATTCCCAAAAAAGAAAAAATATGTTATCATATACATATGCTAGAATAGCTCAATTGGTAGAGCACCGGTATCGTAAACCGTAGGTTGCAGGTTCAAGTCCTGTTTCTAGCTCCAAAAACAAAACTCATAAAACCTTGGACTGATGATTGACCTGGTTTTATGAGTTTTTCAATTATAAATTATGAAAATTTAAACATAAATTTTTGAACTCTTTATTACGAGCTTTAGTAAAACTTTTTCTAATTGATTTCATATTCTTACAATCAGAATGTATTGCTTTAACGAATATTTACATCTTCAATTATGGCTTTGACTATATCTTGGTCTATTAAATTTTTAGTTGTATATGTGTAATTACTATCTACTATTATATCAGGAGTTGTTTGATCCATTTCATTTATTGAACCTGATTCTGTAATACCCAAATTATTAGCAAATCTAAGAACATACCCTGTATTAGGAAGGTCTACCTGCATAGGATCAAATCCTATTCCATCTCCACCTGTTTTTGTACCAACGAGCTTTGCTAATTCTGTTTCCTTGCAAAATGATGCTAGAGTTTCTGACGAAGAATAAACTCCTTCATCTACCATAAGATAAATGTTTCCCTTATATTTGATAGAGTCTTTAGAAGGACTTATTTTAATTTTAGACTTGCCATAATATTCAAAATCCTTAGTTATTGAGCTTACATCATCGTTAAACACTCTGTTAGTTAAAAATTCATTTACATTCTTTTTAACACCTTTTTGCTTGATTATTTTTCTATTGAGATCACCATTCTTAAAAAAACTATATACCGTAGTTTCATATTCTTTATCAATGATTCGAGGCAATAAGAAATCTTGCCAATATCTAGTATCTCCACCACCATTTCCTCGAATATCAATAATTAGATACGGATATGATTTTATTATACGTAAGAAATCTGATAAAATTTCTCTATCGTCTCCTTTGAATTGTTCTCCCAACATGGATTTAATTTTAATATAGGCTAGCTTATCTTTTATTAAAATATCAGTGGTTAGATTTTGATAATCTGAATCATCTAGATTTTCTTTATCGTTCTTGATATTACTGTTTATAAATTCATTTACAGTAGAGTTACTTATGTTATATCTACTTCTAACCCTATCTTTTTCATAAATCTTAGAAATATCATATCTCCAATTATTCTGTGGCATAGTTTTATAGCTTATGTACATGAAGATTCCATTTGTCTCTGGAACTAAATTTGTATGAACATTATTTAAATCAGATAAAATATCATTCATTCTATTAAAAAAATCTTCATCATTTTTAGATTTAGATATATACTCTTCATAAGATCTTTTGTTCGAAAGCCAATCTACTCCATTTTTTCTTTTATTAATCTCGAAAAAAGGATAATGAGTTTTTAATGTTTCATATACAAAATTGAAATCCTCAATATATTCTTCTCTATCTAATTCAAAATTAACTTCTTGAATATCCTTTAATCTTATTTTATCAATATCAGTTGAATTATCTTTTTTAACTATAAAATCCGTATACAAAAAGGTTACTATTATAATAAATAAATATATTAATGATCTCGGTTTCTTCATTTTATCACCTTTTATCTCTATTCTGACTTATTTATGGACCTCATAACTATTCATAACCATTATATTATAATTACTCCCATGAACAAATAAAGAAATCCAATTTAAACAAGTCTTACTGAATATACCAAAAATTTGCATCATACCTAAATTTAAACGGAATGTCTCCTGTTATGTACAGATTGCATTCCGCTTAAAATATTATTAAATTATTCCGTGTTTATGGGTTTAGGTCAAAAGTGCTGTTTAAATTATTCTTTTCTCGGTCTAATCGCATTAATTATATTAGATGACCTACAAGCATTGCTAATATACTTGATGTAGATGGTATTTGGTGAATAACTTTTGTACTTCTATTTGATATTTGTTCAGGGGACTAATGTTCGTTAATCTTTATAGTTAAATAATCAATAATATCTTTAGATAATTTACTTTCCCTATAGAAGTTTTTCCTTCTATCAATATATTTGTCATTTGCCTTTATTGGGAAATACTTAGTATAATCTACACTACTATTTTTTATTTTAGATGAATTTCTTTTAATTGCTTGTGTAATTTTCTTATACTCATTTTCAAATTTAAAAATTGATAGATACAAGCTCGCTCTTCTATGGTAAGATGGTTATCGCTCCTTTTAATGTGTTTTGTTTGGTCACTTACATATTAACACAGCTGATTAGCTATGAGTTTATCTTATATTGCACTTATTATGATAAACTATCTATTTAAAAAAACTGTTGAAGCTGGTATGTTTATTCATAGCCCCAACAGTTTCTTTTGTTCCCTTTTTTATAGAAAGTAAATAATATTAGAATTTGTAAGTCACTACTGCAAACAAATAACAGAATAGTGAAAATACATCATTTTCAATAAGATAAGCTAAAAACATCCTAATGAAAATTAATAAAATCTTAACTAAATCTTAAAATAATACTTGTTTTGTTATTCTTTTTTCTCAATAACAGATGCATCAAGCAAAGCTTTAGAAAATTTTTCTGTTTCCTTCAAAAATTCGTCATCCGGCATCCACGAAGCTTTTATTTCCTCATCAATAATTTGGAAACCTGCTTTTTCAAGCTCTTCTCTCAATACCTTATTTCCTTCTCCAGACCAACCATAAGATCCGAAGACTCCTGCTACTTTATCTTTAAATTTAAGCTCTTTTAAGAAGTGAAGCCAGCCAGATATGGTTGTGATAGAGGACCTACCAACTGTAGGAGAGCCGACAGCTATTGCTTTTGATCTAAATACTTCTGTCATAATATCATTTCTATCCATTTCTGCAACTGATAAGACTTTCGTCCTGGTAGATGGTGAAATTTTTCTAATATCATCTGCAATTTTGTGGGCTATTTTTTTAGTTGCTCCCCACATTGAATCATAGATAACTGTTACTTGATCTTCCTTATAGTTATCAGCCCACTCAGCATATTTCTGTACTATCTCTAGGGCATTTTTTCTCCAAATGCTTCCATGGCTTGTTGCTATAATATCTATAGGAAGGTTCATTGCAACAATTTCCTCTATTTTCTTTTTTGCAAAACTTGAGAAAGGTGTCAATATATTCGCATAGTATTTCATAGCTTCATTCCAAAGGATGGTTGGATCTGCCTTGTCATTGAAAAGTTCACTTAGGGCATAGTGTTGGCCAAAGGCATCATTTGAAAACAAGATATTATCGCCCGTCATATATGTTGCCATTGAGTCAGGCCAATGAAGCATGGTCATTTCTACAAAAACTAGTTGCTTGCCATTGCCTATATCCACAGAATCACCAGTCCTAACTACCCTATAGTCCCATTCCGGATGGTGGTACTGACCAATTAGAGATTTCTTTCCATTAGCTGTACAATAAATCGGTGTGTTTGGAATTTCTTCCATGATTTCTACAAGTGATCCAGAATGGTCTGGTTCTCCGTGATTAATTACAATGTAATCAATTTCCTTTAGGTCAATTTCTGTTTTGAGATTTTTAACAAATTCTTCTTTATGAGGTGTCCAGACTGTATCTATCAGTACAGTTTTTTCTTCTTGTATTAGGTATGCATTTTGGCTAGAGCCATGGTGTACAGAAAATTCACTCCCATGGAATTCCTGTAGCTCCCAATCGATCTTGCCGACCCAATATACATTATTTTTTATTTGTTTCTTCATTATTTTCCTCCTTTTTCCCTATATTTTTCAAACATTATAGAATTTTCTTTGAATATATGGATAAATACATCCTTTACTAGCTTTTCTAGCAAATTAAATGTATGCACATATGTTCTGCAGGCATCTTCCGGCGTTTCAAACCAATCGGTTAGTTCTATCATTTCCTTGATAATATCTCCCGCCTCTTCATGGTCAGTTTCTAATTCTTCAACCTTTTTGATTACTTCTTGGCTAGGTGATTCATTTTCTAACATTAGTGGGAAAGTTATTTCTTCTTCTTTAACAAAGTGTTCTTCTAATTCCTTCTTAAGGTCTGCAAAAAGAGAATGTAGCTTCATCAATTCCTCACCATGACGTGCGAAATGAACAGATAATATTTTATTTAATAAAGGATCTATTTCAAAAAGTAAATCTCTTTCTCTTTTGTGATGATCTATGATTAAAGAGTCTATCATCTCTTTTATATCTGAATTCTTAAAATCATCTATATTCATTATATCTTCTCTATTAGAATTATCGGACTTAATCGCTCCTTGAATTTTTTTAGCAAGATCATTTGCATCAATATTTTTTTCTTTTGCAATCTCTTCAACAGTCATATGGCCATTGCAACAAAAGTCAATCTTCTCCTTATTAAAAAAATCTATCATACTATTATCTGTCTTGACTACATCTTCTATTTTAGTCTTTATACCAATCATTATAACCTCCTATAGTCTACTTAATTATATTGTAAACTAAGAGATTATATATTTCCGTGTTCTATATCACACATTTACATAATTGTTAAGTTTTCCAAAGCGGATATGTTTTTTATCTTAATTTTTTTATAGGCTATATTTTCTATATATCCATCTTTTTCAAGCTCAGATAGTTTTCTAGATACAGTTTCTCTTGTCATATTTATTGACGATGCAATGTTTTCCTGGTTAAGACTTACTAAATGGTTCTTGCTCATTTTCGACCTATAAAGTAAAAATGCGGCTAATCTTTTGTAAGAATCTTTTATTGACAAAATTTCTAGGAGTTTTTCTGTATCATATAATTTTTCGCTAAGTGATTTTATCATATTTAGTGAAAAGTCATGATCTTTTACCAAAATATTCCTTAATAAATTTTTGTCTATTTGACAAATCCCGGTATCTTCAATAGCTACACCATTTGAATTATAGGTATTATCAAGGAAAATTGAGTCCTCTCCGATAATATCGCCCTCTAGGTAAATTTTCCTTATACTCTCTCTTCCATCCTCGTCATAAGAAGAAGCTTTAATTTTTCCATGACTAATTACAATTATTTTATCTACTGGATCATCACTAAAGAAAATACTTTGGTTTTTTTTAATATTTCTGTGGATTGATGATATATAAATACTATTTGATTCATCTATACCAAGTTTATTAAAAAGATTTATTTTAGATAGACATGCACCTTTTTTCTTACATTCTTTACAAGTTTCCATCAAGATCTCCTTTATATAATATCTATAAGCTGGATTTTTTTCTTATTTATATATAGATTTAAGCTCTTAATATTTCATTCACTAACACATAAATACCCAAAAATAAAAGACTCTAGAAACTAATTGTCCTAAAGTCTTAAAATAATAATTGACTTATTCATTATATCTTTCTCTATCTGTTTTATTTATTTTATAAGTACTCAGATTAAAATATAGTCTGCTGTCAAATATAATCTCACCGTTGACATTTACAAACTATTACTTTAAGATTTCGACCTAACTCCTAAAGTCCTATAGCAGAGGGTCTCTTAGAAAATTTTTTATATAGACTTCCGGCTTATGGAAGCAAAATTTTCTAATAGGTTCCTCTGGTGATATTAGGACGATTTATTCACTCTGCAACAGCTCCTCAATCATAAATATCGCTGTAATTGACCTGAACCCCAAAATACGGAATACGGATGGAGGTTTTTTTCATACCAAAATACACAAAGGAATTTAAAATAAAATTAGTACTAGAATATTTATCAGGAGAATCAGGTGGTCATAAAAGTGTGGCTTAAAAATATGATATTCCATATTCAACCATGCGGAACTGGATAAATAAATATAATTCAGGAAGCTTAGAGAGCTTATCTAAGAAGTTAAAGAACAATAAATACACTAGTGAATTTAAGTTATCTGTAATACAATATAGGCAAATCAATAATACTACGCTTAGAGAGACTGCAGAGCACTTTAATCTTGTTAATGGGTCTATGATATACAAATGGGAGAAGACGTATCTTGAACGTGATCTATCTGGACTAGAAGATAAGAGAGGAAGGCCTAAGAAAAACATGACCAAATCAAATAAAAAGTCTAAAACTAATACTCCAATAAATGAAAGTGAAAGAGAAGAATTAATAAAATTAAGGGAAGAAAATAGACTTCTCAAAATAAAGATAGTATACGAAAAAAAGCTACAAGCCTTGCTACTGGAATAGGAAGTAGAAGCAAGGAAAAACAAAGATAATCCTCAAGTTAATAAAAAAATATCCAAAAAGCAAGATAAGCGAATGGTTGGAAATAGCTGAACTACCAAAAACATCATACTATGAATAGAAGATAAAATTAGCTAAACCAGTAGATAAAGATAAAGAAATTAGAAAAGAAATAATGAGGATAGTAGAAGCATCAAAAGGTAGATATGGATATAGAAGAGTAACTATGGTATTAAAAAATAAGGGATTTAATATCAACCATAAAAGAGTCTTAAGAATAATGAGAGAAGAATTCTTGTTATGTACTAAATTCAAAACTAGATCAAGAAAATACTCATCATACAATGGACAAATAGGTAAAGTAGCAGATAATGTTGTAAATAGAGAATTTAAAGCTGATAAACCAAATCAATTATGGCTAACAGATGTAACCGAGTTTAGAATTAATGGTCAAGAAAATAAACTATACCTATCACCAATATTAAACCTATACAGCAGTGAAATAATTAGCTATACCCTAAGTTATCACCCAACAATAGAATTAACAAATACAATGTTAGATAAGGCTTTACACAAATTAAAAAACAAGAATAACTTAATAATACACTCAGACCAAGGATTCCATTACCAACATGATTCATGGACCAAGAAACTAGAAAAAATGAATATTAGGCAAATTATGTCAAGAAAAGGCAATTGTCTAGACAATTCTCCTATGGAGAATTTCTTTTGAATTATGAAACAGGAAATGTATTATGGAGAAGATTTTAAAAGTTATGATCATTTGAGAAATGAGATTAAAAAATATATTAAGTGGCACAATGAAGATAGGATTAAAACAAAATTAAACGGAACGTCTCCTGCTATGTACAGATTACATTCCGCTTAAAAGATTATTAAATTATTCCATGTTTACGGGTTCAGGTCAAAGAACTGTTTAGATTATTATCTTTTTGGTCTAATCGCATTACTTATATTAGATAACCTACAAACATCGCTATAGGAATTAATAAGATTAACAGAATATTCAACACTATAATAATCTGTACTTTCCCTTTGTATCCTATATTAAACCTACTTGTCCAACAGTTGGGCAAACAAACATTGATGTCATTCCAGCCGATCTTGGACTTGTATAGCTTTCAAAGATGTCTATTTGTAGTAGGAAGGAAATCGCAAAAATCATGAGTCCAAGTACAAATAATTTTTACTAATTTTTTCCACATATACCCCTCTTTCTTTGAAATTATATTGTTCGAATTAAATCTAAGTCCTTATAGATATGTAAAAAGATCAAATGTAATAGAAAATATTCTTAAAATATGAAAAAGAAAAGAAATTTCAAAACTCTTTAAACACCTTAGATAAAAGATATGAAGATGCCTTTACTTATTTGCTACAGACGTCATTGGTAGCAGACTTAGATTGACAAATTGTTTGGAAGGAATAATCGAAGAAGTTAGAAGAGGTGAAAAAGTAATTAGGTTATTTTCTAATGAAAACTCAGCTATACGCTTAATATTCAGTACTTCGTCTTTTTAAGACCAATCCTCACTGATACTAAAGAGAAGCTCCAATATCTTCTAAATTGCATGATAGAATGAAATAGTAAAAGTATTCGTAAGTTTTGGCAAGTTACTTCATGTAGAAATTTTCTTTTATAGATTTATTCTTAATGGCCCAAGACGTAGTCCTATCTTTAATAATAAAAAGATAGACGCAAATAAGAGTAAATATATACCAAAGGCCCAGGTTTTATAGTCAAAAATTTTAAATACTAAATTCTATAAAACAAGGGCTATTGTAGCATATATTATTTTTTCAAGTTCATATTTAGTGTAGCTTTTATAGTCTCAACGGTATCAAGTATAGTAATAATCACTGCTTAAGATGAGAATTTAAGGCCTAGCTTGGGCTAGAAGTAAGGACCATCTAGCAACTATGGATGTTTTATACTTGTTCTAAGTAGTGTTTTATTCAAAATTGGTCCTAAAGTAAAGCTTATATGGAGTATTTACAATCACTAGATTCTCTTATAACAAGCTAGCGACTATATCTCCGTGCCTTTTTTCGTCCTCCTTAACGCTTTCAATTTCCGGAAACTTTTCTGCAACAGGAGCATAATTTTCGTAAGCTTTATACTCTCCCTTTACGATTTTGGGATATAATCTTTTTTTACCGATTAATTTATAAAGGATAGGCATAAAGAATGCCAAGGTTTTCTTTGGTTTTAAATTTTCTTGAGTTAGTCTATGAAAAACGCTAGCGTGATGACCTTCTTCTGCTGCAAGTTTTCTAAAGGTAGCAGCATCATTTTCATCCTTAACTACTTTAGCAAGGGCTTGATACATCAAAACTACGTCTAATTCTCCTTGCTGAGATTTTAATAATATTTTCATATCACTTTTGCTTATGTTCATTTTTTTCTCCCTCTTATATATGTTATTTTCATTCTTTAGAAATTTCTATTTGTAATCGCTCTATTTATTATATAAATTTTCACAAAAAATGACAATCAAATCTGACTTAAAATTCCTTTCAAAATTTATAAAGAAAATATTGAAATACGCTTAAATAGAGTTTTAGACATTAATAATCCATAAAATGCTTAGATTGTTCTATCTTATTATATGCTAATTAGCGTCTACAAAATTCGATTTTTAGATAATAAATCTTATAAAGAAGAAGATTTATGTAGTTATTAGTGGTTTTAAAGAAAATTATGCCTTTCATGTCATAGATCGTGAATTAATAGAAGTCATTTTCTTCTATACTCAATTTTTATAAAATTTTAAACATCTTTGGAAGAGTTTATAAGTTTAGCGTATTTTTTTATCTGTTTGAAAAATTAGATGAAGAAGTTAGAAGATTTGGTAAAAATTTGGATGTTTATTAATAAAATTTTAGCTATGAGTATAGTAGGAGGTCCCCATTGCTATCAATTAGGATTTCCTAAGATCTCTAATAATTTTGAATAAGTAATCCTTATAATTTCATACCCACCGAGACAATATATATTTTCGATATTATCTTTTTGCATATAATTTGAATACTTATTTCATTTTTTCAATTGTCAAATTAACCTAGACAGAATACACTAAATTCATAAATTCTTCTAACGGTGTTTTGTAGTTCAAAGACTTTCTTGGGATATTGTTTCTGTAGCTAGCTACAGAAACAATATCCGCCTCACTTTTTAGCCTAAATTCAGTTTGTTTTGGTAATCCATCTTTTCTTAATAACCCATTCGAATTTTCATTTAACCCCCTTTGACTTGGGCAGCCTGGATCTGCGAAGAATATTGATATATCATGCTTATTGCATACACTTTTCCAGTTTGAAAATTCTTTTCCGCAGTCAAATGTTATTGATTTTACAAGGTGTTTAGGAATTTGATCTAACCAACTATTTAGCCTATTTTCTATTGCTTTCGCCGTTCTGTTTTCTGGTTTTAAAGTTATTATTGCTTTGGATACTCTTTCTACTAAAGTTATTACACAACTTTTATGATCCTTGCCCACTATGGTATCCCCTTCAAAATGCCCAAATTCATTTTTGAAATTAGGATATGATTTATTCCTACCATGAATACTTCTCTTAAATGCTTGTTTTCCTCTTTTTTCAACACTATCATTCTTTTTTCTTTTACCCTTCATTGGTAGAAGTTTTGCTTCCAAAGTTCCATCTTTGAACCTTCTGTAGAGTGTTCTTGAACTCATCGATAGTTTCATTTCACCTCTGCCTACTATTACATCAGGAGTCCATCCTTTACTTACTTTATCAAGGACATAATCATATTCTTTACCACTTAATTGTTTGGTTTTGGCTCCACATTTAGACTTATTTTTCTTGTAGTTTTCATGGTAGTCTTGTATAGTTAAACCTTTTTTTAGCCAATTTACGACATTATATATTGTTTGTCTTGCTCTTGATAAGTATTTTGATATATTTGTAACTTTTTCTCCAGATTTATAGTATTGCTCTATCCAAATTAACTCTTTTATGGTAAGATGATTGTAAGCCATTTTGGTACTCCTTAATGTTTTTTTGTGTAATTTAAGTGTATCATAAATGGCTTTTTATTTCATTTAAAAGTGTCTAGCTTAATTTTACTATCCAAGTAATTTAAAAGCGTCTAACCTAATTTTACTAACCAAAAAATTTAAAATATTTATATTACTACCTCCTTCACGTGGCTCTACTTAAAATTTTATATCATCTTTCTCCAATAAAATTTAAGTGACAAACTCACTATTATTAGTAAAATTCCAGCTATTACTAGTGTATAAAAAACAACCATATTAAAATAACTAGCTAAAATAGAAACTACAAAAATTCCAAGTACTATTTTCCCTATTAAATTAGAACCTGATTTTAGTTTTATAAAATTTTTCCTTTCATCATGTTCATCAATGTACAATTTTCTTAATATTTTATCGTCTTTTAAAGCTTTTCTAATTTTAAACACCCAGAAAACACAGATTATTTCTATTCCTAATGTTAAGCCATTAATAAATCCTAATGCTGAATCATTGAGCCTCGCCTGATCCTTTAATAAAAAATTTCCTATTCCCCAAAATATCAGTGCAAAACTTATATAAGATTTATATAATCTTTCTCTTTTTTTCAATACTTCATGATAATTTTCTAAGTTCATTATTCCTCCTCTAGATAAAATACATCTTCAATCTTTAAGTTAAAATATTTAGCTATCTTATAGGCTAATGGCAAAGACGCTATGTATTTTTCAGTTTCTATAGATGTAATAGTTTGCCTTGTAACTCCAACAATATCAGCCAGTTCAGCTTGTGATATTTTCTTTTCTTTTCTTAATTCAGCTATCCTTGTCTTCAATTAACCACCTTCTTTAAATACATAAATTACTTTTCACTATAAGTATAGTTTGCTTTGCATTTATTGTCAAGTTTGCTTTGCATGTATAACGAAAATTAAAAAAACAATCAATCCCCTATCATCATAAACCGATTCACTTGCATCATTTCCACATCCTATCGCTCTATCAAGGGCCATGATTGTAGCAATAACCCCATCATCTATCTTATCTGTAGATTTTTCCTTGTATGCTTTAATGTTTCCAGCAGGATCGGTTCTTATAAAAATAATATCCATCTTAGAACGTATCATATCATTCTTAAACAAAGAAAAAACAGCCCATAAAAGAGCTGTTTAGATTATTATCTCGTCATCTAGTTCATTACTTATATTAGCTGTCCTACAAACGTGGCTATAGGCAGTAAGAAGATTAAAAGTATATTAAATAATTTAATCTACTTATCCTCTTTCTTTATCTTAACTATCAAACATATTAGTCCAATTATTGGGCAGATAAACATTGATGTCAGTCCACTTGGTCTTAGACTTGTATAGCTTTCAAAGATGTAGATTAGCAGTAGGCAAAAATCACCAAAATTACGATTCCAACTACAGATTATTTTTGTTGATTTTATCCCTCATAATATCCTCTTTCTTTGAGGTCATATTGTTCGAATTAAATCTATAGTCGGTCTGTCTAAGATTCTCTTTAAGGAGAAGTGATAGATTAGTAAGTTTATACAATATACTATTAAAGAAAATCCCAGAAAAATTTTGTAATCATAATATTTAAGTAAATTTACAAAAGTCAATCTTGATGAGAATATAGAAATTATAAACATTACACCAATACTAGTTAACATAACTATAAGTAATGATTTTATCTGTTCATTTATATATTCTTTTTCATAAACCCTTTTAAGTTCATCCAAATCCATTCCACAAGAATAAAGGCTTCCTATTTCTTTTCTTCTACTCATCAAGCTTAGATTTATAGATGAATATCCATTTGTAATATTTAAAACCAATATTATTAATCCTATACCTAGCACAATTTTCATTAGGTCTTGTAGACTCTCAAATTCTTTCTTTTCTAGCTCTTCCCCTACAGTAATATTAAATCTATCTTCAGGTGAAATTTGTCCCCTAATTAAGGTTTCCACATAATCTTTTGTATCTTTTTCATCGAGGTGATTTACTTTCATATTCAAAATATAAGGATAATTTCTATATTTTTCATCGCCTGCTTCTTTCATTAGACTGAAAAATGTATCAAAGTCGGTGTAGATTTTCACATCGAAAGGCATGGTTTTGGAATTAAATTTTCCCAAGTCTCTTATTGACTTTGAAATCTTAATATTTTTTTGATAATCATCTCCAATACTTATATCAAGACTTGTTGGATTTTCAAAATATGGAATTTTCTTTGCTTTAGATATAGGTATGGAAGAATCTTCTTGGATCATATTATAAAGTAGAAATTCTCCCTTATTTCCTCCAAGCTCTTTTAAATCATCATCTTCTAAGGCTATCAAAAATCCATACATTCCTTCCGCATTATATTTTTCAATGTTTTTTTCAGCCTCTTTATCTAATCCTGCATTCCTAGCTTCTTTTGAAAAATCTTTATTATTTTCAACTATTACATATTTCTGTTTAGAAATATAGGATTTTTCATTAGGAGTTTTCTCATCAATTTCTTTTAGTACCGATGGCACTACATCCTTATCACTATAATAATCTACAGAAAAGTTATATCCATTATCATAATACGAATAGTCTCTAAGATAATTTCCAATTCCTATTACAATTACAAATACTGAGATGATTAGAATTCCAATAGCTGAAATATACCTTTGTGATTTTATTGAAGCTAAGTTGTTAATTCTTAGTTCTTGCCATAAGTTCTGTTTCTTCTTTTTCTGATACTTGGAAAAATCTATATTTCCTCTAATACCATCTATAATGTTGATTTTAGAAATCTTTTTTGAAGGAGATTTTATAGCCAAAGCAACAATTATAAAAGAAACAAATAGTATGGCTAAACTTAATAATGGATTAAATCTTACTACTTCAAAGGCACTTACTCCCTCACCTTTTTGTAAATTTCTATACAGATAATATATAAAAGAAAAACCAGCTATGTGACCTAAAACTATTGGAATGGCTGATATAATTAACCCTTCCTTTAAAAGCATCAAATAAATTTGACCATTAGTTGACCCTATAGATTTATATATAGACAGTTCTCTAATTTTTCGAAGACCCCATACCCAAAAGATATTTTTTATAAAGAATACAAAGACGGCTATACATCCAAGTATAGATAATACTATAACCGCTTTACTCATAATTTTTTGTAAAGGATCATTTTCGATACCATAATAATATATTAATCCATCAGAAAATTCTAGCTCTACATCCCTACCAAGCTTATTATTTATATCTTCCTGAATATTTTCTTTATTTTTATAAGTTTTTTCAAATGAATCAAACTTCACATATGTTTTAAAGGATGACATCTTTTCTTGTAATCCTAAAGCAAAGTTTAGTTTACTATATTTGTTATAAACGTCCCCATAAACTCCTACTACAGTAAAAGATTTAGTGGAAACTTTTTTAAATTTTTCCTTATCAGTATTTGCACTAGTAGGTCCTATTTTTTCCCCATCTATAAACCTTTTACCTATTTCAAGTTTTATTTCTTCACCTAAATTAATGCTATTTTCATTTATGAAGCTTTCTGATAGAACAATTTCATTTTCATTTTCTGCAAATCTACCTTTTTGAAGTCTTGAATACTCTCTCATTTTATTTATTGCTTCATCCTGATAATTAATGACAAGTAAATCATTATTATATTTAGCATTATCAGGGTCATTGGACATTTTTCCAATTAATTTGATATCTTCAATAGACCTTAGTTTTTCTACTTCATCATTTGATAACTCATCCTTAATCTCAGCATGATAAAAATTATTTGACATGGCATAACCATAGTTGGCTTGTCTGTTTATATAACCATAATAAAATACCACAGTAAAAAATAAACTTACGATTAATAGTGAAATAAAAATAGGAAAATTCTTCTTATTCATTTCTTTCATCTCCTATGATTCTCCCATCTACTATGGTAATGATACGATTTGCTTGTAAGGCTATTTCTTCGTCGTGGGTGATTAGGATAATCGTCTGTTTTAAGGTTTTGTTAAAATATTTAAAAATTTCAATTATTTCCTTAGAATTTTTTCTATCCAAGTTTCCAGTCGGTTCATCTGCCAATATGATAGATGGACTATAGATAAGACTTCTGGCTATGGCAACTCTTTGCTGCTGACCTCCTGATAATTCGCTTGGGAAAGAATCAAGTTTACTTTCTATACCAAGTTTTTTTACTATATCTGAAAATTCATCTTGATTGATTTTCCTTTTATCAAGTTTTAATGGAAGCTCTATATTGTGACGAACTGTTAAATTTGGTATCAAATTATAAAACTGATAAATTAGCCCAACTTTCCTTCTTCTAAAGTAGGCTAATTCTTTTGGGGAATACTTTGAGATGTCGTTACCATCTATATAAACTTTGCCATCATCCGGATTATCGACTCCTCCTATGATATGTAGAAGTGTTGATTTACCAGACCCACTAGGACCTACAATGGCTACAAATTCACCTCTTTCTATAGTGAGGTCAACCCCATCTAAGGCAATTACCTTGGAGTTTCCCTCTCCATATTCTTTTCTTAAATTTTCTACTTTTAAAATTTCCATACTTGCCTCCTTTTTCTTTGAAACTATTCTGTTCTAATCAAATCAATTGTTGGTCTGTCTAAAATTCTCTTTAAAGAAAAATTATAGATTAGTAAGTTGATTGCGTATACCACAATAGAAAATCCAAGAAACAATTTATAGTCATAATATCTTATTAATACATTAAGGCTTAAATTAGGAGCTATACGAGATATTACAAACATGACTACTAATGTGGTTATTCCGGCAACAATAAATGATTTTATTTGCTCTTCTATAAACTCTTTTCGATAAATATTCTTTAACTCATCTACGTCCATACCGCATGAATAAAGGCTGCCAATTTCCTTCTTTATACCCATGAGACTTAAATTAATGGATGAATAACCATTTGTCACATTAAGAATAAAAATAATGAAAGCCATCGCAAATGCGACTTTCTTTAAAGATTCTAGATCACTTTTTCGATTCATTTCAATATCTGCTTTTGTGTTAATATCGTACTTTTCATTTGGCATTATCGATTTCCTTATCTTATTATCCAAATAATCCTTTACATTTCTCATATCCGAGTCTTTTACATTCATATTTAATACATACGGAGCATTAATAAGTTCTTCATCTTTTGACTCATCCATAAGTTGGAAGAAGGTATCGAGATCTGCGTAGATTTTTACATAAAATGGCAAAGTTATTGAATCATAGTTTCCCAAATCATCTATAGTTTTAGAAATTTTTATACTTTTTTGAAAATCCTCCCCTATCTGTAAGTTTATATCTTTCGGATTATTAAAATATGGTATTTTATTTGCTTTAGCTACTGGAGTGTTTGGGTCTTCTTGTACCATATTATAAAGAATAAATTCTCCCTTACTTGCCCCCAATTTACTAAAGTCTTCATCTTCTAAAGCTATAAGCATCCCATTCAACTGGCTTGAATGACTCTTTTTCAAATAATACTCTAACTTTTGATCTAGAGACATGTTAATAGCTTCTTTGGACAATTCTAAATCATTATCTACCTGAATATAACTTTCTTTTGAAATGTAGGACTTATCATTTGGAATTTCTTTTTCAATTTCTTTAAAAACTTTAGGAACGCTCCTATTTTCACTATAATAACTAGCTATTACATTGTAGCCTGCATCATAGTAAGAAAAATCTCTGTTATATTTAGTTACTGCCACAATAATAACTAAAACAGAAATTATAATGACACCAATAGCAGAAACATAACGCTGTGATTTAATACTATCAAGATTATTTGATTTTAATTCTTTCCATAAATTCCTAGATCTTTTTTTCTTAAAGCTATTAAAGTTTAAATTTCCCTTTATACCTTCAATAATAGGTATTTTTGAAACTTTCTTTGCTGGTTGAATAATAGAAAATACTACTACTAAAAGAGCTACTGTAACAATCGCTAGGCTAAGTAAAGGACTGAAATAACTAGATACCAAGTTTTCGACCCCTTGATCAATCTCAAGATGCCTAAACAATTTTAAGATAAGACAGTATCCAAAGATATGACCAATTAATATAGGTAGAACAGATAGAAAAATACCTTCTTTTAATAGTAACAAGTATATCTGAAAATCCGTAGTGCCTATAGACTTATATACAGAAAGTTCCTTGATTTTCCTAAAAGCCCACACCTTAAATATATTTTTTACAAAAAATACAAATAGTAATATAGCCCCTATTACAGAAAGAATGGTTCCTAATTCAGTTAAAATATTATGGGGAAAGTCATACTCAACACCGTAGTAATCTATTAAATTAGGATTGAAATTTAAGGGAACATCTCTACCTAATTTTTTATTGATTTCATTTTGTAGATTTACTTTGTTATCATAAGCGTTTTCAAACGAATTAAACTTTAATACTATTTTGCCTGAATCATCTTCATTTTTCAGTGCTAAAGCATAATTAACTCTACTGTATTTATTATAGACATCTTCATAAATTCCAACTACCTCAAAGTCTTTACTAAAACTAAGATTATAAAACTCCTTATCAGTAAAAGTACTTATGGCATCTATCTCTTTACCCTCTATTAGTCTATGCCCAAAATCAAGCTGTATTTTATCTCCTAATTTTAGCTTATTTTTTTCGACTAGACTTTTAGATAAAACTATTTCTCCATCATTTCTAGCAAAGCGTCCTTCAAGTAAATCTGAATGCTCTCTCATTTTATTTATATCATTATCTTGATAATTTACGGCAATCAAATCATTCTTGTACTTTGCCGATTCAGGGTTTATGGACATTTCACCTATAAATTCTATATTATTAATATCTTTTATTTTTTCAATATCATTACTTGTTAAGTTCCCTTCAAGTTCTGCATCATAAAAATTTACGGTCATGAAACTTTCATTATTATATTTAACAATTGTATAACCATAATAAAAAACCACAGTAAAGAACAAACTTACAATAAATAAGGAAATAAAAATTGGAAAATTCTTCTTATTCATTTCTTTCATCTCCTACAATTTTTCCATCGACTATTGTAATAATGCGATTTGCTTGTAAAGCTATTTCTTCGTCATGGGTGATTAGGATAATCGTCTGTTTTAAGGTTTTGTTAAAATATTTAAAAATTTCAATTATTTCCTTAGAATTTTTTCTATCCAAGTTTCCAGTCGGTTCATCTGCCAATATGATAGATGGACTATAGATAAGACTTCTGGCTATGGCAACTCTTTGCTGCTGACCTCCTGATAATTCGCTTGGGAAAGAATCAAGTTTACTTTCTATACCCAGTTTTTTTACTATATCTGAAAATTCATCTTGATTTATTTTTCTTTTATCAAGTTTTAATGGAAGTTCTATGTTATGTCTAACTGTTAAATTTGGTATCAAATTATAAAACTGATAAATTAGCCCAACTTTCCTTCTTCTAAAGTAGGCTAATTCTTTTGAGGAATACTTTGAGATGTCGTTACCATCTATATAAACTTTGCCATCATCCGGATTATCCACTCCTCCTATGATATGTAGAAGTGTTGATTTACCAGATCCACTCGGCCCAACAATGGCTACAAATTCGCCTCTTTCTATTGTGAGATCAACCCCATCTAAGGCCACCACCTTGGAGTTTCCCTCTCCATATTCTTTTCTTAAATTTTCTACTTTTAAAATTTCCATACTTGCCCTCCTTTTTCTTATCTTAAGGTAAGTATATAAAAGTAAAGTGATTTTTAGGTGACATTGTAAAATTTAATTTCAAATCTTGCTCCAAAATTTGTATTCGAAACAGAAATTTCTCCGTTGTTTTTCTCTACAATTGTCTTCGCCATAGCAAGACCAATTCCAAAACCATTTGAATCAGGGGTTTTATAAAAGCGTTTAAAGATTTTTTTCATATTTTCTTTTTCTATTTCACCACCATTGTCTTCAATGATTAAGCTTGTATAGAGAGGATTTTTATGAGATGAAATTGTGATTTTATCACAAGCGGATCTATTATCAGCATTTTTATAATATTAATGAGAGCTTCCGCCAGCCAATAAAAGTCTCCACAAATACTATTTTCCTTTAAACTCTTCTCTATTTTTATATTGATAGATCTCTTTAAGTCTAAACTGTCTATAGCATAATCTACCAGTTCTTCTAAACAAATTTCTTCCGAAGATAGGTTTAATACCATAGACGACTAGTGAGAATCCTAGGAAGTTTTTGCAGTCATAATATTTTATTAAAGTACTCATTCTTAAATCAGAAGCGATTAATGATGTTACAAATATAAGACCTAAACTTGTTATAATAGAAATTGTAAAGGCTTCACCTGCTCCCCAATAAATTCTCTTTGATAAATACTCTTTAACTCGTCTACATCCATTCCACATGAGTAAAGGCTGCCGATTTCTTTTTTTCTGCTCATAAGACTTAAATGTGGGAATGAGCAATAAATACGCATCTTATAATATATTATATCATTCTTAAGCTAAGAAAAAACAGCCCATAAAAGAGCTGTTTAGATTATCATTTTCTTGTTTAAATCGCATTACTTATATTGGATGACCTACAAGCATTGCTATAGGAAGTAACAAGATTAACAGAATATTCAACACTATAACAATCTTTACTTTCCCTTTGTACCCTATATTAAACCTACTTGTCCAATAATTGGGCAAACAAACATGGATTTTAATCTAGCTGGTCTTTGACCTGTATAGCTTTCAAATATCTCTGCTGAAAGTAGGTCAGAAATCACCAAAAATGCGATTTCAACTACAGATTATTCTTGCTGATTTTCTTCCTCATAATATCCTCTTTCTTTGAGGTTATATTGTTCGAATTAAATCTATGGTCGGTCTATCTAAGATTCTCTTTAATGAAAAATGATAGATGATTAGGTTAATACCATAGACAACTAGTGAAAATCCTAAGAAGCTTTTATAGTCATAATATTTTATTAAAGTACCCATTCTTAAATCAGGGGCTACTAATGATATTATAAGCATTACGGCTAAGCTCACAATAATAGAAATTATAAAGGATTTTACCTGTTCTTCAATAAATTCCTTTTGATAGATGTTCTTTAACTCATCTACATCCATACCACAAGAGTAAAGACTGCCGATTTCTTTTTTTCTGCTCATAAGACTTAAATTAATGGACGAGTAGCCATTGGTGATATTTAGTACAAAGATGATTGAAGCAATTCCTATTACAATTTTTATTAGACTTTTCAAATCATTATATTCATTTTTTGCGGTTTCCTCACCTGTTGTTATATTAAAGCGATCTTCTGGTGAGATTTTACTTCTAATCATGGCCTCTGCATATTCTTTTACATCTTTGGTATCCGAATCTTTTATCTTCATATTTAAATTATAGGCATAATTTTTGTATTTTTCATCACCTGCTTCTTCCATAAGTTTAAAATAAGTGTCAAAATCTGTATAAACTTTTACATCAAATGGTCTTGTTCTCGACTTATATTTTCCCAAATCTGTTATTGTATTTGAAATTTTAATCGTCTTCTTATAATCATTTAAGTTAATGTCTAAAGTCTGTGGATTTTCAAAATATGGAATTCTCTTTGCCTTAGCTATTGGAATAGAAGAATCTTCTTGAATTGTATTGTAGAGAATAAATTCGCCCTTCTTTCCTCCAAGTTCTCTTAAGTCTTTTTCTTCCAAGGCGATGATAAAGCCATCCATACCCTCTGACTTATATTTTTCTATATTCTTTCTAGCTTCCTCGTCTAATCCAGCTGTCTTTGCTTGTTTTGAAAATTCGTTTGTATTTTCCACTTGAACATGCTTATCTTTTGAAATATATGACTTCTCGTTAGAAATTTTATCTACAATTTCTTTTAATATTTTTGGTACTTGGTTATTTTTGCTAAAATAATCAACAGAGAAATTATAGCCATCATCGTAAAACGAAAAATCTCTGTAGTAACTTGATATACCTATGATGATTATAAACAATGAGATAATTATTATCCCTATTGCAGAAATATATCTTTGTGATTTTATTGAAGCTAAGTTATTGAGTTTTAATTCCTTCCAAAAATCTTTGGCTCTTTTCTTCTTTGATTTTGAAAAATCTATATTTCCTCTTATGCCGTCTATAATATTTATTTTAGAAATCTTTTTCGCAGGGGATTTAATGGCTAGTGCCACAATTGTAAAAGAAACCAAAATTATTGCTAAACTTAATAAGGGATTAAACTTTACTAGATTAAATTCACTAAATTGTATGTCTATTTGAATGTATTTGTACAGATAATATATAGAGAAAAAGCCTACAAGATGTCCTAAGAGTATTGGAATTGCAGTTATAATAAGTCCTTCCTTTAGGAGCAAGAGATATATTTGTCCATTGGTAGATCCTATAGACTTGTAAATGGAAAGCTCTCTTATCTTTCTTAGCCCCCAAACCCAAAAGATGTTTTTTATAAAAAACACAAATATTGCCATGCATCCAAGAACTGATAGAACAAGAACGGCCTTGCTCATTATGTTTTGTAAGGGTTCGTTTTCTACTCCGTAATAGTTTATTAGACTTTCGGAAAATTCTAAAGTAACTTTTTTACCCAAGGTCTGATTGATTTCTGCTTGAATTTTATCTCTATCTCTATATGCTTCTTCGAAAGAATGAAATTTTACAAAAGTCCTGAAGATGGTCATTTTATCTTGTAACCCTAAAGCAAAACTTAGTTTACTGTACTTGTTGTAGACATCTCCATAAACACCAACTAAAGTAAAACTCTTAGAACCTTGGCTCTCAAATTTTTCTCTGTCAGTATTTGCACTTGTGGCACCTATCTCTTCGCCATTTAGAAACCTTTTGCCTAAATCAAGTTCTACACGATCGCCTATTTTAAGATTATTTTTCTTTACTAGGCTTTCAGATAGTACAATTTCGTCTTCCTTTGTTGCAAACCTGCCGTGGGTAAGTCTTGAATACTCTCTCATCTTATTGATTGCTTCGTCTTGGTAGTTGATAACGACTAAATCGTCAGCAAGTTTTCCGTTGTCAGGTTTAAGAGACATTTTTCCGACCAAGTCTATATCTTCAATGGACTTTAGTTTTTCAACATCTTCATTTGAGAGTTCTTCTTTAATCTCCCCATGATAAAAGCTTGAAGCCATATAATTACCATAGTTGGATCTCAAGCTTCTATATCCAAAGTAAAAAACCACTGTGAAAAATAAACTTACAATAAATAGTGAAATAAAAATAGGAAAATTCTTCTTATTCATTTCTTTCATCTCCTATGATTCTCCCATCTACTATGGTAATGATACGATCTGCTTCTAAGGCTATTTCTTCGTCGTGGGTGATTAGGATTATCGTCTGTTTTAAGGTTTTATTAAAATATTTAAAAATTTCAATTATTTCCTTAGAATTTTTTCTATCCAAGTTTCCAGTCGGTTCATCTGCCAATATAATAGATGGACTATAGATAAGACTTCTCGCTATGGCAACTCTCTGCTGCTGACCTCCTGAAAGCTCACTTGGAAAAGAGCCAAGTTTACTTTCTATACCAAGTTTTTTTACTATATCTGAAAATTCATCTTGATTGATTTTCCTTTTATCAAGTTTTAATGGAAGCTCTATATTGTGACGAACTGTTAAATTTGGTATCAAATTATAAAACTGATAAATTAACCCAACTTTTCTTCTTCTAAAGTAGGCTAATTCTTTTGAGGAATACTTTGAGATGTCGTTACCATCTATATAAACTTTGCCATCATCCGGATTATCCACTCCTCCTATGATATGTAGAAGTGTTGATTTACCAGACCCACTCGGTCCTACAATGGCGACAAATTCTCCTCTTTCTATTGTGAGGTCAACCCCATCTAAGGCAATTACCTTGGAGTTTCCCTCTCCATATTCTTTTCTTAAATTTTCTACTTTTAAAATTTCCATACTTGCCTCCTTTTTCTTATCTTAAGGTAAGTATATAAAAGTAAAGTGATTTTTAGGTGACATTATAAAATTTAATTTCAAATATTGCTCCAGAATTTGTATTCGAAACAGAAATTTCTCCGTTATTTTTCTCAACAATTGTCTTCGCCATAGCAAGACCTATTCCAAAGCCATTTGAGTCGGGAGTTTTATAAAAGCGTTTAAAGATTTTTTTCATATTTTCTTTTTCTATTCCACCGCCATTGTCTTCAATGATTAGGCTTGTATAGAGAGGATTTTTATGAGATAAAATTTTGATTTTATCACAAGTCGGTCTATTATCAGCATTTTTCACAATATTAATCAGAGCTTCTGCAAGCCAATAAAAATCTCCAATGATGCTATTTTCTTTTAAATCCGTTCTCTTTTCTATCTTTATAGATCTCTTTAAGTTTAAGCTATCTAAAGCATAATCCACTAATTCATCTAAACGGACTTGTTCTTTTTTCATAAGATTTTTGTTTGCATCAAGGCTTGATAGTTTGAGCAAAATATCTGATAGTGAGTTTAATCTGATTGTTTGCCTTTTTAAAATCTCTATATCTCCATTATCTGGAAAGTCCATCTCCAAATTTTCTATGGAAAAAAGCATTGATGTGATGGGAGTTTTGATTTGATGGGCGATGTCTTCTAGGTATTCGATTTGCTTTTCGCTGTTTTTAGTGGTCGTCTCTTTGGCTTCTACTATTTCTATAAAAAGTTTGTAAATCTTATCTTCCAAAATTGAAAAATCGTCTTGTTTCATAGGAATTTTATAGTCTTGATTTTTCATGTTTTCTATCAGATCTATAAGCTCATTTATTCTATTTTTCTTTCTTCTTTCTAAAAAATAATATAGAAGAAAAAGACTTATTATCCATAATACATATAGCATTTAATCCATCCTATAACCAATTCCTCTAACAGTAGTGATAATTTCCCTATCAAGCTTTTCTCTGATTCTCTTAATAGTTGATGTAAGGGTATTGTCATTTACAAACTTATCCCTATCTTCCCAAAACATTTCAAGCAGCTGACTTCTGGTATAAACTCGATGGGGATTTTTAATAAATAAGACTAGGATTTCATATTCAAGCGAAGTTAAATCTACTAGATTTCCCTTAAAATAAATTTTTGACTGATTTAAATCTATTTTTATATCCTTATAAGATATACTTTTATCTTGTGATATAGGTATTGTCCTTAAAACCGCATCAATTCTTGCCCTTAATATGGCAAGGGAAAATGGTTTAGTTATATAGTCGTCTGCTCCTTGATCTAGAGACTCAATTATAAAATCTTCATCATTTTTAACTGTTGTTACAATAACTCTAATATCTTTTTTCTTAAGCTTATCAATCAAGTTGTGACCTTCCTTGTCAGGTAAATTTATATCGAGAAGTGCCACATCTATATCAATATTCATCTTGTAATCAGCTTCATAAAATGACTTGGCAATTTCAACTCCATATCCATTCTTAAGTAAATATTTTTTCATTTGTATGGCTATATCTTGATTGTCTTCTATAATTAATATATTTTTCATTTTTCCCTCTCAAAATTCTCTCATATCTTATTTTAAGTATACCAGATAGAGTCCGTATAATTATGTAAAAAGAAAATGTCATTTGAACCAAAACTAGTACATTGTTTTAACGACAAATACTAACTAAGACTGACAAATGAACCAACGACAGTTTGCATTTACCATAGAAGATATTCAAATTTAATCAATGCTGAAGTCAAAAAAACAATATGCCAAAAACTAATCTAATCAAGGTTTTTAATGAGTTTATGGAAAAATAAAGAGATGAGTACTTAGAAAATAATTCTTATCAAAGGAACCTAATATAAGCACTTACAGTAATAGCTAATATAAAAGTGACTGTACAATAAAAATAGGAACTCCTGCCCTTAGAATATCTAGAATAAGAGATGGTAAATTTTTAACAGATGTCTTTAAAAAATATCAAAGAATTGAAAAAGCTCTACTCACAACCATGTTAAAATGTATATACAAGGAGTACAAGTAAAAAAATATCCAATCTAATAGAAAAATTGTGTTGCAAAACATCTTCTAAATCCTTAACCTATCAATATCCTTAAAATTAAGATTTGCGTTTACGACGATTCTTTCGATATTCATTCATAATTTCAGTCAGCTCTTCCCCATCCATATTCTTGATTTGATTCATATTAATTGTTATCTCTCCATATCCCAATTTAATGTTCATTTTAGTTATTAACCTTTTAAATAATGGTAACTTATCCAAATATGCATCCTGATCTTTCATAAATATTGATACCATTCCTTGACCCATCATAGGCATATTTTTTATCTTTCGAACTGATCCCCAACTTATCAAAGAATTTTTCATAGACAACATGCTTGAATTCTCGTAAAATCCATCCTTATTTATAATTAAGACTGGTTTACTCACGAAAATATTTTTAATGGAAAATAAGGTTGCTGGTCCAAAAAACAAGACTCCAAATACCCCAAAAATCAATGTGAATATATTATATAAAATACTACCGGAATAATATACAATTAATAGCAGAAATCCTGACATAAGTGTCATAAGAATGCCAGCCAAACTTAATATTATATTTTTAAATCTACTACTAGGTATTACTAATTTGCTATCCATTGCTCCTCCTAAAACATTTCAGCTTTTAACATCATTTAAAATTTATCCATAAAGAAAACGGATAGAGTCCGTATAATTGTGTAAAAAGAAAGGTTCTTTGTCAATTCGTGTTGATGAAAATAAATTATAGTTTAGAAATTGAATTAAGCTATTTCTAAACTATATTTTTGTCATTCAGCTTCCATAGATAGTGACAGTAAAACACGGCAGTGATTACCGTGGTAATTATAAAAAGCCAATTCATTTCTGTATTCTCAATGGCATATTTGGAGCTGGCGTTAATAAATCCATGTGCAACGATACATGGCCATATGCTCTTACTCTTATATGATACCATAGTAAAGATAAATCCCCATGCTATAGCAAAGAGAATCTGAATTAGGGTATCAACTCCGGCTTGACTTGTGAATAGATTTAGTATGTGTCCTATACCAAATGTTATAGAAATTACAATAATCGATTCTTTTACCCCACTTTTTGCTAGCATGGCTTTCAACAAAAGACCTCGGAAAATCACTTCTTCAATATAGGCAAATAAGATCATGGAAATAGTCGCCCATACTTGAGCAAGACCGCCATGTGATAGAGCTAATCCACCCCACAAATTTCCCGTCATAAGAATCCACATCGGGATAAAGTAAATGTATCTTTTGCAATCTTTAGGAAAAGCACTAAGTCCGTATTTTTCTGTCAACTTGTGTTTTTGAATCCACAAACTGATAGTCATTGCCATAACAATTAGAGATAGTGCCATGAAAATGCTATCATCACCAAATTGTCCTCTAAGCGGTGTCATAATAACACAATAGATTCCAACCCAAACTAGGGCAAAAGCTAGTTCATTTTTTTGATATAATTTATACATGAAATTACTCCTTTAAAAATTTCACTGAATATCTTGTCTTTTTTAGCTGCATCTTTCAGAGAGCATACATAAACCCACTTATACTTTTAAAATATTAAATCTAATAAATCTGAAAATTCATTTGATTTAGACACCATAAGTCCATGACTTGTAACTTTCATAATATATAGCTCTCTTTTTGGAGTATTAATTTTATTATAATACTCTTCTGCCTACTTACAATTAACCTGATAATACATATCGCCAATAATATTTACATTTTGTACTTTATAAGTATATTTGCCTTTTAATAAAAACGTTTTATATTTATTTGATTAGTAAAAATCCATAGTATAAAATATTATGTGTAAAATGGAAAAAGAGAACTCAAACTTGTAAAGTTTTGTTAAGAAATAAAAGAAAAACATAAACTAACAAGGAGTTCTCTTATGAATAATTTTAACACAGATTTAATGCAAATACTAGCCCAAGGATTAGATATCAATGAATTTTTTAGGCAACAGTTAGAAATAGCTATCAATGATTTACTAAAATCAGAACTAACAGTATTTTTAGACTATGAAAAATGGGAATACAAAGGCTATGGATCGGGCAATTCTAGAAATGAATATTATCATAGAAACTTAAAAACTAGATTTGGAGAACTTGAGCTTCAAATACCGAGAGATAGAGCAGGTGAGTTTAAACAAGAAACTGTAAAAGCATACGCTAGAAACACAGATAATCTTGAGAATATGGTCATCACTTTATATAAGAAAGGTATAACTACAAGAGAAATAGCAGATCTATTAGAAAAAATGTATGGAAACAATTATTCTCCAACAACCATATCAAACATCTCAAAAGTAATGAAAAATGAAATAGAAGCTTATCACAATCGAAAAATAAAAAAAGACTTTGTAGTCTTGTATTGCGACGCTACATACTTACCAGTAAGAAGGGATTCAGTAGCAAAAGAAGCTCTTCATGTAATAATTGGTATAGATCCAAACGGAAACAAAGAAGTACTAGACTATTCATTATTCCCTGAAGAATCAGCTAATAACTACAAAGAAATGCTAATAAACTTAAAATCAAGAGGATTAGAAAATGTATTACTCTTTGTAAGTGATGGACTAGTAGGATTAAAAGAAGCGGTAACAGATATATTCCCAAAATCAAAACATCAAACATGCTGGACACACTTAATGAGGAATATAGAAAATAAAGTAAGGGCAAAAGATAAACTAGAAGTAGCAAATGATGCCAAACTAATCTACACCTCAGATGATATAGAAACAGCAGAAAAAAGATTGACTGAGTTTTTATCAAGATGGTCAGTTAGATATCCTAAACTAAGAAAAATGATAGAAGGAAAAGATAATTTATCCACCTTTATGCTATTTCCAAAAGCAATAAGAAGAAGCTTGTATACCAATAATATATGTGAAAATTTCAATAAGGATATAAAAAGAAAGCTAAAACAGAAAGTTCAATTCCCAAATGAAGAAAGCCTTGATAAAGCAATCTATATACTAGTATCAGAATATAATAATAAATTTTCAAATAGGACCCACATAGGATTTGGTTTGGTAAGATATGAGCTTAAAATGATGATAGAGAAAATAAGTGATTCACCATCTACAACCAAATCTACGATTTAATTGTAGATGGTGAATTTAGAAGACAAAATTTACAAGTTAGAGTTTACACAAAAAATTTGACATTACCAACATTTATAGCGTAAATTATCTTGTGTAACCTCGAAGTCTCCATAGAAAAAGAGACCTCCCTTTTGTAAGATTGAAATTAAGACAAAACAATCACAAACAGGAGGCCCTTATGAGAGACTTCAACACTAAATTAATCACAGCACTAGCACAAGGTGAATTTATTTATAATTTATTTCGTCAACCCTTAGAGAACGCCATTAACCTACTGATTGAAAGCGAAAGAACTATATTTCTTAATTATGAGAAGTGGGAAATGAAAGGTTATAATAAGGGTAATTCAAAAAAATGATGTTCTGTATTTAGTTTGGACAATAGAGCTACCGTCTCTACATAGCTTAAGTGGTCAGTATGGATAAATTTTAATATTTTAAGTAAGCTTCGTATGTAAGAATATATCCATTAGTATATTTCTTATGTATTAAATCATCTCTAAATCTAAATTTACTTATAATATATAATTATTATTTGTATAAATAAAATACCATAGCCTCTTGATGATTCTTTAAATAATCAATGCCTTTCAAAGAATTAGGTAAAAACTCTATTTCTACTCCTAACTTATTTAATCTGTCTAATCATATTTTTATTTCATGCTCAATAAAACTTTCCCCCAAAACAACATTAGATATACTAACACTTCCTATTTTCTTTATCTTTTTTCCTCCTTGTAGACACTTATTTTCTTTATAGCAACAAAACAGCTTCTCAGTGGTTTGAGAATATATTGTGGATAATATTTGAGTTTTTTAATCCTTGTATGCTGGCTTAAGTCGACGTGTTGGAGCATAATAAATGCCCATAATGGTATTTTTAATTACCTTTTACAAACTATATTTTTTTACATATTCTTTAATAGGCTCCAGTTCAGACAAGTCAACAAAATCAACTTTACTTCCATAAGTATTGATCATGGTTTTATTCTCATCGTTAGACTCCTCTTGCGGCATGTTCTTTATTTTCATGTACAGTAGTCTCATCATAACTTTGTGATGCAATTTTAAATGTTTATAATCGATACCGCCACGTAAATGAAAAACTTTTGTTATGTCAAAATCAAGCTTCTCTTCGGATAATTTTATAGATTTCTTTATACTTATGATGTTTTCAGATTTGTTTGGATCTGAAAGCCCTACTGTGACTAAAATAAAATTTTTAGGTATTCCCTTTATTTTTTCTAGTCCTTTAACACCACCTGCATAAAGGCTCCCAAAATATACAATGAAATCTTCACTTTTAAAGCGATCGATGTTTTTGTAACTTATAGACTTTGTATTAAAACTATTTGCGAAACTTTCAGCGTATCTTTGTGCGTGTCCATACACAGAACCATAAACAACCTTCACTAAGATCCCCTCCTTGTTTTAATGTATTTCACATCTGACTTTTGTACAATCTTTCGCCTTCAAAACCTATTAATACTGAATATTTTAAAATATCAAGGTGGAACCAACCTTCTACCTCTTCTTTCCAAGTATATCTGGCAACTCTTAATATTACTATAATTAAAACTTTAGAAATTGCAAAAGCATCAAAGTATAAATCTTTTATAGCCATTAGGCCTATAACCGTCTTGTCTAAACCTATATCTAGTAAAAGTGACGATTTTCTATTTTCTTTTATAAATTCAGTAGGATAGTTTTGATATTTACGTAGAGTGTAGTCCAAGTTATAATCTTCGATTCTCTTTATTATTTCATCAATATTTTCTTTAAAATCAAGAACATAAATCTTAAAATTTAATTTTTGAAATGGCCTTATTCTTTTTTTGAACTGGTCTTGGTTCTCTTCCAGGTCTTTTTGTTTCAATAAATTCAATCTTTTCTTTTGACAGAAGTATTATCCTATCTGGTATTTCTGTCATTGATGGGGATGTGAATTTAAGACAAAGCCCTATATTCACTTTTATATTATCAACTTAACTTGATTCTATCACCTTTTCTTACATTGATATCTTCATGCTTAATAGTTATTGTGTGAAGATTTCTTCTATAATCTTTATATAAAGACAAATTTTAAGTTTATTACTATATAACCTTCGAAACTTGCACAATAACCAGTTTACATAAAATCACTTTTTAATCTTCTCCTTGATTCTTAACACCATCTCAAAGTTTTAGCCCATTAAATCCATTGGATAAAAGTACAGAATAAAAATCGGTTGAAAACCTTACATAGTCACTAATTTTTAAACAATAGGCCCTATATTCTTTGAAAAACTTCTCCAGATTTTTATTAATAAGATAAATCAATTGCACAACTTTCATTTAAATAAATCTACAAATTTAGAGTAAAGTTCCTGCAGTGAATTAAACCAAACTACCATTAAAAACGAAAGGATAGAATTTGAGAAATTTATGACTATATATTTAGCCAAACAATAAATTCAGAAAATGTATCATCATATTTATCATATTATTAAAAATAAGGAATTAAAAAAGCAATAAATGTAAATCAATGATTACCTTATAAATCATACTGGGAAGAAATTGGAAAACAATCGCAATAAGCGTTGCTTAAATTTATTAAAAATACTTGACACGATTGGTTTACAAGAGTAAACTTATTTTAAGTATTAAATCTACAATTGTAAACAGAAAGGAGGGAAAGAAAATGGATGCAATAGTAAATAATACTCATATCACAGATGCTGAATGGGAAGTCATGCGTGTAGTTTGGGCAAATGATCGAGTAACTAGTAAAAAAGTCATTTCCGTATTGAAAGAAAAAATGGATTGGACACAATCCACTATCAAAACGATCTTAGGTCGATTAGTTGAAAAAGGCATACTAAATACAGACCAAGAAGGTAGAAAGTTTATTTACACTGCAAATATTGAAGAAAAAGAAGCTGTAAGAGATTATACAGAAGATATTTTTAACCGTATTTGCAATAAGAAAGTCGGAAATGTAATAGGAGACATCATTGAAGATCATGTTTTAAGCTTCGATGATATAGATCGACTAGAAAAAATATTAGAGAAGAAAAAATCTTTCGCAGTAGAAGAAGTGGATTGCAATTGTCCAGAAGGACAATGCGAATGTCATTTACATCATCATTAAGTATAAGGAGGAACTTAAAATGAACAATAACAACAAACATTCATCCCACAGTCACCATAATCATGGCGACATGGATCATTCAAAACATGAGCACGTAAGCACGAAAGAACATGGAGACCACAAGGATCAACATCACGACCATCATGCTCACCATGGGCACGGTGGACATGAGCATCATCATCACGGTAACTTTAAGGAACTTTTCTTAAAGTCATTACCACTAGGAATCATTATTATGCTCTTATCCCCTATGGCTGGGTTTGACCTACCATTCCAGTTTACTTTTCCATATTCTGATATTGTAGTAGCTATTTTATCTACTATATTAATTATTTATGGTGGACGCCCATTCTATCAAGGTGCAGTTGACGAATTTAAACAAAAAGAACCTGGAATGATGGCTCTGGTTTCTTTAGGATTGAGCGTTTCATATGTATATAGTATTTATACTGTTATCAATAGATACGTGACAGGTGGCAACGTGATGGACTTTTTCTTTGAATTTGCTTCATTACTATTAATCATGTTATTAGGTCACTGGATTGAGATGAAAGCTATCGGAGAAGCAGGAGATGCACAAACAGAATTGGCTAAGTTGGTACCAAAAGATGCTCACGTTGTGTTAGAAGATGATTCAATTGAAACACGTCCAGTTGCTGACTTAAAGGTAGGTGATTTAATTCGTGTTCAAGCCGGAGAAAATGTGCCAGCAGACGGAACTATCGAGCGTGGAGAATCACGTCTAAATGAAGCTCTTTTGACTGGAGAATCAAAAGCAGTTAAAAAAGGTCCTGGCGATGAAGTAATCGGAGGCTCAACAAATGGAGAAGGGGTTCTTTATATTAAAGTGAATGAGACAGGTGATAAGTCCTTTATCTCTCAAGTACAGGATTTAATCAGCCAAGCTCAAAGTCAACCTTCTCGTGCAGAAAATATTGCTCAAAAAGTTGCAGGGTGGCTGTTCTATATTGCGGTAACTGCCGCACTAATAGCTTTTGTAGTATGGATTCTTATAGCGGATATTCCAACGGCAGTAAAATTTGCTATCACAACATTAGTTATAGCTTGTCCGCACGCATTAGGTCTTGCTATTCCATTGGTAACCGCCCGTAGCACAAGCTTAGGAGCTAGCCGTGGCTTACTAGTAAAAGACCGTGAGGCTCTAGAAATAGCTCAAGATGCGGATGTGATGATTTTAGATAAAACGGGTACTTTAACAACTGGTGAGTTTAAAGTGTTAGATGTAAAACTTCTTAATGACAAATATACAAAAGAGGAAATCACTGCCTTACTAGCAGGTATTGAAGGAGGTTCTAGCCACCCAATTGCTCAATCAATTATTAGTTTCGCCGAGAAGCAAGATATACGTCCAGTATCATTTGATTCAATTGATGTGATTTCCGGTGCTGGTGTAGAAGGTAAAGCCAAGGGCCATAGTTATCAATTAATCAGCCAAAAATCATATGGACGTAATTTGGATATTGATGTTCCAAAAGGAGCAACTCTTAGTATATTAGTAGAAAACGATGATGCGATTGGTGCTGTAGCTTTAGGAGACGAATTAAAGCCAACCAGCAAAGAGTTAATAAAAGCTCTTAAAGAGAACAATATACAACCAATTATGGCAACAGGTGATAATGAAAAAGCGGCTCAAGGCGCAGCAGAAGATTTAGGG